>CAVPFD010000034.1:0-41677 GCA_963703645.1 uncultured Acidobacteriaceae bacterium
GATTGGGCGGTACCCGATCGGCACCATAGGCTTTGGAATGTGATCAGCATCATCCCGAAGCCGTAGGCCCAGGCCGCCGCAGAACAGCACTACCTTCATCTGAACCCACTCCTACCAGTCAACTCACTCTTACCATCCGCTTCAATTGCCCACTCTTCTTGATCTAAGTGCCTCTCGCATAATGTTATCTCGGCATACCGCTCTATCGGGAAAATCAACTGACATGGGCTACGAGGTATGTCATGTAATGGCTGCCTGAATCGCGGGGATGTCTCACTACCTTTTCTACTGTTGCTTTGGGTTAAGCGCCAAGTCGAGGAGTTTGACGCAGACAGCCGATACGAGTCTCAGCTGCGATAGCGGGTGGCCGCTGCTGTGAGATTGCGTTTATGATACTGCCAAAATACTCTTGGAGGTTTTTACCGACAAAGAAATTGTTTGCAGAGGAATCTATAAGAGCCAAGATAATGTCTTTGGTTGGCGCAACAAGCTCGTCCTCGGTGAGATAAATGGGGCCATACTCGGTAAGGTCATGGAGGCGGTCTGCCAGAAAGGAATTCAAGGACCGGGAGGTCGTGTTAATAGCGTTCTCGTGTACCCTCTCGTAGGAGAGCACCTGGTGCACAAAACCAAAATCGGAACTCTCGAGGTATTTGTAGCAGGCACTCGCGTCGGCCCCAGGCCTTGAGTTCGGGTAGAAAGAAGCCGCGTGCCCTCTAACAAGATCGGACCGATATAGGAGAGAGGTTGGATTACGCAAACATGTATGGTGCGCCCAGCAGCTGATGACGACATATTGCCCTGCCCGGAATGATTGTACTCGGGTATCAGCAATTCGTCCATTTGCACGTGCCAACCATCAGAGACCGCCGAAGAGCTTGATAGGAGCCGACGATCCCCACCGATGGGTTCGCCTTTTCTGGAACTGCTGCCGTTGGGCGATGCACTCTGGGAATAACGAGATCGTCGGCGCTCACCACCTTGCAGTATTTGCTCACTTCGGGATCAGTGAAGCCCACGATTGTGATTAGCGATCACATCCAGAAGGTTGTCGTTGCTATGGACGCGTGTCGCCATCGATCTCTTTGCATATTCTTCAACAATCGGTAATGTATCATCAGTACTCTGATTGTTGACAATTATATACTCCCAATTCTGATAGGTTTGTGCGAGAACGCTTTCTATACATTCTCTTAAGTACATGGCACCGTTGTAGACAGGTATCACGACACTAACTAAGGGCTCGCAATTGCTATTCATCGTTGATGCTATTGAAGGCAGCCAATTTCATTTGTGTCGTCATTGCCCGCTCAGGGGGCGAAATTACCTCAAAAGTCGAAGCGTCGTGCCACTTGCGCCATCAGAAAGACTGATAAGTGCAAGAAAATATGATGCCATGGACGTCTGCCGTTGTCCACGCGGATTTCTGAGCTATGGAAATGCGTCCAAGTTTAGTGTTAACTTTCGGTCCGTCGTGATGAAAACTGGCCCATGTGACGAGTGGTTGCCAAGCAAACGTGAGTGTGAAGCTCGGTACCTTTGACGAGGTCGCTCCGGTCTCCGGCACGACGGAAAAGCGTTGATGGCGCTCATCGAGGAGCTCTTCCCGATTTGCCGCAGCATCACTGGCAATGGCGTACGGCAAACGCTGAAATCCTTCAGCGCTACATCCGGCTCGAGGTTGATGAGGTTCCCTCGGGAACCGGGTGTTGGATTGGACCGTGCCAGCCAGTGGAATATTCGGAACGCTTATATCGCGTGCCCAGATGGCACCCAAGTCGTGGATTTCGCGGCCAGCAACCTCCACATTGTCCAATACAGCCGGCCGATCGATGCGCTTATGTTGCTTGCCGAACTGCGTCCGCACCTCCATACCTTGCCCGATCATCCGGACTGGACCCCTTATCGTACTTCCTACTATACAGACAACTGGCGGCTTCCCTCACTCAGCGCCAACTCTCGACCTTGGCCGACGGGCTCTATCGCGTCGTGATCAACTCCGATTTGATGCCCGGTCACCTCACCTACGGCGAGCTGGTTATTCCCGGTGAGCACGATGATACGGTCCTCTTTGGGCCGATATCTGTCACCCTTCGCTCGCCAATGACAATCTGTCGGGGATCGCCGTCGCAACGATGTTGGCGCGTTATCTCCAGGCGTTTCGGTTGCGCTACACCTATCGCTTTCTCTTTATCCCCGGCACCATCGGCTCACTGACTTGGCTCGCCCGTAACGAGGACAGGGTTCGGCAGATCGCGCACGGTCTCGTCCTCTCCTGTCTTGGCGACGCCGGGGGCATAACGTACAAGCAAAGCCGTCGCGCCAACGCACCGATCGATCGTATCGTTGCGCATGTTCTTCGTTACGATGAGGTCCCCCACCGCATCACTTCTTTTGTCCCCTATGGTTATGACGAGAGACAGTATTGCTCGCCCGGCTTTGACCTGCCCGTCGGCTGTCTGATGCGCACACCCCACGGCGAATACCCCAGTACCATAGCTCGGCCGACAATGCCTCGCTTCTGCGCCCCGAGAGTCTGTCACATTCGCTCGCCATCCTGCGGCGAATCGTCGCAGTCATCGAGGGCGATACCCTCTACCGCAGCAGCAATCCGAAGGGCGAACCGCAGCTCGGTCGGCGCGGCCTGTATGCGGCGATGGGCGGGCAGCGCGCCGCGAGCTGCGACCAGTTG
Organism: uncultured Acidobacteriaceae bacterium; assembly: GCA_963703645.1. GTDB lineage: Bacteria > Acidobacteriota > Terriglobia > Terriglobales > Acidobacteriaceae > Bog-257. Next base: position 2,693 of record CAVPFD010000034.1, read on the forward strand.
GCTCTGCTCTGGGTATTGAACCTTGCGGATGGCCATCATTCACTGCTGGAGATGGCCGAGCGGGCCGGATTACCCTTCGCAGCAATCCGCGCGGCCGCGGACGCACTAATCGCCGCCGAGCTTCTTGAGATTGTGTGAGCTTAGTCTCGACAGGTAGCAAGGGGTCGAGTAAATGTTCTCTAAATGCGATGGAGAGCTGCAATCTACACAAGGATAGACTTCAATGAGTAATATCTTTTTTGACAATCAGTGCTCAGACGAGAAAAGGCGAAGCGGCCTCTATGCCGGGGATATTTTCGTTTATTCAGCTTCGGAGGCGACAGCGAAGCTGTGTGCGCTGGCAAAAACCATGATCATTGAGGCCTTTGCACCACACGATCCGCGAACGATCGAGCATCACCTCAGCATGGAGGAATGCGCTCGCGTCCTGGCATCATTGAAGCCGGCTTTTATCCATCATCCGGAATGTAAGCGTCTCTTGCCCGAAATTATTAAATCCGTTGGCAGCAGTACCCCAACGAGATATATTTCGATGTGCCCCGGCTGCGTTCGGCATACCCGACGACATACCTGACCTCGGGGATTGCCTACGCATTTCACCCGCACCGCGACACCTGGTATTCCGCGCCCATAAGTCAAATCAACTGGTGGCTGCCGATATTTGATATTACTCCTGAGAACTGTCTGGCTTTCTATTCGAAATACTTTAGCAGGGCGGTTCAGAATAATTCTCAGATCTATAATTACGCTGAGTGGAATAAAAGAAGCAGGGTTGAAGCGGCCAAGCATGTCGATCTCGGATACCCGCGAGCAACCGAAACCGCAGGAAGAGGTCGATCCAGACAAGATCCAAATAATTTGCCCGCCTGCCGGGCTTATCCTGTTCCGGAGCCCACTTGCATGAGACGGTGCCGAACACGAGCGGGATCGCGCGGTACAGCATCGACTTCCGGACTGTTCACTACGGCGACGCTGTCGCTCATCTTGGCGCCGAAAACGTCAACTCGCATTGCACGGGGACGACCATGGGGGATTACGTCCGCTGCTCGGACCTCGCCCATTTACCAGAGGCGCTGGTCGCCTCGTATGAAGATGAAATACGCAAACCGCGAGCCTCAGCGATGAGCCTCGGCGGCGCCGTCGTATTGGTCGCCGGTGCATGGGGGATATTGGGCGTGCCATCGCCTTTGATCTTCTCGGAGCCGGGGCCGAGGTTTTCATGTTGGGCCGCAATTTGGACAAACTCGTCCGGCGCGTCCCGCCTGAAGAACGCGACGCCGGTGATGATTTGGTAGTGGCAGACTTGACTGATGATGACGACCTCAGACAGATCGGCGCCGAGATGACCGCGAGAGGTCGATTGGATGTCTTGGTTCTAAGTTCGGGCATCTACGAGCGTTCAGAGCAAACGTCTTCGTCCGTCAGATTGCGGCAAACGTGCTCGGGCCCTATGCACTTCTTCAGCAAGTGCTACCCTTGCTGATAAGGGTATAGCGGACAAGTCATTTTCGTCAACTCGACACAAGGGCTCAAAGCTGCCGCGGGGGTCGGCCAATTCGCCGCAACTCAGCACGCCATGAAAGCTGTCGCCGATAGCCTGCAACGAAGTCAATGCAAAAGGCGTGCGTGTGACGTCGATTTTCCTTGGGCGAACGGCGACCGAGCGGCAGCGGGCAATCTTCGCGATCGAAGGGCGTCCCTATCCGCCGGAACGCTTGATCCAGCCTGCCGATGTCGGGGGCCTCGTTCTCTTTCTGCTGGGGCTACCCCGAACAAGCGAAGTGACTGACATCATAGTGCGCCCGATGCAAAAGACATAACCGTGGATCATTAAAGAAAACCGGTGCGTCGGAAACATTAAATTTCACGTTCGTGACCGAGGCTGTGAAATGAAAACCCGCCGATGACTTTAAAATTTCTTAACACTTGGAGCCACCAAGGTCCGTTAGGATTTAATGCAGACGGGAAGAAAATAGCCGTCCATCTGGCGACGCTGTCTGCGGCTGTTGGCATTAAATCCGCGACTCTGCCACTGCTTCTTATTCTGCTGCTTGCGTTCACACTAAGATTGTTGAGCGCCAAGTTCCTTATGGGGGGCGATCGATTCCGAGGGCGCGGAATACGCGCGCATCGCCGAGAACTTGCTTAACGGGAACGGCTATGTCGGTATCGCGCTGCCGGAGCGCAACTCATGCTCCCTCCATTGTTCCCCTTGCTCATCGCGGCCGTCTCCCTGCTAACGCACCAGTTGGCGAAGTCCCGCTGGGCGATCATTGAGCTACATGGGCACGCTCCTTGTGCTGCCGATCTACTCGATTACGCTTCACCTCTACAACCGAAAGGTCGCGTATGCTGCCGCTTTGTTGACGGCTATGTCGGTATCGCGCTGCCGGGAGCGCAACCCATGCTCCTTCCGTTGTTCCCCCTGCTCATCGCGGCCGTCTCCCTGCTAACGCACCAGTTGGAACTCGCTGGGCGTCTCATCTCAGTGACCATGGGCACGCTCCTTGTGCTGCCGATCTACTCGATTACGCTTCACCTCTACAACCGAAAGGTCGCGTATGTCGCCGCTTTGTTGACGGCATGTCACCCCCTGTTGATCGGGTTCGCGTCAACCGTGTTTAGCGAAACGACATACATTACCCTGGTTCTGTCAGGGGCATACTGAAGTTTGCGGTGCCTTAGCCTGCAAGCGGCTCGAAACTTTCTGCTGGCGGGGTTTTGTTTTGGGTTGGCCTACCTGACGAGACCCGAAGCGGCTCTCTATCCATTCCTGACCATCTGCCTGCTTGTAGCCAGTAGCTTCGCGATGGACCGGCGGCAAACTCGCCGCGTCGTCTTGCGCTCATGTGCACTTCTCACGTCATTTCTACTGGTTGCGACTCCCTATGTAATATGGCTATCCACCGAAACCGGTCAGTTCCGCTGGGAAGGCAAAACCCCGTACAATATCGCGGTGATTATCCCCTATAGTACCGGCATGAACGGGGATGAAGCGCAGTATGGGATCGATAAATCCTTGGAAGAAGTAGGAACGACCAATAGACCTGATTTGTCTGTTATTTCTGGCGCCAACTTCACTATTTCGGATATCCTGCGTGTAGTAACATTTAATTCGCCACCAAATTACAAATACCTAGTAAAATCAATAATTATAGGTTCTTATTTTGGATCTCCGATTTTGTTCGCGCTCGCCATTCTCGGTCTTTTCAGGAAACCTTGGGTTTACGAATCGATAATTACTCATATCTATCTCGTTGTGGTTGTTCTTGGAGTGCCATTTCTATCTCTCGTCTTGGCTCCATTCTTTGACATGGACACGAGGAAGATTTTTCTTTTTTTGCCGGTGATGATCATATGGGCAGCGAATGGTGTCGCGCTATTATCCCAATGGGCTTGTGCAACGATGCGACTGGCGGGGTCGAAAGGGTCCATTGCAAGAAGGGCCGGAATTGCGGCGGGGCTCACATCTTGCGCATTAGTTGTAATCACTGCGTCCTATGGGGTCCGCAAAGTATGGGACCTGACTGCGTTTGATTATAAAAGCCAACCTGTGAAACAGGCGGGGAGATGGCTCGACACGCTCGCGCCTGGACCCAAAACCGTAATGGACGCCTCCACGATCCTCGCATTTCACGCGAGAGCATCCTATGTCCATTTTCCGCAGCGCAGGCGCAGACGCTAACCGTGCTCTACAACTTCGGCAATTGCGATGTTGGATCAGAACCTGATTCCGGTTTGATCATGGACCAGGCGGGAAGGCTCTATGGCACTGCTTCTTACGGGGGGACGCAAGGATACGGCACGGTTTACCGCGTATCCCGTGGCGCGTCAGGCTGGACCGTGGCGCCGCTGTACAGCTTCCAGGGAGGCACGGACGGGGCGTATCCGGTGGCCAGCGTCGCCTTCGGTCCCAACGGGACGCTTTATGGCACGACCACCGAAGGCGGCAATGGAAGCAACGGGGGCTACGGCACAGTCTTTAACCTGCGGCCGCCGGCTTCGGCCTGCAAAACCGCACTCTGTCCTTGGACGGAAGCCGTACTGTATCGCTTCACTGGCGGGAGCGACGGAGGCTTCGGCGAGTTTCCACTCGCCTATGCAGACGCCCTGGTCTTCGACCAAGCCGGCAACGTTTACGGCACAACCCCGAGCGGCGGCGCTTACGGAGACGGCGTAGTGTTCAAACTTACGCAATCCGGGGGGAGCTGGACGGAAAGCGTGCTCTGGAGCTTCACCGGAGGAGATGATGGCGCCAATCCGCTTAGCGGCGTGATCTTCGACAGCGCCGGGAAGCTGTACGGTACGGCTGAATACGGCGGAACGCATGGCCAGGGTGTTGTGTACGAGCTCTCCCCTTCGGAATCGGGCTGGACGCAAACGACCCTATATTCCTTCGGTGATGAGGACGCTCCCGGCCCGTTCGGTGGCGTCACCATGGACGCACAGGGCAACCTCTACGGCACTACTGGCGGTTTGTTCAATGGCGGAGAAGCGTACGAACTGACTCAAGCTAACGGAAACTGGACCGTTAGCCGGAGGCAAAAGTTTTCCGCCTACGAAGGTCCTTTCGACACTCCCACCCTCGATGCAGAAGGAAATCTCTACGGGACGATCGCCTTCGCCGGCCTTGGTGGATATGGCGAGGTCTTCAAGTTGACGCCGTCGGGCGGCGGATGGATCTATACCGATCTCGGCGATTTCGACCTAGCAAACGGAGGGAACCCCGTCGGCGGAGTGATCTTTGACGCAAACGGCAACCTATATGGCACTACATCTCTCGGCGGCGAGTATACAAACGGCATCGTGTGGGAGCTCACGCCGTAAGAACAGTTGTCAGGAGCACGATTACCTCCGTGAACAGGCCTTGTCACAACTAATCTCGAGCGGGAGCCGGTTTCGGCGTTCCTGCCTCCGCCGAGCGCAGCTTGGCTCGGCTCGCCGCAATCGCACGGCTGCGGTCGCGCAGTTTCTCCAGGATCTTGATCTTCTCCGAGAAGCTTAGCGCGGCCAGTTGTCTCCGCAATTCCGGCTTACTCATTGGTTTCCTTCAAGTACCTACGCTCGAAGCGCTCCCATTTGTCGGCAAGGTTGTACTGGGTGAGAACCTGACTTAGCTTATGGCGGTCCACCGCATTCTGCTCCAGAAACTGTAGAACTCGCACGTGGTCTTTCGCGCGTCCGGTTTGGAGCGCAATGGCGACCAGATGTTCCGCCCTCATCACCCACGTCTTCACGCCCTCAACTTCAGCCTCCACTGCCTCTTCTATCGCTTCACGCTCCAACTCTCCGCTGGGCGGCAAGAACTGCACGGGCCAATCGCCGATCACAATGTACTCGCCTTTGACGCGACCGCCACGCGCCTGCAAGTATTCGTAAATAGGCGCCAAGCTGACAAGCGAACTCCTTGGCGCAGCCGGAAGCGACACGAACACGTCAACATCGAACGTCGCCGCAGGCTCAAGATAGAACGTCGCACCCACCGCTCCTCCGATGGCATATATACCGATGACGCCATCGGCTTGCATTTGATTGATCGTCTCCAATGTGTGCTTCATGTTCCAATCCAATTCAGATTACCACCGTGGCCATTGGCCACTTCGCGTCGGTCCCTTCCGGCCCGCGCATTCGACCCACGCTGGTAGAATCCTGCATATGGATTTCACGGGCGCTGGGGCGAGAGGCGGAGTTCGACAGGGTTGGCACTGCTAAGGCAGAGAATGTGGCCTCGACAAAACCGCCTCTCGGGTCTGTCGGCCGACAATCGGCGCATAATGAGTTCTTTCACCGGCGACCTGCACAACGGTAGCGCGTCCGGAGCACGATGGCGCCGGTTCTGGTGATGCCCCCGCCGCAAACGCCGAAGCGGCCGCAGCCTTTGGGTGAGGCGGCTCTGGCTCATTGTCTTTGTGCTGTTCTGCCTGGAAATCGGCATCATCCTGACGGTGCTGCCCTGGACGCGTATATGGACGGAAAATTCTCTGCTGCTGGGACATCCCGAGCTGCGTGAATTCTTGATGCGGAACTTCGTGCGCGGCCTGGTCAGCGGATTGGGCCTGGTGGACATCTGGATGGGAATTGCCGAGGCGGTCCGCTATCGCGAAGACCCCGATGCCTGAGGTGAAGTGGTTGCCATCACGATTCCAGCTTGTCGCTCCCGAGCTACTGCATTCATCCAATATTGGGCCGATCTAATAACCGCATGCCTGACCATAAAGACCAACCTCGCCGCCACAACCAAGCCCCCTTGGCCTACGAGAACAAGAAGTTTCTCAACAGTCCCGACGGCCGCATTCTTCGTATCCTTGCCGAATACCAGGAGCCGCTATCGCGGTTTCGCCGCGAACGCATCCAGGACACCATCGTCTTTTTCGGCTCGGCTCGCTTTCACAGCCGGTCGCAGGCGGAGGAAACCCTGCAGGTGCTGGAGCGACCTCACTCCGCAACGCTGGCCCCTGCCGAAGAGCAGGAACGGCTGCGACTCGCCAAGGCTGACGTCCGAATGGCGCGCTACTACGAGGACGCGCGCAAGCTGGCCTTCCTGGTGACGCAATGGACCAAGTCCATCAGCCAGCAGCGCCATCGTTTCGTCATCTGCACCGGTGGTGGTCCGGGCATTATGGAAGCGGCCAATCTGGGGGCGTCAGAGGCGGGCGGCAAAACCATTGGGATGAACATCAACCTGCCATTTGAGCAAACGCCTAATTCTTACATCACGCCCGAGCTGAACTTCGAGTTTCATTACTTCTTCATGCGCAAGCTGTGGTTCGCCTACCTGGCCAAGGCATTGGTGGTTTTCCCAGGCGGCTTCGGCACATTCGATGAGCTGTTCGAGCTGCTGACCCTGGCACAAACCGAAAAGCTGGCCAAGCGCATTTGCGTCGTGGTGTATGGCAAGGAATATTGGGACCAGGTGGTCAATTTCCAGGCCCTGGTGGATGCCGGCACTATCTCGCCCAAGGACTTGGAGCTATTCCACTGGGCCAACACCCCCGAGGAGGCATTCGACCATTTATGCGGGGACTTGACTCGCTACCACCTTGATCAGACGAACGTCCGCGAGAAGGAACCGGAGATTGCGAAGACCAGACCGTAGAAACCAGCGGATAGTGGTCAGTGGCTAGTGGATAGAGAGATCGACTGGAAATTTTGCCGGAATTACGAATTGCGCTACGGAGCACAGACAGTTGAAGACACCGACCGAACTGCCTGCTAGTCTCTATCCACTAACCACCAGCCACTGCCTTTCCATCTTCGTGCCACTCACAATTTATCGATTCGACGGCACTTTCGTCGCTCGCAAGATTTCCCCATTACAGCGTAAACTGTTGGCCGCATGTCCCTAATTCTAGAAACGGCCGGGCTGACCGACATCGGAAAGGTGCGAGTGGCCAACGAAGACAATTTTGGCTACGATGAGCAGCTCGGCATTTTCGTGGTGTGTGATGGAATGGGCGGCCACGCGGCGGGAGAAATTGCCAGCCGCATCGCCGTGGATGCCGTTCTTGGGTACTTCCAAAAGCACACAGCGGCGCTGAACCAGGACGCGTATCGTAACGATACCCCTCACGACGCCCCTCTCGGGGCGCGTCTCCTTGCCGAAGCTGTCAAGCAGGCCAACGACGCCATCCTCGAGTACGCGGAGGTCCACAGGAATACGTCCGGCATGGGAACGACCCTGGTGGCAGCCCGTTTTGCGGAAGGCAACGTCAGTATCGCCAACGTTGGCGATAGCCGTATCTACCTGCTGCGCGAAGGGGAGTTGCTCCAGCTCACTGAGGACCATTCGCTGGTAATGGAGCAGGTACGCCGCGGCATGCTCACCGTGGAAGAGGCAAAGCGTTCTTCAGCGCAGAACATCATTACCCGTGCGCTGGGAACCGACGAGACGACACTTCCCGACCTCGGCGAATTTCCGGCGCAAGCTGGTGATGTTTTGTTGCTGGCCACCGACGGCGTGCTGCGCCACGTGGAGGACCATGAGATTCGAGACATCCTGCTGCAAGTAACTTCTCTGAAAGCGGCCTGTACAACCCTGATCGACGCGGCCAATGACGGCGGCGGAGACGACAACTCCACTTGCGTGCTGGTACGTGTTCGCGACGGGACCGCGGCGGCAGAGGTCTAGTGGGCGGCCGAGGCACCAGCGTCGCCGCTTACCTGCTCGCCCTCCTGCTTGGCCTGTTCTCCGGCTGGGTCAACCAGACAGTGGACGATGCGCTGCTCACCGCGCTGTGTGTGCTGGCGTTCACCATGCTTCTGGGGGTTTGGAAGAAGGACCGCCCCTGGCGTTGGGTACTGCTGGTGTGGGTGGGGGTTCCCATCGTCCTGGCGTACTACCACTTCGTTGTGCGTTGGCCGCACGACCGCGGCCAGGTCTATGGAGCATTCCTACAGTTGCTGGCTGCCAGCGCCGGCGGATTCGGCGGCCACTTCATGCGCCAGATGATTGACAATGTGTTCTTGAAACCTCAGGAATAAGGCCTACCGATTCACAGCAATCAGCGGTTTTTGCCTGGGTACCACCTCGCCGATGTCTGCAGCGCCAATTCCCGAGCTCAGCAATTCGGAAAGAAGCCGCTCACCGTCGGAAGCCGCCACCGCAATCAGCAGCCCGCCGGCGGTCTGTGGATCGTACAGCAGGGTGCGAACATCTTCCGGAACATCGTCTGCAAACTCCACGCAGCCTTCGGCAAAGGTGCGATTGGCCTTCAGGCCACCGGGGATAAATCCGGCGCGAACACATTCCAGCGCACCTTCCAGGCGCGGAACCTGGGAAGCCTGGATTCGCAAGCTGACGCCGGAGGCAGTCGCCATCTCGCGCGCGTGTCCGAGAAGACCAAAGCCGGTGACGTCTGTCAGGCCATGTACCTCAAAGCCGCGGGAGATAACCTCAGCCGCCTGCCGATTCAACATCGTCATGCTGCGCACTGCATCGCGCACCCAGGCAAAGTCCGCCTTCGCCCGCTTAATCGCAGTCGAAATTACGCCCGTGCCGATGGCCTTGGTGAAAATGAGGCGGTCGCCCGCCTTCGCGCCGCTATTGGCGAGCACTCGTTGGGGGTGGATCGTACCCGTAACTGCGTAGCCGAGCTTGAGCTCGTCGTCGCGGATACTGTGCCCTCCAATCACCGTACAGTTGGCCTCGGCCATCTTTGACAGCCCTCCGGCGAGCATTTCCTCGAGTGTCTTGAGCTCGCCGTCATCGGGGAAGCAAACCAGAGCGAGGGCGCTGATCGGCCGGCCTCCCATGGCGTAAACGTCACTCAGCGCGTTGGTCGCAGCAATCTGGCCGAAGATGTACGGGTCATCCACGATGGGCGTAAAGAAGTCGACTGTCTGCACCAGCGCCAGTTCAGGCGTGAGTTGGTACACGCCAGCGTCGTCGGCTGTCTCGAAGCCGACTAGCACGTTGGGATCATGTTGCCGGGCTAATTTCCCAAGCACTGAGTCCAGCACCGCCGGACTTAGCTTGCTGGCTCAACCCGCAGCCTTCACCATTTCGGTAAGACGCGTTGTCTTTACGTCGGTCATACAGGTGATTCTAGCAACTGGCAATTAGCACTTGGCAATTGGTACTTTGTTCCGGCGCGGAACGCTCGGCTTCCGGTGCACATGGAATCGATGCGTTCAGATTTCCAAATGCTAAGTGCTAACTGCGAACTGCCGGCGATTGCTCCAGAACGCCCGCACTCGAAACTTCCAACGGCACTAGGGGTTAGGTTAGGCATCTCTGCGAAGAAGAAGCCGCTGCCCGGTTTCGAACCCGAGTGTGCGTACCGTATAATTGCGCTTTCATTAACCCGTGCTGAGGTTTCCGTCATTTCTTGCCATCGTCAGGTAGGACCCGCGACGTTTTTGGCTCGCGGGGCCCGCTGTTGTGCCGCAGCGATCAGTCTTCTCGTCGCGCTTCTCTTCCTCGCGGGAACGTGTGCGGCACAGGAGAACGTGATTGTCGAAATCGCTGTCCGGGGCAACCGCCGAATCCCGGCAGAGACCATCAAAGCGCGCATGTTCACCCGTGTTGGCGACGTTTATGACCAAGGAGCCCTGGAGCGCGACTTTAACTCGCTTTGGAACACGGGCTACTTCGACGATCTGCGTATTGAGCGTCAACAATCGCCCAAAGGCTGGATCATTTACGTCTACGTGAAGGAAAAGCCGACGATCCGGGAGATCAAGTATGTTGGCCTGAATTCGGTGTCGCAGAGCGACGTCCTGGACAAGTTCAAGGAGCGCAAAGTCGGCCTTACGCAGGAGAGCCAATACGACCCGACCAAGGTCAAGCGCGCCGAGGTGGTCATCAAGGAACTATTGGCGGCACATGGCCGCCAGTTTGCAACGGTTCGCTCCGAGGTGCGTCCCATCCCGCCGGCCGCTGTGGCCCTGACTTTCGTGGTGAAGGAAGGCCCCAAGGTGAAGGTCGGCAAGATCACTTTCACCGGCAACAAGGCGCTTAGTAACCGCGAGCTTCAGAGTGCGATGAAGAACCTGAAACCGATTGGCATTCCGCACTCGATCTTTCTCGAGAACCTGTTTCCCCGCACTTACGATTCCACCAAGTTGAACGAGGACGCCGAGCGCGTCCGCTACTTCTACCAGACCAAGGGTTACTTCAAGGCGCTGGTCGCCGACCCGCAGACGCAGATTCATGACACCAGCGGCGTCAAATGGTACTGGCCCTTCAAATCGTCACCGGGCAAGGCGGTGGACATCAAGATCCCCGTGGAGGAAGGCCCGCGCTACCGCCTCAAGGAGATCACGTTCACCGGCAACAAGGCGGTTACCGATACCGCCCGGCTGCGGCCATTGTTCAAAATCAAGGATGGCGACGTGTTCGACGCCGAGGCCATCCGCAAAGGTCTCGATAACCTGCGTAAAGCCTACGCGGCACTGGGGTATATCAATTTCACGCCGGTGCCCAACACGGAGCCCGATGACGAGAAAAAACTCATCACGCTGCGAATCGACCTCGATGAAGGCAAGCAGTTCTTCGTGCGCCGCATCGAGTTCCAGGGCAACACGACCACTCGCGACAAGGTTATCCGCCGCGAATTGGCCTTGGAAGAGGGCCAGGTTTACAACGGCAACCTATGGGAACTGAGCTTGTTGCGCCTGAACCAGTTGCAGTATTTCGAACCGCTTAAACCTGAACAGGACTCCGAGATCAAGCAGAACGTGCAGGATGCCACGGTGGACATCACGCTGAAGGTCAGGGAGAAAGGCAAGAACAGCATCGGACTCACGGGCGGAGTCAGCGGCCTGGCTGGCGCCTTCATCGGCCTCAACTACACCACCAACAACCTGTTCGGCAAGGGCGAAAGCTTGACGATTCAGTTCCAGATTGGTCAGTACCAGCGGAACGAGACCCTTTCCTTCACCCAGCCTTATCTGTTTGACCGGCCACTCCAGTTCGGTTGGTCGGTTTACCACAGCAGCTACAACTACAATCAGGCAGCGCTTACACAGATCCAGATCAACCAGACCGTTGCCCTGCCGCAGAGTTATCAGGCCCTGTTGCAAAACTTTACCCAGACGAGCACCGGATTTTCCACCTCCCTCACGTATCCCATCAAGCGCTCCTTCAAACGTGTGGGCATAACCTACAATCTCGACGACTCGTCGGTCACGACCTACAGCCAGGCCTCGGCGGACTATTTTGAGACCCTCGCCTTCCGCGGGATCTCCGGCCCCAACGCCCTGAACGGGATCATTACGAGCAAGATCGTCCCTAACTTCTCGTACAACCACATCGACAATCCAGCCCGCCCACATTCCGGGCAAAGCTTCTACGTGGCAACCGAATTTGCAGGGCTCGGCGGGAACGTGAAATATCTCAAACCAGTCGCGGAATACAAGAGGTTCATCCCCGTGAACAAGGGCCGCAACACCTTTGGCTTTCGCGTGCTGGGATCGTGGATCTCAGGCTATGGCGGCCAGGTTGCTCCTCCCTTTGACCGCTTCTATATGGGCGGCGATACCGATATTCGCGGCTTCGACATTCGCGCCATCTCGCCGGTTACGTTCTTCCCCACGGCGGTAACCATCCCGCTGCAGAACCCGGACGGCTCCGTCGTTCCCTTAAATCCGTCAAATCCGCGGCAAGGTACTTGGAACATCACCATCCCGGTCGAACAGATCATCTTCCCGGGTGGCGATAGCAACATCGTCAACAATCTCGAGTATCGGGTGCCTATCGTCGGACCGGTGACGATTGCGGCATTCGTCGACACCGGGCTTGACTTCATCTCGCAGGAGTCACAACTGCGCATCGCCGGGCCGCAGGTTACCTCCCTGCAAACCACAATCTTTGGATGTCCGTTCCTGACTTCCACGTACGCGTGCGCGGGAGGAAACACGATAGGGTTCTCTCCCGAACTCAAGCCGCTGTCCGGCACGAATTATCAGCCGAGGATGTCAACCGGTCTCGAATTGCAAGTCGTGCTGCCGGTCGTGAATGCGCCCTTCCGGGTTTACTACGCTTACAACCCGTTGCGCATCGACGAAACCGTGTATTCCCCTACTCCCATTACCCGCGCAATGTTCCCCCCGGGTGCGGCTGGTGACTACACCTTCGCGCAGGCGATCTCGATCTACCAGCCCAGTTACCTCTTGCGCGAGCCGCGGAAAACATTCCGCTTCACCGTCGCGACCACGTTCTAGGGCTGCAGAAGGACTGCCAACCGCAACCACGGGCAGAAGATTGTTTGACGCTGACAAGCGAGGTTGCCTATAATGCAGGTATCCGCACCGCCGAATTTTCCGGCCGGAGGATGAAGTGTGCTGCGTTCCGAGCAGTCCACGACTCCCCGGCAGTCCAGGCGAGCCGCAGCCAGACCGCGACCGTTGTTGGAACACCTGAGGAATTCCCGGAGCAGTTCAAGGAGCTACAACCGACAAATGAAGCGTACGTCTATAGCAGCCGCCATGTTCGCTGTGGTGCTCACCCTGTCAGCGCTGGCCCAGACCGGTTCACCCACCCCCGGCGGCGCCGCACCTGCCGCTCCTGCTAGCGCACCCACAGCATCAACCGGTGGCGTAAAAGTAGGCACCATCGACATGCAGGGAGCGGTTGCCGGCACCAACGAAGGCGCGCGCGACTTTGAAGCGCTCAACAAGAAGTTCGAGCCTCGCCGGACCGAGCTGCAAAATCTGAACACTGAGGTCGAAAACCTCAAGAAGCAGCTCAATACCCAAGGCGACAAGATGAATGAAGAAACCCGGGCAAACCTTGTCAAGAGCATTGAAACCAAGCAGAAGAGCCTGCAACGGTCCGCAGAAGATGCGCAAAATGAATATCAGCAACAGCTCAATGAGATTGCACAGCGGATCTTGCAGAAGATGGCGCCGGTCATCGATAAGTATGTGAAGTCCAATGGCTACGGCCTGTTACTCGATTCCTCCAATCAGTGGCCGCAGGGGCCGGTCATCATGACCAGCACCCAGATGGATATCACCAAGCCGATTGTCGATGCCTACAACGCGCAGTCGGGCGTTGCGCCGCCGGCGTCGAGACCCAGTGGCGCTGCTACCAGCAAGCCGGCGGGCGCGGCCACAACTCCCGCCGCCAAGCCAGCGGCTACGACCAGCAAGCCGCAATAATATCCGTCACAGTTTCTCGGTCCAGGCCGCCACTCAATGGCGGCCTCTTTACTGTTTGCCGGAATTGCGATCAAGATCCCCCCAGAAAGGTGGGCGAGACCCTAGGCAGGAAGTAATTGTGCAGCGATTACTCTCAATGACATTCTTTCGGCCAAGGCGGCTCTGCGGCACTAGTTCGGCAAAATCCTCAGGCCTGTGGAAAACCTTGTGGAGAACCGGCCTACGAAAGTGGTAGGCTGCGTTCTTTCAGCGACTTACCACCCATGCCCTGGTTGTGATGCAGATTTAAGAGACAGATAAATCAGCGGGTTAGCGGGCGTGTAAATATGTAGTGAATAATCTCGCCCCGCCACAACGCTGAGGCAACTGTCAGAGGTTTTGCACAATTTGCCCTGCTTTGAGGCAGGGTAACATCGCGGTAATCAGGAAGATGAACCTCAACCAGGGCGGCTGAGATTACAGTATTTGTTCAGTCTTCTCCCACCTTAAGCACCGCCAGAAAGGCCTCCTGTGGGATGTCCACCCGTCCGATGCGTTTCATACGCCTTTTGCCCTCTTTCTGCTTTTCCAGCAGTTTGCGCTTGCGGCTGATGTCGCCGCCGTAGCACTTGGCCAGAACGTTCTTGCGCATCGCAGCCACGGTTTCGCGGGAGATGATCTTGGCTCCGATGGCGGCCTGAATCGCCACTTCAAACATCTGCCGCGGGATCAACTGCCTCATCTTGGAGACCAGCGCCTTGCCGCGCTCATACGCGAAGTCGCGGTGCACGATGATCGATAGCGCATCCACCGGCTCCCCCGATACCAGGATGTCAAGCTTCACCATGGGCGACTCCCACGCTCCGCTCAGGTGATAGTCCAGCGAAGCGTAGCCGCGGGAAACCGTCTTCAGCCGGTCGTAAAAATCCAGCACGATCTCGTTCAGCGGCAATTCGTAGCTGAGCATGACGCGCGTAGAACTCACGTACTCGAACCCCTTCTGCTTGCCGCGCTTTTCCTCCACCAGCTTCAGAATTCCCCCGACGTATTCCTCATTGGTGAGGATGGTCGCCAGGATGACAGGCTCTTCAATCTTCGCAATCTCGCTCTGGTCGGGCCAGCGCGAAGGATTGTCCACCTCGATTACGCTGCCATCGGTCAGCGTGACCTTGTAGCGCACGCTCGGCGCCGTGGTAATCAGCTCGAGGTTGAACTCGCGCTCCAACCGCTCCTGGATGATCTCCATGTGCAGCAGACCAAGGAAGCCGCAGCGAAAGCCGAAGCCCAGGGCAGTCGAGCTTTCCGGCTCGAAGAAGAACGAGGAATCGTTGAGCCGCAGCTTCTCCAGAGCCTCGCGCAACGCGGTGTGCTCGTGCGCATCCACCGTGTAGAGTCCCGCGAACACCATGGGCTTGAGTTCCTCAAACCCCGGCAGCGCTTCGATCGCGGGATGGTGGTCGTCGGTGATGGTGTCGCCAATCTTGCTGTCGGCAACGTTCTTGATATTGGCGCTGAGAAAACCAACTTCGCCGGCCGTCAGCTGGTCTACTTCCACGGGCTTTGGGGTCAGGACTCCGAGCGTTTCCACGTCGAAGGCGCGGCCATTCGACATGAGACGAATACGCTGGCCCTTGTAGAGCGTGCCCTGGATTATGCGTGCCAGCACCACCACACCGCGATAGGAATCGAACCACGAATCGAAGATGAGCGCCTGGAGCTGATTGCTTGCCCGGCCCTTCGGCGGTGGGACTCGCTTGACGATCGCCTCCAGCACCTCTGGAACACCCTGCCCTGTCTTGGCGCTGATGGCCAGCGAGTGCGAGGCGTCGAGACCGACAGCACCTTCAATCATCTCCTTCGTGCGTTCGATGTCGGCGCTTGGCAGGTCAATCTTGTTGATGACCGGGATAATTTCCAGCCCGTTATTGATGGCGATGTAGGCGTTGGCCAGCGTCTGTGCTTCGACGCCCTGCGACGCGTCCACCACCAGCAGCGCGCCTTCGCACGAAGCCAGCGAGCGCGAGACTTCGTAGCTGAAATCCACGTGCCCCGGCGTATCAATGAGGTTGAGCTGGTAGGTCTGGCCGTCCGCCGCCGGATACATCATGCGGACGGAATGCGCCTTAATGGTGATGCCGCGCTCCCGCTCCAGGTCCATGGCATCCAGCACTTGCGCCTGCATCTCGCGCGCCGTCAGCGAGCCGGTGAGCTCCAGCAAACGGTCGGCAAGCGTGCTTTTCCCATGATCAATATGGGCTATGATCGCGAAATTTCGGATGAGTGATGGATCCATCGAAGCTATTTCTAGGCCCCAAACGGGGACGCTCCCCGGTAGAGCAGGCCTTCAGGCCTGCGTTTTGAGTTGCTATAAGTGCGCGGGCTTTAGCCCGGGAGAGGCTATTTGGATTCTACAGGAGGCAGATGGGTGTGCTGGTGTGGCGAATTCCTCCGTGCGCGCGTATCTGCCGTGACCAAGACCCTGCTGCGCACTGGAGGGCACCCGATTCTCTCAGTTCGAACTATCGTTCCGACCGGCTTCCTTCACAATCCGAGTATCGCGTGCGTAACCGCCTGCCACCACGCGGGATTGGCGCGCCACAGATACACGGTAATGCTCTGGCCGACGACCAGCACGGGCAGCGCATAGAGATACACCTTGTGAATGCGTCCATCTACCACCAGATCGCGCACGACTCCGAGCACGATCAGAAGGTCCAGGCCGACAAAGAAGATGCTGTGGTTGAACCAGAAATCGAATCGGCCAATGGCCGCGTCCATGAGTTGGCAAGTCGCCACGAACACCAGGCGCCGATGGTATTCCGGCTTCTTCCTCCACAGAATCGCCAGAGCGATGCAGGTGCCGAACACGAGCATGTCCCAGAATGGAATCGATACAAAAGAATCTACGCCGCGCTGATGCAGCACCACCATATCGAAGCGGGTCATGACCACCGCAACCGTAAGGCCCAGCACCACCATGACCGTGGCTAGCCCAGCTCCAAACCAGCCGAGCGTGCGATGAACGCTAACCTTGCGCACTCGTATCAGGGTTGACTGCGCGATGAAGAACAGCACCCAGGTTGAGAATGCGGTGCCGTGCATCCAGAGGAGCAACGGCCTCGCTGGTTTGGCATGGAACAGACTGGCATCGACCGTGCGGCTGAAGCCCCACACCACCAGTCCGGCCATCACCAGCGACATGCACAGATAGAAGTAGCGGCTCAGGAACCTTTTGAGCTGCGCCATCGCGCTGGTCTCTTTTTCAAGACGAGCAGCGAACCCCACGTTGCCAACGGCCATGAACTTTCACCTCGAATCACCCACGCATGCGATCCCGCAGCGCAAGGATTTCCTGTCAGTGGCACTCACACGGAAACATTCTTTGGAAACCCTGGTTAGGGCAGTTGCAATACCTTAGCCGCACTTGCTCCGGCAATGCAACCTAAAAACTTCCCCTCTGCCCCCGACGGTAGGTTGGGTTGACACGCCTAAGGTATATGACAGAAATTTGCTTGCCCGGCGAGCCGCTCAACCCAAACGGGAGCAGAGTTGATCAGCTACGCCCGAGCGCCTTTCGGCAGATGCGGTACCATCGACCGTTACACTCGGATAAAGATGCCGCTAATTCTTGCCTCTGCCTCACCTCGCCGTGCCGAACTGCTCCACAACGCTGCCATCGATTTCATCGTCGAACCGGCGCATGTGCCGGAACTACCCTTTCCCGGAGAGAAGCCGGCGGCATACGCGCAACGCCTGGCCCACGACAAAGCGCGTGCAGTGTTCGCACGGCATTCCGGCGGCGCCGTGCTTGGAGCCGACACCGTGGTGGTCGTGGACGACCACTTGTTGGAGAAGCCTGCCGACCAGCACGACGCCGGGCGCATGTTGCGGCTTTTGTCGGGACGAACGCACCAGGTCATCACCGGAGTGTGCCTCGTAGCTCCGGCATTCGAGCAGACTGAGGCCGAGATTACGCAGGTCGTCTTCAGCCCGTTATCCGAAGATGAGATTTCGTACTACGTGCAGACGGGTGAGCCGATGGACAAAGCCGGCGCCTATGCAATCCAGGGCATCGCCTCGCGCTGGGTCGAGCGGATTGAGGGCTGCTACTTCAATGTTGTCGGGCTGCCGCTGCCGCGGGTCTATCGCATGTTGCGGAGCGCCGAAGTGGCCACTGGAGTGTCGCTGATTTGAGGCGGAGGTGACAATCTCAACCGTTGCGCTTGAGAATGTTAGGACGGGACAAAGCTGAGGCGGCTCGAAAGATCAGGGTCCCACCGGAAACTCTGAGGCGCGGTTCGTGGAATTTACTTCTTCTCGTCAGGGTTCTGGTTATTCGCCGAGCCTTCCCCGCTCATCGATGACTTGAAGTTGCGAATGCCTTCGCCCAGGCCTTTGCCTAACTCTCCCAGTTTCTTAGGGCCGAAGACGAGCAGAGCAATAACCAGGATCACCGCCAGCTCGGGCAGACCAAGTTTTCCACCAAACATAAATCCTCCGGTGAAACACAGCCCGGCTCTTCTGCGCCTCCGCAAAGCGAATGCGGGCTTCTGCCCCGATTCTAGGCTTACATGGAAGGCGCGTCAAAGAGTACATGCCTGCGAGGCCTGCGACCGTGAGGCAAATAGTCCGGATCGGATGGAGCGCTTGCGAATGGGCGCCGGCCGTCTGGGGTTGGCGAATGTCTGGTTTGCTAATTTGATAACATGACTTCATGACTTCATATTAGCGCACAAAACCCGCGGATTTCATCAGCTAAGCCCTTTTAGATCTATTAGGATGCCTGTAAGTGCATTGAAATCTATTATCTTGCCACTATTCGTTTCCCAAACTATTGATTCTACGTGGGCGACTAGGCGGTGCTTGCGGTTCGCAATCTATTCTTCTGGAACCTGATCGATGGCTTCTATCAATCCCGCCAACAGCGCGGCTCGAAGCGGCAGTTCGGCAGCGACAACGGACTCGTGCGGCGCGTGCGCGCCCTTCGCCCACCGCGCCCAAACCATCGAGTGTTGGCACGCCAATTCCAGCGGTGAAGTTGCCATCCGAGCCGCCGCCAACCGCGATCTCGTCTAACGCGAAGCCCAGATCAGCAGCGATATTTCGCGCCAGGTCAAACAAGGCCACAATCTGTTTAGTGCGTTCCAGCGGAGGACGATTGATGCCGCCTTCAATCTCGAGCCTGCATTGCTTGTTCACCGGACGCAGCTGCCGGATTTTGCGCTCCATGATCGCACCGTCGGCCTTGCGAGCTATGCGGAGATCGACCTCGGCCACAGCTTCAGCCGCCACCACATTGGTTCGCGTGCCGCCGCGAATGACCCCGACATTGAGTGTCGTGCCGCTCTGAGGATCGTTGAGCTGCGAAATCGCCACGATCTGATGCGCGAGTTCGAGAATGGCGCTTTGCCCCTTCTCGAAATCCAGTCCGGAATGTGCGGCTTGCCCCGTGACTTTCACCGTGAATGAGCCGACTCCTTTGCGTGCGGTCTTCAGCGCGCCTCCCGGACCTGAAGGCTCGCACACCAGCACCGCCGCGCATTGCCGGGCCAGCGTCTCCGTAATTGATCGGGAGCTGTTGCTGCCTCCCTCTTCGTCGGAAACCAACAGCACCTTTACGGGCCGGGGCAAATCGCCGCCAATCTCGCGGAGCGCCGCAAGGGCAAACATCATCTGCGCGATGCCTGCTTTCATGTCGAAAACTCCTGGCCCGTAGAGTTTCCCATCGTCTTCTCGCCACGGCATGGACTCAATCGCGCCCACGTCGTAAACGGTATCGAAGTGCCCCAGCAGCAGCAGCGGCTTTCTCTGTTCGTCACCGGCGAAATCTACCTGGAGGTGGTCGCCGGCGATGCCTTCACGGTGTACCTTCACTTGTCCATCAAGGCGTTCGAATTCAACCGCGAGGTAGGAACACAGCTCATCACAGGCCAGCTTGTTGTGCGTCGGTGATTCGCGCACAACCAACTCGCGCACGCAGGCGACCATCCCGCGCTGGTGCTCAGTCAACCATCGCAAAACGCTCGGCAGCCCGCTGGCGGGTTGTTGGGTTCTGGCCATGTTGTCAGCACTTGGCAACCGGCAGTTGATGCTGCCGCCAGAACGGAAAGCGGCGGTCACTCCAATCGCTCAGGCCAACTGCTAAATGCTAATTGCTAATATAATCGTGACTTTCACGAGACCCTTATGAGCGACATGGCGAACCCGCCCGACGCCGGCGACAATCTTACCCTCGACATCGAAGATATACTTCGAATCCTGCCGCATCGCTATCCGTTTCTGCTGGTTGACCGCATCACCCAGCTCATTCGTACCAAACGTATTGTGGCCATCAAGAACGTTACCGTCAACGAACCCTTTTTCTCGGGACACTTTCCCGATCATCCGATCATGCCGGGCGTGCTGGTGGTTGAAGCCATGGCACAGGCTGGCGGCGTGCTGCTGCTGACCGAATTTCCCGACCGCGCCGAAAAGCTCCTGCTGTTCACCGGCATCGAGCGCGCCCGTTTTCGCCGGCCGGTCCGGCCCGGCGATCAGCTTCGCATCGAGGTGGACGTGCTGGCCTGGCGCGGCACGGCCGGACGGATGCAAGGCAAAGCTTACATCGGCGACAAACTGGCGTGCGAAGCCGTGGTCACCTGCCGGTTGCTCAACCGCTCTGCGAAATCGTCAGAGGCCGGGTCGACCGAGTCATAAGATCCAGATGAGCATTCACCCGACGGCCATCGTCGATGCATCCGCCAAGATTCCGGCGTCTTGCAAGGTTGGGCCGTACTGCGTCGTGGGCGCCGACGTGGAGATGGGCGAGAACTGTGAACTGGTCTCGCACGTCGTGCTCGACGGGCCTTCGCGGTTGGGCACGAACAACAAGATTTATCCCTTCGCGGTGGTCGGTATGGACCCGCAGGACGTGAGCTTCGGCGGCGAGGTCACACGGCTGGAAATGGGTGACTACAACGTCATTCGGGAATATGTCACCATCAATCGCGGCACGGCCAAGGGCGGCGGTGTGACGCGCATTGGCAGCCATGTGCTGATCATGGCTTACACGCACATCGGGCACGACTGCTTCATTGGGGACCACTCCATGCTCATCAACGCCGCCACGCTCGCGGGTCACGTGACGGTGGAGGAATGGGCCGTCGTGGGTGCGCTCTGCCCGGTGCACCAATTCGTGCGCATCGGCGCACACTCGTACGTCGGCGGCGGGACGACCATCACGCAGGACGTGCTGCCTTACTCCATGACCAGCGCCGAGCGCGACACGCATGCCTATATGCTGAACAAGGTCGGTCTGCAGCGCCGCGGGTTCTCCCGGGAACGGATTGCCAAGTTGCATCATGCATTCAAAGTACTGCTGACTTCCAGGCTAAATACTTCGCAGGCTCTGGAAAGGCTGCGCTCCGAGACCGAACCAGGCGAAGATGTTGAGTTGCTGGTGAATTTTATCGCAGCGTCGCAGCGAGGGATCATCAAGTAATCAGCAGTCAGTAGCCCGTCGCGAGTCACTGTTGACAACCGGCGACTGGCTACTGACAACGTTCAGCCGTGTCCAAACCGTCGCAAGAACGCATAGGCCTTATCGCAGGCAACGGCAAGTTTCCTTTGCTGGTGCTTGATGCTGCGCGCTCACAGGGAATGGAGGTTGTGGTCGCCGCTATTAAAGAGGAGACCCTGCCGGAGATCGAGCAGCGCGGCGCCGCAGCGGTGCACTGGCTGTCGCTGGGCGAATTGTCGCGGCTCATCGAGACCTTCAAGAGCGAAGGCGTGAACCGCGCCATCATGGCCGGACAAGTGAAACATAAGCAGATCTTCAGCAGCATCAAGCCCGATTGGCGGCTGGCCAAGCTTTTGCTCTCGCTCACCACTCGCAATACCGACTCGCTGATCGGGGCCGTCACCAAGGTGCTCGCCGATGAAGGCATCACGCTGATGAACTCCACCGCACTACTCGAGCCCCTGCTCGCCAGTGAAGGCGTGCTCACGCGGCGCGGGCCTACCGACGCCGAACAGACCAACATTACCTATGGACGCGCGGTCGCAAACTATCTTTCGCGCTTCGACATTGGCCAGACCGTGGTTATTGCCGAAGCCGCTTGCGTGGCCGTCGAGGCGATGGAGGGGACCGATGCCACCATCCTTCGGGCGGGCGAGATCATGAAGTCGCCATCGCTGGGCAAAGAGCCTTCGACGCTTGAGCCGCGCGACTGACCGTGGTGAAAGTCGCCAAGCCGAACCAGGACATGCGGTTCGATGTGCCGGTCGTGGGGCTGAAGACAATCGAGACGATGAAGCAGGCGGGCGCAACCTGTCTCGCACTCGATGCCGGGAGATGTCTGCTGCTGGACAAAGAGGCGCTAATAGCTGACGCCAACGAAGCCAAAATCTGCATCGTCGCCGAGACGCCGGTCAGTCACATTCCTCATCACAGCGTATGAGGCTTGCCAAGCTCCCCATTTGTGGGCACATGAGTAAACAAAGCACCCATGACGGCTTCGCCTACTCCCATCCGGACCGTCGAGTTCTTCTATCGAAGCCTGGTGCAGATTGCGAAGCGGAGGTCCTCGAGGCCGCGCGCCGCAGCGAGAGCTTGCATCGGCCCTGGGTTTTCCCTCCGCGAAGCCATCAAGAATATGGGGCTTACCTGGAACGCCTTCGCAGTGGACGTACCCTTGGCTTCCTCGTCCGGCGCAAGAGCGACGAGAACCTGACAGGAGTGATCAACGTGAGCGAGCCCGTGATGGGAGTCTTTCAAAGCGCTTACCTCGGGTTCTATGCGTTCACTGGGTTCGAGTCGAAGGGCTACATGACGGAAGGCCTATCGCTGGTGCTCGACCACGGGTTTGAGGAACTTGGCTTCCATCGGCTCGAAGCGAACATTCAGCCGGCGAATGTTGCCTCAACCGCCCTCGTCCGCCGTTTGGGGTTCCGCAGGGAAGGCTTTTCTCCGCGCTACCTGAAGATCGACGGCGCGTGGCGGGACCATGACCGCTGGGCCATCCTCAGCGACGAGTGGCCTGAGCACCGCCAGCGGCTTTTTGCGTCACGCTCGCTAATGGGCGAGAATCCTAAATATGTCGAGCCCTAGCGAGCCGCTGCGCGTCGGAGTCGTGGGCGTAGGTTCTTTCGGCCGCAATCACGCGCGGGTCTATCGCGATCTGCAGTCCGACCCATCGCAAAATGTGACCCTCATCGGCGTTGTGGATGCCGACTTTGCTCTCGCGCAATCTGTCGCGAAGGAGTTCGGCACTTCAGCGTTTCGGTCGATCAGCGATCTTATTCAAGCTGGCACACAAGCAGCGTCCGTCGCAGTTCCAACTGCCGCTCATCTTGACGTTGCACGTCAACTGATGGCGAAGGGAGTTGACCTTCTCGTTGAAAAGCCCCTGACGGCAGCCCTCGGCGAAACTGACGAGATGATCGGACTGGCTGAGCGCTACGGGTGCGTTGTGCAAGTTGGCCACCTGGAGCGTTTCAATCCTGCAGTGCGCGCCACGCTTCCCTTGCTCACTCAGCCCATGTTCTTTGAGGTGCACCGGCTCAGCGTCTTCACAGCACGATCGCTCGACGTGGATGTCGTGCTGGACCTGATGATCCACGACATCGATATTGTGCTGACGTTCGCGAAATCGGCGGTTAAGGAGATTCGTGCGGTCGGCCTGCCTATCCTTTCGCAGAAGACCGATATAGCTAACGTCCGCATGGAGTTCGAGTCGGGCTGTGTGGCCAACTTCACTGCTAGTCGGGTGAGCACGGAGCGCGTGCGCAAGCTGCGGTTTTTTCAGCCACGCCAATATGTTTCGGTCGATTATTCGCGCCAGGACGTGCTGGTGCTGACGATCGATGATGCCATGCCCGATCCAGACACTCTGGACCCGTTCAATCCCGCCAGCGTTGCCGCCAGCGCGCTACCGGGCATCACACCATTCAAGCCTGCGGTTGAATCCCAGGAACCGCTGCGGGCAGAGCTGATCAGCTTCTTACGCGCTGTGCGTGAGCGTTCGAAACCCGAGGTCACACTCGAGGACGGCCGCCACGCACTCGCGGTGGCAACGCAGGTGGTTGAGGCCATTGCCGAGCACAGCCGGCGAGTACGTTTGCCGGAATTGACTCGCGCGGAAAGCTAGCCTACGCTTCTCGAATCGAAGATGTCCGAAGAACTGATCACCATCGCGAAATTCTTCACCCTGGGAGAAGCCAAGGTGGCGCAAGGAAAGCTTGTGTCCGAGGGGATCTCTGTTTTCGTGTGCGACGAGCACATGCATGCCATTAACTGGCACATGGGTGCAGCATTTGGCGGTATTCGCTTGCAGGTACCCGACAGTCAGCTGGTGCGCGCTCTGGAAATTCTAGAGGGATTCGAACCGGAAGGGACTGAAGAAGAGGAGACGGAGGAGATTCCATGCTGC
This sequence comes from uncultured Acidobacteriaceae bacterium, assembly GCA_963703645.1. Classification (GTDB taxonomy): domain Bacteria; phylum Acidobacteriota; class Terriglobia; order Terriglobales; family Acidobacteriaceae; genus Bog-257. The sequence goes on from CAVPFD010000034.1 coordinate 26,683, forward strand.
CCGGAGTGCGAATCGCTGGAGATTCGCGAAGTCTCCGGCACTGAGGCGCGCCAGATCTCGCTGTGGTCGTCGGCCATTCCGTTTCCCGAACTTCCGACCCAAACAACGCACCGCTGGCGTTGTCTTATGTGCGGATATCAATGGCGGGAAGAAAACGAATAACCCGGACCGCGACATTTGTTTCCCCAAGCCCGTGGTGCGTGCGACAATAGAGCTTCCTTCCTTACAGTCATGAACCCAGTAGAAACTGCATCCAGCATCGCCAAGGAACCCGCTGTCACTCCCGAATTACTGCGCGACCATGGCATCTCCCAGGAAGAATACGACCGCATCCTGAAGGCACTGGGCCGCGAACCCACGTTGACCGAACTGGGTATCTTCAGCGTGATGTGGAGCGAGCACTGCTCCTACAAATCGTCGCGCGTACACCTGAAGCGGCTTCCTACGCACAGCCGCCGGGTGGTGCAAGGGCCTGGAGAAAATGCCGGCATCATTGACATTGGCGACGGCTGGGCATGCGCATTCAAGATCGAGTCGCATAATCACCCGTCGTTTATCGAACCCTTCCAAGGCGCGGCCACCGGAGTGGGCGGAATACTGCGCGACATCTTCACCATGGGTGCGCGGCCGTTTGCCATCATGGACTCTTTGCGCTTTGGGCCGATCACTCCTCACCCCGGCCTCGATCAGGCGACTTTGCACAAGAACCACTCCGTGCTCGAAGGAGTGGTGAGCGGCATTGCGTCGTACGGAAACTGCTTTGGCGTTCCGAACGTTGGCGGCGAGGTGAAGTTCGAGAGCTGCTATTCAGGCAATCCCCTGGTCAACGCCTTCGCGCTAGGTCTGGTGCGCCGTGACCAGATCTTCTATGCCAAGGCCGCAGGTGAAGGAAATCCGGTTATTTACGTTGGCTCCAAGACCGGCCGCGATGGCATTCACGGCGCCACCATGGCCAGCGAGGAGTTCAGCGAAGAATCCGAGGCGAAACGACCCAACGTACAGGTGGGCGACCCGTTCCTGGAAAAGCTGCTGCTCGAAGCCTGCCTGGAGGCGATGCAAACCGATGCGGTTGTTGGCATCCAGGACATGGGAGCGGCCGGCCTTACCTGCTCAACCTGCGAGATGGGCGGACGCGGCAGAGTGGGGCTGGAAATCGAGCTCGATCTGGTGCCGCAGCGCGAAACCGGCATGACTCCCTACGAGATCATGCTCAGCGAATCGCAGGAGCGCATGTTGCTGGTGGCCGAAAAGGGCCGCGAGGACGAGGTGTTCCGCGTCTTCAAGAAGTGGGGACTGGACGCAGTGATGATTGGCCGAGTCATCAACCAGCCAGCCATGCGCGTCTTGCAGCACGGCAAGGTCGTGGCCGAAATTCCCAACCGTGCGCTCACCGATGATGCCCCTCTGTACCACCGGCCATTGGAGCGTTGGGAGCCGCCAGTTCCGCGCGAAATCCCGGAGGGCATTAAGCTAGGCGAAAAAACCGATTTCACCGATGAACTGAAACGGCTACTTGACAGCCCGAACATCTGCTCGAAGCGCTGGGTCTTCCAGCAATACGACTCCATGGTGCAGACGAACACCGTCGAGGGTCCGGGAGGCGAGGGCGGCGTCATCCGGGTGAAGGGTACCGAACGCGGGCTGGCGATGGCGCTGGACGGCAACGGGCGCTGGTGCTATCTCGACCCCAAGCTTGGGGCCATGCACGCGGTGGCCGAATCCGCACGTAATGTGGCCTGCACGGGAGCCACGCCCATCGCAGCGACCAATTGCCTTAACTTCGGCAATCCAGAGAAGCCGCACATCATGTGGCAGTTCTCCCAGACGGTTGACGGCATGACCAAGGCCTGCGAAGAACTGGAGACCCCGATCACGGGTGGCAACGTCAGCTTCTACAACGAGACTTTGGGCGAAGGGATTTATCCGACGCCCGTAATTGGCGTGGTCGGCATCCTGGAGGATGTGCACAAGGCCGTTGGCCCGCATTTCCGGGAGGCGGGACATGCCTTGGTACTTGTTCGCGGCTCCGAAGCGGGCGATGCTTCGGATGTTGAGGCTGAGTTCGGCTCCTCGGAGTACGCCAAGGAGATCCTGGGCCGGATCTGGGGATTTCCGCCGTCGCTGGGACTGGAGAAGGAAGCCGACTTGCAGAAAGCTGTCATCGAGATGATCGGCTCGGGATTGGTCGAGTCGGCCAAGGACTGCTCCGAAGGCGGGCTGGCGGTCACGTTGTCCGAATGTGGCTTCGCGCGTGGTGTCGGAGCACAGGTGGGGCTTATCTCGAACGGACTAATTCCCGAGTTCGTGCTGTTCGGCGAAGATGCCAGCCGGGTGCTTATTTCCTGCGTCCCGCAGAATGTATCGCGAATCCAACAAATAGCGGTACAATACGGCCTCTCAGCAGAACAGATTGGAAGTACGGTTCCCGATCAATTGGAAATCCGGGTGGACGGCACGGCCGCCGCTACGGCAAACGTCTCTGAATTACGGGATGCGTGGGGCCACGCTCTCGAACGCGCTCTGCGCGTGGAAACCGAAGAACGCCTGGTTCCCGCAGCGCTGCAGAAGAGCTAGGTTGCTGGCTGGGAAATCTTAAGACTCTGATCAGGTGAACGATGCTGATTCCGTCCGATAAGCTACGAGAAGAGTGTGGCGTGGTGGCCGTCTACGGTCATCCCGAGGCGTCGAAGCTTGCCTACCTGAGTCTCTACGCGCTGCAACATCGCGGGCAGGAATCAGCGGGCATTGCGGCCTCCAGCGGCGAACGGATAGAGCTGCACAAAGGCATGGGCCTGGTCGCCGATCTGTTTACCGGCGACGTCCTGGGTCGCCTTTCCGGTCCGTTGGCTATCGGACATACCCGATACTCCACCACGGGCGATTCCGCTCTGCTGAATGCGCAGCCGATCATGGTGGAGTGCAACAAGGGCAAGATTGCGCTGGCGCATAACGGAAACATCACCAACGCGCACGAAGTGCACACCCAGCTCGAGCAGCAGGGGTCCATATTTCAAACCACCAGCGATACCGAAGTCGTCGTGCATCTCATTGCGCGTTCCCGCGAGCAGACGCTGCCCGACGCCATGGCCGATGCGCTGCGTCGCATTGAAGGCGCATTCTCGCTGGTCATGATGACGCGTGATCGCATCTTCGCTGCGCGCGATCCCCGAGGATTTCGCCCGCTCGTGATGGGACGCATCCCGGGACAGCCGGGTAACACTTTGGATACTGTTGTCTTCGCATCCGAGACCTGCGCCTTCGACCTGATTGGCGCAACCTACGAACGCGAAGTGAAGCCGGGTGAGCTGATCATCGTCGGGCCGGAAGGCGTTCATTCCCGCTTCTACGCAACGCAGCAGCCGCAATCGAATTGCATCTTTGAGCACGTGTACTTCTCGCGGCCCGACAGCATCGTCTTCGGACGCGCTGTGCAACAGACCCGCGACGCCATGGGTCGGCAACTGGCGCTGGAAGCGCCCGTGAACGCTGACATTGTGGTTCCGGTGCCTGACTCTGGCGTGACCGCGGCAATGGGCTATTCGCACCAAAGCGGCATTCCGATTCAGTTTGGGCTAATCCGCAATCATTACGTCGGTCGAACCTTCATCGAGCCCGAGCAAAGAGTGCGTGACTTCGGCGTGAAGCTGAAGCTCAATCCGGTGCGGCATGTCCTCGAAGGGAAGCGGGTGGTGCTTATCGACGACTCCATCGTGCGCGGCACTACCAGCAAGAAAATCGTTCGCATGGTGCGCGACGCGGGAGCCAAAGAAGTGCACATGCGCATCTCGTGCCCACCGACAATTTCGCCCTGTTTCTACGGGGTGGACACTCCCTCCAAGAACCAGTTGATCGCCGCCAACAAATCGGTGGAAGAGATCCGCGAATACATCAAGGCGGATTCGCTGGCTTATCTTTCGCTGGAAGGTCTGCGCAAAGCCGCCGGCGAAGGCGATGAGCCGACGTATTGCACCGCCTGCTACACCGGCAAATATCCGACGAACATCGTGGAAATTGAAGACATCGCGCCAGCGATGGCTGCGCACGATTAGAGAAGCTGCGCAAGCTCAGTCATGGAGGACGGACGGCAATCGTGAATCCCTGCGACCGCCTCCTGCTAAGCTTCGCTGTCAGGCGCTGGCCGCAGGCCGTGTTGGCCGGGACGACCGGCGAGAAGCCACGACCGTGAGCAGCGTGTCAGCTTTCGCTTTTCCCTCTGCCCGTGGTCGTTGGGTCATCGCGCTCAGGGTGCGCTCTTCGAAAAGCAGCCGCCGGAGAGTGCGCAGGTCGTTGAGTATTCGCCGGCTGCGCAGCATGTGAAACTCCAGTCTCTCCAGCGTGTAGAGTGCGAGTTTCAGCGCCTCCGCCCGACGGGGAAAAGTCGAACTCGATTCCCTCTGCACGTCAGCTTCGATGTCCAGCTTCGTTTCAAAAACAGTCTGTGCCAGCAAAGTCATGAAGTCGTGGGCGTCTTCAATGCTGTCAAACGGGCTTCCAGATTCTTGGTTCATGGCCGTTCTCCCGCGTGGTTCCAAGGAGATCAGGTAACAAGCGCCTGGGATCCTGGGGGGTGATAGAAGCCTCCCACGTTCCCCAGGGGGAAGTCTGTGATGTTTGGCACGAAGTCGCGTGACAAGCAAGCCCGAGCATGACGCACTGCAGCAAACTAGTGGCATGTGATGTCCCTCACAGTACAGCCCGACGTGCCTCACAGACCCCGCCGCGCCAGCAAAAGCACAATGGCTATACAGAGGCATTAGGCTCTCAGGTGCTACCGGTTCCCGGGTTGCCACTTCCAACCGCCGTCGTCCTTAGCACCTCGGAGCGCGATGCCTCTCGGAGAGGTCGAGCATCATGGTAGAAGCTCTCCAATCACCGGCGCAGGCGACCTACTGGTTCATCTCGGGTCAGCTTCTATTCCTCATTCTTAACTTTCTCGGAGTGGCGTGTTTCGCTTACATCGTGGCGAAGCGCTTGACGCCACTCATTCGCGGCGAACGCGATGTTCGTTTTGATCGGCCCTTGATCCGGCTGGAGAAAGTGTTGAAGTTCTGGCTGGGGCAATGGAAGCATCCCCGCTACCGCTTCGCGGGAACGGTTCACATCCTTATCTTTACGCGGTTTCCTTATCCTGGCGACTCGCGCCTTCTCGCTGCTGATTCTCGGCGTCTCCGAGAACTTCGCAATGCCCGATTCCTCTGGAGGAATTGGCCGCTTCTACGAGATCATCGCCGACTATGCCGCCACGGTTGTCTTCGTCGTGCATGATGGTCGCCGCCGTCCGGCGCATTGTCTTCAAGCCGGCGCGCTACGAAGTGCCACCGCAAGTTTGGTAAGGGCCACAAAGCCGATGCCATCTTCCTGCTGGCGATTGATCGCCGTCCTGATGCTTTCCGAAAGCCTCTTCGAAGCCAGCAAGGCTGCGTCGCTTGCGCAGCAGGGACATACAGAGTTTCTGGCTACTTTCTCACTGGCGATGGATCCTGCAGAACGCTCTCAGCGCAGCTTCTATTTCAACTCTCTGGAACCTCCACCGCGGCGCCTACGTCTTGGATGTTCTGACCTTTTACTTCCTGCTGTGCTATCGGCCCTTCGGAATTCAGTTCCACGTGGAAACGTCGCTGTTCAACGTCTACTTCGCCAAGCTGGACAAGGGAACGGTCAAGCCGGTGCGATGGGGCGTCAGCGATGAGCACCTCGATCAGGTGAAATCCTTCGGCGTGAAGACATTCGAGGACTTCACCTGGAAGCACATGCTGGATTTCTATTCCTGCGCCGACTGTGGCCGGTGCTCCGACAACTGCCCGGCGAATGCGGTGGGCAGGCCGCTGTCGCCACGCTTCATCACCATCAAGGCGCGAGATTACTGCTTCCAGCATTACCCGATGTTCGGCAGTCCCGGCAACGGCACGCCATTGATCGGCGGCATTTATTCCGACGATGAAGTCTGGTCATGCACCACCTGCGGCGCCTGCGAGGAAGAGTGCCCGCTGCTGATCGAGTACATCGACAAGATCGTCGATCTGCGGCGCGGGCTGGTCGATGACGGAAATGTGCCCAAGTCCATCCAGAAAGCGCTGAAGGCGCTTGAGAGCCGCGGCAACCCTTACGGCAAGATGGAGAAGAAGAGAGCCGACTGGACCAAGGACGAGGGTTCCCGGCAACGTGCGACATCAAGGTTCTGAATGGCGAAAGCCAGGGCCGACACGCTGTACTTCGTCGACAGCATCACCTCCTACGACGACCGGATCCAGGCGATCGGCCGGGCCACAGCGAGGATCCTCGCGCGATGCCGGAGAGAATTTCGGAATCCTGGGCGCCGCAGAAAAAGACAGCGGCCATGACGTGCGGCGTTTCGGCGAAGAGACGCTCTTCATGGCGTTGCGCGACCACAACGTCGAGGCCATCAAGGCGTCTGGCGTCCAGCGCATCGTCACCGCCGATCCGCACGCCTACAACGCGCTGAAGCACGACTACAAGGATCTGCCGCCAGTTGAGCACATCAGCCAGGTGATTGCGCGCGAAGTGAAGTCCGGCAAACTGAAACTCAATCCGGTAGAGAACGAGGACAACGTGTACGCCTACCACGACCCTTGCTACCTGGGCCGTCATAACCAGGTTTACGACGATCCGCGCGATGTGCTCGATGCGATTCCCGGCTTGAAGCGGGTCGAAATGAGCCGGTGCCGCGACCGCTCCTTCTGCTGCGGAGGCGGCGGGCTGATGCTGTTCTACGAGCCCAAGGAAGAGCAGCGCATGGGCGTGAAGCGGGTGCAGATGGCCGCCGAAGCCGGCGCCAACTGTGATCGTGACCGCCTGCCCGTTCTGCATGGTGAACATGGAAGATGCGATCAAGGTGGCAGGCATGGAAGGAAAGATGACTGCCATCGACCTGACGGAATTGGTTGACCAGCACATCGCGCGAGAAAGTCCGAAGGCGCGTGAAGGTCAGAGAAGGAATTGGCAACAGTTTGAGTCCTGCGCGGAGTTGCAGGCGGAAGATGGAACAAGATCAATCGGGAGAGATGAAATGTGGAAATTCTAGTTTGCGTAAGAAGAGTGCCCGACACTTCGGAGAACGAGATTCAACTCAACAGTGCCGGAAACGACATCGAGCGGGACGACCTGGTCTATTCGGTGAACGAACCGGACAACTACGCCGTCGAAGAGGCGCTGCAGATCGTCGCCAAGGCCGGCGGCAACGTTACCGTGGCGACGGTCGGCGGCGAGGATGACGAAGAGGTCCTGCGCCGCGAGATGGCGATGGGCGCCAACCACGGCGTGCTGATGTCGGACGAGGCCTTCGACGGATCGGACGGCAGAGGCATCGCGACGATCCTGAAAGCCTTCGTGCAGAAGGGTCAGTACGACCTGATTCTGACCGGAATTCAGGCCGAGGACGGCGGCGCCCAGGTCGGCGGAATGCTGGCGGCGCTGCTCGACTATCCCTTCGCTTCGCTGGTGAATTCCATCGAAGTCCTTGACGGCAAGAAGCTGAAGGTCGGCCGGGAGATCGAAGGCGGCAACCGGGAGATGAACGAGATCGATCTCCCCTGCGTGCTCTCGATTCAGACAGGCATTAACGAGCCGCGTTACGTCGGCATGCGCGGCATCCGGCAAGTGGCGTCGGTGGAGATTCCGACCTACGGCGCATCGGACCTGGGTGTCGAGCCAGCCACCGTTGGCGCGGCCGGAGCCAAGGTAAAACGCATGGACTACTTTGTTCCCGCGCTCGGTAAAGGCGCCGAAATACTGCAAGGCAGCCGGGAAGAAATCATCGAGAAAGTTATTCGAGTTGATGAAAGCCAAAGGAGGGTTGAACTAATGGCGCGGATCTTCGCCTACATCGTACATAAAGGCGGCGTTGCCGATGATTCGGCCGCCGAACTGGTGGCCGCGGCAAAGAAGATCGACGCCGCTGCCTCGCCTACCGCGGTCGTCACCGGCTGGGGCCCGGACCTTGATGCTGTCTGCGAGACCCTGCGCGCTTCGTACGGCGAGGTATGGAAAATCGCCAATCAAGCTCTGGCTTATCCCAATGCCGAACTGATCCGCAAAGCACTGGTGAACATTGTTCCGAAAGACAGCATTGTGCTGGTGCCTCATGCCCATTTCGGAATCGACTTGTCACCCGGACTTTCAGTCAAGCTGAATTCCGCTTTTGTCTCGGACGTAATGGGCCTCGACGGGATGGAAGGCAGTTGGCTCAAGGTGATTCGCCAGGAATTCGGTGGACAGGTGAGCGCTCATGTGCGATGCGATACCTCGTCAGGCGCGGTCATCAATATCCGTCCAGGCGCATTCAAGCCACAGGAAAGTCGCTCTCCTCAGCGGCACCATCATCGACAAATCGGCCGAAGTCTGCGCTCTCACCGCGGGACGGCGCTATCTCGAGACCGTGGTCGCCGAGGCGGGTGATGTCGACATCACCAAGCATGCCGTTCTGGTTTCGGTCGGTCGCGGCATCCAGGAGAAGGACAACATCGCCATCGCTGAGGAACTGGCCGAGACGCTGGGCGCAGCCGTGAGCTGCTCCCGACCCGTGGTTGACGCCAAGTGGCTGCCGAAGTCCCGCCAGGTCGGCTCGTCCGGACAGACGGTCAAGCCGAAGGTGTACATGGCATGTGGCATCAGCGGCTCGTTCCAACATCTGGCCGGAATTAAAGGTAATCCCTTCATCGTCGCCATCAACAAGAACCCCAAAGCTCCCTTCTTCCAGGTGGCCGACGTTGGTATTGTCGCCGACATCCTGGAGTTTTTGCCCGAGCTGACAAACAAAATTCGCGAAGCCAGAGGCGCTTCGGTTGAGTAAAGAGAGGCACCGTCAATGATTACGAAGAAAACCCTGCAACTGAGTTTGAAATCGCTTCGGGATTTCGCCAAGAAGCGCCTGACGGATGAAGAGCTGATCGCATGGGACGAACGCGATGAATGCCCGCTGGAGATCATCCGCTACATGTCCAACCCGGACAAACTGGGTATTCAGCTTTTGTTCGTTCCGGAAGAGTACGGCGGCATGGGCGGAAGCACCTTCGACGTCTATTGCATCTGCGAAGCTATGGCGCGGATTGATCTTGGCGTCGCCACTTCGTTGTTTGCCACATTTCTCGGCAGCGATCCCATTACTTTTGGCGCCACGCCCGAGCAAAAGAAGATTTGGCTGGGCCGCATCGCGGATGAAGGAATCCTGTTTGCCTACGGCGCCACCGAACCCGAAGCAGGCAGCGACCTGGGCGCCCTGAAGACGACCGCCGATCGCGTCGAGAAAGACGGCAAGATCGTAGGCTACAAAATCACCGGCAACAAGCAGTGGATCAGCAACGGGGGGATTGCGGATGCGTACACGATCCTGGCCAACTCGCCCAGCGGGCCGAGCTGGTTCATCGTGGATAAAGACGTGCCCGGCTTTACTCATGACAAGCCGGAAAACAAGCACGGCATCCGACTAAGCAACACAGCAGCACTCGCACTGGATAACGTTTATGTGGATGCTGACCGGCTGGTCGGCGGCGTCGAAGGCCAGGGCCTTCTCCAGGCGCAAATGGTGTTCGGTTACACGCGCCTGATGGTGGCGGCATTTGGTCTGGGAGCCGGCTGGTCCGCCCTCGATCGCGCCATTCCTTATTCCACCAAACGCATTCAGGGAGGCGCGCCGCTCTCCGAGAAACAGGGATACACGCACAAGCTGATCGTTCCGAATGTGGCGCGCCTGGAAGCCGCCCGCGCCTACATCGAGGAAACCGCGCAACGCATCGACGCCGGCGAAGGAAGCCTCAACACCGAAGGCGCCATCGCCAAGTATCATGGCGACGGAAGCCGGCGATGCCGCTGCTGACGCCAGCATCCAGGCGCTGGGTGGCTACGGCTACACCCACGAGTACATGGTGGAGAAGATCAGCCGCGACGTTCGCATCACCAGGATCTACGAAGGCACCTCCGAGATCATGGAGATGACGATCAGCCGCGACCGCTGGCAGCTTCACCTGAAGACCCGCGGCCAGTACTACCACGAACAGGCGAAAGAGCTCGAAGCGCTGGATGTTCGCCATCCCGGCGTAGGGGCGTACATCGCCGCCCTGGCAGCGCACGCCCTGGCCGAGGTGCTGGAGAAGGCCCGCATTGCGCGTCTCACTCGCTATCAGCACATTCTGTTCCGCTTGGGCGAATTGATCGCCTATGCGGAGTGCGCCGGCAGCCTGGCTCGCCGCGCCGCTCTGGCGGCCGAAGGCAAGCTGCACGAGAAAGCCAACGACCGCTTCGACGCAACTGCGCTGGCGGCGCTGGCCCGCATCTTTGCCCGCGAGGCCGCCCTCAAGGTCGCTGCGGAAGGCTTGCGCTGGGTCTGCGGAGCCGATGGCGTGAACGATTCCGAAATGGCTGCATTTGAAGTGGCTTTGGGATCGCCCGCGATCCACCGCGCCCAAGCCGGCCTGATTTCAGATCTCGATTACATCGCCGACGTGATTTACAACCGCGTTGCCAAGCGCGAAGAAGTACCTGCCCTGGTAGGGGCCTAGACATAAGGACCGGGCATCCGGTCATCACCGTGCTGGATGCCGGGGTCCTGGGGGAACAGGAGTGCCATCATGGAAAACACTGCCCATCGAGCAATCGCAATCGTAGGAGTGGGAGCTGTCCTGCCCGATGCTCCAAACGTATCGGCTTTCTGGGAAAACGTGAAGAACAGCCGTTACAGCGTGAGCGAGGTCACGCCTGACCGTTGGGACCCGGCATTTTATTACGATCCCGATCCAAGCGCGCCGGACAAGACCTACTCGAAGATCGGCGGCTGGGTACGCGAGCACGTATGGGATCCGATGAAGTGGCGCCTGCCCATTCCACCCCGCGTGGTCGATGGCATGGACATTGCACAAAAATGGGGCATCGCTTGCACCCGCGAGGCGTTGGAGGATTACGGCTACCCCAAGCGGCCGTTCGATCCCGATCGCACGGCAGTCATCCTCGGTAACGCCATGGCAGGTGAGAGACATTACCGCACGTCGTTGCGCGTGTTCTTTCCGGAGTATGCCCACGAACTGTCCGAAAGCGCCAGCTTCGCGGCGCTGCCAGCGGCGTCGCGTAACAATATCACTCGCGAGTTGCACGACCGCATGGCCCATCTTCTGCCGGAGATTACCGAAGACACCATGCCCGGCGAATTGGCCAACTGCATTGCCGGCCGCATCGCGAACATCTTCAACTTTCACGGTCCCAACTACGTTGTGGACGCGGCTTGCGCGTCGGCGATGGCGGCCATCAGCTCGGCGGTGGAAGGCCTGATTGCCAACGATTTTGACGTGGCCGTCACCGGCGGCATCGACCGCAACATGGGCGCTCCGACCTTCGTCAAGTTCTGCAAGATTGGCGCGCTCTCTGCGACCGGCACTCGTCCCTACGCCCAGGGCGCCGACGGCTTCGTGATGGGCGAAGGCGCGGCCATCTTTCTGCTGAAGCGCCTGGCCGATGCCGAGCGCGACGGCGACAAGATCTACGCCGTGCTGCGCGGCATGGGCGGGTCCAGCGACGGCAAGGGAAAAGGCATTACAGCGCCCAATCCGATCGGCCAGAGACTGTGCATCGAGCGCGGCTGGGACAATGCCGGCTTGTCGCCTGCCACTGCCACCTTGTTTGAAGGTCACGGCACCTCGACCCGCGTGGGCGATGTCGTCGAAGCGCAGAGCCTGGTTGATGTGCTCAGCAGTTTTCATCTTCCCACCGGATCAATTGCTCTGGGCTCAGTGAAATCGAACTTCGGCCACCTGAAGGGCGCAGCCGGCGCGGCCGGAATGCTGAAAGCTGCATTGGCGCTTCACGATAAGGTGCTGCCGCCCAGCCTGCATTGCGAGCATCCCAGTCCGGACATCGACTTTGCCCACTCCCCGCTTTACGTCAATACCGAGCTGAAACCGTGGACAGTTCCGGCTGATGCCACGCGGCGCGCCGGCGTTAGTGCGTTTGGTTTCGGAGGCACCAACTTCCACGCCGTGCTTGAGGAATACATTCCCGGCAGGCTCAACGGAAATGGCAAGCGCTCGGTGGCGGTCGCAGCACCACCACCGGTTGTAGCGGACACGACAGTGCAGCGTGGCGCCTGTCCCCTGCACCGGCAGCCATCTCCTGCAAGGCACCGTTCCGTGGCGCGCTGGTAATCGGCGCTGTCTCAAATGCGGCACTCATCGAACGTCTGCAAGCAGTTCAGAAAGATGCGGCAGCCGGTCGCGCAGCGGCACCGGCCGCTCCGGCAGAGTCGGACCTGCGTGCACCTGAACGTCTCGCGATCGACTATGCCGACGCCGCCGAGCTGGCAGACAAATCGGCGAAGGCGCTGAAGGCGTTGAAAGCGAACCAGGCCCCGATCTGGAAGGCGCTGCGTCCACAAGGCATCTTCCGCGGACACGGCCCCGCTCCCAAGGTGGCGTTTCTGTATACCGGCCAGGGCTCGCAGTACGTCAACATGATCGAGCCGCTTCGCGCCGCCGAACCAATCGTGGCCGAAATTTTTGCCGAAGCGGATCGCATTATGACTCCGATGCTGGGCAAGCCGCTGAGCGAGTTTATCTTCGTTGATCCAACCAACGCCGAGGCCGTTGCGAAAGCGGAAGAAGATCTGCGCCAGACCGAGATCACTCAGCCTACCGTGCTGACGATCGACCTGGCTCTGACCCGGCTGTTGGCCGCGTATGGCGTCAGCCCGACATGACGATGGGACACAGCCTGGGCGAATACGGTGCGTTGGTTGCGTCCGGCTCGCTTAGCTTCGAGGACGCATTGGATGCCGTTAGCGCCCGCGGCCGCGGCATGACGCAGGTGGCGGTGAAAGACACCGGCAAGATGGCCGCCGTCTTTGCGCCGCTGGCTGAAGTCGAGCGAATTCTGAAGACCATTGACGATTACGTGGTGATCGCCAACGTAAACAGCGGGCAGCAGTCGGTCATCGGCGGCGCCAGCAAAGCCGTCGAGCAGGCGATGGAGATCTTCCTGCAAGCCGGCTACGACGTAGTGCCGTTGCCGGTCAGCCACGCTTTTCACACCTCGATTGTCGCTCCCGGCCAGCGAGCCGCTGCGTGAGATGCTGTCGCACCTGCACATACAACCACCCCGTGTGCCAATCGTCGCCAACGTGAATGGCGAGTTTTATCCAACCGGACCTGATGTCGTTCCGCAGATGCTGGACCTTCTCGCGCAGCAGGTCGCTTCGTCCGGTGCAGTTCGTGAAGGGCCTGCGCACGCTGTACGACGCGGGTGCGCGTGTGTTCGTCGAAGTCGGGCCGAAGAAGGCGTTGCAAGGATTTGCCGAGGACGTGCTCGGCGATCGCGGCGATGTCATTTCGCTGTTCACCAATCATCCCAAGGTCGGCGATATTCCATCCTTCAACCAGGCGCTGTGCGGCCTGTATGCAGCCGGCTTAGGCTGCGGACAGCTGCGGCCACCACGTCGAAATTCCGGCGAAAGCGGCAGTTGCTCAGCCCGAGGCCGTGTCCGCAGCCAAAATCTCCGAGCCGGCAACGGCTCCATCACCTCTCGCCAAGCCTGTGGCAGCGACGGTTCCGTCGGCCTCCGCAACGGCAGCAGCTCCGTCGAATGGGAATTCCTACAACGAGCTCGGTCGTTTGTTCGCCGATGTCCTCGAACGGGTGGCTGGCAGCTTTCTCACGGCCAGAAGCCCACATCGAGCTTCGCCCCGGTGACGATCACCGGAGCATCCGTTGGACCTGCCCGGGACCGAGCACATCTTCGACGATGCCAACGTCGAACGCATCCTGCGCGGCGATCAGTTCATCAACGCCATCCCCGGGCAGCTTCCGCAGGCCATGCTCGACAAGCACATCCGACGCCTGGTCAAGAGCGAGAAGGGAGAAGCCGACCTTTGAGACGATCACCGATGTCGCGGATGTCATCAAGCTGGCGGGACGCGGAGGCGCCTTCGATCTGGAAAGCGAATTCGGCGTTCCCTCGGAGCACCTGGCTGCCCTCGATCGCGTCACCCGCCTGGCCATTGCCGCGGGAATCGACGCCTTGCGCGACGCCGGCATTCCGCTGGTCATGCGCTACAAGACCACGACCAAAGGCACGCAGTTACCGGATCGCTGGGGATTGCCGGATGCCATGCGCGACGACACCGGCGTGATTTTCGGCTCTGCCTTTCCCGGCTATGACTCCTTCGTCGAAATCATGTCGGCCTATTTCACCGACCACGCCCGTCGCCAGCAGTTGGCGATGCTGGAAAGCTTGCGCGCTCGGGGCGCGAATGGTCATTCTGCCCTCGGACAGCTGATAGACCAGCGCATCGCGGAGTTGCAGGCCACGATCGAAAAAGAACCGTATGTCTTCGACCGGCGCTTCCTGCTCAGGGTCTTGTCGATGGGACATTCGCAATTCGCCGAACTCATCGGCGCACGCGGTCCCAACACGCAAATCAACGCCGCTTGCGCGACCACTGCACAAGCCGTGGCGCTGGCGGAGGACTGGATCCGTGCCGGACGTTGCCGTCGCGTGATCGTTATCTCGGCTGACGATGTTACCTCCGACAACATGATCGGGTGGTTCGGCGCCGGCTTTCTGGCCAGCGGAGCGGCAGCTACCGACGAAGTGGTCGAAGACGCCGCCATTCCCTTCGACCGTCGCCGGCATGGCCTGATTATGGGCATGGGCGCAGCGGCTCTTGTGGTCGAGAGCGCCGACGCCGCGCGTGAACGCGGAATCCGCCCTATCTGCGAAGTGTTGAGCGCGGTGACGGCCAATAGCGCTTTCCATGGAACTCGTCTCGATGTCCAGCATATCGGCCAGGTGATGGAAGACCTGGTGGCCCAGGCCGAAGCGCACGGCGGCATTGCACGCAAGGAGATAGCGCCACAGATGGTTTTCGTTTCTCACGAAACCTACACGCCTGCGCGTGGCGGCAGCGCGTCTGCCGAGGTCCACGCGCTACGTCGCGTCTTCGGCGATGGCGCCGATCAAATCGTGATCGCCAATACCAAAGGCATGACCGGCCACCGT
>CAVPFD010000035.1:0-174833 GCA_963703645.1 uncultured Acidobacteriaceae bacterium
GGTCCGGAGGTGCTGCCCAATTGCGGGCAGGCATTCGCGCTTTCGAGGAAGCCGGTGGCCAGCAGGCTGGACTTGCCGTCCGGATAAATCACAGCCCCGGATCTTGCGTCAGTTGAGATAGAAGTTGCCGATGTTGCCGCCTGCGTCGTAATAGCCCGGATGAAACTCAAAGCGCGAGCCCATATTCAAGCGTAAGGCTGGGACTCACGCGAAAGCTGTCTTGCGCGTACGCGTTGTAGTGATTTGTAATTCCGTCATTGTCTCGGGTTACATTATCCAACTGCGTGGCGGTGGGCAGCCCCAACAGGAAATCGCCGAAGGAGCATTGGAGAAGCTCCCGTTGAAACTGAAATTGCCCGTGATGTCTCCACCGAAGAAACCGAGCGGCGTAACAGCTTCGATATGCCGATAATCGAAGCCCATTTTCAAAGTATGTTTCCCGATTTCCCAAGTCACATTGTCGACGGCCTGATAGGTGCGGCCCTGCGTGATGCCCACCAGCCGATCGGCCGTCAGCCCGGTGAGATTGTTGATATCGACTTCCGGAAGGCCGTTAAAGAAGGCCGGAAGCCCAATGAGTCCTTGTAGCAAGAGATGACGTAAAGGAAGTTCCATTGAACGAATTGGTGTAGCCGGTATTCTGTCGGGTAAATCCAAAACGAGCTTCGTTCAGCAAGTTGGGTTTGATGGTGAAGTTATGCCCGGTCATGCTGACCGAATTTTCTTCGGACACACGCATCTGCAAGGCGGATTCGCGCTCGAGGATGGAAGAGTGCGCAACTTTGCTCCGGTCTTTCCCACCGGAGAGGATGTTGTGGAGTACACGATGCCACTGCTGAGGGGTGAGCGGTATCTCATCAATCCCGGGTCCATCGGGCAGCCACGGGATGGCGACTGGCGAGCGGCCTTCGCCCTCTACGAGCGCGATGGAGATGCGCCGGGGACGGTGACGTTTTATCGCGTTCCATATGACGTGGATCAGACGCAGCGGCGTATCATTTCTGCAAACCTGCCTGACCGGCTCGCGACCAGGCTGAAGGTGGGGCGGTGAGCGTGGGTAGCGACGTGCCGTGCCTCCTTCGCATCCAAATATCCTGGAGATGAAGTAGCTTATGCCGTTCCGCTCGTTCCCTCAGAAATCTCTTCGCTCGCAAGAAATGCCCGGCGGCACCATCAGCAATGTGGAGCAAGGATACCTGGTTGCTTACATTGATGGCGGCGCGCGCGGCAATCCCGGTCGCGCGGGATATGGTGTTGTCTTCGAGGATGAAATTGGTCGTCCTGTCGCCGAGCTCAGGAGGACCTCTCGGCCATCAGACGAATAACTACGCCGAATACTCGGCGCTGCTGGCCGCGCTGAACTACACACTGCGGCATGGTTTCAAAGCGCTGAAGGTCATCAGCGACTCCGAGCTGCTGGTGAAGCAGATCAGCGGAGAGTACAAGGTCAGCAGTCCCACATTGAAGGAGTTGCACGGACGGGCCGTCAAGATGCTCGATCAGCTTGACTACTTCGACATCAAGCATGTGCTGCGCGAGCGCAATCGGGAGGCCGACCGGCTTGCCAATGTTGCTATGGGCAGCGGGATCGCCAGGAAGGCGCCGGCCGTACCAGCGACTGATGTGGTGGAGTGTGGCTTCGGTCGTACCCGAAATCGATGGCAGTGCGCGACGGAGTTGTCGAGTTCCTGGGGAGTCCTCTGCCGGAGGGGACACGGGTCAAGATTCGTGCGGCCAACCCGGCATCGAAGTGACTCATATGCCGTGCTCGCGCAACGATTAACCTATGGAGCTATTTATCTTTACGCGTTTTCATGCGCGCGAGGGCCGGAAGGTGCGGTTGCCGGGGCGTTGCATGAGGTTGTTGTCCCTACGCGCGCGGAAGCCGGCTGCCTGAGCATCAATGCTTTTCGCTCGATCCGCGATCCCCGGCTTTTTTATATTCATTCGCGCTGGACGAACGAAGCTGCCTTCGACCTGCACGCGGAGTTGCCAATACGGTGCGGTTCGTCGGGCGAATTGAGCCGCTGATTGATCATCCGCTCGAAGTGACGCGCGCGGATCTCGTCGGCTGAGTTGCGTGCGTCTCAGCAAATCCCTTACGAATCTGTGGCGGCTCCAAAATGCGAATTTCCTCGGGAGGGTTCTCCACCGCCCACGCTAACGCTTGCGTCATCTGCTCCACCGTTACCAGCGCCAGCCGTTCGGCGCATCTGGGTTGCCGGGACCAATCGCGCCAATGCGTACATGGGGACTAACAGTAGCGGCCACTTGCGCCCGGGGCCGAGCACGTACCACGGACGGACGAACGTTGCCGCCAGGCCGCTGCTCGCGAATGAGCCGCTCACCTTCCGCGCGGGCCGCTTGATACTCCTTCATGACCAGCGCCGGCCGCGCCACGCTGAGATATACGAAGTGGCGAACTCCGGCCTTAGTGGCTGCGCGCACTGCCTCCTGGCACGACTTCAAATCGATAGATTGGAACTCAGCCGCCTCTTCGGATTGGGATGCGCCACGCCGACCAAATGCACAAACGTATCCTCCGGCGATATCCGCGCAGCGTACGTTTCCGCATGCAGCGCATCGCCACTCACCACTTCGCAGCCGGCAGGAAGCTTCGATTCGGCACCCTGTCTGGCCAGCGCACGCACGCGATGTCCGCGCCGCAATAGCTCCGCCGCCAGCCTGCTCCCCATGAAGCCCGTCGCCCCGGTAATGAAAACGTCGCGCATTGAGCCATCCGTCCCCTCCCTGATTCAGTCGCCGATTGTAGTACGGGAGGCCAGAGAATTCAGATTTTCCTGGGTAGCGAGCCGAGCAAGGCCCGGGAGGAATCGTTTTCAGCCAAGCGTGCATCTGCCTGACATATGTGGAGGTAAACATGACTCGCGATGCTCGCCTGATATCGGGAATCATCCTCATCACCGTGCTTACCATTCAGTACGGCGGGTACTTTCTGCTGACCTCGCTGATGGACCGCAGCTCGGGCTACATGGACAACGCGCTGCGGCAGAGCTTCTTCCGCGCCGGACACGCGCATGCCGGCGTGATCGTGATTCTGTCACTTATTTGCCAGCTACTGGCAGATAGCGCGGCGCTCCCAGATCCACTGGTATGGATGGTGCGCCTCGGCGTACCGCTGGCCGCGATATTGATCTCGGCGGGCTTCTTCTTCTCGGTGCTTTCGCCAACCGCCAGCGAGCCGGGCCCTGCTGTCCGACTTATCTACATTGGGGCGGTGATTCTGGCGATTTCGGTTTTGACGTTGGGCGTCGGCTTGCTACGGACGCCGCAGCGGGGCTAGTCAGCTTCGGGCGCTTTCGCACGGCGCCCGCGAGGCAATCGGATGAGCGATGCGTCCTGGATGTGCAGCACGTCCTGCAGGTACTCACGCAGCGCCATCAGAATGAATGCCGCCTCAGCCGCGAGGAACATTCCGAGGTAACACACGGTCAGTTGCAGACTCTCCGGAATCTCTCGATAGTCGGCGGCTTTGAGCAGGTCGGTGGTAGCGTTCATGACACCGCGTTCCGAGAATGCAGTCAACGATTCCATCAAGTAGTAGTGATAGAGGAACACCAGGCTGAGGGACGACAAGATCAATAAAAGCGGAACGAAGGAAACGAAGGCGCGAAGGGTCACGTGCCCATCCGACCGGGTGTAGAACATCAGCCTTCCGAGCGCGTGGCGGATGTAGAACAAGTAGCCCAGCAGCAGGAAGCAGAATAAAGAGGTATAGGTCGAGAGGAACTTTTCCTGTGCCGCGTAGGTAGGGATCAGGTGGAACGCCGCCAGGGGGATGGGAAGCGACGCCGTGACCACCGACGCCGTCCCCATGTAGGCCTTGAAGAACTTGGCGAAGGCCGCGAACCGCACCGGCTCGTGAGGTTCAATTTCGGATCTCTCGGCCCGCAGGCCTACGGAACCGGTACTCTCGCATTTGACCTTTTCATTCTGGAAAGCGGATACCGTAATCGGCTCCGTCTTTTTCGTGGCGCCGCCCACTTGCTTGGTGGCATACACCGCGTACACGCCGGGTGGCACCGCCGTCGAGGTCGGCGTGCTGATCTTCGGGAAGGACAGCTCCGCCGCATTGAGTCCGCTCACTGACACCCACTTATACATCACCGTCCAGCCTGCATCCGGCTGGCCGTTCTTGACGGTGTTCGCAATGACCGTGATCAGGCGTCCTGCTCCCCACGTTTTGCAGTCTTCAACCTTGATGTGGAGGTCCTTGGCGATGCTCTCCAAAACCTGTTTCGCTGCCTCTTTCTTTTCGGGCTGCGTGTTGAATATGTTGGCCACCTCAAAGCACCACCTGGCCTCATGTGACAGGGCCTCAACATATTCCTTCGGCGGGGGGACCAACAACCAGTCACCCTGTCGTTTGTAATTGCCACCGCGGTTGTATCCTGACCCGCCCGTTGCCTGGTTCTTCGAGTAACCTCCTTTTAGAGCCCACTCGTGAGTCCTGCTGCGCATTGAGAAGATCTGACGAAATGCCCGGAGCGTTGCTGGAGATATTTTTCGCGCACTGCCGTATTTCATCGAGCGCGATGGCGGTTGGCTCAAGCCGGGGCGGAGGAGACAGAACTTGCGCTGGCAACGGGAGGACAGCCGCGGTCACAACCAATAGGACGTAACCGAAACCAAGGACGCAAGGGCGACTTTTTGTCCGCGATTTGCGCTGGCGTGTGACGCCTAGGCTGCCGAACTCGAGTTGGGGAGTTGTAGGCATCCTGATCCTCCTGGATAAGCCGCAGGGATGAATAGAAGGATATAGCAATTTTCGATGCTTGAGCATGCTTCCCAAGGTCCAGGTAACCTTCAGCGCGAGTTGGGATGCAATCCTGCAGCAGTTAGAATGGAAGGTTGTTCTCCCTGCTGTTATCGCGGCTCGTAAAGGAGGCCTCGCTTGATCGCTCGTTATACCCGGCCTGAGATGGGCCATATCTGGAGTGACGAAAACAAGTTCCGGACGTGGCTGGAGGTCGAAGTCGCGGCCACCGAAACGTTGGCCGAGGCCGGAATCGTTCCGCAGTCGGCGGCCGAGGCTATTCGCGAAAAGGGCGACTTACTCACTGGCATCAACCAGATCGAAGCCGAAGTGAAGCACGATGTCATCGCCTTCACGACTGCCGTCGCGGAAAAGGTTGGGCCGGAATCGCGCTGGCTGCACTACGGCCTCACGTCGAACGATGTGGTGGACACGGCGCAGGCGCTGCTGGTGAAGCAGGCATCGGCCATCATTCGCGAAGACCTGAAGAAACTGCGCGACGTGCTGAAGCGTCGCGCGTTGGAATTCAAGGACACGCCGGCGATCGGCCGCACTCACGGCATTCACGCCGAGCCGATTACGTTTGGCCTGAAGCTGGCCAACTGGTATTCCGAAATACAGCGCAACATCGAGCGCTTCGAGATGGCGGCGGAGCAGATGCGGGTAGGCAAACTTTCCGGGGCCGTCGGCAACGCGGCGCATCTCGAACCGGAATACGAGGAGAAGATTTGCCAGCGCCTGGGCCTGAACGTCGCTGCCGTTTCGTCGCAGGTGATCCAGCGCGATCGCCACGCGTTTTACGTCGCGACGCTGGCGGTGATCGCCTCGACGCTGGACAAGATCGCCACCGAGATTCGTCACCTGCAGCGCACCGAGGTCCGCGAGGCCGAGGAGTACTTCAGCGAGAAGCAGAAGGGCTCGTCGGCCATGCCGCACAAGCGCAATCCCGTGACCTGCGAGCAGATCAGCGGACTGGCCCGCGTGGTGCGCTCCAATGCGCAGGCGGCGCTGGAGAACGTCGCGCTGTGGCACGAGCGCGATATCTCGCATTCGTCGGTCGAGCGCGTTATCCTGCCGGACTCGACCATCCTGGTGGATTATCTGCTCAACAAGACGACAAATCTGATCGACACGCTGCTGGTCTATCCCAAGCGCATGCTGAAGAACCTGGAATCGACCGGCGGCCTCGTGTTCAGCGGACAGTTGTTGCTGGATTTGGTTGAAGCTGGGATATTGCGCAAGACGCGTACCGGCTGGTGCAGTCGAATGCGATGCGCGCGTGGAAGGAAGATCTGAACTTCCGCGACTTGATCATGAACGATCCGGAGATCACATCGAAGGTAAAACGCGAGACGCTGGAGCACGCGTTCGATTTGCAGCGCCCGCTGCGGAATGTGGACAAGATCTTCAAGCGGGTGTTTGGGTAGAAGTAGGCGTCAGCTCTCAGCCACTTTTTTAATACCTGTCATCCCGAGCGAGGACTTCGAGTCCGAGCGAGGGTCCTGCTTTTCATTTGTCGCCTCTCCTGCGACTTTCGCTTCAGGCGAGAACGAACCTCAGAAGGGTTCACGCTCCCGCCCCGATCCACCGAGGCCAACCTCCGGCCCAGTTCCTCGTTGAACGTCGCCAACTCTGTGTCGTGCTGGTCGTTCTCGTCTTTCAAGGGATCCGTCATGACTTCATCTGCCTCTCTAAACCGAACGCTACTCCAGCCGATTGATGATCGACGCAACATATCCCGCGCCGAAGCCGTTATCGATGTTGACTACGCTGACGTTCGACGCGCAGGAGTTCAGCATCCCAGCAGCGCCGCGATACCGTTATATGAAGCGCCGTAACCGACGCTGGTCGGTACCGCGATGACCGGCACGCCGACCAGACCTCCGACCACGCTGGGCAGTGCACCTTCCATTCCTGCGCAGACAATCAACACGCGAGCCTGCGTCAACGCCTCGCGGCGCGCCAGCAGCCGATGGATACCCGCCACTCCAACGTCGTACAGGTGCTGCACTTCGTTACCCATGATTTGCGCGGTAACCACGGCTTCCTCGGCAACCGGAATGTCGCCTGTCCCGGCCGAGACCACGATGATCTTCCCTTTGCCGTAGTTGGTCTGGTCCTGCGTCAGCGTGATGGCGCGCGCGAGTTCGTGCAATTCGGCTTTGCGGAACTTGCGCTTGACTGCGCGAAACTGCTCGGCTGAAACTCGCGTTGCCAGCACGTTGTGGCCGTGTTGCGCCAGCCGCGTGAAGATGGCGGCAAACTGCTGCGTACTTTTTCCCGGGCCGAAGATTACCTCCGGCATACCCACGCGCAGTGTTCGGTGATGGTCAACATTGGCGAAGCCGAGGTCTTCGAAGGGAAGATGCTTCAGCCGCTGCACGGCCTCGTCAGGCGAGAGCTTGCCGCGCTTGACCTCGTCGAAGAGCTTCTTGATGGCGTCGGAATTCATAGGCAGTGGCTAGTGGCCAGTGGTTAGTGAATAGTTTCGCGGTTTGACATGTCAAGTAGCCGCGAGCACCCGGTGCACGGTGTCGTTGGCCGCCTCGACCGGTGGTACGATGAAAAGCTTAGATGCCCGCGCCGACCCATGCACCGCGAAACCTGACCGTCGCTGTCACCGGCGCCAGCGGCTCCATCTTTGCCAGGCACCTGCTCGATGCACTGGACCGCGACGAGCGCGTCGCGACGGTCAATCTTATCCTCTCCGACAGCGGACTGCGCGTGATGGCCGAGGAGCTCCAGGTTGCCGGCCGCAACGAATTAGTTCAGAAACTGCTCGGACGAGTCTCGCAGAAAATCCGCCAGCAGAGTAACACCGACATTGGCGCCAACGTAGCCAGCGGTTCGTACCAGACGGACGCCATGATCGTGTTGCCGTGCAGCGTAGGAACCCTGGCGCGAATCGCCAATGGTATGGCGATCCAGCTCATCGAGCGCGCCGCCGATGTCTGCCTGAAGGAGCGCCGGCCGCTGATTCTCTGCGTGCGCGAGACCCCCTTCAACCTCATTCATCTGCGCAACATGACGCTCGCCGCCGAAGCGGGAGCGACCATCTTCCCGGTCATTCCGGCCTTTTATTTCCGCGCGGTCTCGACGGACGAGATTGCGCGCGAGTTCGTAAACCGCGTCCTGGCGCACGTTGGCTTGGCGCAGCCCGACGCCTATCAGTGGAAGGGCGAGTAAATCTTTTTGTGAAGTGTCACCCTGGAGGGAGCACTGACAATGGCACTCCTTCGCTTTAACATTCGCATGTCATCATGAAAAAACTTGGCATCCTTCTCTCTGGACGTGGCTCGAACTTTGAGGCCATCGCCGACAACGTCGCCGCCGGCAGACTCGAAGCGAGGATTGCGGTCGTCATCTCTAACCGTACGGATGCACCGGGGGTCGAGTCGGCGCGGCGGCGTGGACTGAATGCGCTGGTGATCCCGTCCAAAGGCAAAGTGCGCGAGCAGCACGATCGCTTAGTCGTTGCCGGGCTGCGCGAGCACCAAGTTGACCTCGTATGCCTGGCGGGATACATGCGCCTGCTGTCGCCCTGGTTTGTGCAGCAGTTTCCCAATCGCATCCTGAACATACATCCGGCGCTGCTGCCCGCATTTCCCGGACTGGAGGCGCAAAAGCAGGCGTTCGACTACGGCGTGAAGGTTTCGGGCTGCACCGTGCACTTTGTGGATGCAGATCTCGACCACGGTGCCATCGTCCTGCAGAAGACCGTGCCCGTCCTCGATACCGACGACGAGCACACGCTGGCCGCACGCATTCTGGAGCAGGAGCATATCGCCTACAGCGAGGCGATTCAGATTGTGGTGGACGGCAACTACAGGATAGAGGGGCGACGCGTTGTAACCGGACGTACAGCGACATGACTATGTTAGAATGACCATGGTCATTTGGAGGTGACTATATCGTGGGAGCGGCCGTGAGAAGGAAGAAGGTGGCCAGTCAACCTATGCTGGCTGGCAAGAAGCAGATAGCGGCTGGTGAGTTCAAGGCCAAGTGCCTGGGATTAATTGATGAGGTCAACGAAACCGGTAAGGAGATTGTGATCACCAAGAGAGGCAAGCCGAAAGCCAAGCTCATTCCATTCAGACCGCCGAAAAAAGACCCTTTCTTCGGCAGGCTGAAAGGACTCATCCAGATACACGGCGATCTCGTTGAACCCACAGTTCCACTGGAAGACTGGGACATGCTGAAATGATTTTGCTGGACACGCATGTGCTGGTCTGGTCACAATTCGACGAGCGGAAACTCTCTCGGATAGCGTTCTCTACACTGCGACGAGCCCGGAATTACGGAGGGCTCGCAATTTCGGTAATCAGCCTGGTCGAGATTGCCAACATGATCGAGCGCGGCAAGATTGAAACGTTCGGCACAATCGAAGGCACAATCTCGAGATGCTCGGAGGATGTTGTTGTACTTCCCATCACGCGGGAAATTGCAAGCCTAACTATTCGGTTCTCATCTGATTTTCCGAGAGATCCCATGGATCGTATTATCGCGGCAACCGCAAGAGCCGAAAGCCTTCCACTGGTCACGGCCGATGAGCGAATCCTGGGTTGTCCTTTGCTGAAGACGATCTGGTGAAGCAGGCGAGGTGACAACTCCGCACGATCCACTATCCATTGCCTCTAGTAGTGCAGCAGTGACAACACGTCGTATCCTTGCAGCTTGTCGCGGCCTTTGAGGGCATCCAACTCCACCACGAATCCCAGGCCACGGATGTCGGCGCCC
This sequence comes from uncultured Acidobacteriaceae bacterium, assembly GCA_963703645.1. Lineage (GTDB taxonomy): Bacteria > Acidobacteriota > Terriglobia > Terriglobales > Acidobacteriaceae > Bog-257. The sequence goes on from CAVPFD010000035.1 coordinate 9,515, forward strand.
AGCGCCTTGGCCATCTCGGCGGTGGCCTTTGCCGTGCCGCCTGTGGCCAGCAAATCGTCGCAGATGACGACGCGTTGTCCCGGCTTGATCGAATCTTTGTGGACCTCCAGAGTGTCGTGGCCGTACTCGAGTTCGTACTTCCACTGCAGGACTTCAGCGGGCAGCTTCTTCGGTTTGCGCACGGGAACAAAACCGGCGTTCAGGCGGTAGGCCAGCGCCGGGCCAAAGATGAATCCACGCGCCTCAATGCCCAGCACCAGGTCAATGCCCTGGTTGATGTAGTGCTCGGTAAGTGCGTCGATGAGGCGGGCAAAGCCGAGCTTGTCTTTGAGCAGCGTGGTGATGTCGTAGAAAAGAATGCCCGGTTTCGGGAAGTCGGGAACTTCGCGGATGAGCTTCTTAAGGTCGTCACAGTTGTGTTGTGGAGGCATAGCTACCAGACTCCTTCGATGCGAAACAATGGCGATTCGAGCAACGGTGCAGCCGATTCGTGGACGCCATCAACGCGCGCCGCTCGCGGACCCTGCCGCAGCTTGCGGCGAAGCGAACTGTGCTGCTCGCCATTACCTGTCGCCATTACCTCGACGTCGCCGTTTTCGCAGTTGCGCACCCATCCCGTGACGCCGATCAGCGCTGCCTCGCGCTCGACGAACCAGCGGAAGCCAACGCCCTGCACGCGTCCGGATATCAGGTAACGGCGGGTTTGGAGGTCAGACATAAAGTAACTGGCACTTAGCAGCTACGCCCGCGAGAGGTACGCGCCTTCGGAAGTATCCACGCGGATCTTCTCGCCCTCGTTGATGAACGGTGGCACGTACACCACCAGGCCGGTTTCGGTCTTGGCCGGCTTGGTGACGCTACTGGCGGTCGCCGACTTCAATCCCGGCTCGGTCTCGACCACCAGGAGTTCCACCGTCTGCGGCAGCTCCACGCCCACCGCCTTGCCGTCGAAGAACTCTACCTTGATTTGCAGGTTGGAGATCAGATAATCCACAGCGTCGCCAAGGATGTCCCGGTTCAGGTGAAGCTGCTCGTAATTCTCGGTATTCATGAAGTAGTAGTCATCTCCGTCGGCATAGAGAAATTCCATCTGCACTTCGTCGACAGTGATCTTTTCAATAGCGTCGCTGGAGCGGAAGCGGTGCTCGAACATGGCGCCAGTGCGGAGGTTGCGCAGCTTGGCCTGGATGAAGGCACGCAGGTTGCCCGGAGTACGGTGCTCGACGCTGAAGACCGAGTGCAAGTCATTGTTGTGCTTGATGACCATGCCCGGACGCAGTTGTGTGGCTGGAATCGCCATTCCTATAACTCCTTATGTTTGGGGGAGCTGCATGCGCGAGAACACCCTACTGGGACTTCGCAGGCGCACAGCTCGAAGGCTAAACAGTTGATTTTACATGCCCGACAACGTGATTGGGAAATCCACGGTCAGCTTGCTTTACTGGGCAACAAGTGCGCAATAACAGCCTTCTAAACTTGGATGCAAACGGCAAAGGGCAATGACTTGCAACGATTACCGATCAATCGCCTGAATGCCAACGCAGCATTCAGGATCGCGGTAATATCTCCTTAGGAAAGGATGGTCTTTATGAGCGAAGAGAATGGTGGATATGGCCTGACGATGCTGTTCATCGGACTGGCAGCTGGCGCGTTGATCGCATTGTTGCTCACTCCGCAAACCGGAAAGCAAATGCGCAAGACACTGCGTCGCAAATATGCGGACGCCCGCGATGTCGTCGAGGACTTCAGCGATCAGGCGAGCGACTGGATCGACAAAGGCTCGGAGTTGGCCGACAAGGCGAAGAGCAAGGTCGCGCCGCTGGCAAAGCAGTTCCGGCGGTAGAAAAACTCAGCCACGGATGCGCACGAGGGATAAAACAGACTCGTGGAATCCGTGGTTAGCTTTTTGTGAGGGAAAACTTAGTACAGCCGGAAGTTCACTTCGACGTTGATCATCACGGGTACGGGCTGTCCATCTTTTCTGGCAGGCTCGAACTTCCATTGCTTGACGGCTTCAATCGCCTTCTCGTCCAGTCCCATGCCCAGCGGGCGTTGCACGCGAATCTGCTGCGGGCGGCCTGCGGCATCCACAACCAGCCACAGCACCACGGTGCCTTGATACTTGGCTTTGCGGGCTTCTTCTGAGTACTCGGGATCAGGCGCATACAACGCTTTGGGGGCACTGACACCGCCGCCTACGCGATAAGCTCCGCCACCGTATCCGCCGCCGTGTCCGGGACCAACGCCGGGACCTGTTCCCGAACCCACACCTCCACCGCTGCCGCTACCGATCCCTCCGCCGTATCCTGTGCCGTTCGACGGCGGGCCGATCACCTTGGACAAAGGATCACCCAACTGCCCGACTGTAGGCAGCTTAATCTCCGGCGGAACGACTACCGTCGGTGTCACTTCCAGCTTAGGATGCTCGTTGCGAACGACGATGGCCGGAGGCGTGATCTGGTCCTTCGCCAACTTGGGCAGAGCGCCCTTGGGCGCATTGAGCTTGTCGCGGTCGCCGCCGCCACCACCGCCGCCCATGCGGTTCTTCGAGACTGGCAGCGGAATGTAGGGGCTGATGTCGGTGGCCAGTGAAACCACCTGTAGCTTAATCTCGTCTTTGTGTTCGAACGCCCAGTGAGCTGACCATATGAGCAGGCCCATCGACAGGATGACGATCCCATAGGAGTACAGGAACATCTCCTTGCGCTGCGGATAGAGGCCGTCACCCTCAAACAATGAGGGCAAAACTTGGTCCCGGGGCGCAACTTCGGGGACACTTGGAACTGACCGTTTGAATACTAAGCGGGCTGCCATTGCGTTCTTAATAGTATAGACCCATTGTTAGACGATAAGTTCCAGAAAAAATGAGCATCGTCTTCGTCGCGGACTGCAGCGATCGGGCCCTTGGCGCCCGCAACCTCTTGGGTCTACGGTGTTTGCGCTGGCGCGTCGCCGACAATCACCCGCAGGGCATTGCGCCGGATACCCAGCTCGACGGGGGTCTTACAAATGTACTCGCCATCGGCAAAAATTTCCGTCACCGGTTCAGTCCGAATGCGCACGCGCGAGGCCCGAAAATACTCCACTTCCTTCATGCCGATGTGCCCGCCGCGATAAACCACACGAAACAAGCCGCAGCAACCGAAGCTTGTTGAGCGGCCGCACAAAGCAGAGGTCCAGCAAACCATCGTCCATTTGCGCCTGGTGCGTTAGATCGCATTCCGTGACCATATTGCGGCCCGTTGCCGGCGGCGATCAGGAATCCTGGCTCGTCGAGCCGCGTTTGCCAGCGCCCGTCAATTTCGACGGAGAGCGTGATTCGCGGCGGCTGAAAGCTTCCCAGCACTTGCAACAGAGCGACGACGTAGCCGCCATGCGCCCGCAGCCAGCGCGACTGTTGCAGGGTCAGCCGATTGACCGCAGCATCCAGACCAGTCCCAGCAATCGACGCATAGAACGTGGTGCGCGCGATCTCGAGTTCGGCCTCGGTCAGGCGGCGCAACTGTGATTGCATGATGCGCGTTCCCATCTGCGGAAGATCACGCCGTGGCCCGTCCGGCACAAAGTGCAGGGATTCCAGCGTTTCACTTTGCCAAGCCGGAGACACATCATCTTTCGCGTCGTTGAGCGGCTGAATCGTCCCCAGATCAATCGCCCGGACGTTGTTCCCTGCTGCACAGAAGACCTTCCAGGCTCGCAGCGCCTTGTCCACTCTCTCGACTCCAATGGAGCGCGCGAAATCGTTGGCGCTGCCCATTGGAACAATGAGCGTCGGAACCTGCTTCAGCGCGAGTGAGCCAAGATGGCGATGGAGGGTGCCGTCGCCGCCAAAGATAAGCGCTGCGTCCGGCTGGTCGGTCGGATCGAGTTCGTTGCCCGAGAACAGGTTCACTCCCGGCAGCTCAAATCGCCGGAAGTGTTGCTCTTGGGCGACAGGTCCGAGAAGGGCAACGGCGCGCACGGCGCTACTTTCGCACAGCGCTCGGGAAAAACAAAGCGCTCTGCCGGCAGTGTCTTTTTTCCGTTTTTGGGCTTCTTTTTTCTTGACTCCGGCCATTCTCCGTAGCAGAATTCTTGGCGCTCAGTTTTCTTGTGTCGCGGCACGCTCGAAGCGCCTCGACTTTCCCTCAGCTCGCTGGGCTCCCTGCTGGAACCCGGACATAACATAGAAGTGCAGACCCTAAGGAGCTGGCTTATGCGACGCTTCTTCCTGTTTCTGTTGGTTCTGCCCTTGGCGATGTGCGTCACTGCAACCACGGCGTGGGCCGGGACACTGCTGTACGCCATGGACGACGCCACCAACTCACTGTACACAATCGACCCCAATACCTACGCTCTGACTCTAGTGGGTAGCACTGGAGTTGGCACGGGCGACTTCGGAGACATGGCTTGGGATTCCGATACCAACACGGCGTATTGGGTCGCAGGCCGTGGCAACGACAGCCTATATACCCTCAACCTGAACACTGGGGCAGCAACTCTGGTGGGCACGCATGGTATAGACGACATGTTCGCGCTGGCCTATGACCCTATGACCCACATGCTGTATGGGGATGCCACGAATGGAAATTTCTACAGCATCAGCACCGCCAACGGCGCGGCCACGCTGATTGGTAACAACGGTGTTTACCCCGGCGGCATGACCTTCAACTCAACCACTGGCCAGCTCATTCTCACCATGGCAGGCGGGAATGGCAGCTTCTACGCCGTAAACCCGGCCACTGGACAGGTTACCCTGCTGGGCAGCCCGGGCTTCATCAATGACAACGGCGTAGCTTGGGATCCGGTCAAAGGAGTGTATTTCGTTGACGACTGGAGCGGCAACCTGTACGAGGTCAATCCCAGCAACTGGACGTACTCGGTCGTCTCCAAACTCAACGGCGATCCCTTTGACGGCATCATCTACCCTGCGGGAGGGGGTACGGTGCCGGAACCAGCATCACTGACGCTGCTGTTGTTGGGATCAGGCATAGTTGGGCTAAGGAAGCTGTTCAGTAAGTAGTAAGCGCGAGTCGGTCGCGCGAATAGGCGGGGAAGTATCTTTTCTCGCGAAGAGGGGGGATGCCTTCCCCGCATGTGCTTCTCAAGCCATGCCACGCTTGAGTTGTGGAAGTTCCTGGATTCCTGATACTTGCTCCCAGCCGCCAACCGGCATTACGCTATTTGAGCGCCTGCAACCTCTGCGAGGCGAGTTGGGCCACGGGGCTGGCGGGGCTTTCCTTCTGCATCTGCTGATAGAGCGCGCGCGCCTGATCGGGCTGGTGACTCTCTTCATACAGTGAGGCCAGCATGAATTGCGCCGTGCTCTTGCCTACGGAAGCCGTGGGATGATCGGCCAGGTCTTTGTAGAGCGCGATGGCCTGCGGATCGCGATTGGTGTCGTGGTAGATGCCGGCCAGCGCCAGCTTGGCGAGGCTGGCAATTTCCTTATAGCGGCTGCCGGCAACGTCCTGCAAGTCCTTCTCGGCGGTGGTATTGTCGCCCACGTCATGGGCGGTAATGCCGGCGAAGTAGCGGGCCACGCGTCCGGACTGGGTGAAGGAATACTTCTCGGCAATGCGGGTAAACTCGGCATTGCTGGCCTTGGCGCGCTCCTGCGACGAGGCAAAGCTGGGCGAGCCGGGGACGGCCGGCTCTCCCGGCGGACGAATGGGGGCGTTGTACTGCTCAATCGCCTGCGACAACTGGGCTTGCGCCTGCTGGTCGCGATAATCCACGTAAAACCAGCCGCCGAGCACAACCGCCACGATTACGGCAACCACGACGCCCGCGGCGACCAGCTTGGACTGGTGTTCTACCGCCCAGGAAATGGTTTCGGTGGTCGATGTCCTGAATGAGTCTTGCTTAAGTTGATGTCGAGTATAACTGCGCACGAATGGTCCTTGTCCGGATTTGCTCTGCCAGAAGACGGGAATTTTGAGTGTAACAGGGGGCAGAATTGAGGGTCAAACATGGTCAGCGATTTCGGGACTCGAGTTGGTTCGCACTGGATCCTTGTGCCCAGCCTTGGGCCAACCACAGGGAAAAGTATTGCGTTGGAATCCCTTCTTCGGGGTATATAGTATGGGACGCCTTTGGGAACCTGGAACGGAAATTCCCAGGCGAGATCCCTCCAATTCAGTCATGAGTATCCTCTTGACAGGGGCAGGGGGCTCCATAGGCTCCGCCCTGGCTAAGGCCATCGCCGCATCCAATCCTCCACTGCTTGTCCTGCTCGACCATTCGGAGTGCAATCTCCATCGCATCGATAGCGAATTGGCTGCCGTGGGTGGACGCACGGAGCATGTGCCCATCCTGGGAGACGTTTGTGATCCTGCGCTGCTTGCCACGATCTTCGAAAGGTATCGTCCCGACGTCATCTATCATGCGGCGGCGTTTAAGCATGTTCCACTCATGGAAGTGAATCCGATCGCCGCCATTGCTAACAATGCAATTGGGACGTTCAATCTGGCCAGGGCTGCCAATCGATGCGAGGTGCCAAGGCTGATCATGATTTCCACGGACAAAGCTGTGAATCCCCTAAACGTGATGGGGGCTTCCAAGCGGGTTGCGGAACTGGCTTTGCTTCGGTGGAACAATGCCACGAGTCAGATGAGAGTTCTGAGGCTCGGGAATGTTCTGGGCTCGGAGGGGAGTGTCGTCCCGCTCTTCCGCGAACAGATTTCCCGCGGCGGGCCGGTGACGGTAACTCATCCTGAAGTCAGCCGATATTTCCTGACCATGACGGAGGCAGTCCGTTTGGTGCTTGCAATGGGGGCACTCGAAGAGGACGAGGGCATCTTCGTTGCGGAAATGAAAGAGCCAGTCAAGATTGTTGACCTTGCACGCGACCTGATCAGACCGGCAGGACGGCTGCCGAAACAGGATATCGAGATATTGTTCACCGGACTTCGCCCCGGCGACAAAATGGCGGAGGAACTAGTCTCGGCAAACGAACATGCTGAGCCGAGCAGCGTTGCCGGAATTTACCGCATCGTCGGCCCGCAAGTGTCGCCAGGCAGCTTTGACATATCGATGAAAGAGCTGGCGGACGGCTGCGGCCGTCGCGACCTTATCGCGGTTCTCGAAACGCTCTGTAATTTGGTGCCCGAATACCGGCCAAGCGAGGCGCTGCTGCGATGCTTAAATCGTTCGCCCGCTGAGGTGAAGGCATGAAACGCATTATTGCCGCGGTCACCAGCTCTCGCGCTGATTATGGACATCTGTACTGGCCGCTGCGCGATTTGTCGGATCACGAAGGAGTGGACCTGCGAATCATTGTTCTCGGGTCGCACCTGTCGCCCGAATTCGGTTACACAATTCAGGAGATTGAGCGGGACGGTTTCACGGTCAGTGCCCGGATTGAGTGTCTGCTGAGTTCCGACAGCGACGTGGGGATGGCCAAGACCATCGGTGTAGCCACTTTGAGCCTTGCCGACCTTCTGGGGCAGACGAGGCCGGACCTGCTTTTGTTGATCGCAGACCGCTATGAGCTGTTGGCGCCAGCCGCAGTTGCCCTGGCGTTGCGGATTCCGATTGCCCACGTTGAAGGAGGAGAAATCAGTGAAGGCGCAATCGATGATGCGGTAAGGAACGCGTTGACCAAGATGAGCCACATCCATTTCACATCGACCCACTCCGCGCGGCAGCGGGTCATCAGCATGGGTGAGGAAGAATGGCGCGTTCATCGGGCCGGCGCTCCCTCGCTGGATCATCTTCGCCGGCAAACCCTGTTCACCCGCGAAGAGCTGGAGTCACGACTCGGAATCGGTCTTGAGCAGACAACCCTCCTCGTGGCCTACCATCCGGTAACGATAAACCGAGACACAACTCACGAAGCCGATGCTTTGTTTGGCGCGCTGGCAGCTATCCCTGGCCAGATGTTGTTCTGCTATCCCAATGCAGACGCCGGAAGCCGCGCTCTCATCGAGCGTACACGGTCCTTCGTGGCTGGCCGCAAACACGGACAAGTGTTTACAAATCTCGATGCATTAACCTATTGGAGCCTCCTTCGGCAGGTGGACCTCTTTGTTGGGAATTCGAGCAGCGGAATCATGGAGACTGCCTCGTTCGCCTTGCCGACGGTCAACGTTGGACTTCGACAGCAAGGCCGGGAGCGAGCTCGCAATGTCCTGGACGCTGCTCCGGATGTCGAGTCCATCCTCGAAGCCATCGCGACGGCCAGAAGCGCAGAATTTCGCGGCTCTCTCCTTGGCATGGCTAATCCGTACGGAGAGGGCTTCGCCTCTGAGAAGATTGTGCAAGTGCTGACCACCGTGCCGCTCTCGCAGGAATTGTTGATGAAGCGGGACGCGTCGCGCGCAGCTTCCACTGTCCTCCAGCAATGAGCACATCGCCAATCAGAATTCCACTCTCAGCCCCCGACATCAGCGACGCGGACGTTGAGGCTGTGATACGGGTGCTCCGTACCACCAGCTTGAGCATGGGACCCAAACTGGAAGAGTTCGAGCAGGCCGTAGCCGGTTACGTCGGCGCTCCTTATGCGGTCGCGGTCAACTCGGGAACTAGCGGCCTTCACCTGTGCATTCGCGTACTGGGCATTGGTGAGTGTGACGAGGTCATCGTTCCTTCTTTTACTTTTATCGCCGCAGCCAACGTGATCCGTTACGAAAGAGGCATCCCAGTCTTCGTGGATGTGGAGCCGCAGACGCTGAACCTCGATCCCAACCTTATTGAGGCGGCCATCACTCCGCGGACACGCGCCATTCTTGTGGTGCACACCTTTGGCTGTCCAGCAGAGCTTTCACGCATCCTCGAGATTGCACGGCGCCACCACTTGTTTGTCATCGAGGACGCCTGCGAGGCCATCGGAGCCGAGTACGATGGACGCAAAGTTGGCACTCAGGGGGACGCCGGCGTATTTGCCTTCTATCCCAACAAGCAAATTACGACCGGAGAGGGGGGAGTGATTGTCACGAAGAACCCCAAGGTCGCCGGGTTGGCCAGAATGCTTCGCAACCAGGGGCGGAGTGATTCCGAGGATTGGTTTGAGCATAGCGAGCTTGGGTACAACTACCGTATCTCCGACATCAATTGCGCGCTTGGAATCGAGCAGCTGAAAAGGATCGAGACCATCCTCCACATGCGCGAGGCAGTCGCTCGCCAATACCACCGGCGATTAACTGGCCATCCAAATCTCAGATTGCCACCACTAAGCATGCCTCAGCGGAGGATCAGTTGGTTTGTCTATGTGGTCCGATTGAGCGATGAGCTCGACCGATCCGATCGCGATTGGCTTGCCCAGGAGATGATCTTGCGGGGAATCGCATGCGGCAGGTATTTCGCGCCCATCCATCGACAGCCGATCTATCGGTCGGCATCGTCGCGCAGGGCGGAACTTCCGGTCACGGAATGGAGCGCAGCACGCGCACTGGCGTTGCCGTTCTTCAATCGAATTCAGGAGGCGCAGATCGACGAAGTTTGCCAGACTCTGACTGAACTGATTCATCGTGCCGGCGGGCAGTGAAACACACCCGCCAGAGTCAGGGATGCGGAACACGTTGGCCCGCCGTCGCGCAGGGGCGGCGTGATACGCGGGGCCATCGCGAACAGGTGTTGAGCCGACGTGGAGACCCCACAGGTTCGAGAAGTTCCGACTGCGCAACTGCCGACAGGCTAAGGTTCTACAAGCGGAAGTGCCGATGCAAGTTGCAGGTCGATCATCAACTGGACGCGCCGATCCACTTGATAGAACAGCGCCGTATTCTTGGCTGATAGTACCTTGCGGAAGGCCGGAACATACTTTAATCGTAACCCGGAGACTGACTGGTCGACGCCGATCCACTGCTTAACGGCACCGTCAGCCTGCGCGTCGGTCAGGTTGCCCTGGGCCTGCACATATTGTTTGATCAGTTCATATTTCGTGTTGTTGATTTTGACGAGTTCCGAAATGTACTGATCGTAAAGCGGCCAGAACTTCTCCGCCTCGGCCTCGGTCAGCTTCATATTGGCGGCAATGACCTGCTTCCGCTGCGAGCGCAAGTTCTTCCGCAGCATCTGGATGTCCTGGTCGGAAACGCCTTGGTCCTGCTGTGCGGGGGCAGGCTGTGCCATCGTGTTCGAGGATTGAGCCTGCGCGCTACCGACGCCACAACAAAAGAGCATCACGATTCCCGTTAATAGTGTGGTCAAACCGAAATTGTTGATTCGGGACATGCATCCCCCTTGGTTCCCGGCGGGCGAATGGGCCATTGTCACCCACGCTGCCGCTGCTCGGCAACCGGCAATTTTGACGGGGCAAAGAACGACCTCCACGAGGCCGAAGCTGATGCGGGGGCATTTTGCGGCGTACGGCGTGCGGACATGTTTGGGCCGGGATCGAGGTGCGCTGAGAACTGAACCGGGGTGGGCATCGATCACCGGAACGAAAGCGCGGGGTCGCTTCGCAGGTGCAAACCTGGTTACTTGTGACAGACACGGATTGCAAGGGTAAGCAACCGCCCCTCCCCGAGTCTCGCAACGGTGCGTGGGACTAAATCACCTGCTATCAGGTTGTTAGGCCGTAATCTGAAATTAAGTTGACCTCCGCCTGAGATAGCGCAACAGTAGCTGCAACGCCAAGAAAGAAGCCGACCTAACACAGCAGGTTGGCGCACTTTTCCAATATTCCGTATGTGTCCTCGGCAGGGTTTGAGGGGTCGTCAAGGAGAATCGGAATGTCAGGTCAGCAGCTAAGTGCGGCTTCGATTCTCAACGTCAGCAAACGAACGTCGATGGTGAGGCTCTTCCTGGTAGTAGCGCTCGCGACCGGTATCCTGGCGGCCCCGGCGGCGCAGGCGCAGACCTACACCATCCTGCATAATTTCACCGGCAAGGACGATGGGGCCTATCCCATTACCGGTTTGACGATCGATGCGGCGGGAAACCTCTATGCGAAGACCTTCGACGGCGGCTTCTGGGGCCAAAGTTGCGACCAAGGTTGCGGCACCGTGTTCCGGCTGGTGCACAAAGGTTCCGGCTGGGTCTTTTACACGCTGTATGCCTTCCAGGGCTTCACTGACGGAGAGGATCCGATCGGCAATGTGATCTTCGGTCCCGACGGCAGCCTTTACGGCACGACCTCCGGCGGAGTCCCCAATAACGGCACGGTTTTCAACCTGAAGCCTCCGCCTACGGCCTGCAAAGCGGCGCTCTGCCCATGGACAGAAACCGTACTGTTTCGATTCGAACGTCAACCAGAACGGAGGCTCTCCCGATTACATCACCTTCGACCCCGCTGGCAACATTTACGGCACCGCGACGCTGGGTGGCCCAGGCGGCAACGGCCTGGTTTATGAGCTGACTCCCAGTGGCGGCTCATGGACGGAGACCGTTCTCAACCCGTTCCTGGGTGGCGCGAGGCCGCAGGGCGGCGTAATTCTCGACCAGGCAGGCAGGCTCTATGGCACCGCCTATATTCCGCTCTCGGGGTGGGTTTACAGACTATCCAATCCTGGAGGGCAGTTACAGATCCTGCACCAATTCAACTACACGGATGGCGATGACCCCTTCGGCGGGCTCATGTGGGATGCGGCCGGCAATCTCTACGGCGGCGCGCTTTGCGGAGGCCAGAACCGAGACGGAACGGTATATCAAATTTCGTTCTCCGGCGGCGGCTGGACCTTCGCCACCCTGTACACCTTCACGCAGGGTGACCAGAACTACTGCGGCGGACCTTTCGGCGCGCTGACCATGGACGCGGCCGGCAACCTGTATGGCACGGAGCACTCCGGCGGCGCTTATCAGTGGGGCGCGGTGTTTAAGTTGACGCCTACCGCCAATGGCTGGAGCTATACCTCGCTGCACGATTTCTGCGCCGGCGGCTACCCCTGCTCGGACGGGGCGTATCCTTTCGGCAATGTGGTTCTTGACAGCGCGGGTAACGTGTATGGCACGGCCTCGTTTGGCGGCAAATATGACGGCGAATACAACAGCGGCGTGGTGTGGAAGGTCACACCGTAGGGCAGTAGCCAGTAATCAGTGGCTAGTAGTAAGTGGCAAGAGCAGGTTAAGCCCCACAATGTGGGATTGGCCTTAAGCCAAACGCGAGAAGAGCTTCGGAATAGGGGAACCATCATGACGCGCCCGAGAAATCAAAGTCAGAACTTCAGGATCAATCGCTGCGCGGCAGCGGCGATTCTCACAATCGTGTTTGCGTTGGTTTTTACCATGACACCGCCGGCGCAAGCCCAGAGCTATGCCGTGCTGCACAACTTTACTAGCCACGGTGACGGAGCTACGCCTTATGCCGGTTTGACCATGGACAAGGCCGGCAATTTCTATGGCACCACCCTCTACGGTGGCAACTTAACAAATTGTGACGGTGGTTGTGGCGTGGTATTCAAGCTGGCGCACGAAGGGTCGGGCTGGGTTCTGTCCACGCTCTACACCTTTCAAGGTGGCGCCGATGGAGCGGTGCCGTACTCGGGGGTAACTATCGGCTCCGACGGCAGTCTCTATGGGACGACCGAGGTTGGGGGAACGGGGTGCAGTGGAATCGGGTGCGGCACCGTGTACAAGCTCAGGCCTCCGCCCACGGCCTGCAAGGCGGCATCTTGTCCATGGACAAAAACCGTGCTGTACCAATTCACCGGTCCTGATGGGACCAATCCACTCTATGGAAATCTGGTCTTCGACCAGGCTGGCAACCTGTATGGCACAACCGAGGCAGGTGGCACCAACGGGCATGGTACGGTCTTTGAGTTGACACCCTCCAACGGAGGCTGGACTGAAAGCGTGCTGTGGAGTTTCACGGGCGGAGACGACGGCGACCAACCTACTAGCGGTGTGCTCCTCGACAGGGCCGGCAATCTTTACGGCACGACTGTGTTTGGCGGCATTGACGCCTCCGGCAATGTTTACGAACTGTCCCCTTCCGGATCGGAATGGACGGAAACGACCCTGTACAGCCTTAATCGTACATACGAGGGTTACGAACCTATAGGTGGCGTGGCCATGGACCAGCAGGGCAACCTTTACGGCACTGCGGCTTTGGGGGGCACCGGAGGAGCCGGGACGATTTTCCAGCTGACGCCTTCCGATGGTGGGTGGAGGTACACCCTGCTGCAAACCTTCTCCGGAATTGAAGGACCAGTTGACACCCCGACACTCGACGCAGCAGGGAATGTCTACGTGACCTCAACCTTCACCGGAGGTAATGGCAGCGTGGTGAAGCTGACACCATCGAACGGCGGATGGAACTCTACCACCCTCCACTCCTTCAATGGCAACGACGGGTCGGCTCCTGTCGGCGGCGTGATCCTGGACGGCAGCGGAAATATTTATGGCACCACTGCGAATGGTGGCAGCCAGGGAAACAACGGAGTGGTCTTCGAGGTCACGCCGTAACAGCAGTTGCCAGTGCCCAGTTGTCAGCACGAGGGAAATATCCCACAACGTGGGATTCGGCGCCCGGGCAACTGAATCCAGGATATTGGACGGGGAATTACTAATTCACAGAGGAGACTGTTATGGCGCGCTCAGGGCAATATCGGAGTTGGGGAAGCGCTCGTCTGGCAGGAACAGCCGGCCTTGTGATGGTGCTAGTGACCGCTATAGCAGCGCACGCGCAGACCTTTCAGGTCATTCACAACTTTACCGGCGGAGCGGACGGAGGGAATCCGGAGGGCCGCCTCACCATTGACGGCGGAGGACATCTCTACGGCACCACCTACAGCGGTGGAATTAAGTGGGCCGGGGGGCCGGGAGGGCTGGTATTCAAGATGTCGCGGGGCCGCTCGGGTTGGATATCTTCTTCTATTTATTCTTTTAATCAGGAAAGTGATGGCGATGATCCTGCGGCCGGAGTCCTCTTTGGCCCCGATGGGCTTCTGTACGGCACGACCAGTAATGGCGGCACCGTTTTCACGTTAAGGCCACCACCGACAATTCCACCCTCATTTGTTTCCCCGTGGATGATCGACTTCCTTTACAGCTTCCCGCTATCCAAAGACCGCCCCGCCGGCGACGTGATATTCGACAGTACGGGCAATATCTATGGCGTAACCTGGGAAGGAGGCGGTAACGGTTGCTTCGATAATCAGGGCTGCGGTACGGTTTACGAGTTAACTCCCATTGGCGGTGGTGGCTGGCAGGAGACTACCCTGTACACATTCCAGGGAGGCGCTGATGGCGCGTACCCTACCGGTGTGACCTTCGATTCTGCGGGCAACCTGATCGGTACAGCCACGGAGGGAGGAGCCTACGACTCGGGGGTGATCTTTCAGCTCACGCCTTCTGCAGGCAAATGGACCGAGAGCGTCCTGTACAACTTCGACAACCAGGGGAATGGAGGCTACTCGCCTGTTGCCGGCCTGATCTCCGATGCCTCCGGGAACTTCTATGGAAGTACCGACTTCACTCCTAGTCCTACTTACAGCGGCACCATCTTCGAATTTTCACCCTCGAATGGCGGCTGGATGTACACCGTGCTCGCCCAGATACCCCCACAGTACGAAATCGGGCCGTCAGCCTCGCTTACGATGGACGCCGCGGGAAATCTCTATGGCACGATCGGCAACTTCTCTTATGGGCAAATCCCGGGCGCCGTTTTCAAGTTGACGCCCGGCAACAATGGCTGGACGTTTACTTCGTTGCACGATTTCACCGGCGGGAGGGACGGTGGCAGTCCGGCCAGTACGGTTGCCATCGGCGCTAACGGCAATCTTTACGGCACAGCGGTCTATGGCGGAACTTGCGGCGGCACCGGCTGCGGCGTCGTGTGGGAGATCGCGCCATAGCCGACATGGCCTGAGAGCGCGTGCGGGGCGCGCGTGGGGTCGGGGCATGGATATGAGGTTGGCCGATGCGCAAGGTATTCAGGGCGACGGCGTGCGGGTCCCGGGCTGCCGGGTGCAGGCGCCACGGCCCGATTCAGGTGGAGTCGGATCTGGACGCCACGGCTTGCTCGAATTAATTCTCTGTGAATGCTAGTGCTGGCCTATTGTTTCAGCCAGCTTGTACCTCTAACATGCCTCGCTATGGACACTTCTGACTATGACCGCTTGCGGCAGGCCTACAAAGATGCGGTTGACGAGTGGGTTGCCGCCATCCGTGAAGAGGAAGCTCTCGCTACCCCCGACCACTCCATGGTCGCGATGGAGCATTGGGACGCGGCCTGCTTCAAGGAGCAGGATGCGCAGAAGAAGGAGATTGCTGCCAAGGAAGCATACAAAGACGCGCTGCGCCTCTTTAATTACGGTATCTGATTCCAGCCACGATCAGGCGGCTGCCGGGCAGGCTTGCGACGGTTAGCGGGCGGTCAGTTTACGTGCAGGGAAGCGCTTCTTCCTATCTCCCGCCCCAGCCAGGGAAAGGTGCTGGTGCGCTGCATCCACAGCACAATGAGGTCGGCGCGGCGCTGCACTCCAAACTTGCCGAGCAGGTTGGAGACATGGAACTTCACCGTGCGCTCGGAGATGAAGAGCTTGGCCGCGATCTCTTTGTTGGAGAGATTGGCGAGCAGCAGGTCGAGCACGTCGCGCTCGCGGCGGCTGATGCCGGCCTCGCAGTCCAGGGCTTTGCAGCCGCGCACCTCCGGCAGGATGGACTCGACGAAACGGGTGAGCAGCTCGCGCGGCACCCAGTACATCCCCCCCGAGACCTGGCTGGCCGCGCGCGTCAGTTCGTGCGGCGCCTGTTCGTAGGTCAGCAGGCCTTTCACCCCCAGCCGCAAAAGCGGCGAAGCGATGGCATCCTCCAGCTTGGGCAGCAGCACCAGCAGATGCACAGTGCGTTGTTCCAGGCGAAGCATGCGAACGAACTCAAGCGTAGCCATGAAGTCGCTGGCGTCAATCACCGCCAGGCAAGGTTCGCGGCCGTCAAAGGCCTCAGCACCCGCTGCCGGAAGGAGCAGTTCGGGGCAGAGTACGATGTCGAAATCGCTGTGCCGCAGGAGACGCAGGAATTGCTCCTGAGCGACCAGGTGGGTGCAGAACAAGAACAATTTGCGCCGGGATTGTGATGCCGTGAGTCGAGTTCTCGCCGTAGCTTCCATCGCCCAGGATTGCCCGTCCAGTAACACTATCGGCGGAAAGGAGCGCAGCTTGACCGGCAGCTCAGAACTTGCCGATGCGGATGCTGCCGTCGCCGGTGGTGATCTCCAGCAGCAGGCCTCCTCCGTTGAGCTTGCCTCGAATCCGCGAGCGCTCAATGGAGCCGTTCACCGTCACCGGCAGATCGAGTTGAATGTGTCCGTCGCCGGTATGGGCGTAGAGCTCCGCTGCAAAATCCTGCGGCAGACGAGCTTCCACTCGGCCATCGCTGGTATGGATGAGCCAGCCCGTATTCATCTTCGAGCCGGGACGGACGGTGAGGTCGATGTGGCCGTCGCCGGTGCGCAAGTTGACGTCGGTCAGCACGCCGTCAATGGTCATGTGTCCATCGCCGGTATGTGCATTGAGCGCGCCATTGAAGTTGCGCACATCGATGTGCCCATCGCCGGTGTCGAGTCGCGCTGGTCCAGTTGTTCCGTCCACGCGAATGTGGCCATCGCCGGAGTGCAGATCGAGTGCCGTCTCGGGTGGAACCTGCACTTCGATGCGCACTCCCTCGTGCCGGCTGATATGGAATCCCCAGTTATTCGGCACGTGGACCTGCAAGTCCACCTTGTCAGCGTCCTGATGCTCGGTGATGCGCACACCGCTGCCGCCGATGCTGAAGCCCTCGGAGACCACCCGCACCGAAACCGTGCGGCTCACGCCGCGCGATATCTCCACGGAAGCATCGTTGGTGTCCACGCGCAGGCTGGGCTTGTCGCTGACCTGGTACGACTTGGTCCACTCTTCGGCAAACGCAGAGAGGCTGAAAACTGAAAGGCATATGAGAAGAAGCAGGAAAGGTTTACGCACAGTGCGCCTCCAGGATGAAATACGCAGGCGGGCGCTGGTTTGTTCAAAAAAGCAGGCAGGGAACTCCGGCGCGCGCTTGGACGCGAGGAACCCCTGCCCGGTTGCGAATCAGGAGAAAAGGAGGGCTGGTGTGCGGTGCCCGGGGCATGCATGTCTAGCGGAGTGAAAACATGATGCATGCCCCTAATCGAGCATCGCTCCCTGCTTGCTGAGATAGACGCGGAAGGGGAAAAAGGGTTAGCTCTGCAAACGACAATTCTGGGCATTTGCAGCTCGACATCATCGGCTGTACCGGTTCAGCTTCTTATCGGCGTAGCGCTCCAGGCCGAGCTGAATCAGCCGGTCAATCAGCTCGGAATAGGGAATGCCGGTCGCCGCCCACAGCTTGGGATACATGCTGATGGAGGTGAAGCCGGGAATGGTGTTGATCTCGTTAACGTACATCCTGCCGCTGCGCGGATCCATAAGGAAGTCCACGCGCGCCAGGCCGGCACAGTCCACCGCTTGAAACGCAGCCACTGCCAGCTGCCGCACCTCGGCCTGCTTTTTACCCGGTAGCTTGGCGGGAATGATCAGCTTCGAACCTTTGTCAAGATACTTGGCGGCATAGTCGTAGAACTCCTTGATGGGCACGACCTCACCTGCGACAGAGGCAATGGGATTGTCGTTGCCCAACACGGAACATTCAATCTCGCGCGCTTTGCCCTTATTGCCGCACACGCTCTGCTCAACAACGAGCTTACGGTCATATTGCGCGGCCTCATCCATCGCGGATGCGAGTTCACCCGCGTCGTGGACCTTGCTGATGCCAACCGATGAGCCCAAGTTTGCGGGCTTTACGAAAACAGGATACTTCAGCGCTTCTTCGATCTGCCGGCGGACCGCCTTCGGCTCCTCGCGCCACGCGCTGCGCAGCACAGTCATGTGCTTGACGATGGGAATGCCTGCATCGCGGAACAGGCGCTTCATCACGTCCTTGTCCATGCCTGCCGCCGAGCCCAGCACGCCCGCGCCGACATATGCAACGTCCGCCAGCTCCAGCAGCCCCTGGATAGTGCCGTCTTCGCCGAAGGTGCCGTGCAGCACCGGGAAGATGATGTCAACGTCGATGGGATTATGAGCAGGATGGAGCGCGCTGGAACTGGTCTCGAAGGGCACAAGCGCGGAGTGGTTTTCGCCTGGGATCGGCGGAACGACCACGGCTTCGCCCTTGGCAATCACGGCAGCGGCAGAAGTGGTGGCGGGATCTCCGGCGCGTAAGTCGCGCGACCGCGGAGCATCAGAGGCACGTCCTTTGAGCAGGCGCTCGGCATGTGCAGCTGTGACCCACCGGCCATCTTTGGTGATACCGATGGGGACCACCTCGTACTTCTTCTTATCAATTGCCTTCAGGACCGAAGCCGCCGACAGCAGTGACACTTCGTGCTCACCACTGCGCCCGCCGAACAGCACACCTACGCGAAGCTTCTTCATGAGTGCATCTTAAACTGAGCCTGAACGAGTCGGAAGCAAAGCTCGCCACGCGAACCTGCAATGGCAAAGAGTTAGCAGCCCTCCCGCCCGGCTTTGAACCCGTGTACGGACGCGAAGCTTGAATCTGCCTCCCTCAGGCGGCTTACTTGCGGAAATAGTACGTCCAGCTCAGGCTGACGTAGGATTTCAGCGGGACGCCGACCACCCGCTCGAACGGGGTGGGTTCGCCGGGAAGCGCAAGGACTTCCGTCGTCTGACCGGTGTAGCCTTGCGCGATGAGGAAGTTGGCGGCAAGCGACATGGTTTCCTCGCGGAAGGGTTTCAGTATTGCGCCGCGAAATTCGGTGACCGGCACGCCGGTGAAACCATCGCCCAGAGGCTTGGCACGCACGTACTCGATTTCGCCACGAGCCCACAGCCCGAAGGGCAGATGCTTGTAGGAGCCGACCGTGTCCCAGATGAACCGCGGGGCTTCGGGAATCGGCTGACCGGTCTGGGCATCGCGGGCGTCGGCCTGCGCATACGAGACGTACAGGGAACCGTGTGCGAAGTTGCGTTGCAACGAAACGGACAGCACCTTATTCACCGACGGGCCGATGGCTTCCTGCAAGCCGGTGTCGGGGTCAATCTTGGCCAACTCCTGCGAGTTGGAGATATGTCGCAGCGTGACGTAAAACTGCACCTGCTTAATGACCTTGGAGAACACGAGCTGATAAGCGCGCGAAGGCGCCAGCAGCGTCGGGATGCCGGTGCCGTTGCCGATCCGGGGATCTTCGGTGTGAAATGCCTCGCCGTAACTGAAGGCCACATTCGGAAGGTACCAGTGGTCGGGTGGAAGCACGCTGAACGTACCCTTGGGCAGTGTGAGAGTCGCCAGCTTGTCGAAGGAATTTTGCGGATTGATGAGGTCCTGGTTGTCCATCCAGACCTCTTCCTGGCGAACACCAAGGTTGTAGTGGAAGTAGCGGCCGAGTGGGCCGTCGATGGAGATAAAGGGCTCGACGAATGACAGGGTCAGGTTATTGCTGGTCACTGGCTGAAAGACACCCTGATCGTCAATGTGCTTCAAGTCCAGGTTGCGCGGCGCGTCGCGACGCAAGTCAATGCCGGCCAGCAACGCCAGCCAGTGGCGAACGCTCTGGATGTACGTCACTTCGCCACCGAAAATGTTGCGGGTCTCGCTCTGCTGAATGAGGCCGTCGCCAAAATTTGAGCGCAGCGTGAGCGCGTAATTGCGATAGAAGCCGGAGAAGGAGAGTTGGCGTTGCTCGCTGAGCTTCCAGTTGTCGGTGGCGACTATCAAGGCGGTGTGGGTGATGTCGAGCTGGCGATTGTCGATGGTGTCGCCAGGCACGGGAACATTGATCGGAATTAATCCCGGAACATAGGAGAAGCCGTAGTAGCCGATGCCGAACAGCGTGAGTTGGTGGTTGCCAAAATTGAACTCGCGCAGGCCGTTCAGCTTGTATTGCTGGCGATGTTCCAGCCGCTCCAGAAAGCCGTTGCCGAAGGATATATCGGCGGCAACCCAGGCGTTGGTCTGCGGGTTCTTCGCGTTCCACCCCGCCATGAGGTCGGCATCGCGATAGTCTCCGGTGAGCTGCAGGAAAGCCGGAGCCCGCTGCCTCGGCACATAAGCCGCGGCGAGATCGACGGAGTTGTTGCCTTCGCGGACATTGAAGGCGCCGCCGTCCACAGTCACAGCGTCAATGATAGGCGCGATCAGGAAATTGGGGTCGGCATAACCATTGCCGTGAGCGTTGGCGGGAAGGTTGTTCGGATAGAGGAAGCTGCCAATCTGGAAGAACTGCGCGATAGGTTCGCCATGATCGCCGGCGACACCCGGTGCGAAGTACTGCGGTGCTTTGATGCCGCCGGAAGCGGTTTCAATTGGAAGGCCCGGAATGGATATGGGCGCGCCCGGACGGCCGGGATTGGCGTCCAGCACCTGGTCGTGGATGACGATGCTTTGCGCGGGATCGGGCGTCAGCACGGACGGCGCAGAAGCAACAACAGTGATCGATTGCTGGACGGCGGCAAGCTGCTGGAATTGTACGCTCGCATGTTGCTGCTGGCCCGTGGCCAGGGAAATAGTCTGCACCACCGAAACGAACGATGCGGATTCAGCGGTCAGTTGGTACACGCCCGAATCGATCCCGTCGAAGACGAATTGGCCCTGCGCATCGGTCTGCATTTCGGCCACCGTAGCGCCGGCGGCGTTGACGAGTTTCACGTGCGCTTGCAGGACAGGATTGCCCTGGGGATCGAGGACGCGGCCGGAAACTCGGGCCGACCCTGGCGCGGCCAAGAGCGGCGCACTCAGGAAAACCAACAGACAGCCTGTGAGGAGTCCCGCGCGCAAGAGCCTGCGGAACCAGGTGTGCTGCGAGGCGTTCATACCACTCCTCTGGCACGGACATATATATGCCGATGCCAGCCAAGCCGAACCCGTAAGTTGTAACACGATTTCCGCATTCGTGTCACAGCGCCTTTTGTCAATATTCCAGAGATTTTGTTGGCAACGAAACTGCCGAGTGGGGTACGTGGGTTATAGTGGTTCCGGATTGGCCGCTATCGCAAATTTAACCGAGGAGCCGGATTGTCATGGCAGAACTGACCAGAACCGGGGTTTCCATCGAAGAAGAGCTGCTGCAGCAGTTCGATCGTCTGATTGCCAAGCGCGGTTACAAAAACCGCTCCGAGGCGCTGCGCGATCTCATTCGCGAAAGCCTGGTTTCAGAGGCTATCGACCGCAACCGGCAGGTAGTAGCGACGCTCTCCATGATCTACGATCACCATCGTCCCAATCTGGCCAACAAGCTCACCGACATACAGCACCATTCCCACGGCAACGTCCTGGCGGCGACGCACGTTCATCTCGACGCCGACAATTGTCTGGAGGTGGTCATCATGAAAGGGCGCAGCGGCGAGGTCAAACACCTTGCCGATCACATGCTTTCCATGCGCGGCGTTAAGCATGGGAAGCTGGTGCTGACGACAACCGGCAAGAAACTGAAGTGAGCCTAAGAAAGGGCGGCGGGCGGCGGTTGCGTATCTGTTGGGGTTGCGGCGCCCACCTTGGATTTGGGTTACTCGTATAGACGAAGGTCATGAGAAAAAGTTCGCTCCGTCCGTGGATATTTACACTTCTTAACAAACGCTGATTGTCGCCACTGCGCAGCTCTGGATCCAGATGGTTTACGACCCGGGGCTCGCGCCTCGGGCTCAATTCCCCGCCGCCCCTGGCAAAATAATCTTCTCCAAATACTCGAGCGGCAGCGCGCCCTGATCCAGGGCCTTGTTGTGGAATTCCTCCAACGTAAAGGCGCTGCCCTTCGCGGTCTGATATTTCTTACGCAGCTCCCACCATTGGCGCATGCCAACAAAATAGGTTGGCAGTTGGGTTGAGCTCAGCTTGGCACGCCGCAGCTTGCCTTCGGCCTCGGCCTGGGTCTGGAAAGTGTCGTTCAGCATCAGGTCCATGGCTTCCTGATCAGTCATGTTCATGGTTTGCAGGCGAATGTCGAGAATCGTGTTGGAGACAGCGCGCAGAATGATCTTGCGCCGGACGAGACCGAACTTTGGACTGTGGTCCAGATAGCCTTCCTCAGTCATGACGTCAGCGATGTACTCCGCCCAGCCTTCCACGTAGGCCCCGTTACCGAAGACGTCACGCAGCACGCGGCGGGTCGGCGGCTGAACGTCATCGGCGTGTTCGGCCTGCACGTAGTGTCCGGGGAGCGCCTCGTGAATGGTGAGCCACTTCAGCGTGTAGTTGTTGTACTCACGCAGTTTGCTCTCGGCCTTGGCCTCAGGCATCTTGGGATCGATAGGCGTCACCCAGTACTGTGCCTCGGCGGTGGGCTCCAGCGGCGGCGCGCCGTGGAAGCCGGCCACCGAGTAGATGCCGCGCATGAACTCCGGCGTGGGAATCACCTTCAGGTTGTCGCGGCTGCTCAGGCTAACGATTTCCTTCTCGCGGATGAACTGCGTGATGCCTTCGAGGTCCGCCTTGACGGTTTCGATCAACTGATCGCGCTGAGGATGCTCATCGCTGATTTTGTTGAGCACCGAGCCAATGATTTTGTTCTCGCGGTCGCGGGCCGGCAGATTGCTGTAATCGTCCTGTCCGGGATACATCTGCTTGTAGAGCGGGAGCGCCAGTTGCAGCATCTCGGCGCGGGTCGCTTTCACTTTTGCCTCCGCGTCGGCCAGCAACTGTTCGGGCGTGATCGACGTCTCCATCACGTAGCGGAACTTTTCGTCGTACCACTTCTTGCCCAAGCGCCAGGTTCGGTCGTTGGTGGGACGCTTAGCGAGGTCGTTTTTCATCCAGTCGTTGAAATCGGTGAGCGCCTTCTTTGCCGCGGGCGCAACTTTGTCATACTGCGCCTTCAGCGGCGATAGGGCAGGAATGTCTGCCGCGACGCTATCCACCAGATTGATGTTGCCTTCGTTCTCGTCCATCGCGGTCGAGATGAAGATGGGATCGGAGTCGACCAGCTCCGACTTCGCCTGCTCGACAAAGCGTGGAATCTGGCCGATACGGGAGACTACATCGCCGACGCGCACGTCCTTTGAAGCGTATTCCTGAGTGAGGGGCAGAAACATGCCATTGCCGATCAGCTCCACATAGCCGGTGGGATTGTGTTTGTAGCTCTGGATCTTTTCGAAATCGAGCAGGCTGAGAGCGATCTGGTCGTCAAGCAGACGGTAATCAGCGGCATCCTGCGCATTGAGCGAGGCAACTGGCGTTTCCTTTTGGAAGCGCTTGCGCCACTCGCGGTAGAACTTCTCCTGTGCCGCCATGCCTTGCGGGCTGACATCGTCGAGCTGGGCATCGAGGTCAATCGTCTTGCCGGTCTTGAGATCCTTGTGTTTGTGATACCCAGCTTGCGACGCGTTAACGGGAGAGAGCGCCAGCGAATCCTTCACGAACTGGTCGCACATCTGCGCGAACTTCGCGTTACCTTGAGTAGCGGCATTCCCACTCGGCTGTTTCATGGTTTGCGCCGTGATAAGAGTGGTGACGAGAAATAGAAACAGAAGAGTGCGCAAAGCGTATCTCATAGCACCTCGCGATAGAAATTGACTCGCAAGCCGCGTTGCAGCTGGATTATTCACTACTGCGCCAGCCGTTGAATTGTCATCCCGAGCGAGGGCCGCAGCGCAAAGCTTACCGGTCACACCCTAAATCCTTTTGTGTTCAGTGGCAACAGTGCTAGAGTGCAGGTGTCCGGCGATGGTGCGGCGCTCCGTCACCTGAATTTCCGGGCACTTTTGCAACTCGACTCGACCCTTCCTAAAGCCTTATCGGAGGCATTATGCCTGATGATTCTTCAACTCCAAAGCTACAAGCCTTGGGGCAGCCTGTCCACGATCATCCGGACGATCCTGAGCATCCGGCAAAAGGAATTGCCCTGTGTCTTTCCGGCGGCGGTTACCGCGCCATGCTTTTTCATCTCGGCGCCTTATGGCGCTTGAATGAACTGCAATTGCTGCCCAAGCTCAACCTGATCTCCAGCGTCTCTGGAGGCTCCATCACCAGCGGTGTGCTCGCCATGAACTGGAATAACCTGGGCTTCAACGCCGAAGGTTGCGCGCAGAAGTTTGACCAAATGGTGACGCAGCCGATAAGCGGGATGGCCTCGAAATCCGTTGACGTCAGCTCGATCGTCAGCGGGATCTTCGGCGGCGTCTCGCATGAAGTCGCCAAGCACTATCGCGAATATTTGTTTGCGGATGCGACCCTGCAAAACCTGCCGAACAGTCCACGCTTCGTGCTCAATTCGACCAGCCTGCAGACTGGAGTGTTGTGGCGTTTTTCCAAGCCGTTTATGGGGGATTGGATCGTGGGCCTAATCATGAATCCGCGGCTTGATCTGGCCACCGTTGTCGCAGCTTCGTCGGCTTTCCCTCCGATACTTTCGCTCGCCGTGCTCGAAACGGACCCCAACAGCTTTACCAAGGGACAGGAGCCGCCGCCGCTTGGAGTCAAGTATCCCGAGTTCCGGCAAAGGATCGTGCTCTGCGACGGAGGAGTTTACGACAACCTTGGCTTGGAGACTGCATGGAAGCACTACACCACGATCCTGGTAAGCGATGGCGGCGGCGCACTGGGCATGGAAGCCGATCCGGCGCATGAGTGGCTCGGCCAATCGTATCGCGTGCTGAATGTCGTCTATAACCAGGTGGGAGCGCTGCGCAAGCGTACGCTCATCGCGTCCTACGAACACAAGGTGCGCGAAGGAACCTACTGGGGCATCCGAACCGACATCGGGAATTACCATCTCGCCACGGCGCTGCAATGCGACCTCAGCGTCACCGAAAGGCTGGCCGCAACGGCGACCAGACTGACCGCGCTGGAGCCGGGACTGCAGCACGAGCTGATCGACTGGGGCTACGCGGTCTGTGATGCCGCTATGCGAACTCATGTTGTTCCCCAGGCGCCCGCCCCGCAACAATCGCCTTTTGGTACCTTCAAGCAAGCCGAGGTCGCAGCGGTAGCGAAGGCCACCGGGTCTTCTTAGGCGCAGGATTGACCTCACGGTCCTGTAGCCCGGCGTTCTACAATCGGGAGACCGGAAAATCGGAATCCCGAACATTAGGACTGGGCTAACATGCTTGAAGCCACCCAGCGGCAGCGTCTCGCCATACTCGGCCTGGGGAAGATGGGCAGCATTCTCCTGCAGGCTTTCCGCAGGCAGAATGTCGTGCAGGCAGAGAACGTTTCTGCCACGGTTCAACATGTGGAGCGCGCCGCAACCCTGGCGTCGAAATATGGAATCAACGTGAGCACCGACAATCGCGCTGCGGTGGCCGATGCCGACATTGTGTTGCTGTGCATCAAGCCGCAAGTGCTGGGTGACGTGGTGCAGGAGATCGCCAGCGGAGTGCGCGAGAATCAGCTCATCATCTCCATTGCCGCATCGGTTCCTACGGCCTACATCGAGAAGCGGCTTCCCGAAGGTATTCCGGTGATTCGCGCCATGCCCAACACGCCCTCGATGGTGGGGGCAGGCATGACCGCCTTCTGTTGCGGCGCGTCGGTGAAGCACGGAGACCTGGAAGTCGCGCGCACCTTGTTCGGTACTGTGGGTGAAGTGGTGCGGGTGGACGAGAAGCACATGGACGCAGTGACCGGATTGTCGGCCAGCGGCCCTGCGTACATTTACATGATCCTAGAGTCGCTGGCCGAAGGCGGCGTGAAGATGGGTCTGCCGCGCGACATCGCTACGCAACTCGCAGCGCAGACGGTGCTCGGTTCGGCCAAGATGGTCCTGGAAACCGGCGATCATCCAGCGCTGCTCAAGGATGCGGTTGCCACTCCCGCGGGCTGCACCGTGGATGGCATTCTCGAACTGGAGGAAGGCGGTCTGCGCGTGACGTTGATCAAGGCGGTGGTGAAAGCCTCGCAACGCGCAAAAGAGCTGCTGTTCAGTTAGGCCTAGAGCATGCCGCCGGTTTTTGTGGTCAGGATGCTGAGCGCCATCTCCAGCTTGGCGATGGCTTCTTCCAGGTCGGGGTGCTCGTCGAGTTTCTGCCGCAAGCCGCTGAGGATGCGATGCGCTTCGGCAACCTGCTTGGCTGCGTCGGAGTTGGGCTCGGGAGCGGGATTGTCGCCTGAAGTCTCTGGAGTCATTGGATTACCCGTGCCTTCATCTTAGACCGCCCGGTAGCGTTTGAAAACTGAAAGCGATTCCTCTGTTGATATGGTTCGGGGTAGAGCGGGCCTTCAACCGGGGCCCCCAATCCGCGCTGCTTTTGCCCAAAAGGGACGACAGCTCTCACGCGGCGCTGAAGCGTGCTCTACCCGTACTCGTTCGACTACAGCATTTAAACTGATCATTTGGCTGCATCATCTCCATGACTCATTTATCGTAGAAGCAGCCCAGCGCCCCAACATAAAGTGTTCCTGAAATCGGCCGTTCATCTTATCAGCGGCCGGAAATACTCTCATGAGCGAAAAAATCGTCATATCCTCTCTTGGTCCCTGCACCGTGCCCTCGCCCTTGCAGCTCGATTCTCATGGCTTCATCGAAAGCACACTGCTGCACGATGAAAGGTACTATCGCGATCCTCACCATCTGGGCCCAGAATCCGAGGACTCGATTCAGCTCTTCGAGAAAGCGGGACCACGCGCCAAGCTCTACTTCGAACCCGCCAAGACCAAGGTCGCCGTCGTCACCTGCGGCGGTTTGTGTCCCGGCATGAACAACGTCATCCGCTCCCTGTACCTCCAGCTGCACTACCACTACGGAGTGCCTGCCGTGCTGGGAATCCGCTATGGCTACTCGGGGTTTTCGGCCGAAGGCAGTCCGCCGATCTGGCTGAACGCGGAGATGGTTGATAACATTCATCAGCGCGGCGGCACGCTGCTGGGGACGTCCCGCGGACCCGTCAGCCCTGACATCATCGTGGATTTCCTGGAGCAGCGCGGCATTAACGTCCTGTTCTCCATAGGCGGCGATGGCACCCAGCGCGGCGCTCACTCCATCGTGGAAGAGGTGCAGCGCCGCAAGCTGAAAATTTCGGTCATTGGCATTCCCAAGACCATCGACGACGACGTGCAGTTCGTGAATCGCTCCTTCGGCTACTTCACGGCTATCGAGAAGGCCAAGGAAGTGATCGACTCGGCGCACGTGGAGGCGATCTGCGTTCACAACGGAGTCAGCATCGTGAAGGTCATGGGTCGCGACTCGGGTTTCATCGCCGCGGGCGCAAGCCTGGCCAGCCAGGAAGTGAACTTCACGCTGGTGCCGGAGGTGCCGTTCAAGCTGGATGGCGACAACGGGCTGCTGGCAGCTCTGCATCGCCGTCTGCTGGAGCGGCGGCATGCAGTCATCGTCGTTGCCGAAGGAGCAGGCCAGCATCTGCTGCCGCCGGCCGAAGAGCGCGATGCCTCGGGCAATCTGCTGCACCGCGACATCGGGCTCTTCCTGCGCGACAAAATCCGCGACCACTTTGCTGCCCAGCGCCTGCCGGTGGTGATTCGCTACTTCGACCCCAGCTACTACATTCGCAGCGTGCCCGCTTCGACGGTTGATTCCGTGCTCTGCGATTCCTTCGCTCGGCACGCCGTGCATGCTGCGATGGCCGGCAAGACCGACATGATCGTCGGCCTCATGCACGGGGTCTTCCTCCATGTGCCCATGCCGATGGCCAGCAAGGAGCGGAAACACCTCTCCAGCCAGGAATGGGCCCAGGTGGTAACGGCCACAGGGCAGCCGGACTTGGGGTGATTCGCCGCCGCTGACATCCTGCCTTGAAAGGCACGGAAGGGGCGCCGCCCATTTGAACCTGGCTTTGGCCCCGGAGGGAGTATGCGCATCCCCAAAGGTTGAGTTCCCTCGGTGGCTGAAGCCGAGCCCCTCGGGCTGTTGCGGCGTGCCTAAAGGCACGCCCCTTCAAGCTCACGAAGGCGATACTAAGCGGTTCGCGACGAGCCACTTGACACCCCGATTACGAGGAAGCGGCGCACCTGTGCCGAGGCCGGGGCGTGGAGTGCGGGCCGGTGGACATCCTGATCTGTGCGGTGGCCGCGCGACGAGAATGGAAGGTGCTGGCCAATGATGCCAGCTTGATCAAGTACCTGGAAATCGTGAGGCCGTTTAGAGCCTGAGACATAACTACTTATCCAGCGCTCTCATCCAGCGGCAAATTCGCCGTCTACCAGATGCTGCTTCGCCTCATTCTGAGCAGCCTGGCAGTTATCCGTCACCTGTCGGGGTGACTGGTGTCACTGCTCGGGCTGTGACATTGCGAGAAGGTTATAGAGGAGAGATAGATGTTGCGCTCCTTTGGCCTTCTCGTGCGGTCTCGGACGGCGCGACGCCCGATTCGAAGCATAGCTGCGCTGCTTCTGGTTTGCCGCGGTGCAACTTGGGTTTTCTGAGACTTCCACCTGCGCTGTGGCAGGAAAGCCCGCCGCAAATGTGGGCCTGTGGTCTGCGATCGCCTTTAGTTTGTTACTGATCGGCATCGTCGTTGGTATCTCGTATAGCCGGGTCAAGGCCGCCAGACGCGAATTGGCGCGGGCCACGGAACTGGCCGAGCATCGCGAGTACGAACGCGACGTAGCGCAACGCGAGCTGGTGCGGCGACTGGAAGAAGAGCGCGAGCTGGCCAAGGAGAAAATGCAGTTCGAGTCGCAGCTCTCCGAATTTGAGAAGTATGCGTCACTGGCGCAGCTTGCCCTGGGCGCAGCCCACGAGATCAACAACCCGCTGCTGGGGATCCTGTCGCACCTGGAACTGGAGTGGAAGGATGCCGACGAAGAACGGCGCACGGAGATCGAGCAGTGTATCGAGAGCGCGAAGCGGATCTCGTCCGCGGTGCGTGGCTTGCTGGATTATGCGCGTCCCGGTCCGCTCAAGCTGAGCCAGGTCAACCTGCCCCGGCTGGTCAGCGAGACCCTGAAGTTTGTCGATCACCAGCCCATGTTCCGGCAGGTTGAATTGCAGAACTGCGTGCCACTCGATCTGCCCAACATCAGCGCCGATGCCAACCAGGTCTCGCAAGTCCTGATGAATCTGCTGCTCAACTCGGCGCAGGCAACGCCGCCGGGCGGGACCATCACGGTGCTGGCCGAAAGGGTCAGGTTTGCGGATATGATCGAGCTGCGCGTGCGGGACACCGGTTGCGGCATTCCCGACGACATCCTGCCGCACGTCTTTGAGCCGTTCTTCACCACCAAGCGCGGCAAGGGTACCGGACTCGGGCTGAGCATCACCCGGAATTACGTGCGCAGCCACGGCGGCGACATTCAGTTGGAAAGCATTCCTGGCGCGGGCACCACCGTCCGGGTGACTCTGCCAATTCAGCAGGCTGGCAAGCCGGTACCGGTCGCCGAGGAGGTCATCGTCTAGCTATGGCGTACTCCATCCTCATCGTCGACGACGAAGCACTTACGCTGCGCACGATCGGCCGGGCACTCGACGGTGAAGGTTTCGAGGTACTTCTCGCCAACAGCGGAGAAGAAGCGGTGAAGACCATCTCCGAGCAGCAACCCGACCTGGCGCTGTTGGATGTGGTGCTGCCCGGCATTGACGGGATCGAGGTGCTGCGGCAGGCGAAGAAGACTTCGCCCACGACGATCGTCATCATGATGAGCGCTTACCATCTGGTGGAGCGCGCTGTGGAAGCGATGAAGCTGGGCGCCTACGACTACCTGATCAAGCCCTTCCACATTTCCGACATGGTGAACACCGTCCGGCGCGCCACCGAGTTGCTGGCATTTCGTATCCGGGTGCACGATACTGTGCTGAGTGCCAAGGGCCGCTACGATTTCGGGCGGGTAGTGACGCAAAGCCCCGCCATGCGTGAAATTCTGGAGATGGCGCGCAGCGCGGCCGAGAGCGATCACACCACTATCCTGATCCAGGGGGAGAGCGGCACCGGCAAGGAGGTGCTGGCCAGAGCCATCCACTACAACAGTCCGCGAGCGCAGGCGCCGATGATCAGCCTGAACTGTGCGGCGCTACCCGATACGCTGCTGGAGAGCGAACTGTTCGGCTACGAGCCCGGAGCTTTCACCGATGCCCGCCGTCGCAAGGAGGGACTCATCGAGAAAGCAACGGGCGGTACGCTCTTCCTTGACGAGATCGGCAACACCTCCTTCAGCCTGCAGGCCAAGCTGCTGCGAGTACTGGAAGAGGGAAAGTTCCTGCGTCTCGGCGGGACCAAGCCGATTCAAGTAAACGTTCGCATCATCACTGCGACCAATAAAGTTTTGAAGGAAGCCGTCACCAAAGGCGAGTTCCGCGAAGACCTTTATTACCGCCTGAACGTGCTGCCGCTGTTCATCCCGCCGTTACGGGAGCGGCTGGAAGACATTCTGCCTCTGGCGCTAGACATCATGCAGCACTTCAACAAAGAGCTGAAGAAAAACTTCGCCGGCTTCACCCCCGCCGCCGCCGAGCTGCTGCAGAAGTATCCCTGGCCGGGCAACATTCGCGAGCTGCGCAACGTGATCGAACGGACGATGATCCTCTGCAAGGAAAGTGAAATCGGCGAAGAGGACCTGCCGGAGGAAATCCGCGATTATCACGATGAGCCGGCGCTGGCGGAGGTGTTGTCGTCAATGGATGTTTCGCCAACCGGTGATCAGTTTGTGAGCCTGCGCGAATTGGAAGAGCGTTACATCAACGAAGTCCTCTCCGCCACCGGACAAAACAAGACCCACGCCGCGCGCATTCTAGGTATCCATCCCACGTCGCTGCTGCGACGGCTGAAGAAAACTCACGAGCTGGTCTAGCCAAACGCACCACTACTGCAAAGTGCGACGGCTCCCCTGCAAAACGCAGTACTGCAATCTTCCTCAATCTGCACTGAGTAGCTAACTCCTTTAGAACCAGGCCTCCTTTATGGGAAGCGATTTGCACGCCACGTGCACTAGCCATTGTGGTACGTGACCGTGATCACCTCTCACACATCACCTCTCACACATATCGCGGACCAGGCAAGGAGCGGCCCCCATGTCAATATTATTCGTCCTGCTTACATTCCTTCTGATTCTTACCGTCATGTACTTTCGCCGTCCGCAGGAGGCGCAGGATGCACTGCAGGTGGCACCAGCCAAGACGCTTGCGGCGCCTCTGATGGCGCAGAACGCAGGCTTCGAGGTTCCCAAGGATCACTGCTTTCATCCCGGCCACACCTGGGTGCGCGACGAAGGTCACCAGAATGCCCGTGTGGGAATCGATGCGTTTGCCGGCAATCTCTTCGGCAAGGTTGACGGCATCGAAATGGCCGGCCTGAACCGCTGGGTGCGCCAGGGCCAAAAGCTTTGCACTGTGAAGCGCGCAGGGCAGAGCGTGGAACTGCTGTCACCGGTGGAAGGCGTGCTGGTCTCGGTCAACCACGAAGTGCTGAAAAACCCGAGTCTGGCGATGGAAGATCCATACAAGAACGGCTGGCTGGGCGTGATCAAAGCTCCGGAATTGGCGATCAACGCCAAAAACCTGCTGCAGGGAACCATCGTCGCCGCGTGGATGCAAAACAGCATCGCGCGCCTCGGCGCCAAGTTGCAGCAACTGACTCCAGCGCTGGGACAGGACGGCGGCTTGCCCGCCAAGGGCCTGTTCTTCCAGCTTGACCCCAGCGTGCAGGAGCAACTGGCGAAGGAGTTCTTCCGGACCTAGCGCCCGAGAGACCACGACCAAGCGAGGATGCCATGGCCACAAGAAAAGCAATGCTCATCGATATCAAGCGCTGCATCGGGTGCCTGAGTTGCGAGACCGCCTGCAAACAACTTCACAGATTCAGCCCCGACCCCGAACCCACCCTTTCCGACACTGCCTTTACTGTCGTGGACACGCGCGGCGACAAATTCGTCCGCAAAGTCTGCATGCATTGTGAAGATCCGGCCTGCGCTTCGGCCTGCCCGGTCAGCGCCATCAGCAAGTCAGCGCTCGGTCCGGTGCTGTACAACGCCGACAAATGCATCGGCTGCCGCTACTGCA
Organism: uncultured Acidobacteriaceae bacterium; assembly: GCA_963703645.1. GTDB lineage: Bacteria > Acidobacteriota > Terriglobia > Terriglobales > Acidobacteriaceae > Bog-257. Next base: position 41,277 of record CAVPFD010000035.1, read on the forward strand.
TGCTGGCGTGCCCCTATTCCGTGCCCCGTTACCAGTGGAGCAAGCTCGCGCCGTTCGTCAAGAAGTGCGACCTTTGCTCGGAGCGGATCAAGGCTGGGGGTCAGCCGGTGTGTACAGAGGCCTGTCCGGTACAGGCCAGCGTTTTCGGCAATCGCGACGAGCTGATCGCCGAGGCCTGGAGCCGGATTCGCGGTGACTCGTCGTATGTGCCGCACATCTACGGCTTGGAGGAGGCGGGCGGGGGCAGCGTGTTCTTCGTTTCCGATGTGGCTTTCGAAAAGCTCGGTTTCAAGGCAGCGCCGACGGGCACCCAGCCTGTACCGGCCCTCACCGCCAGTGCGCTGGGCGATTCGCCCAAAGTTGTCATTATGGGCGGCACCATTCTCTCTGCCCTGTACTGGGTGACCCAGCGCCGCCGCGAAGTGGCGTTGGCCGAAGCTGAAGAAAAAGCCGCCATCACCAGGATAAAAGACGAAAGGAATTAACCATGATCGCGCGAATCAAGTCCGAAATTACTTTGTGGCGCGTCCTTATGGCCATCATACTTGTCACCGGGCTTTACGCGACGTACCTGCGCTTCTTCGTTGGCCTCCGGGCCAGCACAAACCTGAGCGACCAGATGCCGTGGGGCCTGTGGGTCGGCCTCGGAACGCTTTGCGGCATCGGCCTCTCGGCGGCAGGTTTCGGCATCAGCGCCGCCGTCTATCTGCTGGGCATGGAGCGGTACCGGCCCATCCTGCGCGCCTCCATTCTGATCTCGTTTCTCGGCTACATGACAGTGTGCGTCGGCTACTTGTACGAAATTGGGTTGCCGTGGCGCTTCTGGCACCCGATCGTGATGTGGAACCACCGGTCGGTGCTGTTTGACGTTTGCGTCTGCATCATGACCTACACGGCGGTGCTGACCTTCGAGTTCGCGCCGGCGGTGATCGAGAAGCTCCCGTGGAAGCAATTCCGCGAGACAGTACTGCGTTTCCACCACAAAATTCTGATTGCCGTCGTGCTGGCGGGAGTGCTGCTGTCCTCCATGCATCAGTCCTACCTCGGCGGCCTGTACCTGATCGCGCGCGGCAAGGTGCACCCTCTGTGGTACTCGCAGTACATGCACGCGATGTTCTACCTGTCGGCGATTCCCGCGGGCCTGGCGCTTACCGTGATGGCCATCTACCTGAGCATGCGCTCGCTGAACGTGCGCGTGGATTTCAGTATCCTCAGCGATTGTGGCCGCATGATCCAACTGCTGCTGATTGTGTTCGCCTTCTTCAAGGTGCTCGACCTGGCGGCCAACCAGGCCTGGGGCTACGCCTTCCAGCGCACCAGCGAGGCCGGATACTTCTGGCTGGAGATGCTGCTGTTCGCGGCGATTCCGATTTTCCTGTTGAGTTATGAGCACGTACGCTCAAATCCCGAACGCCTGTACTGGACCTGCGCGGTTGTGGTGGCGGGATTCATGGTGACCCGCCTCAACGTTTCCATCAATGCGCTGCAATCGGCAATGGGAACCCACTATGTGCCCAAGTGGACGGAGCTTGCCTCGAGCGTGCTGGTCATTGCAGTCGGCGTGACCGCGTTTCGCTACGCCGTGATCCACCTCGACATATTGCCCAAGGCGACTCCGCAACCCTTCAACCGCTGGATATCGGAGAGGAGACACACCACGACGGACCTAATGCGCTATCAAGGCGTGCAAGGTCACGCATGAGCTGTGCAGATCATCCGATCTCTGAATCTACCGGCACGTTCGCCGTCACCAGGTGCTGCTTCGCCTTATCCTGCAGCGCCGTAGTCAGGAGCACGCTCTTGCCAGTTTCGAGGCTGGCTTGGACGGCGACGCAATCGCAAGTGGCAACCATGCTGCCGGTCTCGTCGTTGTACATCTGGTGCAGGAAGCGAAAATACTTCTCGCCCACGGTGAGGAAGCCGCTCTTGATCTCCACCAGCTCGCCGCCGCGCAGCTCTTCCAGGAACTGGTAATTCTGACGGACGATGGCGATGCGCAGGTTCTTCTGCTTCATCGAGGCCGGCGTCACACCGATGGCGTGCAGCAGAAACCACGTCGCCTGATCGAAGCGGGAAACGTACATGCGCGAGTTCATGTGGCTGGCGAAGTCGTACTCCGAAGCCAGCACCGCGCCTTTGAAGGTGTGCACCCAGTCAGCCATGTTTCCGCCTTTCGCTGTTCGGAATTCGTCACCCGCAGCTTAGCGCCCAAAATCGGGTCGCGAACCTGGGGCACCCGCGCAATTCGCTTTTCGTCCGTTCAGACCGGGCGCGAAGATGTCATCCTGGGCAAGTTGTCCGCACCCGTCCGGCTCACTTCGCGACCTGCTGTTCCGCCGATCTCAGCCAGCTCTCTAATTGTTCATGATCTACTACGCCCGCCTGCTGTCTCACGGGCTGGCCGCCCGAAAAGACAATGAAATTCGGAATGCCCTGCACGTTGAAGCGCGCTGCCAGCTCGGGATAGCGCTCTGTATCAACTTTCACGACAGTGGCCCGCCCAGCCATGTCCGCGGCTGCGCGCTGCACTTCAGGAGCAGCCATCCGGCAGGGCCCGCACCACGCCGCCCAGAAGTCGGCCAGCACTGGAACCCGGGCTTCGCGAACAATTTCGTCGAACGACTCGGGATCGACCTCCAGCGGCTCATTGACGGCTGGCAGCGGCGCTTTGCAGGCGCCGCACTTGCCGGTGTCAGCCAGGTGCTTCGCCGGAACACGGTTGTTCCTGCCACAGTTCTTACAGGTTCGAATCACAGGCATGCCCCACCCCATCTGTTAGGTTAAACGGCAAGGGCTTGAACCGGCGTTGTAGGCTAGTCCCTAGCCGCCAACCCTAATCCCTGTTTGCCGACCACTTCTTCCTGAACCGCCGCCACGAACCCCCCCATCCTCTCCAGCGTCGCTTCCGCCTGGTCGCGATGCGGCGAGTGCTTGCAATTTGGCAGCATCACGATCTCGGTCGCAGGCACGTGTGCCTTGACGGCCTCCACCTGTGCAATCGTTCCGTATTCATCCTGCTCGCCCTGAATGCATAGGATGGGGCAGTGTATCGCGGGCAGATATTCCTCGATGTTCCAAGAGCGAAATTCCGGATCGAGCCAGATGTCGTTCCACCCCCAGAAGGTCGTCGTCCACGTGCGCGTGATAACGTCCCAGCTTCTGGGGAAAGTCAGTCGTCCGATAGTTGACCTTGGCCTGGGTGATGCTGGCGACGCTCAGATCCTCGACGAACACGTGCGGCGCTTCCAGAATGAGAGCGCGCACGCGGCCGCGGATATTTTCCCGCGAAGATGAGCGAGATCGAACCGCCATCGCTGTGCCCCAGCAGAATGGGCCGCGCGATGCCGAGCTTGTCGAGCAATTCCGGCAGCACCACTTCTCCTTCGTGATGCATGAAGGTGACCGGGCGCTTCTCCATGAGCTTGTCGGAGCCGCCGTGCCCATAGCGCGAATAGACGAGCACCGGGCAACCGGTGCGTGCCGCCAGCCGCTGCGGAAAATGCTTCCACAACGCAACCGAGCCCAAGCCTTCGTGGAGCATGACGATGGTTGGCCGGTGGGTGTGCCCGGGGTTGATCCAGAGCGTCTCCAGGCGCTTGCCATCGACCACAACTTCGCCGCGTTGTTGGTGCAACTGCAAGCGTTATTCCGCCGACGGGTCCGCCGCCTGAGCTGTGAGCGCGGACAGCGTCGGCCGCCGCTCCTTGCATGGCCGTCCGCTGATGATAGAACCACAAGCCATGTAGTCCGCCGAGTTCTTCGCCACCGCCAGCGCGGCCCGGCCCGCCGTGCATGAGCGACGGCAGCACGATGCCATGCCCGGTGTGGCTATCGCCGATGGACGGGTCGACCAGCAGCAGGCGGCCGTGCGTGGTGCCCAGCTCAGCCGCCGCTTCGGCGAGAAAAGCGGTATCGCTGCTGAAGATGGAAGCGGCGAGCGACCCGCCTCCGCGCCTCGCCACGTTGAAGGCATCCTGCTTATCGCGATAGGGAACGACCGTCGCAACGGGACCGAAGATTTCAAGCTCGTTCACGATCTCGGCTTCGGAGCTGCTCCGCAACTTCAGACAGCGTCGGAGGAACGAAAGCGCCTTGGTCCGAGTTCGCATCCACCGGCGTAAATGGTTTCGGCTGGTAGGCCACCTGGGCTTGTTTGGCTCAGCTTCTGGATGCCTTCTTCCACCGACTTGCGCTGCTCCATATTGACCACCGGCCCCATCGTCACCGCGGGGTTCGCAGGATTGCCGGCGACAACTTTGCCGAGCGCCGCGGAAATGGCATCGGTCGCGGCGGCGGCATGTTCGGCAGGAACCAGCACCCGCCGGATAGCCGTGCACTTCTGGCCGGTCTTCGCAGTCATCTCGCGCACCACTTCACGCACAAAGAAATCGAAGGACAGGTGAACTCGGCGCCGCATCCGGCCCGAGCAGTGCGGCAGTTCAGGCTGTCGGCCTCGATGTTGACGCGCACGGCCTGTCCGAACCTGTTTGCGGATGGCAAGACCGGTATCAGCCGAGCCGGTGAAGGCAACGACATCGCCGAGCCGCAAATGATCGAGCAGATCGTTGGGCGAGCCGCAGAGGATCGACAGCGCGCCCGGCGGAAGAATGCCAGCCTCAACTACGGCGTTGACCATTTCCTGAGCCAGCCAGGCCGTCGAGGTCGCAGGCTTGGCAAGCACGGGCACGCCTGCCAGCAGGCTGACGGCGGCCTTCTCCCACAGGCCCCATGACGGGAAGTTGAAGGCATTGATGTGGACAGCCACTCCGTCGAGTGGCACACCAACGTGCAACCCCTGAAAGTTCTGATCTTGCGCCAGCCGCATGGGCGAGCCGTCGCGCAGCAGGTGCGACATCGCCGAGCTTGGCGCCGTCTTGGCGAAATACTTCAACGTAAAGATCGAGCCATCCACGTCAATCCCGGCGTCGGCCTTGGTGTTGCCGGAATTCTTGCGCGCGATCTCGATACCACTCGTCGCGACGGGTTGCCGAGCAGGTCGGCGATTTTTCCCAGCAGCTCTGCACGTTGCGCATAGCGTGAGCTTGCGCAGCTCCGGACCTCCCACATTGCGGGAGTAGTCGAGCGCCGACTTCAGGTCGAGGCCTTTCGAACTCGCCCAGGCGAGCACCGTGCCGTCGCACGGATTCACCAGCGGCGCGCCACGCTCCACGCCTGCCTGCCATCTTGCCGCCGAGGTAGCTCTGCAGCACCTTGGCGTCCGATGCGATTTGATTCTCCACTGTAGTAGCCATAGTTATGCAATCTCCGATGATGATGCGACGTGCTGCTCGACCCAGGGCACGATCCATTGCGCCGCAACCTCTTCGGGCAAGGTGCCCGAGCTGGCGTCGTGCGTCAGGATTTCGCCGGCGCGCCGCGCGCCGAGTTCGGTCAGCAGCTTGTCAAAGCGTATGCCGCCATGACAGTACGTATCTTTATAGGTGCGATCGCCGAGCGCGATCACCCCGTAGGTCACGCCCGCGAGGTTCGGCTTCTCGGCTTCGAGACTGGTGAACAGCGCCTGTGCGTTGTCGGGCACGTCGCCCTGTCCGTAGGTGGAAGTGCAGATCAGGAACGTGCCGCCGCCCTGAAAAACGCTGGCGTCGAGGCCGTCCATCACCCGAATCGTCGCCTGATGGCCAGCCGCCTCCAGCGCCTGTCTGCACCTCCTGCGCCACCATCTCGGCGGTCCCGGTCATGGTTCCGACCAGGATCGTGAATGTCCAGCCCCATGCCTTTCTCCTCGCCCTCCAACTATAATGCATCTATGCACGTGGGGACCTTTGTGTGCGCCGTCGCGCTACCAGCTGAGCGAAAAGCGGCGTCGTCAGGGCCCCGGCGCTTCCTCGAGGAGAGTTCGACCTACATGCCAACCGTAAACGAGAAGGAACTGGTCACGTTCGACGTGGCTCCCGGAGAGTATCGCCATTGGCGGCTCACCGTCGACGGCCGCGTGGCCACGCTGGCCATGGACGTCAACGAAGATGGCGGACTGAAGCCCGGCTACAAGCTCAAGCTCAACTCCTACGATCTCGGCGTCGACATCGAGCTGCACGACATCCTGCAGCGCATTCGCTTCGAGCATCCCGAGGTGGCGTGCGTGGTGCTCACCAGCGCGCGCGAGCGCATGTTCTGCGCCGGCGCCAACATCTACATGCTGGGCACGTCGTCGCACGCGTGGAAGGTGAACTTCTGCAAGTTCACCAACGAGACGCGCAACGGCATGGAGGACTCCAGCCGCCACGATGGCCTGAAGTTTCTCGCCGCGATCAACGGCACCTGCGCCGGCGGCGGCTACGAACTGGCGCTGGCGTGCGACGAGATCGTGCTGATCGACGACCGCTCCAGCGCCGTCAGCCTGCCCGAAGTTCCGCTGCTCGGCGTGCTGCCCGGGACCGGCGGCCTCACGCGCGTGGTCGACAAGCGCAAAGTGCGCCGCGATCTGGCCGACATGTTCTGCACCAATCCCGACGGCGTGAAGGGTGAGCGCGCCAAGGAATGGGGCCTGGTGGACGACATCGCCGTACCGGCGAAGATTCCAGGAACTGGTGCGCACGCGCGCGCAGGCTTGGTGGAGGACTCAACGCGTCCCGCGACTGCGAAGGGCATCAAGCTGAATCCGCTGCGCCGCAAGATCGACGACGACGGCTATCACTACAAGTACGTTGACGTTACGTTTGACCGCGCCGCGCGCACGGCGACGCTGACGGTGCGCGCACCCGAAGGCGATCAGCCGGGAACGCTCGAGGCGATTCATGCCTGGGCGATCAGTGGTGGCCGCTGGCGATGGCGCGCGAGCTGGACGACGCCATCCTGATGTTGCGCGTCAACGAGCTGGAACTCGGACTGCTGCTGCTCAAGACGACGCGGCAGCGCCGAGGCCGTGCTCACCTCGGACGCGGTGATGCTGGAACATCGCGACGACTGGCTGGTGCGCGAGACCATCGGCCTGTTGCGCCGGACGTTCGCGCGGCTGGATGTCTCGTCGCGCAGTATGTACGCCATCATCGAGCCGGGCTCGTGCTTCGCCGGAGTGCTGTTCGAACTGGCGCTGGCTGCCGATCGCAGCTACATGCTGGCGCTGCCGGAAGAAGAAGGCGATTCGCCGAAGATCGCGGTGGACGAATTCAACTTCGGCCTGCTGCCGGCGGTGAACGATCGCAGCCGTCTGGAGACTCGCTTCGACGGCGACGTCCAGGCTATGGCCGCGTCGCTGGAGGCCAAGGGCAAGCTGCTCGGTCCGGAAGGAAGCTCTCGAACTTGGCCTGATCACGGTTGCGCCCGACGATCTCGACTGGGAAGACGAGGTGCGCATCGCCATCGAAGAGCGCGCCAGCCTCTCGCCCGATGCGCTCACCGGCATGGAAGCCAGCCTGCGCTTCCCCGGCGACGAGACCGTGGAGACGAAAGTCTTTGGCCGGCTGTCGGCGTGGCAGAACTGGGTCTTCATTCGTCCGAATTCGACCGGCGAGCATGGCGCGCTGAAGCTGTTCGGAACCGGCTCGAAGGCGCGGTTCAATTGGGAGAGAGTGTAGGTAGAGCAGCGCTAGCGTTAACAGCAGTTTGTCTCGTTACGTGGCTGACGTCGCATTGCGGTGCAGTGGAGTGTCAGCAAACGTCAAAGCAGCAGGCTTAACGCTGGCCTAAAGGCCCCGCTCTACCCGCGATTGAGACTCTGGAGATTTCTTAATGTCGATCAATTATCAGGACCGCATTCCTAACAACGTCGATCTCGGCTCGAACCGCACGCTGCAGCGCGCGCTGGAGCACTGGCAGCCGGAATTCCTGAACTGGTGGCAGGAGCTGGGCCCGAGGGATTTCCAGGTCGCCGACGTTTATCTGCGCACCGCGACCTCGGTGGACGCGAAGGGCTGGGCGACCTACGGCTTCGTGCGCATGCCCGACTATCGCTGGGGCATCTTCCTCGCCGACCGCGATCCCGAGCGCAAGATCGGCTTCGGCGACAACTATGGCCAGGAAGTCTGGCAGCAGATTCCCGGCGAGTACCGCTCCACGCTGCGCCGCCTGATCGTCACGCAGGGCGACACCGAGCCGGCGTCGGTCGAGCAGCAGCGCATGCTCGGCCACACGGCGCCGTCACTTTATGACCTGCGCAATCTGTTTCAGGTGAACGTGGAGGAAGGCCGCCATCTGTGGGCGATGGTGTATCTGCTGCACGCCTACTTCGGCCGCGACGGCCGCGAAGAGGCCGAGGAGTTGCTGGAGCGCCACTCCGGCGACGCCGACAAGCCGCGCATTCTGGGCACGTTCAACGAGCCCATCCGCGACTGGCTCAGCTTCTTCATGTTCACGTACTTCACCGATCGCGACGGCAAGTTCCAGCTGAAGTCGCTGGCCGAGTCGAGCTTCGATCCGCTGGCGCGCACCTGCTCGTTCATGCTGACCGAGGAAGCGCACCACATGTTCGTCGGCGACACCGGCATCAACCGCGTGGTCCGGCGCACGCTGGAGGTGATGAAGGAGTTGAACACCGACGATCCCGTGGCCATTCGCAACGCCGGCGCGATCGATCTGCCGACGGTGCAGAGGTATCTGAACTTCTGGTTCAGCTCGTCGCTCGACCTGTTTGGCTCGGAGACCTCGTCGAATGCGGCGTCGTATTTCGCGAACGGATTGAAGGGACGTCCCGACGAGGCGCGATACGAAGACCACCTTGCCATCGATCAGATCTACGCGCTCGAGTTGCCCGACGGCGACGGCGGCATGAAGACGCGAACAGATTCCGATGCGCAATGCGATGAACGAAGTCACGCGCGGCTCCTACGTGACCGACTGCGAGCTGGGCGTCAAGCGCTGGAACCGGCTGATCGAGAAGGCGGGCTATTCGCTTCCGGCTGTCGCTGCCTAGCACGCGCTTCCGCCGCAATATCGGGAGCTGGGCCGGCGTCCCGACCGACACCACCGGCCGGCCGATCACGCAGGAGGAGTTCAACGCGCGCACTGAGCGAGTGGCTGCCCAGCGAAAGCGATCAGGCCTACATCATGAGCCTGATGCACGGGGTGAATGAGCAGGGCAAGATGGCGGCGTGGATCGCGCCCCCCGATCGCGGCATCAACAACAACCCGGTGGATTACGAGTACGTGCGGCTGCATTAATGCTTCACATTGCAATCATCGGCAGCGGTCCGGCAGGTTGCTACCTGGCGGACCAGCTGCTCCGACTTCTTCCGGACGCATCCATTGACATTCTGGAGCGCCTGCCTGTGCCGTTCGGGCTGATTCGCTACGGCGTGGCGCCGGACCATCAGGGGACGAAGGCGGTGGCGCGCGTGCTCGATCGCGTTCTGTCACGCGATCGCGTCAGCTTCTTTGGCAACGTCGAGGTGGGGCGCGATGTTCGTCTTGACGAACTCATGTCGCTCTACGATGCGGTCGTGCTTGCCACTGGCGCCGAGCGTGACCGGCGGCTGGGGATTCCGGGCGAGGACTTGCCGGGCGTTGTAGGTTCCAGTGCGTTCACTGGATGGTACAACGGTCATCCGGATCGCTATGTGCCACAGGTGCAAGGCGCGCGTTCGACGGCAATCATTGGCAACGGCAACGTCGCGATTGACGTGGCTCGGGTTCTTGCCAAAGGTCCTCCTGAATTCGCGGGCTCTGATCTTTCGCCCGAGGTGACGGCATGGTTACAGGGGCAGTCAATTGAGACAATCCACATTGTGGGCCGGCGCGACGCCGCAGATGCGAAGTTCACCGAGCACGAACTCGCAGAACTGGGAACGCTGAAACGCGCAAGGCCTGTCGTGGTTGATCCCCGGGGGCTCACCGGAGAGAGTGCCGTCATCCAAACTTTGCATCGCTTCGCAACGGAAGAGGAGCGCGAAGTTCCAGTCAGGATCAACTTCCATTTCAACCTGACTCCGTCCGCTTTCCTCGGAGAAAAGCGGCTCCGCGCCGTGCAATTCCGTTCGCGCGGTGGTGGTGTTACCGAGTTGCCAGCGCAGCTTGCTATCACCTGCATCGGATACGAAGCCGTCGCCTGCGGCACCGCGAGCCTTGCGAATGGTGTGTTCGCCAACGAGGACGGAAGAATCAAAGAAGGGCTCTACGTGGTGGGCTGGGCGAAGCGGGGTCCGTCGGGGACGATTCCCACGAACCGCGCTGAAGCGCAGCAAGTTGCACAGAGGATCGCGCAGGAAGTTGTTGCCTCGAACCGTGCGGGAGGATCTGCCCTCCACCAACTGCTCGACGAACGGCGTGTTTGTTGCGTGGATTACGCGGCTTGGCGACGCACTGACGCAGCAGAAGTGGCTCGCGCTGGCATCCAGCGCTGCCGGGAAAAGTTCGCTACGGTGCGAGAGATGCTGGAGGCAGGGCTGAGTTGTCCGGCGTGAAGACCTGACGGGTGCAGAAGTTTGGAATCGATTGCAAACCAACGCGCGATGCCGCCCTTCCGACAAGGTGAGGCGGCTTGTGGAGTCTCCAGCACTTGATAAGCTACGCTGTACACAGGCGCCTTTGAAACTACTCAGGGTATGAACAGCTTCGTCGCTCGAACCCACCCCCGAACCAGCACCCATGGGCACTCCCACAAAGGCGGGCTGCGCATGGTGGCGGTGTTTGAGGCGTTCAAGGGGGCTTTGGCCCTCGCGAGCGCCTACTTCCTCATCATTCTGATCCGGCGTGACGTTGATTTCGAGGACGCAGCGGAGCACATCCTCTTTTCTCTGCATATCAGCCCTAGTCACCGCTGGTCGCAGGAATTTCTGCACGCCGCGGATAAGATCTCAGGCGTCAATCTCGCGATGATAGCTGCGATAGCCGTCACCTATGCCACTCTGCGTTTTGCCGAAGGCTATGGCCTGTGGAAGCAACGCGCGTGGGCAGAATGGCTGGCGATTATTTCGGGATGTATCTACCTTCCATTTGAAATCTACAAAGTGATTCGCCGTCCCAATGAACTCCATTGGGCTATCCTGGGCATCAACATTCTGGTGGTTCTCTACATCGGCTGGGTGCGCTGGGATGAGATCAAGGCGGCGCATCAACAGGCAGTCCCTGTGCGCAGTGGGGGTGGCTAATCCCTCTTGGCCGCCTGAAGCGCCTCTTCCTCCAGCCCCTCTAGCACGCCTCGGCGCGCGGCCTCGTTCTCGGCTCCCAGAGCGGGTGGTTCAATGTCCTCGTAGAATCGCCATGCGCTGTGAGCGGAAAGGGAATTGCCGAGGCGGTGCGCATTGCTCGCCGTTTCGCAGAGCAAGGCGAAAGCGAGACTCTGGCTCATGCGATGCAATAGCTTCCTCGCGTAGAGTTGGGAACTCTGCTCATCACGCGTTGCCACCACGACCGCGTTGCCGTCGCCTCGCAAGCGCAACTGCAACGCTTCGCGCAAGTCGCGCAGGCCGTCCGGAAGTCCGTCGAGAATTCCCTGGAGTCGCCTGCGATACTGTTCCCATCCGCGGTAGCGCGGCGCCAGCAGGCGCAGCAACTCCAGCGCCTGAATGTTGGCCGGGCCTTCCCATACTGTCAGCACCTGCGCATCACGCAGCAGCCGCGCCACGGGATAATCGCTGGTGTAGCCATTGCCGCCGATCAGCTCCAGCGCGGCGCGCGTCGCCGAGATGGCGTATTCCGCCGTCAAATACTTTGCCAGAGCTGTGGCCAGTCGCAGCCAAATGCAGCACTCGGCATTCTGCTGCGTTTCGTCGAACGCGATAGCCGCTTCGAAGGCCAGCAGCGCTCCCGCTTCGAACTGCACGCGCATGCGCAGCAGTTCGTCCTGCACCATTGGATAATCGCAGAGCAGATGGCCGAAGGCGCGCCGGGTTCTCGCCCACTCCAGCGCCTCACGCAGCGCTCGCCGCTGCATTCCCGCCGATCCAACAGCGTTGTGCACGCGGCTGTACTCCAACGCCTCCATCATCAGCTTGAACCCCTCAGGCGGAGGAGCGATCTCGACCGCCTCAGCCCCGAGTAAGTCAATCTCGCCGGTGGGCAGGCCCTTCGTGCCGAGCTTGTCCTTCAGTTTGCGTATGCGATAGTGGTTTGGCCGCCCATCTTCAAGATGATTCGGCACCAGGTACAGGCCCAGCCCGGCCGATCCGGGCGCAGCTCCTTTGGGACGTGCCGTCGCCACCGCCAGTCCGCTGTTGGCGTTGCTGGTGAACCACTTCAAGCCGTGCAGGACAAAGTGATCACCCTGCGCGACGGCGGTCGTTGTCGTAGCTCCTACGTCGCTGCCGCCATGCTGTTCGGTAGCCCACGTGCCGCCGGTCTTGGCTTGGCCATCCATGCGCACGACGTCGTACAGAAAGCGCTGCCGTGTCGCATCCGGCGCGTGCGAGCCGAGCACATACGCTACCGCGCCGGTGAGCGTCACCGGACAGTGCAGGCTGATGTCCGACTGCGCCAGATTTGGTGCTCGATGGCCGCCGGGCGGGATCTGTCCTTTTCAGATGACCTCCGGCGTCCACCGCCTACCCATCGCTAACTCAGGCATATTCCCTGAATCGACTTGTATCAGGGCACGGCTTCAGCCGTGTCGCAAGGTTGACTTGGGAACCTTGGCTTTAGCCCCTGATGCCAATGCAGGGGCTAGAGCCCCCAATGAAAAGAAAGCATCTTTTGGCACGACTGAAGTCGTGCCCTGATACAAAACGTTCGCTAACCGAGTTATTAGCAAACTGTGAAGTCGTGGCCTGATACGAGGCGCAAGTACCAGGCGCGATTTCGTTCCTAACTTGCTCGTCGTGGGTATCGAAGAATTTCTTGAAGTTTGCAGTTGTGAGGTGAGCCATGTTGACCTTGAACATTTTGGCCAACGTAAAGAGCCGCGAGGCCCTGTGCACTTCATGTGTCTTTGAAGTGACCAACAAAGGCTTCAAGGGTGAGGGGCTCACCTTCTGCAGCTACGGAGGAGGACTGCACGAACTGAAGTTCGGAGTTTGCGAATGCACGGTCTACACCGACAAGCGCATTCCCAAGCCTGAAAAGCCCATCGGCTTCGTCAAGCCTGGAGAAACGGCCAGGCCGAAGTTAACCGTAATCAAGATCGCCTAGCGGCCCCACTCAAGCAGAACCGTCTTGGGTGGGGCATGCAGACCAGCCGCAGTTATGCCATAAAGGTGCGATTCGCCCAGCGGGAGGTTCAGAACTCCAGGCGCGCCTGAAAGGCGATCATTCGGGGACTGCTATCACCGCCCAACCCGACTCCCAGCAGCCCGGTCGGAGGTGATGTGGTGTAAGTCAACGTACCGAAGCCCGTTTGTGTAGAAGGTTTTCCTGGAACACCGGCCAGTACCATGCCGGGGAGACCAAAGTTTGGGTGATTGAAAACGTTGAAGAACTGGGCGTCGAATCTCAGCCGCACGCGCTCGTTCAGCGAAAACCATTTGCTGAGGTAGAAGTCACTCCAGAAGAAATCGGGGCCTCGTAAAGCATTGCGGCCCAGATTCCCGAACTGGCAGCTCTGAGGGTTGTCGCCGCCATTGCAGGCGCCGGTACTGGGATCAACCGCCGATACAAAAGCATTCGGATTCAGCCACTGGAGCGTGCCCGGCTGTGTGACCCCAGGAATGGGATTGTGGTCATAGAGCGGTACGCCGGGTACGACGCTGGCGAACTGAGGTCCGGCGCCCTGAACGATGCCGTTTCCATTCGCTGAGTAGGGGGTACTCAGCACCGAGAACGGGATCCCGCTGTGCCAGAACACGGTACCGGAAACCTGCCATCCATTCACTAGCTGCCCAAGAGCGGCGCCCGCGACCTTGAACGGCAGCTCGTACACGTATTGGGCAGTCAGGTTATGACGGATGTCGTAGTCGCACGGCCCGTAGTTGCGAGCAAGCTCACCTGGAAGCGGAGACAGAATTCCCCCCGCAGAGAACTGCAGGAATCCGCCGTTCGAGACTTCGTCGAGGCAGTGACTCCAGGTGTAATTGATCTGACCTTGCAAGCCGTGTCCCATGCGCTTCATCGCTGTTAGTTGCAGGCCGTTGTAATTGCTGCCTGCTCCGGTGGAGAGCTGAGTGACTGCCGCAAATCTGGGATCTGCGGGCTGCATGTACGGAAAAGGTGCGAAGCAGCCCTGGCACACGGTTTGATACCCGTTGACCTGTGTGAGGTAGGGCTGGTCAACAGCGCGAGTACCTACGTATTGCGCTCGAAAACTGGCAGTGTTGCCGATCTGATGTTCCAGCCCCAGGCTCCACTGTAGGAAATACGGCGCATGAAGCCTGCCATTGGGGACTGCCGTGATGGCGACTGGCGGCAGACAACCTGCCGGGTTCGCGAGGAGCGATGCGCACGAAAGCTGCCCCTGGGCGAATCCTGAAGTAAAGCTCTCATTGGCGGAGGTAGTGGCATCTACGGCGCTGTTGGTCACGCCGGGTGCAATCGCCATACCGCCCACGGTGCCAAGCACACCTCCCTGAAACGTCCTGACATACGGCGGGTTCGTCCCAATCAGATCCGCAACGCTTCCCGGCAGCAGGTCGCTGAAGACGCCAAAGCCAGCCCGGAACACGGAATTGGGTTCGAACTGCCAGGCGATGGCCGTTCTTGGCTGCAGAATGGCGAAAGGCGTGGACGCAAACAAATGGCTGAGATTGGTCTGAATGGCGAGGTTCAGCGGCTGGTTGACGTCGTGAGAGATCGAATCGAAAGCGCCCGGCAGACGTGCAATCTGGTCATGCGGGTTGAGCGGATTGGAATTGAACGTGTCGCGGAGACCGAATGTCCACGTTAGCTTTGAAGTCAGCCTCCATGTGTCCTGCGCATACAGATCAATGTTAAGGAAGTTGAAGGGTTCGTTCGCTGATTGTGGAAACGTCGTGGTCGCAGTGGAGGCCACGCCATAGATGTATTGGGGTAGGGTGGTGTAGGTAACGGTAGGCACTGTGCCCTCGCCGAAATCGTAGTCATTCAGGCGGAAGATCCGGATGTTGGTGCCAAACCGAAATTCGTGGGCGCCGTGGCTCCAAGCTAGATTGTCGTTGATGAAGAAGCGGGAAGCGCGCCGGCCCTGTACCCAGGTATTGTCGAGTCCTCCGATGGTGGTGAATGGCGCGTTGGCCCCGCTGCCCTGCAGCACAATCGGAAACGCGGCCAGCGTCGCCTGAAAGTTGCTCGGAGCAAACAGGCTCTCGTACCAGGAAAATGCGGGATTGAAATAGTTCACCAGGTTCTGGGAAAAGACGTGGGTGTAGCCTGCGGCAAACGAGTACAGCGGCTGCGGCGAAACCGAATTGAATAGCGAGTTGATGGGGTCGGTGTAGGCAGCCTGCACGCCGTTGTCGACCTGGAAGCGAAACCAGGCGGTGTTGTCCTGGTTGATGTTGTAATCGATGCGGGCAGTCTGGACCTGCTCGTGGTCATCGCTGGAATGCGAGACGCCTCTGCGATTCGCGCAGCCGTTGCCGTTCGGCGGATTGCCGACTGCCAGACTACCGTCGGAGTTGAACGGACACCCGAGCACCGTCAGCAGCGTTCCGCCGGTATTCCCATACAGCGAAAACATCTTCTGGTAGAACGGCACCATTTGCGGAGCGGGCGAATAGTGCGCTCCGGTTATCGAGTCGGTCCCGCCAAGAGGGAGTTGCTGCAAAACGTACTGTTGAAATGCCGGGCTGGGAACGGTAATGGTCGAAAAGATGGGCAAAGCAATCCGCATCCACTCGCTGTCGAAAAAGAAGAACAGTTTGTCATGCACAATCGGTCCGCCCAGGCTGCCACCAAAGTGATTAACATTGGAAAATGGCTTCTGATTGCCGGGCGTGGCATTGGTGAAGTAATTCGCCGCGTTCAGAACAGCGCCGTTCCACAACTCGTAGAGATTTCCATGAAACTGATTGGTGCCGGATTTCGTAACGTAGTTGACTTGCGAAGCTCCGTATCGCCCTTGATCAACCGAGTAAGAAAGCGTGTTGACGGTCACCTCCGAGATTGAATTCAGGCCCAGCACGAGGTTGGTTGAAAGACCGCTGTTGAGGTTGGTCAGCGGGTCGTTGGTTTCGAGCCCATCGACGATGTACCCATTCGCTAGGGCCGGCAGGCCGTTGAATTCAACATTGCCATAGCCGTTCGTACTACCCACGAAATCATTGCCGTTGCCGGCCGTATTGATCAGGGCGCCCGCCGCGAACTGCAAGGGATAGGTCATATCGCTTCCCGGATTCGGCAGGTTCTCCAGCGCAGGCGCGCTCAGCGTGGTGGATGTGTTGGCGTTGCTTGGATTGATTATCGGCGCTTCTGAGGTGACCTGGACGGTCTGCTTAGACTGGGCGACCCTGAGGATAAGATTGACAGTCTGCCTTTGGCCCAGCGCAGACAAAACGTTATCGACGCGCTGCGACTCAAATCCAGGAGCTTCCACCTGAACCATGTAGATGCCAGGTTGCAACTGTGGGAAGTTGAAGCGGCCTGCCTGGTCCGTCTGCGCTTTACGCCGCAGCCCGGTATCACGGTTCGTTACTGTGACTATGGCACCGGGAACTATAGCATTGGTTGAGTCGGTAACCTGTCCGAGGATGGCGCTCGTCGTCTCTCCCTGCGCCCACGAACCCGCCGGAACCAGCAAGGCGACGCCGAAAGCCGCGAGAATAGCGGCGAGCGTGAGCCGCCCAAACCAACTGGGTCTCGTTTTCACGGTGTATTCCTTCTCAAGGGGACGAAAGGCAGAGTCTCCCTCACCCCAGGGAAACTATAGTACACCAGTGCATATTAACTATGATAAATATTGAGATGACAATTGCGATTTATACAACCGGGATTGTCCTCACAGGGCGTGCGAACCTCCCCAGGTGGGTCGCCTGCCGTCCGGGTGGGGAAATTTTCAGGGTTGTACTGCGGCCACAATGTCCTTGGGTACGACGCCGGGGACCACGTACGCCTGCAGCAGCACCACGACAATCGCCAACGCCAGCAGCATGACCGAGTACTTCAGCGTCTTGCGGAAGATGTCAGTCTCGCGGCCGATGAGGCCGGTGGCCGCGCAGGCCACAGCGATCGATTGCGGCGAGATCAACTTGCTCATGACGCCGCCGAACAGGTTGGCCGAAGTGGTCAGCACCGGGTTCACGCCGATCTGCGCGGCGGTGACCTGCTGGAGCTTGCCGAACAGCGCCGCCGAAGACGTCACCGAGCCGGTGAGGAAGACACCCAGCCAGCCGATGATCGGTGAAACCGCCGGGAACGCCTTGCCGGTGTAGTGCGCGAAGGCCAGCCCAAGCGTGAACGACATCCCGGAGTAGTTCGCCAGGAAGGCGATGCCGATGACCGACGACAGCGTGACCAGAGCGAAGGGCCGGAATCCAAGGAAATGTTAGCCGCTCAGGGGGAAAACCCGGATGCCCTTAGTCACACATCGACAGACCTGGCTCACCGACTTCCATGATGGACAGGAGTAAGGAAGAGAGTGGATTTGTGTTGCTCGCGTTTCGAATCGAAAGGCGATCGAGGAGGAAGCATACCGGTACTGGAAGCCGTTGAGCCGAAGGTGATGCAGCCGTCTGAAATGGATTGGAGCCCGCATCCGAAATTTGCCGGTGTCGAAATCGCTTACATGCTTACAAGGAGGGAGGATGACGTGGACATGACGTGCGCCATTGTCCACTGGAGGGTTGGAGCGGAGATTTCGCGGCACATTCACGAAGAGTCCCGACGACATTCTCTACATCCTGAAGGGAAAGGCGAAGATCTGGATCGACGGCTATGGCGACATTCCATTGAAAGCGGGTTCGTTCGTGAGGGTGCCGAAAGGCGTCGAGCACCAGCCACATGACATTGAGGAAGACCTGCTGGCGCACGACACGTGGTTCCCAGCTACCGTCTGAGTGGCACGAACGGTCGAGCAGATCGGCACGGAAGATGAGGCTGCCTGGAGCACGGCTGAGGCCGTGCGCCGTGTCCTTCAACTATTCCACTTCGTGCTTCGCGGTGTACCCGTCACGGGCAATGATCTGGTACTTGATGTCTTTGTTCTTCTGGTCCTTGATCTCCAAAGGCTTGTCGTTTGGCCCGACGAGTTCCACTCTCAACTTGCGATAGGTGCCATCCTGCTTGGTGTTGGTGGGTTTGTAGGTGATCGTGTACTGGTCGCGGATGGAGCCCGCGATCTCGCGGAAGATTTCCGGTAATTCGCCCTGCAGGCGCGGCTTGTACCACTGTCCGCCCGTCATCCTGGCGAAAGTTTTCATCTGGTTGTCGGCCTGGACATAATCCATCATCGCCATCGAGAACGTCGGGATTGTTGCCATACCGAGCGTCCACCGCGTTTAGAAATGCTGCACCTGTGCTGATGGTGTAAATGGTGACGTTGGGTGTGAGCTTGACCTTCTTCAAAATCTGGTCGAGGGTGAGCTTGCTGAAGGTGTCACGTCCACTGGCCACCACGACTAACTCTTTGCGGCCCGGCAGGCGGTCGAGGCGGTCGAGCGTGTCAAACATCGCGTCGAAGACGTTGGTCTCACTGAAGCCGGGAATGCGCAGCGTATTGAGCGCGCCGAAGATGGCCTGCTTGTCCTGGGTGAAATCCACCAGAATATGATCTTTCATGTCGAATTCAACGACGGCGACCCAGTCCTGGGGCTGCAGGTTTGAGGCGAACATATACGAGGCATTCAGAGCGTCGTACATGAACCTGTAATTGGTGGACGCGAACTCCACCAGCAACACCGCGGTGATGGGCGCTTTGCTCACCGTCACGCTCTGGATTTCCTGCGGAACGCCATCTTCCCAGATCTTGAAGTGTTCTTTAGCGACGTCAACCGGCAACGCGATGGGGCGGCCGTCCTTCTGAATGACGCGAGCGTTGACCGTCACCACCGGAACGTTGACGTGCAACGAAAATTCCGGAGTGTCGGCCGGCTTTGGCTTGGGTGGCGGAGGAGGTTCGTCCGCATCTTTCTTCTTGGGGACGGCGATGGGGCTGGAATCACTCTGCGGTCCGCCGGCCTCAGCAGGCTCCTGGCTTTGCTGGCCTTGGCTCGGCTGCGATTGCGATGCCGACTGATTGTTGCCGGAGGATTGCGCCGGGCTGGGAATGGCAATCAAGAGTGCACTTACCACCAAAGTGATGATCGCCACCGTAACAGCGCCGAAAGAAAACGATGTAATGTTCGGGTGATTAAAGCGCTTCTCAGAACACATCAGAATGCCTCACGGGCCACACTTTCTGCTAGTATAAATGCAATTCCTGCTAGTTTGATTCGTTGCGGCCAAGGCAAAATTGCTCCGACGTGTTAGACGCTTGAGGGGCCGCAATCGTTATTTGGGGTGCCGGCGCGCCAGGGTGACGTATTGTCGCGCGGGCCCGAAGGCTATGGTAAGGCCGCTTGTGGCTTAACTACAGGGTGAGGGACATGCTCCGCAGCGCGATTTCGTCACTGCTTCTACTTTCTCTCGTTTCGTTGGCGGCCTCGGCTGCCGAAAAGCCCAGCGTTCAGATTCTGCCTGTCAGCCAGGTCAAGGCCGGGATGCACGGCGTGGCCTACACCGTCTTCGAAGGCACCCAGCCGGAGTCGATGGAGGTCGAGATACTCGGCGTGCTGCACAACATGGCCGGGCCTAAATCCGACGTTATCCTGGCGCGATTGCACGGCAAGAAGGTCGAATACACCGGTGTTGTCGCCGGCATGAGCGGCAGTCCGGTGTACATTGACGGGAAACTCGTAGGCGCGATTGCGTATCGCATCGGTGAATTCTCGAAGGAACCGATCGCCGGAATTACTCCGGCCGGGACCATGCTCGAGATTGATGACATCGACAAGACTCCCGCGCCGGATGTGGCGCAGGGTCCGACACGCGAGAAGCGGGTCGTGGGCCGCATGTCCGGGCCGGGGAAGAGCCCCTGCTGGATCAGCAGGCCTCGGGCTATGCGAATCTCTTGCAGCCGATCGAGACCCCGCTGGTCTTCACCGGATTCAGTGACGACACGCTGCGGCTCTTCTCCAAAGAGTTCGCCTCCGCCGGCGTTGTGCCGGTGATGGGTGCGGGATCGGTGAGCAACGACAAGCAGCCTGAGCCGCTGGTACCGGGCTCGGCGGTCAGCGCCATTCTGGTCCGGGGCGATATGAACATTGCAGGCACCTGCACCGTTACTTATCTCGACGACGAGCACCTGCTGGCATGCGGACATCCCCTGCTTCAATCGGGCAACGTTGACATGCCGATGACCAAGGCGACGGTGCTGGCCACGCTTGCCCTCGCCGTCGAATTCCTTCAAGATCGTCAACACCACCGAGCCGGTCGGCGCATTCGTACAGGACCGCCGCGCGGGAATCATGGGACGTTTCGACCGTGAGCCGCACATGATCCCGGTGACGCTGACCTTCCACGGCGTCTCCCATCCCAAGCAGTTCCATTACGAAGTTCTGAACAACGCTAAGATCACACCAGCCGCGATGATGGCCACGGTGTTCAACGCCATCCAGGGAATGAACGAGTACGGAGAGGACACGACCTACCGGCTCACGGGCGACATTTCGGTGCTCGGTTATCCCAAGTTGAGCGTCAAGAACATGTACGCGCCGGCCGACGGAACGGCGCCGACGGCGTACGGAATCGCGCTGTCCATCGGCGAGCGCTTCAGCCGCATCTTCGACAATCCCTACGAGCGGCCGAAGATCGAAGGCGTGGAATTGAATTTCGATCTCGTGCCCGATCGCCGCTCGGCACGTCTGGAAACTGCGCGCACCGATGTGACCGAAGCGCGTCCCGGCGACGACATCACCATCGAAGCTGTGCTGCGCCCCTATCGCGGCGAAAGCATCCTGCGGCAGATTCCGGTGAAGATTCCCACCTCCACGCCGAAAGGCACGCTGCGCATCCTGGTCAGCGACGGTGATACGCTCGACAAGATGCGGCGCGTAACCCCTAACATGAGCCGCCGCCTCGATCTGTCTTCCACGATCGCGCTTGCTGAACAAGGAACACAGCAACTCGCAAGTGTACGTCTCGCTGCTGGAGGCAAATCCGCAGGCCATGGTTGACGACAAAGTCATGCCCACGCTGCCGCTATCCGTCATGAACGTGATGGACGGCCTGCGCGGCACCCAGGACATGGTCGTGGTCGGCGAGTCGGCAGTAGACGAGGCGTCAACGCCGGTGGACTATGTCGTGACCGGCTCGCAGATCATCACCGTTACGATCAGGTGACGGGCGTTTGGTTGTCAGTATGTAGGTGATATCCCTACTCGATGATGGCCAGGGTGTCGCCGGCGTTGACGATCGAGCCTTCCGCGATAAGGATCTTCTGTACGCGGCCATCCTTGGGTGACTTCATTTCATTCTGCATCTTCATAGCTTCCATCACCACAATGCTCTGTCCGGCTTTGACTTCGTCTTTTTCCTGTACGAGGATGCGAACAATCTTGCCGGGCATGGCCGCCTTGAGCCGTTGCGGACCTGCCTCGCTGCCCGCTACGGCGCGACGAGTGCGCAACGAGCGCGGGTCCTGCACATCCACGGCGTACCGCGCGCTACCAATGACCATGTGCAGTTCGCCTTGCAGCGAGCGCTCGCGCTTGATCTCATAAGCCTTGCCATCCACCAGAACGGAGAGCACGTCGCGTGCAGTGAGTGCAACATCTACGTCCATCGTTTTGCCGTCGATCTTGCAGTGCCACGTCTTCTCGCCACGTGTCAGTTCCAACTGATGCGTTTTGCCATCCACCACAACGTCGTAAGTCATCGTTAAGCCTTACCGTTCACCAACGGCTTCGTCCCGGGCCGCTCGGCGCCAATTCGAGGACGCAGGAGCTATAAAGTTACCGTTCCGCGAAGACCCGCCTCCTGCCGCTTCGGCTAATGGCGCCCTCGCCTCAGTGTCGGCAAAGATCGCTGCGCCTATGGCAGCCATTAGAGGGTGCTGCCCATCGCTCTCGTGGTACGGCTTTCCCAACAGCCGGTCGAGGAAACCAGTATCCAACTTCCCGGCGCGAAAATCAGGGTCGCGCAGGATTCGCCGGAACAGCGAAATGTTGGTCTTGATGCCGCCGACGAAGTACTCATGCAACGCGCGCAGAAGCCGGCCGATGGCATCGTCGCGTGTCTCCCCGTAACCGATGAGCTTTGCCAGCAGTGGATCGTACTCGATGGGCACCGTCCAACCTTCGTACATACCACTGTCGCGCCGGATCCCGGGGCCGGATGGCGAGATGAGGCGCGTGATTTGTCCGGGAGACGGGAAAAAGTTGTTATCGGGATCCTCGGCATACACACGGCACTCGATGGCATGCCCGCGCACCTTGATATCTTCCTGCCGGAAGGGCAGCTTCTCACCGGACGCCACGCGCAGTTGCAGATGCACGAGGTCGAGACCGGTTACGAATTCGGTCACCGGATGTTCCACCTGCAGGCGCGTGTTCATCTCCAGGAAGTAGAAGTTGAGCTGCTCGTCCACCAGGAACTCGACTGTGCCTGCGTTGTGATAATTGGCCGCCTTGGCCACGCGTACCGCGACTTCGCCCATGCGGCGACGCATGCCTTCGTCCACAATGGGTGATGGCGACTCTTCCAGAACTTTCTGATGGCGACGCTGTACCGAGCACTCGCGCTCGCCGAGATACACGGCGTTACCGTGCTCGTCGCCAAAAATCTGCATTTCGACATGGCGCGGATTGACGATGAACTTCTCGAGATACACCTCGTTATCCCCGAACGAGCGCTGCGCCTCACTGCGCGCGTTCTCGTAGGCGGAGCGCAAATCGCCGGGCGATGTAACCATGCGCATGCCCTTGCCGCCGCCACCAGCCGCCGCTTTGAGCATGACCGGATAGCCAATTTGCTCTGCCAGATGCTCGGCTGCTTCGACGTCGAGGCCACGCTCGGAACCGGGAACAAACGGGACGCCTGCCCGCTTCATATTCTGACGGGCGCGAGTCTTGGAGCCCATCATCTCCATCGACTCAGGGGTCGGACCGATGAACTTGAAACCTGCGTCCGCACAGGCCCTGGCGAAGCGAGCATTCTCCGACAGAAAGCCGTACCCGGGATGGATGGCTTCGGCCCCGCTGCGGCGCGCCACGTCGAGAATCTTGTCCACGTTAAGGTAAGACTCGCTGGCAGTGGCCGGCCCGATATGGTAGGCGTAATCGGCCTTGCGCACGTGCAGCGCCTTGCGGTCCACGTCGGAGAAGACCGCGACCGACTCAATGCCCATCTCGCGGCAGGCGCGGATAATGCGCACCGCAATCTCTCCGCGATTGGCGATCAGGACCCTCTTGAACATGACACCTCGGCAGAAACAGGATTGTACTGTACAGGTCACAATAGAGGAGGGGCTGCGTCACAGACCAGTGTGACGCGTTTATAGACCCTTCTCAACAGCAAAGCGCCCCTCTTTCGGAGGGGCGCTCGATGCAGATAGTTTACTCAACGCTTACTACTGCATGGTCACGACGCCGGTCGGGCCGGCCTTTTCCGCCTTGGCCTTTTTGGTGACCAGGGTCTTGTCCACCCAGTCGTCCGCGGTCTTAAGGTCGGTCTTGCGAGCATCGGGATTGTCGCACTGCAAGTCGGCCTCCTCGCGGTACAGCAGGTTCATGTATGCCATTGCGTCGTCGTAATCGGGACGCAAATCCAACGCCTTTTTCAGGTTTTGTATGCCATCCTGCACCTGGGGCTCGTTCTGGGCCTTGATGGTCTTGAGCAACTCGGCGCAGTCCTTCTTGTCCTTAAGGTCGTCCGTGGGCTTCAGGCCAAGCTTGGCACGCTCATCCATGCGGCGCTGGTACGTCTGCGACCAGTCGATGAAGGCGATGGAATAGTAGGTCTCCGGATCGTTGGGATCGAGCTGGGCAATCTGCAGGTAATAGTCCCTTGCCTGGTCCCACTTCTTCTGCTGCAAGTACATCGAGGCAATTCCCTTCAGGCTGTGAACCCGTTGCTCGAGCGGCGGATGCAACTCCAGCACCTGCTTGAAGGCGTCAATTGCCTCATCGGCGTACCGGTTATTTTCCGGCGAATCGGCGCCCGGGATGTATTGCTGCGCATAAGCGGTGGCCAGATAAAGGCGGGCATTGATAAGACTGGGATCCATCGCCACAGCGTTCTTAAAATGCTCAATCGCTTCTTCGTACTTTGCGTTCTTGTAGGATTGCACGCCCTTGTTGAGCTGGTCGCGCGCCCTCAGCTTGTTGCAACCAACCGCCGAGAACAGCACCAGCAGGACGGCCAGCAGTGTCAGTACCCGTCCGCATAGTCTCATAATTGCTATCACTCTCCGTTAGGGTCGTTCGGGCTCCGAGGGAAGGCAGGACAGCCGCTTTGCGGCGTCCCGCCCGTCCAGGAGGAAGAGTACTGCCCGAATCACGTTCGGTAATGCTGCGGCAAGCTAACCGCCAGCCTCAATCTTGGCGGTGATCAAGCCGACTTTATCGACTCCGGCGGCATGCGCAATGTCGATAACCTGGGCCACGTCATTAAACGTCAGGTCGGGGTCAGCCTTCACAAACATCACCTTCTCCGCGCGGGTCTTGAAGATGTCGTTCAACCGGCCCTCCAGGTTGTCCCAGGTGACGTCGTCCTGGTTGATCTTGAGCGCCGGCTTGTCGCCAGCTCCCTTCAGCACCTGCACCACGATCGTGCGATCGCTCGGAGGCGGCTGCTTGGTCGGGTCCTTGGGCGGCTGGGGAACCAGCGCGTCCAGGCCTTTCGGAGTCAGCGGCGTGATCACCATGAAGACGATAAGCAGCACCAGCAACACGTCAATCAGCGGCGTGACGTTGATGTCGGCTGAAGGCCCACCGGACCCTCCAATTGCCATTGACATAAATATTTCCCTCTACTGGCCGCCAGCGCCAGTCCCAGTTGCCGGCGGCTTTTTGCCGGTCGTACCCGTTTGTATCTGCTCGGTGAGCAACCCTACGTCATCAACTCCGGCGGAGCGGACATTGTCTACGACGTCCACTACGTTGCCGTACTTGGCACGCGCGTCGGCTTTGATGAAGACCCGCTTGTCCACCTTGTTGGCCAGGCGGTCCTTCACCTTTGCCGTCAGGTCGTCAACCTTAATGCGATCCGTGCCGAAGTAGATCTGGCCGTCGCGCATGATGGCCACGAGCAGAGAGTCTTCCTTGTCGGCGTCGGGCATGGGCGTCGGGCTGTTCACCTTGGCCATGTCCACGCTCACGCCCTTCTGCAGCATGGGCGTGATGACCATGAAGACGATGAGCAGCACCAGCATCACGTCCACCATGGGAGTGACGTTGATGTTGGAGTTGACTTTCTTGCCTTCCTCGCGTTTCGCTAATGCCATTTCGTTCAACCTCCTTCACGCTGGGGCCAGTCGCAGAACGAATCTGCGCCCGGCTTCCCCTTACCGGCGGACCTGCGCGACGCTTGAGGAAATAGTCGATGAGCTCGCTGGAGCTGTTGTCCATTTCCACGTCGAAGGCTTCCACCTTGTTGGTGAAGTAGTTGAACATCATGACAGCTGGGATGGCGACGAACAGTCCGATAGCGGTAGTCACCAGCGCTTCCGAGATACCGCCGGCGACGGCGCCGAGACCGGTGGCCTTCTGCGTCGAAATTTCCTTAAACGCATTCAGAATGCCGACCACGGTGCCGAACAGTCCGACGAACGGAGCAGTCGAACCGATGGTAGCCAAGCCGCCCAGACCGCGCTTCAACTCGGCGTGCACGATGGCTTCGGCACGCTCCAGGGCACGCTTGGAGGCTTCAATCTGCTCGCCGGGTATGTCGGCGGATTCGCCGTGGGCCCGGAATTCCTGCAAGCCAGCGGTGACGACCTTGGCCAGGTGGCTCTTCTTGTTGCGCTCGCCTACCTTAATCGCTTCGTCGAGCTTGCCTTCACGCAGGGCGCCGGCGACGGCCGGTGCGAAGGCACGCGACTGTTTGCGGGCGGCACTGAACGCCATCGCGCGATCGATCATCACGCCAATCGACCATCCTGACATGATGAACAGAATGACGACGACGATCTTCGCCAGAACTCCCATCTGTTTCCAGAGAGAGACAGGATCCCAACCCACGCTGGCTTCCTGGAAGATCCAGGCAGCAGCCGAGGGCACGTGGCTGAGAGCGTAGGTGGCAATGTTAGCTAGGAACATGGGTTTGACTTTTCCTCCTCAGAACTTGGGTTACAGCAGACCACATTCGGTACTGCAAGGTGATTCCAACGTCTGAACTGAATTCTTTCCCCGACCAATCGAAACTGGCGACGAAAACATACAATCAGAGCCCGGCCGCGGTCCAAAGAACCACAACCGAGCCAAAGCTCAGATGCACAGAGCGGCCATCCCGCAAAACTCTAACCGCCGGCCAGCGTAAACACCACGTTGACCGTGGTCTCCACTTCCACCGGCTCGCCATTCAGGTAGTAGGGCTTATAGCGCCATTGCTTCACGGCTTCGAGGGCGGAGCCAGTCAGCATTGGATGCCCGCTGACCACATGCAGGCCCTGGATCGTTCCGTCCTTGCCTATCACCGCCTGCAGCACGACTGTGCCTTGAACCCGAGCCTGGCGGGCAAGCGGCGGATAACTCGGCTGCACCTTGTGGATCAGCAATCCCTGCGATACGCCCTGGGACACGCGCACACGCTGTGGCGTCGCCGCCTTGGGTACCGTGGCCGGAACATTGCCGATCACGCTGCCTAGCACTCCACCCATTGCGCCTCCAGGAACGCCACCTGGAACACCGCCCACGACGCCGGCTACACCTGTGCTCGGCGGGGGCTCATCTTCTTTAATCATCTCGATCTTTTTGGGAATGGCAGTCGGCGTACGCAACTGCCCGTTATCCAGCTCAGTCTGGACCTTCTTCGGCACCACGGGAGCAGCAGCCGGCGGTGGAGGAGGCGGAGGAGGCGGAGGCGGCGCAACCAGAAACGTCATCAACTGCTGCTTTGGCAGCGCTTCGGTGAAGATCAGCGGCAGTAACACGAGGATGCCAATCAACAGGACCTGCAACACAAAGGAGACAAGAGTGGTCGCCCCTCGCTTGGTTCTGAGCTTACCGCCCGATTCCACGAGGCTGTCTTCAAACATGGCCTGTTCTCCGTCGAATGCTTTCGTTTACTTAGACACCGGATCTGCGAGTTTTGCTCCCCGAACAATACCCTACCGCCCCAAAATCGTAGGCTGCGGAAGCAATCTTGGCAGCCCTGGGCGACTGCCCCCGAACAGAGACCCGAAGTATACACCCCAAGGGGCAAATTGCACACAAATTCAACCGTGGAACCCCGATCTCTGCCACGTCTCACGAAACAGTTGAACCCAGGTCCATTACGCCTTTACCTTCACCTTCTCCCTCGCCTTGTTTCGCGGGGAACTCAGGCTGCGCGCGACCGCCTCTCCGGCCCGTCGCGATCTCCAATCCTGGTACGCCACCAGCATGGGCGCTGCCACGGCAATCGAGGAATAGGTTCCGATCAGGATGCCAATCACCAGCGCCAGCGAGAAACCGCGCAGCACCTCGCCGCCGAACACGTACAGCGAAAGCACGGTCAGAAAGGTCAGCCCGGAAGTCAGAATGGTCCGGCTCAACGTCTGGTTGATGCTCTTGTTGACGATGTCGGCCAGCGGTTCGCGGCGCAACAGCTTGATGTTCTCCCGAATGCGATCGAAGACGACGATGGTGTCGTTCATCGAATAGCCGATGAGCGTCAGGATGGCAGCAATGACTGTCAGACTGATTTCTTTATTGAGCAGGGAGAAGAAGCCGACGGTAATGATGGTGTCGTGGAGACAAGCCACAACCGCGCCCACGCCGTAGATCAGCTCAAAGCGGAACCAGAGGTAAACCAGCATGCCGGCGAGCGAGTACAAGGTCGCCATCAGCGCCTGGTGACGAAGCTGGCCGCCAACCTGCGGCCCGACGATCTCCACGTTGCGCACCACGAAATCCGAGGTGTAGAAGCCTTCTTTCAGTGAGCTCACCACTTCCGGCGGGCACAACCCCGCGCAGGTCATCGACCGAGTTCAGAATTCCGCCGCGCTCCTTGTTGCGGAAGTCTTCGATCTTCTGCGCCATCGCGTGGTACTGCGTGGAGGCGTCTGTACCCAGATGCAGCGGGTCCTTCTGAAAGCAGATATTGCTCCAAGGTTGGCGCGCCGCTGTTGTTCAGGTCCTGCTTGCCTTCATTGGCGGGATTCTGCGTCTGCAGCGCCTGGATGATGGTCGTTCTTGCCCTTGTCGAGCGCCGCCTCGCTGGTTTCCTGCATGCCCAAGTCGATCAGGACTTCATTGTCGGAGGCTGGACCGAAGCGCTGGATTCGCGGGTTCTTGCAGGCCTGCGCGATCCATGGCCTGCCGGATCTGGTCGAGATTCGGGGTCTGGGCGAACTTGACGTAAACCAGCGTGCCACCGCGGAACTCCACGCCCAGCGGAATGCCGTGCCAGAAGAAAATGGACAACAGTCCGGCAACGCTGAAGATCAGCGAGAAGGCAAGGAAATACCACTTCTTGCCCAGAAAATCGATGTTGGTATTGCGAAATAACTCCACCGCTAGCCCCTTACCATAGACGACAGTTGTCTCATGTCCCGAACCGTCATGCTGCACACAGCTTCCCGACCACTAGCCGAAAAACCAATCACCACGGAGGCACGGAGGACACGGAGTTTCATAGAATTCTTCGCACGATACCTCGTCGCAGAACCGGGACGTTGAAATTGATCAACAGCCCAACGTGGATTCCGCTCAGCCGAAGATAAGTGATCAATTGCGCTTCATGAACCGAGAGAATGCGTTCGACTGACTTAAGCTCGACAAGGACTCGATTATCGACGACCAGATCGATACGGTACCCGCAATCCAGACGAACCCCTTTGTATTCGACTGGCACCTCCAGCTGAGAACGAAAAGCGAGATGTCTAAGCGTCAGCTCGCGGCACATGCTGACTTGATAAGCCGATTCCAATAAGCCAGGTCCGAGTTCGCGGTGCACGCAGATGGCCGCTGCAATAATTTCACTAGTGAGCTCCGCTTCGGCGAGCGCAAGCGCGCCTGTCCTCTCAATCTCGCCGATCATGACCTTCTCCGCAACGAAAGTTCATTCTGAATTCTATTCCTTCCTCCGTGTCCTCCGTGCCTCCGTGGTGAACGTCCTCTCCACAGAATCGCAGGTGTCACTCCTAGATGCTCAATGCCTCGCCACGCTGGTGGCGATTGAGAATGGACTCAAAAATCACCCGCGAAACGAAGACTGAAGTGAACAGATTGGCTGCCAGACCAAAGCTGAGGGTCACCGCAAATCCGCGCACCGGCCCGGTCCCGAACAGGAACAAAATGATGGCCGAGACAATCGTGGTCACGTGAGTGTCCACAATCGTGACCCAAGCGTGAGCGAAGCCCTGATCCACCGCCGACGGCGGCGTCTTACCGTGCCGCAATTCCTCGCGAATGCGCTCGAAGATCAGGACGTTGGAATCCACGCCCATGCCGACCGTCAAGATGACACCTGCGATTCCCGGCAGCGTAAGCGTTGCGCCGGTGAAGCCGAGGAAGCCCAGCAGGATCACCAGGTTCAGAAACAGCCCCAGGTCCGCGTTGATGCCCGCTGCGCGGTAATAGAACAGCATGAACACCATGACCGCGACCATGCCGATGATGCGCCGCCCGCACGCCTTGGCGAATGGAGTCCGCCCCCAGCGACGGCCCTACCGTTACCTCTTGCAGGTACTTAATTCCGGCCGGCAACGCGCCTGAGCGCAGCGTCAAGGCCAGGTCCTGCGTCTCTTGCGGTGTGAATGAGCCGGTGATGCGGCCCTGGTCGTGGATCTGCTCCTGGATGGTGGCCACCGACTTCACGCGGTTGTCGAGCACCACCGCCAGCTTGTCGCCGACGTGGGCGCCGGTGAACGCCGCGAAGCGCCGTCCGCCGTCACCCGTCAGAGTGAAATTGACATCCGCACGGCCGTTCTCGTCGTGGCCGGAGTCAGCCGTGCGCAGATCGCCTCCGCTCACCGCCGACGAGCGGCTGATGACCCAGTACACTTCGGTGTTTTCCTCTCCGCCCTGTGGGTGGAGAGCAGTGCCCTTCATCAGCACCGTGTCGGGCGGGAGTACGCCGCCGTTGGCCTGCATCGCCGCCTGTTCGTTGGGATAGGGACCACCAACCGCCTGCCGGATTTCCAGCATCGCGGTGGACTGCATGATTTCCTTCACCCGCGCCGGGTCGTCCACGCCGGGCAACTGCACCAGGATCTGGTAGTCGCCCAGTCCGTGCTCCTGAATCACCGGCTCGGAAACACCGAGCTGGTCAATGCGGTTACGGATGGTTTCAATCGCCTGCTGCACCGCTTTCTTCCTGGTATCGTTGGCCACGGAGGGCTTCATCGTCAGCGTCCACGAGTTCTCCGCGCCGGAAGCCAGGTCATACTCAGGCAGCTTGTCGCTGACGATGCGCCGCAGCTCCGATGACGACTCCGGCGGTACACCCTTGATGACAATCAGCTCGGGATGGTTCTGCGGGTCGGGCTTGGAGATTTCTCCGTAGGCGATGTTGGCGCTCTTGAGGTCGTCCTTCAGCCGCTCGACCGCGCGGTCGGTGTCGGCATTGATGGCATCGTTGACCTGCACCTGCAGAATCAGGTGGGTCCCGCCCTTCAGGTCGAGCCCGAGGTGGATGCGGTTTTGCAGCGCGGCCAGCAGACCTTTGCCGCTCAAACTGCCGGGAACGCCGAAGATGCCGAACAGAAAGACGATCAGCACCGCAATAATCAAAACTGTCTTGGCGAGAAGATTCTTGTTCATGAGAAAACAGCAACCCTGTTAAGACTTGGAAGATCCCTCCGCGGTCGTTAAAGTGACGATCGAGGAACGGGCAACTTCGAGCTTGATGTTGTCCGGCGGAACGCGCAGGACGACGGCATCGTCCTTGACCGACATGATAACGCCCGGTCAGGCCGCCGCTGGTGACCACCTTGTCGCCCGGCTTGATTTCCTTCAGCATCGCCTGCCATTTCTTCTGGCGGCGCTGCTGCGGCATGATCAAAAGGAAGTAGAAGATTGCGAAGATCGCAACCATCATCAGGATCGGGGCCGATCCGGCGCCGATGCCCTGTGCAAACAAACCTGTCAGTGTAGCCATCTTCCGTTAAGCTTTCACGTTTCTGAAGATTTTGGGCAGCCTTCAGGATAATTCCGCTTCCGGATTGCGGGTAGTCGTGGGAATTCCAACGGACGCCGCTACCTTTGAGCCCGTGCAACGGCGCCTTGCCAGACACACAGCCCTGGCATCTATAGTATCGCGTTTGGCCGGAATCCGTTGTCCCGACAGGTGCTGCTGCCTGGTGACAGCCCAATATAGTGCCTAGTCGCTAAGAAACGCTTAGATGCGGTGGCCGGACACCAGAAAGAAACTTCGCGAATTCCCCAAGTAGTATAGCTTGCCGGACCCGGCGCATGGTGTCAAGGTAGTACGCCAGATTGTGAATGGTGTTCAGCGTCTGCGCCAGCAGCTCGTTCGAGGCATACAGATGCCGCAGATAAGCCCGCGAGTAGCGGGCGCAAACCTTGCACTGGCAGTTCGGATCGAGCGGGCCATCGTCAGTCGCAAAGCGCGCGTTCTTGATGGTCAGGCGTACCCTCGGAAGTGAACAGCAGTCCGTGACGCGCCGCCCGCGTCGGCAGCACGCAGTCCATCATGTCCACGCCGGCCGCAACGTAGTGCACAATCTCTTCCGGCGTGCCCACGCCCATCAGGTATCGCGGCTTGTCCTCCGGAAGGAACCGGATCGCGGCGTCCACCATCTCGTATGTCATCGGACGCGGCTCGCCCACGCTCAGGCCGCCGATCGCGTAGCCGGGAAAGTCGATCTCCACCGTCCGCTGCGCCGATTCGCGCCGCAGGTCAGGAAACATCCCGCCCTGCACAATGCCAAACAGCGTCTGGGTCTGTTCGACCACGCTCGGCAAACCACGGCAGTCTCCTGCTTGTGCGCTTCGAAGTAATCCTTGCTGCGCCGCGCCCAACGCAGCGTCATCTCCATCGAGTCTCGCGTTCGCGCATACTCGGCCGGATGTTCGGTGCACTCGTCGAACGCCATAATGATGTCGGCGCCCAACCCGATCTCGGCGGCAATCGCGCTCTCCGGGCTGAAGAAATGCGACGAGCCGTCGAGATGCGAGCGAAACGCCACGCCTTCTTCCGTCACCTTGCGCAGATCGCTGAGGCTGAAGACCTGGAAGCCGCCCGAGTCGGTCAGGATGGGGCGGTCCCACGCCATGAACTTCTGCACGCCGCCGAGCTGGCGCACCGTCTCGACGCCCGGCCGCAGATAAAGGTGATAGGTGTTGTTCAGCAGGATCTCGACGCCCAGCTCTTCCAGCGTGTCCTGCGGCACGCCCTTGACCGTCCCCAGCGTTCCCACCGGCATGAAGACCGGCGTCTGCACCTCGCCGTGCGGCGTGAAGAAGCGTCCGGCGCGCGCCGCGCCATCGCGGGCTTCAATCTGAAAGCGGAAGGACATCGCAGACGATTGTAGCGGCTTCTCGAACTACGTCGTTGCAGGCCGCCATTTGTGCCATGCTGTGAAGCCCAGATGGAACAGCATGTTCGTGGGCACCATCAGCGACAGATAGACAATCGGGATCATGTAGACATCGGTACCCGGAAAGCAGTAACGAGCTACATAAAGCACGACGATCACGCAGCGCATGCTGGTGGAGGTTGCCAGCACCCGGCGTGATTCGCCGTCGGGGCCACCGATCAGCCAGCCGATCAGCATCGACAGAAGGAGTAACAGGACCATCGCCAGGACGGTCCCGCGACCGCGAATGGTATCAAAGGCTTGACGGCGAACCAGACGCGTTTCCCACATCAGGAAAACGAACACAATGGTGGCCAGAATGCCCAGCGGCAGTACCAGTCTGGGGGCAATCTTCGGGGCGCGATGTGACAGCCACAATCCGGCGCACAGCGGCAACGCGATGTAGAGAACAATGTTGGCCGTCAAGTTCAGCAGCGGCCGCTGGCTGTGTTGCGCCGTCTGCGGCATCACCTCGACGGCCAATGGCGTCATGGCAAGGCTCACCAATGAGAGCACAAAAGTCATGGCGGCAGCGAAGGCCAGCCGCGTTTTCGCTTGCCGCGTAAATTGCAGTGCGATCGGCGTTCCCGGGATGGCAGCCAATAGCAGAATACCGACTGTGGCGTCTGGAGTCAGCGGAAAGAGGTTCACCAGCAAGAACCCGAGTGCAGGCACGACGACGCAGTTGGCAATCAGCGTACGCCACATCAGCGCCCGGTTGCGGAGGGTGTCGAGCAACTCTCCATGGCTGACGCGCAGCCCGATGGAGAACATCACCGCCGCAACGAAAAAATTCAGCAACGGCAACGGCCGAATCAGCACGCCTGCCTCCGCGGAGAAAGGTCGCCTCCGGGCGAACCTATCAGAGTACAACAAAGCCCTGCCAAGTCAGACCGTTGCACTATTGGCACGCCGCTGACTCAGACTTCTGCGGCTTCTTCGCGCCTCATACTTCGAAGATTCTTCCAAGTCGAAGCCGCCAGTAATCTTCCCTTGACCGTTGGGAAGGAATCGTTGTACGTTTCCCCCACACTACTCGCGACAACATGGGACAGGAACAGGGGCAGCGGGATGCGTGCAATCTTCGTCAGCTACCGTCGAGACGACTCAGAAGGCGAAGCAGGACGTTTCTTCGATGACCTCGTCCAGGAATTCGGCGAGAAGTCCGTGTTCATGGATGTAGCCGCGATCGAGGTGGGACGTGATTTTCGCAAGGTGATCGACGACAGCGTTGCCACCTGCGGTGTCCTGCTGGCGGTCATTGGTGAACAATGGACCGACGCGAAGAACGAGGCGGGACATCGGCGCCTCGACGACCCGACTGACTTCGTCCGTCTCGAAACCGCCTCTGCGTTAAAGCGCGATATCCCCGTAGTTCCTGTACTCGTCCATGGCGCGAGAATGCCGCGCGCCGATCAATTACCGGATGACCTCAAGGAACTGGCCTACCGCAACGGGGTTGAGTTGACCCACGCCCGCTGGAAGTCCGATGTTCAGCTATTGATCAAGGCGCTGCGCCCCTATGTAGAAGATCGAAAGGGCGCGCCCAGCAGCCCGAGCCAGGCAGTCGTGGGAGGAGCGGCGGTAAAGAAAGCACCCGCCCCAGTCGCGACGACTGTGCCCGAGATTGCGGCTGGAACTGCCTCGACATCGCGGAAGAACCTCGGAATAATCCTCGCGGTGGTGGCGGCCGTACTGGCTGTTGGGACGGTCGTCGGATACATGATCATCATGCAGAAAAGGGCAGCGGAGGAGCAGAGGGTGACTGCGGAGCAGAAGACCCTTACGGACAAAGCGGCTGCGGACAGGGCCGCTGCAAACAAGGCTGCCGAGGAGCAAAAGGCCATTGCGGACAAAGCGGCTGCCGACAGAGCAGCGGCGGACAAGGCACTTGCAGAAGAGAAGGCGCTTGCGGACAAGGCCGCTGCCGACAGAGCAGCGGCGGACCGTGCGGCAGCGCAAAAAGCGGCCGCGGACAGAGCGGCGGCACAGCAAAAGGCCATCGCGGATAAAGCAGCAGCGGACAAAGCGGCCGCGCAGCAAAAGGCCATTGCGGACAAAGCCGCGGCAGACAGGGCGGCACATTTTCCTTCGGACTTCCCGGGAGGGAGCCGACGGGTCTATTGGGCGGACTTCCGTCAATGGCCGGCGAGTGGCAACAATTATGGCTCGGCTCGGGCGGAAGGCAGTGCGTACGTGATACAGCCGCTGACCAATACTTTGATCGGACCGTCGAGAATCGGTATTCAACCGCTCGATGGCGATTTCTTGTTTAACATGCACTTTCGAGTGGAACAGTCACCAGCCGCGTTTAACCTAGCACTGATGGACCGGGATGGCGATTCGGTGGTTTTTATAAATATCCAACTGCATCAAAACAACGTTACATATAGCCTCGAAAGAGGGTGGATCAAGAATGGTCCCAATGGGCCACAGGATAAACTCATCGCAACTGGTCAACAGCTTCCCATAAGTCTTAGAGCCCACGATTGGTCGAAGGAATCGAAGGTCGCGCTCAAGAGGCAAGGCGGAAAAGCACAGTTCTTCGTGAACGACGGTTACGTGATGGATTTTCCCGTTTCCTTATCTCCCATTGCAATGATTTCTCTTAACGGTGCCTGGCCATCGAAAATCGTGATTACGTCTGTCGAGGGACGCAAGCCCTAAAGAGGTTACGATCACTTCGTCGCCAGTTTCGCCCGCTGCTTGGCCTCAAACTTGCCCTTGCTGACGATGGCGCGCTTGATGGTGCCGTGCCCGAGCACTTCAGCCCCGTCGTGAGCGCTCACGCGAAACGTGTAGAACCGCCCATCGAACTCTTCCAGGACGGCTTCACACTTCACGGTTGCGCCAACGCTGGTGGCGGCGCGGTGAATGATGTTGATGGCCGTGCCGACGCTGACCTCGTCGCCTTCGCAGAACGGCAGCAGCGCCTCGAAGGCCGCTGCTTCCATCCAGCCAATCATGTTGGGCGTGGACAGCACCGGCGGCAGCTCCTCGCGCCATGCCGTTAGGGTGTTTTTGAATTCGACGCGTTTTTCGACTGCAGCGCGGGTGCCGATGGGAACTGGTTTGGCCATGAATCGAGAGTATCGCGAGCGGTCGTGAAATGTCACCGGCCCGCCGCGGTTCCTTCAGGCCTTCTGCCGCCGCTTCAGGTCCTCGATAAACATCTGCTCGACCGGCTTGTCGTAGGTGCGCAGCACATGACGCACACTGTGTCCGCTCACCAGGTGACAGACCTCTTCGGCCAGGTTCTTGGCGTGATCTCCGGCGCGCTCCAGTGCCTGCGTCATGAATAGCACGTGGAAGCTTTCCTGGCGGGGAGCGCCCTCCTGGTTCTCCAAGTGGCGCAGAAAGATGAGATTGCGCAGGCGGTCGAGCTCTGCGTCCGAGCGCAGAACCGCAAGGGCGCGGTCAAGGTTGCGCTGGCTGAAGGCATCATGGACGTCGCCGAGCATCCTCTCCAGCCGCGAGGCCATGAGGGTGAGGTCGCGGATGTCCTGCAGGTCAATGCGATAGCCGACGGTGGCAGCGCGATTGCTGCAGTTGAGCAGCAGATCGCCAACGCGCTCCAGGTCAATGATGAACTTCATGCAGGCCAGGAGTTCGCGGGCCTGTTCCTCGCTCACCTTGGTGATGACCGCGGTCACGGTCTGGTCAATGACCCGATCGAGTGTGTCTAGCTCCTTCTCGCGCTCGCGAACGCCGTCCAGGAGCGACGCCACGCCGGTCGCGATGCCTTCGGCCACAATCCCGGCAGCGGCGCGCGCCACGCGGCATGCCTGCAAGGTTTGCTCGTGGACCTGAGAACAGATCGTGTCGGGATTGGAAGGCGCCAGGTTGGCTGAACTCATGCTCGTCTCAAGAAGCGGCCAAAGACACTACTAAGGATTACTGGCACCGACGTTCCTGAGCCAGCACGTAAGCGAATGGACTCACAGATATTTCACATGCTAACGGGGGTTTGTGAATTCTCGATGAATGGCAGGTAAACGCCGTTTGAAATTCGACATGCAGGCGAATTTCCAGGCCGAGGTTACACATGCGCCGGTACAGGTTGCCACGGCAGGGTGAAGTAGAAGGTCGAGCCATGGTTCAGCTCACTCTCCGCTTTGATGGCGCCGCCGTGGGCGCGAACAACGTGTTTCACGATGGCCAGTCCGAGACCCGTGCCGCCCGATTCCCGGGAGCGGGCCTTATCCACACGGTAGAAACGCTCGAAGAGCCGCGGCAGATGTTCGCTCGGAATTCCGCCGCCAAAGTCGCGGACGTAAAACTGCACGCCGTCTTCGGTTTCACACGCGCCGACCAGGATTTTCTTGCCCGTGTCGCCGTACTTTAGCGCGTTGTCGATGAGGTTGGAAAATACTTGATGAATTGCATCGCGGTCCACCGACACGGGAGACGTTGCGGTGTTCATTACCGAAAGCTCGATGCCGCGGCTGGCCGCAAGTTCCTGGAATGTCTGCACTGCATCCTCCAGCAACTCGCGCGGCGTGGTGAGCTGGAAATTGAAGTTCTGCTCGCCCGATTCCACACGCGCCAGCACCAACAGATCTTCCGTCAGCCGCGCCATGCGGGTCGCGTTCTTGCGGATGATCTCAATGAACTCGCGCACATGTTCCGGCACGTCGTTATGGTCGAGCAGCGTCTCGGAGTAGCCCTGAATTGATGTCAGGGGAGTGCGCAGTTCATGCGAAACGTTGGCGATAAAGTCGCGCCGCGTCTTCTCCACCCGCTCGATATCAGTTTGATCGTGCAACACAGCGACCGCGCCACCCCCCGGCATCGGCGCGGCGGTGACGTCAAAGATGCGGCCGGAGAAAATCTTGGCCGCATGCGCTACGGTCACGTCACGGCGCTCCAGCGCATCCTCCACCGAACGCAAAATCTCAGGGTCGCGCACTGACTGCACGAGCGGGGCACCCAGTCGTATCCCGCTGGGAAGCAGGCGCTCCATTCGCTGGTTGGCCCACAAGACGCGACCGTCCTGGGCGACAGCCAGCACAGCTTCCTGCATTGAGTTCAGCAGGGTCTCCAGAGTCTGCCGGCTGTTCTCAAGCGCGCTGAAGCCGTCCTCCAGCTTGCGCGCCGTCTTGTCGAGAGCGGAAGCCACGTGGGCAATTTCGTCGCTCGACTCCTCCTCGATGCGCGCTGTCAGGTCGCCGGCCGCGACCCGCTCGGCGAAGTCGGTAATACGCATCAGCCTGCGGCCAATGGACTGAGTTGCGATGAACGCCAGCAACATGGCCACCAGCGCAGCAATGGCCGACCCCTTGAATAATTCGCGGCGAATGCGCCGATTGGCCTCCCGAATAGACGAGAGCGGGTAAGCCATGCGCACCGCGCCCCCCGCAATCGGAACCGCCACATAAAGCAGTTCGGTGCCGATTGTCTTGCTCATGCGCGTCGAGCTTCCTACCTGGCCTTGCAAGGCGGAAATGAACTCCGGCCGGGTGCCATGGCTCTCCATCTTCGCCGGATCGGCCTCGGAGTCAGCGAGCACTTTGCCGGCGGAGTCGATGACCGTAACCCGCGCATCAGCTGCGCGTGCGGCTTGCATGGTGATTTCGCCCAGAGATGTGGGAGGGGAACTCGAGACGCGGGAAGCGAACATCTGCGTCTTCTCGCGTAGTGATGTCTCAATCTCGCCGCGCAACATGCTTTCCCACGCATGCCGGATGAGTACATCCAGGGTGAATGTGCATGCCGCGATGATCAACAGGGCTGCGAGAAACAGCTTAAAGAAGATGCGACTTCTCACCGTCGGCTCTTTGCGTTAGGTTTTCGGCACCTCGAAGCGGTAGCCTGCGCCACGGACTGTCTTCAGATAGCGAGGTTCGTCGGGGTTGGCTTCGATCTTCTCACGAATGCGGCGCACGTACACGTCCACCGAGCGCGGTGTGACGTAGTGGGTGTCGCGCCAAACTGCATCCAGCAACTGGTCGCGGGTGAACACGCG
Source organism: uncultured Acidobacteriaceae bacterium (assembly GCA_963703645.1). Taxonomy (GTDB): domain Bacteria; phylum Acidobacteriota; class Terriglobia; order Terriglobales; family Acidobacteriaceae; genus Bog-257. The sequence goes on from CAVPFD010000035.1 coordinate 79,694, forward strand.
CCCTGGATGGCGCGCCAGATATTCCAGCAGGCGGAACTCAGTGGCCGTGGTCTGAGTGAGCTGGCCCCGCACCACCAGCGTCATGCCGCCGCTGTCGATCTCGATCTCGCCGGCCTTGACGATGGCGGGCGCCAGTGGACGCTCGAAGCGGCGCAGCACGGCGCGCACCCGCGCCACCATCTCGCGCGGGCTGAAGGGCTTGGGAATGTAATCGTCGGCCCCCAGCTCCAATCCCATGACGCGGTCAGATTCGCTGACCTTCGCCGTGAGAAAGATGACCGGAATCATGGCCAGCCCGGGCGTCTGGCGAATACGCCGGCACAACTCCAGGCCGTCACCTCCCGGAATCATGATGTCCAGCAGAAAGAGCGTTGGAGCTTGCTTCTCGGCTTCAGCGATGACGCCAGCGGTGGCAGCAAAGGTGCGGACGCCATAGCCGGCGGCTTCCAGGTGATGACGAACCAGCCGTGAAATGTCGTTGTCGTCTTCCACGGCGAAGATGGTCTGTTTCACGGCTGTATTGTAGCCGAGCGTCGGCGATGAGCTTTCCTGTGTCGGTATCACACCCCTAAGGTACACACATATGTGTTACAGGATGATGAAACTATTCGGCAACTTTACAACCCGAACCCGCATCCATAACGGCAATTTCGTAGCGGGGTGTGGGGTAGCACCTTGTCGCGCCCAGAGCTGCCGCCGGCGCGTATCGCCGGGCGCGGCGCAGTTTCTCGTTTTGCACCGGCGAAGTACGGCGCTTCCCTTGGGGAATGGGCGGCGATCCATGTCGCCATTCTCGCTCGCGGATTTTTGTCCCTTCTCAAGCTCCTGTGGCGCCTCGCCGATTACCCAATTGTGCAGAAGTCGGCGCTCATCTACGGCGTCATGCTGGCCTTGAGCGCCGCCACGCTGGCGGGAATCGGCGAATGGGCTTCCGGGGGATTCGACAACTCTGCCGCTGGATTCGACACCTCTACGGCAGCGCCGGATTCGTCAAGTTCCTTTCCATCGCCCGGAGGTTATGCCAGTAATCGGACCGCCGGCTTGCCGCCTCTGCCGGCGGTACTGGCGCCAGCAGTCAGCAATGTTTCACTCTCCACCACCCCGGGATACACCATCCGCCGCACTGTGCCTGAAGTCCGGCTGCAGTTCACCGTCGCCGACGAGCGTGGCCGTCCGGTGCAGAACCTTTCGCCTGATGACGTTCGCATCTATGACGATGCGTCTCCGGTTTCCAGATTCCAGGACTTCGCGCGCGATGAGAACCTGCCGCTGCGGCTCGGCATCCTCCTCGACGTCAGCGATTCGGTGAAGCGCGCCCTGCCCGAAGAGAAGGCCGCCGCGGAGGATTTCCTCGATCGGGTTCTGCGTCCTGAAACCGACCGTGCTTTCGTTATGTCATTCGCCGGGAACGTCCAGCTCTGGCAAGGCTCGACCAACGATCGCGCCGGCCTGATTCAGGCGGTGAATCGGCTGCACCAGCCGGGATGGGCAACCGTGCTGTTTGACGCGCTATACTCGGCGTGCCTTGACCACTTGTCCAGGGGTGACGATGGCACGCTGGTGCATCGCGCCATTGTCGTCCTCAGCGACGGCGATGACACGAATAGCCTTCACACGTTATCGGATGTGATCGCGGCGGCACAGCGCAGCGAGATCCAGATCTACGCCCTCACCGTGCACAAGAAAGGCCTGCGGCCTGCGGGTGACGCCATTCTGCAGCGTCTGGCCGACGAGACCGGCGGAGCGCTGTTCGTGGCTCAGTCAGCGAAAGAACTGCAAGCAACCTTCGCTGAAATCGAACAGCAGATGCGCACCCAGTACTACGTTTCGTTTCCTCCGCAATCCTCACCAGGATTCCACGCGCTGCAAGTTGAAGTGCGCACGCCGCAGAATGCCCAGGTCCACGCTAGGCGGGGTTACTACGCGATGGCGCAGTAAGCGCAGGCACTCAGTACTTGGTACTTGGCACTTAGCACTTAGCCAGCTGGTAGCGCCGAAGGCGCGGCAAATCTTAGCCCAGCGCCTCGGCGCTGGGTTGGCGTAAAGAAGTGACCTGAGTCCCGCTTTGCGGGACGGCACATTAACATCGCTCAGTACCGTGGATCACCGATGATACGTTCCTCCTTCATTACCATTCGTCCATGGCTGCGGCGGGAGTGGCGCGTGCTGCGCGCCGCCATGTTCTTCAGCCTGATGTCGTCCTTCGACTCCGCACGAGTCCGGACAACGGACTCGTGCTCCGCTCTGGATGACAGCGTTGAGATTTGTTGCAATGATGGACAATCCGCGTGAAGGCCCGCACTATCCAAATCGGAGCCACAATGCCCACTGACGACGAAACTTCCATCTCCATCCTGAAAACCATCGCCCAGGCGCGGCTTGAACCGTCAAGCGAGCTGCCGCCCGCTCCGGAGCTGCGCTCTGCTCTGGCAGCCGCGTTCGGCAGCCCCGAGCCCGCGCCCGCCAGCGAAGGCGAACTCGCCCGCGCCGCCCTCGACCTGCTGCGTCAGGACCCGGCTTTCGCCGAACCGATACAGTTGATGTCCAGCCAGGCCGGCTCCCGGGCATCGCGCCAGCGCTACCTGGATCCGTTCACCATCGGCCTGACTACCGCTGCCCTGCTCGCGCTCCAGACCCATGTCAAGTTCAAGCGCGACCACACCGGCAAGTGGTCGCTGGAGCTGGACAAGAAATCGTCCAGCGACTCGACGCTGAAGCTCCTGGTCCAGCGCCTGCTGCCGTTCCTGGGGAAATAACGACGCTTCGTGCGCGCGCCGCTGGCGTAAGCTTGTTTAGCCCATCCGTCAGGGGGCGTCATGCCATACGACACCATCTCGCTGAAGTCGAAGCTGAAAGGTCAACTTGCCGTCAGCTTGCTTCTGCTGCTGTTGTTGTCATCGCCTCCGGCCATCGCCGCTCAGGTGGCGCTGGGAACCTGGCCCATCGCTCACTATGACAATAGCCGCACTGGCTTCAATAGCAATGAGTTTCTCCTTGGTCCGTCTAATGTCAGCAACCTTGCCGAGGTCTGGGGCTTCCCCGCGTGCGGGGACGCTGTTGATCCCCCAGCCATTGCCAACGGCATAGCCTACTTCCCTGCCCTTTGCCGCATAGGGCAACAAAGCTTCAGCCTCACTCTATATGCGGTCAATGCCAGGACAGGCGTGCTTCTATGGCAATCTCCGTTGGGCGTCTCCCATCTTGACTGCGAAGGGACGTTTCCCCCTGCCGTCTCCAATGGCGTGGTCTACGCCGGCTCCTGTTACGGAATGTCCGCCATCGATGCCATGACTGGCGCCCGGCTATGGCAGAACACCGATGTTGGCATCGTGCTCTCGAGCTACCTGTACGACAACGGCGCTGCCGTAGCCAACGGCATGGTGTACTTTGCCAGCAGTGAAGGCAAAGTTTATGCCTTGAACGCCTCCACCGGCGTCCTGGTCTGGACGTTCTCTAATACCTACGGGACGTACGGCTCGCCCGCCATAGCTAACGGTGTTGCGTATGTCGTCACCGGCGACAGCGTCGTCTACGCCTTAGACGCAGCCACGGGTTCCGTGCTGTGGACGTCGGTTCGAACCCCAAGCACAGAGATAGGCGGCCCGCCGTCGGTGGCCGATGGTGTGGTCTATATCTCAGGCCTCTTCGGAGGCATCACTGCCCTCGACGCCAATACCGGCGCCATATTGTGGAACAATCTGAGTTCAGTCAACGTTGAGGGTACGCCTGCCCTCGCCTATGGCATGGCTTACGTCGCCATCCAGGACGAAGACAACGGGCCAAAGATCTCCTACGCCCTCAACGCCAAGACCGGCGTTATCGTATGGCAGGTGCAGAACATTGGCGATTGGTTCTCAGTGGCGATCGCTAACGGCGTGGTTTATGCCGTGAATGCTGGCGACGACAACATCTATGCTCTGGACGCCATGACCGGCGCAATGCTGGCAAAGTTTGGAGGAGGTAATGTGAACAGTACGCCGGTGGTGGTCAACGGCATGGTGTTCTTCACTGGCTTTGACGGGGCGTTGCACGCCTATAGCGTTGGCGGAAAGTAGTCCATAAGCTCCACTAGCTAGGGGAGAGAGATTCCTAAAACGGAACCAATATTGAAAGTAGTAGTGAAACTGTCTCATATTTTAGCGTAAATATTACATGTCAATAGTGGGGGCAGATCTGCAAAATCTCAAGTTACTGAAAACGTGACAGATATCGCGACGAAAGCCGAGTGTCCAAAACCCGGTAAAATGTGCTATAGTGAAACCAGAATTGAAAAACGGGACAAGCTCCTGAGGAGCTTCCCGAAACGACCCAGCCAATGGCTGGGTTTTTGATTTTGGGGCGTTTGAAAAGCGTATTCACCACAGAGAGTTCTTTTTCCCCAGGTTCTCCGTGCACTCCGGGTGCTCCGTAGTGAAAACAAGTTGCCTTACCGCGGAAATCACGGAGGCACCACGGAGAAAAAAGAGAACACTCTGTGCCTCTGTGGTGAGTTCAGAGTTCGCCCCACGGGCCCTTGGTCCTGAGGGACGCCATTCCTGGAGTTCGATTAACCGTTTGGTTCGGCTCGGAAAACGGCGTCCCTCGGGATCGAAGGTTTGCTGGCTTGAAAGGCATATTCGCCACAGCATCTGTTTCGAGAATCCATTTGCAGAAAGGTGAAATACAAATGTCCGAACCAAGTTACGAGGAATTGAGAGCCCAACTCGCAGAGCTGCAAAAACAAGTCCCGAAGAGCAACGGCGGCGGCCTGACATTCAAGGTGAGCGCCAAAGGCTGCGGGAGCGTGTACGGTCTGGGGCGCTTTCCGGTCACGCTCTACTACGAGCAATGGATGAAGTTGCTGGATCAGAGTGAGCAGCTGCGCGGCTTTCTGGAAGCGAACAAGGGCGCGCTGAAACTGAAAGAAGCGCGCGGTTGAAAGTCCGTGTTTATTCTGCCGTCCCTGAAGTCCCTGAAGGGCTGGTGCCGCCGCTTCGCGGCTAAGTTGACCCGAAGTTCGGCCGCTGGTTGATCGCTCAACGCTGATTGGAGCTGTGACACATGCTCCTGCGGCGCTGCCGTCACGAATTCTGCACTCCACATTCGGAGCGCGGCGGCGACATTTTCGCCTCACCTTGTAAAATGGCGAGTGGGAGCTGGCTGGCCGCAGCAACGTGCAGCTCCAACGAGGAGCTGCCGGGGAATGGACATGACTTGGCTGACCGACCGCATTGCGGTGGGTGGCGGTATCTGGACGGAAGAAAAAATGATCGAGGTGGTGCAATCCGGCGTCACCCACATCATTGACATGCAGATCGAATGGGACGACACCCGCCTGGCTGCTCCTTACGGCGTCAAGGTACTCTGGAACCCGACGGACGACGACTTCCGGCCGAAACCTCCGGAGCTGTTTCAGCGCGGGGTGGACTTCGCGCTGGCGGCGCTGGACGATGCTGAGGCGAGACTCTTCATCCACTGTGCTGCCGGGGTGCACCGCGCTCCCATGATGACGCTCGCGGTGCTGCGCGCCCTCGGCTTCGCGGCTGATGACGCTATGGAGATGATCCAGCGGCGTCGCCGGGTGGTGGACTTCGCCGATGTCTATGTGCAGAGCGTGGAAGAGTTCATCCGCAGCTATGAAGCGGCGGAGCAGCGGCGGTAAGAAAGCCGCTCTTCGCCATTCGCTATTCGCAAGAACGGATCGCTCATCGTTGTATCAGGGCACGACTAAAGTCGCGCCCTGATACAACCCACTTCCACGTCAAACATGACCGAGGTTGAACAGCCGCTATAATTACTTAGACCCTCGTAGAAAACGTCATCTCTTCATTCTGTGGTAGCAGGCGACGAACCATGGCCTGCGAACAACGCGAATTCCGTTCCAATATAGAGAGGCACACATGATGCCGAAGATCAACCGCCTGACCGGGCGGTTTTTTACTGTCCTGATTTCTCTTAGCCTGGCGATCTGGTTGCCGCGCGTGGTCGTTGCCGGCACGAAGGCGCCAGCTCCCACATTGTGTCAGATCAGCGACACGGTATACCGCGCTGACGGCTCACCCGCGCATGGCACGGTGCTGGTTTCGTGGCAGGCGTTCACCACGGCGGCGGGACAGGCGGTTTCGCCCGGCTCGCTGCTGGTGACGCTCGACGCGCAAGGCGGGTTCAACGCCAGCCTTGCGCCCAACACTGGCGCCAGTCCGGCGGGCTCGTATTACCGCGCCATCTTTAAACTTGACGATGGCACGACCGAGACTGAAATCTGGGTCGTCCCCAACACCCAGACCACGACCATCGGAGCCATTCGCAGCAAGCTTGTTCCTGCGCAACAGGCGGCTCAGTTCCTGACGCGCGACGTTGCTGACTCGGTTTACGTTAGCCTGGCGAGCACCCAAACCATCACTGGAACCAAGACGTTCAGCGCGTCACCTGCGGTGCCGACACCGCAGAACCCGACCGACGCGGCCAACAAGTCGTATGTTGACAACAACCCCGGCGGCACGCAGCTGCTGGGGCAAGCCAACACATGGAGCGGCAAGCAGACCTTCAGCGTCTCACCCGCAGTGCCGACGCCGCAGAACTCCACCGACGCGGCCAACAAGTCGTATGTTGATGCCAATGCAGGGGGCGGCAATCTGGCCTCGCCGCCTCCCATCGGCAACGTCACGCCGAATAGTGTGGCAGCGACCACGCTGACGGCGCAGACGCTGAACGGAGTGGTAAACGCCGCGGCCTATCCCGGCGCCGACTGGTCGGTGGCGGCCAATGGTGCGATCGCGGCTGCGCCGCTGGGAGCTACGGTTGATCTGCGCGGCTTCAGCGCAGCGCAACTGGCCGTCCCCGGTTCGGCGACCATCATGGAGAACAAAGCGCTTCACGTGATCTGGCCGGGCATGCCGATGACGCTGAAGGGCTGTCCCGGCATCAACGTCACTTCCCTCGCACCGGTCGTCAACGAAGGCAGCGTCTGGGAATACAGCTACACGCCGGGCACCGGGACCGGCACGGCGCTGATTTCCGGAGCGGCGTGCCCCCTGATTCAAGACCTGTCATCGAGTGGCAGCCAGTGGAGAAACCTGGAGTTGAATGGCAATAGCGTGGGGACGATTGGTTTCCTGTTTACCGCCAACGGTGGGAGCGGGTACCTGATCCGCGACGTTCATGTTCACCACTTCCGCTACACCGGGGCCATCGCGCCCGGCGCCGGCTATTGGTCGGGCCGCCTCATGTTCAACAACAATGGCGGCGATGGACTGCTGATTGGCTCGGCTCCGGTCGGGGAAGGAGACTTCGAGCTGGACCTGAACGCCGGCAATGGCATTCACGCCATCGGAGAGAGCATTATTTTGAACGGGCCCGATGTCAACCGCAGCGGGTTACACGGTATTTACCACGATGGCCGCATCCCTCCCGACTGGTCGGCCACCACCACGTTCGTCAGTCCATCATTGATCAAGCCGAACAGCTCCATCAATGCGGGCAACTATTATTTCTATAGCGTGAACGTAAATTGCACCACAGCCGGCTCGAGTCCGGCATTTCCGCAAACCGTCGGTGCAGTCGTTACCGATGGGAGCTGTATCTGGCTGAACATGAGCACGCTGAACAGCGGCCTGGCTCCCCATGTCGGGATGGCGCAGGGGATCGCGGATTCCAACGTAGCCATTCTGAACTCCGGCAATGCCGCTCCCGCGGGCTTTCAGGCGGCCAACATCATGCTGGAAGGCGCCAGTCCGGGGAATCCAACCTGCGGCTTGAACAATACCGTGACCGGCGGATGGATTGACATGCAGTCTGGCGGCGGGACCCAGACGGCTGACGGCATCCACATCAAGAATTGCGCTGCCGTGGCGGTCAGCAACCTGAAGTATCAGGGCGCTTCCTATAGCAACGGCGTCAGTCCCGCGGACGGCTATGGGTTGATTATTGAGAATAGCTACAACGTCTCCGTACAGAACTGGAACCCGACCTATGCCACCAAGAGCGCGGTCAAGATCCTTAGCTCCAGTGATGTTCAAATTAACGGCTTCCTGCCGCTGTGCTGGTCGAACAATGCAGTAACCGGGAATGACGCCTATGCCTTGCAGATTGACGCTGCCAGCCACGACATCCAGGTCAACGATGTAATCGGCAATTTCCTGTGTGGCCGGCCGAATGCTCTTGGCATCCTCAATGCCGGGAGCCAGGTCTACATTGACAGCATTGAATACGACCCCAGCAACGTGTCAGGCAGCAAAGATTCGCTGGGCAATGCCGTGCTCAGCAATGCGCATGGCCGGTCCTCGAACATACCTGTTGAATTCGACATAGCCGGGAACGCGGCGCTAAGCATTGACGTGAACGCGAAGGTGACAGCCGCCGGCGCGCTCAGCTTTCAAAGCATCCCCGGGGTGGAATTCCTGGTCAGCAAGTATGCCAGCATCCAGGCTGCGATTAACGCTGCCTATAATAATGGTGCGGTGCTGGGAACCGTAATTGACGATCGCACCGCCCCTTACACCGGCCCGGGCTTCATCCTTTATGATTCGGTCACGTTGCAATTGGCCGCCACTACCTACACCATCACCAGCACCGTCACCTACAACAACGGCAACAATAATGTTACGGCGGGAATCATCGCGATTCCTGGCGCGCGGCTCGTCGGCGCCAGCACCTCGACCAATCACGGCACCATTCTAACTGCGGACAACGGATTGAACGCCGACCTGATCGCGACTTCCACCGTCGGCACCGGCATCGGCTCTACCGCGCAGTGGTGGCACTGGGGCGGCTTCGAGAACCTGCGTGTCATGGGCAACGGCGCCAACCAGACGGCGGGCAATTGCTTCAACATCGAAAACATGGGCGAGACGTCGTTCCTGCGCGGCATTGAGGTGAGCGGCTGCAAGCTTGACAACATCCTGTTCACCGGGGCGAGTGCCACACCGTCAGACATCGCCAACATTACCACCAACAGCGCCGGCCGCTACGGATTCAACTTCAATAATCTTGCCGGCATGGCCGTGGTGCACGGCCTGAGCGGCGACTCCAACACCACGTCGTTGGTGCGCCTCAACGGCGGCCAGTCGGGCACGCTGACCATCCTCGGTTTCAAGACGGAGGAGGAAATCAGCGGCCAGGACCCGCTGATCACCATCGACGAAAGCGGCCAGAACGGCGCGCAGCCTAGCCTGTTCATCATCGGCGGCTACACCTTCGGCCGCAACGGCGTGAACGACATCATTAAATATGTGAACGGAACCGCTGGCACCACGCCGTACATCAGCGTCAGCAACTTCTACACGCAGAATTACGTCAACGCGGTGAACGACACGGTGAACAATCGCACCACCACTGCGATCAACATGAATAAGGTGCCGTTCTACTACGGTCCGACGGGCGCGTTCTACTCCGGCCAGGCGTTCACCCTCGACCTGAATACCTTTGTGCAGTCGCCGCACTCGGGCAACGGCGTGCTGACGGAGGTCTTCGGCACCACCAGTTCGAACGAGACGCTGGTTGGCGCCAGCGGCACCTCGACCGACATCAGCATCGGAGGCATAGGCTTCCGCATGCCCAACCGCGCGATGTACGGGCAAACGCCGGAGCTGTTCGCCAAGATGACCTACGCCTTTCCCGGCGGCGTGCCCAACACGCAGCAGTGGGAGTTCATTCCCGCGAAGGTCAGCGGCGACAACAGCACGCGCTGGATCGGCGACCCCGGTTATCGTTGGGATGAAATTTATTCCGCCGACGTGAACTCGACGACGGCAACCGTCGGGACGCTGAACGTTACTACGTGCAACGGATGTGGCGCTGCGCAGGTCAACAGCGACTGGAACGCCAGCTCGGGGGTGGCGCAGATCCTGAACAAGCCGGCGCTGGCGACGGTCGCGACTTCGGGGAGCTATAACGATCTCAGCAACAAGCCGGCGATTCCGGGCACCGGGGCCTGCGGCATAAACCAGTTTCAGGTATCTGACAATGTGGGATCAGCCCCCAGTTGCGCGCAGGTGCAGTATTCCCAACTGGGAGGAAGTCCCACGACGTTGCACCTTGTCAGCGGCACCATGCAAGGCAACACCGCAACACTGACCGGCAACAGCGCCGACCAGACCGTGTATAGCGCGTCGCTGCCGGCCGGGACGTTCAGCGTGGGCACGGGCGCGCACTGCTGGGCGAAGTGGCAGCACACCGTCAGCGGCAGCACCTCAATTACATATAAATGGATGCTGGGCTCGACGACCGTGGCCTATGCCGCCTTCACCAGCGCCAGTCAGAGTGTGAGCAGCGACATTGAAGTGCTGACCCCGGCGTCGCTGAACTCGCAAATCATCAATGCGAGCGCGATCATCGCCGGAAACGGCTTTCAGGCGGGGCAAAGCTACGGCAATGCCGGCAGCGAAAACCTGGCCAACGCCGACACCCTCAAGCTCACCTTCAACGCCGGCAGCGGCGAGCAGGTGAAGGGCGTGTCGTTCTATTGCCAGACGGTGCAGTAGAACAGTGGTTAGTGGTTAGTGGCTAGTGGCTAGTGGCTAGAGAAAACCCCGGCGTTGGCAGCGGTTCTTCTAGCCACTGACCACTAGCCACTAGCCACTGTCGGGCACGGCGCACTTGGCGCGGCATGTAGACGGCCGCTGCGCCGTGCCCTCGAAGGCGACCCAATCTCTGTTTTAGGATCGGTTGTGTAATGGTCTGTTATCAACAATGACGCTTCAAACTTGCCGTAAGTGGTGTCTAATTCTAATGGTGGGCAGAAGTCTCCTGTTTGCGGTCTGGTTGTCCTGTTCCTCAGTCGCGCTGGGACAGATGTCGGGACAGTTCTATCTCGAAAAGACATCCTTTGCTCTTGGAGAGCCAATCATTCTTCATTTTCACGTTGTGAACCACAGCTCGAAAGCTGAGACGGCCTACTTCGGGGACCCTCATAGTCTGCTTCCGGGTTGTTGGGGCTTTTCGCCGAGCGTTTCTGGCGACAAGCACACCGAAGCACCTACCTGCGAGAAAAACACCGAACAGGGTGGTGCAATTAGCATCCTGTGCGGGAAGCGCAACACAGTAATTCAGCCGGGTGAGGAGCACACCGAATCTTACGTGTTAAACATCTTCAACAGACTAAACGCACCGGGAACATACACCGTGCAGGTAGCACGTGGTCGCCCGTTTTATGCCGATGGTCGTCCTGAATGGCCCGACGGGGTCAAGGCTGAGGCAAACTTCACTATCACAGTAAACGAGACGCCAGTTGACCCAGAGTTGCTGCAGCCTTGGGCACGTCAACTCCGCTCTACCGATTCAGCTAAGCGTCTGGAGGCGGCGTTTGTATTGGCCGCCGTTGCGCCGAAATCTCTGGAAGATACGCTGTTGACCTTTGCCGATGACCCCATGGGTACACCGATACGCCCCGCTAGCCCTGCACAGGTTAAACACGCCACGGAGCATAGAGGCGCTGAAGAAACTTGTCGCAAGCACCGACCCCAATTCTTGGGAACATCGGAAGGCGTCTGAGTATCTCGCCAATGAACCCTGCATTGAGTGATTCTTGGGTTCAAGTGAAGCTATAACCCGGGGCTCGCGCCCCGGGCTCAAGGCGAAGTCGCCCCTTCGGGGCTCGGCGTTCGAACATTGCACCACAATGTTTCGCACTCAACTTTAACTGGCAACCGGCCACTGGCCACTAGCCCCTAACCACTGAGTTTCAACATCCACATCCTTCTTGAGGCAGCGGGCATCCGGACTTGTCCTCCCACTCCGCCACCCGATTACGCGCAACAACGGCGCGTAATGGGGGATCCCGGTTGTGTGGGACGGCCTTTTACATCCGAGATGACAAGTCCCACAACGTGGGAGTGTTGTGATGACCCCTGCCGGGAAGGCCGGCGCACCACGGCTCCGGCCACAGTGATGGCAAGCCTCAAAGCAGTTGCTAGTGGCCAGTGACTAGTGATTAGAACAAAACGCCCGACGCATAAGTCGACGCTTTCTAGCCACTGATTACTAGCCACTGACCACTTCTTCCGGGGCTGCGTCATCGGAGTGGCGCACATGTCAATCCCAGCAACCGGAGAAGTAGTAACCGAGTCAACCAGCAATCCGGACGTAGAGACACACCAACTCACGGCCGAAGACAAGAAAGGCTCTCGAACATCCAAGAAACCACCAGACACCGACCAGCGCTGGGAGACAGCAACCGGCGCGGTCATTTTTCCCAGCCGTGACCAGGAGGTGACGGTCGAGCAGCTGCAAGCCTTCGGCGCACATCTTTCCGAAGTGATCATCCATCCTGTCGAGGACGGGCTACCGGGCGTGCGGCAGCGAGCAATGGAACGACTGCTAAGAGTCCGTAATAAGAAGCGTCATGTGTGCAAGCTCAGGCTCAATCGCGTGCAGCAGGAGGTTGATTCCAACGCGGGCAAACGCAACATCGTGTTGAAGGCGCGCCAGGTGGGAATCACGACCTACGTGGCGGCGCGGTTTTTCCTGCACACTATTTTGCAGCCGGGAACGCTGAGCGTACAGGTAGCGCACGATCAGCAATCGGCGGAAGAAATATTTCGCATCGTGCACCGCTTCCTGGCGAACCTGCCGGAGTGGTGGAAGTCACAGCGCGCTGAGCACCTCACGCGCCAACGTCCGCCAGATCATCTTTCCCAAGCTGGACAGCGAGTATCGCGTGGAAAGTGCGGCGGACCGCTGTGCCGGCCGCGGGCTGACCATCCAGAATTTGCACTGTTCGGAGGTGGCCCGCTGGCCGCACGATGTGGCCGAGACGCTGGCGGCGTTGCGCGCTGCCGTGCCTCCCGACGGCGAGATCTTTCTGGAGTCAACGCCCAGCGGCGCCGGCGGCACCTTCTATGAAGAGTGGCAGAGCGCGCCCGAGACCGGTTACGTGCAGCACTTCTTTCCCTGGTGGTGGGAAGGCAGTTACGAGCGCAAGCTCGAGGTTGTCAACTTTACTGAGGAAGAGCACGAGCTGATGACGAAGCACGGGCTCAATCCCGCGCAGATCGCCTTCCGGCGCGAGATGCGCAGCCAGTTCCGCAACCGCTTTCCGGAAGAGTACGCCGAGAATCCGGAGACCTGCTTCCTGACTTCGGGGGATTGCATGTTCGACGTGGAGAAGCTAGACAAGGAACTGAAAAAACCGCCGCAGTATTGCGACGACCGAGAGAATGGCCGCCTCCTGTACTTCCTTCCGCCGGTGACAGGGAAGAAATACATCATCGGGGTGGATCCTGCGGGCGGCGGCATTCATGGCGACAACGCGTGCGCGCAGGTCATCGAAGTGGAGAAAGGAACGCAGTGCGCCGAATTGCTGGGGCATTACACGCCGCGCGAGCTTGCCGCCAAGGTTGCGGTGCTGGCGCAACAGTACAACCACGCGTTTGTGGCGGTGGAACGCAACAACCAGGGTGAGTCGGTGCTGGCTTTTCTCACCTTGGAATGCGGCTACCAGAATCTGTATCCCGGCGGCGACAAAACCGGGTGGGAAACCAATAAACAAACGCGCCCAGCCATGTTAAGCCGGCTTGAGGCGATGCTGGCGAACATGACAGATCTGTTCCTCAGCCACCGGCTGCTGCAGGAATGTCGCAGCTTTGTCCGCGATGCGCAAGGCAAATGCGCGGCGGCGGCGGGCGCGCACGACGACACGGTGATGGCCATGGCAATCGCGCAGGCGGTGCGCGCTGAGTGCCGAGTCACGCTTCCGGATACGGAAAAAGAGCCAGCGGTTGCGGCGCTAGCGGCGTAAGCCCGTGACGCGAAGTCCCGCTCCACGGGACGACATTGATTAGCCCCGCGCGGAAGCGCTGGGTACGCGTCGTCTCTAATATGGCGAGCCCCGGCAGGGCGGCACTCTGGCTGGTGTCGCCCCCAGGGGCTCTGGACAGGGGTAGGGGCCCGCCACCCACCGCTTCCGCGGTGGGCTAATCAGTTCCCGTCCTCCGGGCTTCCACCTCACACGCTTGTGTGACCTATGACGGCGCAATCGCGGCGCCTCCGCGTTAGGATTGACGCGGAAACTGCTGCGATGTTTCGCTCGCGTCGTCCCCTCGGATTGCGTTGTAAGCGACGCGGAGGCGATGGCCGTGAAGTACGGCCGCGATGGCCGTGGTCGGGGTCCCCGGCGAGCGCCGGTTTTGCGCTTGCTGGGGTGATCGTGGGCGGTTTCCTACACTGTGGTAGAGACCGCCCTGTCGCTCCCGGCAGGGGAAGTGGCTAGTGGCCAGTGGCTAGTGGCTAGTGGCTAGAGAAGCAGAACTTTTCTGGCCACTAACCACTAGCCACTGACCACTGGAAAACGGGTCTCTTGCTGGTCCAGGCGGTACAACACGTACGCAGGATGCGCGGCGGCGCGCAGAGCCATCTCATGCGCTGCGCCGATGGCTGCTACTACGTGGTAAAGTTTCAAAACAATCCACAGCATACGCGAGTGCTGGTCAACGACTGGCTGGGCACGCGGCTGGGCGAGATGATCGGCCTGCCCATGCCGGCGGTCGCCGTGGTGGATGTGCATCCCTGGCTGGTGGAGCGCACGCCCGACCTGCGCATCGAGATGGGCGGCCAGCGCATGATGTTCACCGCGGGTCTGTCGTTCGGCTCGCGCTATGTGGTGTCGCCGTTCGACGGCCAGGTGTGGGACTACCTGCCGGAGAACATGATGCCGCGGGTGCGCAACCTGGCCGATTTTGCCGGCGCGCTGGCGCTGGACAAATGGACGTGCAACGCCAACGGGCGCCAGGCGGCCTTCTGGAAGCTGTCGCGCGAGCGCAAGTTCACCGCCAGCTTCATCGATCAGGGGTATTGCTTCAACGCCGGCGAGTGGAATTTTCCCGACGCGCCGTTGCGCGGCGTCTTCGGGCGCAACGACGTTTATGCATGTATCACATCGTGGGACAGCTTCGAGCCGTGGCTGAGCCGCATCGAGAGCTTTCCCTGAGAGCTCGCTGTGGCCGCTGGCCGAAGAGATACCGCCGGAGTGGTACAGCTCAGCGAGCGACGAACTGGAACGGTTGCTTTCGCGGTTGCTGGTGCGGCGTGCGCGCGTGCGCGAGCTGATTCTCGACTTCAAGAACTCATCGCGGAACCCTTTCCCGAACTGGAAGGAAGTGGTGAATTAGTGTTCACCACAGAGGCACAGAGAGTACGGAGAAAGAAGAGAATGAGGTGGAGGACATGAAGGATTTCTGGACACTGGATGCCGGGAGGCAGGCGCACGAACTGAACCACTGGGTGCACGCACTGGTGGACTCGTACCCCGGGCTCGCGCACCATCGTCTGGCGGCGGAGATGCGACGGGCCAGCACCGAGGTCGCCTGCGACATCGCCCGAGGCTGCGGCAGCTCGGGCAACGAGGGCGCCGAACGCTGGTATGGCAACGTCGCCCTGGGTGCGCTGGCTTCGCTGGACTATCTGATGTATCTGGCCTTCGATCTCGGACTGATTCCCCGCGGTTGCGCGGAAAGGTTCCTTGAGATGAAAGTTGGGGTCCAGGAACGGGTGGGCGCGATGCTGAACCCGAAGGAGACGAACAAGCGCGCGGCGAGGTCATTGACGCTGGTGCAGTAAGGAGCTACAAAAAGCGCGAGCGGGGTTGCCAGTATAGGGGTCCCTCGACTCCTCGGGATGACAGATTGATTTTGCTGATGGCTGACGGCTAACGGCTAATGGCTGCCTTCAAACAATGCGATTTCTTCCTCTTGCGCTACGTGCCTGACGTGGTGAAGGGGGAGTTCGTCAATGTTGGCGTCGTGCTGCTGGAGAAAGGAGATGGCGGCCCTTCGACAGGCTCAGGGGAGGCTTTCACCGATGTTCGTTTCACGCGCGACTGGCGGCGCGCACGCTGCCTTGATCCGGAAGTTGACATCGCGCTGATGGAGTCGTACGAAGCCGAGCTGCGCCGCCTGTTGCAGTCGCGAGCGCCGGAGATCATCAACTATCGCGGGCCGATGTCGCGGCGCGAGTGGCTGCTGGGGCTGATGCAGGAATCGTTTTCGGGCGCGCTGGAGCTGGCGCCGATGAGCGCGGTCCTGACCGAGTCTCCGGCCGCGGAGATGGGCAAGCTGGCGCAGGCGTATCTGGAAACCGAGCGACGCGCAGCGACGCGCGAGGCCACGGGGCGTCGCGCTATTTACAACGCCATGCGCGATGCGTTCGTGAACGCGGGCGTGTGGGAGTTGCCGCAAATGCGCAAAGACATTCCTGCGGCGCAGTATACGCCGGGCGATCCGATGAAGATTGACTGCGGGTATCGCGGGAACGGGACCGTTCACATGTTCCACGCAGTCTCGCTGGCGACCGACGTGAACGCCGCCAAGGTGCTGGCGTTCAGCTATCCCGGACTGCGGGACGGGATCCTGAAAGGCGAAGGCGCGATCAGTGACCTAAGGGCCGTCACCGAAGACGGACTGGATCTGGAGGACGAAGGTGTGGCCTTCGCCCTGGCGACGCTGCACGGCAGTGCGATCGCGGTGGCGCAAGTCAGCGAGATGCCGGCCATCGCCGAGCGGGCGCGGGTGGAGTTGAGGTTGTAGAGATCGCGGGACGGGTAGTTTGAAGTGGCAATATTGCCTGCGATATCATCATGAGGGCTGTATCCTACGTGCTCGACACCGATGTGATGGTTGCTGCGTTTCGTAGCAGCCGAGGTGCTTCCCACCAACTCCTGTTGAGTGCGCTGGAAGAGCGCTTTGAGCTGCTGGTTTCGGTTCCGCTTTTTCTCGAGTACGAGGCGGTGCTGACGCGACCGGAGCAACTGACGGCGTGCGGATTGCGCAGGCACGAGGTGGAGAGCGTGCTGGACGATATTGCGGCGGTAGCCAGACCGGTGCGGCTGGCCTTCCGCTGGCGTCCCTTTTTGCCGGACCCTGATGACGACATGGTCCTGGAGACGGCCATCAACGGAGGGGGGGCCGCGATTGTTACGTTCAACCAGCGTCATTTCGGGGTGATTGAGGGAGCCTTCCGTTGCGCTTTGTTATCGCCGATGGGGGCGTTGCGGCACATCAGGAGATTGAAACCATGAAGCAAAGTAATTTCGCTCTGCGTTTGCAACCCTCGTTGCTAGAGGAAGCGCGCAAGGTTGCGGAAGCGGAAGGCGTGGCTCTGAATCAATTGATCAATGTTGCCGTGGCGGAGAAGCTTTCCGCTTTGCGCACGGAGGAGTTTTTCCTCCAGCGGGCCCGCCACGCCGACCGTGCGGAGACGCTCCGCATTCTGAGGCGGGCCGGAAAGAACAACCCGCCGATGCCGGCGGACGAACTGTCGTCCGGCGCGAAAAGCGGCGCGATCAGAAAGGTCAACCGGAAACGGCGTGCCGGCCCGGCCCTGCGCACAGCCTGACCCAAACTTCCAAGACCAAATTTGCATTGACAACTGGTGTCTTAGTTTCACCCGCGCTCCGTTCCGGAGCGCTTTTCTATTCAGGGACAAAACCCATGAACATGCGAAACACGTTGCGCGGCGCACTGCGCCATTTCCCACCCTTTTCGCCAGGCGAAAAAGGGTGGGGCACCCTATTCAACTCCAACCCTGTCCGCTCTGCGGAAAAGGCTGGGACGCTCTTTCCAACTGCGCTGGAAGCCGCGACCTCCGAACCCGCACGTAAGACGGTGCCGCTTCCGACCATATTCACTCTGGGGGCGCCCACGCTGGTGCGTGCCGGAGTGATGCCTAAACCCACGCCGGTTAATCTGCGGCGCTTTGCCGAGATGCCGATCGCGCGCAAGGCCATCAACACAATTAAGGACCGCATCGCCGGGATGCGGTGGCGCATACAGCCGCGGCGCGGCCGCGCGCTCGACGAGCTGCCCGACGCGACGGCGCGCATTGCCACGCTTACCCTCACTTTCGAGCAGCCGAATCCGGAAGATTCCTTCCGCTCCATGATCGAGCAGGTGCTGGAAGACGTGCTGGTCGGGGGTTTCGGCGCCATCGAGCTCGACCTGACCGGTGATGCCGAGCGGCCCCTGGTGCTGTGGCCGGTGGACGGAGCCAGCGTTCGCATCCGCACCGACTGGGACGGGAATCCGGCGTCGCCGCATTATGTGCAGGCCACGGGCGCGTTCACGCCCAATGCCGAGATCACGCTGGCCGACGAAGAGCTGTCGTACATCCGGCTCAACCCACGCACGCACACTCCGTTTGGGCTGGGCAAGCTGGAGGTAGCGTTCGAAACCATTCACGAATTCTTGTGCGCGCACCGCTTCGCCTCGCGCCTGGCCAGCAACACCGTGGTGCAGTATGCCTTGTGGCTGCAGAACCTGAGCCCCACGCACCATGAGCGGCTCATCCGCTGGTGGCAGGATGAGATTGAAGGCACGGGCAAGGTGCCGATCCTCTCGGTCGAGACCAAGCCCGAGGTACTGCGCTTCAGCGGCGGCACCGACGCCGACTTGCGGCTGCAATGGCAGGAATTTCTGATTCGCATCATCGCCGACGCGTTCGATTTGCCGCCCATGCTGCTGGGCCTGGAGCGCGACGTTAATCGCAACACCGCAACCACGCAGTATGACGACGCGTTTCGCACCGCGGTAGTGCCGGTGGCGCGCCTCGTCGCCGAACACCTTACCCGAGACGTGATTGGCAAACGGCTGGGCTGGGACGACCTGGAGTTCGTCTTTACCGACGTGGACGCGCCGAACGAGCTTGAGCAGGCACAGATCCAGCAGATCCTGCTTGGCTGCGGCGTTCTGACAGTGAACGAGGTGCGTCGCATGCGGGGCCTGCCTCCACTCCCACAAGGTGGGATGTCCGACGCACCGGGGATGGAGTGACCCTGCCGCTCTTCGCTGTTCGCTATTCGCCAGAAGACTTTGTCATCCCGAGCGGCGGGGTCGTCCGCACCGCGGGGGCTCGCCCGGGATGACAGCCCTTATTTTCGCTCACCACTAGTTGGCAACCGCCAAGTGCTAAATGCCAACTGCCACACGAGGAACATTATGAACCTTCAACTTGAAGCCATGGCGCTGTCCATGCCCGATGTCGCCGGCCATCCCAACCGGTTGCCATTTCGCGGCGTGCTCACGCTGGTCGGCGTTGCCTCGCAGCGCGCTCCCAAGGGAGCGCAAGGCCATCGTGTCATGTTGACGCGTGGCGCCGCGGATGCGGCCCTGCCCTCGCTGCTCGGTATGGCGCTGGACTACACACCTTCGCTGGACTCCCACGATGTCAGACGTAAGATCGGCATCATCACCGAGGCAAACATTGTGGCGCTGCATGCCGCCCTGTCGCCAACCGCGGGCCGCAAGGGTGGGGCGCCCGCAGCGACGGGCCAGCTCGCGGTCAGCGGATACTTGTTCGCGCACGATTTCCCCGACGTGGTGAACGAGATACGCGCGCAGGCTGACGCGCCGGGCTCAACGCTGGGCATGTCTTACGAGATCACCAGGATCGAAATCCCCGACCAGAGCGCGGGAATCTGGACGGCAACCGCGTTCACCTTTACCGGAGCGGCGGTGCTGCGCCGCGACAAGGCCGCCTATCCGCAGACATGGATAGAAGTGGACGACATGAGCCCGTAAGCTGCCAGTTAGAACAGCGCCTCCGGGGCGGCGGCCTGGCCGTCGTCTCCGGTGCAACTGTCAGACCGCCGACATGGCACGCACCTGATACCGCACCCGCGGTCTTCGCCACCACAACCGCATCAACTCCGGCTCGCCCTGCGAGACGATATCCCACATAGTAAGAGGACACATATGGACCAGGAAACAACACAAAACACGACTCCCGAGAAGACGGCACTTCCGTCCCACCAGGCGCAGACCCAGCGCCTGTCGGGGACCCCGGAGCTCGCCGACCAGATGGCGCAGGCCACGCAATCGCTGGCTGACGCGCTGCACAACCTCGACAGCCAGTTTGCCTCGCTGCACGCCAAAATCGACTGCATCATAGCTGCAGTGGACGACGGCAATCTGCAGGCCAGCGCGCAGAGCGACCCCGCGCTGCGTACGAAGATGGCTGAACTGGAGAAAACCAATCACGACCTGAAGGCGCAGGCTGCCACGGCGCGCCGCAAGACCCTGTCGCCGATGGTGAGCGCGCTGCTCGCCAAGCAAGGCGTCGAGGGCGACGCGCTCATTGAGACGCCCATCATCGAGAAGGCGCTGGCCGGGCTCAGCATCGAGCAGCGCATCGCGGTGAAGGCCGAACTGGCGAGAGCCGGCATTCTCGCGTAGCCGGTGGCAGCTACGCCCATTCCCGAAAAAGCAACTGGCAATTAGCAACTAGCAACTAGTAGAAAGCCGACCATCCATCGATCCGGCTGGAACCTTCGTCCGGCAGGCATTTCCTGGAAGTGCGTTTGCCGACGGCTTCGTGCACTAGTTGCTAGTCGCTGGTTGCTAGTTGCTATCCCTATTCCCCACTCCCTTTCGAAAGGAAAATCATGAAAGCACAATTCGTCAACTTACAAGCCGCGGCCGACTACATGGGTCCCGGCGCCATCGAAGTCGATATGTACAACACCGAAATCACCGACATCGTGCGGCGGCGCGGGCCATTTGGCCAGCGCATCAAGCAGGTGCCGGCTACCGGTCATCCCTCCCGTTTCTTCGAAGAGACGGCTATTCCCGCACTGACGGCGGCGCAAGCCTTTGTCGATCCGCGAAACATCGTTCCCGTGCTGGCCACGCCCACCCGGGTGGAGAGGAGCCTGCCACTGAAATGCCTCGTCTCGCAGATCAACTACAACGTGTTCGACATCGAGGTCGGCTCGCAGCAAAGCCAGTTCGCCTACCTGCAGGCGAAGGACCTTGCCGACTCCGTCGAAGGCCTGCTGCGCACGCACGATGTTGCGCTGTGGAACGGCAACGACACGTCGCTGAGCAATCCGACCACGCCGCAGTATTACGGTGCGGCCGGGCAGATCAACGATGGAGGCAACGTCGCCACGATTGCGACCACCGCGAGTATCGTGGACGGCTTGAAGTCCACGATCGCGCAGATGGTGGCCAACAGCAACTATGAGGTGCGGCCGACGGCCATCTACAGCAATCCGGTGCTGCTCGATCTGATTGACCGCGAGATGAAGACGGAGTTCAACGTGGTGCTGTCGAGCACCGAGGTAGCGGGCGGCCTGGTGGTCAAGACGCTCTCCACGCAGGCAGGCGAACTGCCGCTGATTCCGGATTGGTCGATTCCCTACACCGGCACGCCGGGCAGCGGCTCGGCAGCAACTGCCGGCTTATATCGTCAGCGAAGACATGATCGAATATCACTGGCTCACCGACCCAAATCCGCGGGTTTTCAGGCTGGGCACGCCGAGTTCGCTGGCTTCGCAAATGGTGGTGGTGAAGTTCGGCGGCGTAGTGGTGAAGGGCGCCACCTACGCACACTATAAGGTCGTCGTCGACCGGTAGTACCACAATGTGAGACACATGCAGCGGCCAAGTTGCGACCGATCCTTGTTCCCGCTGCGTGTTTGTCATCCTGAGCGGAGCACGAGCCCGCCCGCGGACTCGTGCGGAGTCGAAGGACCCTATCGGGAAACGTACTCCCGTTCTATAGGGGTCCCTCGACTCGCGGCCCAAGCAGGCCGCTCGCTCGGGATGACAACTTTTGATGGATGGCCACCTCATCCCCCGCTTCTGCGCTGGGGCTAACCAGTTTAGCCCTATGCCTTGCTGCAAGCACTTTTGCTGTGATGAACGGAATCATCTATGAACTATCTCTCCGATTCTGAATACGAAAGCTATGGAATGGAAGCCGACACGCCGGATTCACTGGTAGCGGCGGCTTCAACACTGATCAACACCTACTGCCGGCGGCCGAGCTTTGCCGTTTCGCAATACACGGAGCGCATTCGCATCGCGTCCGAGCGCAACAACCTCCGGCTTACCTACCTGCCACTGGCCATCGCGCAGGGCGCCAGCTCGCCGCTGGTATCGGGCAGGGCCCGTTACGCCAAGCCGCGGCGCGGCGAAGATACCACGCTGTCAGACATGCTGCTCCAGTTCGCGACCGCATACCAACTGCCCGGAAGCTGGATCGATGTAGACGTGAGCACGTTTGATTACTTCGCCGCCACGGGCGAGGTCACCTGGCTCGGCAATCCACTCGGTCTGGCCTTCAACGAAATGGAGCTGACATATACCGCGGGGTTCGCGCCGATCCCCGATCCCATCAAGTTCGCCTGCGCCCAGATTGTGCGCAACGCCCAGGCCAATCCTGCCCTGAATGTCAAGGCAGGCACGCTCAACCAGATGAGGCTGGAATACTTTTCCGACTCGTTACTGGATAACACGGTGCAGACCATGCTGGCGCCTTTCGCGGCGCAGAAAGTAGGCTGAGATGCCGGAGACCGACACCGCCATCAACCTGATTCCTGAGCGGCGCCAGGCGCTGGCACGCACGGCCGACGCATGCCTGCGCGCCATGGGCGGCGGACGGGTTACGCTGCGTATCTCTGATCCTTCCACGGGCGATACCGGCAGCCAGTTGGGTATTACAGCTCCCACAGCGGAGGACATCCAAATTGCCCCCGTGGTAGTGCAGCCTATGCCGCCTCAACCAGACGGGAGAAGGCGCTGGCAGGTCATGTTCAGCGCCAGAGCGCTGCGCGCAGCCGCCGAACCTTATGGCGTCACTGACATCCCGGGCTGGCTGACTGGGTCGCAAGGCGTGGTCCGCCGCGGCCGGCTCATCCCCATCACCTCGGTGATCACCAACACCTTCGCTGACGGCGACTACCTCTACCTAGCTATTGCCACAGAGTAGGACATCATGCAAGCAACCAAGGACAGTTTCTACATTACGCTCCGCGACCGTCTGGTGGCTGTGGATCCGCAGCGCACGATCCTGATTGACGGAGCGACCCGGCCGGCAATCGTAGTGGCGGAAAATGAGCCGCCGAATGCGGCGCCTCCGTTGTGTGACGCGTTCTATCTGCACTGGGGCGCAGCCCGCTCGGTGCAACCCTCTGCAGGCGTGCTGATGGAGATGGAATGTGTTATCTCCTATCGCACCAAGGGCAGCGATACCAACGGCAACCGGGATCGCGGCCGCGACCTGGCGAGTCTTGACAACGACATCCTAGCCATCTGCTCGCCACCGCGGGTCGAGAAGTGCGACTACTGTACCGGTGCGGCGGTGGACTTGGGATCGACCCTCTTCTGGACGCAGCCGGTGTTCAGCGCGCTGGTCAACGCGCCGCCGTATCTGGGACGCGAAGTGAGCGTCAGCGTCTTCTTTTATCCCGAGGTGAACCAGACATGAGCACTTCAAACGCCAAGCGTTCGCAAATGGCGCCTGCCGCGCGCGCCGTGCGGGCCTATATCGCCCCGGTGGGCCGGCCGTCGGGACCGATTGCGCCTTTTGATCCCGCGGCGCAAGGGCAGTTCAATCTGGACGCGCCGCCCACCCCATGGCTCGACCTGGGTTGGGTGGAGAACTTTCAGCGCGCGGCTGCGACCAAGTACGAGGCCCTGCGCTGCGGACCGGTGGGCAATATCACGGTGCAATATCGCACCCAGCCGGAGGCGCGCCTGGAGTTTGATCTGCCCGCGTGGGGCAAACTGCAGATGGCGCTGGCCGGTGGCACACAGATGATGAATGCGCTGGCTACGTTGCCGCTGGGACAGTTGGATGGCTCCGGGGGCGACCCGATTCCGGCATCGCCGCTGCAGAGCGGATCGACGGCCAGCTCCCTGGTTCTGGCCGCAGATCAGCTCGCCCTGTTCAACGTGTCTGACATTGTGGCAGTTGACGGGGACTACACCGGCCAGACCGGATATCTGGGTGCCGGCGCGCCGGCGACGTATCTGGCGGGACCGCTCGATCCGAACACGCAGGTGGACTACATTCGGCGCGTCACCTTCAACATTTCGCGAGTGGCGGCGAAGACTTCCTCGGCGCTGACCCTGGCGCAGCCGTTGATTGCCAATCCAGCTGTACCCGGGATGAGCGTGCAGCGGGTAATGGCCTTTGTGGACCGTGAAGGCAGCAGCTTCTTTCAGGAGTGGTCTGGGCTGTTCGTGGTTCCAGCCGACAGCGGCGGGCGAGCGTGCTTTTACTATCCCCGGCTGCAGGTGGCGGCTAGCGGGCACGAGACTCGGCAGGAGTTTGCCCCGCCATTATTCAGCCACATGCTGCATGCCAGCCTGCACGCGCTGCCGACTGTCGACGCCAATGACGGCGAGACCGTGCTCTGCTACCGCAGCTACTTCCCGGCAAAGTGCGCGGCAGGGTACTGAAGGCAGCAACCAGCGACTAGCAGTCAGCAACTCGGAAGCAGGCCCAACAAAAAGCAGGTCCCTCGACTGGCGGTCCACACCCGGGGCCGCTCGCTCGGGATGACAGTCATAGGTCAAGGCCAGTCGCTCAAGTGCTTGGCTAGCTGCTAGTCGCTAGTTGCTCTGGAGACATTCATGATCCTTCTCATTGATAACAACGACGGACGCGGGCAGCAGGATTACACCGCCTGGGTGGACGCGGAGCATCTGCCAAGGATTATGCGGAAGCTGAACCGTGCGGCCGCCATGACGGCGTCGCTGGTCAACTGTGGTCTGGACTTTACCGTCCCGGTCAGCGGCGCACGTGTTGTCCTACAGCGTGGGAGCGGCCTGAATCTGTTCACCGGCTACCTGGCCATCGCGCCCGAACAGCAGTACCTCGGAGTGGGACACCAAGGCCCGGCGTGGCGCTACACGCTGCTGGCGATGGATGACTCGTGCCTGCTGGACCATAATGCATTGCCGGTGCGGACGCCGTTTGCTTCGCGCACGGCGGGCGACGCGCTGAAGACGCTGGCCAACGATGTACTGCCCGGCGGTTTGGACCTGTCGGGTGCGCAGGACGTGAGCCCGGTGAACCAGTTCCCTATCGTGCCGCAAAAGACCTGGACAGAGCACGCGCAGGAGCTGACGACGATGGCGCGCGCGACCTATCGCGCGCACGAGGGCAAGCTCGACTTCCAGGCCGTTGGCCAGCAGACTTTCACCATTAGCGACCAGGACTCACACTTTGTGCCGGAAGGGCTGACGCTGGTGCAGCCGGACGAACTGCGCAACGATGTCACCATCCTTGGCGAGCTGGAACCGGTGGTTTACGTCCGCGATTACTTTCTCGGCGATGGAGCCACGCTGGCCTTTTACCTTTCGACAACGCCGTTCAGCAAAACTGCGGTGACCGTGTTTGCAGAAAACTACACGGACGCGCAGTTGAATCCCACATTGTGGCAGGTGACCGATCCGAACGGGAAAATCTCAGTCGGGGGAGGCCAGCTCCAGATCGCCGGCGGCCCGGCCACGGTCAGCTATGTGGAGAAGCTGGAGCTGGCGGGCGGACTCATGATGCAGCACGGCGTGGTGGTGTTCAACGCCGCGTCGAGCGGGACGATCGGCGGCATCTACAACGGCGCGGTCGGTGACGGCAACTGTATTGCGGGATTCAGCGTTTCGCCCAGCGGCAGCAATTGCGTCATCCAGGCGCTGGTGAACGGCGCGGCCGCGGGCTCACCGCTGGCCACCACGCCGGGACATCAGTACGCGTTTGCCACGCAACTGTTCTGCAACGAGGCGCACCGCGTCCATCAGACCTATTTGTCGTCCACCCACCCGGCGGGCAGCGGGCGTGGCGGTGATTCGATTGCGGCGGCGATGCGCGTTGTGCTGACGGTGCACGACATTGATCCCAACAATCCTGGGACGTTGGCCGCGCCTGCGACGGTGCTGTTTGACGACGTGCTGGCCGCGCCGCCGGGCTTCGCGACTTACGCGCTCATTAACGGCGCGAACCTGCAAGCCAGCCTTTCGTTTACCCGGCTGCAGCACATGGTGGACGCCGAGGTGCGCAGCATGATTCCCGGCCAATCGTTTCGCACGCGGCTGGCAGGCGCGCTGTGCGACGGCGGCGAGTGCTACATAAGCTCGCAGGGCGAATTGCACTTTTATACGCCGTATCCACCGCAGCAGAACGAGCAGGTGGTGGTGGCGTATCGGAGCAGCGCGCGCGCTGTGGCGCGGGTGCAGGACCAGAACAGCATCGCGGCGCACCACAAAGGCAGCGACAGCGGGCGCCGCAGTTACGTGCGGCGGCTGAAGCTGCCGCTGGCGCCGACCTCGATTGATTGTGAGAACGCGGCGCTGGCCGTCCTGGACGACACGGTGCAGCCCGCGTGGACGGGCGAATATCGCGTGATGAGCGACTTTCTGTCCGCCAGCGATGTGCTGCCGGCGAATGCCGTGCAGGTTTCGGCTTCATCGCGGGGAGCGGCGTTTACCGCCATCGTCCGCGAAGTGGATGTGCAAGTGATCTCGCTGGCCGACGATCGCTGTGAGTATGCGGTGCGCTTCGCCAACGACGCGGCGGAGCTGCTTGCCTTCCAGTTCGAGAGCATGACGCTGCCGGCGCCGGTGAGCACCGTCTTTACAACGACCTCCGGATCGTCGTCCATGTACATCGCGCCGTTGACCGCGGCGCAGGTGACCAGCGTGATCGCGACCTACATCACTGTGGACGCCGGCGTGGCGCCGCCCCCAGGCGGCGGCATCGAGGTGCGCCGCAGCGACGCCGGCTGGGGCCCGGGCGCCGACGGCAATCTGGCCGGGCGCTTCACCACCCAGACCTTCACTCTGCCACGGTTGTCGCGCGTGCAGAGCTATTACCTACGGCAATACGACGCGTCGATGCCGGCTAAGTACTCGCGGGCCTCGGCCCTGCTACACGTGGACTATCCATTATGAAACCCGCATTGAATGACTTCGAGCAGAGAGTGTTGTCGGATTTGGCGGAAGTGAAAGCGCACATGCGCTGGCTTGTCGGCAACGGCAACGAGGGCAAAATCCAGGAACTGCAGGAGCGTGTGGACCGCCATGAGGCGTTCCTGCAACGCTTCACCGGGATCGCCACGGCCGTGGCCTGCCTGCTGACAGCAGTGCATTTCGCGATTGATCTGCTGCGGTATAAGCGGTGAGTAATTAGCAACTAGCAGTTGGCAATTAGCAATTAGAAAAGAGGACACTACGATGGACTTTGCAACCATACTTTCCAAAATCAGCACCGGCGCGCAGATCGCGCAAGCGGTCACGCCGGAAATCCAACAATACAGCACCGACCACGTAGCCGCGACGCAGCAAATCCTGCAGATCGCGGGCGCGGGTGTGGCCGCCGAAAGCAAGGACAAGAATGTGCAGTCGGAAGCCGTGGCATCCGCACAGTTGGCGTCGAACGTTGTGCCGCTGGTGTTTGAATTATTCTCCTGGTTCAAACACAAGACGGCAGCGCCGGCAGGGGCGAAAGCCTAGGCGTTGTAACGTTCCTCATCCCACCCTCTCGCTTCGCGAGAAGGGTGGGGCACCCACGGAGCGGCGCCGGCCACGGTTCGGACTCCGGCGCCGCGTTTACCGCCAAGCTGCCCTGCTCTACGGCCTCGCTTCGTACACTACGTTGAACGGCGTTTCGGTGGCGCGGCGGAAGCGGGTGAAGCCCGCGGCGGTCACCACCTCGCGAATGCGCGCCTCGCCCGATTGCGCCCCCAGGCACAGGCCCACCTCCTGCGAACGTGAACACGGCGTGCATAGCAGAGTAGAGAACGAGTAGTACACACGTCCCACCGGCGTCAGGTTGTCGCTCAGACGGTCGTTGGCGAAGGGTTCGACAATCATCCAGGTGCCGTCGCTATGCAGCGACTGGCGCACGTGCCGGGCAGCGCCCACCGGATCGCCCATGTCGTGCAGGCAATCGAAGACCGCCACGAAGTCATAGTCCTTCCCTGGGAAATCCTTGGCCTTGGCAACTTCGAACTTGACACGCTCGGCAATACCTTCGCGCGCCGCTGTTTCGCGAGCTCCCTGGATCGACTTGTCGTGGTAGTCGAAACCAAAGAACTGGGAGTTGGGATAGGCCTTCGCCATCAGGATGGTGGAGGCTCCCAGGCCGCAGCCCACGTCGGCCACGCGCGCGCCGGCTTCCAGCTTCTTGGCAACGTCGGTAAGCGATGGAATCCATGAAGGGACCAGATTGGCAGCGTAGCCCGGCCGGAAGAACTTCTCGCAGCCATGAAAGACGCCGTCATCATGCTCGTGCCAGCCCATGCCGGCCCCGCTGCGAAACGAATCAGCGATGCGCGGCACCGCAGCCAGCGCTCCCAGCGCCAGTTGAAACGCTCCCGGCAGATAAGCGGGACTGTCTTCCTTGGCCAGCGTGAAGGCCTGCTCTTCAGTCAAGCTGAACTTGTTGGTCTTGTCATCGTAGGTGATGTAGCCGCCGGCCGCCTGCGAGGACAGCCACTCCCGCACGTAACGCTCGTCCGTGCTGGTCTTGGCCGCCAGCTC
The DNA here is from genome assembly GCA_963703645.1 of uncultured Acidobacteriaceae bacterium. GTDB lineage: Bacteria > Acidobacteriota > Terriglobia > Terriglobales > Acidobacteriaceae > Bog-257. The sequence goes on from CAVPFD010000035.1 coordinate 107,926, forward strand.
TTCCGAAGTCATCGGCCCGGCCGCCAGCGCCTTGTAGAGCCCCAGCCTGTCTCCGATGACCACCATCCCCGCATGTACCGCCGCCCCCAAGTCCCCAACGAACTGCCCGATAAACGCATTGAGTTTGTCCATATCTACAGCCATAGGAGGGCCTCCTCTGCCCCTGAGATGGCGGCATTTTACACCTGTTTTTGCATGGAATGCCTGCCCCTACCCTGTTTTATGGGGTTGGGCACCCCACGGGCGAGACGGTCACGAAAAGCGGATCCCTCGCCGACTAAAGCCGGCTGGGAATGACAATAGTGAGGGCTTGGACGCGGGCCTATAAGGCCCGCTCTACCCTACCAGCCCTATCCAATCGGCTTTTCCCGCAGCCTTCCAGCCGCCAACCGAGCCCCGCCCTGCCTTTAAGCCACCGAATGGTACAATGCCAGTTCCCGCGCAACTCTGCGGTGGCACGCCTCTGAACGGAATCCAGCCTTGGCATATCAAGCGACCGAGCCCCGAAGCATCACCTACGCCGACGCTGGCGTCGATATCGAGCGCTCCAATCTTACCAAGCAGCGCATTAAGTTCCTGGCCCACAAGACCTTCAATCGCGGCGTGTTAAGCGATATTGGAGGCTTTGGCGGGCTGTTCTCCATTGACCGCAAGAAGTTCCCTGACCCGGTGCTGGTGTCCAGCGTGGACGGCGTAGGCACCAAGCTGAAGATCGCATTTGAGATGAAGCTACACCACACCGTCGGCGCCGACCTGGTCAACCACTGCGTCAACGACATTGTGGTGCAGGGCGCCACGCCCATGTTCTTCATGGACTACTTCGCCACCGGCAAGCTGCAGCCGGAGGTCATCGAGAAGGTCATTGCAGGCGTCGCCGACGCCTGCAAGCAGAACGGCTGCGCGCTGATTGGCGGCGAGACCGCTGAGATGCCCGGCTTCTACGGCAACAGCGAGTACGACCTGGCTGGATTCATTGTGGGCGTGGTGGACCGCAAGCGCATCATCACCGGTAAGGCGGTGGAAGTGGGCGATGTGCTCATCGGGCTGCCTTCAACCGGGCTGCACACCAATGGCTACTCGCTGGCACGCAAGCTGTTCTTCGAGGTGGCGCACTACACCCCTGATTCCTATGTCAATGAGATCAAGGGCAAAGTCGGCACCGAGCTGATGCGCACCCACAAGAGCTACTGGCCGATTGTGCGGCGCATGGTTGATGCCGACGCGGTCTCGGCCATGGCGCACATCACCGGTGGGGGCATTACCGAGAACCTGCCGCGGGTGCTGCCCAAGGGCGTTGGCGCTATTGTCGAAATCCACTCCTGGCCCGTGCCGCCGATCTTCGAACACATGCAAAAGATCGGCAACGTGCCGCACGACGAGATGCTGCGCACCTTCAACATGGGCATCGGCATGATACTGGTGGTGCCGGCGAAGAAGTTCAAGAAGGCACAGCTCATCCTCGACCGCTGCAGCGAGAAGGGCTACGTCATTGGGCGCATCGTGAAGGGCGAGAAGCGGGTGACGTACCAGTAGGGCAGCAATCAGCTACTGGCAACTACGAGTAAGCCTGAGTCATCAAGCGCTATGCTTTTTCAGACTTGCCCCCCTCGCGCTCCAGCCTGCTAGAATCGCATAACCCAAAAGCGGGCGGAGGAGTGCATGGTGACCTTGAAAGTTGAAGAGGAAGTCCCGGATTTCGAGCTCCCGGCGGTGGTGGGCAGCATCAAGCAGAGATTCAAGCTCAGCGACTACCGGGGAAAGAAAAATGTTGTACTGGCTTTTTATCCGGCCGATTGGACGCCAGTTTGCGGCTCGCAATTGCCGTCGCTTAACGCCGATCTGGAGAAGTTTGCCGGCTATGACGCCCAGCTGGTAGCCATCAGTTCGGATTCCATCCCCAGCCATTCTGCGTGGCAGAAGAAAGAAATCGGCATCATAAACTTTCCGCTGGCCAGCGATTTTTATCCCCATGGGCAAGTGGCCAGCCTGTTTGGCGTCCTGCGCGAAGGTGATCCCCTGCCAGGTGTCGCGGAGCGCGCCGTTTTCGTGGTGGGTAAGGATGGCAAGCTGAAGTTCGCCAAGGTGTATCCCATCAGCCAGGTGCCCGACAACGAAGACGTGTTTGAAGTGCTGAGGAAGCTGTAAGAACAGTGGCCAGTGGTCAGTGGTTAGTGGATAGTTTGGAGTGTCGAGTTTCAAGTTTCCAGTTCAGCTGGCCAGGGTGGCCCAGCACTTCCATCCACTAGCCACTGACCACTATCCACTGTCCTTCCATGCGTGCTGTCGTCCAACGCGTAAGTCGCGCTTCCGTGAAGGTTGATGGCGAACTTACCGGCGAGATCGGTGCAGGTCTGCTGGTGCTGCTGGGCGTGGCGCGGGAGGACAACACTGCTGACGCCGATTATCTTGCCGAAAAAATTTCCGGCCTGCGCATCTTCGAGGATGCCGCCGGAAAGATGAACCTCAGCGTGACCGAGGTCAGCGGGGCGGTGCTGGCTGTCTCGCAGTTCACGCTCTTCGGCGATGTGCGGGGGGGCAAGCGTCCGTCGTTTGACGCCGCCGCGCGTCCCGAGCAGGCCAAGGCCCTGTATGAGTATTTCGTCGCACGCATTCGCGCCGGCGGCTTGCGCTGCGAGACCGGCCGCTTCCAGCAGATGATGGAAGTCGAGCTGGTGAACACCGGGCCGGTCACCATTCTGCTGGATTCAAAGAGGATGTTCTGACAATTGCGATACGCGGTAATACGGTGTATTATTGTGTCGTATGGAGAAGCAGACACTCACGTTCCGCGTCAATCGGAAGCGCGTGAGAGAGCTTGACCGCCTTGCGCAGGCCCTCGACCGCGACCGCAGTTACCTCCTAAATGAGGCGGTGGACCAGTATCTGTCGGTGCATGAATATCACCTGCGACAGATCAAAGAGGGTCTGGCCCAGGCGCGGGCGGGCAAGTTGATCGACTACGGGGACGTCAAGGCAGCCTGGAAGAAACGCCTGGTTAAGTGAGAATCCGCCTCACACCCTTGGCGTCAGACCACCTGTTGGCGGCCTACGATTACCTGCAGGACTCCAGCCCGGCCGCAGCGGAATCACAACTCACCAGAATCTTCGACGCCATCGATCGCCTTGAGCAATTCCCTTATTCTGGACGAAGGGGCCGGGGTCCCGGAACTCGTGAGCTAGTCGTGCCGCGCACTCCCTTCATCGTGGCCTACGCAGTTGCCGGTCCGGAAGTGCAGGTTCTCGCCGTTTTGCACGGGGCGCGACAGTGGCCGGAGTCGTTCTGACTTGAGCCTACCCGTCGGGGGGTATAATCATCCGGTTTGCCTATGACGACCACACAGACTGAACTGCGCCTGGCCAAGCGGATGTCGCGGCTGGGAACCGAAACTGCCTTTGAAGTGCTTGTCCGCGCCCGCGCTTTGGAGCGCCAGGGACGACACATCATTCACCTTGAGATCGGCGAGCCCGACATGGACACGCCTGCCAACGTCGTCGAAGCCGGCGTGGACGCTCTGCGCAAGGGCTATACACATTACGGACCCTGCGGCGGGCCTGCCGGAGTTGCGCGAGGCCATCGCGGCAGAGGTCTCCAATTCGCGAGGCATCAAGGTCAGCGCCGATGAGGTCGTGGTCGTTCCCGGCGGCAAGCCGATCATCTTCTTCACCATGCTCGCTCTGGTGGAAGAGGGAGACGAGGTCATCTACCCGAATCCTGGCTTTCCGATTTACGAGTCGATGATCAACTTCCTGAGCGCGAAAGCGGTGCCCATTCCGCTCCGCGAGGAGCGCGATTTCCGCCTCGACGTTAACGAGCTGGCCAGTCTCATCAACGATCGCACCAAGCTCATCATCCTGAACTCGCCGCAGAATCCTACCGGTGGCGTCATCACCGAGAGTGATGTGGAAGACATAGCCGCCGCCATCGGCGACCGCGACATCATGGTCCTGAGCGACGAAATCTACAGCCGCCTGCTCTTCGAAGGCGAGCCCTACAGCATCGCTTCGGTGGATGGCTTCAAGGACCGCACCATCATTTTGACCGGCTTCTCGAAGACCTACTCGATGACGGGCTGGCGCCTCGGTTATGGCGTGATGCGCCCTGACCTGGCAGCGCAATTCGCGCGACTGGCAACTAACTCCACGTCCTGTACGGCCACCTTCACCCAGATAGCTGGCATCGAGGCGGTGAGCGGCGACCAGAGCGAACCCGAGAAGATGCGCCGGGAGTTTCAGCGCCGCCGGGACGTGTTCGTAAGCGGCCTCAATCAGATCAAGGGATTCTCCTGCCGGTTGCCCAAGGGCGCGTTTTACACCTTCCCCAACATCAAGCAGACCGGCTGGCCGTCCAAGAAGCTGGCCGATGCACTGCTCGAGGACACAGGAGTAGCGGGACTCTCTGGAACAGCGTTTGGCGCTTTCGGCGAGGGTTATTTGCGCTTTAGTACTGCCAACTCAATTGAGAACCTTCAGCAGGCACTGGATCGCATCGATCAGTGGACGAAGAAGCATTTGTAGATTGCTGAGTTTGATAAGCGAGGGCCCGCTGAAAAGCGGGCTTTTTCATGGGTGCTTCGCCGGCGTGAGTGTGGGGCGCAGCCGGTTGGCAAAATCGCAAGAACGAGTTGGGGACCTTCATGCCACAGAGAAAGTTCCGCATCTTCGCCACGGCTGACATTGGTGACGCCGCCGTTAACCGCCTGCGCGAACGCGGGTATGAGGTCGAGGTTTATCCCCAGCCCGAGCCGCCGCCGAGGAGCCTAATCATCGAGAAAGTTCGCAGCGGCATTGACGGGCTCATCACCATGCTGCGCGACAAGATTGACGGCGAGGTCTTCGAGGCAGGCGAGGGTATGCTGAAGGTCGTGGCGCAGTACGCGGTCGGGTTCGACAACATCGACCGGGCCGCTGCGAACCGCTACAAGATTCCCTTCACTAACACTGCTGACGTTCTCACCGAAGCGACCGCCGAGTTCGCCTTCTTCGCTCTTGCTGACCTGGCGCGCAAGCTGTGGCCGGCTGAACATCTCGTCCGTGAGAACAAGTGGAGCTACTGGCATCCGTATCTGCCATTTCTCGGCGATGAGGTGACGGGCAAGACCATCGGCATTCTGGGCACCGGACGTATCGGACAGGCGGTCATCAAGAAGTGCATCGGCTTCGACATGAACATTCTCTGTTACGAAGCCATGGGACCGAACGACAAGCTGGTCACGGATGTCCAGCAGCAGATGGATATGCGCCACCGGAGCGGAATGCAGCGCGAGCGTACGACCATCAAATACGTCACGATGAACGAGGCACTCAGCCAGAGCGACTTCATCAGCGTTCACGTGCCGCTGCTGCGCGAGGGCGAAAGCGACACGCCCACCTATCACCTGATTAACGAGCGCACGTTGCGGATGATGAAGGCCACGGCTTACCTGGTGAACACCTCGCGCGGACCAGTGATCGATGAGAAGGCGCTGGCCAAGGCGCTCAAGGAAAAGTGGATTGCCGGAGCGGCTCTGGATGTCTATGAGACCGAGCCGCTGCCGCCAGATTCGCCGCTGCGCGATCCCGAGATCGAGGACCGCTGCAGGCTCTTTCCGCACTTCGCCAGCGCGGGGCGCATCGCGCGCTTGTCGCTGGATCCCAACCTCGGCATGGCCGGCCGCTGCGTGCAGGGTCTGATCGATGTGCTGGAGCAAAACTACGGTGGCGACATTACGAAGATGCCGTACGTGGTGAACAAGGAAGCATTCCGGTAGCGAGCAATTGAGCAACTGGTATTCGCCACGACCAGAATCACGGCAATTAGTCGGCTACGACTAGTTAGTAGCTGCTAGTTGCTGTCTTTACCATCGCTCGCCACCAGCGAGTGAAAGAGCTTCGCCCCGTCGGTCATGCCCAACTCAGGCGCCGCGGCGCGCTCGGGATGCGGCATCATGCCCAGAACGTTGCGGCCTTCGCTGCAAATTCCGGCGATGTTGTCGAGCGAGCCATTGGGATTGGCTTCGGCGCGTCACTTCGCCGCTCGGCGTCGTATAGCGGAAGATGATGCGGTCCTGGTCTTTCAGCTCAGCCAGCGTGGGCTCGTCGCAGAAGTAGTTGCCTTCCATGTGGCCGATGGGAATCTCCAGCACCTCGCCTTTGGTGAGCTGCTGCGTGTACGGAGTGTTCGTGCTCTCGACGCGAATGTGCACCGGCTTGCAGACGTACTTCAGGCCGGCGTTGCGCATCAGCGCGCCGGGCAGCAGTCCGGCTTCGCACAAGATCTGGAAGCCGTTGCAGATGCCAAGGACGAGGCCGCCCTCGGCGGCGAATTTGCGCACCGACTCCATCACCGGCGAGAACTTGGCAATGGCGCCCGTCCGAAGGTAGTCTCCGTAGGCGAAGCCGCCGGGAACGATGATGGCGTCGCAGCCTTGCAGGTCGGGCGAATCGTGCCAGAGGAAGGTCACTGGCTGGTGGGCCACTTCCGAAATGGCCCAATACGCGTCGTGATCGCAATTGGAACCGGGGAAGATGATGACGCCGAATTTCATGCGAAAAACGCTCCGTTGCGGCGGTAAAGTTGAGTGTAGCATGGCTTTCGAGACCGCCCAGACTGGGCGGGCATCAAACCAGTAATGCAGTTTTCAAGGCACATCAACATCACCGGAGGAGCCCTGCGACGATGGTTCATCGCGCAGTGCTACGACTCGGCGGCGGTTGGTGCGCTGTGGTGGCTGGGGCTGGATTATCTGCACGTGCCGTGGGCACCGTTCTGGGCGATCCTGGCGGCGGCGCTGCAATTCATCCCGCACTTCGGACCGGTGCTGGCAGTCATGGGACCCGCGATGGTTGCGCTGTTCGCCGGCGGCTTCGAGCAGTTTCTGTATGTCATCATTCTCTATGGCGGGATCGTGGTGGTGGACGGCCTGCTGCTGCAACCGGTCATCATGCGCCGCACTGCGCGAGTGCCTGTTTGGGCGTCGCTGATTGTGCCCCTTTTGCTGAGCCTGATCTTCGGCTTCTGGGGATTGCTGTTGGCCGCGCCTCTGCTCGCGGTAATCTTCGCGTATCGCGCACACGCGAAACGGGACGAAGTGTCGATTCCCCGCCAGACGCCACCAGGAAAGGTGATCACCGGCGGGCGGCTGATCTCGCCGGGAGCGCCGACAGGCCATGCACCACCACAAGAATAAAACCGACTGCGGGTCGCGCGAAAGGCGCGGATGCTCACCCGGTTTAAACAGTAGTGGTAAAGCAAGAAATCAGCCCAATCCACGGTGAGGGTTTCGGCCCTCTTTTCCACACTTTCCTCAGCCCGCAACCCTCCCACCAAACGCATAGAATAGAAGTAGTACGCGAAGGCCTGAGTTCCGAATGTCCCAACCGCAATTCGTTCATCTCCATCTTCATACTGACTACTCGCTGCTCGACGGCGCATGCAATGTCGAGCGAATGGTCAAGCGGGTTAAGCAACTCAACATGCCTGCGGTGGCAGTCACCGACCATGGCAACATCTTCGGCGCGGTGGAATTCCATAATGCCGCCAAAGAAGCGGGCGTGAAGCCGATCCTCGGCTGCGAGCTTATACATCTGCAAGAAGGAAGACCATCGCACCGACAAGGAGGGCGACACTTACAACCACCTCGTGGTGCTGGCGGAGAACGATGAGGGTTACCGCAATCTGGTCAAGATCGTTTCTGAGGCCTCGCTGCACGGTTTCTACTACAAGCCGCGCGTTAGCAAGAAATTCTTAGCGGAGCACGCGCAAGGGGCTGATCGGGCTGTCGGCGTGCCTCAAGGGCGAAGTTGCAGAAAGCTTGACAGAAGGCAAGTACGACGCCGCGCGCCAAGCCGCAGTTACCTTTAACGACATCTTCGGCAAAGGCAATTTTTATCTCGAGATCCAGGACCAGGGACTTCCGGAAGAGAAACGCATCCAGCCGCAACCTGCTCAAGCTGGCGAAGGAACTCGGCTTTCCGCTGGTGGCGACCAACGACAGCCACTACTTGTGCGAGGACGACTCGCACGCGCAGGACGTGATGGTCTGCATTCAGACCGGCAAGTCCATCCACGACAGCCAGCGGCTGAAGTTTTACGGCAACCAGTTTTACGTAAAGAGTGCCGCCGAGATGGCTAAGGTATTCTCCGGGCACGAGCAGGTGTTGGCCCGAACGCTGGAGATTGCCGAGCGATGCAACGTGCGGCTGGAAAAGGTGCACGACCCGTTCCCGCAGTTCGAGGTCCCGGCCGGGTACTCCCTGCCGGACTACTTCGAGCACGTGGCGCGCGAAGGCTTCGCCAGACGGCTCGACGTGCTGCGCGAACTGCAGGCGGCAGGCCGTCTGAAGCATTCGCTCGCAGAGTATGAGCAGCGCCTGGCGCGCGAGATCGACATCATCCGGCAGATGCAGTACCCAGGGTACTTCCTCATCGTCTGGGACTTCATCCGCTACGCAAAGGAGAGAAATATTCCGGTCGGGCCAGGCCGCGGCTCGGCAGCCGGCGCCCTGGTGGCGTACTCGCTCGGCATCACCGACATCGATCCTTTGCAGAACGAACTGCTGTTCGAGCGCTTCCTGAATCCTGAGCGCATCAGCCTGCCCGACATTGACATTGACTTCTGTATGAACCGTCGTGGCGAGGTCATCAACTACGTCACCGAGAAGTACGGGCGCGACCAGGTGGCACAGATCATCACCTTCGGCACCATGGCGGCCAAAGCGGCGATCAAGGACTCTGGCCGCGCGATGGATATCCCATACGCCGACGTGGACCGTATCGGCAAGATGATTCCTGCCACGCTGAACATTACCCTCGAGCAGGCACTGAAGGACTCACCGCAACTCGCCACCGCCTATGAAAACGAGCCGCAGACCAAAGAGCTGATCGACACTGCCAAACGGCTGGAAGGCCTGGTGCGCAACTCAGGCGTACATGCTGCCGGAGTCGTAATTGCTCCGCAGCCGCTCACCGACCTGGTGCCACTGCATCGCACCAAGAACGACGAAATCGTCACCGCCTACGACATGAACGCGGTTGAGAAGCTGGGCCTGCTGAAGATGGACTTCCTCGGGCTCACCACGCTCACCATCATTGACGACGCGCTGCGGCTGATCGAGCAGACGCGCGGGGAACGAATCGACCTGCAGAAGCTGGAACTCGACGACAAGGAAACGTACGAGAAGGTCTTCCACACGGGATTGACCTCGGGCATCTTCCAGTTTGAATCGCACGGCATGCGCGACGTGTTGCGGCGCTACAAGCCAACCTGCGTGGAAGACCTCACCGCCTTGAACTCGCTCTATCGTCCGGGGCCAATCCAGGGCGGCATGATCGAAGACTTCGTCGAGCGCAAATGGGGACGCAAGAAGATCGAATACCAGCTGCCGGAACTTCAGCCGCTGCTTGAGGAGACGTTCGGCGTCATCGTTTACCAGGAACAGGTGATGCAGATCGCCAATCGGCTGGCGGGATATTCGCTCGGTGAGGCCGACCTGCTGCGTCGCGCGATGGGTAAGAAAGACCCCGAGGCGATGGCGCGGCAGCGGGAGCGTTTCGTGCGTGGCGCGGTCGAGCGCGGCTTTCCACAGAAGAAAATCGAAAAGCTCTTCGACCTGATGGAGCAGTTTGCCGGCTACGGCTTTAACAAGTCGCACTCGGCCGCTTACGCGCTGCTGGCTTATCAGACGGCATATCTCAAAACGCGTTACCCGGTCGAGTTCATGGCTGCGCTGCTGACGTCGGTTTCGGGTAGCACCGATGACGTGGTGAAGTACATCAACGAATGCCGCGAGATGGGCATACCCGTCGAGCCGCCCGACATCAACGTGAGCGATGCGTACTTCACTCCGCACGGAGAGGCGATTCGCTTCGGTCTTGCTGCGGTGAAGAATGTTGGCCATAACGCCATCGAATCCATCGTGGCGGCGAGGAAGGCCGTCGATAAATTCACTTCAATCTTTCAGTTCTGCGAGAAGGTTGATCTGCATCTGTTGAACAAGCGGGTCATCGAGTCGTTCATCAAGAGCGGCGCCATGGATTCTTTGGGGCGCCGCGCGCAGTTGATGGCGGTGGTTGACAGTGCGATGGAGCACGCGGCGAAGACCCAGAAAGATGCCGCGCTGGGCCAGCACGGGCTGTTCGGCGTCTTCCAGCATGAGGACGATCCCCATACCGCGGAGAAGCCGTTGCCGAACACTCCCGACTGGGACGAGCACGAGCGACTGGCGCACGAGAAAGAAATCCTGGGTTTCTTCATTACTGGCCATCCGCTGGAGAAGTATCGTGAGAAGCTGCTTGACTTCAGCGCTCTCACAACCAGCGAAGTGACCGGCCTCAAGTCCTCCACCGGCCGCGACGAAATCCTGATTGGCGGCATGCTTACGAATATCCGCGTGGCCAAGTCGAAAAAGGGCGATCTCTACGCGCAAGGCCAACTCGAGGACATGAGTGGGGCGGTGGATATACTCTGCTTTTCCGACAACTACCGGCGTCTTGCAGACAAATTGCGGTTGACCGTACCGGTGCTGGTCAAAGGCGGCGTGCGTGTCGAAGAGGGATCGAACTCGAAGGTCATGATCGGTGACGTTACCCCGCTGGAGGAAGCGAAGCCGAAACTGCCCAATCACCTGCGTATCAAAGTCCCGCTGGAAGATGTCTCCCCCGCAGCGATTGACGAGCTTCACGCGCTCTGCCAGGAGCGCAAAGGCGAGGCCCGAGTGCTCTTCGACCTCGAGCGCACAGGTGACTTCACGGTGGTGATGGAGGCGGAGGGCTATAATGTGTTGCCGGATCGCGCCTTCATCAATCGCGTGGAAGAGTTGTGCGGCCGGGGCAGCGTGCGGGTGGTGGATTGAACGGCCCGCCCGGGACGCCGCTGCGGAACGTAATCTTGGAGTCGCACTCGCGCCTCCTGCTCGCGGTTGAGTAGTGGGCCTCTGCGGTCTAAGCCGTGTACCGCGAGTCCAGGCGACGAAAAGACCACAACATGGAAGCTGCCTCCAAATTACAAGACGAGCTGGAACGGATCGAGAAGCAGATCGAGCAACTGCAAAGTGCTGCTGGAGAAAACAAAGATGCGCAAAAGCAGTTGCAGGCGGCGCATGAACGCATCGCCACCCTCAAGCGCCAGATGTCGGGACAACTGACCGCCTGGGAGCGCGCCGAACTGGCCCGCCATCCCATGCGTCCGTACCCGCTGGATTACGTCGAGCGCATCTTTCCCGATTTCAGTGAAATTCACGGTGATCGGGCCTTCTCCGATGATCCGGCTATGATCTGCGGCATAGCGCGCTTCCATGGCAGAGAGATCGCTATCGTGGCTACGCAAAAGGGCCGCGATACAAAGCAGCGCTTGTATCGCAATTTCGGTCAGCCGAATCCCGAGGGCTACCGCAAGGCGCTGCGCACCATGAAGTTTGCCGAGAAGTGGCGGCGTCCGGTGATTGCGCTGGTGGATGTACAGGGCGCATATCCCGGGCTGGGCGCTGAGGAGCGCGGTCAGGCGGAAGCCATTGCCCGAAACCTGCGCGAGATGTCAAGGCTGGGAGTGCCTTTCATCTCGGCCATCACGGGGGAAGGTGGGAGCGGCGGCGCGCTCGCGATCGCCGTAGCGGATCGCGTACTGATGCTGGAGAACAGCATCTATTCGGTCATCTCGCCCGAAGGCTGTGCTGCCATCATGTGGCGCGATTCCGGAAAGAAGGAGCTGGCGGCGCAGGCGCTACGTATCACAGCCAAGGACAATCTGGAGCTGGGTATCTGCGACGATGTCATCCCCGAACCACCCGGCGGCGCGCACAACGACTACGATGCGGCTGCCAACTTCCTGGCTGACGCCCTGGAGAAGCATCTCAGCGAGCTGGAGAAGAGGCCGATAGCGGAGCTGCTCGACGCACGCTATAGGAAATTCCGCAACATCGCGCAGTACTTCGAGACGCTGGAAGCGAGCGCGCCGGCATAGGGCGAATATCGCCGACCACCTTCCTTAAAAATATTCTTCCGCCTTGTCACATCTCACTTTTGAACCCTTCCCGCTAGCTTCCGAATATAGGCCACCAGAGCGCGGACCTGATCTTGCGTCAAGCTGTTGCTGAATGACGGCATGTTCTTGCGGCCATCGGTGATGACCTGGGCCAGTTGTTCATCCGATTGCTTCTGCACTTCCGAAGAGCGTAGATCCGCGGCTTTCAAGGTCTTGCCTAGAGATGTGTCGCCGGATCCATTCTGACCGTGACAGGAGGAGCAACGCAGCTTAAACTCATTCGCCGTCTCATTCCCGGACGCGGACGCAGTGGTTCCTGCGGGCGCGAGGCCGGGCAATAAAGCGAAGACGATGATCTGCGCGAAAATCACCAGCTTGACAGGCCCTGTAAGCGGCCTTGATCCATTAGTCACGTTCAGGCGCTCTGGAGAGCGGCGTGTACCTTGGCCGGCGTGAAGGGTACCGAACGCAGTCGCACCCCCACGGCGTCAAACACCGCGTTGGCAATGGCGGAGGGCACAACGGCGGTGGCGGGCTCGCCCACTCCCCATGGCTTCTCCGTCGGACGACTGATCAGATCAATTTCTACGTCCGGGACCTCCGGGAAGGTCAGGATGGGATAGCTCGCCCAATCAAGGCTGGTGATGTGAGAGCGGTCGAAGGTGACCTCTTCCTTCAGCGTGCGGCTGACAGTCTGGACCACGTTGCCCTCGATCTGGTTTCTCACGCCGTCGGGATTAATAATCTGCCCGCAATCCTGCACGATGGCAAAATGCTTGACGCGAATCTCGCCGCTGTTGCGGTTTACCTCGACGTCTGCGACCGCGCCCACGTAGGTGCGCGCCAGTTCGTACTTGACGTAGGTGACACCTCGGCCGGAGGAGACGCCTCCGCCGGCGGACTTCCCGGAATTCCTACCCTTCCACTGCGCGAAGGTTCTCAGCCACTTCAATAACTCCGTGCCTCGCGGATCGTTGCCGAGATAGCGCAGCCGGAACTCGAATGGATCGGCGCCCGCAGCGACGGCCAGCTCGTCCACGAATGCCTCATTGCAGAAGGTGTTCTGCATGCGGCCCGGAGCGCGAATCCAGGAGGGACGGAACGGTGTCTCCGCCAGCCGGTGGGCGACAGTTTTCACATTGGGAAATGTATAGGGAATCGCCGAGTTGTTGATGATATTGCCGGGGAACATCCCCTTCTCGCAGGGCAGGCCGGCGAGATCCGCTGCCAGTAGCTTGACGTTGCCGCCGCCGCCCTCGGGGACATAGAGCTGAGAGCACCAGCCAATGACGGCGCCGCCGGCATCGAGCCCTGCCTGAAGGTCCATCAGCGTCGGCGGCCCTTTCGGGTCCCATCCGTTCTCATCTTCGCGCATCCACTGCACACGGACTGGCCGCCCAACAGCCCGGGCGAGTAGCGCGGCGTCGCCGGCGGCGTCCTCGTGACCGTTGCGGCCGTAGCAGCCGGAGCCTTCAACGTAAAGAACCTGCACCTCGCTGTCCTTCATGGAAAGCATGGCGGCCAGCTGCGACCGCAAGTCATGGGGTGCCTGCGTGGCCGACCAACAAGTGAGCTTGCCATCCTTCAACTCCGCCACCGCACACGATGGCCCCATCGAGGCGTGAGAGTTGATGGCGAAGTTGTAGCTTGCGCTGATCCGCTTGGCAGCCTGCGCCAAAGCCTTGTCAGCATCGCCCACGTTGCTGGTCACATCATCCTTGTTGACCTTGGTGGCCCGCACGTACTCCCACAGCCTGCTCTGCTCCGGCAGCCCTTCCCAGTTGGACCAGCTTGCCTTGAGTTTCTGCGCTGCCTGGATAGCGCCCCACTCGCTCCCCGCCACCACTGCCAGGAAGTTGTTCTGCCGTACCACCTTGACCAAGCCTGGAATGTCCTTCACCGAGTTCTCGTCAACACTCTGAAGACTGGCGCCCACGGCCGGTGGCCGCACCACGCGACCGTGCAGCATGCCCGGCACCTTGAAGTCCTGTACATAGGTAAACTGCCCTGTGATTTTGGGCGGGATGTCGTCGCGGGGAATTGACTGCCCTACGACCTTGTAGTTCGCGGGGTCCTTAAGCGGCGCCTGCTTGTCAACCTTCAGCGAAAAGTTCTTGCCGCCGATAAGGTCGCCATAGGTCAGCTGCTTGCCGCCATTGCGCGCTCGCACTGTACCCTGCTCGACGATGAGATCTCCGGCCGGCACGCCCAGTTGTTTTCCCGCCTCCTGCAGCAAGGCTTGGCGGGCGGTGGCGGCGGCCTGACGAATCTGCACGCCTCCAACCTGGATGGTGAGGCTACCCCAAGTCTTACCCTGCGCCGGAGTGAGGGATGTATCGCCTTCGATGAGCGCGATACTCTTCAGCGGCACGTCCAATTCTTCGGCCACGATCTGGGGCAAGGCGGTGCTCACACCGGTGCCCAGCTCCACTTTGCCGGAGTAGAGAGTCACGCGACCAGTGCGATCCATGGCGAGGAAGGCATCCACCTCGTCCAGGGCCACGGTCTTGGGCGAGGTTGCGCTCTGGCCATCGGCCGCCCTTAGGAAGGATGGCAGCGAGAAACTGACGACCAGAATGCCAGTGGCTTCCAGGAACTCGCGGCGACTTGGTTTACCAAGAAGTATTGTCGGCCTGCCTCTAGGCACTGGCAGCGGCGCGCTTGACCGCGCGCACGATGCGCAGATGGGTGCCGCAACGGCACAGGTTGTGAGCCAGCGCCTGCTTGATCTGAGCTTCACTGGGACTCTTGTTGCGCGCCAGAAATGCGGCTGCTTCCATGATCATGCCGCTGATGCAAAAGCCACACTGCGCGGCCTGCTCCGTGATGAAGGCCTCCTGTATGGCAACCAGCTTCCCGGATGATCCGGCCAGGCCTTCCAGGGTCACGATTTTCTTCTTGCCCACCGCCGACAGCGGCGTCACGCAGGACCGCACCGCGTTGCCGTCAATGTGCACGGTGCAGGCTCCGCATTGCCCCAGGCCGCAGCCGAAGCGCGGCCCATGCAGTCCCAAGTTGTCGCGCAAGGCGTAGAGCAGCGGCATGTCGGGATCGTCAACCGTCACCCGCTTGAGCTGGCCGTTAACATGGAGGGAAATCGTTTTAGCCGGCATGTTCTTGTTGGGTCAAAAACGGCAACGATTGTACACCCAGCCCGCAAGTCCGCAACATCGAGAAATGACGTCCCTCAAGTGTTCCGGACGATCTAGTGACTAGGAAGCTGACGCAAACGCCACTCCCCGTCGTCTGCAAACTGGCCTATAATAAAAGGTTCTTCCCACCGCCGATCAGTCAGTAGTAAGGGGTTTGGATGGCCACAACTGAAATTGCAGTACAGGGCGCCGAGCGCGACGCCGAGCGAACGCCTGTCGTCAATAACTTCAGCATACAAGTTGCAACCGTAAACGGCTCGGGATCGCAGAGCGCAAACACCGTTCTGCTGCGCACCATTTTCCAGATGGGCGTCCCTGTTTCCGGCAAGAACATGTTCCCCTCGAACATCGCCGGCCTGCCGACGTGGTACACGATTCGGGCAAGCAAGAAAGGCTACATCGCGCGCAAGAAGGAAATCGATTTTCTGGTGGCGATGAATCCCGAGACAGCGAAAGAAGACGTCATGTCTCTGGCGCCCGGAGCCGCCGCGCTCTATGACGAGCCGCTCAAGCTGAACGAACTCCGCTCTGACCTCACGTTCTACGCCGTGCCGTACGACAAGCTCTGCGCCGCCGTCTGCCCGGAAGCTAAGCTGCGCAAGCTGGTCAAGAACATGATTTACGTGGGTGTGGTGGCGCAGTTGTTGGATCTTGACATGATTGAAGTCGAGAAGGCGCTGCGGAAACAGTTCGCGAAGAAGGTGAAAGCCGCCGATCTCAATTGGAATGCGGCTAAGGCCGGTTACGACTATGCCGGGGCGTCCCTGACCAAGGCTGATCCATTTACGGTCGAGCGCATGGACAAGACAGCCGGCATGATCATCATCGATGGCAACGCCGCCGCCGCGATGGGATCCATGTTTGCGGGCGTGACGGTCGTGACGTGGTATCCGATTACGCCGTCGTCGTCGCTGGTGGAGACGCTGATTGATTACATGAAGGAGTACCGCATCGGGCCGGATGGCAAAGCGACCTTCGCCATTGTGCAGGCAGAAGATGAACTCGCCGCCGTCGGCATGGTTCTGGGCGCAGGCTGGTCGGGAGCGCGCTCCATGACAGCAACCGCAGGCCCGGGCATTTCGCTCATGGCCGAGTTCGCGGGTCTTGGCTATTACGTCGAGATTCCTGGCGTCATCTGGGACATCCAACGGGTTGGGCCATCCACTGGCTTACCGACGCGCACCTCGCAAGGCGATATCGAGTTCGTGGCCAAACTGTCGCATGGCGACACGCGGCATGTCATGTTGATCCCGTGCAATCCGGCCGAATGTTTCAGCATGGCGAGCGACGCGTTCGATCTCGCGGAGCAATTGCAAACACCGGTATTCGTGATGTCGGACCTTGACCTCGGCATGAACAACTGGATGTCGGAGCCATTCCAATATCCCGAGAAGCCGCTGAATCGCGGCAAGGTGTTGACGGCAGAGGACGTCGAACGTTTGGGCGGCGGCTTCGCGCGCTACAAAGATGTGGACGGCGATGCCATCGGTTACCGCACCCTTCCGGGCACCGATCATCCCAACGCGGCGTGGTTCGCGCGCGGCAGTGGACACAACGAGAAGTCGCAATATAGCGAGCGTCCCGACGACTATGCCAACAACATGGATCGCCTGGCACGCAAGTTCGATACAGCACGCACTCTGGTTCCGAAGCCGGAGGTCGTGCGGAATGATGGCTACGAAGTTGGCATCATCGCTTATGGCACGTCTCATCACGCCGTGGTCGAAACGCTCGATCAGTTGCAGACTGAATACGGAGTGAAGGCCGACTACCTGCGTCTCCGTGCTTATCCGTTCACCAGCGAGACGCACAAATTTGTCGCCGCACACAAGAGGGTGTACGTCATTGACCAGAACCGCGATGGCCAGATGCTGCAACTGCTGAAGCTCGACCTGGCGGTGCCGGACATCATCAGGCTGCGCAGCGTTCGCCATTACAACGGTCTGCCGATCGACGCTCGCTCCATTACCGACGACATCATTTCGCAGGAGGGCAAGTAAATGGCGACCACAGCCACACCGCCACCAGCCCCTAAGACGAATCGTATCGGACTTCAGGTGCTTGACTACCGGGGCGGCAAGACGACGCTATGCGCGGGTTGCGGCCACAACACCATTTCCGAGCGCATCATTGAAGCGTTCTACGAGATGGGCATTCAGCCGGAGCGCGTCATCAAGTTGTCGGGCATCGGCTGCTCTTCTAAGAGCCCGGCGTACTTCATGAACCGTTCGCACAGCTTCAACGCTGTTCACGGACGCATGCCTTCGGTCGCGACAGGCGCGGTGCTGGCCAACTCCAAGATCATTGCTTTGGGCGTCAGCGGCGATGGCGACACCGCGTCCATTGGCATGGGCCAATTCGTGCATCTCATGCGACGCAATCTGCCCATCATTTACATCATCGAAGACAACGGCGTGTACGGCCTAACCAAGGGCCAGTTCTCGGCCACCGCCGATTTGGGATCCAAGCTGAAAACCGGTGTCATCAACGACCTGCCCCCGATCGATACCTGCGCGCTGGCCATCATGCTGGGTGCAACCTTCGTGGGCCGCTCCTTCTCTGGCGACAAGAAGCAGTTGCACACCATGCTGAAGGCGGCCCTGGCGCATCGCGGCACGGTGCTGCTGGACGTGATTTCTCCTTGCACGACGTTCAACGATCACGAAGGTTCGACCAAGTCGTACAAGTTTGTTAAAGACCACGAAGAGCCGTTGCACGATTTGAACTTCGTGCCTCACTTCCATGAAATTGACGTGGAGTACGACGAGGGTTCCAGTATCAATGTCACCATGCACGACGGGTCATCGTTGCGGCTGCGCAAGCTGGAGCATGACTACGATCCCACGAATAAAGTCGGGGCGGTGAGCCGCCTGATGGAGTCGCACGACGCCGAAGAGGTGTTGACCGGAGTTCTGTACGTGAACACGACCGCACCCAACTTCCTTGACATGATCGACATGACCGACCAGCCGCTCGCGACCCTGCCGGAGAACGTGACCCGGCCCTCGCGCGAAGTGCTGGAAGAGTGCATGGAAGCGCTGCGGTAAGAGCGATCGCTCCCAAACAAAAAGCCCTCCTATCCGGGAGGGCCCTGTTTCTGGTGTGACGAATCCCCTATTTCAACGACGCCATATCGATCACGAACCGATACTTCACGTCGCTGCGAAGCATGCGCTCGTAGGCTTCATCGATCTTCTGGATCGGAACAATCTCGACGTTGGAGACGATGCCATGCTTGCCGCAAAAGTCCAGCATCTCCTGGGTCTCCTCGATGCCGCCGATCATCGAGCCCGAAAGCTGACGCCGCATCGGTATGATGCTGAATGCGGCCACCGGCAATGGCTGTGGCGGGGAAATTTGCTAACACATTGTTAGATTCGCCTTCGCGTGATCGGTCTCATCTTCCGGCTAATTCCCGGCGACTAATTCTGATATGCAACCGGCGCGCCTGGCCCGGTTGTTGGTTCGTTTCCCGGCCTGGAGTAAGATTCATCTATGTCCAAGCGTTCTGCCCCGTTGGAGGTTGCGTGCCCCTGCTGCGGTGCGCTGCTCAAAATTGACAGTGAGACCAGGGCGGTGATCGCGCACACTGCCAAGGCTGTGCCCAAGACCTTCGAGGACCTGGATGCGGCAGCGCGCGCCATGAAAGACCAGGACAGCCGCAAGGAGTCCATCTTTCGGCAGTCGGTGGAAGCGCAGAAACATGCCGGCGACCTGCTCGAGAAGAAATTTCAGGAAGCGGTCAAGCGCGCCAAGGAGACGCCCGACACGGGCAGGCCGATTCGGGATTTCGATCTGGATTGATGTACCAGAGACAAAGAGGCACAGCGAAAATAAGATTGCGCCGTGCCTGTTGGGTGATTTCCTCTGTGTCGCTGTGCCTCTGTGGTGAGTCCGCTTTCACGTCCGCTGCTGCTTGGCCATCGCGGCGTCCGTTCGGTGCGGCGATTCGGTGCGCGCGGCTTCCGGCGGCAGCTTCCTGCTGAAAACACTCTGTCCGCCTTCGAATACGCGTTGTCTCACGGCTGCGACGGAATAGAGTTTGACGTTCGGTTCTCGCGTGACGGTCGCGGCGTCATCTGTCATGATCCCCACTTCGGCGACCAAGATGTGTCCTCCACGAATTATTCACAGCTAATGGCCGGCGGCAATGAATTGGCGTGTCTGGAGGACGTGCTTAATCTATTCGGGCAGAAGGCCTTTCTCGACATCGAAGTAAAGGTCCACGGCCATGAGCAACAGGTTGTTGCAGCGCTGCGG
The DNA here is from genome assembly GCA_963703645.1 of uncultured Acidobacteriaceae bacterium. Classification (GTDB taxonomy): domain Bacteria; phylum Acidobacteriota; class Terriglobia; order Terriglobales; family Acidobacteriaceae; genus Bog-257. The sequence continues at coordinate 127,295 of CAVPFD010000035.1, forward strand.
TCAGAGCCGCCTTCGCGCGGCCACATCGTATCTTCGTTTTTTCCCGGGGTTCTGCTTCGCCTTCATCTGCTTGATGCCACGTTGCCCTTAGGCTACATCTGTGACCGTTCTGAGTACGTTAATCTTTGGACGGAGCTGCCCGTCTCAGTCTTCGTTCCACAGTACGATTTGGTCTCGCACGAAATGTTGACGCAGTGCATCGTCGCGGGCTCAAGCTGTTTGCCTGGACGGTGAACCTGGACGCCGACCTTCTGCGCTTGGCCAGCTGGGGAGTGGACGGCCTGATTTCCGACGACCCGGCATTGCTGTCTCGCACCTTCCCTCTGCGACCGCTAAGCCGATAGCGAGAGTTCACCCTTATTTCCGTTACGCGTAACTCTAATGAAATCTATTAGATATGTGTAAGTATCTTTGAGAATCAATTGATTGCGACGCAAAGTGATACGTAACTGCTTGATTCCGCGGAGCAGTTAGGGGAGGGGGAGCGACTATTCCTATCCCGTTAGCCTTTGCGACAAAGCACGGATCGTCGCATTCCAGGCTTGCATCTTGGGCTTGATCTGGCTTTTGCGCCGTCCGTCTGCCGTCATTTAGATTGTTCGTAATGCCAACCACAGGCGAACGATTTGAGCGCGCCGTGTCAATCATGGCGCGGCTGCGTGGCCCCGGAGGGTGCCCTTGGGACCGCGAACAGACCTTCGACACCATCAAGCCCTACACGCTGGAAGAAGCCTACGAGGTGCTGGAGGCCATCGACGCACGCGACTGGAATGAACTCCCAGGCGAACTCGGCGACCTGCTATTGCAGGTCCTCTTCTACTCGCAGATGGCGGTAGAGGAAAAGCTCTTCTCGATTGACGATGTGCTTGAGCGCCTCGCGAACAAGCTAGTAGACCGTCATCCGCACGTCTTCGGCGATGTGAAGGCTGACACGCCCGCTGATGTGTTGCGCAATTGGCAGGCGCTGAAAGCTGAGGAGAAGAAGAAGCGCGACGGTGAAAATCCTGAGACAGCGGCTTATCCTGAGTCTGTCCTCGGAGCCATCTCATCGGCGATGCCTTCGCTCATGGAGGCGTACAAAATCAGCTCGCGGGTAGCTCACGTCGGTTTTGACTGGCCGAACATCGAAGGACTGTTCGACAAGCTCAACGAGGAGACGGAGGAGCTGCGCAGGGACCTCGAGGATTACCCTGAGCCTGGACCGCAGCCCGAATCGGCTGCCGGCGTGGCCGGAGCGCGCGGCGTGAAGGTTTCTCTCGAATTACGTGCGCGGCTGGAAGACGAGGTCGGTGATCTCCTGTTCGTGCTGGTGAACATTGCGCGCTATCTTTCGCTCGATCCCGAATCTGCGCTGCGCAAGACAAACCGCAAGTTCAGGCGCCGCTTCGAATATTTGGAAGACAGGCTGCGTCAGAACGGGCGCAAACCTGCGGACGCGTCGCTCGATGAAATGGAATCCCTGTGGCAGGAATCTAAAGAGCAGGAAAAACCGTGACGGCGGACACCATTGCTGTGCGCAACTGCACTGAGTTGGAGGAATTCCGCGCCTGCGTCGCGCTACAGAAGGAAGTATGGGGATTCGCCGACAACGAACTGGTACCGCTGCGGATTTTCTCTCTCGCGCCAAAGATTGGCGGGCAGGTTATTGGCGCCTGGCAGGGGGAGACGCTCGTTGGCTTTGCCTTCTCGATTCCCGGCAATCGCAACGGACACCCTTACCTGCACTCGCACATGCTGGCGGTGAAGGAGAGCCACCGCAATACCGGCCTAGGCCGCCGCATCAAGCTGTTTCAGCGCGAGGACGCCATTGCCCAGGGTTACGAATTGCTGGAATGGACCTTCGATCCGCTGGAGATCAAGAACGCATACCTGAATCTTGAGCGACTCGGAGCCATCGCGCGCCGTTACAACATCAACCAGTACGGGATTACGTCTTCGCCGTTACAGGGATTTCTTCCCACTGATCGCCTGGTTGCGGAGTGGTGGCTGACAGTCGAAGCGGGTAGAAACACTGCTCTCGACCGGCAAGCATCCACCTTTTACCGACGAAGTGCGAGTCGAGGTGCCCGCCGATACCTACGCCTGGAAGGCGCAGCCCGAAACACGCCAGAAGGCTGCCGATCTGCAGTTGCGCAATCGTGATCAGTTTCTTCGAGCATTTTCGCGCGACCTGACGTGTCTCGGCTATGAGCGCGATCTGCACGGTAATGGCACGTTTCTGCTGGGACGCTGGGACGAAGACTGGTCATACGCGAGCAAGTAACCCATGAAGATCGAAGCCATTACGCTCCGTGAACTGAAGATTCCTCTCGTCCATTTCTTCGAGACCAGCTTTGGGCGTACTTACACGCGCCGCATTCTGCTGGTCACTTTGCATTGCGATGGTCTGGAAGGCTGGGGCGAGTGTGTAGCCGGCGAAGACCCATTCTACAGCGAGGAATACATTGACGGCGCGTGGGACGTCATCAAGCGCTACCTTGGTCCCGCATTACTGGGCAAAACCCTCCAATCAGGATATGAGGTTCCGGTGCTGCTGGGGCGGGTCCGCGAGCATCGCATGGCCAAGGCGGCACTGGAAAATGCTGTGTGGGATGCTGAAGCACAGGAGAAATCGGTCGCGCTGTGGAGGCTGCTTGGCGGTACGCGGCGTGAGATCACCTGCGGCGTCAGCATTGGTATTCAGGATTCGCACGAGCAACTGCTGCAGAAGATCGACGCCGAACTAGCCGCGGGATATCAACGCATCAAGGTCAAAGTAAAGCCCGGATGGGACGTTGAGGTACTGGAGAAAATCCGCGCCTGCTGGCCCGACATTCTGTTGAGCTGCGACGCCAACTCCGCTTACACCCTGGCCGACACCGATCACCTCAAGAGCTTCGACCGGTTCAAGCTGCTGATGATCGAGCAGCCTCTGTGGAGCGATGATTTCTACTTCCACGCACGCTTGCAGAAGCAGCTGCAAACCGCGCTCTGCCTCGACGAAGCAATCCGCAGCGCGCGCGACGCGGAAGGCGCGCTAGAGCTGGGCTCGTGCCGCATCGTCAATATCAAGGCCGGACGTGTGGGCGGCTTCTCCGAGGCCATTGCCGTCCACGGTGTCGCGCAGAGATTCGGAGTCTCCGTCTGGTGCGGAGGCATGCTGGAATCGGGCGTTGGCCGCTCCCACAATGTGGCACTTTCGACTTTGCCCAACTTCAAACTGCCCGGTGATGTTTCGGCGTCCAAGCGCTACTGGAAGGAAGACATCATCGAGCCGGAAGTGGAAGTCTCACCGCAGGGAACAATCGCAGTGAGCGACAAGCCCGGTCGCGGGTATGAGTTGCGCAAGGACTTGATCGAGCAGCTCACGGTGCGCAAAGAACTACTCTAGAGGCCTAACTCACTGCGGCGCCCGCAACTTCGAGCTGAACGGTCATCAATCGCGCCTGCTCTTCTCCCCGCAACACTCGAAGGACTCCCTCCGTAAGAGCTTGCAGTTCGTCCTCGCCCGGGTAAACCCTGATTGGCGCGATCCAACTTACATACCCGTCTAGCGCCGAAACCAACCGTTCTGAATGTGCCATCCCGCCCGTGAGAAGCACGGCGTCCACTTGCCCGTCCAGGACCGCCGCCATGGCCCCAATTTCCTTCCCGATCTGATAGATCATGCCCTCGAATACGTCCCTCGCCCTTGCCTCTCCCGACTGGATGCGACACTCCACTTCCACCAGATCCTTCGTTCCCAGATACGAGTACAGTCCTCCATCACGGAACAACAGAGCCTCCACCTGCTTCTGTGTGTACTTACCGCCGAAACAGAGATCGACCAACTGCATCGCTGGAACACCGCCTGCGCGCTCGGTAGAAAACGCTCCCTCTTCTCGCGAATTAGTCACGTCCACCATGCGGCCATCTTCGTGCGCTGAAACCGAAATTCCACTGCCCAAGTGCGCCACGATCAGCCGTAACGATTCGTACGCTTTCCCATATTCACGAGCGTAGCGTTTGGCCACTGCCTTTGAATTCAGCGCATGCGACAAGCACTGCCTCTCCAGCAGCACCGTTCCTGACAGCCGCGCGCGCGCCGGCCACTCATCCACGCTGACGGGATCGACAATGTAGGCTTGGACGCCTGCCTTCTGCGCAACGTTGTGAGCGAGTAATGCGCCCAGATTCGAGGCATGCTCCCCCCGCCTGGCCAGTCGCAACTCCTCCAGCATCTCCTCATTCACAACGTAGGTGCCGCTCTCCAGAGGCGGCAGCAGGCCGCCCCGGCCTACAACTGCATCCAATTCGCGCAGGTTTTGCCTTGCATTGCTAAGTGCAGCTGCAATTTGCGAGCAGCGAAACTCTTGCTGGTCAAGGATCGGACGCCCTCGGAACGACTCCAGTTCTGTGTCCGAATGCCGGATATTCTTAACGAGCTCCGACCGCTCGTTCGCGTAAACGGCAAACTTGGTGGATGTGGAACCCGGATTTATGGCGAGAATCTTGAATTCAGCGGGCGCCAAAGATCACCCCCAAGGCAATGGAATTCACCTTGTCATCGACACTCTCTACCCGTGATGGAATGAGGATCGGAACCTTGGCGCCAACCACCACGTGCGCGCATTGCGAGCCGCCCAAATACTTCACGGACTTTCCCAGCAGGTTGCCGGACTCGATGTTCGGGACCACCATGCAATCAGCGTGGCCCGCCACCGGATGCTTGACGCCCTTTGCTTTTGCCGCCGACTCCAGCAATGCGCAATCCAGCGCGAGTGGGCCAAAAACCTCTGAATCCCCGAACTCGCCGGCCTGGCCCATCTCGCTGAGCTCCCGGGCATCCACACTCGACGGTACGGATTCGCTAACCGCTTCGGTGGCGCTCATGATCGCAATCTTCGGCCGCTCCAGTCCGAGGCAGCGCATCACTTCAATGGCGTTCCGCACGATCTGCTTCTTGTGTTCAAGATCCGGTAGAACATTCAGACCGCCGTCGGTTATGCCGACCAGCCGGGACGACCCCGTAAGTTTGTCCTCATAAAGCAGGACGTCGCTCAACAATCGGCCGGTGCGTAGACCGGCTTGCTTGTCCAGCACCGCCCGCAAGAGCTCGTCAGTACGCAGATGGCCTTTCAGCAAAACATCCGCACGGCCTTCACGCGCAATGGCTACTGCGACCTCGGCAGCATCATCCGCATTCACAAACTCAGCCTCTGCATTCAAACGTAGGAGACAGAGGGCCTGCGCCGTGGCACGGATTTTCTCCTCATTACCAATCAGCACTGGCACGGCGATGCCAAGGCCCAAGGCCCCATCAGCTGCGGTCAGGGCAACTTCGTCGTCAGCCGCGACGACCGCGATTCGCCTCGGGCCTAGCGGCTTCGCGTGACGGCGAAGCTCGGTGAAATTCGGGATGGTCTGTGTGGCATCTGGAGCAGTCACGGTGGACATACCGCCATACTCGCCCGGGCACGCTCTAGGTTTCAGTGAGGCAGGTCACAACAGCGCGTGCTCTCGGCCCTGGGAACGGAGAGAGCATCCGCCCACGGCGCGACTATCGGTGATTATTGGCAGAATCCTTGGCTCCGCTGCCGTTCTGGGCAACCGTTTCGTCACTCTTATGCAGCATATCCAGCGCCTGCGCGACGGCAAGGTTTGCAGGCACAGCACGGAAGTCGGTTGCCGTTTCAGTGGAGTAGATGGTGAGCGGCTTAATCATTAAGATTTTGCCGTTAAAGTCAAGGGTTTCGCGTACGGTTTCCCATCGGCCGCCTACATCGCGCTGCTCGATATAGAACTTTCCGCCCTTGTAGAGTCTGCCCAGGATGCCCCAGCCAAATTCCACATCCTTGAATAATGTGCCGTCAATCTTGGCGATGCGCATGGCCTTTGGGTCAATGAGCATGTCGCCCTGCATGCCCTCGTAAACCCGGGTCTCATGATTGGGGGGCTTGAAATTGGGATTCGGTTTGAAAGTCAGATGCACCAGTTCATCACCATTTGGGCCTGGTTGGGTTCCCGCGTAGGTGTAAAGGAAAGCATCCGGCAGGCTGGTCAGCATTAGCTGCTCCCGCTGGTCTTCGTCTCTGCTTTGTTCCTCTTTCTTGCGCCGGGCCTCAGGATCGTTCGCGAACTTCTCCAGTCTTTGATTTTCCTTGGCCCGTTGGTCAGGCGACAGCGGCTGGCCATTGATGGCCAGGGTGAGACTCAGGCCACCTTGAGGGGTCTCCATCACCTCTTTAGTTATGGAATGGTCCTTGTATGCAACGTTGTCGCGGTACATGAAGTACTGGTGGACATTGTTGGCCTTGATCTCGTTCCCCGACGCGCGGCGTACCAGTTCCTGCGGATCAGGATTGGGTTTCTGCTGGGCGGTGCATACTGCGCCTACCACTAGCAGCACCAAACTTCCCGCCATCCCATGCCGGATATATTTAACTGTTGAATACACCATTCTGCTTAGACTTTATCTGTCTATTAGACGAAATAACAAATCTGCAGGTTGCTTTTAGAATAGGTAGCACTTGGGAAGACGCCTGTGTGACCTTCAGAGGGGAAGAGCGACGATATTCAGAAGAACCCCGTCACACTCGAGACACATCCATATCCCACATGGAGCGGACATAATCAGGCATGGCTAAACCGACGCTATTGACCGTTGACGACGACCCAAATGTGTTGCGGGCGATCGAGAGAGACCTGCGCGCGCGCTACGGAGAGAAGTATCGCGTGCTGCGCGCCAATTCAGGTGACGCAGGGCTGGAACTCCTTCGCGAGCTCAAGGCGCGAAACGACGCAGTTGCGCTCCTGCTTGCCGACCAGCGCATGCCGCAGATGGATGGCATCGGCTTTCTAAATGAGGCGCGAAAGATTTATCCGGACGCCAAACGGACCCTGCTGACCGCCTACGCCGACACCAGCGCCGCCATTAACGCGATTAATGAAGTCAATGTTAATTATTTCTTCCTGAAGCCTTGGGACCCTCCGGCCCAGCATCTTTACCCGGTTCTCGACGATCTGCTGGAGGATTGGACGGCGTCGTACCGGCCGCCCTACGAGGGAATTCGCGTGTTGGGTACGCGCTGGTCGCCGGCCGCGTACGACGTGCGGGACTTCTTGGCGCGCAATCATGTTCCCTACCAGTGGATTGACGTCGAGCTTGCCGCCGAAGACCCGGAGGTCAAGCAGCTCATTACTTCCATCAGCGACGATGTGGCGCATTTGCCCCTGACGCTTTTTCCCGATGGAACGCGCATGTTCCATTCGAGTCCTGCGGAGCTTGCTGCGAAGATCGGCCTGAGGACCCGGGCTGAAACCCAGTTCTATGATCTCGCCATTGTCGGCGGCGGGCCCGGTGGGCTGGCAGCGGCGGTCTATGGAGCGTCGGAGGGACTAAAGACAGTCATGATTGATCGCGAGGCTCCCGGTGGACAAGCTGGCCTAAGCTCTCGTATCGAAAACTATCTGGGATTTCCGTCGGGACTGAGTGGCGCGGACCTGGCACGGCGCGCGGTGATGCAGGCACAGCGTTTTGGCGTGGAGATCATCGCGCCGCAAGAGGTGGTGGCACTTCGCGCCGAGGGCCCGTACCGCATCCTTAAGCTGGCCGACGGTAATGAGATTTCCTGTCACACCGTGCTCATCGCCACCGGAGTGCAATGGCGCAGGCTCGATGTCCCCGGCGTGGATCGCCTACAAGGGGCCGGTGTCTATTACGGCGGCGGCAGTCAGGAGGCAATCTCATATAAGGGCGAGACCGTATATGTTGTAGGCGGTGCGAATTCAGCCGGACAGGCAGCGATGAACTTCGCCCAGCATGCAGAGAAGGTGGTAATGCTGCTCCGCGGCGAGTCGCTTTCCGCAACTATGTCGCGCTATCTCATTGACCAAATCGAGAGGACGCCAAATATTCAACTGTGGACGCACGCTGAGGTGATTGAAGTCCACGGAGAGACGCACCTGGAGGAGATCTCGGTGCAATGCTCCGATACCAACACGGTGGAACGGGTCCCGGCCAGCTCGATGTTCATCTATATCGGCGCGCTGCCCCGGACGGACTGGCTCGAGGGAACGCTCGAGCGCGATGACATGGGCTTCCTTCTGGCGGGACCGTATTTGCGAAAGGACGGGGACCGCATCGAAGGATGGACGCTGGATCGCGATCCCTTCCTGCTGGAGAGCAGCGTTCCGGGAGTCTTCGTCGTGGGCGACGTTCGCCACGGTTCCATCAAGCGTGTGGCTTCGGCAGTCGGCGAGGGCGCAATCGCAGTGCAGTTCATTCACCGTTACATGGCGAAGGTGTAACCAATGGCTAACGTTTCCACAAAAGAGCTTCGCACCGTCGCAGTTTTTCACGACCTTCCTGATGAGCAATTGGACTGGTTCCTTGAACATGCCACCGAGATGCGCCTGGCGCCGGGTGAGATATACATTCGTGCCGGGGTACCTGCGGACAGGATGATGGTGGTGCTCGAAGGCGAACTGCAAGTCGAATTCGAAGGGTCAAACGAGAACGTGTTTACCGTCCCTGCCGGCGCCGTAACCGGGTTATTGCCATATTCCCGGATGACGGTTTTCCCCGGCACCGGCAGGGCGGTGCAGACTTCGCGGGCCCTTACTTTTCCTGCCGCGCTATTTGACCAACTGCTGAGCCGCATGCCGGAACTGGGCCGGCGCCTGGTGGCCATCATGGTTGATCGCACGCGCGAGGTTACGCGGCGCGAACAGCAACGCGATCGTCTGGCGGCTTTGGGCAAGCTTTCCGCCGGCCTGGCCCACGAGTTGAACAATCCCGCGGCGGCGGCAAGGCGCAATGCGCAACAGTTGCGCTGCACGGTGGGTGAGTTTCGGAAATCGGTCAGTGAGCTGGAAGGGATCCAGCTTACAGAAGGTGAGCGCACGGCCATCGAAACCTTCGAGAACTCCTGCTGCACCGTGGAGCCGGAGACCGACGTGCTGAAGGCTAGCCAGCTTCAGGACGAGATTGAAGCGATTCTGCACCAGCACGGAATCGACGATGGCTGGGAGTACGCACCGTCGCTTGTGGAATCTGGCGTCCAGCCCGAACCGCTCAACCTCATGCTGGGCGGTGTGCGGCGCAACGTCGCGGAACCTGCGCTGAAGCGGGTGTCGGCGCTGGTGGAAATCAATGACCTGCTGGCGGAGCTGGAAAACAGCACCTCCAAGATCTCCGATCTGGTCCGTGCGATCAAAGAGTACTCTTACATGGACCAAGCCCCAGTGCAGGACGTTGACCTCACCAAGGGACTGGAAAATACCCTGATCATCATGGCCCACAAACTGAGAAAGGGCGTGACCATCAAGCGCAATTACCACCCCACGCCGCTGCTGGTGAACTCCTACGGCAGCGAACTCAACCAGGTGTGGACCAACATCATCGATAACGCTGTCGATGCCATGCATGGCCAAGGAGAGCTGCGCATCAGGACCTTTGCTGAGGGAGATTGCGCCGTCGTCGAGATCGGGGACTCCGGCCCGGGCATTCCGGCTGATATTCAGTCGCGCATTTTCGAACCGTTCTTCACGACCAAGGGCGTGGGAGAAGGAACCGGGCTGGGTCTGGACACGACGCTTCGAATCGTGCGCAAGCACCGCGGATCGGTCAACGTAACCTCAGTGCCCGGCGATACCCGATTTCAGGTTCGCTTGCCCATCGTCGGCTTCAAGGGCGGGGATTGACGTTCCAAGCAGGAATTCAGCCCCTTATTGCCGCTCGCGGGTGGCCATCTCAGTTTCGGCCTGCTTCAAGGCCTGTTGCGGATCGCGTCCGGTTACTGCTTTGTACCACGCTGGATGATGCGTCCAGGCCCAGGCTTCGCTGACCGTGCCGCGCGTCATCGCCTGAATGGTGCCGGGCTCGCCGAAGGTGCTGAGATAGATGTGGAAGAAGATCCCGAACAGCATGATCAGCGCCGAGATGTCGTGGATCACGTAGGAGATGGATACCAGGATGCGCCCGAAGATGTCGGGAAACCACATGATCACGCCGGTGATCAGGTAGGCGATGGAGCCGCAGACGATCTCCCAGAACATCAGCTTCTGACCGCCGTTAAAGAAGCCGGTCTCCGGCGATTCCGTCGAGTCGCTACGGATGACGTAGTCGCCTAATGTGCTTCATCCAGCGTGAGTCGCCGGGCGTCCAGGTCATCACCTGCCACCAGTTGAGGGCCTGCAGCGCGAAGAAGAAGACGAAGCCCAGGCCGAACCAGGGATGCAGGAAGCGTGTCATCGCTCCGCCGCCGAACAGCGGCGTGAAGAAGCGGAAGATCCACGGCAGGTAGATGCCGAATCCGGACAGCAGCGCGAGAAAGAAGAAGATGCCGTACCATCCAGTGCAGAAAGCGGGTGTAGACGGGATGACGCAGCAGTTCGCCGACGTAGACCACGGTCTGGCCCAGGCGGTCGATGGCGTTGGGACGATGCACGAAGCGATCGGCGGAGGTCGCCATCTAGTTCTCCCTTCCCGCGGCTGGCGGCGGATCAATTTCCTTCACCGGCGGCGTGCGGCTGCGTGCGCAGCGGGCCCTCGAAGACGTAGTGCATCACCACGCCGACGAAGCCCAGCATGGCGCCGAACAAGCCGATCGGCTTGAAGACACTCCTTCCAGATCGTGAACGCCAGCGGAATGCTGCGGATTCTTGGGCAGGTCGCCGTACTTCTCCGGCTTGTTGATGTCGTGCAGCACGTAGATGACGCTGGTGCCGCCGATGGTCTCGGGATCGTACACGCCGGCGTCCTTGAAGCCCGAAACATCGCGCAGCTGCGTGGCGCGCTTCTCGGCCAGGATACTTCATGTCGTCCTTGGTGCCGAAGTGCAGGCAGCCGGTCGGACACGACTTGATGCAGGCGGGCTCCAGACCTGCTCCTACTCGGTCCGAGCACAGCGTGCACTTGTAGACCTTCTTGGTGCTGGAGTTGAACTTCGGAATGTTGAACGGGACAGCCGGAGACGCAGAACTGGCAGCCAATGCAGTTTTCCTGCTGGAAATCGACGATGCCGTTGGCGTACTGCACGATGGCGCCGTCGGCCGGACAGGCGCGCAGGCAGCCGGGATCGGCGCAGTGCATGCACTGGTGCTTGCGCATCAGCCAGGCAAAGCTGCCGTCGTCGTGCTGGTCCTCGTTGAACTTGATGAGGTTCCAGTAGTTCCAGTCGGTGTCGGGCATGGTCTGGTAGGTGTTGTCGAAATGGTGGTCTGGAACGGCATGTCGTTCCATTCCACGCAGGCCACTTCGCACGCCTTGCAGCCGATGCAGGTGGTGGTGTCGATCAGCTTGCAGACTTTGTCCTGCCGCTGCGTGCCCTCGCCGGCGACCGGTCCAGGATGGGCCGAGATTTGCTGGATTCGTAATGTTCCGCGATCACCCATCTCGTCCCTCCTTAGACTTTCTCCAGCTTCACCAGGAAGCCCTTGAACTCCGGTGTGTAGGCGTTGGGATCGATGACGGTCGGCGTCAGCAGATTGGCCGGCGTCAGCGAGTCCTGCCTTCGCTCTCGGAAATTCCCAGGAAGCCCCAATGAATCGGAATGCCGATCTGATAGGTCTTCTTGCCGTCGACCATCATCGGCTTGATGCGCTTGGTCACCATCGCCTTGGCGATGTAGTCGCGCGCGACGCTGGTCACCTTGACCTTCTCGCCGCCGCGGATGCCCATCTCGTCGGCCAGCTCGGCGGGAATCTCGACGAACGGCTCCGGCACCAACTCGCACGTTCATGGGATTGTTCTTCGTCCAGTAGTGATAGTGCTCGGTGAGCCGGTAGGTGGTGCAGACGATGTTGTAGCCTTCGTTCGGCGTGCCGTACTTGTCCAGCGGCGTCTTGAACTTCTTCACCACCGGATTGTTGGACTGGTTGGGATGCAGCGGATTCGCGATCGGGCTTTCGATCGGCTCGTAGTGCTCGGGGAACGGCCCATCGGCCAGCGCGCCCAGCGGCACGAAGATTCGTCCGACGCCCTCCGGGATTCATGATGAACGGCCCCATGTGCTCTTTCGGCTTGGAATCGGGCTTGAAGTCGGGAACGTCGTTGCCCACCCACTTCTGCGCGGTCTCGTTCCACCACACCTGCCTGCGCGCGGGATCGTACGGCTTGCCGGTGAGATCGCAGGAGGCGCGGTTGTACAGCACGCGCCGGTTGGCCGGCCACGACCAGCCCCAGTTGGGGTAGATGCCCAGACCCGAAGGATCGTCGGTGCCGCGGCGCTGCATCATCGGGCCGGCTTCGGTCCACGATCCGCAGTACAGCCAGTTGCCGCACGTGGTCGAGCCGTCGTCGCGCAGCACGGCGAAGCCCGGCAATTGCTGTCCGGCCTTCAGCGAGAGACTGGTCTTCTCGTCGGTGACATCGGTCAGCGCCTTGCCGTTGATCTCCTTCGCCACTTCGGCGAGCGAGGGATGGTCGGGATGCGTGTAGCTCCAGGTCGCGTTCAGAATGGGATCGGGGAACTTGCCGCCCTCTTTCTGGTACAGCTCGCGGATCTTCAGGAAGATCTGCGCCAGGATGTCCTGATCGAGACGGCACTCGCCCGGCGGCGGCAGCGCGGCGTTCTTCCATTGCAGCCAGCGCGCCGAATTGACGAAGGTGCCGTCCTTCTCGGCGAAGCCCGCGCCCGGCAGCCGATAGACGGTGGTGTTGATCTGCTTCATCTCCTCCGGCGTCGTGCCCGGCGCCTGCCAGAAGTCGCTGGTCTCGTCGGGATAGATTTCGCACACCACCAGGAAGTCGGCCTTCTTCAGCGCGTCAATGTTCTTCTGCGAATCCGGACCGATCATCACGCCGTTCATGCCGAAGGCGAAGAAGCCCTTGACCTTGCCGTTCGTACATGTCGTTCCAGATCTTCGACCCAGGAATAGTTGCGGTCGATCTTGGGCAGGTAGTCGAAGGCGAAATCGTTTTCCTTGGTGGCCGCGTCCCATACATGGCCTTCAGGAACGACACCATGAACTTCGGCGTGTTCGACCAGTAGTTGAACGAATCCCACTCGCCCGGCTTGGCGGGCTTCGGCGTGATGCGGTCCAGATACGTCTTCAGGTCCTTGTCCGCGGGGCTGGGCATCTTCAGGTAGCCGGGCAGGATGTCGAAGATGCCGGCCATGTCGGTGGCGCCCTGAATGTTGGAGTGGCCGCGCAGCGCGTTCACGCCGCCGCCGGCGCGTCCCACGTTGCCCATCAGCAGCTGCAGCATCGCGCGCGGTGCGGATGATCTGCGTGCCGAAGCTGTGCTGCGTCCAGCCCACCGCGTAGATGACGGTGCCGACCTTCTTCATGTCGCCGTCTTTGCGGATGGACGTGTACAGGTCCGCGGCCTTCAGAAACTGGTCCTGCGGAATGCCGGTGATGCGCTCCACCATCTCCGGCGTGTAGCGCGAGTACTGCTGCTTCAGCAGTTGATAGACGCAGCGCGGATGTTGCAGCGAGAGATCGTAGGCGACATTCGGCGGCAGAGACGGGGGCAGGCATCGGCCGCCGACGCCTACCGGCCGACGCAGCCTGCATGCCTGCCCTTCGGCCGGAGCCGAGTACCTGCGCATGCGAGACCGCAGGCTTCCGCTGTCAGCTGCCCGGCCGAGCGCACCTGCGTCGGCAGCCGTCCGCGACCGGCACGAGCCTTGCCCGTCTCGTTCCCGCCCTCCTCGTAGTTCCAGGTGGCCTTGTCGTACGTCTTGGTCTCGTCATCGAAGCCGGAGAACAAGCCGTCTTCCGGCAGCTTGAAACCGTCTTTGATGACGAAGGCGGCATTGGTGTAGTTGACCAGATACTCGTTCGCGACGCGGTTGTTCTGCAGGGCGTAGTTGATGAGCGCCGCCGAGAAACGCGATGTCGCTGCCGGCGCGGATCTGCAGGAAGAGGTCGGCTTGGGACGCGGTGCGCGTGAAGCGCGGGATCGACCACGATCATCTTGGCGTTGCGGTTGCGCTTGGCTTCGACCGCCCACTTGAATCCGCAAGGATGGTTCTCGGCCGGATTACCGCCCATGATCAACATCATGTCGGTGTTCTTGATGTCGATCCAGCCGTTGGTCATCGCCCCGCGTCCGAAAGTTGGTCCCAAACTTGAGACCGTGGGGCCGTGTCAAACCCGCGCCTGGTTTTCCAGGCACACCACCCCCATAGCCCGCATCGTTTTCACGACCAGGTAATTGAACTCATTGGTATCGGTGCAGCCGCCGGTGAACGCTACCGACTCGCAGCGGTTGACGGTGTTGCCCTTGGCGTCCGTCTCGATGAAGCGTCGCGTCGCGCGTCTTCTTGGTCCAGTGCGCGATCTCTTCGATGGCCTGGTCCCACGAGATGTCGTCCCAGTGGTCGGAGCCGGGGCGCCGCACCTGGGGCTTCAGCAGGCGGCGGTCGTTCTGAATGTCCTGCTGCAGCGATGCGCCCTTGGGACACAGCGTGCCGCGATTGATCGGGTGGTCGGGATCGCCTTCCACGTGCACCACCTGCGGCGTGACGTTCTTGGCCTTGTCGCCAATGGTGTGGATGATGACGCCGCAACTCACCGCGCAGTACGGGCAGGTGCTGCGCGTCTCCGTGGTGCGCGAAATCTTCAGGCTGTCGGCCTGCGCCAGCAGCGGCTGCGCGTCGAAGCCGAAAACCGTGATGCCGACCGCGCCTACCACGCCGGTCTTGAAGAATGCTCGTCTAGAGACATCCATTAGGCAGTCCTCCATGCAGAGCAACTCGAACCGCTGAATAAGGATAGGGATAGAACGGAAGCGCTTTGGAAGCGCGGAGTTGGAACAACGAACAAAGTGTGCGTCGTGTGGTCCACATCCTTGCCAAGCCGTTTATACGACCGGGAATCCACACCTAGACCCCAACAACGCGCAACAGCGTATAACGGAGAAGCCACGCTGGTCAACATCTGGTTTCCCGATTTGGCGAGAACGATGGCCAGAAAGTCGGCACACAGCAAAGGGGGCGCTATGAGGCGCGCGAACACAAGCCTGAAAGTCCACCTGGCCAATCTCCGCTGAGCGGACCGCCCAGTGAAGTCCGCTGGTTTCTGCCCCGGCATCAGCGGGCGGGACGCGGTAAAATGACTGGAGGCACAACGCGGTCGACAATTCAAGTCGAATGCTGCATCGCAGCTCGCTCGAGCAGGTTCTTAATGAAGAGTTTTGTAGTCTTTGTGTTCGCGATTTCCCTTGGCGCTTGCTGGCTCCCGGGTCAGGATGACGCCACCGTGGTCGAGGAAATCATCGTCCGCATCAACAATAACATCGTCACGCATGCGGACCTCAATCGGGCCCGTGACCAACTGCTGACGGAGATGCATCAGCAGGAGCCGAACGCCACCGCGCAGGAGGAAAAAGATCGCGAGAAGGACCTGCTACGTGATCTGATCGACCAACAGCTGCTGTTGCAAAAAGGCCAGGAACTTGGTATCAGCGCCGATGCTGATGTTGTCAAGCGCCTCGACGAACTGCGCAAGCAAATGCACGCCGAGTCCATGGAGGATCTCGAAAAGGCCGCCCAGGCGCAGGGTATCTCGTTCGAAGAGTTCAAACAGAACATGAAGAACAGCATCATCACGCAGCGCGTAATAGGACAGGAGGTGGGCAGCCACATCAATGTGTCCCAGCAGGAAATTCAGCAGGAATATGACCAGCACAAGTCGGAGATGGAACGTCCGGAGCAGGTCCGTCTGAGCGAGATCCTGATTTCCACCCAGACCGCGCCTGCGGTGAAAACGGAAAAAGGAAAAGAGGTGCTGCCTTCAGCACCCAGTCCTGAGGCCGTCGCCCAAGCCCAAGCCAAGGCGGATCAGGTGTATGCATTGCTGCAGAAAGGCGGCAAGTTCGAAGACCTGGCGAAGCAATACTCCGATGGCCCGACGTCAGCCGAGGGGGGCGATCTGGAATACTTCAAGCGCGGCACCCTGTCTAAGGAACTGGAACAACAGGTGTTCGCGCTGAAACCCGCAGAATATACCAAGCCCATCCGAACCAATCAGGGCTTTGTCATCTTGAAGGTCAGCGAGCATCAGGAAGCGGGCATTCCACCACTCAAGGACGTGGAAAACAGGATTCAGGAAAATGTCTATATGACGAAGATGCAGCCCGCGTTGCGCGATTACCTCACCAAGCTGCGCGAAGATGCTTATATTGATATCAAACCAGGCTACGTCGATACTGGCGCCAGCCCTAATGAAACCAAGCCGGTCTATACCACCGCTGTCACCCAAGACACCTCGAAGCCAAAAAAGAAAAAGAAGCTAGGGCTGTTCTAAGGGAGTTCTAGACACAGGCGCACTCACTAATTCTCCGTGCTCTCCCCGTACTCCGTGGTGAGAACGTCAAGAACCTTTTGCCACGGAGTCAACGATTTCTCGTTCTCTTGCCTCTGTGGTGATGGTTTACTGCCGTATCTTCCAAACCATTTGTCGCAACATCCCGAGGAGAACCTCAGCGTCAGGAGCGCTCAGGCTGAGGCGGCGGACCAGTCGCCGCAGCTTCTCCTCGGTTGCTGCGGCAGCGTTCGGTTTTGTGTAACCGCTGGCCTGTAGCATCTCGAGTAGAACGGCAGTGACGCGTTCGAGTTCACCCGTCGCGGCGCGCTGAGGCTTCTCCTCTGACCGGGCAATTTTCCCACTCCGCAAAAGCTCATACAGGCAGACCGCAACCGCCTGTCCGAGGTTCATCGAAACGTGGCCTGCGCGGGTGGGAATGTGCATCAGCCAATGGCAGTGACTGAGGTCCTGGTTGGAGAGTCCGACCTTCTCTGATCCGAACAGCAGCGCAACAGGGGCTGACGCAAGCTGTTTGCGGATGAGACGTGCGCCGTATTCCAGCCGCCGAAGCGGATGATGCAATTCGCGATGGCGTGCCGCCGTGGTCCCGACCACGAGCGAGCAGTCGGCGACCGCTTCGGCAACGCTCTTGTACTCTGCTGCATTGCCCAGCACAGCCGAGGCTCCAACCGCCGACCGCGCCTCGCGAAACGCCAGCACGTACGGATTGACCACGCGAAGGTGCGCGAAGCCAAAGTTGCTCATGGCGCGAGCCGCCGCTCCAAGATTGAGAGGGTTCCGCGTGGCCACCATGACAACGCGAAGATTGTTCAAGGCTTTCGGCACAGGAGAGCAGTTTACCTTTCGCGCAGTAGACACCGACCTCACGCAGTCCGCAGGGCGCGAGACAGGCAATCTTCGCAGAAGCCGCTATCCTTGATGTCGATCCACTCCACGGCGTGGGACGGAGCCATCGCACATTGATAGTCGCGGCAATGCGTGAGGCTTAAGGTATGTCCCAGTTCGTGCACCGACCTCAATCAGTAAACGATTGGCGAGCAGATCAAGGTTCCCGGGCAGGCCGTAAAACTCCTGCCGCAAGCGGTGATAGGAGACCACTGCCCCGGTGCCGCCGAGTTGAGCCTCGCCGAAGACAAACGTCAGAATTGGGATGTAGAGATCGAATTCGGTTATCCCGAGCAGTCGCCAGGTGTTGCCGCTGATTTGCCGTTGCATGGCCGCAAGAATCTCTGAGGAGTGATATTGCTGCCGTTCGGCGTGCAGAGCGAAGGACGGGTCAAGCGCCGGCGAAAGGACTTCTGCGGGTACATGAAACTTCTCGTGCAGCGCCTGTGCGAGCCATTCGAGCAGCCGGGCGTCTGCCATGCCCACCGGCAGAAGTTGTAGTTTCTTCATTGCAAATAGCCGTTAGCAATCAGCCTTCAGCTCAACCGTGTTTTCAAAGTACGTAAGCCGCGAAGCGGCGACATTTGCTAGCTACTCGCCACCAGCTCTTTCTTAACCCAGCCGTATTTCTTCAGCTTGTGGTGCAACGTGACCCGATCGATGCCAAGCACCTCGGCGGCATGCGTCTGGTTGCCGCTGCACTCTTCCAGCACGCGCAGAATGTGCGCATGCTCCACGTCTTCCAGGCTGCGAACCTCGCCTAGTCCAGTTCCATTTTTCGCTCTCAGCGCAAAGTCCTGCTCGCGCAGCTCAGGTTCCTGCGCCACTACCATCGCACGCTCGACCGCGTTCTCCAACTCGCGTACATTGCCCGGCCACACATACTGCTGCAATACGTTCATCGCCGCGGGCGAGACACGCGTGATCTTCTTGTTCATCTCGCGCTGAGAACTTCCGCACGAAATGATCCACCAGCAGTGGAATGTCTTCGCGCCGTTCGCGCAGCGGCGGGATCTCGATGTGAAAAACATTCAGCCGGTAGAACAGATCGGGCCGGAACTTGCCTTCCTCGATCAGCTGCTCCAGGTTCTTGTTGGTGGCGGCGACGATGCGAAAATCGACTTTGATGGTCTGGTTGCCGCCCACGCGTGTGATCTCGCGCTCCTGCAACACGCGCAGCAGGTCGGTCTGCGTCTTCAGGCTGATGTCGCCGATCTCGTCGAGGAAGACGGTGCCGCCTTCGGCGATTTCGAACTTTCCCTTCTTGCGGTATTGCGCGCCGGTGAACGCCCCCTTTTCGTGGCCAAAGAGTTCGCTCTCCAGCAGGGTTTCGGTGAGCGCGCCGCAATGAATGACCACCAGGGGATGAAAGCGCCGCGGACTACCGGCATGAATGGCACGCGCCACCAGTTCTTTGCCGGTGCCACTCTCTCCGGTGACCAGCACGGTGGCATCGGTCGGCGCCACGGTTTCGATGGCGTCGAAGACTTTCTTCATGGCGGCACTTTGCCCGATGATGTCGGACGGATGAGCGATCTCGGCGACGGTTTCCTTGAGCCGGGCATTTTCCTGCTGCGTGCGGCGATGCGACATCGCCTTGGCGATCAGGTGCGCGATCTCGTCGGGATCGAGCGGCTTGTTGACGTAGTCGTACGCGCCGTTCTTGAGCGCGGCGATCGCCGTCTCCACCGAGGCGTACCCGGTCATGATGATGACCAGCATGTCGGGATAGATCTCGTGCAGCCGCCGCTGCAGTTCGATGCCATCGGTGCCGCGCATCTTGATGTCCACCAGCGCGACATCGAAGGCCGTCTCGGCCACGCGGGTGAGCGCCTCGTTGGCGTTCTCGGCCGTGGCGACGTCGTAGCCTTCCTCGGTGAACCATTTGGCCAGCGAGTCACGCACGCTGAGTTCATCGTCCACGATCAGCAATTTGCCTTGCGTCATTTCTCTACCTCACTTCAGCCATCGCAACGCGGTCGCCTTCGCTTGGCGATCGCGGGTCTCTGGCTGTCAACCGGAAGCACAATCTTGAAAGTCGTTCCCTGGCCCACCACCGAGTTCACCTCGATGTGGCCGCCGTGCCGCTCTACAATGTTCTGGCTGATGGCCAATCCGAGTCCCGATCCGCCGGACTCCTTGGTCGTGTAGAACGGCTCGAAGATATGCGCGAGATGCTCGTCCGGAATGCCGATGCCGTCATCGCGGATGGTGAGCTCCATGGTGGACTCTGCCGTCACGCGGGTGCTGATCCACAGGTTGCCCTCTTGCGGCATGGCGTCGATGGCGTTGATCACCATGGCCAGCACGACCTGCTCGATCTGCGCCGGATCGCAATGCGCCATGCGGCAGATCGGAGCCAAGCTCGAGGTTGAGCTGAATGCCCGCCATGTCCATCTTGTGCTGCACCAGGCGGACGCAGCGATCGATGACCTGGTTCAGGTCGCACCACGCCAGGTTCATGGGCGAGACCCGCGAGAAGCTCAGCAGGTTCTTCACCAGCTCGCCGCACCGTTTGCTCTCGCTGGCAATCAGGTCGAGCGAGCCCTGCATTTCTTCCTGGCGGGGCGCGCTGGCCGCGTTGTTTTCGATCCAGCGCTTCACCAGCTCGGAATAGGTCAGAATGCCCGAGAGCGGATTGTTGATTTCGTGCGCCACGACGGCGGCCATCTTGCCGATGGTCGCCATCTTCTCCACGTGCAGCATGCGCTGGTGCGCCTGCTTCAGCTCGCGCGTCTTCTCGTCGACGCGGTCTTCCAGCGTGTGCGCCCAGGCGGTGATCTCGGCTTGCGCCACTTGCAGCCGGTTGCTCATCTCGTTGAACGAATGCGCCAGCTCGCCGGCTTCGTCTTGGAGTGCACCGGAATCTGATACCCCAAGATCGCCCCTGGCGATGCGTTCGGTTCCCGCCTTCAGTTCGCGCAACGGGTTGTGGACCACGATCCACACGAACAGCCCGCTCAGGAAGACCACGGCCAGCAGCGCGACGCCCGTGTACGCCAGCATCTCGCGGCGCTCGTGCGCCAGGCTGGCGTCCACTTTGGCCAGCGAGAGATTGGTGTCGAGCACGCCCAGGATTTGCGTGCTGGCCGGGTGGGCATGGCACGCGGCATTGGAGCAGGCCGGCTGGTTCTCGATGGGAGTGATGACGCCCAGGACGCGCGTGTGGTCGGCACGGTAGACACGGAAGCGATCGGAGCGGTTCAGCCGCGTCGAGCGGCTTCGACTGCGCATGGCAGCCGTAGCAAGCTTCGGCGCCCTTGTCCACCATGTTGCCCACTTCCGAGGGCGCGGTCGAATAGCTGATCACGCCCTGAGGATTCAGGATGCGGACCCGGGTCACGCCGGGCTGGTCCGCCATGTTCAGCATCATCTCGTAGAGTCCGTTGCGGTCGTTGTTCAGCATGTAGTGCGAAGCGCTGCGGCGCAGGACCTCGCTCTGCTGCTCGGCGCTGACCAGCGCCGCGGCTTCCAGGTGCTTGCGATGAAGCTGAATGCTGAAGTAGCCCAGGAGGGCGAAGATGATCAGCATGACCACGAAGATGGACACCATCAGCTTGGCGCTGACACTGCGTCCCATCCGTTGGATCCACCGCGGATGGAAGACAAAGGCGTCCTCCAGAGCTTTTGGAGGGCGCCGTTCGAGTTGTCAGTCTCCCGCATGGACAGGCACCGCGAATTCTTCGAAAGCCGGTTCGCGGATTGCCGGGATATGTGCCTTCTCCTCGGGGAAGATGGGCAGGTACTTTGCCGCCAGGCCGAAGATGGCAAAACCGAGCGCGACGAACATCGCAGTGATGACCACTTCGGTCCACTTCGGGGTGTAGCGGCCGCCGACGGCGTTTTCTACTCCGGTGATGGCGACGTTCAGGCGATTGGTGACGAAGCCGAGCAGCGTCAGCACGGCCGCCAGGTACAGGCCCTGCGCGCTTTCGCGGATCTTCGGAATCAGCAGAAGACCAAGCGGAGCGAGCACGGACAGGAAGATCTCCAGCAGGAAGAAGCGCTGCTCGTAGCCAGGCCTGAACGACCAGGCCCAGCACGCCACGATGGTAAAGGTCCTCAAACTTCAGGATGCCGTAGAGGGCAAGCACCACTACCAGCACCCGTCCAAGGTCGCGCAGGATAGGCAGCTCCAGCTCGCGGCCGAAGTACTTCGAACTCATCGACGACTCGAAGATAGTCATGGCCAATCCAACCGCAATCGCCGACAGGAAGAAGAAGACCGGCAGCAGCGGACTGTACCAGAACGGGTGCAGCTTGTTGGGCATGATGAGATACAGCGTGCCGAGCGACGACTGGTGCAGGGTGGAGAGCAGCACGCCGAGAATGACGAACACCACCATGACGCTGCGCACGATTTGCAACGGCTCTCTTGCAGTTTGAAGTGCTCCAGCACAATCGGCGAGAACTCCAGCGCCAGCACCGTGGTGTAGAACATCACGCAGTAAGCCACCTCGAACATTACCGAGTGCGGGTTGCGCATGATCAGCGGATGCCAGATGTTCCACGGCAGGCCGAGGTCGTACATTAGCGCGGCGCACACCAGCAGATAGCCCAGGAATGCGGTAAGGATCGTTGGCCGCACGATGGAATGAAAACGCTTGATATTGAAGATTTCGACCGCCGCGGTCAGGGTGAAGCCGCCGGCCGCCAGCATGACGCCGCACATCACGTCGAAGCCGATCCACAATCCCCAGGGAAACTGGTCGCTCAGGTTGGTGGACGCGCCCAGTCCGCGGAAGAAGCGCAGATACGTGCAATAAACACCGGCCGCCATGATGAATAGGAAGATCGCCCTTCCAGAAGGTGAACCGTACTCTCGGGACCGTCATCGTCCACCGCCCGTTCTGCCGCTTCTCTTCGGCTTCGGCTTCCGCCACATCTTCGCGGCGATGCGTGATCCAGTACACGCCGCCCAGCAGGGTGCCGAACAGTGGCACAAAGTCAGGAATGCGCGACAGCACCTGGTAGGTGTACATGGGGCAGCGCGCGCTCGGTCAGGTCGTTCCGGTAGCCGAACTTGTTGAACGGAATGGACGACAGCAGCATGACCGACGTGCCGCCCACTTCGGTGTCGCCGAAGATATGCGGCAGGTAGTTGCCGGGATTGTCGTGGATACGCTTCTTGGCTTCTTCCAGCAGTTCGTCGCGATCGCCGAACTTGGTGGCTCCGGTAGGACAGATCTCTGCGCACGCCGTCGGTTTGCCGGCCGCTACACGCTTGCCGCACATGATGCACTTGCGCACGCCGGGAACGGCTTTTTCCCATTCGTATTTCGGCACGCCGAAGGGACAGGCGGCCATGCAGTAACGGCATCCCATGCAGCGGCTCTTGTCGTAGGTGACCGGGCCCAGAGCGGTCTTCTTCAGCGCGCCCACCGGACAGACCGAGGCACAGGCCGGGTCGTCGCAGTTCATGCACAGGCGGCGCATGAACTTGTCGTCCTTGGTGAGGACGACTGTGTATTTGTGCGCCGATGTAACCTCCTGGTCTGCGATCTTGTCGTCGTAGGGCAGGCCATTTTCGGTGGCACAGGCCTGCTCGCACTGCTTGCAGCCGATGCACATCGTGGCATCGTAGAGGATTCCCTTGCTCATTGATTGCTCTCCAGGTCGCCCCGGCGGCCCAGTCGAACCTCGGCAGGTGGGAAGCGGCGCCAAGCGACAGCGCCGTCGGGCGACTGCTGACTTCGGGGAGGGCTGCCTCTCCAGACCGCAGGCAGTCTGGAGAGGAACACTGTAGACGCAAAAGCTACTTCAGCGTCTTCACGTAAGCAGCAAGCTTTGCAGCATCGGCTGTGCTCACACCCTTGTTGGCGAATGCGTGGGTGGCCTTCTTCTGCGGCCCGCCGTTTTCGATAAAGTCGGCGATTTCGGTGTCAGACATCTTCTGCACCGCGGGAGACGAGAACTCCTGCGCTCCCATCTTCTTGCCGGCGGCAGAACCTTTACCGTCAGCTCCGTGACAGCCAGCACACTTCGCCTTGTAGATCTCCTCGGTGCTCTGCGCCCACGAGAGACTGGGAAGAACCAGGAACAGGGCGACTGCGATGAGCAGCACGGCTAAGATGACTTTCTTCATGATGTCTCCTATAGGTTATGAAAACTGGACCTTGCGACCGGAAGCCAGGACTGCGAATTGGCGCTGCTTCCGGATGGCTCCGCACCCACGTACCTTCCGTGAGTACGATCTCATTGTGGAATATGGATTTAGATAGTGCTGTGACGGAGGTCACGGGTCGCCGTGATGCAAAACGCAACGGTTCGGACGGGTGTTCGAAAGGCTGTGGCGGGTCGCTACAGCAGAAATCAACGGTGCAGGGTGGCCGCTGCGCTTGCTGCTCGGTGGAAGAGTCGGCCTTTAAGGCGGCGTTCAAACCGCTCTCAGCAATCCGGCGACTTGCCCCATACAACCGGCACCCTGTGGTAATTTTCATCACTACCAGCCGCTCGCCCACCGGCATCAAATCACCCGTCAATGAACGAATACGACATCATTGTGCTAGGCGCCGGGGTTGCCGGTTTGGCGGCGGCCGAAGCACTCGGCAAGACCGGGTTGAGCGTGGCAATTCTGGAGGCGCGGGATCGGGTCGGCGGGCGAATCCACAGCCTGGCGGATCTCGCCCCGGAATACGCCATCGAGCTAGGCGCTGAGTTCGTGCATGGCAAGCCGAAGCAGTTCGACGACTATCTGCGGCGTCAGGACCTCCAGCTCTATGAGACTAGCGGCGTGAGCTACTGCGTGGGCGCGCAAGGCCTGGAACCTTGCGGCGGCCTTGACCTGGACTTGTTCGGCGAACTCGACAAGATGAACGTCGACGACTTCCCCGACGAGTCCTTCGACGCCACGCTGCAACGGCGTTTTGCAGATGCGCCGGAAGAGGAGAAGCGCTGGGCGCGAGCGTTCGTTAAAGGCTTCCACGCCGCTGACCCGGAGCGCATCAGCACCCATTCCATCATTCGCGATGGCCGCGCGGAAGAGGAGACGGAAGGGATGCGCGGATTCCACATTGTTGGCGGCTACAGCCGGCTGGTCGAAACCCTTTGTGCCGGCTTGGGCGGCGATGTGGAATTGCTGCCCGGTACCACTGTCACTTCGGTGGACTGGAGTAGCGACCGGGTTGTAGTCCAGGCGCAGCGAAACTCCGGCGAAGTGCCGGAATATGTAGCGCCGGCCGTAGTCGTTACCCTTCCGCTTGGCGTCCTGCAGCAAAGGCCGCCCGCCCTTGGAGCCGTCCGCTTCGAGCCGGAACTGGTGGAAAAGCGGAACGCGTTGAACAAGCTTGTCATGGGCCCGGCAATCCGGCTAACGATGCAATTCGATTCCATGTTCTGGGAAGACCCGGCCGTCATGGGCACGAGTCCCTTACGGGACCTGCATTTCCTTTTTACGAGCGATCAGGTGTTTCCCACCTTCTGGAGCGCGATGCCGCTGAAAATTCCTGTACTCGTGGCGTGGGCTGCCGGACCCTTTGCCGAAGCGAAACTCGGCCGCAGCCAGGCGGAAATAGAGAGCGAAGCTGTGGCTGCGTTGGCGCGAATCCTTTCGCTTCAAGAAGCCGTGCCTCGCGGCAAGCTCGTCCGCTCCTATTTTCACGATTGGCAAGCCGATCCGTTGTCGCGCGGCGCTTACAGCTATGTGCTCGCCGGCGGCATGCGCGAGCAGGGCGAGCTCGCCCGGTCCGTCCGAAACAGGCTGTTCTTTGCTGGCGAAGCGACCCAGAGCGACGGTCATCACGCTACGGTACATGGGGCCTTCGCAAGTGGACGTCGCGCCGCAGGGGAGGTGCTGACCCTTAGCAGCTAGTTGCTAATTGCTGGTCGCTAGATGCCAGTTCAATCGCCGCTGGCTGTCGGCGCAAGAGCAGGCGTGCTAGCGGCCCTTCGTTGGGTACGGGCAGGGTGAAAGAAATTCAGTACTGCGCAGATGGTCCAGAATCCCAGGGCGATGCCGAAAACAAATGCCGCAACAATTGTGGACAGCAGCAGGAACGAAAGCATGATCGCGTTCATAAGCTGTTCTGTGTGGCCACTGATCCAATCCTACGTGGCGGTCTCCTGACACTTATCATCGGCGCCGGCCGGCCTTCGCTTGAATCCGCCGACCCGGTGATTCCATCTACTCTGATGCAACTTTACATCGCTTTGACTGCCTCGGATGTTGGCAAATAAGATACGTGAGTAGAGTTGCGTTTTCCCCTCTCTCGGAGTTTCCAGAGCGGTCCGTCGCGAAATCATTCATGGCCATTACCAGTATCACAGTGCGCGGGGCGCGCCAGCACAATCTGAAGAACATCAACGTCGAAATTCCGCGTAACACCCTGACCGTGGTCACCGGGCTCAGCGGTTCGGGTAAGTCGTCGCTCGCCTTCGACACCATTTACGCGGAGGGCCAGCGGCGTTATGTCGAGACGCTCTCCGCCTACGCCCGCCAGTTCCTCGACCAAATGGAGCGGCCCGACGTGGACAGCATCGATGGCCTGAGTCCTTCCATCGCTATCGAGCAGAAAACCACGAGCCGTAGCCCACGCTCGACCGTCGGCACCATTACCGAGATCTACGACTATCTGCGCCTGCTGTATTCGTCCATTGGCGTGCCGCATTGTCCGCAGTGCGGACGTGCCATCTCGCGACAGTCGGCCGACCAGATCGTGCAGCAGGTGATGGAGTTGAAGCCCGAAGACCGGGTCATGGTGATGGCGCCGATCGTGCGCGGACGCAAGGGCGAGTTCAAGAAGGAAATTGACAAGTTGGTGCAGCAGGGCTTCACCCGCGCCCGTATTGACGGAGAGTTATGCAGCATCGCGGACGAAGAGATCAAGCTCGACAAGCGCAAGAACCATACCATCGAGCTGGTGGTGGACCGCCTGTTGATGAAGCCGGGGATCCAGGGCCGCCTGGCCAGCGCGGTGGAGCTGGCCATGAAGATGGCGAACGGACTGGTGCAGGTGTCCGTGGTTGGCGGTGACGAGCGCATGTATTCCTCCAGGCTCGCCTGCCCGGATTGCGGCGTCAACGTACCCGTGCTGGAGCCGCGATCATTTTCCTTCAACAGCATGTACGGGGCATGTCCGGAGTGCAACGGACTGGGCAGCAAGTTCGACTTCGATCCGGCCAAAGTGATCACGGACTGGTCGAAACCACTGTTGGACGGCGCACTCGGGCCGGGCTCGGCCTCGCACAGCCTCATCCACATGTTGCAACTCGCGGCCGAAACCTACGGCTTCAGTCTGACGACACCCTTTGAGCAACTGCCGCGCAAGACGCGGGAGATCATTCTCTACGGTTCGGAGAAGAGCGAAAAAAAACGTGGAGGCTTCCTCGGAGTGTTCGCCTATCTGCGGCGATCGATGGAAGACAGCAGCTCTGAGGCCTACCGCGAATGGCTGCTGGACCACATGTCGCCGACCACTTGTCCGGTTTGCCACGGCAGGCGCCTGCGGCCTGAAAGCCTCGCAGTGAAGGTAAACGGCATGTCTATCGCCGACTTCACGTCGTTGCCCGTGTCGCGCGCCGTAGATACGGTCGCGCAGATCAAGCTCTCGGCGCGCGAGGAACTTATAGCCGGGCGTATTCGCAAAGAGATCGCCGAGCGCCTGGGATTTTTGAATGCGGTCGGACTGGGCTACATCTCACTCGACCGCTCGGCGATGACACTGAGCGGCGGTGAAGGGCAGCGCATCCGCCTGGCAACACAGATTGGGTCGAAGCTGCGTGGCGTTTTGTATGTCCTCGACGAGCCATCCATTGGCCTTCACCATCGCGATAACAACCGCCTGTTGCAGGCGCTGGAGTCATTGCGCGATCTGCGCAATACAGTGTTGGTTGTCGAGCACGATGAAGACACGATTCGACGTGCCGACTACGTCATTGACCTCGGCCCGGGCGCAGGTCGGCACGGTGGCGAAGTCGTCGCCAGTGGAACGCCGAGTGAGATTGAGGCCGAGCCGCGTTCGCTCACCGGGCAATACCTCTCCGGCGAGAAGCAGGTCACGTACCGCTACGCACGGCGGCAGCCCAACGACAAAGCGATCACGATTTTGGGCGCGCGTGAGAACAATCTGAAAAGCCTGGATGTCAGCTTTCCGCTGGGCGTGATGACACTGGTCACCGGCGTATCGGGCTCGGGCAAGTCCACTCTGGTTAATGACATTCTGTATCGCGCGCTGGCCAAGGCGCTCTATGGCTCGCGCGAGGAACCCGGAGCGCACAAAGCCATCACCGGAACCGAGTTCATTGACAAGGTCATTCAAATTGACCAGTCGCCGATCGGGCGCACGCCACGTTCGAATCCGGCAACCTACACTGGCGTCTTTACCCACATCCGCGATCTCTTCGCCATGCTGCCGGAGTCGCGCGAGCGTGGCTATAAGGCGGGGCGCTTCTCCTTCAACGTTGCCGGCGGACGCTGCGAGGCCTGCCAGGGCGAGGGCCAGCGGCGCATTGAGATGAACTTCTTGCCCGATGTGTACGTGCTATGCGAAGTCTGCGGCGGCAGGCGCTACAATCACGAGACGCTGGCGGTGAAGTACAAAGGATGTTCCATCGCCGATCTCCTGGAGATGCCGGTAGCTGACGCCCTGCCGCTGCTGGAGAACTTTCCCCAGGTCAAGCAGAAGCTACAGACGCTGGTGGATGTTGGCTTGGGGTACATTCATCTGGGGCAGTCGGCGGTAACGCTGTCGGGTGGTGAGGCGCAACGCATCAAGCTTGCGCGCGAGTTGAGCAAGCGGCAGACCGGTAAGACGCTGTATCTGCTGGATGAGCCCACCACCGGCCTGCATTTCGACGATGTAAGCAAGCTGCTGGAGGTCCTGCATCGCCTGACGGACTTGGGCAACAGCATCATTATCATTGAGCACAACATGGACGTTATCCGCAACGCCGACTGGATCATTGATCTGGGCCCGGAAGGTGGCGAAAAGGGCGGCCGCATCGTCGCATCGGGAACACCGGAGCAGGTTGCGGATGTTCGGAGGTCCTACACCGGCCAAATCCTGGCGAAGTTACTGCCTCGCACGTCCAAAATGCAGAGCAGCGGCGAAGAGGTGGCCGCCGCGGTCTCCGAGGACAACAGCTAATTCATGTCTCTGCCATCCAACCCGCTGCCGGAACCCGACGAGCCCCTACCTCGGTCTTCGCTAGCCGAAGATGTCGGGCTCCAGCCTGAACTCGTTCCGATAGCTACGTTGCAACCGGCGCTTGCCGTCCCTCCGCCCCCACGTTTCCCTGCCTGGTCGTGGTGGGATGCATTGGCTGTTCTGGGATTCACCTTATTCGTGGTGTTCGTGTTCAGTGTGATTGCGCTGGCTATCGCGCGCCATATTCCTGAATACCGGCGCATGCCGCTCGCAGATCTGGCGACCGACGCCCGCATCGCGGTCGGATCGCAGGCAGCTGCTTATCCGCTGGTTCTCATATTCATCTTTATACTGGTGAGAAGCCGGACCTACGAGCGCTTCCGCGATGCAATTCGCTGGAACTGGCCGGGAATCTCCGCTCCTGGATTCTTCATCGGCGGAACCGTGCTGGCGCTGGTTGTTGAAAGCCTGTCGCGCTTCCTGCCCATCCCGAAATCACTGCCTATGGACAATTACTTTCACGACGCGCCCAGCGCTTACCTGCTGGCGGCCTTTGGCATATCGCTGGCCCCATTGCTGGAAGAGATGTTCTTCCGGGGCATGCTGTATCCGCTGCTCCGGCGCGCGTTCGGATTGATGACGGCAGTTGCGCTGACGGCAGCGGCCTTCGCCGCCATCCACGGGGCGCAGCTCGGTTATGCCTGGGGGCCTATCCTCAGCATTTTTGTGGTTGGCGTGGTCTTCACCATCATTCGCGCCCGCACCAATTCCGTCGCCGCCTCCTTCCTGGCGCATTGCGGCTACAACTTTGCCCTGTTTGCGGCGCTGTGGATTGCCAGCGACCACTTCCGCCACCTCGAGAAAGTAGCCGGGTGAAAATGGCATCGTTTGTCGCTAGACACTCGAAACCTGACGCTCGAAGCACTTTGTGAAGCTCCTCATCGCCCTCTACCACCGCTTCGAACTATGGCAGATGCCGCAATGGTTCTCTGAGCGGCTGCGTCGCGACTTTCCGCAACTTGAAGTTGTACACCTTCCCAACTACGACCGCGTGACGGAAGAAATTGCGGACGCCGATATCTCCATTTCCTGGTCGCTGCGAGGAGAACAAATTAAGGCAGCTAGAAAGCTGCGATGGATTCACTCCACGGCTGCCGCCGTGCATCAGCTTATGACGCCTGAGCTGCACGCCAGCGACATCATCGTCACCAACGCGCGTGACGTGCATGGGCCGGTTGTGGCCGAACATGCCATCGCGCTTGCGTTCGCACTGGCCAAGCGCTTACCGCAAGCGGTCAAGCACCAGCAACAGAAGCATTGGGCGCAGCATGATCTGTGGAATGCACAACCGCGCCCACGCGAGCTGAACGGCGCCACCATGACCATCATCGGCATGGGCGGGATCGGCAGGCCCCTTGCAAACCTGGCGAGAGCAATGGGAATGCGTGTGGTGGGTGTACGCGAGCATCCAGAGCGCGGAGGTGAAGTGGCCGACGCCATCTACGGCTTCGGCGAACTTGACCGGGCATTAGGCGAAGGAGACTTCGTGGTTCTCGCGGTGCCGGTCACGCCGAAGACGCATCATCTGATGAATGCGGCCCGGTTGGCACAACTCAAGCCGGACGCTTACCTCATCAACGTCGGCCGGGGCGTCCTGATTGACGACAACGCACTGGTGCGGGCGCTTGGTGCCAAGAGCTTCGCCGGTGCCGCGCTCGACGTCACCACAGAAGAGCCGCTTCCGCCCGAGTCCCCGTTGTGGCGCAGGGACAATGTACTCATCACCCCCCACATTGCGGGCCTCACGGAGCGAATGTGGGAGCGGCACTACGCACATTACGCCGAAAACCTGCGCCGCTACCTGACCGGCGAGCCTCTGCTATGGGTAGTGGACAAGCAGCGTGGATATTAGTGAGGAGTAGGTACTCAAAACGTTGGTGCCGAAGAAGGGACTCGAACCCCCACACCCTTGCGGGTACATGGACCTGAACCATGCGCGTCTGCCAATTCCGCCACTTCGGCACGGGTGGAAAACGAGTGTGACACTCAACTCGCTGTTCAGGAAGCAAAACTATTCTACAAGCGGCTGCCCAAAGTTAGCAACGCTCTTAGCTCTTCACCTATTGCTCCAAGCCAGAAGAAATCTTTCGATTGTGAGCGAAAGAGCCGGCCTTCAGCTCGCTACTTCTGCCGCTTCGCCGGCACTGTGCGAGCCGTACTCCTTCAGCTTGTTGTGCAGCGTCTTCAGGCTGATGCCGAGGATCTCTGCAGCGCGCGTCTTGTTATTGTTCGTGGCTTCCAGGGTCTTCAGAATGAGCAAGCGTTCAGCTTCATCCACGGTCGTACCGACGCCCAGCCGTATCGCGTTGGCCTCCTGTACAGGAGCGCGCGGAACTACCTGACCAAATCCTGGCGGCAGATGCCGGGGTTCAACCAGAGCGCTGTCGCACACGATTACCGCTCGCTCCAGGGTGTTACGCAACTCGCGAGTGTTCCCCGGCCACGCGTACGCCTGAAAAGCATTCATCACCGCCTCGCTGACACCTCCCACGGCGCGGTTGTGCTTCTCGTTCATGTCCGCGAGGAGCGCCTGCACCAGGTCGGACAAATCATCTTTATGATCTCGCAGCGGAGGCAGATGAATATTGAATACGTTCAGGCGGTAATACAGATCGTTGCGCAGTTCTCCGCGAGCAACGGCCTCTTCGGGAGGCTTGTTGGTGGCCGCCAGCACCCGCACATCCACAGAAGTCTCCGCCTTGCTCCCCAGCCGGCGAAGCTTGCGGTCCTCCAGCACACGCAACAATTTGGCTTGTGTGGCAATCGGCATCTCGCCAATTTCGTCGAGCAGCAAGGTGCCACCCTCAGCCAGTTCGAAGCAACCCGTGCGGCGCTCCAGCGCGCCCGTGAATGCACCTTTTTCGTGCCCGAAGATCTCGCTCTCAATGAGGGTTTCAGGAATCGCGGCGCAGTTGATGGCGACGAATGGTTTCACCTTGCGTGGACTCAGCGAATGGATAGTACGGGCCACCAGTTCCTTGCCGGTTCCACTTTCGCCAGTGATAAGCACCGAGGCGGTGCTCGGCGCCACCATCTCCACCAGGCGAAACACTTCCTGCATTTTCTTCGAAGGTCCGATCAGAGAACCCAGAACACCGACATCACGCAATTTGCGCCGGCTGGCTTCCAGCTCGCGCTCGGTACCGCGAATGCGCGCAGCATTCTGCAGGATATTGCGCAGGCGTGTGGGATTCACTGGCTTTTCGATGAAGTCAAAGGCGCCGGTCTTCATCGCAGTAACAGCGGCATCCACACTGCCCTGAGCGGTAAGAAGGATAACCTTGACTTGGGGCTGGGCCGCCATGTGCTCCAGCAGCTCCATGCCGCTCATGCGTGGCATTTTCAAGTCGGTGATGACAATACCCGGCCCCCAGGACTCGGTCCGCTCCAGACCCTCCACGCCGTCGCAAGCGGTTTCCGTGTCGTACCCCCAGGCTCGGACCAGTTCCGCCAACCCTGCGCGTTCGTTTTCCTCGTCTTCTACGATCAGAACCTTTTCTTGCGTCATAGGGAACAGCCCCTCTTGCAATTTTCAGTGGCGACGTATCTGCTTTGCCGATGTGCTCTGGACCTTCCCTTAGATGCTTGTCGGCGGCTTCGGGTCAATCTCGGAGCGGGCCAGTCAGGGCGGAATGGGATGCGGTCCGGCGACTGCTGCCAG
Organism: uncultured Acidobacteriaceae bacterium; assembly: GCA_963703645.1. Taxonomy (GTDB): domain Bacteria; phylum Acidobacteriota; class Terriglobia; order Terriglobales; family Acidobacteriaceae; genus Bog-257. Next base: position 159,224 of record CAVPFD010000035.1, read on the forward strand.
TTAAGGTTACATGAACTGCGAATTTCGCGTCGCCCTGCCCGCCCATTTCAGCCTGCCACCGTGAGTGGGGTTTCCCGGCGGCAGCAATGTATAATTGGGCTGCATATCGCGGCTTGGGTCCTCAGGTGCATAGTCAGTAAACAGCCGCTAGAACAAACTGGTAGACAACAAAAGCTTTGTTAATCCTGCTCGTTCATGTACAATCGTGTGCTGTTGCGGGCAGGACGCGTTCCCTGCATTTGTACTACAAAAACAATTGAAGATTGAGCCCTAGCTGGGCAAATTTGCTTACGGTTAAGCGACAGAGTTGCGGAGGATCAGAATGTCTTCTCGTTTTTCAGTGGTTCCGACACGTATTCTTTTGGCAGTAAGCGCGCTTGTCTGCGCCTTGTGCCTGTTAGGCACGTTTGCAGCGGCGCAAACCATTCAGCCAGTCGACGAGGTCTTTGGCGGCTACTCGTGGTTGCACACGAACGGCTATGTTGACTTCGGCTATAGGTCCCCAGACATAGCTGATGGCTTTGACATTTCCAACACCTATTACCTTCCCCAGGCGCACAATCTTGGCATCCTTGCCGACTTCAGTTACCACTGGGATGGCAAGGTTCCGAACACGGGTGTCGACAACGTCCACGTCGCCAACATTTTGGGCGGATTGCAATACAAGTACCACACAGAAACTTTTTCCCCGTTCGTTCGCGTGTTTGTCGGTACGGTCGACCATGCCGGAGGCAACGGTACCGGGAGCGTTTCCAAGTGGAGTGTCGGCGTTGGGGGTGGCGGCGGCTTCGATTTGAACATTACGAAGAAGTTCACTATCCGACTGGCGCAAGTGGACTACATTTATTCGAACTACAGTCCGCGATTCCTGAGCGGTCAGTCAACGCAATGGAACAGCATCCGTCTGGCGGCAGGTATCGTGCTCAACCTGGGCAGCTACTACAACCCGCCGCTTACCTGCACCGCCTCGGCTTCGCCGGACGCGGTTTTTGCGCCAGACCCGGTGAAAGTCACCACCACAGGCACTGGCTTCAACCCGAAGCACACGATTACCTACGGTTGGGCCACTAATGGTGGCAAGGTCTCCGATGCAAGCTCGCAGACGGCAACCGTCGACACAACGGGGGTGGCAGCGGGCAACTACTCGGCGAATTCGACCATCACCGACGTCGACCCCAAGTTTAGGAATCTTGACTCCGGCCATCATCTAAACATCTGGGGCAAGCCCGACCCCATCCCGCCGGCGACGTGCGCGGCGAACTTCACTATCAAGCAGCCGCAGCCGCCAGTGGTAAGCTGCTCGGCCAACCCGACCACGATTGCCGTCGGTGAGCCGTCAACCATCACCATGACCGCCAGCGACCCGCAGGGCTGGCCGATGACCTACAGCTGGTCGGCCACCGGTGGCCAGTTGAGCGGCAGCGGCACCACGGCGACGCTGACCGCGACCAATGCCGACGCGGGCAACACCATCACGGTGACCGGTACGGCGACGACTGATCGCCCCGGCGGAAACCCGGCCACTCTGAGCAGCCAGTTGCACGGCGCAGGTCACGGTGCCTGCGATTCAGAAGTGCGTCAGCATCGAGGATTGGGGCGAGTGTACCTTCGAGAAGAACCCCAAGAAACCGTGGCGCGTGGACAACGATTGCAAGGACACGCTGGACAAGCTGTCTCTGCGGTTGCAGCAGATGCCCAATGGCAAGCTGGACATCGTGGGCTACACCGACGAGAAGGAAGTCGGTCAACGAACAGACCCTGGGTTCGCAGCGCTCGGTCAACGTCAAGTACTACCTGACGACGGACGGCCCGACCAAGGTTGACGCCGGCCGCATCCAGCCTCGTCAGGGCGGGACCAAGGGTCAAGGCGACCCACTTCTACTTCGTGCCCGAGGGCAACCTGTGCGGCGGGCAACTGGAAGAGGGCACCACGGTTGACGAAACCCAGGTGCAGCCGCAGTCGCGTAATGCGCCTGCTCCGAAGAAGCCACAAGGCCAAGGCCAAGCCTGCTGCGCCTCCAGCGCAATAGCGAAGGTGCCTGTAGCTGAACTCAGGCCGGTGAGAGGTTCGCCTCTCACCGGCCTTTTTCCTGATCGGATGTGCCTGGCGGGAACTGCAATGGGCCGGCGAGCTTCAGCCTGGGCAGGCGGCGCTTTGGGTTGCAGCCGGCATGGCGCGCGAACCTGGATCGGGGACTTTACCGCGCCGGTACAGGCTTCATTCGGAGGATGCACAGTGGCGGTTCCGGAGTTATGATTTCAGATCGTGCTGTTTCTTGGAGTACGTGAGATGAAAGGGAGATGTGTCGTCTGCTATGCGTAAGCAATCTGTTTTTCTGGCCAATGCTTGTTTTCTGCGCCGCGCTGCTGTTCACCATTGCTTGTCTGCGCTTCCGATTGGCAGTTGATCGGGCCCGGAGGGCGGCAATGTGCGCAGCCTGGCCTATGATCCCAGCGATCCCAACCGCATCATCCTGGGCACCAGCGCCGGACAGCTCTTCGTTTCGCAGGACGGCGGAAATTCGTGGACGATTGTTCGCTCACCTCGGACCGGGCGACGATTACGTTTTCGACCACATCGTCTTCGACCCTACCAATCCGGCGACGGTCTATGCGGCGGCTTGGGGGCTGTTCAACGACAACGAAGGCGGCGTGTTCCGCTCTGACGATGGCGGGCGCACCTGGCGGGAGCTGATGGGAGCGCACGGCAAGTCCATCCGCGCCCTGGCCATGGCGCCCAGCGACCACAACACGCTGGTGATCGGCGCGCTGGATGGAGTTTTCCGCTCCCGCGACGGCGGCGCTACCTGGGAGCGCATTTCGCCGGAGAACCCCATGGCCATCGAGAACCACTCCTCGCTGAAGAACTTCGTGTCCGTGGCCATCGATCCGCAGAACCCCGACGTCATCTATGCCGGAACCCGGCACCTGCCGTGGAAGACCACCGACGGCGGCGCGAACTGGCACAACCTCAAAGAGGGAATCCTCGACGACTCCGATGTATTCAGCATCATCGTCGATCCCAAGACGCCGTCGCGGGTGTATGCCAGCGCCTGCTCCGGAATTTACAAGAGCGACAACGGCGCCGAGCTGTTTCATCGCGTGCAGGGACTGCCGCATTCGGCGATCCGCACCCGGGTGTTGAAACAGGACCCGCAGCGCCCCTCGATTGTTTACGCCGGCACCACCGGTGGGCTGTGGAAGACAGTGGACGGCGGCGCCAAGTGGTCGCTGGTGTCCGCGCCCGACGTCATCGTGAACGACGTGCTGATCGATCCCCGCAATCCGGAGCGCGTGCTGCTGGCAACCGACCGCCGTGGCGTTCTGGTCAGCAACGACGGTTTTGCGCACTACACCGCATCAAACCGGGGCTTCACCCATCGCGTGGTGGGCGGCGTAATCGCCGACCGCAAAGATCCCAGTCGGCTCTACGTCGGCGTCGTCGAATGATAAGGAGCATGGGCGGCTTCTTCATCTCCGACGATGCCGGCAAGACCTGGCGGCAGTCCAATCGCGGCCTGGACGAGCGTGACATCCTGAGCCTGCAACAGGCGGAGAGTGGAGTGCTGTTCGTCGGGCACCAATCATGGCATCTTCTCGTTGGCCTCGCTCAGCGCTTCCTGGGTGCCCGCGAAAATGATTTTCGGACCGGTACCGGAGTGGCAACCCAAGCCACCGGAACCGACACCAGTGGCCGTAAAGCCGAAAGCCACCAAGACGACGGCCGCTACCCGCCGCAAGACGGTTCCGTCAAAGCCAAAGACCCCGCCTGAACCGGTAATCCCCGTGGCTGAGGCGCCGCGTGTACGCGCGCTGCAGATGGGAGACAAGGCCTGGTTTGCAGCCACCGACGCAGGCCTGTTTATTAGCGTAGACCGGGGACAGAAATGGTACGGTCAGCCGGTCGAGGGCGAAGGCAACTTCAGTGCAGTAAATGGTTACGAGGACGGCACCGTGACCCTGGCCGGCCCCAAAGGCGCCTATATCTCACGGGACGATGGCAAGACCTGGACATCCGTGACTCTTCCGCGCTACGTAAGCGGGGTCTACAACCTGACGGTGACGCCCGGCTCCGTGCTGTGGCTGGGAACCCGGCAGGGCGCTGAGCGCTCCACCGACGGTGGTCAGACCTGGCACTATATGCTGGGTGGCCTTCCCAAGAACGACGTGCTGGGCGTGCACTACGACAGCATAGGTCAGCGCCTGCTGGCAACCGCACTCCATGCCCACGCTGTATTTGAAAGCAAGGATGGCGGTCAAACCTGGACGCCAACGCCGGAAGCCGCGGTCACCATTCGTTCTGCGATGAACTTGCAGGGGCGTCTGCTGGGGGCATCGGCGCACAACGGGCTGCTGCTGGAGCAGGGTAGTGTCGCGGCGTCGGAGTCGGCGCGCGCCACGGATGGAAAATCGTCATCGAACCAGCGGTAGGGCGAGGGCGCCCGTCGTCTTTTCTCGCTTCGCCCATCGCCGGCGAGTTCGGTTCGCAAAGTATCCGGGTTAGTACACGGGTCGGGCAGTTGGCCGATCCGTGCTAGTCCGTGGTTGCCCAAGTTTTTTCTGGACTGTTGCCTTCCTGTCGAAAGCCGCCACCAAAGCAATTTCCCGTTTCAGCCCGATTCCCGATTTTCATTCCCATAATTGAAATCAACGCAAACCTTGCTCCAGTAAGGTGTTGACTCTGGGTGCGCCGAGTTTCGGTCCCGACTTAGGACTAGCTCCGGCGAGCGCGAGCGAGACCGCGTTCCCCAGACATCCCGAAGCCCGCTCGAAATAAGGGTTTCGGCAGATCTGCCGGTTTTGGCAGCGCCCGTGCTCTTGAAGAGATGTTGGGAAGCGGAGCAACGGAAGAGCGAATCAGCATGAAGAAGACTGGCGATGTTCCAATTTCGGCTTCTTTTCTTCGTGCCAACAGCAACGATGTGAAAGTATCCTCCATCGGCGACGGCGAGGACGGTGAGGCTGAAAGGTCGGTTTCCTTGAAGACCGGCCGTGACACCATGCATGAGCTGGCCAATAGCATGGGCGCGCTGCTGATGAACGCCCAGCTCCTGGGATGGAGACTGCCTCCTTACAGCAGGTTGAAGCGCTCGGTGCGGGAGATCGAACGCCATGCCCAGCGTAGCGCTGCCCTGCTGAAGCTCCTGCTTCGCGAGTTTGAGATCAAGCGGGCGGCACAAGAGGTTTGCGGGCGGGTTCCCTGTGGGCGCGGAACCATGGCTGCGGTGACGGGCCAGGGACTGGAGGCGACGGAACCAGGGCCGGCGAAATTGCCCGCCCCGGAACCGTCGTCAGTTGCCCCTAACCCGGGTCTTTGTTTCCCAACGGAACTCACATCGATGTGTGACCCCTGCACTAGCGATCTTTTCCCGAAAGAGGAACGATAGCCATGAGGACTGAACCCCAATTGATGCCGGCGCCGCCTTGCGCCTGCGCCGCCGGAGAAGGGATGCCCCACGTGCTTACGCAAGATGCGGCTGCAGTCACCGAGTCCACCTCTGAAACCAATCTATCGAACCTCTTGATCGTCGACGACGAACGCTCGATGCGCGAGTCCTGCCGCGAGGTCGCCCGTTCGCTGGGCTTTAACACCCAGGTGGCCGACTCGCCCGAACATGCCTACCACTCTCTCGACAACAACCCTGTGGATGTAGTGCTTCTAGATCTGCGGCTGCCGGGAACCAGTGGCCTGGAGGTGCTGCGCGAGATCAAGCGGCGCCGTCCTGAAGCCGTGGTGATCGTGATGACCGGTTTCGCCACCGTGCAATCGGCGGTGCAGGCGATGAAACTGGGCGCTTACGACTACATCACCAAGCCCTTCAACTTCGACGAGCTGCGCCTGGTGCTGGAGCGCGTGACCTCGCACTTGAAACTCAACACCGAAAACCGGATTCTGCGGGAGCAATTGAAGGCCAAGCACGGATTTGGCTCGCTGATCGGCCACGCTCCGGAGATGGAGAAGCTGTATCGCATTATCGCCAAGGCCGCCCACAGCACTCATCCCGTTCTGATCCTGGGCGAGAGCGGCACCGGCAAGGAACTGGTGGCGCGCTCCATCCATTACTCCGGTCCCTACCGTGACAAGCCCTTTATTCCGGTGGATTGCGGGTCGCTGGTGCCCAGCCTGATCGAAAGCGAACTGTTCGGCTACGTGCGCGGCGCCTTCACGGGAGCGGTGCGGTCCAAGGACGGCCTGATGGCCACCGCCGAAGGCGGCACTATCTTTCTCGACGAGGTCGGCGAGCTGCCGGTGGACTTGCAGGCCAAGCTGCTGCGCGCCATCCAGGAGAAGGAAATCCGTCCCGTCGGCGGCACCCGCGCGGTGCCCATCAACGTGCGCATCCTGGCGGCCACCAATCGCGACCTTGAGGCCGCGGTGCAGCACGGCAGCTTCCGCCGTGATCTCTATTTCCGCCTTAACGTGCTGACCTTGCGTATCCCTCCGTTGCGCGAGCGCCGGCAGGACATTCCGCTGCTGATCGGTAACGTGCTGGAGCGCATCAACGGAGGCACGCAAACGCAGCACAGCATCGGCGACGATGCCCTGAGGCTGATGCTCGCCTACGATTGGCCGGGCAACGTGCGCGAGCTGGAAAACTGCGTGGAGCGCGCCTGCACCACCTGCTCGTTTTCAACCATCCACGTCGCCGACCTGCCGACGGGCCTGCGCAATTTCGAAGTGTTCCCCAAGCCGGACGTCCAAGGCACGGATCCGGAAGCCATCACCCCGCTCGACCAGCTCGAGAAGCATGCCATCCTGCATGCCATCGACGTGCTGAAGGGTGACAAGCTGCAGGCCGCGCGCCGTCTTGGCATCGGAAAAACCACGCTGTATCGCAAACTCAAGGAATACGGCTCGGCGGTCTGACCGCCGGGCCGTAACCGTTGGAACCACAGACGGCCGCACCGTGCGGCACAGTTGAAGTGTGCCCCGTGGATGACGGCAGGGAGACCCGATCATGATTTTGTTGGTTACGGCATCTTCTCGCGGAAAGGAATGCGGCGCCGCACTGCAACAGGGCACGGGCCACAAAACCCATCTGGCCGGCTCGGTGCCGCAGGCGCTGACCCGGCTGCGCAACACCGATTATGAGGCCCTGGCCATCGACCAGTCGCTGCTGGAGGCCGACTTCCGGGCCCTCGATACCCTTTTGAACCACGCCGGCACCGCCATGCCGATTTATGTGAACCTGTCACTCCATAGCACGGAGCGGGTGGTGCGCGAGGTGCAGGTGGCGCTGCGCCGGGCTGAGAAAGAGAAGCGGACGGCACTGCGGGAGGCGGAACGCGAACTGCGTAATCAGCTGCGCAGCGAGGTCACCGGCATTCTCTTAACCTCAGAGCTGGCCTTGCGCCATCCCGCACTCCCCGCCGAGGTTGTCGCCAAGCTGCAACTGGTCCAGGACATGGCGGAGAAAATGCGGGCTCGGCTGCATGTGATATAGCTCTCAACCATCAGCCATCAGTGGGTCGCTCATCGCTGTTCGCTCTTCGCTGTTCGCGGAAGGCTTTAGGGTTTCCACAAAAATCAGTGGAAACCCTCGATCTACTTAGCTTCACTGCCCTGCGGAACAGGCGAAGGAAGAGCCAGTAACGGAGCACGGATCACTATTCACTATCCCCTGACCACTAGCCACTAACCCCTACTCCGTCCTTAGCGCCTGCATCGGTTCCACCGAAGCCGCCCGGCGCGCCGGCAGCAAAGCTGCCAGCAAGGCCACGACGGCCACCAGCAGTGTTCCTCCCAACAAGGTCAGAGGATCGCCGGCGCTTACGCCAAAGAGCTGGCTGCGCAGCAGGCGCCCCAGCATAAGGGCGACCGGCAGTGTCACCACAATGCTGATACCTGCCAGCCACAACACATCACGTAGCACCAATCCCATCACGCTGCCACGCTGTGCGCCCAGGGCCATACGAATTCCGATCTCGCGCGTGCGTTGTGCTGTGGCGTAGGCCAGCACCCCGTAGAGACCGATCGCAGCCAAAAGCATCGCCAGTGCGCCAAAGCTCACGGCCAGCAACGCTACCAGCCGTTCCACGGAGAGGTTGTCGCCAATCTGCACATCCATGGTCTGCAGGTTGCTCAACGCCATCTTGGAGTCGAGCTGCTGCATGGCGCCGCGGATGTTGGAGAGCGCGGCCTCGGGCGGCTGCCAGGTACGCACCAGGAATGTCAGCACGCTGGGGTTGTCCAACTGGAAGCGCGGGCGATACACCGTGCGCTTGATGTCGTCGCGGACGCGGGCGTGGCGCGTGTCGCCTGCGACACCTACGATCTCGGTATCCTTCTTCCCCTGCGAACCGCCAAAGCCGATGAAATGGCCGAGAGCATTTGGCGGGTTGCCGAAGAAGTGACGGGCAAAGGCCAGGTTCACGACGGCCACATTCGGCTTGCCTGCGATATCGTCATCGTTGAAGTCCCTTCCCGCCAGCAGGGCAACCTGCATGGTGGCAAAGTAGCCGGGCGTCACCGCAGGCATCTCGACCTGCATGTCCTCGTCGTCGCGTTCGTTATAGCCGGCGATCACGATGTTGCCATCATCGTCGGTGTTGGCGAGATCCGGATCGTCGGTCCCCGCCACTGACCGAGTTCCCGGCAGCGACGAGAGCGTCTGCATGACGCGTCGATACAAGGGAAAGACTTGCTCAGTTTGATAACCGGCAAGGCGGGGGTCGATGGCGAAGCTCACCAGGTGATCGGTGGCAAAGCCGACATCGAGGGTCCGCAGATTTCGCAGCGTGCGCACAAACAGTCCTGCGCCGATGAGCAGCAACAGGCTGAGGCCGACCTGCGCACCGACCAGCACGCGCCGAAAGCGCAGCGGCCCGCCGTAGGAGGTCGTGTTCTGCTGCTTGAGTGAATTGGCCAGGTCGGGATGCAGGAAGCGCAAGGCTGGGGCCAGGCTGAACAGCACACTGACTGCAAGCGCCAGCGCGAAGTTGAACAGCAGGATGCGCGTGTCCACGCTGGAAGAAAATGGCAGGTCGGTCGCGGTTCCGCCTGCTATCCGGCGAATGAGCACGGAGGAAACCGTGGGCGCCAGCAGCAGCCCCAGGGTTCCGCCCAGCAAGCCGAGCAGCAGGCCTTCCGCCAGCAACTGGCGAAGGATCTGCCAGCGGCCCGCTCCCATGGCGTAACGCACTGACATCTCGCGCACCCGTCCCGCCGCCCTCACCAGCAGCAGGCTCGACACGTTGATACAAGCCATCAGCACCAGCAGCACCACCATGCCCATCACGATCAGCAACGGGGTGCCGATCTGGTTGCGCAGTGGCGAGAAGCCGCGCGCGCTGTCCAGTACCAGGATGTGCGATTCGTCAAGGTAGGTGCGGCGAAGACGCTGGGAAGCGTTGGGGATCTTTGCCAGCTCCGCCGCCCGCAGGGCATGCCACAGCGGTTGCAGGCCGGCCTCCGCCTGGGTGCGGCTCACACCCGGCTTCAGCCGTCCCACGATCATCATCCAGTGCGAGTTAAAGTCCTCCAGGTCCTTCCAGCGCGGCGTAATGATGTTCTTGGTGGTGAGAGGAACGAACGTCTCTGGTGTCGATCCTCCTACGATGCTGTGGAATCCCGGCGGAGCCACGCCCACAATGGCGAAGGGCTGGGCGTTGATCAGCAGAGTCTGATTGATGATTCGCGGATCGGAACCGAACTGCCGCTTCCAGTAGTTGAAGCTGAGCACCACCACCGGGCTGCTGTTGGGCACGTCATCGGCCGGGACGAACAGGCGCCCCATTGCGGGCTGCAGGCCGAGCGCCTGGAAGTAATTGCCTGAAGCCAGCTCGCAGCCCACCATCTCAGGCTGGTTGTTCCAGGTTACGCTTACATTTTGCAGGTCACTGGCGATCAGGCTCTCGAAAACCTGGTTCTGGTCGCGCAGATCGAGATACATGGGATACGAAAAGTAGTCGTGATCGTCGCCGCCGAAGGAATTGAAATGCCCGCGTGTCGAGCCCGTAAATTCCAGCCGCACTAACTGCTCAGGACGCGCCACCGGCAGCGACCGCAGAACCAGTAGCCACCGTATTGGAATCGGTGATTGTTAAAATCGCCTTGGGTAACTCGAAACGTGTGTTCGCGCCCAAAGTTCGCCTTGTAACGATCGGCGGGAATGCGGCCGCGCTCGCCGCCACCACCATTCTTTGCCGGCTGTGCGTGTTGCTGCTGCGCATTCTTTTCTTCGGGCTTAGTGTTCTCTTGCTGCGCATTTTTCTCTTCCGGCTTACTGTTCTTCTCCTGCTGCGCGCCCTTCTCATCTTGCTTCGCAGATTTCTCTGTTTCCGCTCTTTTCTCATCCTGCGCGGGCTTTGCTGTCTGTTCCTTCTGGTCTTTCTGCTCTTCCTGATCATGCTGCTCCTGTGCGTAGACTGGAGCCGCAAGGATCAAGGACAAAAGTACTGTGCCGATAATTCCTTGTAGTTTCATGGGTATTGCCTCCATCATCGATCGTTACTTACGCTGCTTATTGCAAGCTTCCTGTGGTCACGTTGGCCGAGTTGCCGATAGCGTCGCCGGATACGAGAAGTTCAACTCTCCGGTTCTGCTGACGGCCGGCGGAGTTGTCGTTCGAGGCTACGGGCAAAGTATTGCCGAAACCTCTCGCGCTGACCGAGTTCGTGGTCACGCCTTCCTGCACCAGATAATCGCGCACTGCGTCGGCGCGATTCTCGGACAGCTTCTGGTTCATGTCATCGCCGCCGACGTTATCGGTGTAGCCGCCGACTTCAATGTTGAGCCCCGGGTAGGCAAGCAGGATGCCGGCGACTTTCGCCAACTTCTCACGCGCTCCCGGCTTCAAGGAATATTGACCTGTGTCAAACAACACATCAGACATGCTGACGATGAGCCCGCGCGCGCTGTCGCGAGTCTGAAGTATGGAATTCAACTGCTCGGACAAACGGGCGCGCATTGCAGCTTTATCGGTGTCCGCCTGCGTGCAGCTAGACGAGACCGGTCGGCATCGGCCCGAGCCGCGTACACCCGCGGCAGCCGTCAGCGCGGCTCGGGCCGATGCCGACCGTCTCGGTCTGACTGCACGGCGGACACCGATAAAGCTGCAATGCGCGCCCGTGTCCGAGCAGTTGAATTCCATACTTCAGACTCGCGACAGCACGCGCGGCTCAGCATGTCTGATGTGTTGTTTGACACAGGTCAATATTCCCTGAAGCCGGGAGCACGTGAGAAGTTGGCGAAAGTCGCCGGCATCCTGCCTGCCTACCCGGGGCTCGAAGTCGGCGGTTACACCGATAACGTCGGCGGCGATGACATGAACCAGAAGCTGTCCGAGAATCGCGCCGACGCAGTGTCGATTATCTGGTGCAGGAAGGCGTAGCCACGAACTCGGTCAGCGCGAGAGGCTTCGGCAATACTTTGCCCGTCACCTCGAACGACCCGCCGGCCGAACCGGAATTTGAACTTCTCGACATCCGGCGACGCTATCGGCAACTCGGCCAAGGGACCACAGGAAGCTTGCAATAAGCAGCGTAAGTAACGATCGATGATGGACGATAAAACTGCGAGGGGACCCTCGGCGGGCCTACTTTTGTCCTTGATCCTTGCGGCTCCAGTCTACGCACAGGAGCAGCATGATCAGGAAGAGCAGGAAAAACCAGAAGGAACAGACAGCAAAGCCCGCGCAGGATGAGAAAAGAGCGGAAACAGAGAAATCTGCGAAGCAAGATGAGAAGGGCGCGCAGCAGGAGAAGAAGCATAAGCCGGAAGAGAAAAATGCGCCACGAACACTAAGCCCGAAGAAAAGAATGCGCAGCAGCAACACGCACAGCCGGCGAAGAATGGTGGTGGCAGCGAGCGTGGCCGCATTCCCGCCGATCGTTACAATGTTTTTTTTTAGCAAGATTTTCGAGTTACCCAAGGCGATTTTAACAATCACCGATTCCAAAGGACGGTCACTCTGGTTCTGCGGTCGCTGCCGGTGGCGCGTCCTGAGCAGTTTAGTGTGGCTGGAATTTACGGGCTCGACACTGGCACAAGACTACTTTTCGTATCCCATGTATCTCGATCTGCGCGACCAGAACCAGGGTTTCGAGAGCCTGATCGCCAGTGACCTGCAAAATGTAAGCGTAACCTGGAACAACCAGCCTGAGATGGTGGGCTGCGAGCTGGCTTCAGGCTTAGGTTTGGCGCTCCGCCTGCGGCCCGGGGCGCCTGTTCGTCCCCGACCCGAGATAGTGCCCAACAGCGGTGGTGTCGGCTTCAACTACTGGAAGCGGCACTGCGGTTCCGATCCGCGAATCATCAATCGTTCTCAACGCCCAGCCTTCCGCCATTGTGGGCGGGAGTGGCTCCGCCGGGTCTCCGCCGCGTGCGACGTTCGTTCCTCTCACCACCGACGTCATTACGCCGCGCTGGAAGGACCTCGGAGGACTTTAACTCGCACTGGATGATGATCGTGGGACGGCTGAAGCCGGGTGTGAGCCGCGCCCAGGAGGCCGGCCTGCAACCGCTGTGGCATGCCCTGCGGGCGGCGGACTGGCGAAGGGTCCACGCTTCCCAACGTCTTCGCCGCACCTACCTTGACGAATCGCACATCCTGGTACAGCGCGCGCGGCTTCTCGCCACTGCGCAACCAGATCGGCACCCCGTTGCTGATCGTGATGGCAGTGGTCGTGCTGGTGCTGATGGCTTGTGCAACATGTACGAAGCCTGCTGCTGGTGAGGGCGGCGGGACGGGTGCGCGATGTCAGTGCGTTACGCCATGGGAGCGCGCTCGGCAGATCCTTCGCCAGTTGCTGGCGGAAGGCCTGCTGCTCGCTGGGCGGAACCCTGGGGCTGCTGCTGGCGCCCACGGCTCCATCTCGTTGGCCACGCGACCGACCTGCCGTTTCCAGCGTGGACACGCGCATCCTGCTGTTCAACTTCGCGCTGGCGCTTGCAGTGAGTGTGCTGTTCAGCCTGGCCCCAGCCTTGTCCTCATCCCGACCTGGCCAATTCACTCAAGCAGCAACGACCTGCCTACGGCCGCTGCGCTTTCGGCGCGTGCGCAGGTCGCCTCAGCCTGTTGCGCAGTTGTTTGTGCGCACGCTGCGAAATCTGCGGACCCTCGATGTCGGCGCTTGCCACCGATCACCTGGTGAGCTTCGCCATCGACCCCCGCCTTGCCGGTTATCAAACTGAGCAAGTCTTTCCCTTGTATCGACGCGTCATGCAGACGCTCTCGTCGCTGCCATGGTCAGTGGCGAGAACAACAATGCGGATCTCGCCAACACCGACGATGATGGCAACATCGTGATCGCCGGCTATGACGAAGGGGCACGAGGACATGCAGGTGGGAGGATGCTTGCGGTGACGCCCGGCTACTTTGCCACCATGCAGGTTGCCCTGCTCACGGGACTTCAGACGATACAGCGCAGGCAACGAATGTGGCCGTCGTGTGAACCTCACCATCGCTTGGCAACCCGCCAAATGCTCTCGGCCGTTCATCCACTTGGCGGGGAAGAAGAGATTCAGTGCGTAGGTGTCGCAGGCGACACGCGCCACGCCCGCGTCCGCGACGAACCGCACGGTGTATCGCCCGCGCTTCCAGTTGGACAACCCCAGCGTGCTGACATTCCTGGTGCGTACCTGGCAGCCGCCCGAGGCCGCGCTCTCCAACATCCGCGGCGCCACGTGGCGGCTCAACTCCAAGATGGCGTTGAGCAACCTGCAGACCATGGATGTGCAGATTGGCGACAACCTCTCCGTGGAACGGCTGGTAGCGTTGCTGGCCGTGAGCTTTGGCGCACTGGCGATGCTTTTGGCTGCGATGCGGCGCTGGCCTACGCCACACACAACGCACGCGCGAAATAGGAATTCGTATGGCCCTCGGCACGTGGCACGGTGATGGGATTGGTGCTACGTGATGTGTTGTGGCTGGCGGGTCTCAGCATTGTGGTGACACTGCCGGTCGCCCTTATGCTGGGGCGCCTGCTGCGCAGCCAGCTCTTTGGCGTAAGCGCCGGCGATCCTCTGACCTTGTTGGGAGGAACGCTGCTGGTGGCCGTGGTGGCCTTGCTGGCAGCTTTGCTGCCGGCGCGCCGGGCGGCCCGATGCAGGCGCTAAGGACGGAGTAGGGGTTAGTGGCTAGTGGTCAGGGGATAGTGAATAGTGATCCGTGCTCCGTTACTGCTCTTCCTTCGCCTGTTCCGCAGGGCAGTGAAGCTAAGTAGATCGAGGGTTTCCACTGATTTTTGTGGAAACCCTAAAAGCCTTCCGCGAACAGCGAAGAGCAAACAGCGATCAGCGACCCACTGATGGCTGATGGTTGAGAGCTATATCACATGCAGCCAAAGTTTCCGTCTCCGCCATGTCTGTGACCAGTTGCAGCTTGGCGAGACCTCGGCGGGGAGTGCGGGATGGCGCAAGGCCAGCTCTGAGGTTAAGAGAATGCCGGTGACCTCGCTGCGCCACTCAATTACGCAGTTCGCCTCCCGCAGTGCCGTGCCGCTTCTCTTTCTCAGCCCGGCGCGGCGCCTGCACCTCGCGCACCACCCGCTCCGTGCAGTGACAGGTTCACATAAATCGGCATGGCCGTGCCGGCGTGGTTGGACATCGAGCCGGAAGTCGGCCTCCAGGTCATGGCCAGGGCCTCATAATCGGTGTTGCGCAGCCGGGTCGCCTGCGGCACCGAGCCAGCAGAATGGGTTTCATGCCCTGTGTTATGCAGCGCCGCATTTGCTTTCCGCGAGATGCCGTGACCAACAAAATCATGATCGGGTCTCCCTGCCGTCATCCACGGGGCACACTTGCAACTGTGCCGGTGCGGCCGTCGGTTCGACGGTTACGGCCCGGCGGTGAGCATGGCCGACCGTATTCCTTGAGTTTGCGATACAGCGTGGTTTTTCCAATGCCCAAGCAGCACGCAACATGCAGCTTGTCACCCTTCAGCACGTCGATGGCATGGGGTCGCATGCTTCTGCGAGCTGGTCGAGCGGGGTGATGGCTTCCAGATGCCGGTCTTGGAACATCCGCGGAAACACTTCGAAATTGCGCAGCCAGTCGGCAGGTCGGCAACGTGGATGTTGAAAACAGGCGGTGCAGGCGCGCTCCACGCGGCTCGCACACGTTGCCCGGCCAATCGTAGGCGAGCATCAGCCTCAGGCGATCGTCGCCGATGCTGTGCTGCGGTTTTAGTGCCTCCGTTGATGCGCTCCAGCACGTTACCGATCGGCAGTGTCCTCAGGCGCTCGCGCAACGGAGGGATACGCAAGGTCAGGCTGCGCGTTAAGGCGGAAATAGAGATCACGGCATACCACCTGCGCCCGCGACCTCAAGGTCAGCATAGGTGGCCGCCAGGATGCGCACGTTGATGGGCACCGCGCGGGTGCCACCACAGGGACGGATTTCCTTCTCCTGGATGGCGCGCAGCGGCTTGGCCTGCAAGTCCACCGGAGAGCTCGCCCACCTCGTCGAGAAAGATAGTGCACCTTCGGCGGTGGCCATGGCCGGTGGCTTGGACCGCACCGCTCCCGTGAAGGCGCCGCGCACGTCAAACAGTTCCACTTCGAGATCAGGCTGGGCACCAGCGACCCGCAATCCGCCGGAATAAAGGGCTTGTCACGGTAGGGACCGTAATGGATGGAGCGGTCCCAGTGCGGGGATTCAGACAAATGT
>CAVPFD010000036.1:0-19861 GCA_963703645.1 uncultured Acidobacteriaceae bacterium
GCCGAATCGCCGTCATCGGGAACTATCTTCCGCGGCAGTGCGGGATTGCCACTTTCACCACCGACTTGTGCGATGCGGTTTCGACCGAGTACGGGACTGAACGCTTATTTGCGCTGCCGGTGAATGATCCGGAGTCTGAATATAGCTACCCCGAGCGCGTTCGGTTCGAGCTAACCGAAGAGGAGCTGTCGTCCTACCGGCGTGCAGCCGAGTTCCTCAATTTCACCAATGTTGATCTGGTATGCGTACAGCACGAATACGGAATTTTCGGTGGGCCTGCGGGGAGCCATGTCCTGGAACTGCTGCGGAACCTCCGCATGCCGATCGTGACTACCCTTCATACGGTGCTGCGCGAACCAAATCCCGACCAGCGTCGTGTGATGGTGGAAATCGCAGATCTTTCCGACCGTCTTATTGTCATGAGCCAGCACTCTGCACAGTTTCTCCAGGAGGTCTACCGGGTTCCCGCGGCCAAAATTGATGTCATCCCGCACGGAGTCCCAAATCTGGCGTTTGTGGATCCGAACTTTTACAAGGACCGATTCGGTGTTGGAGGCAAGTCGGTATTACTGACCTTCGGCTTGCTCTCGCCAAATAAGGGAGTTGAAACCGTCATACAGGCCCTGCCGCGTATTCTGTCTCACCACAGTAATGTCGCGTATATCGTCGCGGGCGCGACTCATCCTCACATCAGACGGCGCGAGGGAGACAAATACCGGGAATCTCTGCAGTTGCTGGCTCAGGACCTGGGAGTTGAGAAGAACGTCATATTTCACAACCGGTTTGTCAGTCCCGAAGAGATGATGGAATTCATAGGCTCAGCTGATATCTACATCACACCATATAAGAATGAAGCGCAGGTCGTTTCCGGGACCCTGGCCTATGCGCTGGGTGCGGGAAAAGCGGTCATCTCGACGCCCTATTGGCATGCGCAGGAGCTTCTCGACCAGCGCCGCGGAGTCCTGGTGCCATTCAACGATCAGAACGCAATTGCAGAACAGACCATTCAGCTTCTCGAGAATGAGGCCGAACGGCACGCTATGCGCAAACGTGCTTACTTATACTCACGCAACATGGTCTGGAAGAGTGTGGCCCAGGACTACATGCGCAGCTTCCAGAGAGCCAGAGCGGAGCGCATGTGGAACCCTCGCCTGCTCAGCCCAAACGCAGTCAGCGCCGGTCGCATCCACAGTTTGCCACCGGTAAAGCTGAATCATCTCAGTCGAATGACTGACGAGACGGGGATGTTGCAGCATGCCGTATTCGCCGTTCCCAATCATCACGAGGGCTACACCACGGACGATAATGCCCGCGCCCTGATCGTGTCGATTCGTGTGGAGCAACTCGGAGTGGATGCTGAAGCTGAGGCGAAGAAATTGGCTTCGCAGTATCTGGCTTTTCTCTGGCTTGCCTTCAACACTTCCAATGGCAGGTTCCGCAACTTTCTAAGCTATGAGCGTCAGTGGCAGGAGCAACAGGGATCGGAGGACAGTCACGGCCGTGCTTTGTGGTCCTTGGGAACCGCGATTAATCAGACGGTTGATGAAGGCTTACGGGGTCTCGCTGGACGTCTTTTTGAACTGGCCGCTCCGGCTGTGGACGGGTTTACCAGTCCCCGAGCGTGGGCCTTTTCATTGTTTGGAATCCAGGAATACCTTGATCGCTTCCCGGGCGACCGGTCTGCGCAGAGGCAGAGAAATACACTTGCTGACAAGTTGTTGAAGATTTATGGAATCACCCACACGCCGGGTTGGAACTGGTTTGAAAATGGCCTGGCGTATTCCAACGCACGTTTGTCTCAGGCGTTGTTGCTGGCAGGCTCACGTAGCTCGGACAAAGAGTTGCTCGCATCTGGCCTCGAGTCGCTGGAGTGGCTTGCGATGCAACAACGCTGCAACATGAATGGCCATTTTGTCCCAATCGGCTCGCAGGGTTTCTACTGCAAGGAGGGGGAGAAGGCTCGTTTCGATCAGCAGCCCGTGGAGGCAAGTGCGACCGTCTCAGCGTGCCTTGAAGCCTATCGCGCGACGGGAGACGAGCGTTGGCGCACCCAGGCCTGGGCTGCGTTCAATTGGTTCCTTGGAGATAACGACCTGAAAACCGCCTTATATGACGCCACCACAGGCGGCTGTCGCGATGGTCTGCATCCTGACCGGGCCAACGAGAACCAGGGAGCGGAGTCAACGCTGTCCTTCTTGATGGCTCTTCTGGAGATGCGGCAGCTCCAGGATGTTCGAGTACCAGAGCTTGCAATCTAGCTCAGTACCGGCGGAGTTTCAGAGCTTTTGCACGTCTATGTCAGTTTGCTGTTACTGTGAAACCACCCATGCCTCTGATCATCGATGCTATCGACTCTACCGACTCTCTCCTTCTTCGGCATCCCGCCAATCCAATCTTGTCCAGCAAAGACTGGCCTTATCGGATCAATAGCGTATTCAATGCCGGAGCAACGCTGCTTGCGGATGGCTCCACGCTGCTACTTTGCCGGGTTGAGGATCGCCGCGGTCTCTCCCATCTCTGCGCCGCGCGTTCTGTGAACGGGGTGAACGGATGGGACATCGATCCAGAACCAACGCTAATGCCTAATCCAAATGAATATCCGGAAGAGCTTTGGGGTATCGAAGATCCGCGCATTACCTACGTGCCAGAGCTGCAGCAATATGCAGTGGCCTACACGTCATACTCGAAAGGCGGTCCGGGGGTTTCTCTCGCTTTAACTAAGGATTTCCGGACGTTTGAGCGATACGGGTTCCTCATGTCGCCGGACGATAAGGATGCTGCTCTTTTGCCGCACAGGATCGGCGGACTGTGGGCGCTCATCCATCGGCCGATGACTAATCTGGGAGCTCACATCTGGGTTTCTTACTCTCCCGATCTGCGTCATTGGGGCGGCCATCGAGTGATGATGTTGGCGCGCAAAGGCGCGTGGTGGGATGCAAACAAGATCGGCCTGTCATCGCCGCCCATTGAGACGGAGAAAGGTTGGCTCGTGCTGTACCACGGCGTGCGGCAGACAGCCTCCGGCTCGTTATACCGGGTAGGCCTCGCTCTCTTTGACATTCTGAAGCCGGATGTTTGTTTGTTGCGGGGCGACTCCTGGATCTTCGGACCAGAAACCGACTATGAGCGTGGAGGCGACGTTCACGACGTCGTCTTCCCGTGTGGACACACGATAGATCCTGACGGAGACACCATCAACATGTATTATGGTGCAGGTGATTCCTGTATAGCGCTGGCCCACGGAAGCGTGCGCTCTCTACTGAACTGGTTAGACCAGAACGGCAAGCCCTGTTGTGTCACTTCCTATTGATGTCAGATTGCAGGCCGGCCCATCGAACTGCAGTGCTGTTGCCGTCCTGAATGAAATGCTGATCAACGGGCGGCCACGGCTTCGGCAGTCGGAACCGGAGTTGCAGCCCTTAACTGATCCACCAATGCGAACAAACTGGACGATTGGACCTCAGGGTCCCCGTTCTGGATCGACGCCGAGACGTCTGAATAGAACTGCAAGATGTTGTCGCGCAGCTCGGGCGTCGTATGGTCGAACTTGCTCTTGGCCAACTGACCCAGCAGTTTGGCGTAAGTCTCGTCCGTGAGCGAGTATTCGGCTACCCTGGTCGGATTGCCGCTGTCCAGGTCACAGTTGGGCAGCACGAGTGTGTCAGTGCGCACTTCTTCGAGGAAGGCCCGGTATTGATCGACAGTGGTATTGATGCTCTTGATGTACAGATCTTCGGTTTGCGGAGTCGGGTTATTGAACGCCAACCCTTTGAAGGGTCCAATTTTCGGCATGTATCGCAGAGCGTTGACAAGATCCGCGTGCCCAAGCCCGGCTTCACGTAATCCTTTCCCCACTCCTTTTCATAATCGGAGCGGGAAAGACGGTACAGAAACTTTTGTTTCGCGAAGTTGGGCGTTTCGCGCATCATGTCCTTCTTGTGGGTTTGCAGCGCGACCTGGGTCATTTCCGGGATCAGGCGGCTGACAGAGTAACGATACGACCCGATGGCGAGCTCCTCGCGAGGCAGCACGTCTTTCAACTCCAGTCCGTAAACGATGGGAAAGACCCGCTCCAGCAGGGACTTGGACACTTGAAATCCAATGAAATCGTGGTACTGCTGTGAAGCATAACGATTCCGGGCCACCTGTACGGTGTCGAACCCGAACTCTGTTTTCAGGTGCGCGGTTTTGTCCTGCGCATAGCGGACTGACAGTGCCATACTTCGCTCGCAGCTTCGGATATTCGATGGCGACTGAATGGTTGACCGCAGGGTGGCCGGCAATGTCCGATGCATAGTGCGATAGAGCGCCCAGAGCAAAGGCGTACTCGTCTGGCGTCGTTGCTCTGCATCAGCAGTTCACGAACGAAGTCTCCGGTACGAACATAATGCACCAGGTCGCTGAATTCGACGCTGCCGAATGGATAGTAGCCAAGATCCTGTATGACTGCCCCGCCATAAGCGTAGGCGTGAGCTTCCTTGATCTGCTCTTCCGAGAGCCCAGGATAGCGCTTGAGGATAAGCGGCCTGATCTGGTCCGCCCACAGCAAGTCAACGATCTCCTCGTGGGTCAGCACGGAGTACGCTGACACACCACCGCTGCAAATCAGCGTTACCAGCAACAGTGCCAGCGTGCGAATCGAGAGCGTCCGGCAGTTATTCGCGATCATGCTTTTCACGCCCAGCCCAGCGTCCCTGCGCGTTTGGGTTGGATTCGGTCATCGCGCACACACTTCCGCACTCTGGGTTTTGAGGCTCGTCTGGTACACAGTCCGTCTCCGTTACGGCTTGCCGATGTGAATGTTGGAGAGAGACTGCATCAGCCCGAAGATATTCAGCAGCCACAACACGACGGCTATGACTACCACAGCGTTCAAGATTGACTTAATGGAGCCCGCCATCGGAATAAAGCGATCCACCAGCCACAGAAGAATCCCGACGACGATCAGGACCACGACAACTTGAAGTAACGGCATGTTCTTTTACCTTTCTATGCTTCCGGTAGAGACTGCTTCCGCCTAAATTTCAGGCTGCGAAGCCCTCAGTCGAAAGGAGCTAAGCGATGCTGATGTAACAGCACGAGCAAAACCCATCCCTCTGCCTCAAGGCTAGAGTGCAAGGGCGTCCTGCGTCTGTTCACATCTGCTCACATCTGCGGCACGACACGTGACCGGCGTCGGAATCGCAATCAATAAAGTCGTGCCCTGATACGAACCGTTAGACTTCCGAGATGAGCAGTAGCGGGAATAGGGGTCCTTCGACTGCGGTTCGTTCGCTGCGGCGACCGAACCTCCGCTCAGGATGACAAATCAAAAGCAGGTCCCCTTCGGCAAGCTCAGGGCAGGCTCTCGACTCCTCGGACGCCACGGCGACCTCGTCGCTCGGGATGGCAATCTTGAGGAATAAAGCCCTCGGCCGGGCTGCTACGATAGGCACGTGTCGCCGCTGCTCGAGGTCCGAAATCTCACCGTCGAATTTGCCACAGCTCAGGGAAATGGTCACCGCGGTTCGCGATGTCAGCTTTCAGATTGCTCCGGGCGAGGTGCTGGGGCTGGTGGGCGAATCGGGTTCGGGCAAGTCGGTCAGCGCGCTGGCCGTCTTGCGACTGCTGCCGCCGCAGGCGCGCATTCAGGGCAGCATCCAGTTTCGCGGCGAGGACCTGCTTTCGCTCATGCCCGAAGCGCAGATGCGGCACATTCGCGGCGCCGGCATCAGCATGATCTTTCAGGAGCCGATGACCGCGCTCAATCCCGTGATGCGCGTCGGCGACCAGATTGCCGAGGCGGTGCTGGCGCATCGCGGATCGGCGTCGGTCGGCAGAAAAGCAGGTCCCTCGACTCAGCTGCGCTCGCTCGGGATGACAATACTGCAGGTTCCTCACGCGGCAAGGTAGGCAAGGCCGAGGCCTGGCGGCTTGCGCGTCGAGGCGTTGCGCACCGTGGCCATTGCCGAAGCCGAGCGCCGGGCGCGCGACTATCCGCACCAGCTCTCCGGCGGACAGCGCCAGCGCGTGATGATTGCCATGGCGGTGGTGAACCGGCCCTCGCTGCTGATTGCCGACGAGCCGACGACGGCGCTCGATGTCACCATCCAGGCGCAGGTGCTCGATCTGCTGAGCGAGTTGCGCGAGAAGTTCTCGCTGGCGATGCTGTTCATCTCGCATGATCTTGCCGTCGTCTCGCAGGTCGCGCACCGCATCGGGGTGATGTACGCGGGAAGCCTGGTCGAAATGGGAACGGCGGAGGATGTTTTTCGTCATCCCATGCATCCCTACACGCGCGGGCTGTTACACTCGGTGCCGACGCTGCGCAGCCGAGCGCAGCCAGCCACTGCAGACCATCGAGGGTACTGTGCCTGCCATCACCGCATTGCCGCCCGGTTGCGCTTTCGAGCCGCGCTGCGCGTGGCGCATTGCCAGCTGTTCGGCGGCGCTGCCGCCGCTGGTGGAAGTTGCGCCCGGCCATCTGGCGCGCTGTCCGGTGGTGTCAGCGGAGGTCCGCTGAACGATGCGGCTGCTCCTGCTCAGCGACATTCACGCCAACCTGGAAGCGATGGAGGCCTGTCTCGCCGTCGTGCCGGCGCATGATGTGCTGGTCAATCTTGGCGATGTCGTCGGCTACAACGCCTCGCCCAACGAGGTCTGCGAGCGGGTGCGCGCCATGGGGGAACCATCGTGCGCGGCAACCACGACCGCGCCTGCTCCGGTCTGACCGACCTGTCGGAGTTCAACCTGGTGGCGGCGATGTCGGCGCGCTGGACGCAGACCACGCTCAAGGCGGAGCATCTGGATTGGTTGCGCGCGCTGCCCCAGGGGCCGCTGCGGCTCGGAGAGCGTGACCGGAGTCGAGTTTGTGCATGGCTCGCCGCGCGACGAAGACGAATATGTGCTGAACCCGTCCACGGCTGCCGCCAACCTTCGCATGCCCGGTCATGCCGACACGAATTTTCTTCGGCCACACTCATCTGCAAGGCGGATTCGCGCTCGAGGATGGACGAGTGCGCAACTTTGCTCCGGTCTTTCCCACCGGAGAGGATGTTGTGGAAGTACACGATGCCACTGGTGCGCGGGTGAGCGGTATCTCATCAATCCCGGGTCGATGGGCAGCCACGGGATGGCGACTGGCGAGCGGCCTTCGCCCTCTACGAGCGCGATGGAGATGCGCCGGGGACGGTGACGTTCTATCGCGTTCCATATGACGTGGATGCAGACGCAGCGGCGTATCATCTCTGCAAACCTTCCTGAGCGGCTGGCCACCAGGTTGAAGGTGGGGCGGTGAGTCCGTGGGTAGCGACGTGCCTGCCTCCTTCGCATCCAAATATCCTGGAGATAAAGTAGCTTATGCCTTTCCGTTCGTTCCCTCAGAAATCTCTTTTTCGCTCGCAGGAATTGCCCGGCGGCACCATCAGCAGTGTGGAGCAAGGATACCTGGTTGCTTACATCGATGGCGGCGCGCGCGGCAATCCCGGTCCCGCGGGATATGGTGTTGTCTTCGAGGATGAGATTGGCCGTCCTGTCGCTGAGCTCAGCGAGTATCTCGGCCGCCAGACGAATAACTACGCCGAATATTCGGCGCTGCTGGCCGCGCTGAACTACACACTGCGGCATGGCTTCAAAGCGCTGAAGGTCATCAGCGACTCCGAGCTGCTGGTGAAGCAGATCAGCGGAGAGTACAAGGTCAGCAGTCCCACATTGAAGGAGTTGCACGGACGGGCCGATCAAGATGCTCGATCAGCTTGACTACTTCGACATCAAGCATGTGCTGCGCGAGCACAATCGGGAGGCCGACCGGCTTGCCAATGTTGCTATGGACCGCGGGATCGCCAGGAAGGCGCCGGCCGTACCAGCGACTGATGTGGGTGGAGTGGCTTCGGTCGTACCCGAAATCGATGGCATGGTGCGCAACGGAGTTGTCGAGTTCCTGGGGAGTCCTCTGCCGGAGGGGACACGGGTCAAGATTCGTGCGGCCAACCCGGCATCGAAGTGACTCATATGCCGTGCTCGCGCAACGATTAACCTATGGAGCTATTTATCTTTACGCGTTTTCATGCGCGCGAGGGCCAGGAAGGTGCGGTTGCCGGGGCGTTGCATGAGGTTGTTGTCCCTACGCGCGCGGAAGCCGGCTGCCTGAGCATCAATGCTTTTCGCTCGATCCGCGATCCCCGGCTTTTTTATATTCATTCGCGCTGGACGAACGAAGCTGCCTTCGACCTGCACGCGGAGTTGCCACATACGGTGCGGTTCGTCGGGCGAATTGAGCCGCTGATTGATCATCCGCTCGAAGTGACGCGCGCGGAGCTCGTCGGCTGAGTTGCGTGCGTCTCAGCAAATCCCTTACGAATCTGTGGCGGCTCCAAAATGCGAATTTCCTCGGGAGGGTTCTCCACCGCCCACGCTAACGCTTGCGTCATCTGCTCCACCGTTACCAGCGCCAGCCGTTCGGCGCCGTCTCGGGTTGCCGGGACCAATCGCGCCAATGCGTACATGGGGACTAACAGTAGCGGCCACTTGCGCCCGGGGCCGAGCACGTACCACGGACGGACGAACGTTGCCGCCAGGCCGCTCTCGCGAATGAGCCGCTCACCTTCCGCGCGGGCCGCTTGATACTCCTTCATGACCGGCGCCGGCCGCGCCACGCTGAGATATACGAAGTGGCGAACTCCGGCCTTAGTGGCTGCGCGCACTGCCTCCTGGCACGACTTCAAATCGATAGATTGGAACTCAGCCGCCTTCTTCGGATTGGGATGCGCCACGCCGACCAAATGCACAAACGTATCCTCCGGCGATATCCGCGCAGCGTACGTTTCCGCATGCAGCGCATCGCCACTCACCACTTCGCAGCCGGCAGGAAGCTTCGATTCGGCACCCTGTCTGGCCAGCGCACGCACGCGATGTCCGCGCCGCAATAGCTCCGCCGCCAGCCTGCTCCCCATGAAGCCCGTCGCCCCGGTAATGAAAACGTCGCGCGATTGAGCCATCCGTCCCCTCCCTGATTCAGTCGCCGATTGTAGTACGGGAGGCCAGAGAATTCAGATTTTCCTGGGTAGCGAGCCGAGCAAGGCCCGGGAGGAATCGTTTTCAGCCAAGCGTGCATCTGCCTGACATATGTGGAGGTAAACATGACTCGCGATGCTCGCCTGATATCGGGAATCATCCTCATCACCGTGCTTACCATTCAGTACGGCGGGTACTTTCTGCTGACCTCGCTGATGGACCGCAGCTCGGGCTACATGGACAACGCGCTGCGGCAGAGCTTCTTCCGCGCCGGACACGCGCATGCCGGCGTGATCGTGATTCTGTCACTTATTTGCCAGCTACTGGCAGATAGCGCGGCGCTCCCAGATCCACTGGTATGGATGGTGCGCCTCGGCGTACCGCTGGCCGCGATATTGATCTCGGCGGGCTTCTTCTTCTCGGTGCTTTCGCCAACCGCCAGCGAGCCGGGCCCTGCTGTCCGACTTATCTACATTGGGGCGGTGATTCTGGCGATTTCGGTTTTGACGTTGGGCGTCGGCTTGCTACGGACGCCGCAGCGGGGCTAGTCAGCTTCGGGCGCTTTCGCACGGCGCCCGCGAGGCAATCGGATGAGCGATGCGTCCTGGATGTGCAGCACGTCCTGCAGGTACTCACGCAGCGCCATCAGAATGAATGCCGCCTCAGCCGCGAGGAACATTCCGAGGTAACACACGGTCAGTTGCAGACTCTCCGGAATCTCTCGATAGTCGGCGGCTTTGAGCAGGTCGGTGGTAGCGTTCATGACACCGCGTTCCGAGAATGCAGTCAACGATTCCATCAAGTAGTAGTGATAGAGGAACACCAGGCTGAGGGACGACAAGATCAATAAAAGCGGAACGAAGGAAACGAAGGCGCGAAGGGTCACGTGCCCATCCGACCGGGTGTAGAACATCAGCCTTCCGAGCGCGTGGCGGATGTAGAACAAGTAGCCCAGCAGCAGGAAGCAGAATAAAGAGGTATAGGTCGAGAGGAACTTTTCCTGTGCCGCGTAGGTAGGGATCAGGTGGAACGCCGCCAGGGGGATGGGAAGCGACGCCGTGACCACCGACGCCGTCCCCATGTAGGCCTTGAAGAACTTGGCGAAGGCCGCGAACCGCACCGGCTCGTGAGGTTCAATTTCGGATCTCTCGGCCCGCAGGCCTACGGAACCGGTATCTCGCATTTGACCTTTTCATTCTGGAAAGCGGATACCGTAATCGGCTCCGTCTTTTTCGTGGCGCCGCCCACTTGCTTGGTGGCATACACCGCGTACACGCCGGGTGGCACCGCCGTCGAGGTCGGCGTGCTGATCTTCGGGAAGGACAGCTCCGCCGCATTGAGTCCGCTCACTGACACCCACTTATACATCACCGTCCAGCCTGCATCCGGCTGGCCGTTCTTGACGGTGTTCGCAATGACCGTGATCAGGCGTCCTGCTCCCCACGTTTTGCAGTCTTCAACCTTGATGTGGAGGTCCTTGGCGATGCTCTCCAAAACCTGTTTCGCTGCCTCTTTCTTTTCGGGCTGCGTGTTGAATATGTTGGCCACCTCAAAGCACCACCTGGCCTCATGTGACAGGGCCTCAACATATTCCTTCGGCGGGGGGACCAACAACCAGTCACCCTGTCGTTTGTAATTGCCACCGCGGTTGTATCCTGACCCGCCCGTTGCCTGGTTCTTCGAGTAACCTCCTTTTAGGAGCCCACTCGTCAAGTCCTGCTGCGCATTGAGAAGATCTGACGAAATGCCCGGAGCGTTGCTGGAGATATTTTTCGCGCACTGCCGTATTTCATCGAGCGCGATGGCGGTTGGCTCAAGCCGGGGCGGAGGAGACAGAACTTGCGCTGGCAACGGGAGGACAGCCGCGGTCACAACCAATAGGACGTAACCGAAACCAAGGACGCAAGGGCGACTTTTTGTCCGCGATTTGCGCTGGCGTGTGACGCCTAGGCTGCCGAACTCGAGTTGGGGAGTTGTAGGCATCCTGATCCTCCTGGATAAGCCGCAGGGATGAATAGAAGGATATAGCAATTTTCGATGCTTGAGCATGCTTCCCAAGGTCCAGGTAACCTTCAGCGCGAGTTGGGATGCAATCCTGCAGCAGTTAGAATGGAAGATTGTTCTCCCTGCTGTTATCGCGGCTCGTAAAGGAGGCCTCGCTTGATCGCTCGTTATACCCGGCCTGAGATGGGCCGTATCTGGAGTGACGAAAACAAGTTCGGGACGTGGCTGGAGGTCGAAGTCGCCGCCACCGAAACGTTAGCTGAGGCCGGAATCGTGCCGCAGTCGGCTGCCGAAGCTATTCGCGAAAAGGGCGACATTGACGTCGCTCGCATCAACCAGATCGAAGCTGAAGTGAGGCACGATGTCATCGCCTTCACAACTGCCGTAGCGGAAAAGGTTGGGCCGGAATCGCGCTGGCTCCACTACGGCCTCACGTCGAATGATGTGGTTGACACGGCGCAAGCGCTGCTGGTGAAGCAGGCATCGGCCATCATTCGTGAAGACCTGACGAAACTGCGCGATGTGCTGAAGCGTCGCGCGTTGGAATTCAAGGGCACGCCGGCAATTGGCCGCACGCACGGCATTCACGCCGAGCCGATTACGTTCGGCCTGAAGCTGGCCAACTGGTATTCCGAAGTACAGCGCGACATTGAGCGCTTCGAGATGGCCGCCGAACAGATGCGGGTTGGCAAACTTTCCGGGGCCGTCGGCAATGCAGCCCACCTCGAACCCGAGTACGAGGAGAAGATCTGCCAGCGTCTGGGCCTGAATGTCGCTGCCGTTTCATCGCAGGTGATCCAGCGCGATCGCCACGCGTTCTACGTCGCGACGCTGGCGGTGATCGCCTCCACGCTGGATAAGATTGCCACCGAGATTCGTCACCTGCAACGCACGGAAGTGCGCGAGGCCGAGGAGTACTTCAGCGAGAAGCAGAAAGGCTCGTCGGCCATGCCGCACAAGCGCAATCCCGTGACCTGCGAGCAGATCAGCGGACTGGCCCGCGTGGTGCGCTCCAATGCGCAGGCGGCGCTGGAGAACGTCGCTCTGTGGCACGAGAGAGATATCTCGCATTCCTCGGCCGAGCGCATTATCCTGCCTGACTCAACCATCCTCGTGGACTATCTGCTCAACAAGACGACAAATCTGATTGACACGCTACTGGTCTATCCCAAGCGCATGCTGAAGAACCTGGAATCGACCGGCGGCCTCGTCTTCAGCGGACAGTTGTTGCTGGATTTGGTTGAAGCTGGGATATTGCGCGAAGACGCGTACCGGCTGGTGCAGTCGAATGCGATGCGCGCGTGGAAGGAAGATCTGAACTTCCGCGACTTGATCATGAACGATCCGGAGATCACATCGAAGGTAAAACGCGAGACGCTGGAGCACGCGTTCGATTTGCAGCGCCCGCTGCGGAATGTGGACAAGATCTTCAAGCGGGTGTTTGGGTAGAAGTAGGCGTCAGCTCTCAGCCACTTTTTTAATACCTGTCATCCCGAGCGAGGACTTCAGTCCGAGCCGAGGGACCTGCTTTTCATTTGTCGCCTCTCCTGCGACTTTCGCTTCAGGCGAGAACGAACCTCAGAAGGGTTCACGCTCTCGCCCCGATCCACCGAGGCCAACCTCCGGCCCAGTTCCTCGTTGAACGTCGCCAACTCTGTGTCGTGCTGGTCGTTCTCGTCTTTCAAGGGATCCGTCATGACTTCATCTGCCTCTCTAAACCGAACGCTACTCCAGCCGATTGATGATCGACGCAACATATCCCGCGCCGAAGCCGTTATCGATGTTGACTACGCTGACGTTCGACGCGCAGGAGTTCAGCATCCCCAGCAGCGCCGCGATACCGTTATATGAAGCGCCGTAACCGACGCTGGTCGGTACCGCGATGACCGGCACGCCGACCAGACCTCCGACCACGCTGGGCAGTGCACCTTCCATTCCTGCGCAGACAATCAACACGCGAGCCTGCGTCAACGCCTCGCGGCGCGCCAGCAGCCGATGGATACCCGCCACTCCGACGTCGTACAGGTGCTGCACTTCGTTACCCATGATTTGCGCGGTAACCACGGCTTCCTCGGCAACCGGAATGTCGCCTGTCCCGGCCGAGACCACGATGATCTTCCCTTTGCCGTAGTTGGTCTGGTCCTGCGTCAGCGTGATGGCGCGCGCGAGTTCGTGCAATTCGGCTTTGCGGAACTTGCGCTTGACTGCGCGAAACTGCTCGGCTGAAACTCGCGTTGCCAGCACGTTGTGGCCGTGTTGCGCCAGCCGCGTGAAGATGGCGGCAAACTGCTGCGTACTTTTTCCCGGGCCGAAGATTACCTCCGGCATACCCACGCGCAGTGTTCGGTGATGGTCAACATTGGCGAAGCCGAGGTCTTCGAAGGGAAGATGCTTCAGCCGCTGCACGGCCTCGTCAGGCGAGAGCTTGCCGCGCTTGACCTCGTCGAAGAGCTTCTTGATGGCGTCGGAATTCATAGGCAGTGGCTAGTGGCCAGTGGTTAGTGAATAGTTTCGCGGTTTGACATGTCAAGTAGCCGCGAGCACCCGGTGCACGGTGTCGTTGGCCGCCTCGACCGGTGGTACGATGAAAAGCTTAGATGCCCGCGCCGACCCATGCACCGCGAAACCTGACCGTCGCTGTCACCGGCGCCAGCGGCTCCATCTTTGCCAGGCACCTGCTCGATGCACTGGACCGCGACGAGCGCGTCGCGACGGTCAATCTTATCCTCTCCGACAGCGGACTGCGCGTGATGGCCGAGGAGCTCCAGGTTGCCGGCCGCAACGAATTAGTTCAGAAACTGCTCGGACGAGTCTCGCAGAAAATCCGCCAGCAGAGTAACACCGACATTGGCGCCAACGTAGCCAGCGGTTCGTACCAGACGGACGCCATGATCGTGTTGCCGTGCAGCGTGGGAACCCTGGCGCGAATCGCCAATGGTATGGCGATCCAGCTCATCGAGCGCGCCGCCGATGTCTGCCTGAAGGAGCGCCGGCCGCTGATTCTCTGCGTGCGCGAGACGCCCTTCAACCTCATTCATCTGCGCAACATGACGCTCGCCGCCGAAGCGGGAGCGACCATCTTCCCGGTCATTCCGGCCTTTTATTTCCGCCCGGTCTCGACGGACGAGATCGCGCGCGAGTTCGTAAACCGCGTCCTGGCGCACGTGGGCTTGCCGCAGCCCGACGCCTATCAGTGGAAGGGCGAGTAAATCTTTTTGTGAAGTGTCACCCTGGAGGGAGCACTGACAATGGCACTCCTTCGCTTTAACATTCGCATGTCATCATGAAAAACCTTGGCATCCTTCTCTCCGGACGCGGCTCGAACTTCGAGGCCATCGCCGACAACGTCGCCGTCCGGCAAACTCGACGCGAAGATCGCGGTCGTCATCTCTAACCGGGCGGATGCACCGGGAATCGAGTCGGCGCGGCGGCGCGGACTGAACGCGCTGGTGATTCCGTCGAAAGGCAAAGTGCGCGAGGAGCACGATCGCGAGGTCGTCGCCGGCGCTGCGCGAGCACCAGGTCGACCTCGTCTGCCTGGCGGGATACATGCGCCTGCTGTCGCCGTGGTTCGTGCAGCAGTTTCCCAATCGCATCCTCAACATTCATCCCGCGCTGCTGCCGGCGTTTCCCGGACTCGAGGCGCAGAAGCAGGCCTTCGACTACGGCGTCAAGGTCTCGGGCTGCACCGTGCACTTCGTGGACGCAGACCTCGACCACGGCGCGATCATCCTGCAGAAGGTCGTGCCGGTGCTCGACACCGACGACGAACACACGCTGGCCGCACGCATTCTGGAGCAGGAGCATATCGCCTACAGCGAGGCGATCAGGATTGTGCTGGAAGGGAAGTACAGGATTGAGGGGCGACGGGTTGTAACCGGACGTCAGCGAGATGACCATGTTAAAATGACCATGGTCATCTGGAGGTGACCATATGCGTGGGAAGAGCGCCGTGAGAAGAAAGAAGCGCCGGTCACAGTGGTGCTGACTGGCAAGAGAGGAGATCGCCGCCGGTGAGTTCAAGGCCAAATGCCTGGGATTGATGGATGAGGTCGCGAATACCGGGAAGGAGATCTGGTCACGAAGCGGGGCAAGCCGAAGGCTAAGCTCATTCCATTCAACCGCCGAAAAAAGATCCTTTCATCGGCAGGCTGAAGGACATCATCAAGATATACGGCGATCCTGACGATCTGATAACCCGGTGTTCCGCTGGAAGACTACGACATGCTGAAATGATCCTGCTCGACACTCATGTCCTGGTGTGGTCGCAGCTTCGACGAGCGGAAACTGTCTCGTGCGGCGGTTTCTGCGATTCGACGAGCCCGGCATCACGGAGGGATTGGCAGTTTCGGCGATTACCCTGGTAGAGATTGGCAACCTGATCGAGCGCGGCAAGATTGAAATCGTTCGGCACAATCGAAGGCACGATCGCGAGACTGGTCGGAGGATGTTGATTGTACTCCCATCACCCGGGAGATCGCACGCCTGACTATTCAGTTTTCGCCTGACTTTCCGTCCGATCCCATGGATCGCATTATCGCCGCTACGGCGCGAGCCGAAAGGCTTGCCGCTGGTCACCGCCGATCAGCGGATGCTGGATTGTCCACTGCTGAAGACGATCTGGTGAATCAGCGGCTGAACTGGGCACGGTCCACTACATTCTCGTAGTGCAGCAGTGAGAACACGTCGTAGTCCTTCAGCTTGTCGCGGCCTTTGAGGCCATCCAGCTCGACCACGAATCCCATGCCGCGGATGTCGGCGCCCAGCGACTTCGCCATTTCGGCGGTTGCTTTCGCCGTGCCGCCGGTCGCCAGCAGATCGTCGCAGATGACGACGCGCTGGCCCGGCTTGATCGAGTCCTTGTGGATCTCCAGCGTGTCGTGACCGTACTCCAGTTCGTACTTCCACTGCAGGACTTCGGCCGGCAGCTTCTTCGGTTTGCGCACGGGAACGAAGCCGGCGTTCAGGCGATAGGCGAGCGCCGGGCCAAAGATGAATCCGCGCGCCTCGATGCCCAGCACCAGGTCGATGTCGTTGTTGATGTAGTGCTCGGTGAGCGCGTCGATGAGGCGGGCGAAGCCGAGCTTGTCTTTGAGCAGCGTGGTGATGTCGTAGAAGAGAATGCCGGGCTTGGGAAAGTCGGGGACTTCGCGGATGAGCTTCTTGAGGTCGTCACAGTTGTGCGCTGGACGGCATAGTTACCAGACTCCTTCGATGCGAAACGATGGTGCCTCACAATGGCTGCGCCGGATTCGCCGACGTGATCAACGCGCGACGCTCGCGGGCCCTGCTGCAGCTTCCGGCGCAGCGAACTGTGCTGCTCGCGCGTTGCCCGTCGCCATGACCTCAACGTCGCCGTTCTCGCAGTTGCGCACCCATCCGGTCACGCCGAGCTGCGCCGCTTCGCGCTCGACGAACCAGCGGAAGCCAACGCCTTGCACGCGTCCGGATATGACGTAGCGACGGGTTTCGAGGTCAGGAGCAGAAGAGAGCAACTGGCAATTAGCACCTACGCCCGCGACAGGTACGCGCCTTCCGAGGTGTCCACGCGGATCTTTTCGCCCTCGTTGATGAACGGTGGCACCTGCACCACCAGCCCGGTTTCCGTCTTGGCCGGCTTGGTAACGCTGCTGGCCGTTGCCGACTTCAACCCCGGCTCGGTTTCGACGACGGTGAGCTCCACCGTCTGCGGCAGTTCGACGCCCACTGCCTTGCCGTCGAAGAACTCGACCTTGATCTGCAGATTGGCGATGAGGTAATCGACCGCATCGCCCAGGATGTCCCGTCAGATGAAGCTGCTCGTAGTTCTCGGTGTTCATGAAGTAGTAGTCGTCGCCGTCGGCGTAGAGAAATTCCATCTGCACCTCGTCGACCGTGATCTTCTCGATGGCGTCGCCGGAGCGGAAGCGGTGCTCGAACATGGCGCCGGTGCGCAGGTTGCGCAGCTTGGCCTGGATGAACGCGCGCAAGTTGCCCGGGGTGCGGTGCTCCACGCTGAACACCGAGTGCAGGTCGTTGTTGTGCTTGATGACCATGCCCGGACGTAATTGTGTGGCTGGAATCGCCATTCCTATAACTCCTTGGTTGTTTGGGGGAGCTGCATGCGCGAGAACACCCTATTGGGACTTCGCAGGCGCACAGCTCGAAGGCTAAACAGTTGATTTTACATGCCCGACAACGTGATTGGGAAATCCACGGTCAGCTTGCTTTACTGGGCAACAAGTGCGCAATAACAGCCTTCTAAACTTGGATGCAAACGGCAAAGGGCAATGACTTGCAACGATTACCGATCAATCGCCTGAATGCCAACGCAGCATTCAGGATCGCGGTAATATCTCCTTAGGAAAGGATGGTCTTTTATGAGCGAAGAGAATGGTGGGATATGGCCTGACGATGCTGTTCATCGGACTGGCAGCTGGCGCGTTGATCGCATTGTTGCTCACTCCGCAAACCGGAAAGCAAATGCGCAAGACACTGCGTCGCAAATATGCGGACGCCCGCGATGTCGTCGAGGACTTCAGCGATCAGGCGAGCGACTGGATCGACAAAGGCTCGGAGTTGGCCGACAAGGCGAAGAGCAAGGTCGCGCCGCTGGCAAAGCAGTTTCCGGCGGTAGAAAAACTCAGCCACGGATGCGCACGAGGGATAAAACAGACTCGTGGAATCCGTGGTTAGCTTTTTGTGAGGGAAAACTTAGTACAGCCGGGAAGTTCACTTCGCACGTTGATCATGGGTACGGGCTATCTCAAGACGGCTGGCATGGTCCCGGCTTTTACTGGTGCGGTTACGCCTATCGCGAAGGCTTGGGTTACGGCGGCGGGGAAGGCTGGAACGGTTGGCGTGGGGGCGGCGGCGGTCGGCGTGACGGACATGACGGCGGTCACGTGCACATGGGCGGAGGTGAAATGGGCGGGGGCCACACGCACATGGGCGGAGGCGAAATGGGCGGCGGCCACATGCACACGGGCGGAGGCCAGATGGGCGGCGGCCACATGCACACGGGCGGAGGCCAGATGGGCGGCGGCCAGATGCACACGGGCGGAGGCCAGATGCATACGGGCGGAGGCGGAATGGGCGGCGGCCAGATGCACACGGGCGGGGGCGGTGGTCAAGGCGGCGGCGGCGATCATAAGCCCTGAGCGTCGGCGGTTCTCCCGCGCATTGAGGGCCGTCGGGTGCTAACCGGCGGCCGATATGCTCAGGCGCGTTCACCGAGCCCGAGCAGCGAGATCTCCTCGAAATCCTAACGGTCAATTTCCGTCGGATGGGGTGGCGATTTTGTTCTTCGGACCTTGGACGATCGGGAAGCGAAGGTCTTTCGAGCCGCCGGGTGCCTGAGGGGGAAGAGTCGCTCTTTGGCGAACGAGGAATCCATAGGCGACGATGCATAGCTTAGCGTGGTGGTGGAAGCCTGGCCAGCCCCGCCCCTCGAAGTGAGCGAGACCGAGTTCGCCTTTCATTTCCTCATAATCGTGTTCGATGCGCCAACGCGTCTTCGTGGTAATGTCTAAGATTCAAGCAGAAACTGGACTATAGGATCTATTTGATCGGATTGCATGAGCATGGGCGTGTGCCCGACGCTGGGAATTTTCACGATGCGTGCACGCCGGTTCGTTCTCTGCATTTCCATAGCAAGCGGAAGTGGCAGGAAATCCGATCTCTCGCCCGCGAGGATAAGAATGGGAATTTTGATATTCCGCCAAAACGACCAAAGGGGCATCGAATAGTAGCGATAAAAATGATACGCCCGAATGATGCTTCGGTCGAATAGCAGATTAAATGTCTGCTCAGTCTCTGACCATTGGATGCTGTGCCGGGCAATATGACGCCAACACGTGTCGTCCAATTCGCCGTAATCGGAAAAGGCGGAGCGATAAAACGTCACCGCCTCGTCGAACGTCTTAAAGGCCTTCGGCATATCGACGAGTTTTTCTCCAATTCGAGCCTCTGCCGCAACGGGAACAGTCGGTCCGATGTCATTGATCACCCGCCGACGGATCCGGCTGCCCGGCAAGCCAGCAAGTACCATGCCGATCAATCCTCCGAGTGATGTTCCCACCCAGTCGATTGTTTCGGCTCCCGTTGCGAGACATACCGCCGTCAGATCCGCGCAATGCTGCGGTAGAATGTATTGGAGGGGGCTCAAGAATCGGCCGCTCCGTCCGCGAACAGGGAGATCAGGACACAGTACGCGGCGGCCACAACGAGACAATTCTGCGGCAAGGAAATCAAAATCACGCCCCTGGCGCGTGAGGCCGGGAACGCAGATCACGGGCACGGCGGAGCTGATCGGCCCCCAGTCGGTAAAGGCGATGCGATGCGGCCCTCCGACCGACATCCCGAAGACAAAATCCTCTCGGTCGGGCCCAAGATGCTCTGTGCAGCTGGAGAAACTTCCAAGGTAAGTCAGCGACGCACCTTCACATACGACCCAGGAGCAGCTTCCAGCACGGGAAACTGACCTCCTCCAGCGACGCGAGCGGCCACTTCCTCGTCACCGTGTTGCTTCAGCCACGCGACCCATTCCGGCCACCACGACCCTGCGTGGCGCTTGGCGCCGCGAAGCCAATCCCTGGCATCGGAAGGAATCTCCGGGTTCGTCCAATAGCCGTGTTTGTTCGCAGCTGGCGGATTGACCGTGCCGGCGTTATGTCCGGACCCGCCGAGAATAAATCGCATTTCCGCCTGGAATTGGCGTGCGCCGCGGTACGTGTCCTGCCAGCCAGCGACGTGATCGTCCCGCAACGACACAAAACAGAGCGGGGTGCGAATGT
Source organism: uncultured Acidobacteriaceae bacterium (assembly GCA_963703645.1). GTDB lineage: Bacteria > Acidobacteriota > Terriglobia > Terriglobales > Acidobacteriaceae > Bog-257. Next base: position 19,770 of record CAVPFD010000036.1, read on the forward strand.
CCTTCACGTTGATGGGATTTCCGCCAATCGTCAGACCGCCCGGCTTTGCAAGGCCATTCTCCAAGATCACGCTGCGCATAAACGTCCTCAGC
>CAVPFD010000037.1:0-6582 GCA_963703645.1 uncultured Acidobacteriaceae bacterium
GTACACCCGAACGCGCTATGAATCGACGCCTTGAACTTCGCGTCGTCAACATGCAGGCTGACCTGCTTGCCGTTCTCGTCTTTCGTGAGACTGGAATCGCTATGGCAAGCCAGGCAGTCCTCGTTGCTCATCTTGGGGGCCGTCTTGGCAAAGGCCACCGTGGAGAGCAGCAAGGCAACACACAGAACCAGACCGCAACGCTTCACGTAACTCCTCGCTCTTGACCGCGCACCTGCTGCACCGGCCAACACTCTACGATGGCTGACGAGGGGCCGAAGGGGCAATGAGTGGCCTCACACGGAGGTGTGACACAGGTCACGCGGGGTTGTGCTTCTGCTTCCTGAATTCTTGACGGGACGCGACGAATTCACCACAGAGGCCCGAGAGGGCACAGAGAAAAAAGAAGTCAACCGCGGATTGACGCGGATAAACGCGGGTCGGAGCTTGAATTTGTTTTCCAAAACATGGGTGTTCATCCGTGCAAATCCGCGGTTAAGAAAACAACCTCGTCGCTCAGGATGACAACCTCGACAATGAGAACTTACTGCGTGATTTCCCAGACGAAGCCGTAACCGTGCGCCCCGCCAGTGCTCGCTGTGCCGTAGATGTTCCCGCCAGCGTCCAGCACTACGCCGCCGTTCGGATTGCAACCATCGGAGAAGGAGTAAAGGGTGATGAAATTCCAGCCGCCGTTAGAGGGCACCAGCTTGTAAACCGATCCGTAGATTTCTAGACTGCTGTTCCCGCTGGCGGTCCCGTAGAGATTTCCGGCTGCATCCATTGTGACCCCGGCTTGTGGATATTGACCGCCAAAGTCGTAAGCGTAGTCTAGAAACCAGTTGTTGCCGTTGTTTGAGCTCTTGATCTCATATAGCGTGCCTGGGTACCACGGGTAGTTGAAATTGTCCCAGCGAGTGGCGCCAAAAAGGTTTCCCTCTTTGTCAAAGACCAGGCTGCCGACTGCCCCGGTCCCATATTCACCCTGGAAATCGAAGAGCGTATTCTCGGTCCACTTCGCGCCGGGGTGCGTCAACTGGTAAACCGTACCCTGGCCGGTGGGACCAAACTGGCTGGTAACACCGTACAGGCTACCGGCTTGATTGAAGATCAGCCCGCCGCCGGGATTACCTCCATCACTGCCGCCGGTGAAGCTGTACAGAACGCTTTCCGTCCAGCCACCGCTCTCAGGCGTCAACTCGTAAACAACGCCGCAACTCATCGGCCCCGGGCAGGCTTGCAAGCCGCCGTAAAGCGTAGTGCCGTAGACATGACCCGACCCGTCAAAAGCGAGGTCGGCGCCGGCAGGATTGCCGCCGTCACCTCCTCCGGTAAAGCGGTAAAGCACGGTTTCTGTCCACGGGCACAGCGCGGTCGTACAAGCTCTCGGTGGGGGCCGGAGGTTGAAGACCGTGCCGCATCCCGACCCTTGATAGCATCCCGCGTTTCCCTGGGCATTCGTCGTACCGTAGAGGCGACCGTCTGGACCGACGACGGCTCTGGCGTAGGGATTCGCTCCATCGCTGCCTCCGGCAAAGCTATATAGGGGGCTGAGCAGCCAGGTGGCGCCTTTGTGCGATAGTTTGAAAACCGTGCCCCAGCCACGGGCGCCTCCGTCCACAGTTGTGCCGTAAAGGTTCCCGGCTTGGTCGATGGTCAGACCGGCATAGGGGTACTGACCATCCTGGCCGCCAGTGAAGCTGTAGATCACTTTGAACGTCTGAGGCTGAGCTGCGAGGGTCAGGACGACGGTTACTACGAGGAGAATCGAAGTCGAAACAACGAAACTGTGAGCGGAGCCGCGCATGGCGCGCTCCTTTCATCAGGAGGACCTGGGAGGTCCTGTAACAACGTTAAGGCGGCCTCGTGGCAACGGTGCATCGGCTGGGCGCTAGCTTATTGAGGTTATTGTTTCTCATTCTCTGGCCCGTGCGCAGTGACTGGTGTCACGAGACGCTGTGATTGATGGCCTGCCGGGAGAAGGGCGGACGATCGCTTAGCTGCCTTTCGTCCGTGAGATGTGCAAGACCTACACCAGGTACGTTAGAAGGCATAGCGCAGCGCCAGGGTTGTGTTGTTGGCGTGGAAGTAGCGCGGAGCCGTCGGGCCGACGAAGGAGCCTTCGCTGTACTGGTAATAGTTATAGCCCGCCTTGAAGGTCACATTCTTGTAAACATTCACATCCACGGCGGCCAGCGGCGTCTGATAGGTGGACGATAGCGGCCCTAGGGGCAGCAGCGTATTGAACTGCGTGGTGTTGCCCTGGTTGTCCACGATGTTGTAGCCCAATCGCATGGTTACCCGTTCAATGGGCGTGAGAGTGAAAGCAAAGTAGGCGTACTGGGTGTGCGTCTGGTAAATGCCGTAGATTTGCAGGAGTGTGCTATCGCCGAAACAGGTAGTCGATCCCGGCGGAGGCGCCGCACTTTGAAAGCAGAGATAGGTGTTCTGCTGGATGGCGTCGAAGTTGTAGGCCAGGTCAAGCCCCCAACGAGCGTTGGGCGTGATCGTGGCGTTAAACATGACGCTATAGTTGTGCTGGTTGAAGGCGATATCGGCATTGTTGTTCTTGGCTTGCTGAAGAATCAGGTTGCCGCCGACCGTCAGCCACGGCCGCGGGACATAGGAGATGTTGCCGGTAATGTTGAAGAAGGCCGTGGGATCGGTACGATAAATCTAGTTGTCAGCCCCGCCGACTTCCGCGTTGATATTGGCGTGCAAAGCGCTGCCCTTGCGGAACCAGGCGCCTAGAACCTCGGAGTAGCGGTTGATCTCGGTGGTCGGACTGCCCCACGGCGTGATCACTCCGATGAACGTGCAACTGCCGTCAGGGTTCAGCGGGAGTCCCACACAGTTGCCGCGGTTCGGATTGTTCGGGTAATAGATGTCGCCCAGAGCTGCCTGATAGGTGTTGCCCGGCTGAATGATGAGGTTCGTCCAGTTGAACCCGACACGCACTCCGAAAGACTGCGTGATGTCGTACTGCAACTGGAAGTCATTCTGCTTCATGTTCTGGCCGACCATGTTGATGGTGGTTTCATTCACGAGATCGGCGGGAGAGCTTGAGCTGTGCAGAAGCGGCGTCCCCGGGAACATTGCTATGGGAGTGAGCAACGTGGCGGAGCCGGCACTGGCAGCGGTGAAGTAGTTGGTCTGGAGATTCAGGAAATCACCCGCCACGCTGAAGTTGCGGAAACGGAAGGTCTCTACCAGTCGGAGCTTGTCGGTGATGTGAAATGTTGCGGAAACGTCAGCGGAAGACGAGTTCCATCGGGAGCTCGAGCTGCTACCCGCGGTGTTGGAGCCGAGGCTGGCGGTGCGGGTAGTCAAACCGGTTAAGGTTTCGTTGAACGGCGTGTTGGACTGTGCGTGGCTGTACTGATACTGGCCGTTGAAGTCCAGCCATTTCAGCGATGACGACTTCAGGTTGATCTGCTCGGTCGGAATAAACGTGTTGACGTGCTGGTCTAAGCCATACGTGAAGTAGCCATTGCACGAGGGGTTGGCAATTCCGTTCTTCAGCGGCGCGGCGCACGGACTGCCGCTGTTGAACCAGGAGAGTCCGAAAGTGACCGGCGTTCCATTGGACAGCGGCCACGAATTGAAGCGATTCAGCCCGTCGGTAGTGCCGCCGAAATAATACTGGAGCATTTGCGTGTAGCTGAGAGTGGTCTTTTTGTTCACGCGGAAATCGGCGCCGAAGCGCCAGCCGTTTAGCGTACTGTCCCAGTTCTGGTTGGTGAGCGCTTCGGTGCCCTCATGGATGCTGCTGAACGCCGGGCCGATGATGCGGTTGCGGTTGTAATCCACGCGAAACGAGAGCCGCCGCATGGGCAGAAACACCATGTCAAAGTTGTACAGGTTCTGGCGGTCGTAGTACGCGTGCGGCGAATTGAGGATCGGAATGAACGGCGAGCCGGTCGGCGGATTCAGTGGGTTGGCAAACAGATCGTAATTGAAGTAATTCTGCATGTGCTGGTAACTGAAGTTCAAGGTGTACCAGCGGTATTTGGCCACGCGCAGACGAGCCGCCTGCTCAGGGTCGCCGCCCCATCCGAAGCTGTTGAAGGTCAGGGTGTCGAAGATGTCCTGGTTGGTCAGCGAGCGCATGGTGAGCGATTGATCGAGGATGCGCGCGCCTGTCTGGTAATTGACCAGGGTGTCGTACATCGGCTGGCTACCACTCACATCCGCGATGCGGCCACCGATCTCAATCGATTGCGTAACCTGAAAGCCGCCAATTTCTTTGCCCTCTCCCGAAGCTGCCGGGGGAGCGGGGGGAGGCGGCGTTTGCCCAGCAGTCTGCGCGAATGAACCACTCAACAGAAACAGGCAAGCCATCGCCACAGCCAGCCCGTGAGAACAAGCGCCGAGATTCCTTTGAACACCCATTGGCATGTCCCTCAACTACCGGAAGAACGCCGGATCGAAATTGGAACCATGGATCTGCGTGTGGCACATGGTGCACGCCTGATACTTGGCCGACTGGTCGTGATTCGGTCCGACAGGCCGTCCCGCAGCTCCGTTCATGTTGGGCGTGTGGCACCGCAGACAGAGGAAGTTGACGTTGTTGACTTGCAACAACCGCGGATTGGTCGAGCCATGCGGCGTGTGGCAGGACAGGCAGCCTTCGTCGGTCTTCACCGGCGCATGTTCGAAGACGAAGGGGCCCATGGTGTCGGTGTGGCACTTGGTGCAAACCGCGAATTGACCGGCGGCAGCGCGCACTTGGTGACCCACCTCGGTCCCGTGAGGATTGTGACAGTCGGTGCACTGGATGAGTCCGACATCCACCCGGTGACGGTAAGGCCGGGCAAACTGGGCCTTCTGCGCAGCATGACATCCAAAGCAGAGATCAGTCTGCGGTTTGGCCAGCATGAAGTTCACGTCGGTGGACCTGTGCGGGCTGTGACAGGAGGTGCAACTCACACCGTTCGCCAGGTGGGTGGAATTGGCAAAGTTCTGCGTCTCCAGGCTGGACTGGTGGCATCCGGAACAGATCTTGGCAGTTTCAGCCGGACTCAGGGTTTCGAAGCGGATGATCTTGGTGACGTCGCCGCCGCCATCAACATGGGCCTGTCCCGGTCCGTGGCAGCTTTGGCATCCATGCTGACCGCCCTTCAGCAGGGCAGAGTGCGGAGTGCCCGCAAAGTGCTTCTCCCATACTTCCTGGTGGCAGGTTTTACAGATGTCGGTCTCGGCATACTGGCCGGCAGACGAACCGGGGAGAGCGGCCGATGTCTGGGGACTGGGATTGCTTGCCTGGCCCGTCGCGGCCGCACCGAATACCCCTGTAGTGAAGCAGCAGGCCAGGAGGAACGCCAGCGTGAATGACGAGATTGTTCTGCGTTTGGGGTGAATCATCCTCGCTCCTAAGTCCATTCTCCAGACCCGCATGGCGCGGAAAATCGGCTCAAGTCTTCCGCCTCGGACAGCAAAATGACGTCACGAAAAAAATACCGCATCAGTCGAACACTTAGGATAAAACTGAGTCTGTTCAAAATTGCACACTTTTGGCAATTTTTCTTGATTGATTAGCAGACCCCGGGCGCCGTTTACAGAAACGCAAGTTACGACGATGTGGCTGTTTGTAAGTCTGGCTGGTCGCTGACTACGTTCTTGCGCCGAGCAGAAACTTAACAAGGTTCGAACGCGTCGCCGGACGGAGAAGCGACGCTCATTATTCAGACCACCATGGCACGCTTGTGAAAGACGATACGCGGATGGCGGTTGCGCATGGTACCGATGGTGCGAACGCGTTCGTAGGCGCCGTGCAGGTCCTGGCTCAGCATACAGACGACTTGCATGCAGACCTCCGTGTGCTCGCGCAAAAACTTCAGCAGTTCTTTTCTGCGGACGAACACAACCTGAGAGTTGTCCAGCAGCTCTGCCGTGATTTCGTAGGGCGTGTTGGAAAGGGAGGCGCCCAACCCCAGCACTTCTCCCGGACCTGCTACTCGCAGAGCGAGGCGGCGACCGGTATCGGAACAGATGGAGAGCTTGGCGCGGCCATCGCACAGAATGTAAATGCCGCGAACCGGCCGTCCCTCGGCAAACAGCACCGTGTTACGGCGGTACAAAGCGACCGACTTGATCTCGTCGAAAGCTCTCAGCGATTCCGCCGGCATATCGCAGAAGAAGCGGTCCGGGCGGAAATCGCAAATCGTGCAACTCGACTGCATCGTGGTCTCCATACTGCTGTAATACCTCTGTTGACCTTCTGAGTGCTGTGACTGCAGTCACCCCTTTTCGTGACCGTGTTCACAGGGGGATGCCAAGAGCTGGTGTGATACGGAGTTAGAGGCAGGCCGCTAGGAATGGGCACAAGCGTCGTCAAGGAGAATCAGTTGCGGTCCGGCCGGTTGTGCTCCTATGCCGTGATAGCCATCGCCTTCAGCGCCGCTTTGTTGCGGATCAGGAGAGTTGAGCCTTTCGATTGCACAATCTGCCGTCGCTTGAGATCCGCGAATAGCCGGGTGACGGTCTCCCGCGACGTGCCGATCATCTGCGCAATCTCCTCGTGAGTGAGCGCCAGCTTCAGGCGCGGTTCGGTCTTGGTGGCCTCGCCGTTCTTGGCACTCCATT
>CAVPFD010000038.1:0-40607 GCA_963703645.1 uncultured Acidobacteriaceae bacterium
GGCCCGTAATGGGGCAGGGGCTTTGTGGAGCTTTGGCGCGGCTCATGTTACGTTTTCCTCACTTGGTTATATTAACGTAACTGCTTCCTGTTTGTCACTAATTATTTTTAGTAACCAAGTAGCTGTTTGGACATCGAATACTTCGTAAAGGAGGAAATTCGATGTCCACTAATTCCGCTTCTGTTCCGCTCAATGCTTCCCACAGCCTCGCTTCCGAAAGCGCCTTGACCGGCGCCGTAGTGTTTGCCGGGCGACTGCTGTTTTCGTTCATTTTCATCTTTGGCGGTCTAAACAACTTTTCTCATCAGACGGTGGCCTACGCTGCGGCACAGGGCGTGCCTCTGGCTTCCATTGCCGTGCCCTTTTCCGGCGTACTGGCAATGGCGGGCGGTCTGAGCATTTTGCTCGGTTACCGCGCCCGAATTGGCGCTTGGCTGGTGGCGCTCTTCCTGGTTGCCGTGACGCCAGCGATGCACAACTTCTGGGCGGTCAAGGACCCAATGATGGCGCAGATGCAGATGATCATGTTCCTGAAGAACCTGTCAATGCTCGGCGGCGCGCTGCTTATCTCGCACTTTGGCGCCGGGCCGTGGAGCCTGGACGCGCGGCGTAGTTCCATATAAGCGAGCGGTGGCGCAAGGTCCCCCGGGCCGCCCGTCTCGCAGGTTCGCGCGTTATGATGAGCAGTTCGTACGTGGGTGTGGCACGGCTGGAAAAGGACAGGTATGGATTACTTGCGTCTTGGCCGAACTGGCATGGAGGTATCGCGCATCTGCCTGGGATGCATGACCTACGGCGATCCCAACCGAGGTGCGCATACCTGGACATTGCCCGAGGAACAGGCGCGCCCGCTGATTCGGCGCGCGATTGAGCTGGGTATCAACTTCTTCGACACGGCCAACACCTATTCGGAAGGCAGCAGCGAGGAGATTCTTGGCCGGGCGATTCGTGACTTTGCCAGCCGCGACGAAGTGGTCATCGCCACCAAGGTTTACTTCCCGCTCCGTAAAGGCCTAAACGCGCGCGGCTTGTCGCGCAAAACGATCATGGCGAACATTGATGCCAGCCTGGGCCGCCTGGGCATGGATTACGTCGATCTCTATCAGATTCATCGCTGGGACTACGACACGCCGATTGAGGTAACGCTGGAAGCACTGCACGATATCGTCAAGGCGGGCAAAGCTCGCTACATCGGCGCGTCATCCATGTTTGCATGGCAGTTCTGTAAGGCGCTTTATCTCGCCGACCGGCACGGCTGGACACGGTTCGCCACCATGCAAGATCACTACAACCTGCTGCACCGCGAGGAAGAGCGCGAGATGCTACCTCTATGCGTGGCCGAGAAGATAGCCGTGTTGCCGTGGAGCCCGCTGGCGCGTGGACGTCTGGCGCGCGCCTGGGATGAAAGCAGCATCCGCCTGCAAACCGACGAATATGGTAAGAAGCTTTACGTTGCTGCTTCCGAAGCAGACCGTCTCGTGGTGGAACGGGTTGGGGAGATTGCCGGGAAGCGTGGCGTCCCGCGCGCGCAAATCGCGCTGGCATGGCTGCTGGGCAAATCAGTAGTCACGGCGCCGATAGTGGGCGCGTCAAAGCAGCAACACCTCGATGACGCCATCGCCGCGCTGTCGCTGAAGTTGAGCGCAGAGGAAATCGCCGCGTTGGAAGAACCCTACGTGCCGCATCCGGTGGTCGGGTTCGCCTAGGGTGCCATGCCTTCATCCATCCACTGCTTGAATTTGTCGATTTGGGCTTTGGGCCACGCTTCGTCGCAGGGCATGCTGCCGTCGTCCAGGCGGGAGTGAATCGCTTCCGCGTGAGTCTTAACGTCTTCGTAAGACGACAGGTCCATACCGAATTCTTTCATGGTATCAATGTCGGGAGTATCACGAAACAACGGGCGAATGTCTTTGGCGAAGCTGAGAGCCATATAGCACCTCGGAAGAAGCGGCCGTCCGCTGCGGCACTATACCTGCCTTCGCCGGGAGATGACAAGTTGCCTGTTCGAGTAGCATCCTTAATGCAGCGTCATGTCATTCCGGCCCAAGACGGCCGTACGTTTGCTCTGCTGGGCGGTATTTCTCCTGTGCTCGCTGAGCGCGACGGCACAAGCACAGTCCATCCCTCTCACTTCGGGGCCGGTGCTGCCGCTCTATCACGCGCTTAGCAGCGTGGGACTTGATCCGCAAAGGGTGTTCGCGATCCGCGAAGCTGTAATTGATCGCGAAGACGTTCACCTCTGGCTCAACGACGGAACCATCGCGTTCACGCAGGCGGTGGACGGCAAAGTGACAGGCGCCTACTTTGAGGGCGAGGGCGAAGTGCTGGTCCGTCCGCCGGACCGCATGGAGCGCGCCTCGCTCGGCCTCTTCACCGGCGCCGGAGTGCTGGAAGAAAAGTTCTCCTCCGCATATCTCCGCTTCAACGACAACACAGCGAAAGAGCTGGAAGCATACCTGCGCCCTGCCGGGGACACAGCGGATTTCGTCACGCGCAACGATGTAAAGGCGAAGATGCTGGCGCAACTTGATGCCATGCGGCTCTGCATTTCGTTCACCAGCGCGCCGTCAACCACGGCTGTGGGCGACACGCCACCCGTTCCTGACCGGCTGCTGCATGTGCTCGTGGCCGGTGAGCATTACGGTGTCTTCGACGTTTTTTTCGACACACGCAGCCCTGAGCAAATCATGGTGGGAAAGGCTTCCTCGCAGCGTGAAAACGGAGTCTATTACGACCTGTGGATGAGCTTTCCCATGCGGTCGCTGCGCAAGACGCCGCTCTCTAACACGCGCTTCGGAGGACCCAGCGGTCCGCTGTGGACGCCGGACGTTATGTCCATCAGCAAGTACACCATTACTGCCAGCCTGGATCCCCCTCACGAACTGGTCGCCGAAGCGAAGCTGGACGTGCAGGTGAAACAGGGCGGAACGCGCATGGTCCTTTTTGAGCTGTCGCGTTATCTGCAATTGAAACAGGTGGAGTACGAAGGCAAGCAGCTGGAGTTCATCCAGAACGAAGCCATTGCCGGCAGCGAAATGTCGCGCCGGGGCAACGACACGATGGCAGTTGTCTTTCCCGCGCCGTTACAGTCTGGCGCGCATTTCCAGTTGCGCTTCAATTACGCCGGCTCGGTGCTCGAGGATGCGGGCGGTGGCCTGCTGTACGTGGGCGCGCGGGGAACTTGGTATCCCAACCGAGGCATCGCCATGGCCAACTACGATCTTACGTTCCGCTTTCCCCGCCCCTGGTCGCTCATCGCGACCGGCAAACGCGTGTCGCTGGAGCGGGAGGGCAACGACTTCGTAGGGCATTGGATCAGCGAACAGCCCATTCCCATCGCCGGCTTCAATCTTGGCGAGTACGTCCGCAGCAGCGCCAAGTCCGGGAACATCGCGGTCGACGCTTTCGCTGCACGCGGGACGGAATACCGGCGGGCGGCCCCGATCGCGGGAGACAGAGCTGGCCAGTTGCAATCGCCCCATGCCCCCGGAACGCTGGAGCCAGTCCCTGATCCTCCGCCGTTACCGGACCCGGCGAGCACGGGAGAGATGCTCGCCAACCACGCTGCGGAAACCCTGACAGACTTGTCGCAGATACTCGGACCGTATCCATTCAGCAGTCTTGCGCTCACGGAAAATCCAAATGCGACCAGCCAGGGTTGGCCGGGACTTATCTTCCTCTCGACCTACGCCTACCTGTCTCTCGATCAGCTCGAGGCCATCAAGATTACCCCTGTAGACCGGGTCATTTACAGCGAAGTGATGATGCCGCATGAGTTGACCCACCAGTGGTTCGGCGATGAAGTATCGTGGGCCAGTTATCACGAGCAATGGCTGTTGGAGGCGCTGGCCAACTATTGCTCCCTCTTGCTGCTGGAGCGCAGCCGCCCAGCCGATGTGCAATTGCTGCTGGAAGGGTATCGTCAGATTCTAGGCAAAGAGTCCAAGGATGGCCGCCGCCAGGTCGTAGCTGGACCAGTAACGCTCGGCGCACGGCTGTCGTCCTCGATGTTCCCCAATGGGTACGAAATCATTGCTTATGGGCGTGGCACGTGGCTCATGCACATGCTGCGCGAGATGTTTCGTGACGCTTCCCGCTCCGCGGAAAATCCTGCCGGCGACGATAAGATTTTTCTCGCGCTGTTGCGCAACCTGGTCGATCGGTATCAAGGGAAGGAAATCACCAACGCCGATTTCGAACAAGCCATCGAAGAAGTGCTGCCGCATTCGTTGTGGTTTGAGAACCGCAAGTCGCTGGATTGGTTCTTCGATGGTTGGGTGAATGGCACTGCCTTTCCCCAGCTTGAGCTTGCGGGGGTCAAGTTCTCGCGAAGCGCCGGGACGGCGACGGTGAGTGGAACGATCCGGCAGAATTCTGCGCCTCCCGACCTGGTAACCAGTGTGCCGGTTTATGGGGTCGTTGGCGATCGCCAAATCTATCTTGGCCGTGTCTTCGCCGAGGGCGACGAGACGCGTTTCAGCCTGCCGGCGCCTGCCGACGTGAAGCATTTGGTGCTGGATCCCTATCAGACGGTGCTGACAGCGCCCTAGTGCATATTTCTCTGACGGCAATCCACACCCAAGTGCGATACCATGAAGCCGCGGCTGCCATTTTCGTCGCTTAGCAGCTCGGTTACCCCTTATGAAAGAGTTCTACATTTGCGATTGTGCCCGTATGGAGAACCAAACCATCACCTCGTTCTTCGTGGTCGCCTCCAAGCAGGTGAAATCGAAGAAGAGCGGCGATCTTTATCTCTCGGTCATCCTGGCTGACCGCAGCGGGCAGTTGCAGGCGAACATGTGGGACAACGTGGCCGACGCTCTCAATGGCTTCGAGCAGGACGACTTCGTCAAGGCGAAAGGCGTCATCCACAAATACAACGGCCGCTGGCAGCTCACCCTGCACAAGGTGCGCCGCCTGGAAGAGGAGGAGATTGATTACTCCGATTACATTCCCAAGACCACCAAGGACATTGACGAGCTATGGCGCACATTGGGTAAGTTTGTCGACAGCTTCGAGAACCCATGGCTGAAGTCACTGGTTAAGGAATTCATGGCGGACGAGGCGATCGTCACAGCGTACAAGAATGCGCCTGCAGCCAAAACCCTCCATCACGCTTATCGTTGGCGGACTGCTCGACCATGTGGTGTCTCTGTTCACGGTCTGCGATCTCGTTGCTCGCAACTACCCGCAGGTCAACCGTGATCTCGTGCTGACCGGCGTCTTCTTGCACGACATCGGCAAGGTACACGAGCTTGCCTACCAGCGCTCCATCGCCTACACCACCAGGGGCCAGCTCCTGGGACACATGATCATCGAGCTGGAGATGCTGCACCAAAAGCTCGCGCGGCTGCCCGGCTTCCCCGATGAGCTGAAGGTGCTCATCGAGCACATGATCATCAGCCACCACGGGCAATACGAGTTTGGCTCACCCAAGCTGCCCATGTTTCCCGAGGCGCTCATGCTGCACTACCTGGACGACCTCGACTCCAAGATGGAGAGCATGCGCGCGCAGTTCGAGCGTGAGGCAGAGCTTGACAGCCCCTGGACCAGCTACAACCCTTCACTGGCGCGTCCGCTGCTGAACACGAAGAAGTTTCTGGAAAAGGGACTGGCCGCGCGCGAGTGGCCGAGCCAGCGAAACCGGCGGCGCCGCCCGCTGCAAATGTGACGGGCGAGGCTACGCCCGCAACACAAGCTGAGGAGCGTTCCGAGGATTCTGCGAGTGCAAACCTGGAAGAAACTGCACCCGCTTCGCCGGTGGAAGCCTTGGAGCGCAAGTTCGCGTCGCACAAAGTCACGGCGGTCGGCCCGAAGCCGCACTGAGCCGTCGCCGTACCTGAAAGCGACGCGGATATCGGAAGGTCCGGCCAACGCCCCACCTGCGAAAGGCATAGCATCAACTCATGTTTGACTTCTCTCGCTACGAATGGCTCTCCTTCGACTGCTATGGCACGCTGATTGACTGGGAAACCGGAATTCTTGGATACTTGCGTCCCTTGCTTGAGGGCAAAGGTTGCAATATTAGCGACGCCAAGATTCTTGCGTTGTACTCCGAGTTCGAGCCGCGCGAGGAGGCCGGCCACTATCGTACCTATCGCGATGTACTGGCCAGCGTGGTCCGCGACTTTGCGCGGGAGCTGCACTTCGAAGTGAGCGACAGCGAAGCCGGCGGTCTCGCAGAATCCATTCGCAATTGGCTGCCGTTCCCGGACACGGTTGCTGGTCTGCAACGGCTGCATTCCGGCTACAAACTGGCTGTGCTCTCGAATATCGACGATGACCTCTTCGCGTACACCGCTCCCAAGCTGGCGGTGCGGTTCGACGCAGTCGTCACGGCGCAGCAGGTGCACAGCTATAAGCCTTCGTTCAACAATTTCGAGGCGCTCCTGCGCCGTTATGCCATTCCGCGCGAGAGCCTGTTGCACGTCGCGGAAAGCTTGTACCACGACATAGCGCCTGCGCATTCTCTCGGGATTGCACACCGTATGGGTGAATCGCAGGCAGGGCAAAAAGGCTGCCGCATCGAAGCTGGCAGAAGTGAAGCCTGATCTGGAAGTCCCGGATGTTGGCCGGCTCGCCGAGTTAGCCGTGCCGGGCGGGCAGCGCTCCTAGAAGCGCGCGCTCCGTTAAAATAGATGTACGGCGCCTCGTGGGGTAGTTTGCCTTTGCAACCATTCACTGAAACTTACGATGTTGTGGTGGTGGGCGCCGGCCACGCTGGTTGCGAAGCCGCCATGGCCGCTGCCCGCATGGGCCTGCAGACCGCGCTGTACACCCTCAATCTCGACCTCATCGCGCAGATGTCATGCAATCCCGCTGTGGGTGGTATCGCCAAGGGGCATCTCGTGCGCGAGGTGGACGCGCTGGGCGGCATCATGGGCGAGGTGACGGACGCGGTCGGTATCCAGTTTCGCCTGCTGAATACCTCGCGCGGACCTGCGGTCTGGTCGCCGCGAGCGCAATGCGACAAGCAACAGTATCGCCTCAAGATGCGCGAGGTGCTGGAGTCAGAACCGAATCTCAAGATCAAGCAGGCGGAAGTGGCCGAATTGATCGTTGAGCAGCTGGCAACTAGCAGTCAGCAACTAGCTGAGGCTCCGCCGCTATCCACTTCTTCCATCGTTCGCGGCATCAAGCTGCGCGACGGGCGCACGGTCGCCGCGCAAGCGGTCATCATCACTACAGGAACATTTCTGAATGGGCTTATCCACTGCGGCGAGCAGCAGTACCCTGCGGGACGCAGCGGCGAGCCTCCAGCGGTGCTGCTCGGCGAATCGCTGAAGGCGCTCGGTCTGCGCGGCTGCCGCCTGAAGACCGGCACTCCGCCACGCCTCGATGGCCGCACCATCGACTGGTCGAAGTTCGCGGTGCAGCCGGGCGACGACGATCCCACGCCGTTCAGCTTCCGGACGAAGCGCGTGGCGAACCATGACAAGCAGGTGCCGTGCTATGTCGCGTTCACTACGCCGGAGACGCACCGCATCATTCGCGAGAACGTGCACCGTTCGCCCATGTATAGCGGGCAGATCCAGTCCGTTGGGCCGCGATACTGCCCATCGATTGAGGATAAGATCGTCAAGTTTCCCGACAAAGAGATGCACCAGCTCTTCCTCGAGCCTGAGGGCCTGCACACGTACGAAATCTACGTGAATGGCATGAGCACCTCGCTGCCGATCGATGTGCAGCTCGCGATCATCAAGTCCATTCCCGGCTTAGAGACGGCCGAGATGTTGCGCCCGGGCTACGCCATCGAGTACGACTCGATTGACCCGACCGAACTTCAGCGCACACTGGAGACGAAGAAGATCGCGGGCCTCTATCTTGCTGGGCAAATTAACGGCACCAGCGGATACGAAGAGGCTGCATGCCAGGGCATTATGGCCGGCATCAACGCTGCGCTCAAGGTGAAGGGCGAGCCACCGCTCATCCTCGACCGCACGGAAGCGTACACCGCGATCCTCATCGACGACTTGATCAGCAAGGGGACGAACGAACCTTATCGCATGTTCACCTCGCGCGCGGAGTTTCGCCTGCACCTGCGCATCGACAATGCTGATCGCCGTCTCACGCCACACGGCCGCCGTGTCGGTCTGATTAACGATGCCGCCTGGGCCGATTATCTGGCCAAGCAGGAGCGCCTGAAGGCCGTGCGCGAGTTGCTGGAGCGCACGCGGGTGAATGGCGACATTCCTGAGTTGTTGGAACGATATGGTGAGGGCGCGGCTGGTTCCACCCTCGCACAACTGCTGAAGCGTCCGGAGGTTCGGATTGAGGAGCTGGCGCCGGCGCTGACGCGGCTGATGCCTGACCTCTTCGAGAGAGTGGAGAGTGGTCAGTGCATCGTGGATAGAAATAGCCCGCATTCCGAATCCGAAAATCTATCCACTAACCACTATCCACTATCTACTGCTGTTCGCAACGAGCTAAAGTCGGTCGAAACCGAAATCAAGTACGCGGGCTACCTCGACCAGCAGACGAAGGCCATCGAACGGCTGAAGAAGGCGGAGCAGCGTATCATTCCCGACTGGTTCGACTATGCCAGAGTCAGCGGCCTCTCGCGGGAGATGAGGGAGAAGATGACGCGCGTTCGTCCCAGCACCCTGGGCCAGGCCAGCCGTATCCCGGGCGTAACGCCTGCGGCAGTCTCGCTGATTAACGTGTACATCGAAATACAGGCGCGACAGCACATGCGCTCCGCGGCTGTGAACTGACCCGCGAGAGGCCGGCCATGCTTGTAGCCGCAGGCAATTGCGCGGCCCCATGAAAACTTGCCCTGCGCCTCGGGTTTCTGATTCAATCCTGAGGCATCCATTCCAGTACTCCCCGGAGCGTTATCCTGGCGAACCAACTCTTCGCATGCAAGTCCATTGACAAGCTGATCTCCGACTCGGAGGAACCGGAACATCGGCTGAAAAAGACCCTCGGCCCATGGTCGCTGACCGCACTGGGCATTGGCGCGGTAATTGGCTCCGGCATCTTTACTGTCATTGGGACTGCCATTGCGGGGCAGAAGTTCGACACCTCGTCCATCCTGAACGCGCCCCTGGCTGACTACATCGTGCATCACGCGGCGACGACCGGCCGCCCGGGCGCGGGACCGGCGCTGGCAATTTCGCTGGTGCTGGTAGCCATCGTGTGCGGCTTTACCGCGCTCTGCTACGCAGAGTTGGCGTCCATGATCCCGATCGCCGGCAGTGCCTACACCTACACCTACGCGACTATGGGCGAGTTGATCGCGTGGATCATTGGTTGGGACCTGATCCTGGAATATGCGGTCAGCAACATGGCGGTGAGTGTCGGCTTCGCGGCGCACCTGGTGGACATGTTCGACTGGTTCGGCTGGCACCCCAGCCTGCGCTGGATCACGCCCGCATACCTGCCAGGCGGACTTACCGGCGTCAGCGGCAACGTTCTCTACCCGCCGGGCTTTCACTTCGGCTTCAACTTTCCGGCGTTCCTCATTGTCATGCTGCTGACGGTGGTGCTGGTGCGCGGCATTCGCGAATCGGCCGAGACCAACAACGTCATGGTCATCCTGAAAATCTCGGCCATCCTGGCGTTCGTCTTCGTGGGGATGAAATACATCCATCCATCGAACTACCATCCCTATGCGCCGGAAGGATGGTCGGGTGTGCTCACCGGCGGCTCTATCATCTTTTTCACCTACATCGGATTCGACTCGGTTTCCACTGCCGCGGAGGAGGCCAAGAACCCGCAACGCGATCTGCCCATCGGCATCATCGCGACGCTCGTCGTGTGCACGCTGCTCTACATCTGTGTAGCCGTGGTGCTGACGGGCATCGTGCCCTGGCACTCGCTGATTGACGACGCCGCTCCGGTCGTCAACAGTATGAAGAAGCTGACCCTGCTGACGCACTCGCAAACGCTTCACTGGACGCGCCTGGCGGTGCTCTTCGGCGCGATGATGGGCATGATTTCGTCGCTGCTGGTGTTTCAGCTTGGACAGGCGCGCGTGTGGTTCTCGATGTCGCGCGACGGCCTGCTGCCCAAACTATTCAGCCGCGTACATCCGCGCTTTCGTACCCCCTCGACCGCGACCTGGATTGCCGGCTTTCTCGTCGGCATTCCCGGCGGCATTCTTGACATCGGAACGCTCGCCGACCTGTCGAACATCGGCACGCTGTTTGCGTTTGTGCTGGTGTCGATCGGGGTCATCATCCTGCGCTATAAACAGCCGGAGCGCCGCCGCGGGTTCAGGGCGCCGGGGGGAATCGCCGCTCCCGTGCTGAGCGTCATGTTCTGCGTGCTGCTCATGGCTGGCCTGCCGATCCTGACATGGCTGCGCTTTTTCGTTTGGCTGATTATCGGGCTGGTGGTGTACATGCTTTATAGCCGCCATCGCAGCGAATTCAGCCCAAGCAACCAGTTGCCGGCATCGCCGCAACGGTAATGAATACCGTGCTTGTGAACGAACCTTCAGAAAGCGCGGGTCCTCGCAACGCCTTCATTCTTTCTCTGCCCAAGGCTGAGCTGCACCTGCACCTGGAGGGCACGGTCGATCCCGAAACACTGGCCGAGCTCAGCCGGCGCCATCCCACGCCGCTGACGACCACGAACGAGCGTTACCGCAACGTCGAAGACAGCGGACGCGTTTTCACCGAAGAAGAGGCCCGCGAGCTATACCGCTATAAACACTTCACCGGATTTCTGTGGGCCTTCAAGGCGGTCACCGAGCGGCTGCGAACGGCTGAGGACTATGAGCTGGTCACCTATCGCATGATGCAAAAGCTGCACGCGCAGAAGGTTCTTCACGCCGAGGTGTACATCTCTGCCGGTGTGGTGCAGTGGCGAGGACAGGAGTTCGCGCCGTTATTCGAAGGCGCGGAGCGAGGACGTCAGCGTGGCGAGCGGGACTTTGGCGTGTCGCTGTACTGGATCTTCGACGCCGTGCGCCATTTCGGAGTTGAGGAAGCGCAACGCGTGGTCGAGGAGGCCGTTCGCCTCAAGGACAGAAACGTGATTGGCATCGGCCTGGGCGGCGACGAGCGCCGCGCCGGACCGGAGGAGTTTCGCGACGTGTACGAGTACGCCGCGAGACACGGCCTACGCTTGACGGTGCATGCCGGCGAGACGGTTGGGCCGGAATCGATCTGGGGCGCACTGCGCGAATTGAAGGCCGATCGCATCGGCCATGGATTACGCGCAACCGAGGACCCGGAACTAGTGCGCTATCTGGCCGAGAAGAAGATTCCAGTTGAAGTCTGTATCACCAGTAACCTTCTCACCGGATGTTGCGCGGCGGTTGAGGATCATCCTATCCGGCGGCTGTTCGATGCGGGCGTACTCGTCACGCTCAATACCGACGATCCCGATATGTTTCATACGACTGTGACGAACGAGTACGTGATCGCGCAGCAGGTGTTCGACTTCAGCGAAGCGGAACTGCGCGAGCTCGCGAAAAACTCATTCCGGGCGTCGTTCCTGCCGGAGGACAGGAAACGCGAGATACTTGAAAAGTTCTGACCGAACCCGCTATGGCTAAGCACATCGGAATTGTGGCTTGCAGCGCCGAAGGCGCGGCGCTGTGCTACCGCACCATCTGCACGGAAGCGCCGAGCGTGATGGGCAGCCCCTACGTTCACCCCGAAGTCAGCATGCACACACACTGCCTTGCCGAGTACATGGAGTGCGTCTATCGGGACGACTGGAATGGCGTCGCCGATCTGACGCTGTCGTCAGCCAACAAGCTGGCCAAGGCCGGCGCTGAATTCCTCATCTGTCCCGACAACACCATCCATCGGGCGTTCGATCTGGTTGCGCCTCGTTCTCCATTGCCCTGGCTGCACATTGTGGAAGAAGTGGCCGCCCAAGCCAGGCAGCGCGGCTTTCGCAAGCTGGCGGTCACCGGAACAAAGTACACCATGGAAGGGCCGGTCTATCCCGAGAAGTTGTCGGCGAGGGGAATTGAACACCTCATGCCCAAGGCTGACGAGCGAGCGCGCATCGACGCCGTCATCATGGATGAACTGGTGAACGGGATCTTCAGCGATGAGTCGCGCCGCTACTTCCAGCAAGTTATCGGCAGACTGAGTCACGAAGGCTGCGATGCCGTGGTGCTGGGTTGCACGGAGATCCCGTTGCTAATTGACGACCGCAGCTCGCCGCTACCGACGCTCGATTCGACCCGCATTCTCGCTCGGGCAGCGATAAGAAAAGCGCTGGGTTAATCCCGGCCCGCGAAAGCTGGCGGTTGATCAATTCTGTTGAACTAGTCAACAAACGAGGAGATTGATTGGGCCTTCGCGCGCATCAAGCGCGTGGTGGAAGACGTGGCGTGACGCGCGAGGTGGATTCACGGCTCTTCCAGGAGCGACTCCTGCGGCTGATGAGGATTAACGCGCACCTTCACCGGCATCCCGATCGGGTACACCTGGGCTTTCGTATCCGCATCCTCCACCGACCCGGCTGTTCCAAGCGAGCGCAAACCCGAGTAGTACTCCCCCTGAAACTGATAGGAATATCCAACCGCGGCCTCGAAGTAAACGCGACTTCTCCCCCTGATCAGGTACTGAGCGTCGTGGGTTTCAACGCGGCCATCCACCAGCGCCCAGCTTTCCGCACGCTGGCGTCGGAGCCACATCCTCAGGCGCTGCACCACCATAAGCAGTGCACCCTTGGCGCTTATAAGCGCGAAAACAACGAGTACCAAGGGGATGAGAATGTATTCAGGGACTGTACTCAATCGGAATTTCCTTTCTTACCTCGAAAACGGCACCATAGTACTCCCGTCTCGCCCGTTCGCGACACCGTGAAACGGTTCTTCTATCGGAGCACTCCCGGTTAGTTATTTACAGCCCGCCTGCCTTGCGAAATGCCGCCAGCCGCTCGCGAACGTTCAGCACATGCTGCGGCAGACCAAGCTGCGAGCCTTCCTCCAGAATCGGAATCAGCTTGTCGAACTCCGGTCCGGAGTGCGAGCCAGTGAAAACGATGCGGACCGGATGATACAGGTCCTTGCCTTTGGCGCTCGTCTTCTCGTTCACCTCATTCATGATCGCCTTGAAGCGCTCAGGCGTTATCGGCGAGGGGTCGCTCTCGACCGACTCGGCGAACGTAGTGAGCACCTCTTTGGTCTTTGGTCCGGCGAGGACCTCGGCATTGTCAGGCGCGGCCAGCGCAGCCGCCGCGTCATAGTGGAAGATCAAGTCGGCGCGCTCTGGGAGCTGCTCTAGCTTGTCCACCGAAGGAGCGAGCAGCGCGACGACTTTGGCGAACCAGGCGCGCGTTCGCTCGTCGGGATTCTCCGGCAAAAATCCCGCGCCGACAAAGTACGGCTCCGCCAGCCGCTCGATGCGCTGCGGCGGGCCTTGTTTGATGTAGTGCCGGTTGAGCCAGTACAGCTTCTCCATGTCGAAGACCGCGGGCGACGGCGTAACGCGCTTCAGCGAGAACTCCTTCTTCAGCTCCTCGGGCGAGAAGATTTCGCGCGTACCGCCACTCGGCGCCCATCCCAGAAGAGCGAGATAGTTCATCAGCGCTTCGGGCAGCACTCCCATCTCGCGAAAGTTGGCGATGGACGTGGCGCCGTGCCGCTTCGACAGCCGTTCGCGGTCCTGTCCGAGAATCGTGGACAGATGCGCGAACTCCGGTACCGGCCAGCCGAGCGCTTCGTAGAGCGCCACCTGCTTGGGCGTGTTGGAGAGATGATCGTCGCCGCGAATGACGTGCGTAATGTCCATGAGCGCGTCGTCCACCACGACCACATAGTTGTAAACCGGCATTCCGGTCGAGCGCACGATAATGGGATCGCTGACCTCCTCGTTGGAGAACTCAATCGCGCCGCGCACAATGTCGTGGAAGCGGATGGGATGCTCAGGAATGCGCAGACGGACGGCGGCGGCTTCGCCGTTCGCGCGGCGCCCCTGGCTCTCTGCTGGATCGAGCGCCCAGCATTTGCCCGAGTAAATGGGCGGCTGCTGATGTGCCAGCGCATAGGCGCGATCGCGCTCCAACTCCTCCTGCGAGCAGAAACAGAGATAGGCTTTGCCCTCACGCAACAGTCTCTCCGCCTGCTCGTGATAGAGATCAAGACGATCGCTCTGACGATAAGGCGCGTGCGGGCCGCCGACGTCAGGGCCTTCATCCCAGTCAAGGCCGAGCCATTTCAGGTCTTCCAGAAGCTGGCCTTCGAAGCGCTCTTCGCTGCGCTCCACGTCGGTGTCTTCGACGCGCAGCACCATGACGCCGCCCTTTTGGCGAGCGAAAAGCCAGTTAAACAACGCGGTGCGGGCGTTGCCGACGTGCAGATGTCCAGTGGGTGAAGGTGCGAAGCGGACGCGGACCTCAGCAGGAGTGCTCACGCAATGATGTTAGCAGGGAGAAGCAGCCGCTGGACGCTAGATCCCTTACATCGACTTTGAGAGACCGGTAATACCGACGACCAGTTATCCCCTACTTCAACCGAACGGTATACGTGACGCGGAGCTCCTTCGTTCGTTCTCTGGTCATTGCTTCCAAACAGGCCAGGTATGCTGGTGGTGCCGCAGTTCCGGGCTCGTAGAGCGACCGCTCAGCCGAGCAGTTCGCATCGCGATATTCAATCCACAAGCGTTGAGTCTTGGCAAGCTGCTGAGCTTCGTTTACGTCGAGCCTGGCCTTGATTTCCTGGTACAGGACCTTCATCTCGACATCTGCCGAAGCCCGTGCCTTCTCAAGACAGGCTACGAGATCGCTTGTCACAACGACCCCCGCACAGGGTGAGTCAGGCTCATTCATCTGCTGTGCACCAGAGGCACCGGCGGCTACAAACGCAATTGAGAGCAGCATGATGAGACCCGATTGGATGGCATTACTCCTGGCGCTTAGTGGCGCGTGCGATGAGCGCTTCCTGCGCGTTGAAGGCATTCTTCTTCTGAAAGTCAGGATCGCGCAAGTACTTGCCGTCGGAAGTCATGTGCCGGGCCTTGGCCTGGTCTTTGAAGTAAGTGCCGAGAATCTCGTCCCGAATCATGCGCACCAGGTTCTTCTCTTTTACGGGGAAGTCCACCTCGACCCGGCGATTCAGATTGCGTGGCATGAGGTCCGCGCTGCCCAGATAGACTTCTTCCTCACCGCCATTGTGGAAGTAGAAGATACGGCTATGCTCCAGAAAGCGGCCAACGATGCTGGTCACTTCAATGTGGTCGCTGACCCCCGGCAGTCCGGGCCGTAAGCAGCAGATGCCCCGCACGAACAAGTCAACCTTTACCCCAGCCTGCGACGCCTGATAGAGCAACTGGATCATTCTTTTGTCCACCAGGGCGTTCATCTTCAGGATCATGTGGCCGCCACGTCCGTTGCGCTGGTGCTCGATCTCGCGTTCGATCAGCTTTTCGAAGCGGTCGCGCAGAGTGACCGGCGCTACCAGCAGCTTGCGGTATGCGCTCTTGGCCGAATAACCGGTGAGAAAGTTGAAGAGGTCCGTGCAATCGGCGCCGATGGCGGGATCGCAGGTCAACATGCCGAGATCGGTATAGAGCTGGCTGGTGACGCTGTTGTAGTTGCCGGTGGACAGATGCGCATAACGGCGAATTATGTCGCCTTCCTTGCGAACAATCAGCAGCGCCTTGCTATGTACCTTAAGGCCCATCAGGCCGTAGACCACATGGACGCCATATTCTTCCAGCTTGCGCGCCCACTCGATGTTGCTCTCTTCGTCGAAGCGCGCCTTCAGCTCCAGCAGCACGGCAACCTGCTTGCCGTTCTCCACTGCTTCCAGGAGGGCATCCACCACCGGCGCGTTGCGGCCCACGCGATATAGCGTGATCTTGATAGCCAGAACGTTGGGGTCTTTCGCTGCCCGCTGCAGCAGACCCACAATCGGCTGAAACGAGTCGAAGGGATGATGGAAGAGGATGTCGCCGCGACGGATGGTAGTGAAGATGTCTTCGTCCTCCGCTTCTTTGAGCGCCGCGGGAAGCGCCGGAACGAAGGGCGTAAACTTCAAGTCGGGCCGGTCAATCTTGGTCAGATGACGCACGCGCACCAGCGACAAGGGACCATTCAGCTTGTAGATATCGTCACGGTCCAGTTCCATGTTCTCGACGAGGATGTCGAGTACACGAGCGGACATGCCCTCGTTAATCTCGACACGTACCACATCGGCGAAGCGACGCTGCCAAATGCCCTCCTCAACCGATTCCAGCAGATCGCCCGCTTCCAGGTTCTGGATTTCGCTATCGGCGTCTCGAGTGACGTGGAAGGGATGCGCCTCGAGGATCTCCATGCCGGGGAAAAGCGCCCCCAGATTAGCCATGACCAGGTGCTCGAGCCAGACGAAGCCTTGCTCCTTGACCAGCGGCTTTTTCCCGCTTTTAACTTTGGGCACGATCGTGACCGGGACCAGCTGCGGCAGAGTGTCAGGAATCTTCACGCGCGCGAAATGCTCATCGCCTTCGCCCCCGCATAAAAGCACCGCAAGGTTCAGACTCAAGTTTGAGATGTGCGGGAATGGCCGGCCGGGGTCAAACGCCAGCGGGGTCAGGGTCGGAAACACGGTCTCCTGAAAATAGGAATCGGCGACGGTACGCTGGTCCTCGTTGAGGTCGGAATAATTCAGGATGCGAATGCCCGCCTGTTCCAACGCCGGCACCAGTTCTTTGCTCCAACATTCCTGAGCGCCGCGGTTGAGGCGTATCACCGACGCGCGGATGGCCCGCAACTGCTCCGGCGAGCTCATACCGTCGGGCCCGGGGTCGCTCACACCCTTCTCGACCTGCCGCTTCAGGCCGGCCACCCGCACCATGAAGAATTCGTCCACGTTGGAGCCGACGAACGACAGAAACATCAGCCGTTCCAGCAATGGATTGCGAACGTCCTGTGCCTCTTCCAGCACGCGCCGCTGAAAGTCCAGCAGGCTCAACTCACGATTGATGAAGAGTTGCGGATCGTCAAGATCGTGGACCGCTTGTGCGAGCGCAGCGCTGTGCGCGCCATTCAGGCCGTTTGCCGATGCGTTCCTGGCATTGGCGCGGACAGATCGCCGCCGCGTCTTGGTGGGTGCAGGCTTTACGGATGTACTCATAAAGAGGGTGCTGCGAAGGGACAGACGCCTATTGTAATGCGCCGGGCACCACTTGAACACTGAGTCGAGCCGGAAAATGCGCATCAGCACTTTGTTTTAACGAATCATTGATGACTTGCATTGGCCGTATTCATACTTCTTAAGGGTGGCCATCACTCGCAATGAAGCGCGTCGTTCGCGCATTATCTGGAGGGTGGGCAGGCCCGCAAGCGTGTGCTAACCTGTTGATGCCGTTCACTAGCCGGGATGGCGGAACTGGCAGACGCAGCGGACTCAAAATCCGCCGGGCTTCGGCCCTTGGGGGTTCGATTCCCCCTCCCGGCACCATTAAGTATTATTATTTTGCAATCACTTAGAAGGATTTCTTCGCCTTCAAGAGGAGCGCCACATGCGTAGCTTTGGCACCTGCATAACTCTCTCGATTCTGTTTGCACTGATCGTCCTAAGGTTCCCATCGGCGCAGGCACAGACGTTCCAAGTGATTCACACCTTCACCAGCGGAGGGGACGGGGCGGCACCTCAAGCCGGCTTGACGATTGACAAAGCAGGAAGTTTCTATGGAACGGCCTCCGCTGGCGGGGTGGGCTTCGGCACTGTATTCAAGCTGACGCAGAAAAACTCCGCCTGGATATTCAACCCGCTGTACAGCTTTACAGGAGGCAACGACGGGGCTGGGCCCGTAGCCCCACTTGTCCTAGGGGCGAACGGCACGCTCTATGGAACCACCGAAACCGGAGGCAACTACAGCTTCGGCACAGTTTACAATCTGAGACCCTCAGCAACGGCCTGCAAGTCCGCACTTTGTCCTTGGACAGAAACCGTGCTCTACGGGTTCCGCGGATGGCCCAACGACGGACAATATCCCACAGCTGGCGTCGTCTTCGACCAAGCCGGTAACATCTACGGCACGACACGAAATGGCGGCACGGGAGGTTGCGACATCTACCACCAGCTTGGTTGCGGCGTTGTTTACGAGCTGATGGCCTCCGGAGGCGGCTGGGCCGAGAACGTACTTTACTCCTTTCAAGGTAACGTCGGGGCGTGGCCCAATGGTCGTGTTGTCTTCGACAAGGCGGGCAATCTGTACGGCGTGTGTGTTTTTTGTGGTCCCTACATTTGTAGCTCCGGTATCGGTACGGGCGGTTCGGTGTATGAACTCACACCGTCCGGATCGGGATGGACAGGAAAGGCCCTCTATGGCTTCACTGACGGAAGCGATGGAGGGTACCCCGCAGGAGGGCTGATCTTCGATGCGTCCGGCAATCTCTATGGAACCACCCAAGGCAATGGCTCGGGCGGGGGCGGCACGGCTTTCGAACTCACGCCCGCGAGTGGGAGTTGGAGGTTCAACACGATTTACAGCTTCGCCGGGAGCGGTTTAGCCGGGCCCCTGGACAATCTGGTTATCGATCCCGCTGGTAACCTCTACGGTACGACCTATGGCGACGGCATTTATGGATATGGTTCGGTCTTCACGCTAACGCCCTCCAATGGTAGCTGGACATACACTTCGCTGCACGACTTTACCGGCGGCAACGACGGGGCACTCCCTTATGGCGACGTCGTATTCGATGGCAACGGCAACCTCTATGGCACGGCAAGTGAAGGCGGAAATCTGAACTGCGGGGCCCCGTATGGCTGCGGCACCGTCTGGGAGATCACGCCATAGGTGGCGTTTCGTAGATTTGGCATTCTAGTTTGGGGTGAATAGGTGGCGCTGAAAGTCCATGCGGTTAGAATATTCCTCGCACGATCAGGTGAGCAAAAACACTCGATTTCGCAACCTCAGATGTCGACAGTCGACCGGTTTCACCTGCGCTCTAGTTCTTTGGGGTGTCCTTCATGCCCTTCATGCGCTTCACCCTTGACTTTGTACTCTTGCTGCCGGACCGAGGCCCACTTGGCGTGCTCCTGCGAGACCAGCGACTCGACGCGCTCCGCCAGCAAAGCATGAGCATCTGGGACGCCCTTGTAGGGCGGGGCTTTGGCGAGATAAGTGTATTTCTCGTGTTTCAAACCTTCACAGGTTGAGCGATACGAAACCCAATTTTGCTGATATTGGTTTAGCTGTAACACGCCCTCAAGGATAGTGATCAAGACACCAAGTCCTCCGATGATCCAGCTCACATGGTGGGCAAACCAGGTGGTGCCTTCCGAGGAAATGTTAAGCGCGGAGAGAAACGGAATGGTCGCCGCGGCGATGATCTCGATGACCTTGATGCTCTTGTAGATCCTCTGGGATCGCCTGCTCTTGCCGTCGTACCAACCGATCTGGTCTTCCAAGCGGTCCCATGTCGCATCCTCAGAGCGGGACGGCATCTCGAACTTCGGTGGTGCAGGCGCGCTACTCATAGCTGGGGCCTTCCGTTCTGAGCGGGTAGAGTCGCTCTTGTGCTCCGACGTGCCGACATGCCGCGGGACGACATATCATAAGCTGGCTTGCATCGCGGCGAAACAAAATAAGACGTTGATCATTTATCGCGGGCAGACAGTCAATCCGGCCGCCGACCCACCACGCGATAGTACATTCCTGATATCTCGCCGACGATTCCGCCCCGAAACAGCACCACACAAACAATGAACATGGCACCCATGATGACCGTGACCAGCGAGCCCACTTTATCGGCGAGTTGGCTCTGCAGGGTCACAAGAGCAAAGGCGCCAACGATAGGTCCAAGCACAGTCCCCATTCCACCCAGCAGGGTCATCAGCACCACGTCGCCGGAAGTATGCCAGTCCGCAGAGGTCAAAGTAACGAAGGTGAAGACGATGGCATAAGTTGCTCCGGCCAGGCCCGACAGCGCCGCCGAAATGACGAACGCCTGCAACTTGTATTTGTTGACGTCGTAGCCAAGAGAGATCGCACGAGGCTCGTTCTCGCGGATCGCCTTCAGTACCTGGCCAAATGGCGAGTGAATGGTGCGACGAATGAGCACAAATCCGAAGAGAAAGATGGCCAGAACGAAGTAGTAAAGCTTGCGGTCATCCCCCAGGTTAATCATCCACAACAAGCGCCCGCGCGGGATGCCCTGAATTCCATCTTCACCGCCGGTGAACGGCGATTGCAGGAAGACGAAGTACACCAACTGCGCCAGCGCCAGTGTGATCATGGCAAAGTAAATCCCCTGCCTGCGGATCACCAGCAAACCGAACACAGATCCCAGGATCACCGCAGCTGCGGTGCCTGCGAAAATGCCTGCAGCCGGTCCAAGTCCCATCATTTTGACCGTGTAGCCCGTGGCATACGCTGCCGCTCCGAAAAACGCCGCGTGGCCGAACGAAAGCAAGCCCGTATAGCCAAGCAGAAGATTGAACGCGCAGGCAAATAGTGCGAAGCACAGGGCGTGCATCAGGAAAATCGGATACACCACGAAAGGCGCGACCAGGCCCATCGCCAGCAACAATCCATAGCCTATGAGACGGCCGTTCAACATTCACCTTTCCTTGCCAAAGAGTCCCGTCGGCCTGACGAGCAGTACCAACGCCATGATCAGGAACACAACCGTATTGGCGGCTTGCGAATAGAAAACTTTGGTGAGCCCCTCGATGAGTCCCAGTCCCAATCCTGTCACGATGGATCCCAGAATCGATCCCATGCCTCCAATGACGACAACCGCAAATACCACAATGATCAGGTTCGAGCCCATCAGCGGACTGATCTGGGTCGCGGGAGCCGCCAGCACCCCCGCCAGTCCCGCCAAGCCGACACCGATGGCATAGGTCAGCGTGATCATCACCGGAACGTTGATTCCGAAGGCCTGCACCAGTTTGGAGTTCTCGGTCGCGGCACGCAGGTAGGCGCCCATCGGCGTTCGCTCGATGACGAACCAGGTGGCGAAGCACGTCAGCAGCGAGGCGAAGATGACCCACGCGCGGTACTTCGGCAGGAACATGAACCCCAGGTTGAACGCGCCCGCGAAGGCGTCGGGGATGGAATACGGGAGCCCGGAAACTCCGTAGCGATGGCGGAAAAAGCCTTCCGTGACCAGCGCAATCCCGAAGGTCAGGAGCAATCCATAGAGGTTGTCAAGCTTGTAGAGCCGGCGCAGCATAGTTCGCTCAACCACGATCCCGAACAGAGCAATCACCAAGCGGCACCAGCAGCAACGACCACCAGTAGCCAAGGCCAAATTGCTCCAGGGCGATCCAGGTGAACACCGCGCCCATCATGTACACCGCGCCGTGCGCGAAGTTGATGATGTTCAGCATCCCAAAGATGATGGCCAGGCCGAGGCTGAGCATCGCGTAGAAACATCCATTCACGAGGCCCAGCATCAGTTGCCCAAGCAGCGCCGGAAGCGGGACACCAAAGACCTGGTTCATCTGCACACAATGCTGGGGTAGAGCGGCGCTTCAGCGCCGCGTCCAAGTCCCTTATTTTTGTCATTCCTCGCGGACTTCAGTCCGCGAGGAATCTGCACTTCAGGTTCGCACCACCGACCATTACTTCTTAATCATGGGACAACGTGACAGCGACAACGGCTGAAACGCCTGGTCGCCGGGCACCGTGGCGATCAGCTTGTAGTAGTCCCACGGTCCCTTCGATTCGCTGGGTGACTTCACCTGGAAGAGATAGAAGTCGTGGATCATGCGGCCATCAGCGCGTATGTAGCCGTTCTTCACGAAAACATCGTTCAGCTTCATCTCTTTCAGCTTCTTCATGACGGCATCCGCGTCGTCGGTGCCCGCAGCTTGTACGGCACGCAGATATTCGAGGGTTGAGGAATAGACGCCTGCCTGTACCATGGTCGGCATCTTGTTCGCTTTGGCGAAGAAGGCTTTGCTCCACTTGCGGGTCTCGTCATTCATGTCCCAATAGAAGCCGCTGGCCACATACATCCCTTGCGTGACCTGCAAGCCAAGGGCATGGACATCGGTGATGAAAACCAGCAGTCCGGCGAGCGTCTGCTTCTTGTTGATGCCGAATTCCGACGCCGCTTTGATGGAGTTAATGGTGTCGCCGCCGGCGTTGGCCAGTCCGATGACCTGCGCCCCGGAACCCTGCGCCTGTAACAGATAAGACGAGAAGTCAGGAGTGTTGAGCGGCGCCAGCGCCGCGCCGAGCACCTTGCCGCCCACCGCCGTGATCGCGGTGGTCGTGTCCTGCTGCAGCGACTTGCCGAAAGCATAATCAGCCGTAATGAAGAACCATGTCTTGCCGCCATGCTGCACCACCGCCTTGCCGGTCACGCTTCCCGTCGCGTAGGTGTCGTAGACGTAGTGGATGGTGTACGGATTGCAATCTTCATTGGTGAAGCGCGTGGAGCCGGCACCCGAATCGATGAAGACGCGGTGCTTCTCATTAGCGACCTTGCTCACGGCGAGGCCGGCGCCGGAGTGTACTCCGTCCACAATCACGTCCACACCCTGCGTATCGAACCAATCGCGCGCCTTGCTCGCCGCCACATCGGGCTTGTCCTGGTGGTCGGCCGACACGATCTGGATGGGCGCTCCCAACACCTTTCCACCGAAGTCGGCCACCGCCATCTGGGCCGCAATGATGGAACCCTGCCCGCTAAGATCGGAGTAGAGGCCCGACAGGTCGGTGATGACGCCAATCTTCACCACCCCGTCGGAAATCTTGCCTTTGCCCTGTGCACCTGCCTGAACTGCGGTCAACAGCAGACATCCGAGTAATACGCTGATCAGCTTGCGTTTCACCGAAGATCCTCCTTGTGTTGTCAAAAACCTGATCATGAAGTAAAGGCCCCCCAACGGAGCCACCATCACCGGAGCCCGAGCCGCGCAGCGGCGACATTTGCGTTAGCCGCGGGCGTAAGCCCGCGGTCCAGTACGAAAAAGAACTGAGCCGCGGAGCGGCGACACCTGATACGTCACGGGCCCTAAACCCCCAGCAGTTCTTCCAACATCGACTGCTTCTCGGCCATCTCGGCCTTGGCAACCTCTGCCACGATGCGACCCCGCTCAACCACATACATCCGGTCCGCCAACTTCGAGGCGAAGCGAAAATTCTGCTCGACCAGCAGAATGGTAAATCCGCGCTGCTTCAGCCCCTGGATGACCTGGCTTAACTTCTGGACGATCACCGGCGCCAGGCCCTCCGACACCTCGTCCAGCAGCAGCAGACGCGCTCCGGTACGCAGGATGCGCGCCATGGCCAGCATCTGCTGTTCTCCGCCGGAGAGCCGCGTTCCCTGGCTGTGCCGCCGCTCCTTCAGATTCGGGAAGATGGTGTAGATCTCGTCGAGATTCATGCCTTCACTGGTGAACTTCGGCGGCAGCATGAGGTTTTCCTCGGTGGTCAGGCTGGAAAAGATGCCGCGCTCCTCGGGACAATATCCCACGCCCAGCCGCGCGATGCGATGCGTTGGCCATCGGACGACCTCACGGCCATTCACCATGATCGAGCCGGTGCGTCTGCCCACAAGCCCCAGGATCGACCTGAGCGTGGTTGTCCGCCCCGCGCCGTTTCGTCCGAGCAAGCCCACGACCTCGCCGCGATAGACCGTGAAATCCAGACCATGCAGGATGTGCGATTCGTCGTAGAACGCGTGCAAATCGGTGACGCGCAGGTATTCCACCGCCTCGGCGCTAGGCATCGGCAGCGACTCCCATGTACGCTTCCATCACCTGTGGGTTGCGCGACACCTGTTCGTAGCTGCCTTCCGCAATCACCGAGCCGCGCTGCATCACGGTAATCACGTCACAGAGGTGTGACACCACGCTCATGTTGTGTTCCACCATCAGCACCGTGCGATGGGCAGCGACTCGACGGATCAGCTCCTTCACTTTCTCGACGTCTTCGTGACCCATGCCCTGCGTTGGTTCGTCCAGCAGCAGCAGCTCCGGATCGAGCGCCAGGGTAGTCGCAATCTCCAGCGCCCGCTTGCTGCCGTAGGGCAGCTCCACAGCAATCACACCGGCGTGAGAATGCAGCCCGACGTCGTTCAACAGTTCCAAGGCCCGGCCATTCAATTTGTTCAGGGAGCTTTCGCTGCGCCAGAAATGAAGGGACGTCCCCAGCTTGCGTTGCAGCGCGATGCGGACATTTTCCAGCACGGTGAGATGCGGAAAGACTGCCGAGATCTGGAACGACCGCACGATGCCGCGGCGAGCAATTTGCGCGGGCATTTCGCCCGTGATGTCCTCTCCTTTGAAGTGGATTGTCCCTTTCGTAGGCGCAACGAACTTGGTCAGCATGTTGAAAACCGTTGTCTTGCCCGCGCCGTTGGGGCCGATCAACCCATGGATGAGGCCCTGGCGGACCTGCAACGACACGTCGCTTACCGCGACAAATCCTTTGAACTCCTTGCAGAGGTTTCTTGTCTCCAGAATGCAGTTATCCATTGCGGCTCTTCGCATGAGTACGGGTAGAGCGGCGCTTCAGCGCCGCGTCCCATGTGGCCCTTCATAATCGAGCCGGCTTTAGCCGGCGGCACTCCCCCAGCTCGACTACGCCAATACCTGAATTGCTCTAATCCACCCGCCTGTAACCATCGCCTGCCGGTGGCGATCACAATGTTCAGCGGCCCTCGTTCACATTCGGCTACTAAAGCTATGGAAGCCGATTTTGTGCCCTCAAGCGGCGGATGGCAAGCAAGAAGTGAAGGACGGTTGTGGCAACTCTGGAACCGCCATGGCCTCCTGCTCTCCTCAGGCATCCCGCAACGGACATTACCAACTGTTATTCTGACAACTGGCTACTGACTACTGACAACCTTGAAGCATCTTCTTAATAAGTGGAGCCTGCTCATCCTGGCAGCGCTGAAACCCCTTGGCGTCTGGGGAGTTCTGGGTTTCGCCGCCGTGGACGCGGCGTTCCTGGGCATGCCGCTCGATGCTATCGTCGCCGGCTATGTCTGGGCCAACCCGCGCCGGCTGCTGCTGTACTGCGCCACGGCGGCGGCCGGTTCTGCGTTGGGTAGCATTCTGTGGTATGTGATGGGGTACAAAGGCGGCGAAGTGCTGCTGGTCAAGCGCATCGGCGAGCGGCGCTTTAATAAGATCAAGGCGTCCTTCGAGCGCCACGAATTCCTGGCGATCATGGTGCCCTCCATGTTGCCGCCGCCTACGCCATTCAAGCTGTTTGTGCTATCGGCGGGCGTTGCCGAGATGCGGTTCAGCCACTTCCTGGCGGCAACCTTCTCCGGGCGCTTCCTGCGCTTCGTTCTCCTTTCGTTTCTTGTAATCCGCTTTGGTCCCCAGATTGTGGACTTCCTTGGCACCATGATGCATCACCACTTGCGCTCCGTAATCGCTGTGATAGCCGTTGGCGTGCTTCTTGGCTGGTGGATCTGGCGGGTACGCAAGCTCAAGTCGGCAAGAAACAACCGGCAGCTTACGGATGCGCAGCGCTAGCGGCTGATCTGTGGAGCTGAGGGAAGATAGCCCTTCCCTCAGCCGGTGACGAGAGTTCGCATCGGTGATCTTGAGATTCGTCGAGCCCCGATTAAGGTGAGCAGCTCGAGCTGACCATCTTCAGGCCCGTCGCCTGAAAGTCTTCGTAGGGGGTGCCGCCGGCTTCCGCTTTTTCGCTTGCTTCCTTCTTGGACTCCTGCGCCTCCGGCAGTTTTACTGAGTGTCCGGTGACCGTCACCGTGTGACCGACATGCTCTGCGAGGTTCACGCCATGGGCCCAGACCTCATACATCTTCCCGTCGGCCATGATGTAATACCCGCCTTTGTCGGTGCCCTGCTTCAGGCATCCAGTTACCGACATGCCCTGCTTGCCCATGTTGTCCTGCGCATTGAGCACAATGGGAAACAGAGCGAAGAACAGCAGCGGAACCAACCAGAGGAGCAGCTTCTTTAACGATGACATTTGGTACTCCTTTTCAGTGCCGCGCCGATGCGGCCGCGTTTAGCGGCGGATAAATGCGAAATCAAGGAATCCGAGCCGCCGAGATTTGTTCTCCCCACGCAAAACGGAGGACTGTGCCTTCTACTACTGCGATAGTAGTCCGTTGAGTGACGCTACACAACAGATTCGTTTCCGAACCGCTCGCGACGCCCATCTCGCCTGATGTGCGCCGGTCACACGGTGGCGTGATCGCCGTAACAGACGGTGTCGCTCAGCCAGTCCTCAAATGATGAGTAAGGCGCAGCCGCGTTGTCCCGGGCTGGCCGAAGCATGATTTGTTATCCTTAGAGGATTCCGTCTCCCAGCCGTCAGCATTCGTCCATGGATGAACCGCTCGTGGGCGCGAAGCGACTGCTAATTTCTGGCCGTCGCAGGAGGAGCAAACATGGCAACAAAGACCGCACCCGTTCCCAACAGCATCGACGAGCAACTGGATGACCTTCAGAAGAAACGGGACAGGATTCAGCAGGGCGGTGGGCCTGAGCGAATCAAGAAACAGCATGCTGCGGGAAAGCTGACCGCGCGCGAACGCATCCAGAAGCTTGTGGACCACGACAGTTTCCAGGAAATCGGCCTGTTTGCCCATCACCGCTCCACCTATTTCGGCATGGCCGACAAAGATGTTCCTGCCGATGGCGTCGTGACTGGATGCGCCACCATCGATGGCCGCACCATTCATCTCGCCAGCCAGGATTTCACCGTGCTGGGCGGCGCCGCGGGAGAGGTCCACTGCGCCAAGATTGTTGACATGATGCGGCTCTCGCAGAAGACCGGCAGCCCATTCGTCTTCATCAACGACTCCGGAGGCGCGCGGGTGCAGGAAGGCATCGACAGCCTCGCCGGTTATGCCAGCGTCTTCTACAACAACGTCATGTTGTCGGGCTCCGTGCCCCAGATCTCCATCATCTGCGGCCCGTGTGCGGGCGGCGCAGCCTATAGCCCCGCGATCACCGACTTCATTATTCAGACCCGAAACGCGCAGATTTTCATCACCGGGCCGCAAGTCATCAAGCAGGTGACGGGAGAGGTTGTACCGGCCGACCAGTTGGGCGGTCCCGCAGCCCAGATGAACCGCTCGGGGGTTGTGCATCTGGTGGCCGAGGATGACGACGGCGCGCTGCTGCTGTGCCGCCGCCTGTTGAGCTTCCTGCCTTCCAACAATCTGGAAGACCCTCCGCGCCTGCCCTTCGAAGGCACGCTGGAAGCGGATCCCGAGCTGAATCATATGGTGCCCACGGACTCCAAGATCGCCTACGATATTCGCGGCGTTCTCAAGCGCATCGTCGATCATCAGGATTTCTTCGAGATCCAGCCCGGCTTCGCCGCCAACGTGGTGATTGGTTTCGCCCGTATGCAGGGACGTCCGGTGGGCATCGTGGCCAGCCAGCCTTGCGTGCTCGCGGGCGTGCTCGACATTGATGCCTCCGATAAGGTCGCGCGCTTCGTGCGCTTCTGCAACGCCTTCAACCTGCCTCTGCTGACCTTCGTTGACGTTCCCGGTTTCCTGCCCGGCGTCGAGCAGGAATACGGAGGCATCATTCGTCACGGAGCGAAAATCCTCTTCGCCTACTCGGCTGCCACCGTCCCCAAGCTGACGGTTGTGATACGCAAAGCATATGGCGGCGCGTACATCGCGATGTGCTGCAAGGACCTCGGCGCCGACCGCGTGATAGCGTGGCCAACCGCCGAGATCGCCGTTATGGGCGCGGAAGGAGCGGCAGAGATCGTCTTCCGCAGAGAGATCGACGCGGCGGAAGATCATGAAGCGCGGCGCAAAGAGCTGATCGAAGAGTATCGCAACACGTTCTCCAATCCGTATGTGGCCGCTGGCCGCCGCCTGGTTGACGATGTCATCGAGCCGGCGGAGACTCGCAGATATCTTGTGCAGGCCCTCGAAGCTCTGCATACCAAGCGCGAGTTCCGCCCGCCTAAGAAGCACGGCTTAATTCCGCTCTAGTCCGAAGAAGGTTCCACATGAATGATGAGAAACCGATTCCGCCTGCGATCCTGACTGTCATCCAAACGGCAGCCGCCGTCTTTGTCGCGAAGAAAATGCAATCGGAGAAGACGGAACCCGCGCCGGACAAGTCCTGGTCCATCAAGGGACGTGAAATCGTTCAGGCATCGCACAATCTGGTGCAGCGTGGGCATTGATGCCGGCTGAACCAGCGCCACACAAATTCGCCAGCATTGCTCTGGCCTCGTGAGGAAGATTGCTTGAAGCTGAGAATCGTGGTTGAAGGCAAAGCTTACGAAGTGGAAGTGGACATCGTCGAAGAAACCGCACACGACCCTTCTCCAGCGGACGCGACCAACATTCAGTCAAGCGTGCTGCCCGCTGCCGGCAAGGCGAGCTCTCTCTCCGGAGCTAACGAGGACAAGCTCATCCGCAGTCCGCTGGCCGCCCTGGTGGTGAGGGTACACGTGAAGCCGGGCCAGCAAATTCAAGCCGGCGACCTTCTGATGATGCTGGAGGCCATGAAGATGGAGACCCCTATTCACGCCGCCGCCGCAGGCAAGATCAAATCGGTGGACGTGAAGCCCGGCGACGCCGTGAAGCTGGACCAGATTCTGCTGCAGCTCGAATAGCGGTCTTCCGCTCCGCCCTACACTGCTAGCTCCTAAATTCTTCGTGAGGCGCGACGAATTCACCACGGAGGCACGGAGAACGCGGATATCTGGGAGAACAATTCAAATTTCGATCCGTGTTCATCCGTGTAAATCCGCGGTTGATTTCTCTTCCTCTTCCGTGCTCTCCGTGCCTCGTGGTGAAAAATCTGGCCCGAGCGCCCTGGGTCTTTGGTCCCGGCGACGCCCCCATGCCCACCAGTCGCTCACTGATTCAGTGCAGATTCGTTGACCCAGTGGAAGCCGCGGTTGAGCAGCAGGAAGCGCGACTCATCTATGCGACGCAAGGTCGCAGTCACGGCCTGGCCGTCCAGTTGCCCGCGGAGAACGATCTGGTCAGGTGCGGGGTCCTCATAGGCAAAGATAGCTTGGCGCCTCGGGTCGCCGGGATTTCCGAGAAGGACAGTTTTCTTTGCTGAATAGACCTGCATGGTGAAGTATCTCAACGGACCGCTCATTGGCTGCACCGCCGCCCCCCCACCCTCGACAATCAAGCGCTGCCAGCGCTGCGGGTCCGAAAGCAGCGGCGGATGTACCTGGCCGTCGAGCGTGAATTCCTCAACCGACCAGATGCCGGCGAGCGGCATCGTCTTCCGCGCCTCAGTTTGTTCCCGGATAAGCCGCTCACTGTGGTAGATGCCGTTGCCCATCAGGACAATCGCAAACAGAATTTGCAGCGCGACGACGACCCGGTTCCAGCGCGGATTGCTTAACAGCGGACGCGCGGGCTCGGGCTCTACCCGGCGGTTGAAGAAGAAGAAATCCGCCAGCCGCCGCAGCTCGGGGACCAGCAGCAGCAGCAACATGATCATCAGGTTGGTGACGCCGATCTTCACCGGCACGTCATAACCAAAGTTGAGCATGAGCACGTTGACGGTCGCGCCCAGCGACACCAGC
Organism: uncultured Acidobacteriaceae bacterium; assembly: GCA_963703645.1. GTDB lineage: Bacteria > Acidobacteriota > Terriglobia > Terriglobales > Acidobacteriaceae > Bog-257. Next base: position 29,373 of record CAVPFD010000038.1, read on the forward strand.
GCACCCAGGGTCGCAGTCCGCGGGATCAGCAGCAGAACTCCGCCCAGCACCTCGGTCGCTCCGGCAAAGAAGCTGTAGAGCGGCGACGCCCCCATGAACGTCCACAACAGGTGCATGGGCGACGCCTCGCCGAACGGCTCCAGCAGCGTGGTCAGGGACACCAGCCCGAACTGCGAAGGGAAGATCTTGGCCGAGCCATACTGAATCATGGTCACGCCCAGCACGAAGCGTAGATACCACAGCAGCCACGTCTCCAGCCGCGCGTAGTTGGGGCGCTTGCGGTCCAGCAGCGACCAGATCACTGTGACCGCCAGGGCAACGCCTATGTAACAGAGCAGCTCCACATAGTTGAAGGTCGTGTCCTTGCTGCCGTTGCCGGGGTTGGGGATGCCGGTGTTCACCTGCACGTGCAGCAGACTTTCGCCAACCCACACCACAATCATTTTGCGCAGCGCCTGGTACTGGGCGAACAGCTGCGGTACCGGAGGAATGACGATGAAGTGAACTGGAATCCACAGCGTGAAGAGCGGGAAATACACCACGGCAAAGCGCAAAGCGATTCGCCGCAGCAGGCTCCAGCGCTCAGGCTGCGTGGCATTCGCCTCGGGGAGTGCCTGGCGCTCTACATTTGGCTGCGATTGGGCTTCGGTCTGTGGCGACATGGAAACGTTGCTCATCTCGCCCAAGTGCGGGGAGACGGAGTGTTGGCATTGTCGCTTCGATTGGCGGCCAGCGCAAGTCTGACCTATCTACTCTTCGACTGCAGGCCGGCGCGATCTTGTCTGCGATGCTGCTCCGGGGTAGAATGCGCTGTCCATTTCCGGGTTGCCCGCAGCCTGCCGCATCAGCTCTGTGCGCAACAGATAGAAAGCGGCGGAGCACATAGTGAGATCCAGGCCGTACAGCGCAACCGCCATGGGCTCGCGGTGGTTCTTGCCGACAAAGTCTGTCACAAACGGGATCAGCGACATCCAGAACAGCAGATTGAGGTTCGACCACAGAAGGCGCGCCGTGACTCTATGTGCGACGTGGATCATATGGTGATGATTGACCCACATGATGGCAATGATCAGGAAGCTGAGTCCGTAGCTGATAAAGACGGGCGCAACCTTCCACAGCGCGGCGAGCGTGGGCAGGGCAGGCGCGTGCATCTCCAGCACCATGATGGTGACGATGACCGCGATCACGCCGTCGCTGAACGCTTCCAGGCGGCTGGTGGTCATTTCGCCGTGTGGCATGCCGAGAATTTACCACGAAGCGCCGCGAGGCTTCTGTTCCTGCCCCAATCCCACGAAGCGCCGCGAGGATTCGGTTGCTGCCCCAATCCCACGAAGCGCCGCGAGGATTCTGCTCCTGCCCCAATCCCACGAAGCGCCGCGAGGATTCTGTTCCAGCCCCAATCCCAAGATTGTCATCCCGACTGAGGGCTTCAGCCCGAGTGGAGGGACCTGCTTTTTGTTTCATAAACGAGAACCCTGTTGCAGAACGGTCCTTTGTCCCACATTGTGGGACTCCGCTTGGAAGAGGAATCGGCTTGACCCGAGCGCCTCGGGCGCGAAAGATGATAGCCCACCGCCCATTCGACTTCGCTCAGGGCAAGTTTTCAACGGTGGGTGGTCGGCGAATTAAGGATGCGAGTCCCCCGGGCACGGCAGAGGGCCCCGGGAATCGGCGGATCTGGAGCCCCGAGGGCGAAACAATCGTAGCCCAGGGCGGAAGCCCTGGGTACGCCTAGGCGGGGAGGGTCGCATAGAGTGTGGCAGTTTTTCACCCTGTCCGCAGAGGCGGCGGCCGGCACGCGCCGCCCTGTGGGGCGAATCTCTTACGTTGTGGTACTCCGCCTGACAGGCGAGCTGCCGAAAGCCGAGCGCCGTAGGCGCGGAATCAGGATAGCCCAGCGTGGAGCGAAGCGGAACGCTGGGTGCGCATTCACTTGAGATGATGAGCCCCGTAGGGCGGCACGTCCTTGTGTCGCCGGCTGAAGCCGGCTCTGGATTCATATAAACCAGCCTACCCAGCATTCCGCGCCAAAAGAAGGCGCTCCATGCTGGGCTATCTTGTTTCCGTCCCGCGGAGCGGGACTGGTGTACTGGCGAATCCGGCTCTTACGCCACATCGACTGAATGTATTGATTTTGCCCCAAAGCGCTGCGACGTTTGTGCGTTGACTGGGCGGGGAGGGTCGCATAGAGTGTGGCAGTCTCCCAGCCTGTCCACAAAAGCGGCGAATGAGTGGGGACCCGGCGGACGTCATGACTAGCCAAGCTTCCAATTCAGGGTTAACCGAAGAACAGATTGAGCTTATGCTGCAGCTTGAGAGCATTTTCATGCCACATGCCAGGCGGCAACGGGATGAGGCTTATGAAAAGCTGAAACAATCAGGAAATCAAACGTCCAACGACCGACTAAGATTCGTTCACTACACATCAGCAGAGGCAGCATTAAGCATTATTCGAAGCAAACGCATCTGGATGCGCAACACAGCTTGCATGTCCGACTATCTAGAAGTTCAGCACGGCTTCGATATTGTCAACAAATTTTTTTCCGAGAAATCAAACATAGACGCCTTTACCGCTGCGCTGGACGCGTGCGTTCCAAACGCGGCACAGGAGGCCATTAGTTTATTTAACCAATGGTGGAAGGACATTAGACTCAACACCTACGTTACGTCAACTTCGGAACACGACAACAGAGAGGACTTTCACGGGCGGCTCTCCATGTGGCGGGCATTCGGCAGCCATGCCGTTCGTGTTGCCATTGTGCTGAGTGTTCCGAAGATTTCAGCAGGCTCACTCGCATTGAATCTCCTGTTTAGCCCTGTGGCGTATTTGACAGAAGATGAAGTTCACAGGGTGATTCACGAAGTGATTAGAAACATCGGTACTAATTGCAGCTTTCTCCGTTCCGTTGACCGCCAGATCGTTGTTCAAACAGTTTTCTATATGTTTGTGGCCGCCGTGACCTGTCTAAAGCACGAAGGTTTTCGTGAGGAACGCGAGTGGAGGGCTATCTATACCCCAAAACTCCGTCCTTCGCAGCTGATGGAGTCCTCAACTGAGGTTATTTTAGGAGTTCCACAGCTCGTTTACAAAATCCCGCTTGATGGGTCGGTGTCGCCTATTCTTGCCGATCTGGACTTCTCACGTATTTTCGACCGGCTTATTATCGGCCCCTCTTCGTATCCGTGGGTAATGTTCGAAGCCTTCACCGGCGAACTCATGAAAGCCGGCATTCTGGATGCATCAGAACGAGTATGGACTTCCAACATTCCTATACGTACCTGAGCCGGGTGCCCGTGCTGCTTCACTTCGAATTGCGAGTTTCATTCCCTTTGAAGCATCCCACCCAAGCGTGACCGTCGAAATCAAATTGATGACAGATCGATCTTATGCGGTGATCGCCGAAGGCATTTTCATAGTCGAGTTCTCCGACAATGTAAATTCGCAGGCTGCCCTCTTCTAACTTCTCATATTCCTCCGAATCAATCTCATGACCTAACTTAAGATTAGCCGATATTTTTCCTTCAGGATTAATTTCACCGGTGCTTGGCAGCTTCGCGGCTGGGAGGTCGCGCATCCTCTCAAAAGCTCCAACGTCATTGGTCGCGACGAGCATGGTGGATTTGGCGAGACGCACATTAGCGCGTGATCTGCCCGTGTTCTTAAATCGAAGCACTACCTCCGGCCTCAGCCCTATCGAGGGGGCAGTTAGGGGTGTAACCTCACTGTCAAAATATGCGGATTCGAGTTGGTGTTGGGTCGCAATCCCGTTCCTAACACTGAATCCCGACACCAGCAAACTCGCAAGAGAAATTAGCAGACCTGCGCTGCCCACTACTCTTGCCCACGGGTCGCTGTGCTTCGATTCAGAGTGCCGCGATGATCGGCTGGACACGGTTCCTCCGTGAATCACCTATCTTGCGCGAAACAAGTCTGCTTGTCAGTGACTTAGTGTTGAAAACTGCGCACTCGCCAGCGGCCGGACTTTGCCGCCTCGTGTTACCTTCCGGGGCTGACGGTTCGAAGCCTAGCCTCGCTGCTCGCTAGGCCCGATGGGTTTTCCGCGTTGACTGAGCGGGGAGGGCCGCATACAGTGTGGCCTTTCAAGGTCATCCGTAGCATCGCGGAAGCAAGCGAGGTCACGCGGCCATGGCGAACCCTGAACATCTCGAAATCCTTAAGCAAGGGGTGTAATTGGGAAGAGTCTGCCCGCATCGGGCTTTCGAGGCGCCGGGCACGAGTCCCGCTCGGCGGGACGCCATAAGAAAGCCCACCGCTTCAGCGGTGGGTGGCGTGGGACCAGAATCCGAGTCCCCCGGGGACGGCACAAACCCCTGTGTCCATCGTCACCGACACCCGGCAACGAACGCCTTAGCCTCATGCCATGCCACACGCGCTGAGGAGGCTATGGGAGAAGTCAATTCTCGAACTTGAGGTGGGAGAGGAGATCGCAATTGCTTGGTAAATCAAGCCGCTGAGTGGCGTCATGAAGCGAGCCGTTGGCGTAAGCTAATGGTCAAGTGGGAAAAAGGTTCGATCGGCGGAGCGGCGGCGCAGTTTAATAGCCGAGATGCCAGAGCCCGCAACCGGGTTCCTCATTTGCGCGCCGTCGGAGCCTGTGTGAATACCTTTGTCATGTCGACGGAGCCCGCCGCGGGCGAGGGGAGCGATCTGCCTTTCGCTTTTGTGGACGTAAATGTGGTTGAGGGCAAGATTGACAAGAGAGTTCTCCCGACTATGTTAACATGTTATTATGACTTCATGAAGTCATGCTATAGACGGAATTGGGCAAAAAGCGGCGTTTCTTGCCATGTAAGTCATTACTACAGAATTGTTTGCACATAAACTGTGCAGAATCAATATCTTATGAGTTGTTTCCATCCTAAGCTATTGATTTTAATCGACCGTGCTGACAGGGGCTTTCGGAACAACACACAACGCTGACAACCGCATCGCCAGGCCGCCTTCATTGGTTCCAAAGGACGGGAACCGGCTGAGAATGTTCCACGTGGAACAATTGCATATAAGTAGCTTTTTATCAGCAGTTTGCATTAATGGTTTGTCCGTAGGATGGCTGAGACGGACCAGTCGAAGAGATTGTTCCACGTGGAACAATCGGTACTAATAAGCCTAGTGTCAATCACTTACAATTGTCGACCGGCGATTCCTCTGGGCTGAACCGAACGTCACAATGCTTGGAGACCTGCGTCACAGCCGCGTGTGCGGGTTGAGGATTATGCTCGGCCGGAAGCGAGAGGATTGCCTTGGCTGCTTCCAGTCTCCAACTAGAGGAGCTCGAACCGACGGCGCGCGCGGTTCTCCCTCGGCGCCCCGCTGTCCGGCCGGGGAAACAGACGTGGTTCCTCAGCCTCGTGCTCCTGATCGCGACGCTGGCGTTGTACTACCCGGTTCATAGCTATCCTTTCATCAACTTTGACGACAACCGCTACGTCACGGAGAACCCCCACATCCGGACGCTGGATCTGGCGATGGTCAAGTGGGCTGTGTTGCATCCATATCTTTACAACTGGCACCCGTTGACCTGGGTGTCCCACGCCGCCGACATCCAGATGTTCGGGCTTGACGCCGGTCGCCAGCACGAGGTGAACGTGCTGTTGCACGCGCTGAGCGCCGTCCTGCTGTTCTGGGTCTTAAGGCGGGCGACGGGCTTCACGGGCCGCAGCTTCATGGTGGCGGCGCTCTTCGCTCTTCATCCTCTGAACGTCGAGTCCGTCGCCTGGATCGCCGAGCGGAAAACGGTCCTGAGTGCGCTGTTCTTCTTCCTGGCGCTGGGGGCCTACCGCTGGTATGCCCAGCGGCCAAAGCTGAACCGCATGGCAGTTGTCGCGTTTCTCTACGGGCTCGGGCTGATGGCCAAGCCGCAGGTGATTACTCTGCCGCTCGTTCTGCTCCTCTGGGACTATTGGCCATTGCGCCGGATGTTCGCGGATGAGCATCAGCCCGGGACCGCGGCGGCCCTCTACCCGGCGCGCTCCTTCACGGCCTTGCTGAAGGAGAAGATCCCGCTGTTCTTCATCTGCGCCGTTGATGCAGTCATCACCATGATTGCCCAGCACGGTTTTGGCGCGACTGGACCTTATACCCTGCCCATCCGGCTGGCGAACGCGCTAGTGTCCTATGTCCGGTACGTTGAGAAGCTGCTCTGGCCCGCAGACCTGGCGATCATGTACCTCCACCCGCTAAAGTCCCTGCACTGGTGGCAGACGTCGCTGGCTTTGCTTTTCCTGCTGGCGGTCAGCGCGCTGGTTGCCGCTGGTCGGCGGCATCGCTATCTGGTGGTCGGCTGGCTCTGGTTCCTAGGAACGCTGGTGCCCATGATAGGGCTGGTCCACTTTTATGTGCAGGCCATGGCTGACCGATACGCTTACATCTCCGGCATCGGCATCTTTCTGATGCTCTGCTGGGGAGTGGCCGACTGGGCGCAACAGTTGCACCTTCCTCGCGCGGTGCTGCCCGTGGCCAGCGTGGCGGTGCTGCTGGTTCTCTCGGCCGTGACGCATCGTCAGCTAGAATACTGGGCCGACAGCATCACCCTTTGGACGCACACGTTGAACGTCACCCAGCGCAACTGGGTTGCGGAGACGTATCTTGCCTCGGCCCTGCGCGACCAAGGTCGGCTCGACGAGGCGCTCCCCCATTTCTACCGTGCCGCCGCCGACATGACGCGCCGCGATCCGGAGGTCTATCTCGGCATAGCCACTGACGAGCAGCGACGCGGCAACCTGCCGCTCGCCATCGAGTACTACCAGAAAGCGCTCGTCGTCGTGGACTGGCCGGAAGTCCGCAAGCAGATCTTCTGGAACCTGGGCATCGCCTACCGAGATTTGGGCGACAGCGCCAACTCACAGGCATGTTTCTACCAGGCCGCTCACCAGACCGCGACGGCGGTTGATTGGCAAGGCGACTGGTGGCGCCAGCTCATTCCCATGATGCGGGAGCGCCTTCGCCGTTGGAGGTCCGGCTCGCCGGACCCAGCGCCAAACCAGTAGGACGCCCACGAGAATCGACCCAGTTACTCACAAACTCGCAGTGGCCTACTCACCGCCAAATCAGCAGCTTCCGTTGCCATCCCGGAGTCTTGCACAGTTTTTCCTCGGAAAAACTTCGCGCTGGCCAGTTGCGACCATTGCCCCCGGCCCGCGCTGCGGTCTAATCTTCTTGCTGCTGACAAAAGCAAAGCCTCCAGTTTTCGAGCAGGAACGGCGGCCGGTTGGGCGCCATGGGTCGGGTGCAAGTCATCTTCCTGAGCGAAGGAACCGGTTGAGCTCCCCGGTGGCAAGGCAAGATGTCAAGTTACTCGCAACCCGTGGAAGCCTTGAGTTGGGTTGGCCGTGAGGGCGCGCGCCATTTGTCAAGTTACACAACGGTTACGTTATCTGTCAAGTTTTGCCGCTACCTTGCAGGACCGCCCTGCATAGCGAATTGCTATCGACTATTGCTGATTGTTAGTTGCTAGTTGCTTCCCATGTCCCGCGTCATCGCAGTCACGAACCAGAAGGGCGGAGTCGGCAAGACGACGACTGCCATCAACCTGGCGGCCTCGTTCGCCTCGCGCGGCGCGTCCACGCTGCTGGTGGATTGCGACCCCCAGTCCAACGCCTCCAGCGGGCTGGGCTTCCAGCGCGACCCCGAGCGCCCCAGCACCTACCAGGTCATCCTGGGCGAGATCCCGGCCGAAGCCGCGCTGCAACCCACCGAGGTCGCCAACCTTAGCCTGATCCCATCGCACAAGAACCTCATCGGCGCCAACATCGAACTGGTTCCGCTCGAGGGACGCGAGTACCGCCTGCGCCGCGCCCTCGGGCCGATCCTGCCGCGCTTCCAGTTCGTGGTCTTTGACTGCCCTCCGGCGCTCGACCTGCTCACGCTCAACGCGCTGGTTGCCGCCGACGCGGTGCTCATCCCGATGCAGGCCGAGTACTTCGCGCTGGAGGGCGTTACCGAGCTGCTGGACACCATTGAGCGCATCCGCGTGGACCTGAACCCAAAGCTGGCGATTGAGGGCGTGGTGCTGGCCATGCTGGACGAGCGCACCAACCTGGCGCAATCTGTGGCCGCCGAGTTGCGTAGCTTCTTTGGCGATGTGATGTGCGAGACCACCATCCCGCGCAACATCCGCCTGGCCGAGGCGCCGAGCCACGGCAAGCCGGCGCTGCTCTACGATCCGCACGCACGGGGGACGGAGGCATATCTGAAGCTGGCGGAGGAGATTATGGAGAGAGTGGAAAAGCAACAGTCAGTGGCTAGTGGCTAGTGGTCGGTGGCTAGTCATACAATGTGGGACGTACCACAATGTGGGATATAATGCTTAGGCGAAGGATGGGTGATGCAATATCGATGCTGTCATCCCGAGCGAGGAGCGAAGCGACGAGTCGAGGGACCTGCGGTTCGCAGGAGTAGCGTTGGTTCGCGACATTTTTTGCCAAAGGGGCTCAACCGCAGATCCCTCGACTTCGCGCCCGCCCGACCCTGCGGGTCGGTAAAAGAGGCGGGCGCTCCGCTCGGGATGACAAGACTGGATTGATCGAGGTTGATGGAGAAGAATGTTCGCAGGGCCAACGCCCGAGTCCCGCTGTGCGGGACGGAAGATGATAGCCCACCGTTTCAGCGGTGGGTAGGTGTGTGTTAGAGAGCGGAGTGCCTCGGGCACGGCAGAAAATGAAAGGCGAGATGGCTTTGTGCCGTCCCTGGGGGACTCGGGTCGTAATTGCGCGTTTACCCCGCCCTGAAGGGCGGGGCTATCACCTTTCGCGCCTACGGCGCTCGCGTTGCTTATGCCTCGCTCCCATGTGTGCTCGAAGGAGGAAACGAACATCAACGCTGTCATCCCGAGCGAGGAGCGAAGCGACGAGTCGAGGGACCTGCTGTTCGTGGGGGTAGCGTTGGTTCGCGACGTTTTTTGCCAAAGGGGCTCAACAGCAGGTCCCTCGACTTCGCGCCCGCCCGACCCTGCGGGTCGGTAAAAGAGGCGGGCGCTCCGCTCGGGATGACAAAGACGGGGTTGATCGAGGTTGATGGAGAAGAATGTTCGCACAGGCAACGCCGGAGTCCCGCTCTGCGGGACGAAAGATGATAGCCCACCGCTTCAGCGGTGGGTAGGTGAGTGTTAGAGAGCGGAGTGCCTCGGGCACGGCACAGGATTGAGACAGAGGATCTGTGCCGCCCCCACGGGGGCTCGGGTTCGTAATTCGCGTTTACCCCGCCCTGAAGGGCGGGGCTATCACCTTTCGCGCCTACGGCGCTCGTTCTTTACGAATTGCTAAGTGCTAATTGCTAGTGGCTAAGGAACTCCTATGGTTGAAAAACACAAAGCTCTGGGACGCGGGTTGGAGTCGTTGTTACCGCCGCGTCCGTTCTCTAATCCGCCCACCCTCTCGCCAACAACGGGCGAGAAGGGCGGGGCACCCGTTGGCGGCAAGGGTGGTGCACCGGCATATCCCACGCTCTCGCCAAAACCGGGCGAGGAGGAGCCTGCCCTGAGCTTGCCGAAGGGTGGGGCACCCACAGCGCTGCTGCCGGGCGAGGCGGTGATGGAGATCCCGCTCGATCTACTGGACGACAATCCCTACCAGACGCGCACCCAACTCGACGAGCACGCGCTGCACGAGCTGTGCGATTCGATCCGGGCGCTGGGCGTGCTGGAGCCCATCCTGGTGCGGCCCACCGCCGACGGGCGTTATCAGGTTACTGTCGCTGGATCTTCACGTTATCGGCAAGATCGCGGGCGACGAAATCGTAGGGCTCGCGCGCGTCCAGCCCCGCTCCCGAACGCCCGCGGTCACTCGAACGCATCTTCGAGAGCATCACGGTTTGAATCCCCCGAGCTCCACCAGCTAGTCCGCAAAAACTCCGGCGGTTTCCCCGCCCCAAAAATCATTCGACGCTATAGGGCTTAGCGCGGCCCGCGCCAGTCTGCGCCAGCGATTCGCCCGAGGTTTCCCGTGTCACGCGGCCGAACGCGCACTGGAAGTTGCGCCATGGTTCAGAGAATTCACTCTGCTCAGGCAGTCTTAACGCATCGTCGACCTCGATCCCGAGATAACGGACTGTGCTCTCAATCTTCGTATGTCCGAGAAGCAGCTCGACCATCGGCTTAGACGAAGCTGTGGTACATCGCGCATCGTGCGTAGGTCGCTCGCGCCGGCGCTCCAGATCGAGGCGATTTCGTCGCCCGAGAGCAGGCGGTTCCAGATCGCCAAATGCGCGACCGCCCCTTGGAGGCCGGTTTCTTGCGATCCGCCGACCGTAATCGAGCCGGACCCGTGCTGCGGGCGTACGCCGAAGTCGCCGTACTCATCGGGAGTTTCGCGCTTCGCCGGGACGCCTTGTTTCCAGAGCGCGCAGCCCGTCGAATGATCCGTCGGCGAAATCCAGGGCTCGGCCTCGCCAACCACGAACACCCATTGCCCGAGCTCGATCGGCGTCTCATCGTTCTTCGAGACGCCATATTCCATGTAGGAGCCATTGCCCTGGCGCGTGGGCGAGCCGAGGTTGAACGTGTAGAACGAGAGGCGCGAATGGCGGGTCTTATTGAGCCGATCATAGAATTCTGAGCGCCCACTCGGCATCGACCGAACTCCGCAACCGCCTTTTCGACGTAATGGACGTAATTCGTCCGCTTGCTGACGACGTTCGCATTGTTCAGCGCGAGCGGACACAGCCACGCCGCGACGGTCAGCGCGTTGGAGAAGGGTTGCGAATATTGCGGATCGTCGGGGATGGTTAGGACGCTCCCCAACGCGCCGTCGAAAAACGGCGCCTGCGACGTCCCGAGGGAAGGACCGAAAGCGTGACGCCCGCCAAGGGCAACGACGCATCGTGCAGGCTCATCTCGTCGTGACAGGACGAAGAGCCGCTGAGGTCGTCGAGGCGGCCAGTAGCTGGTCGAGCCGCGCGATGAGGATCGCGTCTTTCACGCTCATGTGCTCCCTCCCGAAGTCACCCCGTTGTGGTCCGCGCCGTCGGGACGCAGCGAACGAGCGCAATACGCCAGAATGCGGTCAAGGTGCTACGCGATCCGTCCGCGCTGGACGATCAAGTCGAATACAGTCTTCGGTCCCGACGGCGGCTCAGTCGCGTTGTAGCTCGCGATCCCGCCACAAAGCACCGCCCGTCCTCGCATCGCGAGCCGCGCCAGCACCGCATCGGGGATGTCGCCGCCGACATTGTCAAAGAAAATGTCGATCCCTTTGGGACACAGCTCCTTCTGCTGCGCC
>CAVPFD010000039.1:0-57685 GCA_963703645.1 uncultured Acidobacteriaceae bacterium
GACGTAAATTCGATTGTGTAAAAGCGGAAGGGTGTAAGTTGGCTTTGGCCTGACAAGCGAAAGCCACTCTGAAAAAGGAGCCTTACACCCATGGCGAAGATTACACCGATCAGCGAGCACTTCCAACATTTCCTAGCCGATCTGAGGGAGAGCTTCTGGGGCGATGTGTACGACCACACGAAGCAAGCCTGGAAGCAGTTTTTCGAAGCGGAGTCGGAGCGATTGCGGGATCTGTACAGTGGCTGGGGAGCATACCAGCGCAGTGCGACGCCGCATCGTGACTACCGCAACGGCTACTACAAACGCGATTTCGTAACCCGTTTCGGCACCCTGCGGCTGCGCATTGCGCGCACCCGGGGAAAGAATTTTCTGCCGCCGGGCTTGGACAAGTTTCAGCGGCGGGCACCGGAGCTGGCGCTGCTGATCCGGGAAGCGTTTCTGCGCGGCATCTCGACCCGGCAAGTGGGACGGGTGGTGGCCACGCTGACGGGCGAGACGGTGAGCGCGCAGACGGTCTCCAACCTGATCCGCGACTTGGACGAAGCGGTGCGGCAGTTTCATCAAGCGCAACTGCGGGATGAATGGGCCTATCTGTTCTTGGATGGAGTCAGCCTGCGGGTGCGCCGGCCCAGTGGACGGCAACGGGTGCAGATGCTGGTGGCTTATGGCGTAGGCCGCGATGGCACCCGCCAATTGCTGGCTTTCCTGCGCACCCGGGGAGAAAGCCAAGCCGACTGGGAGGCGCTGTTGCAAGATCTGTATCGCCGTGGATTAAAAGGTGAGAACCTGCAGCTGATCGTGACCGATGGCTGTCCCGGATTAGCGGCAGCGATGCAGACGGTTTATCCCCGGGTGCTGCATCAGCGCTGCTGGGTACACAAGATGCGCAATATCCTGGAGAAGGTACGGAAGTGCGATTACGACGCGGTCAAGGTTGACGCCCAGGCCATCTATCTGGCCGACGGCCGGGCCCAGGCGCAAGCAGCGGCGCGCGCTTTCTGCCAGCGCTGGCGCCCGGCGTATCCCCGCATGGTGAGACAGTTGCAGGCCGATTTGCCGGAGCTGTTGTCGTTCTTTCGCTTTCCCCGACATCTGTGGAAGAAGCTGCGCACCACCAACCTTATCGAACGCTGTTTTGTGGAAGTTCGACGCCGCACTCGGCCCATGGTCTGCTTCGTCAACGTGCAGAGCGTGGATCGGATCATCTACTCCATCTTCCAGAGATTCAATCTGGAATGGAAGAACCGCACCCTCCGGGTTTTTACACAAGCAGCTTGACGTCACCGCCCCGACGAGCGCGTTGACATTTTGTCAAATAAGTGTCTTAATTTTCAACAAGAAGTTACAAAAAGCCTTGGGACTTCAGGCGACGCCTGATGGGAAACTAGGCATCTAGATGAGTGTCATGAGTAAGTCGATCGAATCTGCTCGCGAGGAAGCTAGAGGAGCTTCCTCGGTAAAGGCAGCATTATTGGCGTTGGAATTCAGGGCAAGAAGTTAGTTTTCTTGGTCAGTGCAACTTCCTCGAAGACTGAGCACGAGGTCATGCAATGGGCGAAGTCGTTCCAGGTTCCTGTCTCTTTTCGAGTCGCCAAGCCGCAACTCGCGTAGACTCGGCTTCCCTCTCTGTCATTTCCCAGTGCCCGTCAACTGCTCGAGTACACCCAGGGCAGAAGCCGCTAAGAACAGGCTATTAAGCACAGCGACAGCCAGAGTGATCGTCCACTGGCCCGCATTAGTTGGCCGGGTGTCCTTGTTCGAGACACTTGCTGCAAAGATCGCGCCGCCGATAAGCAGGGCAGTCAAAAGCGGCACCCAAGGGTTCTTTTCCCATCCTGGCCGAAAGATGCCGGCCAGTTTCCAGACAACAGATGTCGCCAGAGAAGCGACTGGAAATGTCACAAGGGATTGGGGCGTCATGAATACGCCCACACCTTGAGTTTCTCCGGCAGATGTTGGAACCGGAGTCCCTTTTCTGCTCATTTGCTGCGGACGGGCTATAAAGAATCGTTGAAACCGCGACAAAGACATTGGAATCCTCCCCATAATTGGGGATCGACCGGGTTAGCAGATGCTCACGCCGAAGCGTCCAATCACGAGATTGATCGGATTGACGTAAGCAAGGTCGATGCCCCCATCCATTCCGAACAAGAGACCTACAGCTTGGTGGTGGTCGTTAAGAACAATAGCCCCCGAATCGCCTCCGCTTGCGAAGTCGTTCGTTTGAGTTCCGATGATTCCCATCTGTTGCTCGAAAAGTGCCTTTTGTATAGACGTGTATGGCATCAGTATCGAGAGTTTTTGAATGCTCACGACGCCGTGTGTCTTTCCAGACGCTGAACCAACTTTGAAAACAGGGGTTTGGAAACGAACCGGATCACAGACACTTTGTATTACGAGGGAGCCCACGCCTGCCGTAACATCTCGCGGATCGTCCGGCCTGCTAATCGCGGCGTCAATGACATTAGCGATACCACCGCCGAAAGCGATGTCCTCAAAATCATACAGTAACCCGATCCGAGAGCCGCTCCCGCCAGGCTCATATGTTTCGTCTATACAGCAACGTCCTGAGTTCAGTCCGGCAATGACGTGGTTACAACTGAGGATGTACTCATCCCCGGATTTCGACTTGACAAGGCAGCCAAGCGTGCCTTTCGATCCCTTCCAGTCACCTATAGAGTCTCCGCCCGATGCGGGTCTGGTGGCGGGATGAGGGGAGCATCCGGTCCTAAGATTGAACGGAGTATTACTCAAACCTGTTGCGTTAAGCAGCCGTTCCGGATCAATCGTATCGTGCCCAACCGCCGCCAGAAACTCTAGGCGGCGCTCTCCGTTTTCGGACTCGCCTATTCCGACTCCCACAACCGGAGCGGTCAGCTGTTCGGAAACATCTATGCCAAGAAGCTCACGAAACAGCTCGTACCTCCCGTCAGGTGACTGTTGAGGCGACCATGCCTGACGAAACAGCTTGTCGGCAAGAATCTTCTGCGCCCGGTCAATGGGGAAATCGTCAATAGTTATTGTCGGAGTAGGCGCTGCCATTATTCCTCCTGTATCCTGTACCGAGCCAATAGCGAAAACCAGACCTGCAGGGAACGAGAACCCCTTACAGTACAGTCGATCACCAGGCTTCAGTGCTGAGTGTTGAGACTCTAATACCCATTCTTCGGCAATTCAAGGATTTTTTGGGATTACTGGTTGCCATGGCGGGGGTCAGGGTAAGCACGCCTGGGCCAATGAGAGCTTCGCATGACGAGCAAGCTGCCTCAACGAAGTGCGTTCAGATTCTTCATATCCTTGAGGGCAGAGATGTCGCTCAACACTCAGATTCTGCGCGGTCAGGGGATGCCGCGCATCGGTACGGATTGGGAATATGCGGGCGGCCTCAATTGGTGCTTTGTCGAGCCGAAGGTCCGACGCCTCACGAAAGCAGATATTGCCTGGCTACCCTTGCCGAACAATTGCGGGACGTTCGCCAAGCTCCCGTCTGGAGAATGGCGCATCGAGTGCGACGGCGAGGCCATCACGATTCCCAATTTAAAGGGTGCGCTTTACCTTGCTGCAATGCTTCGCTGGCCGATTTGTGGAGCTATAACCAGATTTCGGCGCGAGTACGCTGCGAAATCTTACCAGCGCGAAGGCAGAGAGTATTGAGGAGCGCACCCAACGGCTGTTTCTGGAAAGCATGGCTAAATGCTCCGAGCGCGTATTGAGAATTATTAAGCTGGAGCGCAGCTTAACGCGCGCCCCTGTTTCGTGGCTCCAACGCGAAAGACAGTCGGCCGCGGCAGAATTGGAGCTACTGAGGGGCGCGGACGTGGAGACCATAGCTTCCTATGAATACCGCAACGTCAGGCCACTATGTTCCCGATCGGGAGACTGGTTAAGATACAAGCGAATGGGCAATCAGGGGGGCATCGACAATTGCTTTCAAGAGGTCGCTGATTATGAGACAGCCTGCGCGGCGATGCTTTCATACCGGCACAAACTTGCGGCCGCAGAAGCAGAGGATGCAAAGTACCGCCCTTTGGTGACGATCAACCTCTCCGAGGCAATCAAAGCCATCGAGAAGAAGTGCCCCAGAATTGGAGATCACCTCCGACACGCCATCAGCACTGGGCAAACCTTTTGCTACGACCCAACCATGCGAGACTGCAACCCCAAGATGGATGCATGGGATGTAAGGTATTGAAAATAGTGCTTTACAGATGAGGGGGATAATTTCGTACTTATGTAAGTAGAGGGGGACGAAATTAATCCCACGGGAAGCCGCTGGGCTATTGGTCCGGCTTTACAGAAGTGGGCCCAGGATTCGTACTTAGGCAATTAGGAGAGAGTGAGCGCTGGTCACGATGCCGGCGCTTTTTGTTTTTGAGCCCAAATCTCGACGGCGGGGATGCACAATCCCCTAGTCGAGATCACAGAAACAGGAGCGACACACGATGCCAGAAAACCGCGAGCAATTCACCAGTGATCATCGAGCGAGCAGTCTTGCAGCTGATCCGGCGCCAGATACTGCGTCAGAGCCGATCGAGGCGGCACTTTACCATCTCACCGATGCCGCGATTGCACTACGCTGCGTCGTCGGGCCGTTTGAGCCCATAGCGCAGGCCACGGCGCGGGATCTTGACCGCTACGCGCTCGCCATCGAGAGCATACCCCGGTAGGACACAAAGCCACCGCCCAAATCGAGCAGTTCTAAACGCCACGCCTTCGAGCGTGGCTTTTGTGTCCCCACGCCAAAAGTAATTCCCCATAGGGAGAAATAGATGCGTAAATTCCTTCTCGCCATCGTCGCGTTGCTGGTGATCCCCGCTCACGCCCTGGTCACCCAGTCCGCCCAGCTTGCAACCAATACACTTAATTTCACCGTCAACATCGTGACGATGGATACCTCGGCCACGGCGATCTCCGCCAAAGCCTCGACCCCGGGCACGTTGTCGTGTTCGACTTATCCCGGCGGTTCGCTCTACGCCCCCCGCAATGCGGTCAACATCGACTTGGCGGATTTCAGTATCGGCGCAGGTCTGGTGGCGTGTCCCGGAGAACCCGCTCAGCAGTCCATCCCATACAGCAGCCTCTCCTGGTCCGAAAGGAGGGGAGCCTAATGGCCAACGGATTCACGAAACTGCACAGCGGAATCCTTGCGTCCACGATCTGGCGCGAGTCTCCCAGCGTCAAAGTCGTTTGGATAACCCTCCTGGCAATGGCCGATCAAGACGGCATTGTCGAAGCCACATTGCCGGGCCTGGCTGCGTTCTCCAATGTGACCGTTGAGGAGACGGAAGCAGCAATCGAAAAGTTCCTGTCGCCCGACAAGCACAGCCGCACCCCAGACTGTGAAGGGCGCCGCATCGAGGTGATCGACGGCGGATGGCGGCTTCTGAACTATGAGAAGTACAGGGAAAAGCTGTCCAAGGAAGACCTCAAGGAGAAGGCTCGTATCCGCCAACAGAGGCATCGTGATCGGATCGCGTGTCACGCAAAGCGTGACGAAAGCGTGACAGAGTGTGACGGTCACGGAAAATCACGCATGTCACTACAAGCAGAAGCAGATGGCAGAGTGCAGAATGCAGACGCACTAAAGTCTAAAACCCTTGCTCATTCTACGAATGAGCTTGGTGACGGTGTCTCTCCTGATCTTTGTCTGGATGGGGAAAATGAATCCTCGGAACCTCCATCGAAGAACGCACAGGGCGACAAGCAAGCACGGTTGGCCAAACGTTCGACGCTGGCACTCGGAATTTACAGCCGCTATCCCAGGAGGGTCGCACAGGCTCTGGCGCTCAACGCGATCGGCAAGGCCATCACTCTGGTAGCCAAAGCTGGAACCACGGACGCCCATCCCGATTTCGAGGGGGATGAAGCCGCGGCAGCGCAGTGGTTAGGCAGCCGGGTTGACCTGTACGCCCAAAGCGCCCAAGCGCGGCAGCCTGACAAATCCAAGGTTCCATACCCTGCAACGTGGTTCAATGCCGGCCGATACGACGACGACCCTGAAGAGTGGAGGTATGTCGGAACAGGCAACGGGTTCGGTGGGAGCCAGCCAGCGCCGATAGTTCCCCGGCGCACGGCGCTGGAGCGGATGCGAGACCAGATGGGCACCGGCCACGCAGCGCAGGAGGTGTCGGAATGACGAGCGACTACATTCTGGAAAAAGGATCGCCTGCGAGCCAAGACGCAGAACGCGCAATTCTCGGCTCGGTTTTCTTGAATCCCGTGCTCTGCGATGAGGCTGCACAGCACCTTACGCCGTCTGATTTTTCTCTCGGTGCCAACCGGCGAATATTCTCCGCAATGCGTGAGATGCGAGAGCACAACACCTACATTGACGAGATCACACTTGCCGAAGAGTTGGACCGTAGGAAGCAACTGGACGAGATAGGCGGCCGCTCCTACCTCGCAGACCTGACAAATGGGCTTGTGGTGCGGGCCAGCAACGAACACCACATCAAAATCGTGCGCGACAAGGCGATTCTGCGGGCCGTCATCAACGCGGGCCAGGGCGCCATTGCTAAAGCACTGACGAACTGCGAGGCCGAAGAGGTTCTCGGGGGGCTGGAGGAAGATTTATCGGCCATTCGTGCCGGCACGATTATTGAGATGGACCATGAGTTCCCCCTCATGGTTTGGAACACCCTCGATGCCATTGAGAGGGAAAGCGTGAGCACTGCGGAACTGCTCGGGCTGACCACAACAATCAAGACGCTCGACGCAGTAACAACGGGATTCCGCAAGGCCGAAGTATGGACGCTGGGCGCATTCCCGGGACGGGGAAAAACCGCACTTGCAAAGCAGATTGCCACCGGCAACGCCAAGCAAGGCCACCCGGTGAAGTTCTTCTCGATTGAGATGGATGAGGACCAGCTAATCCGTCGGATATTGGCGACCGAGGCAGGCATTCCGAACTACAAGCTACGCAACCCAACCCTCTTGAGCAGTGCTGAACGGAAGCGGACAAGAGATGTGGGCAGTGCGATCGCCGAGTGGCCACTGCATCTCGACCCCACGCCGAGTCTGACCATTACTGAACTACTTGCCCGTGCGCGCCTGTCTATCGTTCGGGATAAGGCTGAGCTGGTAATCGTGGATCACATCGGCCTGATTGACGGCCCCGGGGTGGACAACACACGACGGCTGGAGAACGTATCGAAGGCAATCCGCGCGTTCGCCAAGCAGACCAAGGTTCCGGTTCTGCAGCTGTCGCATCTGTCGAACCCCAAGGACAAGGAAATCAACCGTCCGCCGACCATGCTCGACCTGAAATACTCGGGCGACATAGCCGGGCACTCGCATGTGGTTCTGTTGCTCTACGTTCCGGAAGACGAGCGGGGCGAGCCGACCGGCGAGGACGAAATCATCATTGGCAAGATCCGGGAGGGCTGCAAGGGCCCTCTTCCGGTTCTATTCAACACCGACCGCCTTGAGTTCGAGCCACGAGGCAACGGAGGCGTCCGATGAGCGGCACCGAGCAACAGCCCTCTACCGTGCTTCTCACCGCGAAACACATGGCTCGGGAGTTGTGTGTCTCCGAGGCACGGGTGCGCGACCATTCGCTTGCCGGGGGCGCGTTATGAACTCGCTGGCTACCGAGCGCCACCTAACCGTAGTCGAGGTTGCCGAGATTTGGCGCCTGCATCGTTCCACGATCGAGCGGATTTTCTACGACGAGCCTGGGGTACTCAAGATCGAGCGTCCGGAGACCCGCCGCAAGCGCCGCTATGTTACAATGCGTATACCTGAGAGCGTGGTTGCGCGAGTCCATGAGAGGCTACATGCCGCGCGAACGTAAGGCGAAGAGATTTGTACATGGTTTTGTACAAAGCCGTGCATTTAGATTGCATTCCTGCGTATCTAGCACAAGTTTGGCGGGGCAAATGGCGTGGATTCATCGGGTAGGTGTGTTCAAGTCCCCCCTTCCGCACCAACCTTACCCAAGTGTTCGTGACGATTAGAGATAACCTTGGCGGCAGTTTGCGTTGCAGGCCTAGGCCGCCAAAAGTGAGATTGAAAATTACATGGTCGTTCTGATTACCGTTGTTCACGTTATAGTTTGTGCATTTCTCATCACTGTCGTGCTGCTGCAGAGCGGCAAGAGCGCTGATATTGCCGCCGCCTTTGGCGGCATGGGCAGCCAGACCGCCTTCGGCACTCGTACTGCCGCAACGGTGCTCACTAAAGCAACAACCTGGGCCGCGATCATCTTTATGCTGACCTCAATCACGCTTTCCGTGTACGCCTCACGTGCCGGTGCGCGCAGCAGGTCGGTGCTGGGAAGCACATCCTCTGCCCCAGCCAAGTCAACGCCAATGCAGACGGCACCCGCTCCAGCTCCGGCGATGCCGAACAAGTAACGGTTCGGCCGACAAGTTCCAGCTTTAAGCAGAGGTTTTTTCATTGCCTTTCAGTCCAGGGAACTCTGCCGTCTCAGCTCACCAGGTAGTCGAGCGCCTCTTCCCGGGTGGCGAAGATGGGAATTTCGCGCGCGGAAAAGCTGCGGACGGAATCGTATAGCGCTTTTGGGCAGGTTTTCGGTGAGTACCCAGGCCGATCGCTTCAGGTGAGGACGGTCTAAGGCAGCGGCGATCTTCACGTGTTCGACGCACTCGCGGCGTAAACTGCGCGCGGCTGAAGTCCCCCAGCAACAGGACCGAATCCAGGCGGTTCGTGGGTGACGGTGTCCGGCACTTGGTCGGCGATCTGCCGCTACCTCGTCGGGCGTGCAATCGGTGAAATCCACGCAGCAGGATTCGCTGCTCCCGATGCGTGATGAAGCGGATGCGATCCATTCTTGCTCCCGTAGGTCGCTCGATGAGAACCGTCGTTCGGGTGTAGCTGCGCAGTTTACTTCAGAAACACTGGCGACTCAAGCAAGAGTAGCTGGGACGCCATGTGACCCTGTCGCTGGTTCGTGGTAGGTTGGAAAGATGATTCACGAGATCTTCCCGGTCGGCCCGCTGCAATGCAACTGCTCGGTCATTGGCGACGAGCAGACGAAGGAAGC
This sequence comes from uncultured Acidobacteriaceae bacterium, assembly GCA_963703645.1. Taxonomy (GTDB): domain Bacteria; phylum Acidobacteriota; class Terriglobia; order Terriglobales; family Acidobacteriaceae; genus Bog-257. Next base: position 9,005 of record CAVPFD010000039.1, read on the forward strand.
CATGGTCATTGATCCGGGCGACGATATCGAAGACGTGATGGCCATCGTGCAGCGCCACGGCTTGACGGTGAAGCAGATCGTCATCACGCATGCGCACATCGACCACATCGGCGGCGCGGCCAAGCTGAAGCGGTTGACCGGCGCGCCGATTCTGCTGAACCAGAACGACCATACCCTGCTGAAGATGCTGGGCGTGCAGGCGGCATGGCTCGGCATGCGCCCGCCTGAGAAGGTCGCGATCGACGCCAACCTTAGCACAGGGCGATAAAGTCCGCGCTGGCGAGCCTGATTGCCGACGTGCTGCACACGCCCGGACACACCGAGGGCAGCATTTGCCTGTACTTTGCGCCTGAGAAGAAGCTGATCGCGGGCGACACACTGTTCGCCGGTTCGATCGGCCGCACCGATCTGCCCGGCGGCTCGTACAAGAAGATCATGCAGTCGCTGCACGGCCCGGTGCTGGCGCTGCCCGATGAGACGATCGTCGTTCCCGGACACGGACCGTTGACCACCATCGGCCAGGAGCGGGAGACGAATCCGTTTCTGGTGGGATGAAAAAGCCGCAGTTCGCTATTCGCTTTTCGCCAAAACCGCAGGTACGGATTGGAAGGCGTCGAGCGTCGTTTCTCGCGAAAAGCGCCTTTCCAACTCTAGTCCTCTGAACAAACTTGCGCACGATCATGCTCTGTGGCACGACTAGCACGAAAAGATAAGACAGAATGGTGCCGCCGATGACGCCGACCGAACCAATGTGCCGCACCAGCACGATCGAGAGCACGATATTCACGAGTAGCGGCGATGATCGACAGCACAGCCTGCTCGCGGGTGCGATTCAGCGCTGCCAGCAGACAGGATTCCACGCTCATGAATCCGCTGATGAGCGTCCAGGCTCCCATCGCCAGCAACAGATAATTCGTGGGCACGGCGGCCGGACCCGCCCACACACGGATCAGCGTACGTCCGAACACGACAAGGACGACCACACACGCGAAGTTGAGTGCGACCGTGCCTTTCATCGTGAGCGAGAACGTACGCCTTATCCATACATAGTCTTTCCGCGCGTATGCTTCGGCGTACGCGGGCCAAAGGGCGGGGAAGATGAGGTATTGCAGGAGCGCGGCCAAGCCCACGAGCCTCCAGGTGACACTGTAAGGCGTGACCTCTGCTGCGCCGAGGTAGTGGCCAACCACCAGGTTGTCGGAACTGAACACGACCAATCCGGCCGTCTGAATCAGGAAGAACGATGAGCCGGAACTAAGGAGATCTTTGATTGCGAGAGGATCGACGAGCGCGGGCTGGGGGAGCAGCCACGGTTTGGCTAACGTCACGGTGACCAGCAGCGTGGCAAGGCTGGAGAAAGTCAGGCAGCCCAAAGACATTACCAACAGCACAGGCATGGACACTCGCAACAGGATGCCGAGTGCAAGCCCTATGACGCTCGCCACAGCGCCTGCGCACACCGCGAAGTTGTTGCGATGCAGCTCCTGGTAGCCGGCAAGGAGCTTACTGGCAAGGTTGCAGGGCAGCCCGAGCAGCATCAGGGCGGCGGCAGCGGCGACCGTAGACCTCACTTCCGGAGCGTGGGCGCTGACATTAAAAAGGCAATCCAGTTGATGTGTGGAAAAACAAAGGCGAAGGCCGCTCCCGCGATGGCGGAAACTCCGACGGTGAGCACCAGAGCGTTGGTGAAGTAGCGCGCAGCGGATGATTTATCGTCGAGTGCGAAGGCACGCGAGATGTGGTTCGTCAGCGTGTTGGCAACGCCGAGGTCAAGCAGGTTGATCCAGACCACGGTTGATGTGATGGTCGCCCACACGCCATACCGTTCGGGGCCGAGGTAGCGAACCGCAAGCGGCAGAGCCACCAGCGTCAGCGCCGACGAGAGCAGTCGTGCCGCCGCGCCCGACCATACGGCGTGGAAGATGCGCCGGGAGCGGGACATCACATTCTCGGGCTTACTCGTGCCGTTCATGCTGTTTCGGTGAGATGCCGCAGGTGAATTGGCATGACCCGGCGAAGAGAGGCATCTGCTTCTTCCGAACGCTCGCGATTTTTCGCTAGTCGCCAAAAGCAGATCCCTCGCGGACTAAAGTTTTTTCGTGATGACAATTCAAATGGAATTCCGGCTCAGCTCGCCTAGCCTTAATCGCCCAACTTTTCCGGCACGACGTGCAGCATCGTCTCCGCAGCCGCAACTACTGCGACGACCGGGACTGCTGTAATGCAGTGCGGCTCCAGCACGTGGCAGCAGGCGGTGCAGGAGTCCAGTCCAGTCGCGGGCTGTAAGAACGCGGACATCCTCGGCGTAGGGTGCAAAGCGCAACGGGCTGTTGCCATGGTTTGGATCGCCGTCTTGGGGATGGCGCGAGACGACGATGGTCTTGCAATCCATCGCCGCCGCCAGATGTGCCGGGCCGCTATCGTTGCCGATGAACAGGTCGCAGCGTTCAAGCACGGCGCAGACCTTGCGAAGCGGCGCACCGCTCAGAATGATGGGCTCGTGATGCAGCAACTTCGCGAGTTGTGAAGCTTGCGCGCGCTCACTAGCTGAGCAGAGGATTACCGGCTGCACCTGCACCTCTCGTGCCAATCGAGATACGCACTCGGCGTAGCATTCGAGCGGCCAGCGCCGCCCGGCGGTGTTGGCGCCGATGCCGACCGCGATCACCTTCGTTCCGGCTGGCACGCTGGCCAAAAGCTGTGACGCGAACTCCCGGTCACGTTCGGTGAGCCGCAGTTCAAGGCTGCTGTCTTGCACCGTCCCTCCGAGCGCTTCGACAACTGCGAGGTTGCGCACAACCTCATGCCTTACCGGCCCAGCCGTCAGGCAGATGTCTGAAGGCTGCCTCGAATCCGCGGTTGAGCCGCTGTCTTGAGCGGCGATGTCTTCTCGGTGTAGCCGACGCGCTGCGTGGCGTTCGTCAGCAGGCACAGCAGGGTGGCCAGGTGCTCGTCGAGGTCCCAGCGCGGCGAGATGGCGATATCGAAGTGCCTCCTGCGCAAACTGCCTCCAGTAAAGCAGCAGCACGGCGACCAGTTCCCTCGCACGCCGCGGCAGACACGCCACCCGCAACTCCGGCAAAGTGAGTATCTCGTCAATGTGGGGATTGGTTACCAGCAGCGGCCGAAAAGCGCCCCGCACCACTACCGTGCAATGCGCCTTCGGGAAAGCGCGTTTGAGTTCACGGAAAAGAGGGGTGGTCATCACCACGTCGCCCATCGCGTCGAGCCGGAAGATGATGATCGAGATGCGGCCTCGACGTGGCGATCCGAGGCGGCTTCTCGCCGAATCAGTGAGCGCCAGAATCTCGCCAGCAGCGTTGGCACGCGAACCGACAGGAATAGTGGTGGCAGCATCGGGCCTTTCTAGAAACGGGTTTCACATTGCTACAGCGGGCGTGGACATGTCATTGCAGAAGTTCCCGCCGCTGACTTAGCGATGAGCCGGGTCGTGCTCACCCCGTCAACCAAAGGTATGAGCTCGACCTGGCCTCCCCAGGCGCGCACCTCGCGAGCGCCAACCACGTTCTCTTCGGTATAGTCACCGCCCTTTACCAGAACGTCGGGACGAATCGCCTCAATCAGCTTCAACGGCGTGCTTTCGTGAAACAGAACAACAGCATCCACCGCGCTGAGCGCCGCCAGAATCCTTGCCCGCTCACGGTCGCCCACGATGGGGCGCGGCGGCCCTTTCACGCGGCGCACCGAGCTGTCGCTGTTGACGCCGACGATCAGCCGGTCGCCCTTGCGGCGAGCCTGCTCCAGCAGCGTGATGTGACCGATGTGCAGGAGGTCGAAACAACCGTTGGTAAACACCACACGCTGGCCTGTAGAACGCCAGCCTGCAGCACGCCTCAGCAGACGTTCCAGCGATAGAACCTTCTCATCCATGTGCAGCGCAACCTCCTGCGAGAGCGCGCCCAGCAGTTCCTCCCGCTGGATCGGAACGGTGCCGACCTTGCTCACCACGATGCCTGCAGCGACGTTTGCGACCTGGACCGCGGTTTCGATCTCGACGCCACACGCCATCGCCAGTGCCAGAACGGCGATCACTGTGTCGCCGGCTCCCGGAGACGTCGTACACCTGCCGCGACCACCGCAGGAAGCATGCAGACGTGATTCCGGACGCAACACGGCAATTCCCTTCTCGCCCAGTGTGACGACCATGAATTTCATTTGCAGGGATGGAAGCATGGCCTGTCCGGCGACAAGCAAGCGATCCAGATCCGCCAGCGGCTCACCGGTGGCGGCCGACAGCTCCTTGCGGTTGGGGCAGATGGCGGTTGCACCGCGATAGCGCGCGAAGCTGGGATTCTTGGGATCGACCAGCACCGGGATGTTGAGCTTGCGCGCCTGCGAGATGAGCGCTCGGCACACCTCCTCCGTGAGGACACCTTTCGCATAATCGGAAAGCACGACAACCGCTACGTTGGGCAGAACTGCGAGGGCACGCTGCAGACAGATCTTCATAAGCGGCAGACGGATATGACGACGCCGGCGCCTCGGTATCCAGCCGCATCATCTGCTGATTGCCGGAAAGAATGCGCAGCTTGGTGGTTGTCGGCACGTCTCGGAACGGTCGTCAGCGACGGGCTCGACGCCGGCGTCGGCGAGCAGAGACTCCAGCCGCTCCTGCTCCGCGATCGCCGCCGGCGAAGCCGCACACGGTAACGCATGCGCCCAGCGCCGCCAGGTTCATGCCGACGTTGGCCGCTCCGCCGGGCTTTTCGTCTTCAAAGGCGACTCGCACAACCGGAACCGGCGCTTCGGGCGAAATACGCTCGACTTCGCCCCAGATGTACTTGTCGAGCATCACATCGCCAACTACCAGGACTGGAGCCTGATGCCAGCCGGACTCGGCCAGAGCGACAATTTCCCGCAGGCTCGCAATCATTCGGCACCTGCAGGGGCGGCACTGTCAACCGTCTGATTGATGCAGACCGCAAGCTCCAGCCACTCGCACAAAATGTGTCCGATAAGGATGTGACCTTCCTGGATGCGGGCCGTGTCGGTGGAGGCAACGTGCAGCCATACGTCGGCGAGGGCAGCCATTCGGCGGCCACTCTCTCCTGTCATAACCACGGTGAAGGCGCCCGAGTTCCCTTGCTCGCTGGAGAGCGGCGCAGACGTTCCGGCTCTTGCCCGAGGTGGAAAGACCAACCACAACGTCTCCCGGAGCGCACAAGGCTTCCAGCTGGCGTTCGAATATTTCGCCGAAACCGCAGTCGTTCGCGATGGCGGTCACCACCGCCGTGTCGGCGGTAAGTGCGATGGAGGGCAGCGCGTGGCGATCGCTGCGGAAGCGCCCCATAAGCTCGGCCGCCAGATGTTGCGCATCGGCGGCGCTGCCACCGTTCCCACACCACAGGATCTTATTGCCATGCAGCAGACATTCCGTCATGCGAACGGCGGCGCGCTCGAAGGCTTCCTGCTGCGCATCAAGCTGGCTGATAATGGCGAGATGTTCGTTAATAGCGCCGGTAAACAGGCTGGCCAGGTTCCATGAAGAGTTCATGCTCTCCTCGTTCACAACGAGTTGAAGATCTTCCCAGAACCTTGTTGGAGAGTGCTATTGTTTGAAATTATAGCTGTGATGATCTCAGGCCGAGCCGACAGTTTTGCAAATATTAATTTCGTTTTCCTAGATCGGGACGGAGTGTTGAACCGCAATCCCGTTGGCGCGTTTGTCACCTCCTGGGAACAGTTCGATGTGCTTCCCGGCGTGGAGCAGGCGATCGCGCAGCTCAACCGCTCCGGGCGCAAGGTGATTGTAGCGACCAATCAGAGGGGCATCGCGCTGGGATTGCACTCGGAGGCCGATCTGCGAGCCATGCACAATCGCCTGCGGAAGCACCTCGCAGATCATGGGGCCTGGCTGGACGCCATCTATTACTGCCCGCACGACAACGGTCAGTGCAACTGCCGCAAGCCGCAAACGGGGATGTTCGAGCAGGCCTTCCAGGATTTCCCGGGCGCCGCGGCCGGCAACAGCGTAATGGTTGGCGATTCTCTGGTCGACATCGAAGCAGCTTCGCGCATGGGTATGCGAAGCATTTTCATTGCCGACCCCGCGGCCCGGCCAAGGCCCGATGCCGCTCGCGCCGCCGCTCTGGCAACGGCTTGCACTGCCTCGTTATTGGATTTCGTCACGCAGTATCTGAGTTTGAGTGATGATCGCATCACTCGCGAGGCTTAGCGCACTAGCCGTTCCAACGCTTGGTGGACGACCGAGAGGCTACCCGGCCAGACGAGTACAAGCGCGACAGCACAGGCCACTAAGGCGCCGGCGCTGGTGAGGAACGGAACCAGAACTTCGGCAGGCTTGCCAGGAGTTGGTTGCGGGCGCAGCAGGCGGTCCACGCGCTCGGTCAATTCCTCACTCTCGTGAACCAGCGAGCTGAAGAGGTAAGAAAGCTTCGGTTTGGAGCCCATCCTGGCTACACGCACCAGCGCCGAGGCCAGCGACAAGGCGCGCTGAGAATCACCTTCCACCGCCTGGTCGTCAGCGGCCCACTCGGTAAACTTCGCCCAGCTGTGTTCCAAAGGGGTGAACGCACGCAGGAACGGCAGGACATCAGGCGAGAGCAGAATCAGGAAGCGCTTGATGTTGTCCCGCGAAGTGCGATGAGCACGCTCGTGGCGCAGTGCAGCCTCCCTTTGTTCGGCATCAAGTCCGCGCAGTACCGTCTTGGAAATTACCAGCCGCGGATGAAGCACTCCGGCCACGGCCAGCACCGGAGCGTTGTCGGCCAGCAGCAATGCTGGAGACGGTTCTCCCGGCACGTGGATCTTCCGCCCGTGACGTTCGCACTCATGGAGAAACTGGACTGTGCCCCGGACTGCCGAAAACACCCGTGTAATCGAGAGTATCCAGATCGTAGCGCCCAGAGCTGCCATGACGAAACAAGCCATGCCGACCTTCTCGCCCGCAGCCTCGGGCTCCAGCCACAGATAACTCGGGATGCAGAAGGCCAGCAGTGCGAAAACGGTCAGCGCCATGGGAGAAATACGCAGGAAGAACAGGAGCCGGGCTGCTGAACTTGGCTTCATTCGCGCGGCCATGCGCAGGGCCGTGCCCGCGCTCAGCCGCGCGGCTGCCGCCAGCGACAAATGCAGCAAAAAAAACGTGGCACAGCAGAGACACAGCAACCGCCAAGTGTAGTTAAGACTCAACCCTGGCTCCTCTTGGATAGCTCTTTGCGTTTGGAGCGGATTTTTTCTTCCAGCTGTTCCAGCAGGGCAACGTCATGCCGGCCGACGGCGTCAACCAGTGACGACAACAGCAGCTCACGGGAGGGTTGAGAACCCGCCAGCAAGCCCGCGACCAGATCACCGGCGCGCTGGCGCTCCCAATCCAGATGCGACAGCCGGGTGGTGTAAAGAAACGCGCGCTCCGATTTCTGGCGATCCAGCAATCCCTTCCGGAACAGCCGATCAAGTGTGGTCATTACCGTGGTATAGGCCAACTTACGTTCCAAGCGTTCGACGACGTCGCGCACACTGCACTCGCCGCCAGACCACAGCACCTCCATCACTTGAATTTCGAGTGGACCCAGCAGTAATTGCCGGCCCGTATGGCCCGTAGAATCATTCATAACAACCGACAGCCCCCAGAATGTAGTAGTACAGCGTAAGAAGTATCAATGGCGCGAGGCGCGCTTGTCAACGAAAACGCCAGAGGATCTCTTCCTTCTCCCAATTTGAACATCGCGAAGTGGCGGCGAGCACGATCAGGCGCCCAACATATTTTGGAACTCGGAACTTGTGCCAACTGAAACCCTGGCAAACCGTCATCACCTTGCCATGCAATATCGATTGGTGATGACGATTCGATGACGAAGTGGCACGCCCTCGGTGATTCAGGCCAAAACCACTGAGGGCGTTTTATTGCGGAAATCCCAATCCGAATTCATTTCCCTGCAGGTTCCGCCTGGACCGTGAATTCCTGACCGCTAACCGGAGCTAGAAACGGGATGGCGTAACCTTTCACGTCAATCTTTCCCGTTTTCCGGGCTTCGACTACAAGGTCGTACTTAAACTCGCCCCGGCTAAACGCGCCGTCCCCTAAATAGAAAACCAGCATGTCATTTTTCGAACTGCGCAGCGCAATTTGGTCCGGAGTCACGTTCTTGACGACAAGCAGGATCTCACCACCCTTTCTCTCGCCGGCCTCGCGTTTCTCCTTCGACCCTTTCTTTTCCCGCTTTTCCTCAGCTTCACCTTTCTCGCGCCTGTCCTTGGGCAACTGGAATACCGGAACCAGCTGGCGCGCGAGATCAAGGTTGGCCGCCGGGAAGTTACCCGTGCGCCACTGGGGATGGGGTATGTCCCCCGGGCCGTCCAGGGTCGGGAATACGATCAAATTCTGGCCTGCTTGCAACTCTCGCCCGTTATTCTTGATGAAGAAGTCGCCCACCGCGATCGGGAAGGCAATCACCTGCGATCCTTCTTCGATGAACAAGGGTCGCGCGCCAGGTTCGGTGAGGTCCGGAATGCCGATGTATGCCGAATCTGAAGTTTCGGCAACAATGGTTGCGGGACGGTCTTCGAACGCAGCTAAGGTCTTGCTGCTGTCGCCGCTGAAAGGCCCGGTAGCTTGACAGAACTGGCCCTTCAGGCAGAGCGCCGGGGCTTTGTAGGATTTCAGCGGCGGTTGTTTCCCGGCATGAACTGCCGGAAAGTTCAGCGTCTTCGACACGGAATGAGCAGGGTTGCCAGCCTGCCGGAATGTGACGCTCAACCCGGCGGTGCTGCTGGGGACGACGAAGGTAATAGGCCCGTCGGCGCGCTGCCGGCCCTCGTTAGGAGCTTCAAAGAACCAGCCCCAAAGCCTCGAAGCCTCCCCGACGGATTCGAAGGGGATCGCGACTCGCGTCACCGTCACTCCCGGCATTCCGTCGTATTGCTCGGGATTCTCGACCACGCTGCCGGAAATCCGTTCGCCTGGACGCGTCTGCGCGGGCAGCACCAGCCCGACCTCCTTATTCGCAGTGGTAATAGGAGGTTGGACGGGAGTTGCGAGCATCATGTGGCTGCTTTTTTGTTCCTGGCGGGCGAGTTTCCGGGCTGCCTCGAGATGCTTTATGACTTCTTCGTAGGTGAACTTTTTCACCTCCTCGGCTCCGCCTTCGGATTCTTCGCCTGCCGGACATTTGATCGGCTTGTAATCTTTGGCAGCCGAGTTCCATTCATTGCAGCGGTAAATACCGGTCCAGGGATCGTGCGTCAACTTATGCCCGGAGACTTGATTGCCCGACTCGTCGAAGACCTGGATGAACTCTCCGGTGAAGTTCGAACTCTCGTCGTAGGTATTGCGGGCAACTCGACGGACCTTTCCGTTGGGCCAGTACGTCGTGTCGGTCTGCTGCGCACCGTAATATCCGGGAAGGTATTCATAATCCACCTTCTGCTGGACCTTGCCGTCCGCGCCAATGGTGCGGGTCTCGGTCACTCGGCCAGCGGCGTCGTAGTCCATTTCAATTTTTCCGTTGACGCCGTTTTTTCTCACTTCCGTGTGCTGGGCGAGCGCGATGGTCGCGCCGCAAGCCAGCAGCGAAAGCGCGAGCGTCCGCCCGATACGTGAATCAAAGGAGTGCCATTTCTGTTGCACGGAGTTCACCTTGATGGGAGCTTGAATGGCTCGGAGTTGATGAGATTCGGGATGCCCATGCACTTTGGTTAGCTACCGGCGGGCCCCTTCCCGGCTGAGATTCCGAGTGTAGCACGGAGAAAACGGTACTGTGGCCGAAGTTGAATTGGGTGACGCATGTTCAAAATAGAACGCCATTGTCAAATAAGTGTAAATTCTTGCAAAGCTTTGGTTGCCATCTCGCTTGCCGAAGGTCACGGGAACGCCTGTAAACGAAAGGATTTCCCAATCCCGGCGCTCACTGCGAACCAGCTTCCGTCCAGATTTAGTTACTACGTTATTAATAGTTGCATTCGCCATAGACCTGTGATTAAATTCATCCACCTGCCCAGTCACCCTGGACCACCTCAGGTAACGAAAGCAAATTGCGAATTCGATAGTACGACGAGTCTGTGCCCAAGATACGACTGTGCTCAACACACCTCTGTGCTCAACTCACACCAACCACCTGCCAGTTGCGAGCTACCCGTGCAAGCCGAATCGAATGCATGCCGTAGCGGAAGTACGAAGCCAAAAGGAGAATTGGAAAAACCATGACAAGAAGTAACGCGAGAATCATCGGCGCCTCCATGCTCGCCGTGGGCGTCCTGTTACTGTGTGCCCTGCCGCTGATCGCGCAGGAGAACAATACCTACATTCAACATGCCAGTCCGGTTTGCGGTTTCAGCGCCAATGAGCGAACTGGCTAAGATGCCGCACCAGCCGCAGTACGGTTTTCACACTGCCAATGAGGTGCGCCGTGTTCCCAAGCGGCCGGTCGGACCAGCAGTGGATACGGCGGAGCAAAGCAGCCGGCCGCCCGCTGGAGCGGCTTATAGCCTCATCGCCAACATCCTGGGCGTCGGTAACGGCTTCCCCAACTACAGTGTTCCGGACGCTCCTCCCGATACGACGATGGCCGTGGGCGACAACCAGATCGTGCAGTGGGTGAACGTCTCCTACACGGTGTGTTCGAAGAGCGCACCTTATACCTGCGGTCCCGCGATTGAAGGCAACACGCTTTGGAGCAACCTTGGTGGGATTTGCGCCAACAACAATGACGGCGACATCATCGCACAGTGGGATGTGCAGGCCCATCGCTGGCTGCTCGCCCAAAATGTATTCACCGGCAACTACGGTGTCTGCGTCGCTATTTCAACCAGCAACGACGCGACTGGCACTTATTACCTGTATGAGTTTCCAGTTGTAAACAACGGCTTCCCCGATTATCCGAAGTGGGGAGCCTGGGTGAACAACTACGGCCAGACCTGGAATGACTTCGGTCCCGGCGGCAGCGGCTTCCTGGGTCCGGTGTTTTGCGCCTACAACAGAACCAAGATGCTGGCAGGCGACAAGACCGCGGAACAGATTTGCCACTTGTACGGCATTTCCCCGAATTACAATGACAGCCTGTTGCCGGCCGATCGCGACTCCATCACGCCTCCTCCGAACGGCGAGGACCAGTTCGCCATTGGTAGCGTAGGTGATATCGACAACTCGCATCTCTCGCTATATTCAGTGCACATTAACAATCCGAGCGATTGGTCGCAAGGTGCCACCTTCACCGGTGACAACGACGATCAGCTCATCTCCATTGCCACATTCAATCCTGCCTGCAACGGTGCCTATGGTGGCGCTTGTGTGCCACAGGAGGGCATTCCGGACCTGGCTGACTCCCTGGGCGATCGCTTGATGTACCGCTTCGCCTACTGGGAGGACCAACCGCAGGCCAACGTGCTGGCGAATCCTCCGAAGCCCGTGCCGGCGCAGCACTGGCTTGTCAACTTCGATGTGACCGCTTCGGGCGGCAACATCGGCCCGCGGTGGATGGAGATCACAGCACCGATCAAGGTGGTTCAGCCCACAGCACTCTCGGTTTTCCAGCAGGGCACCTATGCTCCTGATGGCAACTGGCGCTGGATGGGTTCGGTTACCAGAGACAAGGTAGGCGACATCCTGGTCGGCTACAGCGTATCCTGCGGAAGCACCTGCCCTGGTGGTACCAATGGCGGTGTTTATCCCTCGGTTTTCGTAGCCGGACGCCAAGTCAACGATCCTCTGGGCCTAGGCAATCTTGAAGCTGAGGTACAGGTCGTTGCCGGCGCAGGCTCCCAGCCCGACACCTCCAACCGCTGGGGCGATTACAGCTCCATGCGGATTGACACCAACGATGGTATGGGTGGCTGCACCTTCTGGTACACCCAGGAGTTCTACATGGTGACACAGCGCTTCGACTGGAGCACGCAGATTGCTTCCGCGAAGTTCTCCAACTGCAACTGAGCCTCGAAACGTCCTTTAGGCGGGCATCCCGGAAACGGGATGCCCTTTTTCCTTAGTGACTGGTCTGAAGACAGCCAATTCCCGAATCGGTTTCCCAAGTTCGTTTAGTACGCAGTTAATAGTTGTTTCGCGTCTGCCGACGTGGTTAAATCTCCTTGCCTGCCTCAGAAGACCAGGTCCGTAAACAGCTGTGCGAAATTGCTTGAGCTGATGCTGTAATTCCAATAGGGAACGAAGAACCTGCCCAGAACTGCTCCGGCGCCGCTTTGTCGAAGCTGCGAGCATGCAATATCGAGAAAAAGGAGAATGGGAAAACCATGACCAAAAGACTTCTCTGTGCGTTCGTCCTCGCAGCATGCGCGTCTCTGCTAAGCATGCCGATGATTGCGCAGAACAACTCATCCGCGCCTGTCGTTACCCATGCAGTCAAGTTCGCGGTGTCACCTCCGCTACGCGAGCTAGCTAAGCTGCCTCAAGCAGTCCAGTATGGATTTCATGAGGTGAACCCTCTGGGCCGCATTCCTATGAAGGAATTCGGAAAAGTCGTGGATCCCGTCGAGCAGAGTTTCGCCGGTCCCGCGGCAAACTATTCCATTGGCTTGAATTTCCTGGGAGTCGGCAATGGCTTCCCGAACTACAGTGTTCCCGATGCGCCTCCGGACACCAACATGGCAGTTGGCGACACCCAGGTTGTGCAATGGGTGAACGTATCTTATGCGGTGTTCGACAAGGCTACTGGCCACGCGCTTACGGGTGCGATCCTGGGCAACCAGCTGTTCAGTAGCCTGGGCGGGAATTGCAAGACCTATAACAGCGGGGACATCGTTGCGCAGTGGGACGTCCTGGCGCATCGCTGGCTGCTGACCCAGAATACGTTTAGCGGGTCGCCGTATTACTCCTGCGTCGCGGTCTCCACCAGCCCCGACGCGATGGGCACCTATTACCTGTACGCCTTCTCCTTGGGCACCTCCTTCCCGGATTATCCGAAATGGGGCGTCTGGCCCACCGGCTACTTTGAGACGGTCAACAAGTTTGGGTCCATTGCCGAGGTTTGCGCCTTTAATCGCAACAAGATGCTTGTGGGCGACGGTACTGCTGAGTCGGTCTGCCTCACCCCCGGGGGAGGCGACTTCAGCCTTCTGCCCGCCGATCTGGACTCTCCCACAGCTCCGCCGAACAATGAGGACGAGTTTTTTATCGGCGGTGTCAATGCCGTGGACAACTCACATCTTTCCTTGTATTCCATGCACGTGGATTGGTCGAACCCGCAAGGGGCGACGATTACGGGCGGCAACAACTCACAACTGATTCAGGTTGCCCAGTACACGAACGCCTGCAACTATCCCTCAGCCTGCGTGCCACAGTTGGGCACGACCACGTTGCTGGATTCACTGGGTGATCGCCTGATGTACCGCTTTGCCTACTGGGAAGACCAGCCTCTGCTGAACGTCCTGGCGACTCCGCCCAAACCCGCTCCTTCGCAGCATTGGTTTGTAAACCACTCGGTGATCGCCTCTGGCGGCAATGCCGCTGTGCGGTGGTACGAGTTCACTGCGCCGATCAAGAGCGTTCCCGTCACCTCGCTGAAAGTCTTCCAGCAGGGGACCTATGCTCCTGACTCGAATTGGCGCTGGATGGGGTCGATCACTCGGGACAAAGCGAGCGACATCCTCGTCGGCTACAGCGAATCCAGTTCGACAATGTATCCTTCCATCGCCATCGCCGGTCGCACCATCAATGATGCGCTCGGCACGTTGGAGAGCGAGGTCATGGTGGTTGCCGGGGCGGGTTCGCAGCCCGACACCTCCAACCGCTGGGGTGATTACAGCAGCATGCGCATTGACCAGGACGGTTGCACCTTCTGGTATACAACGGAGTACTACATGGTCACACAGCAATTCGACTGGAGCACGCAGCTCAATTCAGCGAAGTTCTCCAACTGCCACTGAGCTTTGAAGAACTGTGGGACAGCAAATGAGGGCATCCAGCAACAGCGGATGCCCCTCGTCTGTGTCGCTTCGGAAATGCTGTCACGCCGACTTGTGACCACAGTCACGGAGGGATTTGCCGGAACACGAGATTGTAGACTTGTGCCCACGGCTTATAATTAGCTCGTTTACAGCGGCCACGGGAAGACCATCCCTAGGTCTTCCAGCATTCTGGCTCTTTCGCCGAAGGAGGCTGGATATGAAACATCGGGCCATATTTCTGGTTCTGATTCTCCTCCCCATTCTGGTAGGCGGCGGTTACGCGTTGAGCAACCGGCCGATAACTGCTCCCATCATTGCGCTCCTGGGGGCAGTCATGATTTGGCTGGGGTACACAGGGTACGCCCGCCGAATCGACCAAACCGTACTACGACCCGATCCGAAGAAGGCTACCCCGGCTCGAATGTACATGGACGGAGTGGACTTCATGCCCACGAGCCGCAATGTACTCTACGGCTATCACTTCAAGTCCATTGCTGCCGCCGGCCCGATTGTTGGCCCTATTGCCGCCGTCACGCTATGGGGCTGGCTTCCGTCTTTGCTATGGCTGACGCTTGGGGTGACCTTTCTGGGCTGGGCGAGTGATTACTCGGCCATCATGGTCGCCGTGCGCAATGACGGCAACTCCCTGTCGGCCATCGCGCACCGCTTGATTGCGCCGCGCGCCCGCGTGATCCTCTTCGTGTTCATCTTCTTCTATTTGTTGCTGCTGGCCGGGGCTTTTATAGGAATCATGGCCGGCATCTTTGACCCCCGTGCCGATGTTCCGTTCGGCATCTTTGTTTTGGCCATCATGGGCCTATTGATGGGACAAATGCTCTATCGCTGGAAGATGGACCTGATTGTCACTACCGTCCTCGCGGTTGGGCTGACGATGGGTGCGATGGCTTGGGGCGCACGCGGCATGACCACCGTAAAAGGGATGACTCCGGCGGGCAAGCCGGGCGCAGCCGTAGTGTTCGCTGGTCCGGTCAATTCAGTGGTGGAGAAGTTGAATGATGCCATCAACGGAATTAGCGGCCGGAAGGCTCTATACACCGTTGTCGATCCCACGCGGTCGGACCCGCGCCTGGCGACCATGATGGTCAACCCGCAAGGGCAAATTGTGCCACGGTACGTGGATAGCGGCGGCGCCATCAGGATGCTGCCTTCGTTTATCTTCTGGTGCGTGTTTATCTTCGCTTTTTCGTATCTGGGGACGGTCTTGCCCATCTGGCGCTTTGCCCAACCCACAAACTACATCGGGTTCTGGATTACCTTCCTCACCATCGGCTTGTCTGCCCTGGGAGCGGTCGTGGCCGGCGTCCGTGGGCTGTTCGGAAATGCGGCCATGACCCAGGCGGTGACCTTCCAGTCAAAGATGTTTGCGGCTTGGGTGCCGATGACCCAGGCAAAGGATGCTACCGGCCACATGCTGCAAACCCTGCCGGCGATCCAGCCCATCTGGCCGATGCTGTTTGTGACCATCGCTTGCGGCGCCATTTCAGGATGGCACTCGCTGGTGGGTTCCATTGGCACCGCGCGGCAACTGGAATATGAGACGGATGCGCTGCCGGTGGGCGGCGGCGGCATGTTCACCGAAAATGCGCTGGCGTTGCTCGCCTTGGTGGCGGTTTCCATTGCAGGCGGAGCTGGTGCAGGCGCTTTCGCCAACGGGGTCGGCAAGCTGCTCGGACTGGTCACATTCGGCGCAATCGAACAATCATATGGAACTGCGCTAGGCTTCGGCGTGTTCGTGGTCATCGTGTTGACCATGGTGCAACTGGTCTTCCGCGTCATGCGCGTCACCTTGGGCGAGTGGCTGGGAGACATCTGGCTCGGCTTCAAGAATCCGCACATTGCCGCGATTATCTCCATGGGGCTGACGCTGTTGCTGGTTCTCAGCGGCACTTGGATTTATCTGTGGCAGTTGTTTGGAGCATCCAACCAGTTGATGGCGGCGCTGAGCCTACTGATCGTAAGCCTCTGGCTCAAGTCGGTGGGCCGCAGTCCGCGGTATGCATTCTGGCCGATGCTGTTCATGTACATCACGACGATGGCGGCCATTATTGTGACCGGTTACAACCTGTACGCCAGCATATTGTCAAACCCGCAGATCGCATCGCAAACCATCAACATGCTGGGGGCGGTGGCCATGATCGTGGTCGCGATTCTACTGTTTGCGGCCTCGCTCATCATCGCCTACGACGCCTGGCGCGCCTGGGGCAGGACACGAGGGCCGGCGCAAGTGCAGCCGATGGCGGCGGACTAGACCTGACGGGCGAGGCGTTGAACAGTTTCGAACACGGCACGCGCGGCGGACACTGGCTGAGCAGGCAACCGATACTGTACCTCCAGGCTGTTGTTGGTCCTGCGCACACCCACGCGAACCAGCGCCAGGCCGGCTTGACCTGCTTCGGCTATCAGTGCGGCGGGATTCGCCACCGGCGGCAAGGCGTAAACTTGGAATGGAAGGCTGAAGGAAGGAACAGATTGCCACTGCTGCTGCCGCACTTCCCTGTCGACAACCCGTGTTGACCACGCTTGCGGGTCAAGGATTTCGATCTGCAGCTTGGGGACGAAACGCAACTCGGTGCGGACAATGAGCAGGTCGCGCCTGCCGCGGAGGCGTGACAACAACCATAATGGCGGAACATCGCGGGGTTCCAGCACGATCAGCACTTCGACACGGCGAAAAGGCTCGCGGGCCTTTTCGATCTGGAGATGAACGACGGAAGAGCCAAGCCAGCGAAGCGTGGTTTTCTCGCCAATCAACGGCAGCCCGTCCTGCAGCCATTCCAGGAAGCCATGCCCCTTGCGGACATTTATGTGGGTGCCGAGGGCGAACCATCCGACTATGGCGATCACTACCACCACGAAGATGGCCAGCTCCGGTGACATGGATTTTGTGGTCGCGTCAAAAAGTCAGCGGTCTTCATTGTACAGACCCTCATCCCGGGGCAGCGCCAGCATGAAAGTAATCCCGATGCCTGCGAAGCGGAATTGGCGAAACGCGGTCCGCGAGTTTTTCTACGGGATGATCGGGTTCGAATTCGAGCAACAGGCCAGGGAATCGCGGGGCGAATTGGAAACTGCGTTCATGCTGCTCACTTTGGGCGATATGCTCGGAGTCCCCATCATGCCACCACTTTACGCGTTGCGCATCTTACCTTTTGTCGTGCCGTCGATAAGTGGCTGGAAGCGGCGGGTCCTGCGCGAGCGCGATATCTCGGACAAAGAAGAGTTTCATCTGCATGGGGTGTGATTGAGCTCTTGCGGGAAACCAGACGGGAAATGGAGTTCTGAAAATGCCAGACGATCCGAAGAAAGAAGAAATCAAAGAAAAGCAGGGACTGTTCGGGAAACTGAAGGAAATTGCCTACGGCATGAGCGCGCACGACATGTCCCGTTACGCCATGCGCACCCGCGCCAGCATGGAACATCTGTTCATCCTAATTACCATGGGCGACCTCATCGGAGTGCCGATCCTTCCGCCGTATTATTCCCTGCGCCTGCTGCCCTACGTCGTGCCCAATATCTCGACGTGGAAGCGCCGCATGTTGAGGGAAAAGGACGTATCGGACGCGATGTTCTGAAGAGTGGTGACTATCAGTTTGCCAGCGCCGGGAAAAAAATGTGCTGTAAGTCCTTATGGCTCAATTATCAACCTATAAGTCTAACGGGCTCTATTATTTGCCGATATTTTTTGGCTAACTCGTTGATTCTACGTAAGGGCGCGAGGGGGAGGGTCGGAAGTACAGGCTCTGTTCCGGCCAGGGACTGGCAGACCGATGATGTCAATGATCATTAATTGGTAACCCGGACCGGCGCGGAGAAACCGCGGCAGCGTGACAGGTAAAGATACGAGGACTAATTCATGTCATTACGAGAAACATTCGAAAGCCACAAAGACCGCCGCTACATCATGTTCGGCGGCAAGGGCGGACTCGGCAAGACCACGTTCTCCGCGGCAACAGCGTTCTGGCTGGCGCAGAACGGTCACAAAGTGCTGGTCTTCTCGGTCGATCCGCAGGCGTCGCTCAGCGACATCTTCCAGCGCGATATTTTCGGCAAGGGCGCGGTGGAGATCATGCCCAACCTGTATGCACAGGAAGTTGATGCCGACACCCACATCCGCGACTACCAGAACCAGATACGCAAAAAGATTCTTGACATGTACGGCCTCGATGCCGTGCCGGAAGAAATCGAGCAATATATTCAGGCGGCGTCGGCCGAACCTGCGATGGAAGAGTCGGCGATCTTTGATGCGGTGGTCGACATCGTTGTGAGTGGCGAATACGACTATTACATCTACGATCTGGTGCCGCTAGGCCACGCGCTCTACTACCTTTCCATGGCCAAGGTGTATGACGAGTGGATCAACCGCATTACCAAGCTGCGCCAGGAAATGCGCGAGCACGAAGAGATGGTGGCACGCATCAAACGCGAGAAGACCACCGAAGAAGACCACATTCTGACGGAACTCAATTACATCAAGGACCGCATCAACCAGTCCTCACGTATTTTGACCGACAAGGAGAAGACGGCGTTCTTCTTTGTGGTGGTGCCGGAAGAGATGATCATCCTCGATACCGAAAAGGCGGCCCAGCTCTTCTCCAAGTTCGATGTTCCCATCGTCGGGTACGTGGTGAATCGCGTGCTTCCGGCGGACCTCGCCGGGCAGGACATTCCGCCCTACCTCAAGAACCGCCTCAGCATGCAGGGAGAATACCTGCAGAAGATTGACAAAGTTTTCGGCAAAGATGTCGTCGGCCGCGTTCCGGAACTGGAGCGGGACGTCACCGGCTTGCCGATGATCGAGAAACTGGCCGAAATCATGTACGGCAACGGAAAACCGTAGAGCAACTTTGGCTGGAGCAACGATGCTTAACGCAATGGCAAGAGAACGTACGCGAAAGGGCACGGCTGAAGCCGTGCCGTAAAGGGCCCGATTGGACGGGCTTTAGCCCCTGAGGGTATTCGTTCTTGGTTGAACCGCGAAGTTCCTCAGCGGCTAAAGCCGTCGCTCAAGAAGTGGCGAGACGGCACGGCTGAAGCCGTGCCCCTCAAGTCGCGCCATGCTGAGTAATTGGGGCTTCAGCCCGAGAGGAATTCGAACTCATGTCTGAGATCAAACAGAGCTTCACAGAATTTGTCGCAGCCCATCCCAAAATGAAGTTCATGTTCTTTGGCGGCAAGGGCGGCGTGGGCAAGACCGTAATGGCCGGTGTCACCGCACTCCACCTAGCGCAACAAGGCAAGCGGACCATGCTGGCTTCCACCAACCCCGTGCACAGCCTGAGCGGCCTGCTGGACCAGAACGTGTATGGCACGCCGACGGCGGTCAAAGGCGTGGAAAACCTTTGGGCCTACGAGATTGACACCAGGGAAACCATAGAGCGCTCGAAACAAGATATCAAGACCAAGATTCGCTGGTTTCTTAAGTTCGCCGAAGTCTCCACCCAAGCCGACTCCTTTGTCGAGAGTGCAACCATGAACCCGGCGTTCGAAGAGTCGGCGATGTTCGAGAACATGGTTGACCTGATGTTCAAGAACGAGTACGACGCCTATGTCTTCGACACCGCCCCCACGGCCAATGCGCGCCGCCTGTTGGGCATGAGCAAGGTGTATTCGCTCTGGGTGAACAAGATGGTGAAGTCCCGCGAGGAGGCGCAATCCTTGCGTGAATTGCTGTCTTTCACCAAGAAAAAAGAAAAAGATCCACTGATGGAATACCTGGTCACCTTTCGCGAACGAATTCTGCATGCACGTGAACTTCTCACCGACGAAGCGCAGACCGCTTTCTTCTTCATTACCCTGCCGGAGGCATTGCCAATCGCAGTCATCAAGCGCTTCATCCACTGGTTTCACGATTTTGGGATTCCGGTCGGTGGCGTGATCGTGAACATGCTCATCCAGAAAGACCAGGTGAAGGACGATTCTCCCGAGTTCGTGCGCAACCGGGTCGCCATGCAGGACGCCTATATGGCAGAGATCTGGCGTGACTTTGACAATGTTCGGGCGGTTGTTCCACTTCTCGATGATGAGGTGCGCGGAACGGAAGCGCTGGAGAAGGTTGCGCAATACGTGTTTCCGGTCAAGGACACCGTCGCCCCGGTGGATGTAGTGCGCTGATCGGTTAAGTTCAATGCGCTGCTTGACGGACTCGGCACAAACGCCGCGCAGAGGATGTCTGAGCGGACAAAATGGAGACCCTGGGCAGAGTCGCGCATAAGGCCGCCGCGACAAGCGTAACCCGGAGAAAATGGCGCAAACCAGATCGCGGAGACGCGTGAGCGACCGGGCCTGCCGCCAAGACCCGCGTGTGGAATTTGCAGCTCGACTAGACCAGCAACGACTAAGCACGCCCTTAGGGAACGCGCGCCCCGCTCCCCACTGCGGCACCGTCACTGACAAACCGCGGCCGCAGGCGTAAGACTGGGCGTGTGTGCCGGACAGAAGGCTCCCAGCCTGCCGCCCCAGGTCCGGATTAAGTGGGCTATCGCGTGTACGGCTCTCTGGCATTGGGTTTTGTATGCACTCTTTGCGGCGTAGCACTTCTCGCTCGGTTCTTCTCGTTGCTGTTACGACGTTGATTATTATCCTCGTCGCCTGTGGAGGCGGAAGCAACGGTGGCGGTAACAATAATCCTCCAGCGCCCCTTCAAATCACTACGCAGTCCCTCCCGCAGGGAGTAGTCGGCGTTCCGTACAGTACAACCCTGAGCGCAACGGGCGGGGTTCCACCTTATGCCTGGAATGCATCGGGAGGTTTGCCCCCCGGGCTCAGCCTGAGCAGGGCGGGCGTATTGTCGGGCACACCCACCGCTGCAGGTAACTCTGTTGTTAGTGTGGCGGTTGCGGACTCTCAGCAACCTCCCAGCGTGGCGAACGCGGGTCTTTCGATCACCATAAACGCCGTACTGCAGATTACGACTACCTCTCTCCCCAACGGCAATCCAGGCATCGCTTACAGTGTCACTTTGGCTGCCACGGGCGGACTCGCTCCTTACTCCTGGGCGATTACCCAGGGCGCGTTGCCGAACGGCCTGACTCTGAACGCAACCAGCGGTGTGATCTCCGGCGCGCCCGCTGGCCCTGGCACGTCAAGCTTCACCGTGCAAGTGTCGGACAGCGAAACCCCGGCGGCAACCGCTACTGCCGGCCTCAGTATCGTGGTCAATCCGCCGCCCCCGAGAGGTGCGGCCCTCTATACTGCGGATGGAGGGGCTGTGTTTCGGGCTGGCCTGCAGATCGGGAGCGATGGCTCTCTTACGCTCTTGCCTTCGTCGCCCGAATTGGCGCTTGGCGGGTCATCCCAATTGGCCGCTTCCCCGACGTTGCCGTTACTGTTCACGTTGGGTCCAACCCTGAACTCGCTCCTGGTAAACCCGGATTACTCCCTCGCCTCGTATAGCAGCATTCCCCTCCCGGGAGGCTCGAGCGGTCCTCCTGACCAACCGCCGTCGGTCGACCCCACGGGATCGAAT
Source organism: uncultured Acidobacteriaceae bacterium (assembly GCA_963703645.1). GTDB lineage: Bacteria > Acidobacteriota > Terriglobia > Terriglobales > Acidobacteriaceae > Bog-257. The sequence goes on from CAVPFD010000039.1 coordinate 30,369, forward strand.
CTTTACTTACCCGGCACCATTAACAGCAGCGGCGCAACCGGGATAACCATCTTTCCCGGCAATGGCTCGCTTCAGCCATTGGGAACCGTTGCCATTTCCAGTTCGCCCACTGGGCGGATGGTATTCACGCCCGACGCGACCCTGGCGTTTATCCCTACGTGCTCCCAATCCAACCAGGGGAGCATTCTGTCCTTCTCGCGCAGCTCTAACGGCATGCTCACGCCCGCCGCTACTTATAGCGGAGCTGGCTGCGGCCTTGTGGCAATGGCGGTATCGTCAGATGGCAAGTATCTGGCGACGAACGAAGTGCAGATCTACAGCATAGCCGGCGATGGCACCCTCACCGCGGTCTTGCCCCAACCCTTCACAATTCCTTTTCAAGGTGGACTCTATTACTTTGTGGCAGACCTGATGTGGGAGCCATCAGGATCATCCTTCCTGCTAGTTAGCACTTCTGTCACTGAGGGTTTCAACAATTACGGTGGGGTAGCTGTCCTTAGTTTTTCCGGTAGCGCTCTCGCCCTGACTGTTCCTCCGACGGGAGCAGTCCCCGTTGGACGCATGCAGCAGACTGGGTCGTTTGCCTATGCTATGGGGAGTTGTTTATTTACTATTTCCAGCGTTTGTGGTTCGCCGTATGACATCCTCGGATTTGACTTTCAGAATGGCCAATTGACTCCTCTTCCCGGTGCGCCCTACCCATACGGCAACGGGAATGACATGGTGATCTACTGAACCCATGACGTTCCGAAGGGTGTCAACAGAGTCTCGGGATCGCCCCGGCATCCTCTGTCGGAAAGCCTAGCGATTTCTGAGATTTAGGATTGGAGGCCCTGAGGCACAGGCGAACCGTCGACCAACTCTCTTCGGCGTTCGGAGCCGGCTTTCAGGCTCCGTCAGTCGGTCACTGGCGCGCGAACGATTTCTACAGAGCACTTGGCATGGCGAGCAACGAATTCCGCCACGCTGCCAAGCAGGAAACGCTGGATGCCTCGCTGCCCGTGCGAACTAACGACGATCAGGTCAGCACCCCATGCCGCTGCGGAATCAATGATGCTCTCTCTGATGTCACCGACCTCGACGGCGGTGTCCACCTTGAATCCCGCAGTGCGCAGCTCCTTCGCAATTCGCTCGACCAGGTCGCTGGCTGGCTTCTTCTGAACTTCCAGTTCAGGAGCGTAGCCTGGCGCCATTTGCGGAGGAGCCGGCGCAATCGGCTGCAACACATGCAAAACCCGAACTTCTGTATTCTCAGGCCGAAATTGAGTAACAATGGCTCTTAACACATCCGCAGAGAACTTCGAATCGTCAATTCCCACTAAGATTTTCATGACTCCTTCTCCTCAACAAACAGTGGCACATTTACAACCTCAGGAAGCCTGAGTCCCGCGATCTTGGATCTACTTCTTGACCGTTTCCTTTTCCAGTGTCTCCAGCTCTCGGGCCAGTTGTTCGGCTTGATCTCGAAGGCGGTGGATGCGCTCAGCCAGCGAGGGTTCGTTCTTATCACTCGCCGCCGAAGCTCGAGCGGGAGCGGAAGGAACGACCGCCGGCGCCGGTGCTCCCGTCAGGTCGGCCAAGGCTTCGTCGAAGGTGTCCCGATAGATCAGCCGGTCGCCCATAGCCAGCACCACCTTCTTAAGCTGCGGCATACGGGCCTCGGTCGCCTGAATGTAAATGGACTCGAGATAAAGGAAACCACCCGTCACAGGAAGGGCGATAATGTTGCCGCGCAGCACGCGCGAGCCCTGCTGGTTCCACAGCGTAAGGTCCTTGGAGATGTTCTGGTCCTGGTCGATGCGCGATTCAATTTGCATCGGGCCGTACATCAATTGCTGCTTGGGGAGTTGATAAAAGACCAGTTTCCCGAGTTGGTCCCCATCGCATCGGGCAGCCATCCATCCGATTAAATTGTCCTTGCCGCGCGGAGCTAAAAGGCAGAATCAGCAGGTACTCAGGTTGCTTCTCCCCCGGCAACGTGGCCACGACGTAGGTCGGCGCGATCGGCTCTGGTTGCCCAGACTGGCCGAACAGGTCGCGCGCGATCTCCCAGATGTCTTCCTTGTTGTAGAACACCTGCGGATCGCGCATATGAAAGATTCGGTACGCCTCGGCCTGGGTGCGAAAAAGCGCCTCCGGATACCGGGCGTGCCGGCGCAGATCGGCGGGCATTTCTGACGCGGGCAGGAATAACTTGGGGAACAGCTTCTGGTAAGCCTGTATGATCGGGTCGCTCGGATCGAATACATACAAAGACATCTTTCCCGTGTAGGCATCCACAGTAGCTTTCACCGCATTGCGAATGTAATTTGCGCCTTCCTCGATCCCGGCCACAGGAAGGGGCGCCGAATACGGGATGAGAGAGAGAAGTTGTATAGCCGTCCACCATCCAAACCAGCCTGCCGTCATCGGTAATCACCAGGTAGGGATCCTGATCCCAGTGCAAGAAACCGGCCAGATGCGCCAATCTCGCTTCCACCTTGCGATAGATCATCATGCGGCTTTGCCCGGTGAGATACCCCGTGAAAACAATGTTCGGCTCGCCCTGGGAAATCGCGGCGGCAACCTTCAGAAGGAAAGAGCCGACAGGGAAACCGCCGGTGCCCTGGTAGGTCGAATACTTGTTCTGGTCGCCGGAGGGATAATCGAACTCTTCGCGGGCGGTGTGAACAAAGACTGGATCCTGGGTCCTCTCGCCAAAGTAGATCTCCGGCCGCGAGAGCTGAAACCCCGGCGATTTGATCTCCGGAGGAGCGTTCTCGATAAGCAGGACCGGCAGGCCGTCAGGCGTAATCTTGTTGACCTCTGCCACGACTACGCCAAAGCCGTGCGTGTAAATGAAACGCGGATTGATCCAGCTCTCGCTCGCCTCAGCGGACAACTGGGTAACATCAATTTCGCGGGGAGACAGCAGTACCTGCTTGATGCGGCCGTTGATGAAGTAGCGATCAACATCAGTGTCGGGGAAAGTGTAGTAAGGGCGTAGCGCTTGAATCTGAGTGATGGTCGCGCCGTAGGCTCGAAGGTCCCAAAGCCGAACATTAGCCAGCAGCGTCGCGTCCTGGACGGGGTCGACCACGCCCTGGCCGGAAGGTGTAAAGGGGCTTTCGGTGGCGTTGCGGTTAAGGCCAAACGCAGCAGTGGTAGCTTGAATGTGCCGCTCGATGTAGGGCCGTTCGATCGAGATCTCATTCGGTCGCACGTAGACGGCACGAACGATAGCCGGTGCAGCCAATTGCAGAATAAAACAGGACATCACGAGGACGACCGCCTGTTTGAATCTCGACATCCAAACCAGTGGCAGTGCCGCCAAAGCAGAAATAATGAGGAGCCAGCGTAGAGGAAGTGTCACCTTTTCGTCCACGTAATCGGCGCCAGTCATGAAGGCGTGAGAGCTGAAGAGCAGCTCGTAGTTGCCCAGATAAACCCAGACGGCAAAACCAAGCAACAAAATCACTCCAAGTACTCGGACGAAAGGGGCCCGTGTGGCGCCCGGCAAACGCAGGTAGCTCCCCGATATCAATCGTTGTCGTTCGCCCGTCTATCAGGCGCCCGTATCGGGCCCGTTCGACCAACTGCCATCCACGAGCTGTGGCCCAGAACAGTAGGGCGGAAAGAATTGCCAAAACAAACACAAATCCGAGCAGGTCCGAATAGAAAGGCAGATCGAACAGGTAGAACGGCAAAGCGTGCGAAAAAACACGGTCCTGCCAGGCGTCGGGAGGGGCGGCAATCCCACGCGACCCGAAAAAGCGCATGACCGTCCAGAAGTCAATTGAGGCGGACGCGAACGCCATCGCTACCAAGGCCAGGCCGATCGGAATCAGGCGGGAGTATACGGGGTAATCCCGTTGTCGGACGCCGGCGAAGTGCAAACCGCGCTCATGAGCCACGTAAAGTGCGATGAAGGCCACCAGAGTGCCTACGGCTGCGGGAGCAATGCTGTACCACAGCATGCTGAACCAAGTATTGACCTGCGCGACCTCTTTCCACCAGTTGTACTCAATGATGAAATTGGCCGCCGTCGGGATTGCCCAACCGATAAATGCCAACGACACCAATGCGAAGATGAAAACGCGGATGTGTGAAGGACGCATAGGAGCGATCTTTGAGTGTCCAGCAGTCGCGCCGCTTTGACGCCAAGAGGACACAACTTGAGCGACACGGCATCGCTATCAATGGAGATGGCAGGAATCCTATCACAGGCTCCGTGTCGAGGGAGGTGTGCCGTACATAGCCGGAGGTCTAGAAATCGCGAAAACGGTTCAAGCGTTTGTCTGCAGCTCAGTCGCGCGCTTCGCTGGCACAAGGTCGCCAGCTCAGAGTCGCACTGGCAGCGAACACACATGCGTCTCCTCTAATATCGCTCGGGTAACCTAAGTAACCCTGGCGGAATTTACTGCTCTGGCCGAGCAACTTGGGGGTAATATCCTTCCATGGCTGGCCGCTTCCGTCTGCTCGGAATACTGATTGCCCTACTGGTGTGCAGAGCGGTGGGCCAGACCGGTGCGCAAACGCCGTACTCGGTCTGTGGACCTAACCATCCATCCGACCAGGGTCCGTGCGCAACACCACCGCGGGCCATCTTCGCACCTGATCCCAATTATTCAGAGGAAGCACGGCAGAACAAGATCCAAGGCACCGTCGTGCTCTGGCTGGTCGTGGGTGCAGATGGAAAACCATCAAACATCAAGGTGAGTCGCTCAGTCGGTCACGGTCTCGACGAGGAAGCAATCGAAGCGGTAAAGCGGTGGAAGTTCGAACCCGCAACCCTGAACGGCCAACCCGTACCGGTGATGATCAATGTCGAGGTCAACTTCCGCCTCTACGGGAAGCCCGGGGAACAACCTGCCAGTCCTCCCTCACCTGCTCCGGTGGCGAGACAAGATGCGAATACCCTGTTTGCCAACGCTTCCAGCGCGCACGCAATGAACGACTGTGGGAGCGCAATCCCGTTAGCAATCCGCGTGACCGAAATGTATCCGCTACACAACGGTGCGTGGAACCTGCTGGGGTTGTGCTATCTGGAACTGGACGAACTCACGCAGGCGGAGGAGGCGTTCAAGCGGCAAATCGACGTTTCCCCGCAGAGCACTTTTGCCTACAACAATCTCGGCCGGGTCTATGCTCGCAAGCGGAACTATGATGCGGCGATTGCTCAATTCCGCAAACAGATCGAGATCAACCCGCGCGACCGTTATGCACACATGAATCTGGCGGAAAGCCTACGTTCTGCCAAACAGTGCGATCAAGCCATACCCCAATACCAACTCGCCGCCCAGTTCACACCGGAGAACGCAGGACCGCATGTCGGGCTTGCTCGATGCTACCTTGACCAAGGACAGCAAGCCTCCGGCGTCGCGGAACTCGACAAGGCGGCTGCTCTGACTTCGTCGGGACCGGGATGGAATGCGCTGGCTTGGGCGATGGCTGAGCACAACCTTGACCTCGATCGCGCTGAACAACACGCAAAGCTGGCTGTTTCGATGGAGTCCTCCGGCCTGGCTGCGGTGTCGCTCGATCCCTTAACGCCCGGCGCCTACGGGCGGACGAGAGCGCTCTCCGCGGCCTGGGACACGCTGGGATGGATTCAGTTCCTGCGTGGTGATTTCGCCTCAGCCGAAAAATACATCATGGCCTCGTGGACGTTGTCTCAAAGCCCAACAGTCAGCGATCACCTCGCCCAGCTTTATGAAAAGCTCGGACGGAACGACGACTCTCTGAGGTATTCGAAACTGGCTGTCGGTGAGGGACAGGTTCTTTTGGAAGCGCAAGACTCCGACATGGATGCCGTTTCCAATTCGAGGGAGCGGCTGGGCCGGCTTGCGCCATCCCCTGCCGCCTCGAACCAGAGTCAAGATGGGCAACAACGGCTGAAACAGCAGGCTTGGTTCGTGCTGCCCAATCCTGCAAAGCACGCAGGAAGCGCTGAATTCGCGCTGTTGCGGATTCACGGACAGAGTTCGGCGAAGGCACGCTGGATGGCCGGCGATCCGGCGCTGAAAAATCTAGAAAATGAAGTTGCCCCCCTGATGCCTGCTGATCCGGCTGACATGGACGCTATCGACGTGCTGCGGTGGGGGACTCTGACCTGCGATAAGCCAAACGCAGAGTGTAATTTCCGGCTGTCTTCCGCTCGCGAGGCTGTCTATGCGCAGCTACGCAGCACAGTGAAACCTGCGACATCAGTGACCAATTCTACTGGAGCTGCAATCAGCCCGGCCCTCGATAGCACTCTCCCTGCCTCGAAAAGCGATAACCCGCCGCAGCACGTCCAGGTTGCCCAAAGCACATCGCTAGGTCTGCTGATTTCCAAAGTGCAACCCTCCTACCCGCCACTCGCTCGCCAGGCACGGGTGCAGGGCACCGTAGTCTTGCAGGCGGTCATTGGAAAAGATGGATCCGTGCAGGACTTGCAGGTCCTCAGCGGCCATCCGATGCTGACTCAGGCGGCCATGGACGCCGTGAAGCAGTGGCGCTACAGGCCGTATTTGCTCGACGGGAAACCGGTCCTGGTTCAAACCACAATCAACGTAAATTTCGAGTTGAGTGGCGTTCCAGCGGAAGCACGGTCCGCGGCATCCCCTGCCGCGAATGTTTCCGAGGACGTGGCTTCCGATCCGGTTCTCTCCGGCTTGCAACAGGAGTTGCACCGCTCTTTCGATAACTTGAAGAAAGAGCCGGTTCCGGCCTACTTTCTAGCGTACCAACTCACTGACAATCGTGCGATTCAGGTCAGTGCTTCGTTTGGGGCCTTGATGTCCAGCACGGATTTGCGCACACGCGTGCTCGATGCCGACCTCCGTGTCGGCGATTATGCCCTCGACAATACGCATGCAGGCGAAACCGGGCCTTCCATGAACAGTTTCGTCGAGCGCCTTGGTGAGACCCCCATGCCTCTCGAGGGACCTATCGATGTCTTACAGCGGGCGGTATGGGCGGAGACCGACCGCAAGTACAAGATTGCGGTAGAGCGCTGGCAGGGTGTCAAGACCGCTAGCGAAGTCAAAGCCGAGCAAGAGGACAAGTCAGCCGACTTTTCGCATGAGTCTCCGAGGCAGTACATCGAGCCCGAGGCTCCTTTCAGATTCGATCGCAAGGTAGCCGAAGAGCAGGCGCGTCGTTACAGCGCGCAATTTACTAAGCACCCCGCCGTTCTCCAGGGAACAGTTGAAATCTCAGGAGAAATTGAGACGCGGCGATTCGTGAATAGCGAAGGTAGTGTGATCAAGATCTCCATGCCCTTTTACCGGATCATGGTCAATGCCGCCACCAGGGCCGCGGACGGTATGCAATTGCCGCTGCATCTTAGCTACATGGCGTTCAGCCTCGATGCCCTGCCGAGCGACGAAACGGTCTTTGCCGCCATCGACCAGTTAAGCGACAAACTTGCTCAACTGCTCAATGCTCCGGTTGCGGAACCCTACACAGGTCCTGCGATCTTGTCGGGACGCGCCAGTGCCGTGTTTTTCCACGAGATATTCGGACATCGTGTCGAAGGAGCCCGGCAGAAAAGTCAAGAGGACGCTCAGACCTTCAAAAAACAGGTGAACCAGCGTGTTCTCCCCGATTTTCTGTCCGTGTACTCCGATCCCACGCAATCCCGCGTAGGAAAGGAAAACCTCGTCGGCTATTACAAGTATGACGATGAAGGAGTGCAGGCGGCTCGAGTTACGGTCGTGGAGAATGGAATTCTGAAGAACTTCTTGATGTCGCGCTCTCCGATCGCCGATTTTCCTCAGTCCAACGCGCATGGCCGCCGCCAGCAGGGCTATGACGTGGCAGCCCGCCAGTCGAACCTGATCGTGCAGGCCAGTCAACAGGTCTCACGTGCCGAGTTGAAGAAGAAACTCATCGAACTGGTGAAAGCAGCAAACAAGCCGTACGGTTTGTATTTCGAAGACGTTGAAGGTGGTTTCACCTTCACTCAGCGATTCACTCCCAACGCCTTTAGCGTGCGGCCTACGTTGGTGTACAGGATTTATCCCGACGGCCGCGAGGAACTGGTTCGAGGCTTGGACCTGATCGGCACCCCACTTATCGCGTTTAGCAAGATTGTGGCGGCCGACGATGAGGTAGGCGTCTTCAACGGCCTATGCGGCGCGGAATCGGGCTGGGTCCCAGTCTCTGCGGTTTCTCCCGGGTTACTGGTGTCGCAGATGGAAGTGCAGTTGAAAGCGAAGTCACAACAGCGGGCGCCTGTTCTACCGGCACCTTCGGTTAAGCCGTAGCAACGCCAAGTCTGGATTTCGGGACCATCCGAATGGGAAGAATCGTCAACCGAATCGCATGCCTGTTCTTACTGCTCAGCACAGGTGCCCTGACATGCCCGGGCGTTGTGGCAGACGACGTTCCCATGAAAGCCATGCGGGACGAAATGGCACGGTCCCTGGCTATGCAGCTTACCGGACTGGCGAAGCCCTACTTCCTGGCGTACCGCATGCAGGAAATTACCGGGGTTTCCGTTTCCGCTAACCTGGGTGGCCTCCTAACATCTCATGACACCCACTCGCGTCTCCTGCATGTGGAGCTTCGTGTTGGCGACTACAAGCTCGACAACAGTAATTTCCTCTCTCTTGGCCCTCGCCCGGGGGGCGGCTTCAGCGCCGGACAGCAGATCGTGATCGACGACGATTACAACGAGATCCGCCGCGAGATTTGGCTCGCCACCGACGCGGAGTACAAGAGGGCAGTGGAGCAGCTTGCGGCCAAGCAGGCGGCATTGCAGAACCAGAGTCATGGGGACGATGTACCCGATTTCAGTCGGGAGCGGCCCAATAAGTATTCCGAAAGGCCGAAACTGCCCTCAATCGACACTTCGGTCCTGGAGGCAGCAGCGCGGCAGGCTTCCTCAGTGTTCCGCCAGATGCCGGAGTTGGAGTCATCCCAGGTATCCATTGAAGTGCGCAATGTCTACACCCGCTATCTCAATAGTGAGGGCACGGAATACACCAAATCCAATGCGCTGACACTGGTCGAGATCAAGGCGACGGCACAAGCCGAAGATGGGATTCCGCTGCAGGATACTGAGCAAATATTCCTGAACTCGCCAGCCGAGCTCTCCGCGCAAGAACTGGCCGGGCGGGCACAGCAGATGGTTGCGCGCCTGCAAAAGCTGCGAACGGCTGGATCGTTAGACCGCTACAACGGCCCCATGCTCTTTGAAGGTGAAGCTGGTGCCGAGATTTTTGCTCAGGTTTTCGCACCTGCGCTAGTTGCTTCACGCAATCCAGTCACCGACAATCCGCGGGCTCAGGCGTTTCTCGAACAAATGGCGACCCGTTTCGGAGGCGGCACGCTGAGCGATAGAGTCGGCGGCCGGGTTTTGCCAGATTCTGTCAACGTGGTGGACGACCCTGGTCTCGATTCATTTCAGGGCCAGCGGCTAATGGGCACGTATTCCGTTGACGATGATGGCGTGCCGGCGCGAGTCAATACGGTCGTGGAGTCAGGGGTCCTGAAGTTGGTTCTTGCTTCGCGGACGCCTATCGCTGGAGCAGTGCAGAGCACCGGGAGCCACCGTGGCATCTCCGCTACGCCCAGCAACCTGATCTTCACCGCCACCAAATCCGCCAGCGACCAGGAACTCCGGCGCATGCTGCTGGCGCACGCCAAGGCGCGTGGATACGACTTCGGCGTCGTGGTGCGCCGCGCTGGCGGTTCGAGCGGCGAGTTTATTCAGATGGCGATGTCCATGATGCAGGGAGCCTCCGCACCAGGGAACAATATGCTCGAGGTGTACAAGCTTTATGCTGACGGCCACGAGGAGCTGATGCACGGGGAGCAATTGCCCTCCATAACAGTGGCGGCATTCAAAGACATATTGGCGGTCGGCGACAAGCCAGTCGTGTACGACTCCATTTTTGTCCCCGGTTTCACTTCGATCATGATGCTTGGGATGAGCGGCGATATCAGTGCGGCAACGAACATGCCGGTCGTGTCGTACGTCGTTCCTTCGCTGTTGTTCGACGAAGTCACACTGAAGAAAGCCTCGGGGCCTTTTCCTAAGGCACCGGTATCGAATCCACCCGCTCTACATGCGAACGGCCCGCAACTCTGAGGAGAACGCGCACCTTGGATGAACTGACAAGCACCCGAATCTTACTAACAGAGATCACGTCGGGCTACGTGTTGTTAGATCGCCTCCGCCGAATTTGACCCCGCGGTGATCGTGCCGGCAGCAGTCTTCCTTCTGTGCGACATGATCGAGAAATGGATAGGCGGCCCAGAAATTGGAGGCCCTGGGCAGAGTCGAACTGCCGACCAACGGTTTAGGAAACCGCTGCTCTATCCATCTGAGCTACAGGGCCCAAGTTTTCTGATGCACTAATTTTACTGCATGGCCAGGGCGACGTTTGCGTTGCGTCGCATGGCGCAGAGCGCTCGACGATGCTTCGCGCCCGCATTCGCGAATCAAGCTTTGAGCAGCTCCGCAATTGTCGCCAGCAACACATCGGGAGCTTCGCCTTTGGGAAGAAAGCCGTCAGCAAATTCAAGTCCGGCGGGCTTTTCGGTGGTGGCCGAGACAATGAGAATCGGCACGTTGGGCTTCAGCTCTTTCATCTCGCGCGCGATTTCCGTTCCTGTCTTGGCGCTCAAAAAATGATCGGCGATCACCAGATCAACCGGATTATCTCGTAGCAGTTCGAGACCGCCCTCAGCCGACGAAGCTGTCAACACCTCGTATCCGGCACTGCCCAGCAGTAACTTGCGAACCCGCAGCGCGACTTCGTCGTCGTCGATGCTGAGCACTACCCAGCGTTGCGGTTTCGCGGATGACATCGGCATGGAGAGTATCTGCTGAACGGGAAGTATAACGCGACTTGTCAAGCACAGGCCCAGGTCAAATGCCCTGCGTCGTCACGCCACCCGACAAATTGTCTCTCTCCCAACTCAACCGCAGGTACTGCCTTCTCCTCTTTCGACGAGCGCACAAACAGCCGGCGTCATCCACTTACGCCGGATTACGCAACACCGTGCAGACGGAGGCGCACATAGCTCCGCCGATGTTGAACGTCGCAGCCACCTTCGCATCCTTCCTCTGGATCTCCTTCGGCGCCTTCCCTTTCAGTTGCCAGAAACAGTTCCCTAACATTGCCACGCCGGTTGCGCCTACCGGATGGCCTTTCGCAATCAACCCGCCTGACATATTGATGGCGCACTCGCCATCCACGGCGGCCTTCCCGTCGACCCAGTAACGCGCGCCCTTGCCGGGGGCAGCCTTGCCGATGACTTCGGTCCCCATCGCGCCAGCGACCGTGAAGCAGTCGTGGATTTCGGCGACGTTCACGTCGGCCGGTGTGGCGCCAGCCATCGCGTACGCCTTCTTCATGGCGGTATACGCGCCGGTTGGGAACAGCGTGTTGCGACCCTCCTTCTGCAGCGGGTCGGTCGCCTGCGCATAGCCAGCAATCTCCACGCAATCTGCCTTCGCCACTCCGAGCTTCCGCAGCCCTTCCTCGGTCGCGACGATAAGCGCCGCATAGCCGTCGGTAATTTGCGAGCAGTCGTAGGTTTTCAACGGCAGTCCATCGACGACGTAGCGATTGATGCCTTCGATCTTCATCGCCTGCTCCAGCGTGATCTGCACCTTGTTCATCTGCGCCCACGGGTTGTACTTCGCATTCTGATATTCGTTCACCGCAATCTGCGCCAGGTCGCTCTCCGTGACGCCATGGACCTGCATGTAGCACTGCATGATCTCGGCGAACAGGTGCGGGAAGACGAAAACCTTGCCGGCGCGCTCATCGGGATGCGAGTAGTATCCCAGGACCTCGCCTATCAGTTTGCCGTCCATCTTGCCATCGTTGTCGCGCATCTTTTCGTAGCCGACGGCCACTCCAACATCGCCTACTCCCGAAAGCAGCTTGTAGATGACCGACAGCACAGCCTGACCGCCGGAGGCGCAGGCATTTTCGACCGACTCGATCGGCTTGGCGGCCAGTCCCGGGGACGGTTGCCACCAGGCCCGAGAGCAGTCCTTGCTTGTTCAACGTGAAGTTGCAGGCCGAGCCGACAGCGCCAACGTCAATACTCGAGGGCGGTACTTTAATCTGCTCGCACACTCCGGTTACCGCATTGGAGATAATTTGCGGCACCGTCATGTCCATCAGCTTTCCAAACTTCGACTGGTTGTAGGCAGCGATATAAACAGGCTTATTCATGATTTCTCCTCTGCGAAATAGTGCTTAGTACCTGCCGTAAATAAATTTACACCTTGGTCGCAGGCATCGCACAAAGTTCCAGTTTGCCGAAGCGACCGTTCGCCATGATCCCCTATCACCGTGCTGCTCTCTGATACCCCCTCCCATGCGCTCACCTAGAATCAAGTATTTAGCGAAAAAACCCTTGCAAGTAATAGAGCCATAGCGGTTTACACGTTGATAATTGCGCCGTAAGGACTTAGCAGCAGTTACTAGTTGCCCTTCGTCAGTTGTCAGCGTTGTCACCCGCGCACTTTGGGCGGATCGTTGGCCGCTAACCACGTTCCTAGTCTGATCGTCTCCGCAACCCATCGTCTTAATCCTCGGTCTTCATCGACCTCAGAGCTGGTGCCGCCCCCTGAAGGGGGCTCAAACAAAAATCGCATCCTTACCCCGCCCTGAAGGGCGGGGCTATCCTCTTTCGTCCCGCACAGCGGGACTCGGGTGTTCGTGCATCACAGTCCTTCGTTTCGAACGACGGCTTTCCGTCCTTTCTCGCTTGTCATCATGCCCGCGGCTGAAGCCTTCTCCACTCTTGTCATCCCGACCGAGGGCTGACCGGATCCTCGACGGGCGCCGGTTTTGCGCCTGGCGGTGTGGTAATCCGAGCCGAGGGATCTGCGGTTCGCAGTACTTCCCTCTGGTCAAGCACGGGGCCAGTTCGCTTCGTGGCCGCAGACGGCTACGTCCCGCTCTTTTCCTCCCTGGTCGCGGACGCTGCTTCCTCGTCGGACACCGTAGCCGAAGGTTTCTTGGCGACTTCGCTGCCCGTCGCCGCCGCCTCCTCCTTGCGCGGCCCATACTGCTTCTCTTCCCAGGCCCGAAAATCCGCGGCCATCCGCTGCTCCGTCGCCTGGTTACGCTGGTCTGCCTCCACCACATAGCGAGCCTGCACCAGCTTCCGTTCCTCGTGCTGCCGGCGCAAGTCGTCGGCCCGCTGCAGCTCTCGCAACCGCCGCTCGTACGCTTCCTGACCCTGCTCCTGGCGCAAGTGGTCGAGCTCCACCTCAAGGGCCGTCACCTTGCGATACTTCTCCTCGCGCTCCAGGCGCCGGGCGACCTCGGGATCAATCGCCGGCGATGCCGCAACTGCCGGCATCGCCGTGGCGGCCGGGAAGAGCACCTCCGGCGGCTTGGTCAGGTCGAGGTCCTGCGGCAGACCAAATTCCTCCTCGAAATGGGCATATTCCTCGGCGCGCGGAGCGGTGTCGATCTGCTCGTCGTACACGCCCAGGCGCGGAGCAACTGCGCTGCGCAAATCGCTGGAAGCTCCCTGCAGGCCGTACAGGAATAGCCCAGCGCATTTTTCACTGACCAGGCCGGCGGCCAGCGCGTCCAACACCTGCATACGGGCCACCTGGACGGAGTTCATGTCCTCCAGTATCGGCAGGACAAGATGATAGGGTTCGCGCCGCGCCCTCGCGCGCGCCATGCGAATGCGCCGTCCCAGGGTTTGGAGATGGAAGCGGCAATAATCGCGCTCGCGCAGCGCGGGAGCTTGACAGAGTGTGCCGTCCACTTTGATGTGGTGGCAGGTTTTGACAGACATATCCCCTCTTCTTTCTCGAGGGTCATTTGTCTTCGAAGCTGGGTGCCCCACCATTTTCGCCTGCTTTTGGCGAAAGGGTAGGAGACAGCCCGTCCCACCACATTCCCAACCTAACCATAAATGAGGGGAAAAGTTAGTGACGTGCGTCACACCGTGGGGTTACGAAGGTAAGAGGCCCCGACATGGCATCGCTAAGGATCGGTTGAGCATGGTGATCCAGTCCGGAGGACGGAACAAACGTAGCCCAGGGCGTGAGCCCTGGGTAAGGGTTAAGGTGAAATCCGAGTCCCGCAGGGACGGCACAATTTGTTTTGGCACGTCATCGGTTGTGCCGCCCCAGGGGCTCACCCAAACAAAATCAACGCCTACCCAGGACTCACGTCCTGGGCCACGATTGTTCCGCCCTGCGGGCTCTGGTGATGGGGCTCCAACAGCGCCGCCAACTCATCGTGACATGCGGTATCCGGCTTAATTTTTCGCTTTCGGTGCGGCGGCTTGGGCGGATTTCTGAAGAAGATCATCCAAGTTCTTTTGGACTAACCGAGTGTGCGGGTGATCCGGCCCCAGCGCTTTCTCGCAGATCGCCAGAGCGCGCCGGTAGAGCGGCTCGGCTACCGCGTAGTCGCCCTCAGCGTAGAGCAGCAGGGCCAGGTTATTGAGGTTGGTTGCCACCTGCGGGTGATCCGGCCCCAGCGCTTTCTCATCAATCGCCAGAGCGCGCCGGTAGAGCGGCTCGGCTGCCGCGTAGTCGCCCTTAGCGTAGAGCAGCAGGGCCAGGTTATCGAGGTTGGTTGCCACCTGCGGGTGATCCGGCCCCAGCGCTTTCTCGTCAATCGCCAGGGCGCTCCGGAAGAGCGGCTCGGCTGCCGCGTAATCGCCTTTGTTGTAAAGCAACTCGGCCAGGTTATTGAGGTTGATTGCCACCTGCGGGTGATCCGGTCCCAGCGCTTTCTCGTCAATCGCCAGAGCTCGTCGCATGAGCGGCTCGGCTCCCGCGTAGTCACCCTGTGTCCGAAGTAGCTCGGCCAGGTTGTTAAGGTCCGTCGCTACACCCGGGTGATCCGGCCCCAGCGCCTTCTCATCAATCGCCAGAGCGCGCCGGTAGAGCGGCTCGGCTCCTGCATAGTCGCCTTTGGCGTAAAGCAGCGCGGCCAGGTTGTTGAGCGGCGGCGCTAGGTTCGGATGATCCGGCCCTAGCGCTCTTTCGTCGATCGCCAGAGCGCGCCGGTACAGCGGCTCAGCTCCGGCGTAGTCGCCTTTTGCCGAAAGCAGCATAGCCAGGTTGTTAAGGTTGGCTGCCACCTCCGGGTGGTCCGGCCCCAGCGCTTTCTCGTTGATCGCCAAGGCACGCCTGAAGAGCGGCTCGGCGGCCGCGTAGTCGCCTGCTTCGTCCAAGCTGAGGGCGGTATTGTTGAGAACCGTCGCGTCATCCGGTCGGATTTGCAGGCAGCGCTGTAATGCCACCGCCGATTCCTTGTACTTGCCTTGCTCGTGAAGCGAGGATCCCAAAAAGAACGCGGCATCAGCCACCGCTTTTTGGTCTGCCGCTTGGTCCGAAGCTAATTTCTCCTCCCGTTGGTTCAGCGAGTCTTGCAGATCGACGGTAGCCCGGCTGTAGTTTCGCTCATACAACGCCGCCAACCCCGCGTCATAGGGATCGGTGGTTTTCGTACCCCAAGCTTTTATGGCTTTGTCCAGATCCTCGGGGCTGAGACCGTATTGTTTGGCAACGGCTTCGAGGTTCGCTTTGGGGTTCTCTGGCGCGGCCAGCCTGTCGGCACTCTTGGGCGCGTTCGCCTTGTTGATCTGCTGCACCGCCGCTTTCAACACCGTGCCGCTCTTCAATGCTTCGAGGTCGCCGCGCTGCACCACCACAACCCCTACGAAGTTACCTGACTCGTTCTGAAACGGGGGAACGCGGGCCTGAGAGTCCCAAGGTGAGACCATCACCAAGTCTCGGCCCGCAGGAGGCTTCACAATCAGGAGAGAGACCGAACTGTTCTCCTTAGTCTGTGGCGCTAACGGAACTCGGGCTTGGCCCTTGCGATCTGTGATTGCTGATCCGCCGTCGCCCTTGACCCCAATCTCCAAGCCAACGACTGGACGACCATCCTTGTCTTCCACATGCAGCACAAGTATGCCGGTCTCCGCCCGGGCAATCGGGCAGGCGAGGCACAGCGAGGCGAGAGTGATGAGAAGCGGCGCGTTGCGCCGAGGACGTTCCATGCTTCCACCGTGAGCTCCAGCGCCGGGAATCTACCCCAGCATACATCCATTTCAGCGCGCCACTAACAGGAAAGCCGGTTTATGGCGGATGTGACTTGGGCAAGAATCCCCCGCCCTGGCCAAAGAAGGCTAGAACGGGGCACCCAGCGGCAGATCCGGGTTACGACGAAGCTTTATGCCAGAGTGAGCAATCTTGCACAGCGTTGCCGCCGCCCGTGCCCCGAAGGGGCGACACAACGGATTCGCCACCGGGCATTCGGCTTTTGGTACAAGTGCGGGGGCGACGGGAGGCCCGTCGCCCCGAACTGCAAATTCAGGTCACGTACTCGCTTCACGGTGTTGTAAACGCTTGAAAACCAGTGCCGCCGTAGACACCAGAGCCATAACGGCCAACCATGACATCCATGTCATTGATGCCGTCACCCCGGGTGCTGCCTACGCCGTTGGGGTCGTCATACGGGTAGTAGGTGCCCCCTTTATACAGTACGCCGTGACGGTTGCCGGAGGAATCGAAATAGGTGGCGACAAAGTCTCCGTTGTTGTTGATTTCATGGATGGCCGTCCCGGTCGCCCCTTCTCCGGGCGCGTGAAACGGCGTGTAGGTTTGGCCCTTGTCGGCGGTAGTAAACGACAGGTACATCCCGTTGGCGTCGCTGCCGAATACGGTGATCACACCTGCGTTGTTGATTCCCCATGCCGTATTCAAACTTACGGTACCCGGCGGGTCCAACTTGGTGAGGGTCCCGCCCTGCAGCAAAAATCCATGCTGAACGCCGTTCGAGTCGATGTAGGTGCCTACCACCGCCCCACTGTCATTAATCCCATTCGCATTCACGAGTGTCGCGCCCGCGATGGTGATGTCAGTGAATTTTCCTTTGGCCCACGTAAACCCGATTTCAGGACCGCTGGTGCTGGTGCACCATCCCGCAGCGGCACCCGCGTTGTTGATGCCATAGAAGGCGATGGATGTCGAACTGGGAGCGCTTACGCAATCTGCCCGGTCGGCGCTGATAAAGGCGTTCGTCCCACCCAGGATCATGCCGTGCTGGATCCCTTTGCTGTCAACGTAATCGCCGGCGATTGCCCGTGAATTGTTTATTCCGTACGTATCCGTCTCCTGCGCTGTCGTGGTGGCTTGAACATCTCTGAACAAGAACGACAACGCCGCCGCAATACCCACGGCTACACACAGAACGAGTAAGAACACGCCAATAACGTTCCTACGACTTTGCATTTGGCTCCTCCTTCTGAGAGAGAATGGTTGTTCCCCTTTCCTGCCGTAAGCACGAAAACCTACGACAAGAGCGCGCGAAGGCCTGCTTTACCTCTAAGACTGCAGGTGAGGAAACTCGCCCCTGCAATCTGGGGCACCAGTCTCCTCCCGTGCGGTGCAGCCTGTCAATCCGGAATTTTGCATTCTGGCACTCCGAAATGCAGGCAATGCGTGGCTGGCCTTGATTCGCCGCGGCCAGCCGACGGACATTTATCGCAGAATGAGCAGTTTTGAGCAGCGCTGCAACCGCCCGGGAATGTCTAATCGACGTTCCGGGCTTCAACAGCAGAACTCAAGTTTCGTCGGGCTGTTGGGAGCCTCGCACATTAGCCCTTATAACGGAGAAAATTATCCTGATACCGGACAGAGTTATTCTAGCCTGCTGGATATGCTGGTATCCTGTCCCGCCTGAGGACTGCAAGTCCGACGACCGGGGACGCCCTAAACATGACAACTGCTACGCAGCAGCGGTGGAGCGACCAGAGAGCGTGGTCAATTCCAATCTGCGGAAATTCGCAACTTAATTCGGCTGTATAGTCCTCCCGCCCTAGCCAAAGGAAGGCTAGAACGGGGCACCCAGCTCGAACGGGGCACCCAGCTTCCTCACGTCACAATCACTGCTGCGCCGTCAATCGCGTCGCTCTTGACCGCGGCCAGTGCTTCGTTCGCCTGGTCGAGCGGGAACGATGTCGCCTTGGGATGCAGATTGATCTCGGCGGCAAGATGGAGGAAGTCGCGGGCATCGGCACGGGTCATGTTGGCGACGCTGCGAATCTGGCGCTCACCCCACAACAGATGGTCGTAATCGAACTGCGGAATGCGATCGAGATGAATGGCGTTGATGGCGACGACTCCACCTTTGCGCAGACTGGCGAGCGCGGCAACGACCACATCTCCGCTGGGGGCGAAGGTGATGGCGCGGTCGAGTTCGACCGGAGGCTTCTCGGTTTCGACGCCAACCCACTTCGCCCCCATTGATTCAGCCAGGCGGCGGTGCGAGTCTCCGCGGGTGGAGACGTACACGTCGCACTTCCAGGCATGCAGAACTTCGATGGCAAGATGTGCGGAGGCGCCGAAGCCGAACAGACCGACGCGCTCGCCGCGCTCGACTCCGGCGACGCGCAGACTGCGGAAGCCGATGATGCCGGCGCACAGCAGGGGCGCGGCGTGCAGATCGTCTAGCTCGGTTGGCAGAGGGTAAACGAAATCGGCCCGCGCCAGGGCGTATTCCGCATAGCCGCCGTTCACACTGTATCCGGTGAAGGTGGGTGCGTCGCAAAGGTTCTCCATGTGGCTGCGGCAATACCAGCAGGTGGCGTCGATGCCGCCCATCCAGGAGACGCCGACGCGAGTGCCCGCGGGAAGCTCAGTCGTGGCGCCTTCGACGATGTCGCCCACGATCTGATGGCCGGGGATCAACTGCTGGCGGAGTAGCGGAAGGTCGCCTTCGACGATGTGCAGATCGGTGCGGCAGACGCCACAGGCGCGGACTTTAAGTAGGACGTGTCCGGGTTGCATTTCCGGGCGAGGAATGTCAGCCAGCCAAAGCGGGCGGTGTTGGACGGGTTGCGGAGTTGTCAAAATTGCAGCGCGCATTAAGACTCCTGTGGAGTGGCGCTATAATTCTAGTCGCTTCCTGAAAACTACTTCGGACAAGGCACGAACCGGTTCCACCGGTTCGCAACACAGGGTTGACGGTCGGGCACAAGAGCAGTCCTGCCTAAGTAGTGCTTCCGCCTTCCGGCGATGTCCGAGCACAAACCTTCAGTCAATGCAGTTCCTATTGGAGATAAATATGACTTTACGCAGAATTCTGCCGGGAGTGCTTCTGGTCGCGTTTCTGGCAGGCCTCACTTCGCTCGGCTGGTCAGCTCCCGCCTGCAACACAAACACCAAGATCGCCTCCCGCGTTCTCTCCGACACCTCTAATGGCCGTTTGACGTGGGCGCGCTCGATTCCGGCAACAACATTGCCAGCTTCAGCAGCCGCCGAGTTTCGTAATAGCATCTAGAGCGCCGCTCTACTAATGCCTCGCGAAACTTACCTTGAATGGCCGCGCCGTGAACGCTTTACGTCCGCTGCTTTCATCCCGCTTGGCCGCACATCCGCCGTCCCAGCCGGGGCTTTCGTCACTCCGGTGCTCACGATTGCCGATGCCCGTGCGTCCAAGCGGCGCATTCTGTCTTCGGGTTGGCAGAGCGGGCCTTTAGGCCCGCGTCAGCGGATTTTCGTACGAGTGGGGGCTTCAGCCCCTTTGCGTATGCTGCCAACGGGTGCCGCCGGGCTGAAGCCCGGCTGCCTCGGGAGATTCACCCATGACGCAGGCCTGAAGGCCTGCTCTACCCAAGCTCGCGGGATACCGCAATTCGGAAATTGCTCACATCAACGAGGAGTGCTCCATGTACAAGCTTCGCTTCCTTCTCCTGCTTCCATGTTTGTTGTTCGCCGTGGCGCTCTGCAGCGCGCAGTCCACGCAGCTTGACCTGCCGCTTCAGAGCCAGCACGCGATCGTGACCCAGCGCCTCGGCGTCACCGACATCACCATCAACTATCACCGGCCGCTCGCAAATGGCCGCAAGGTCTGGGGCGGACTCGTACCCTACGGCCAGGTCTGGCGTGCGGGCGCCAATGAGAACACGACCATCACCTTCAGCGATCCCGTAACGATTGAAGGCCAACCGCTGGCGGCCGGCACTTATGGGCTGCACATGATTCCGAATGAGAATGAGTGGACCGTCATCTTCTCCAAGATGCACACCGCCTGGGGAAGCTTCAGCTACGACCAGAAAGAAGACGCACTGCGGGTCACGGTGAAGCCGCAAGCCACCGACCAGCACAATGCCCTGCTCTACGACTTCGACAAGCTCGAGCCAGACTCGACCGTGGTCACCATGAGTTGGGACAAAGTTGCTGTGCCGTTCAAGGTTGCAGTGAACCTGCCCCAGACCGTTCAAGCCAGCCTGAACAACCAGCTTCGCGGATTGTCGCAGTACACCTGGGATGCCTGGGACGACGCCGCGACTTACATGGTTGATAACAAGATGGACCTGAACCAGGCGCTGCACTACGAAGACAAATCCATCCAGAACGAAGAGCGCTTCGAGAACCTGATGACCAAGTCGCGCATCCTCGACCAGATGGGCCAGAAGGACCAGGCCACTGCGGCGCGCAATAAGGCGCTCGGCATGGCCAATGCGCAACAGTTGTATGGGTATGCCCGCCAGCTCCAGCGGCAGAAGAAGCCGGACGAAGCCTTCGCCGTCTTCCGCACGATGGAGAAAAAGTATCCCGGTAACTGGCTGACATACGCCGGCATGGGCCGCATTGCCTGCAGTCAAGGTGATTACACCAAGGCTACGGAGAACATGAAGCTGGCGTTATCCACCGCGCCCGACGTGGGCAAGCCCAGCGTCGAGGGCCTGATCAAGCGGCTGGAAGCCAAAGAGGACATCAACAAATGACTTAGGCGGCGGACCAAGTCAAGCGTTCCGCCGCCTGTCATCCTTATGTCACGATTATTCCCCAATACTTTAAGTTGTCGGCGACTGGCTATGCACAAATAGGCTAGATTAAGCTAGACGATTTGTAAGGCTAAGAGCATGAAAGAAATAGGGGCCTTCGAGGCCAAGAACACTATCGGCTCTTTGCTCGACCGCGTGGAGCAAGGAGAGGAAATTGTGATTACGCGGCATGGCAAGGCTGTGGCCCGCCTCATACCCAGCAGTGGCGGGATTAACCGTGAGCAGGCCCCAGCCGCCGCCGGTCGCATTCGGTCAAGGGCCACCCAACTAAAGGCGGGCCGTTTCGATTGGGAGGGCCTGAAAGCTGCACGGCACGCGAGCCCTCCATGAAGTAGTTCCCAATTTGAGCGAATGCCCCCTGTGGCCCGCCCCGATTGCCTCACGCCTTCGCCAGGATTTATAGTTAAGCGTTTGCTCGCCTCGTCCGAACCCCCTGTGCGGACGACTAAATCACCGCGCTGACCCCAACAGGTCCGCGTCCGGAGTCTTCATGAAAATACGCATCGTTCTTCTGCTGTGCCTTGTTGCGCTCGGCCTCGGTACCTTGGCCTTCGCCGACGAAGGCATGTGGCTGTTCAACCACTTCCCTGTTGACAAGGTAAAAGCGAAATACGGTTTTGCTCCTGACCAGGCGTGGCTCGATCACGTGCGGCTTTCCTCCGCCCGCGCGCCAAATGGTTCTTCGTCATTCGTCTCCGCCGATGGGCTCATCTTCACCAATCACCACATCGCGCAAGGTTGCGTCCACGATCTTTCCACCAACGGCAAGGATTACATGAAGAACGGCTTCTACGCTCCGACGCGGGCGGATGAGCCCAAGTGCCCGGGCGTAGAGTTTATCGTGCTGGAAGGCATCGAAGACGTGACTGACAAGGTGAACGCTGCGGTGAAGCCCGGCCTGTCTGCAGCCGATGCCGGCAAGGCGCAGCGCGAGGTGATGTCGAACCTGGAAAAGGAATGCTCCACCAACGGTATGCGGTGCGACGTGGTCACACTCTTTTCGGGCGCGATGTATAACTTGTACAAGTACAAGAAGTATGACGACATTCGACTGGTCTTTGCGCCCGAGTTCGATATTGCGTTCTTCGGGGGCGATCCTGACAATTTCGAATATCCGCGCTACGACCTCGATATCTCGTTTTTCCGCGCGTACGAAAACGATCAGCCCGCCAAGACCGACCAGTATCTGAAGTGGTCTCCAACCGGCGTCAAGGAAGGAGATCTGGTCTTCGTTTCCGGGCATCCCGGTCGCACCGGCCGCCTGCTTACTATGGACCAGCTCGAGTTTCTGCGTGATGTGCAGTATCCGTGGCAGCTCAAGTCGCTGGCGCGACGGGTGGATATGTTGCAGAAGTTCAGCGCGCAGTCGGCGGAGAATGCCCGTGAGGCTGAAAGCGACATGTTCGGCCTGCAGAATAGCTTCAAGGCCATCACCGGGTACCAGGGCGGACTTCTCGACAAGGACTTGATGGCCCAGAAGGCCGCCAATGAGAAGGCCGTGCAGGACTTCATCAACGCCGATCCGAAGCGCAAGCAGGAGTTCGGCAATCCCTGGAGCGAAATCAGCAAGGCGGTCAGCGTCCAAAAGCAGATGTTCCTGCCGTTTATTTATGTTGACGGCCTCGCCGGCTTCCGCGGCGAACTTGCACGTTACGCTCGCACCATCGTGCGCTCTGCTGAACAGAAGCAAAAGCCCAGCAACCAGCGCATTCGTGGTTATCAGGACTCGGCGCTGCCGACCCTCGAACAGCGATTGTTCTCCACGGCTCCGGTTTACAAATCACTGGACCAGCTACAGCTCGCGGAGAGCCTGACCGAAATGCAGGAACAGCTGGGCGCGAACAATGAGGTGGTCAAGATGGCCCTGGCCGGCAAATCGCCGGACGAGCGCGCCAAAGAGCTGATCGCCGGAACCAAGCTCGACGACGTTGCCGTCCGCAAACAGCTCTATGAAGGCGGCAAGGCTGCGGTAGACGCCAGCACCGATCCGCTGATTGTGCTTATGCGGCAGGTCGAGCCTTCGGCCATTGCCCTGCACGAGCGCGATGAAGATGAAGTGCAGTCGGTGTTGCGCCTTGGTGGCACCCAGATCGGCAAGGCCCTATTTGCGAAAGAGGGGTTCAACGTTCCTCCGGACGCAACTTTCACGCTGCGTCTGAGCTACGGCGCGATCGAAGGCTACAAGGTGAACGGCAAGAACTATCCGTGGTTCACAACCATGGGTGGGGCCTACGAACACGCCGCGCAGCACGGCAGCAAGCCACCCTTTGAGCTGCCGGATAGCTGGCTGAAGCACAAGAGCGACATTAACCTGAAGACGCCTTTCGACACCGTCTCGACGCCGGACATCATCGGTGGCAACTCGGGCAGTCCAGTGATTAACAAGGACGGCGAGGTCGTGGGCATCATCTTCGACGGCAACATCGAGTCGCTGCCGTGGAACTTCGAATACAGCGACACCGTGGGCCGCTCGATTGAGGTAGACTCCCGGGCCATTATGGAGTCGCTGCGGAATATCTATCACGCCGATGCCCTGGTGAACGAGCTTATGGGCGGCGCTGAAGGTGGAAACATGAAGGCCCATCCGCAAAACAAGATGCGGAAGGCGGTGACCAAGCAGCAGTAGGGCCGTCCAGGGTCTCAGGGAATGTCATTCTGGAGGTCGAAGTGCCATCCTGAGCGAAGCACGAGTCCGCCGAGGCGGACTCGTGCGGAGTCAAAGGACCCCTAGAGGTGCGAGGAATCCTTCCCTTATAGCGGTCCCTCGACTCCTCGGGATGACAACTATGTGTTGGTATGCCCCCGGGACCGAATCATGAACGTTAGGCCGCCTAGTCTGTTATCTCGCGATTTTTCACGGAGGACCTTCGTGACCTGTAAGACATTCGTGCTCTCATTTTGCTTCATCGCTTCCCTTGCCTTCGCGCAGCAGGCGACACAGCAAGCGCCTGCCCCGGGCTCCGTGCCCGGTACAACGCTGGTTGAACCCATGTTGCCGTACACGCCGAGTCTCGATGTTACGGCGATGGACCGCTCCGTCGATCCGTGCGTGGATTTTTACACCTACTCCTGCGGCGGATGGCAGAAGAAGAACCCGATCCCGCCCGATCAGGTCTCATGGAGCGTTTACGGCAAGCTGTACGAGGACAATCTGGTTTATTTACGCGGCATTCTGGAGCAGGCCTCGGCCGCCAAGGACCGCGACGCCGTCACCCAGAAGATCGGGGATTACTATGCCGCGTGCATGGATGAGGCCGCGGTCGAAAAGCTCGGCGCCAAGCCTCTACAGCCCGAGCTTGACAAGATCCAGGCGCTGAAGGGCCCGCGCGAGATCGCGCCGCTGCTTGCCAGTATGCATCTCGCCGGCGACTCGACCATGTTCCGCTCCGGAGCGGAGCAGGACCCGGACAACTCCGACGCCATGATCGTGGACGTTGCTCAAGGTGGCCTCGGGTTGCCCGATCGCGACTATTACACCAAGGACGACGGGATTTGCACGCCTTTGACGACGATATCGTGCGCTGCGGCCTTCGATACTCGCCACAAACCCGATGCCGCAAGCGTCATGCTCGGTGCCTTGCGGCTGGTACAATAGGCCCAAGCCGCAGGCAAACCGTTAAATGGGTAAATTTCCTTCATATTAGCCGAAATTTCCGTCTTGATGCCGAATTCAAACTAAGTAAGAATAATCAAGAAGCTCCGCCGCCGTGAAGAGCCATTGCTTGACTTCGTCCCCGCTTTCCATCATTCGTGCGGAATTCGACATAATATCATTCCTGCTACCCGATTGTCGCGTGGCCGGCGGCTGCTCATTTTTATGCACAGGATCAGAGTTTTGGACACGGCAGTAGCCGCGGCGAGGTTCTGGTAGAACTCCGGTTGAAATTACTGATTTCGACCAGCTTACAACTTTTATCGAAATTGCCAAACTAGGCAGTTTTTCGCGAGCGGGTTATAAATTATTCCTGCTCTTAACTCCTGCCGTCAGCGCGCAGGTCCGTCAGTTGGAGCAGGAATACGGGGAAAGGCTCTTCGATCGGGGCCGAAAGTCCGTACGTTCGACATCGGCGGGCGAGACGCTGTATGAGTACGCCCGTACGCATGGTCAACATGCGGGCGAATCCTTGCGCGCAGTGGCTCGACAAGGCCACCACTCGCGCGGGGTGCTCTGCCTCGGGAGCCAACGAGCGACGTGCCGGTACGTGCTTCCCGAGATTTTCGCGGAATATCATCGCGCATACCCGTCGGTGCAAATCAGTATTTATCGCAACTTCAGCCACAAAGTCCTGCAAAAGGTGGAAGACGGCACGGTCGACGTGGGAATTGTCACGCTTCCGGCCAAGTCGCCAAGCCTGAAAATCCATCCGATCTTCCGGGATCGTGTGATGCTGATGGTGAATCCGCGTAATCCCGCGAAGCTCAAGAGCGTACGTATGAAGGATATTGCCGACAACCTCTGATTTTTCCGCGAACCGGCTATACGCGCCAGCTGCTGGACAAGCATTTTCGGCCGTTCAAGGCGCAGTTGCAGATCACGATGGAGCTGACCAGCGTAGGCATGATCAAGTGCTTCGTCGCGGCGGGACTGGGTGTGTCACTGATCTCCGCAAGTTTCGCCCGCAATGAAGTCCGCGCCGGCGAAGTGAAGCTGATTCCTATTGCGGATGTGGACCTTCGGCGCGAACTCGGCCTCGTCTATCGCCGTGACCGCACATTACCCCGGTCATCTGCCGCCTTTATCACCCTGGTCAAGGAGCGAGCGGCCGAGAAACCCGTCCTGGAAGTCGCGCACGCCGGCAAGCATACGCAGAACTGCCGAAAAAACAATCGGGAACCTTATCGCCTCGTCAGCGAATCGCCACCGGTGCTACCGTTGAGCCTGTGGCGCCCTTGAGTTTCAGGGGTTCGACGATGAACGCGAACTCATACACGCGCGCCGCCGCAACTTGATCCAGCTTCAGGTTTTCGATTAGGTGCATCCCATTTTCCGCAATCATCATGGGATGCAGGGCCGGGGGCTGGCCAGGATACCTCGCCTCCACGCAACAATTGTCCGCTCCGATCAACATGGGCTCCTGTTTTAATAGCCATTGCACCGCGCCAAGACCAATACCGGGAGACGTTTTCAGATATTTCACTTTGTCCGTGTTATAGAGCTTAGCCCAGCCCGTATTGATAATTACCGCATCTCCGGGCTGCAGCGTCATTTTTTCTTTCGCCAACGCCTGTTGCAAGTCCTCCGCCGTGATGGCGTATGTCTCGCCCAACATTTCCACGCCTTTCAAAGCGGCGACATCGATTAGCACTCCGCGCGTCATCAGCGTGCCGACGTTTTCCATGCCGAGCTTGGTGAGGCCGTTGGGTGTGGCGATGTCATCCAGCTTAAAGCAGTTGTAAAAGGTGCCGCCAATCATCTGGTGCGCAAACCCGTCAAATTGTGTGCCAACCTGGCCGATTTCAGAGATCACGATTTCCGTGAGGCTGCCGCCGGCGTTCGGTTTCTGGCTCTTCCCCGGGTATTGCGTGACCAGATCATAAACGCGATTGCCGATAATCGGCATATCGGGGGAGAGCACGAATGAGAGCTCGAATGTTTCGCCGGCATGTATCAATTTCGTGGCGCGCAGCACCGTTTCCGGCTTCATCCAATTGCCGAACCGCGCTGATCGCCCGCCCCCCACTTCGAAGGACACCGCTGTGATTCCGGAAGTGGCGTCCAGGTTTGTTGAGCATGCAGCGCACTGCTCCCTAAGGTGAGCATCACCGCGATAGCCATCATGCGAATCGCCATGGGAAGTCACAATTTTGTCCTCCCTTTCAATCCCAATCGTTTTTAAAATTGCCGGATCTGTTTGTCCTGGCATGTCCATAGAAAACCGCAAGTAGGAGAGACATACCACACTTCAATATGCCGGTAAAGATGGGAAGGACATTGCTATGGAGGGGAACATCCGCAAGCTATGCAGAGCGGTCGCGCAGCAGTCGTAACATATCCGGATCGGTTCGCACTCGGGGGTCGCGTCGATTTCTTTGGTCTCGGGCATTTCGCCTTCACTCGATGGCAAAAACAGATTGCTCTCCAGTCCGTGCTGCTTGTCATAGAGTTCGCGGTACGTTCGGCCGCCGCATAGAGCGACGTATGGGTTCCGCGCTCGACAATTCTTCCCGCTTCGACAACCAGGATCTGGTCGGCCCGGCGAATGGTGGAGAGCCTGTGGGCGATCCACAAGCTGCGGTGCGCCCACGCATCAGTTGGCTCAAGCCCTCTTGAATTAACATCTCGGATTCGGAGTCCAGGCTCGAGGTCGCTTCGTCGAGGATCAAGATGCGAGGATCAGCCAGAATGGCGCGCGCGATCGAAACGCGCTGGCGCTGCCCGCCACTTAACTTCACGCCGCGTTCGCCGATAATCGTGTCATAGCCTTCCGGGAAACGCTCCGCGAATTCGTCAACGCGGGCAATCCTGCAAGCAGCCTGGATTTCTTCCTCGCTCGCGAAAGGCCTGGAGAATGCCACGTTTTCGCGGATCGTTCCGTCAAATAGGA
>CAVPFD010000040.1:0-74780 GCA_963703645.1 uncultured Acidobacteriaceae bacterium
ACGATTGTTTTGGTGTCGCGTTCGTCAGGCGCCCGGCTCAGCCGGCGGAGCAACCGGGCTCTGTCTTCGCTCTAACTCGACGTGACAGGCATTCGTCACAAACCGGCCCGGTGCGTACTCTCGACCGCATACAATACCTGATAAGCTGCGGCATCTATGGATTCCTCACCTCAGAAGCAGGCGCGCCGCCATTCCCGTCACTTCCTGCGCGAGGCGGCGCTGATTGCGCTGCAGACCATGCGCGCGCACAAGCTGCGCTCATTTCTTACTCTGTTGGGAATTATCCTCTCGGTCTCCACCCTGATTCTGGTTGTCGCGCTCATCAGCGGCATGAACCTGTATTTCGCGCAGCGCATCGCCAATCTGGGCTCCAATGTTTTCCTCATCGAAAAAATCGGTATCGTGCCTGACTGGCAGGACCGGATCAATGCGGAGCGGCATAACCGCGACATCACCTGGGAAGACTTCGAAGCGCTACGCGACGGTCTGAAGCTTCCCAAGGAGGTGGGCCTCGAGGTCCGCACTGCGGGCAAAGTCCGCGGTGAACACCGAGACCTGGAGGATGTGGACATCCGTGGCGTTACTGCCAACATCGCCGAAATGGATGTGGAGGAAATCGCGAGCGGGCGGTACGTCAGCGACAGCGACAATCAGCACCGCGAGATGGTTACCGTACTGGGCGCCGACGTGGTGAAGAAACTCTATCCTGCCCGCGATCCGCTGGGCAAAACCGTCCTGATCGATGGTCAGGAGTTCACTGTCATCGGGGTGTGCAAGCCTGTAGGCACCGCCTTCGGACAATCGCAGGACAACTTCGTTTATATTCCGGTCCGCTCCTGGCTGAAGATGTATGGGCAAAGAAGGTCGCTGACTGTCAACATACAGTCGCGTGGCGCTGAATATATGGAGCG
The DNA here is from genome assembly GCA_963703645.1 of uncultured Acidobacteriaceae bacterium. Classification (GTDB taxonomy): domain Bacteria; phylum Acidobacteriota; class Terriglobia; order Terriglobales; family Acidobacteriaceae; genus Bog-257. The sequence continues at coordinate 912 of CAVPFD010000040.1, forward strand.
CACCAAGGACGAGGCCCGCGCGCTGATGCGCGCCCGCCGCCATCTTTCGCCCAACGACAAGGACAACTTCGCCATTGTGGCCAGCGACAGTTTGATGGGCTTGTGGAAGAACCTCACCGGCACGCTTGCCTCCGGCATGGTGGCCCTGGTTTCCATTTTTCTGATCATTGGCGGAGTCGTGATCATGAACGTCATGCTGGCAGCGGTAACCGAGCGCACGCGCGAGATCGGCATCCGCAAGTCGCTGGGCGCCAAGCGGGCCGACATCCTGATGCAGTTTCTGGTGGAGTCAACGGTAATGTCGGCTGTGGGCGGGGGCATCGGGGTGACGATTGCATGGATGCTGGCGGTCGTCGTGCGCAACACCACGCCGGTGCCGATGGCGGTGCCGATGGTCGCGGTCGTCATCGCGATTGCGATCTCATCGGCGGTGGGAATATTTTTTGGCGTCTATCCCGCGCGCAAGGCGGCGCGGCTGGACCCGATCGAGGCGCTAAGGTTTGAGGCGTAGGGGTGGAGGATCTGACCTTCAGGCCGGCGTTCGAGTATCGGTAGCGAGTAACGTGCTTTCACTACCGCCCCAGGGTTAGGGCAGTCATCACGAGCGACAGAGTTTCGAAGGGACGAAAAATCTTAGGCCAGCGCTTCAGCGCTGGGTCAGGTGGAAAATTTGATCCGAGCCGCGGAGCGGCGGCACTGGTTCGGATCGACATAATCTTAGATGTGTCATCCCGACCCCTACAGTGGAAGGATTGCTTCACGGTTCCTTCGAATGCAGGGGTCCTTCGACTCCGGTTCGCCCGCTCCACGGACAAACCTCCGCTCCGGATGACACCGTGGGAGGAGCATCTATGACGGAACACAACCTACAGCAAACAATATCGCTTCTCACTCGCACTCCCGCTGCTCTCGATGCGCTTCTGCGTGATCTACCGGAAACGTGGACCCTCCGCAATGAAGGTGAAAACACCTGGAGCGCGTTCGATGTCGTTGGCCATCTGATTCACGGCGAGCGCACGGACTGGATGGTGCGAACGAAGGTAATCCTCGAGTTTGGCGAGAACCAGCCGTTTGAGCGCTTTGACCGTTGGGCGCAGCTACGGGGAAGTCAAGGTAAGTCGCTGGGGCAGTTATTGGATGAGTTTGCCAGTTTGCGCTCCGAAAACCTGGACGAACTGCGCGCCCTGAATCTGCGGCCAGAGGATCTGGAGCGGCGCGGACGGCATCCGGTGCTCGGGGTCGTTACTTTGTCACAGCTGCTGGCGACCTGGGCAGCTCATGACTTGACTCATCTGCACCAAATTTCAAGGATCATGGCCCACCAATACCGCGAGGCCGTGGGTCCGTGGACCCAATTCCTGGGAGTGATGCAGTGCGCCGGGCATAGTTCTTGATTAGGGTCTGTATGATTACTTACTTTCGAAGTTGCAGTTGGAGCCGGGATCGAGGATTGCCCGGAACCGAGTCCCGTTGGGACAGCACAGGTCCCAAGAGCATCCCACCCAGAGCTCTTCCAACTTACATACCGACTACGAACAGATGCCCGTCATTCTGGCTGTAGACTTTTCCGTCTGCTCCAATCGAAAGCGGAGTGTAGGCGGCGCCTAAAGCTTCTTTCAGAAACATCTTCTGTTGCCACTGGGTAAATATCCCGTGGTGACCCTGCGGAACCGAGTAGATGTTCCCGTCTTCGCTGGTGACGTAAACCAGCCCGTTGACGTTGATCACCGGCGCATTGACACACCACTCATACCCGTTGGGGTGGTTCTGGTCGATGGTAGTGTTTTCGAAGGACCACTCCACCTGCATACTGGCATTCAGCTGTGAGACAAAATAAGGGCCAGGCGGCGGCACCGGCGCGCAAACCGGATTGTTGAAGTAACAGTAAGCGGGGCCTCCATAATGGTTGTCTTTGATCACAATCGAATACGTGCCGTCATGCCGGTATACCGCGGCCGTGGAGTCCCATCCAAAGGTGTAGGCGTTGAGATAGTTCCCCTGTGCATCGAAATGAAAAAGATGTCCACCGCTGTAGTTGTAATTATCGAGAGCACCAAAGAGCACCGATCCATCGGGCAGGACCGTTGGCGTGGACGAGGCTTGATCGTAAACCGCACCCGAGCCTCTCGCATTCGTTGTCGGATCCACCCCGACAGCTGTGCCGTAGCGGCAGGAATTCGGCAGAGTATCGTTTCCCTTGGGCGCGATCGGCAGCAGGACACCGCATCCGTCCGTCAACCGGTTCTGCAGCGAGGCGGCCCACTTCGGCGTGAGGTCCGGATTCACCGCTACAAGGTAGACGACCAGGTCGTCGAAGTGTGCGACGCTCACGGTATAGACCGTGCCATCGGGCGCAACCGCCGGAGCAACGTTCACTCCCGGGCGCTGTGAACCACAGCGTTGCGAGGGCGGACTGGTGTATCCGGGCGGGGGCCATGGCAGCGACATGCCTCCGTCACCCAGATTGAAGAATGTTCCGAGGCAGTGGGTGGAATTCCCGGGAGGCGCGTTCGGCACCAGGATGGCGAACGTCACCGTGGCGGCTGAGTCACTGGGTGTAACTTTCACCAGCCACGCCCCCGCTACATCATTCTGCCCCCACGGATTGCCGTTAGTATTCAGCTCGATGACGTTGTAATAGATGTTGCCACTGTTATCCGCCGTCAGCGGCCCCGAAACGAATGTGCTGGCAGGATCAATCGACGCTCCCGAGAACGGATTGATGTGCGATTGCGCCTGTCCGGTCGTCGTGTTGACCCTCCACAGAGTGCCTCCGGCGCCGGGAACATAGAGACTGCCATTGGCCAGAGCGGGGTGAAAGACCGGCTCCCATCCCCCTAAACCACCATATCCCAGAAGGTAATTCGTTCCATTCGGCTCCGGCTTCCAATCAGTGGGAAATGTCCACGCCGCGACCGGCGTGTTTTGTTGCCAATCGTAGCGCACAACGTTCCATTGCATCTGGTTCCATGCGTTGGGTCCGCAGGGAAAACCATAGATCCAAAGCCCCGTCGGCTGGCAGGAGTAATAACTTCCGCTCTTTTGCATCATGTAGAAGCTGTTGCCATCGATGAGGGTGGACTGATAGTGCGCCAGCAGCTCGCCCCCGCTTTCGTTTTGCTCCTGCTGAGTAAACGGGTCGTAAACGATGTCAGCAAGTTTGTTGTTCAGCTGTTGCCCGGCGATGTTGACCATCCCCGTGTGTTGCGCGTTCCGGCCCCACTGCGACCAGAATGGCTGGGCATTGCCTAAGCCAGTGAGCAGAAGCACGCTAACAGCGATGAGAAAAAGGATCGAGGGAACAGACAGGCGGTTCATGGTACCTCCAGATTCGAATGCGAAGGTGGCCGACGCGGGCCAGAATTATAGCTCACTCAGAGAGAGAAAACGTCAAAATCGCAGCTCTGGGGTCAGACGGCGGTTTACCTAGGGGAACCCGCTCGAATACGGGGCCGGGCGCACCACTGATCCGGGCTTTTTGCGTATGAATGGGAATAGCGGGAGTTACAATTGAGGCCCGATGGGCGCTTCCGGGGGCGAATCGGCAGGGACGAATCGAGCGAGGATGCGGTTGTTATTACCTTATAAGTAAGCTTTCAGTTTATGAGTCACCTGATCTGGCTATGTTGTCCTATCCACTAACCCCTGGTTAATCCTTATGCGGATGAACTTCGGCCAAAATGCGCGGATGGCGCTGCAGACGGTACGCGAGCACAAGACGCGTTCCTTCCTCACCGTACTGGGCGTCGTGATTGGCGTTGCTGCCATGATCTTCGTCGCCTCCATTCTGGTCGGCGTGGACAAGAACACTGCCGACTTCCTCAACGACTGGGGCACCAATACGCTGTTCCTCTTCCGCTTCGACATTGGCTTCCGGACCTCGCAGCTTACGGCGGAGGAGCGCGCGCGCAAGCCGTTGAGCCTGGAGGACATGAGCGCCGTTCTCGCCGAAGTCCCCAGCGTCAAGAACGTTACCACTGAGCTGACACAGCGACTCACCTTCGGCCCTGGAATGCGCACCTTCAGCACCCGCTACGGCTCACATGAGGTTGAAAACATTGATTTTGCCGGCACTACGCCGTCTTGGGCAGAGGTCTACAACGGACACGTTGCCCAGGGCAGGTTCTTCACCGATTTCGAGAACCTGCACAGCGACGATGTTGCCATCATCGGCGACGACATCAATAAGGCCTTCTTCCCTGCCAACGATGGCGTGGGTCAGACCATCCAGGTTGACGGCATACCTTATACCGTTGTCGGCGTCATGGAGAAGCGTAAGAGCGCCTTCATTGGCGGCGACTCTCCAGACAAGCTTATCCGCGTTCCCTTCAACAGTTACCATAAGCATTATCCTGGCGATGACGAGAACTTCATCGGCGCTGAAGCCTATCCTGGAAAGATGGCGCAGGCTGAGGACGAGATTCGCGGCCTGCTGCGCCGTACGACGTCACGTTGCCTACGACAAGCCTGACAGCTTTGCCATTACCAGTGCCGCTGCCATTGCCGATACCTTCCGCCAGATCATGGGGACAGTAGCGCTGATGACAATCGTCGTCAGCTCCATTGGCCTCCTCGTCGGTGGTGTTGGCGTGATGAACATTATGCTGATGTCGGTGACTGAGCGTACCCATGAGATAGGAGTACGGAAGGCCATCGGCGCAAGGCGCGGGGATGTCATTCGCCAATTCCTTACTGAAGCCGTAGTCCTGACCGGGCTCGGGGGCATCGCCGGCGTGATCGTAGGCTTTGCCGGATCGTCGCTGTTGCCATTGGCGTTCCCCTCGCTGCCAACGTCGGTACCTCTATGGGCGATCGTTATGGCGGTGACCATGGCGGCCAGCGTCGGCCTGTTCTTCGGGATGTATCCGGCGGTGAAGGCAGCGCGGCTCGATCCAGTGGAAGCCCTGCGATATGAATGACTTACAGTCGCATGGCGTCTCCGGGGACAATCCAATCCAAATCACCCGCTACCGCGTACTTGTATCAGAGCTACCAACGGCATGGAGGTAAGCGTTCTCTGTAACTTTTGTGCTGCTGGAGACTCTAACAACGTACGAGGATGGCTATGTCGAAGTATCGTCTTATTGCAGGTTCTCTATTGCTTATAGCGTTGGCGGGTCTGGTCCTGTCAGTGAAGGCCAGCGAAAAATCTGTTGCCTTGCCGAGTCCCGCTGCCGATGAATCCCTCGCCAGCAAGAGCGGCCAGGAAACCCTGGTCCTCGCCGGCGGCTGCTTCTGGGGAGTACAGGCTGTCTTTCAGCATGTCAAAGGCGTTATCCGCGCCACGTCTGGATATTCCGGAGGCGCCTCCGGCACCGCCGAGTACGAGATCGTCAGCACTGGCAGAACTGGTCATGCCGAGTCTGTCAAAGTTGTCTACGACCCGTCGAAGATTACGTATGGCAAGCTGTTGCAGGTGTTCTTCTCCGTGGCGCTTGACCCGACGCAGTTGAACCGTCAAGGTCCCGACGAAGGCACGCAGTATCGCTCCGCTATCTTCTACGGCAACGACGAGCAGAAGCGTATCGCCGAAGCATACGTCTCGCAGCTTAATCAGGCGAAGGTGTTCCCCAAGCCCATCGTGACCCAAGTTGTGGCGTTCAAGGCGTTCTATCCGGCGGAGGGCTATCACCAGGACTATGCCACGCTGCATCCTGACAACGCTTACATCCGGTACAACGATCTGCCGAAAGTGGCGCACCTGCAGCAGCAGTTCCCTGATCTTTACCAGCAGAACATCGCCGGACACTAAGTCTCGCTGTTCGCCATTCGCTCTTCGCCAGAATGGTGATTAGGAAATGGCGAATACGGCGAGCGGCAAGAGGAACAGTAGCGAAAGGCGAATAGCAAAGAGCGTCTAACATGAGCAACCGCAGAGATTTTCTGAAAACAACGTTTCTATCCCTCTCAGGAGTAGCGATTATGAGCATGCTGAATCCTTCCGAAACCACAGCCGCCCCTGCCTCCGCCGACACCGTCGAAATCGTGGAGTTCACCGACTCCGGCCAGAAGATCGGCCCCAAACGCGTGCCGAAAGTGGTCAAGACCGACGCCGAATGGAAGGCGCAACTGACGCCCGAGCAGTATGACGTGACCCGTCATGCGGGCACTGAGCGCGCCTTCACCGGCCAGTACTGGGACCTGCACGCCAAGGGCATCTTCCGCTGCGTCTGCTGCAAGAACGCGCTGTTCAGCTCGGCCACCAAGTTCGATTCCGGCACCGGCTGGCCCAGCTTCTGGGAGCCCATCGCCAAACAGAACGTGAAGGACAAGACCGACCGCAGCCTGGGCATGTCGCGCGACGAAGTGCTGTGCACCGAGTGCGACGCACACCTCGGCCACGTCTTCGACGACGGCCCCAAGCCGACCGGCCTGCGCTACTGCATGAACTCGGCGTCGCTGCTGTTCGTGAAGTCCGCCTAGCGAGGCGAGTTGCCGAAGTCCGCTACGCCAACTCGAACAATGGTCTGAGGGCGCCGCTCGCTGGGCGGGGCCCCCGCTTCTTTTTCTTTTGGAGCGGAGGCCGCGGCGATTTCCGCCCACACTCCGTACACTTTGTTGTTCAGAGCAGCTATGCCGATGTAGTCCCCGAGAAAATCGTCGCGGCGGGGGATGAAGGCGTCGCGCGTCCAGGCATAGTTGGTGAAAGTGCGCCCGCCATCGGTTGAGCGAGCGAGGGTGACGGTTGTCTTCTGGTTCCTGGGATCGAGCCTCCGGTCGTAGAAGATGATATTGGCCGCGCCGGTTACTGGATCCACGGCGAGCCACTGAAAGAACTGATCCGTGCCGTCGTGCGCGGGATTGGAGTTGACGCGCACCGCGTTGCTCCAGGACTTGCCGCCGTCGTCCGAAGTTGCGCAATACACGCCGATGTCGCCCTCACGGTAGTCGCTCCATGTGACATAGAGGTTGCCCTTGCGGCCGCGGCGCGGATCGATGTCAACTTGCGGGAAGCCGTTGGCGCGTTCGAGTCCGGCGACGTCGAAATACAGTGGCGCGGTTTGAATTACGTTGCGGCTCTTGGCGAAGGTCTTGCCGCCATCGCGTGACGAGGCAAAGGCGATGGAGTTGCCATCGGCCCAGGCGGCGTAGAGAGTGCCATCGGCGGCGACCGCTCCTGTGAAGCCTTCCACCGCGCCGTTGTCGTCACGCGGCAGGCCGTGGTGCGTGCTGATGGCGATGGGCGCCGACCAGGTCTGGCCGCCGTCGGTGGAGCGCGAGAACAGAATGACCGACTCGTCGATGCGGAACTCGGTCCAGCCGATGTAGAGATTTCCCGCGTACTTGCTGTGGGTATTGTCGGCGGCGATGTAGGGCTTGTCCTCGAAGGGAATGCCCGGCTTGGTCGGCTGAGCGATGACGGTGCGCGCGTCGGCCTCCCAAGTGGCTCCGCCGTCAAGGGAGCGGCGCACGAAGATGCCGTTGCGCGTGGCCCCGTGCGCCCAGTAGTTCATGGTGCCCAGCTTGTCGAAGGCGATGTAGCAGAGGATGGCCGCACCGTGCTTGTCGTAGATGACCGAGACGTCGCCGGAAACGCGGTAGTCCTTGGGAGCGGTGCCCGTCGCGGTTTTCCACGAACTGCCGCCATCCTGAGAGTAGGCCACGCTGGCGTTGGTCTGGTAGGCGGCCACGAGTTGCGATGGGTTGTTTGCGTTCACGGCGATCGACGGCTCGTTGCGGTAGCCCGCTTGCGGCGTGATGGTGATGAGTTTGCCGGGGACAGGCGGAAGTTCCGCCGGCGAAGGCTGCTCCTGGGCGTGCAGAGAGGCAAGGAGTAACAGGGTGGGGAGGCAGAAGGCGGTCAGGTGAGATCGCATGGTTGTCGTCTTCCGGGATAGTGTAGATGGTCGGCTGGAGTATGCATCCTCTCCTGACAGCGAAAAGCAGGTGCCTCGACTCGCGCCCGCCCAACCCGAAGCGGGTCGGGCAAGAAAGGCGGGCGCTTCGCTCGGGATGACAATTCTAATTCTCATCCACTAGAGGGGTCGCGGGCCGATGCACGCTCGGGGCAGGCTCTTCGACTCCGCTCAGGATGACAGCCTCAAAATGGGCTCGGGTTGACAACCTCAGCCCGCTCGGGATGACAGCAACATATTGTGTTATTGTTTGCTGCCAACCCGCAAAAAGAGATGGCACAGTCATCCATGACTCAGACGAAGAAGCCCGACTGGGGTAAGCGTATCGGACGCGCGAGCGATCTCGCAGAACGGCACGCGTACGCCGCCGAGATACTTCGGTTCTATCGCGGCATCCTGGAATTTCAATGCACGCTGTATGACGGCGTCGCGTTGCGGCCGGCCTCGCGACATGAGGTCCCGTTTGCGGAGCGGCTGGATGTTGACGCGGCCGCGCGGCATTTGCCCGCCCTCCTGACGCTGGTCCAGAAGAGCGGCCCTTCGAAACTGGCGCAGCAAGCCGCGGAGATCGGCAAGACATCTGCCGATGAACAGCGCCAGACGCTGCGTGATTTTCTGGCCGGGCTCGACAACGGGCATCAGGAGCCACAGGCGTTCTTCCCCCGGGCTTTGTTCCAGCCGCAGGCGGAACGGCTTGCGGCGACACCGGCTGCCGAGCTGGAGGGCTTCGCGGGTTCGGTGTGCCCGGTGTGCGGCGCGAGACCACAAGTCGCCGTTCTGCATCCTGAAGGCGATGGCGGAAAGCGCTTCCTGCTCTGTTCCTTCTGTCTGACAGAGTGGGAGTTCCGGCGGATTTTGTGCCCCATGTGTGCCGAGGAGGATTATCAGAAGCTGCCGCGTTATTCGGCGGAGGACCCCATTGCGGTCCGCGTGGAGGCTTGCGACACCTGCAAGTACTACCTGAAGTCGGTGGACATGACGGTCGATGGCCTCGCCGTTCCCGTGGTCGACGAGATCGCGACTGCGCCGCTCGACCTGTGGGCGGCCGAACACGGCTACAGCAAGATAAGCCTTAACCTCATGGGTTTTTAGGGCGGTTTCAGATCTGTCTTCGGCACCTGTGAGATGGGGAGGCGCATAATAGTTGGCTGGAGGGCAACGTGCCCAATTGGTTGTGGATCGTTCTAGCCGTCGTCGGCTATGTGGTGTTGACGCAGTGGGTGCTGCCCAAGCTGGGTGTTCCCACCTGACGCGCGGCTACCCGGTCCGTTGGACCTGCGCGGAAAGAGTCTGGTTGCGGAGCACCACCTGATCGGGAGAATTCGCATGAAAATCCTCGTTAGACCTGCCCTTGTCCTTACGCTCGCTCTGGCTGCGACGGCCGCGCTGGCACAATCCGAACTCGATCCGGGCAGCCCGCAGCTCATTAATCCCGAAGATCTGGTCAAGGTTCTTCAGGCTCCGAAAGGCGAGAAGCCGGTCATCCTTAACGTCGGGCCTTCTCTTCTTTATATGCAGGCGCACATTCCCGGCTCCGAATATATCGGGGCGGGATCGACGCCACAGGGGATCGAATCGCTGCGCAGGCGGGTGAAATCGCTCCCCCACAATACGTTCATCGTTCTTTATTGCGGATGCTGCCCGTGGAGCCACTGTCCCAACGTGCATCCCGCCTACAACGAGCTGCACAAAGCCGGCTTCACCAACGTGAAGGTGTTGTACATCGCCGACAACTTCGGCACGGACTGGGTGTACAAGGGATACCCCACCATCAAAGGCGAGTGAGTGGACGAGAACATGCTTGACAGTTCGGCCAGCGCGTTCCATTCGATGAGCCGCGAGGAGCTTTTGCAGGCGCTCGAGATGTTCGCCAAGAACTGGCTGGCCCACGATGGCTGCTGGTTCCTGGCAGCCGAGGAGCGCCTGGGCATGGATGCGGCGATTGAGCTGGACGAGCGCGCCTGGGAGCGCTTTGCCACGGTCGAGGCGCAACGCATCATGGCGACGTTTCATGTTCCCCACCGAGGCGGTCTTGAAGCATTGGAGACGGCGCTGGGCTTGCGCATGTACAGCCTCATTAACTCTCAGCGAGTGGAATGGACACCAGCGCTTGCGCTTTTTCATGGACGTTTGCCGGGTGCAGGAAACCCGGCGGCGCAAAGGGCTGCCCGATTTTCCTTGCAAGAGCGTGGGAACAGTCGAATTCGAAACCTTCGCCCGAACGATCGACTCGCGAATTCGCACAATGTGCCTGCACTGTCCTCCGGAGACACCGGAGGGCAAGTACTGCGGGTGGGAGTTCAGCCTGGCTGAAGATGTAGTAAGCTATTGATATTACGCCGCGGAGAGGTGGCCGAGTGGCTGAAGGCGGCGGTTTGCTAAACCGTTATACGGTCAAAAGCTGTATCGGGGGTTCGAATCCCCCCCTCTCCGCCAGTCATTTTAAGCTCAGTTAGCATAAGCACTTACTGTTCAGGTCGGTGATGGGTTTTACATCCTGTGCGACACTTTGCCACTCTCTGGGTGCATGTTAGGTGCATTTTCGAGAGAACGCTTGGCCGCAACCACATCTGCGTCTACCGTTTTGATGTAGCACTTCTGCGTCGCACCTAAGTTCGAATCGCGCAAGATTCGCTGAATTGTTTCATCTTGCACACCTAGCCGGTGAGGGTTCGTCGCCAACCCTCGGCGGAAAGCGTGCCATCCGTGCCATTGCAATCATTGGCCTTCGAGGGCGGGGCGGATCGCATCAGCCGTTAGCGCGTCCAAGTTGAGAGGCTTACCTTCAGCACTCGGGAACATCAAGCCTCTGACAGGATTACCCCTCAATACTCGGTGCAAGTTTAGCCGCTCTGAAAGCTGTGCGATGACCGGCACGGGAGCCTTGCTCTTCTTTGTTTAGGTTCCTGCACATGGCCCCTCGTTGCTGCTAAAATCGCCACATTTGTGCTATTGACTGACCCCACCACTGCAACATATAGTCCGCGAATCGTTGTCGTCCTTGCGCTACTCCTTCCACCGGCAACGTTCTGGTTTTTGAATATTGGAAGAAGGCAGAGGGTGCATATGAAAGCACTGTGCGTTTGCCTGCTGGTTCTGCCACTGTTGGCAATCAACGCCTACGCCGGATCCATTGATCTTGGAACGGCAGCTAGTTTTGCTGTTCTGGGCGCCTCGACCGTGACCAATACCGGTCCAAGCGTGATCAACGGAGACCTCGGTCTTTACCCCGGGACTTCGATCACTGGCTTTCCTCCGGGCATCGTCAACGGAACGATTCACGATACTGATGCAGTCGCAATGCAGGCCCAGTCGGATGCGCTGACTGCGTACAATGTTCTCGCAGGTCTGGCGTCCAATGGGAACCTCACGGGTATGAATCTGGGCGGCCTCACGCTTACGCCCGGGGTTTATACATTCAATTCGTCAGCCTTGTTGACTGGGATGCTGACCCTGAATTTTCAGGGGCTGAGTAATCAGAATATCGTCTTCCAGATTGGTAGCACGTTAACCACCGGAAGCGCCTCGTCGGTCCTTGTGATCAATCCCGGCCACAATGACAACGTCTATTGGCAAGTTGGCAGCTCGGCGACTCTCGGTACAACTACTGCGTTTTATGGAACTATTATCGCGCTCACGAGTGACACGCTGAACACCGGCGCCACCATTGACTGTGGCAGAGTAATAGCCCTGAATGCTGCTGTCACCCTGGATACCAATACCGTCAGCATCGACAATTGCGTCTCTAGTCCTAGTGTTCCTGAGCCGGCCACCATCGGCCTGCTTGCCCCAGGTCTGGTGGGAGTGGGTATCGCGGCGGTTGAGCCCTCGAGTTTCGCTGCCCTGGGCTTGTTCGGTGCAATCGCCGCGTTCCGCAGAAAACTTGAGCGGTAAGGGGTTGAAAAGCTGAAATGTGCGGGTGGGTAGTTGGATCCATCGTCAACCAGCTTGGAGCCCTCCGTGGCGGTGGGGGATATTCACGCGCTGCTCCAATCGCCTGAACAAGATTTTCCAGGAGTGGGTGGCGAAGCGCTAGTAGCCACTGCCTCTCGTCAATCGCGCTGGCGATATTGTAGGCTTGTAATGGCCTCCAACGTACTTTACCTTTTGCGTAACTTATTCGCCATTAAGTCACATCCTCCGAAATGTCTTTCTGCAGGAATGACGGCGGGGCCGTTCTGGTGTGCCCGGTTGAGAAGCGGCAATCTGTATTGGGCTCAGGGATTGCCGCCAGGTTGCTCGCAAGAACAAAGGGTGGGTTGCTCGTAAAGGAATTTCTTCCCGAGAAGACGCGAACAAAAAAGGCGTGAAGCACGTGGGGGCGGCAGCATCGGAGGTAGCCGTGCAGGAAAAGTTGAAGCCCTCACTTCGCAATCTCATTGACAAGAAACATCAGACAGAGGACTGGAGTGGGGGTCTTGAAGAAGGGGCAGATAAGAAGTTTATCGAGCACACCAACGCCAAGAATACATCTGTGAGTCCACTCAAACTGTCCCCCGGTGTTTCTTTTTCCGTGATGTTTCGGCTCCTCTTGGTATCAAGGATTTGCCGCCGCCGGATGGCGCTGTTTTGCCGAAAGAACTATGGCCTTGAGCCAAACCTTTTTCTCATCTTATTGGCAGCCAGTGAAGGTCACTTGCAACAAGGAATACTGGCCAGGAGCCTCGGCATCAACAAGAATGCGATGGTTTTTCTGGTCGACAAGCTTGAGCTGCGCGGGCTTATCAAGCGCGTCGCGAACCCCGACAATCGACGTGAGAGACTTATTGAATGCACTCTCAAGGGTGGGCAGATCGTCACGGACGTAAGGACGAATTACCAAGAGATTGTCCGCTGGGGACTTTATCCCCTAACTGATCCTCAGATAGAGCAATTCAGGACATTTCTAGCGCAGATCATCGACAGAGCAGCGCCCCCGTGCCCACTCGTCCATTCGAAAAAAGCGAGGCACACCTCCAAGCCCAGTGCCTCGCTCTAGCATCGTGAGTTGTCTGTGCAATATTGCAGACTTTTCAACTAAGCTGCCACCCGGCGGCTTTGTTGCAGCAAAAGATGCTATTCAAGCCGTGAAGAAATCGAGCTGGACGATTTTGCAGGCGCTGAACGGCTGGGCGACATGCTGCCAGCGGACAGTGTGCAGTGTGCCAGGATGAAATGGTACCTACCGTGTAGGCTATAGCATCAAGACGTGCCAACCATCAGCGCCTGTAATGATTCGAAACCGAAGTGCTGGGCGTAAGAGCCGTCGATTCTACTGCGGTCCCCGTCAGCCCTTCAGCGCGCGGAGTCCGTGTCAGCAGGGGTGCCCAAATGGCTTAGTGGGCTCGTCAGAATTGCGCTGAAGCCGCCCCATATTGCCCTAAAGTTCCCTGTCTCGTCCGGGTCACCAGCGATTTTCGGGACACGTTCGTGTGCCGAATCGCAAAATCTTGGCAAGACATTGGTGGTTTAGAAAAATGGTAACCACAGGCTCTATAGTGGTATCAAGTGAATGATAATCATTGTCACTAATAGGTTATGATATGCGTCTTTCTTTGGGGGGTAGTGCTATTATGCGCATCGCTTGTGCGGGTGCAGGAAGTTCAAGTGGCCAGACCCCTCCCGTGCGGGATTCTGTAAAACCTCCCGCGCGGTTGTTTGTCTCCTATCTGCGCTCACCGCTAATGCCGAGCCAATACTTGGATCAGCAAGTGATCTCAGAGTCCTTGGTGGCTCGGGTGTCACCAATGCCGGGGCGGTCTGGGTCTTCGGTATTGGAACAAGACAGAGGTCGACATCATGGCAGTGTGCGTCTGCTTCCTCGTTGTGCCACTTTCGACAATCAACGGATGCAGCCGCCGTACAGGACCAGGCGGGTACGCTGACTGCGTACAACGTTGTCGTAGGGTCTGGCCTACTATGACCCGGACCTGGACGGACCTGGGCGGCCTCACCCTTGCGCCCGAGATTTATAAATTCAATCCGACGGCCTCGTTGACAGCGCCGCTGACCCTGAACTCCCAGAGGCAAAGTAATCACAACATCGTCTTCCAGACGGGTAGCAGGTTGACCACTGCGACCGCCGGGGTTGGTCCTTTTGATCAATCCCAGCAACGACGACAAGATCTTTCTGGCAAGGTGGCAGCCTCGGCAACTCCAGGTACAACTACTTCGTTTCCAGAAAGTACTCGGGCAAGAGAGAGAGCATCGGCCCCACTGCCACATTGTGGCGGCTCCTGCACCTACAAACTGGAGGTTGTGACCTCGAAACAGCGTGTGTGGACTAGATCGCTGTGAAACGACTACTCATCATTTTCGTTTTACTTCTCTGGGCGGTCGAAGGTTTGGGTCAAGCCTGCAGCAGCCAGTGTGTCGGTGGCAGTCTGATCGGCTACTCTGGAGCAATATCTTGTGCGTGCGGCATCCAGTGGGACACGAATCAAGTCACGAACCCAACGGGTAACGAGATACGGAGCTTCGATGTTTACTGGCCTACCGCTCTCGGAGTGACGAACACGAACCGGATAATAATGGAACTCCACGGCGGCGGTTTCGCCGGAAAAACCCACGATTCCGGTGACTACCCTGACCCCACCTTTATAGACGAGAACGTGAACCCGACTTCGGGAACACCAAACAACCTTTACATTCCAAACTACACAGTTTCTGAGTTGGGAATTCTCACAGCAACACTTAACGCAGGCAGTTGTTCGATGTCGCTCGCTAGTCATTACGGGTGCGGCGGTTATTGGTGGCCAACAGGAGGAACGCCCTTCCCGATCTTGGTAGACTCGGGACCAAATCAAGAATCGTTAGTAGTTACCAACATGAGCGGTTCCTGTTCTGCGGCTACTTGGACGCTTCAAAGCTGCGCCACAAAGACTCACACCGTCAGCACCTGGGGCTTAACTTCCGCTACGCCTCTTGGCGATGGGACGCAGACAGTTTACACGGGAACAATTACCGGAGGAGCCAATAACGCTCTCGCAGGAACAATCATCACGACTTCCGGATTCGTGATCACGGGCAGCCTCTGCCCAAACTACATTTGCAATGACGGCACGTACATGGTGGTGTCCTCGACGAGCACTACGCTGACCGTGGACAACCCATACGGAGTCTCCGAGACTCACGCAGCTTCCGCTACGAACCACATCTATCAATGGTTGACGAACGTTCAGCCTCCTGTAGCCCTTCGCGATCTCGCCTCGTTCATGTCTTTCCTCGCGCATTGCGCCTATGGTGGGACAAGCTACAACAGCGGCACCTGCGCCAGCGTGGCGGGAGCTGCTAACATGCCCGGGAATCCGCACCAAATTATTGACACAGCAGGGTCGGCCGGAGGCATGTGGGCACTTCTGTTGCTTCAAGGCGGCTGCAACAATGGATCTACTTGCTTATTCTTGGATAACAACCTCGCGGACGTTGGCCAAGGCTATACTCCCTGGGACGATACGGATTGGGCAATAGCAAATTCCTACGGCATGGTGCATGTTGGGTTCAGTGACGCACAGGACGCGCCTTCGGTATATGCAAGAGACACGCTAAAGGGCCGGCTATGGACTCTTGGCGGCGTCTATCCGCCGTCGCTCTGCGGGTGCGTTCCAAGCTGCGACAACGGGAATCCGACTAGCTTCAACATTGAGACCATGACATGCAACGCGAACCCTAGCTCGTGTTATACGAGCTGTTCTTCGACGACGGCTCCATACTACATGTCGTCGGTCCTTGGGATTCATGTGCCGGTTGCCTCATGGATGTGTGACGGCGTCGGAACCAACGGCGTTTGTAACTCCGATGGCAGTACCACCTGCGGATCTGGCGCCGATCAAGATTTTTGCGAAATCAACTGTTTGATGGGGACCCAGCCCAACGTTACCACGGTTGGCTGGCCCGCTGGGCACGGATGCAACCAGGCGGCCAATATAGAAGGAGTAGCGGAAATGGGGCTGGCTCCTGAACAACCGACCTTTACGATTGCGGCCTCGCCAGCTTCGTTCAGCATTCAGCCAGGGAACCAGGGAATCTCGACGATCACCGCTGCGATCAGCGGCGGGTTCAACAGCGCCATCAGTCTGTCGGCTTCGGGAGTGCCGCCAGGTACGACAGTGAGCTTTAGCCCAGGCACGATACCGGCGCCGGGATCGGGCAACTCCACCATGACCATCACGGTCGGCGGCAGCACGCCGCTGGGAACCTATCCCATCATCGTGACCGGAAACGGTGGCGGCATCCAGCAAAACATCACGGTAACGTTGACGCTGACGGGACAATCCCAGCTGACCTTCACGATTTCAGCTTCGCCCGCCTCGCTCAGCGTCCAGCAGGGCAATCAAGGGACCTCGACCATCACGACCGCGATCAGTGGCGGGTTCAACAACGCGATCACTTTGTCAGCTTCGGGAGCGCCGTCGGGCACGACGGTGAACTTCAACCCGCAGACGATAGCGGCGCCGGGCTCGGGCAACTCGACCATGACCATCACGGTGGGATTGAGCACGCCGCTGGGAACCTATCCCATCACCGTGACCGGCAACGGCGGTGGCATCCAGCAGAACGCTACGGTTAGCTTGACGGTAAGTGCTGCGAGTGGCGGCTGGCAGCAGGGTTTTGACTTCCGCAACACCTCGACCTACGTAAGCGACCCTTCGGGGGATACCTACGTCCTATCTACGAACGCTTATCCCACGCAAAGAAACGGGGTTACCTTTGGCTGGGTGAAGACCTCGCTGGTACAGGCGCGGGATCGCAGCACCAAAGTGGATCCGCGGCTGGCAGGCATCAATTACGTGAATAACGGCTCTCCTGCGACGTTCAACGTGGATCTGCCGGCGGCCGGTAGCTACAACCTGAGCCTGGCGATGGGGGATGACGGCTATGAGGAATGTTACACCCAGTGCCAAGTACAGTTCCTGGACGGCAGCACGGTGCTGGCCACGGCGAGCGGGGGAGCGAGCAACGCGGGCTACTTCTACGATGCCGCCGGGAACAACTGGTCGGCAGCAGCATGGCCGGGCAGTAACCTGAGCCAGCAGGTGACCCTGACGGGTTCACGCCTGACCGTAGTGGTGGGCACGAGCAAGGCGACGGGAGATCTCACGCCGATCGCCTTCCTTGGGGTGGCACAAGCCTCTTCCGGTTCACCGAGCTTCACGATCTCGGCTTCGCCCGCCTCGCTCAGCGTCCAGCAGGGCAATCAAGGGACCTCGACCATCACGACCGCGATCAGTGGCGGGTTCAACAACGCGATCACTTTGTCAGCTTCGGGAGCGCCGTCAGGCACGACAGTGAGCTTTAATCCCAACCCGATAGCGGCGCCGGGCTCGGGCAACTCGACCATGACCATCACGGTGGGATCGAGCACGCCGCTGGGAACCTATCCCATCACCGTGACCGGAAACGGCGGTGGCATCCAGCAGAACGCCACGGTGACGCTGACAGTGAGCGCCGCGCCGAGCTTCACGATCTCGGCTTCGCCCGCCTCGCTCAGCGTCCAGCAGGGCAATCAAGGGACCTCGACCATCACGACCGCGATCAGTGGCGGGTTCAACAACGCGATCACTTTGTCAGCTTCGGGAGCGCCGTCAGGCACGACAGTGAGCTTTAATCCCAACCCGATACCGGCGCCGGGCTCGGGCAACTCGACCATGACCATCACGGTGGGATTGAGCACGCCGCTGGGGACCTATCCCATCACCGTGACCGGCAACGGCGGTGGCATCCAGCAGAACACCACGGTGACGCTGACAGTGAGCGCGGCGCCCGATTTCACGATTGCGCTTACGCCCAGCTCCGTGGCCGTGCCGCAAGGGTTAACCGGCAACTCCACGGTAACCACGGCGATCATCGGCAACTTCAACAGCGCGATCACTTTGTCAGCTTCGGGAGCGCCGTCAGGCACGACAGTGAGCTTTAATCCCAACCCGATAGCGGCGCCGGGCTCGGGCAACTCGACCATGACCATCACGGTGGGCTCAAGCACGCCGCTGGGAACCTATCCCATCACCGTGACCGGCAACGGCGGCGGCATCCAGCATAGTGCGACGCTGAACTTGACGGTCACCTCGTGGGCACAAGGTTTCGACTTTCGCAACACGGCTGAGTTCGTCACCGATCTGGCGAACTATACCTATGTGCTGCCGGGCACGACCTATCCCACGACGGTGAATGGGGTGACCTTTGGCTGGACGACACTGGGATTGGTTCAGGGAGATGATCGCAGTACATTGGTCGATCCGCGGCTGGCCGGCATCAACTCTGCCCAGAACGGATCGCCGGCTACGTTCTATGTGAATTTGCCCTCGCCGGGCACGTACAACCTGACCCTGGCGATGGGGGATGAAGGCTATGAGGAATGTTACACCCAGTGCCAGGTGCAGTTCCTGGACGGCAGCACGGTGCTGGCCACGGCGAGCGGGGGAGCGAGCAACGCGGGCTACTTCTACGATGCCGCCGGGAACAACTGGTCAGCCGCAGCGTGGCCGAGCAGTAATGTCAGCCAGCAGGTGACGCTGGAGGGCAACCTGCTGACCGTAGTGGTGGGAACGAACAGCGCTACGGGCGACCTTACGCCTGTCGCATCGCTGGGGGTAACACAGACGCCGAGCTTCACGATCTCGGCTTCGCCCGCCTCGCTCAGCGTCCAGCAGGGCAATCAAGGGACCTCGACCATCACGACCGCGATCAGTGGCGGGTTCAACAACGCGATCACTTTGTCAGCTTCGGGAGCGCCGTCAGGCACGACAGTGAGCTTTAATCCCAACCCGATAGCGGCGCCGGGCTCGGGCAACTCGACCATGACCATCACGGTGGGATTGAGCACGCCGCTGGGAACCTATCCCATCATCGTGACCGGAAACGGCGGCGGCATCCAGCAGAACGCCACGGTGACGCTGACAGTGAGCGCCGCGCCGAGCTTCACGATCTCGGCTTCGCCCGCCTCGCTCAGCGTCCAGCAGGGCAATCAAGGGACCTCGACCATCACGACCGCGATCAGTGGCGGATTCAACAACGCGATCACTTTGTCAGCTTCGGGAGCGCCGTCGGGCACGACAGTGAGTTTCAATCCCAACCCGATACCGGCGCCGGGCTCGGGCAACTCGACCATGACCATCACGGTGGGCTCGAGCACGCCGCTGGGAACCTATCCCATCATCGTGACCGGCGACGGCGGTGGCATCCAGCAGAACACCACGGTGACGCTGACAGTGAGCGCCGCGCCCGATTTCACGATTGCGCTTACGCCCAGTTCCGTGGCCGTGCCGCAAGGGTTAACCGGCAACTCCACGGTAACCACGGCGATCATCGGCAACTTCAACAGCGCGATCACTTTGTCAGCTTCGGGAGCGCCGTCAGGCACGACACTGAGCTTTAATCCCAACCCGATAGCGGCGCCGGGCTCGGGCAACTCGACCATGACCATCACGGTGGGCTCGAGCACGCCGCTGGGAACCTATCCCATCACCGTGACCGGAAACGGCGGTGGCATCCAGCAGAACGCCACGGTGACGCTGACAGTGAGCGCCGCGCCGAGCTTCACGATCTCGGCTTCGCCCGCCTCGCTCAGCGTCCAGCAGGGCAATCAAGGGACCTCGACCATCACGACCGCGATCAGTGGCGGGTTCAACAGCGCGATCACCTTGTCAGCTTCGGGAGCGCCGTCGGGCACGACGGTGAGCTTTAATCCCAACCCGATAGCGGCGCCGGGCTCGGGCAACTCGACCATGACCATCACGGTGGGCTCGCAGCACGCCGCTGGGAACCTATCCCATCATCGTGACCGGAAACGGCGGTGGCATCCAGCAGAACGCCACGGTGACGCTGACAGTGAGCGCAGCGCCGAGCTTCACGATCTCGGCTTCGCCCGCCTCGCTCAGCGTCCAGCAGGGCAATCAAGGGACCTCGACCATCACGACCGCGATCAGTGGCGGGTTCAACAACGCGATCACTTTGTCAGCTTCGGGAGCGCCGTCGGGCACGACAGTGAGTTTCAATCCCAACCCGATACCGGCGCCGGGCTCGGGCAACTCGACCATGACCATCACGGTGGGCTCGAGCACGCCGCTGGGAACCTATCCCATCATCGTGACCGGCGACGGCGGTGGCATCCAGCAGAACACCACGGTGACGCTGACAGTGAGCGCCGCGCCCGATTTCACGATTGCGCTTACGCCCAGTTCCGTGGCCGTGCCGCAAGGGTTAACCGGCAACTCCACGGTAACCACGGCGATCATCGGCAACTTCAACAGCGCGATCACTTTGTCAGCTTCGGGAGCGCCGTCAGGCACGACAGTGAGCTTTAATCCCAACCCGATAGCGGCGCCGGGCTCGGGCAACTCGACCATGACCATCACGGTGGGCTCGAGCACGCCGCTGGGAACCTATCCCATCACCGTGACCGGAAACGGCGGTGGCATCCAGCAGAACGCCACGGTGACGCTGACAGTGAGCGCCGCGCCGAGCTTCACGATCTCGGCTTCGCCCGCCTCGCTCAGCGTCCAGCAGGGCAATCAAGGGACCTCGACCATCACGACCGCGATCAGTGGCGGGTTCAACAGCGCGATCACCTTGTCAGCTTCGGGAGCGCCGTCGGGCACGACGGTGAGCTTTAATCCCAACCCGATAGCGGCGCCGGGCTCGGGCAACTCGACCATGACCATCACGGTGGGCTCGAGCACGCCGCTGGGAACCTATCCCATCACCGTGACCGGAAACGGCGGTGGCATCCAGCAGAACGCCACGGTGACGCTGACAGTGAGCGCCGCGCCGAGCTTCACGATCTCGGCTTCGCCCGCCTCGCTCAGCGTCCAGCAGGGCAATCAAGGGACCTCGACCATCACGACCGCGATCAGTGGCGGGTTCAACAACGCGATCACTTTGTCAGCTTCGGGAGCGCCGTCAGGCACGACAGTGAGCTTTAATCCCAACCCGATACCGGCGCCAGGCTCGGGCAACTCGACCATGACCATCACGGTGGGCTCGAGCACGCCGCTGGGAACCTATCCCATCACCGTGACCGGCAACGGCGGTGGCATCCAGCAGAACGCTACGGTTAGCTTGACGGTAAGTGCTGCGAGTGGCGGCTGGCAGCAGGGTTTTGACTTCCGTAACACCTCGACCTATATCACCGACCCTTCGGGAGATACCTACGTCCTATCTACGAACGCTTATCCCACGCAAAGAAACGGGGTGACCTTTGGCTGGGTGAAGACCTCTTTGGTACAGGCGCGGGATCGCAGCACCAAAGTGGATCCGCGGCTGGCAGGCATCAATTACGTGAATAACGGCTCTCCTGCGACGTTCAACGTGGATCTGCCGGCGGCCGGTAGCTATAACCTGACCCTGGCGATGGGGGATGAAGGCTATCAGGAATGTTACATCCAGTGCCAAGTGCAGTTCCTGGACGGCAGCACGGTGCTGGCCACGGTGAGCCACGGAATGACGAACGCCGGCTACTTCTACGACGCCGAGGGGAAGAACTGGTCGGCGGCAGCATGGCCGGGCAGTAACCTGAGCCAGCAGGTGACCCTGACGGGTTCACGCCTGACGGTAGTGGTGGGCACGAGCAAGGCGACGGGAGATCTCACGCCGATCGCCTTCCTGGGCGTAGCGCAAACCTCTGGTTCGCCGGGCCACTAGAAAACGTTCGGGAACCATGACCTCAAACGCGACGGGACAATCACCATATCCGAGGCCTTGGAGAGATTACAGGGTAACGTGGTAGGCGAATGCCATCAAAGACACCGCCACTAGATGTGCATTTCTAGGGAAGTCAAAGAACTCAGGCGTCCGAAATCTTTGTTTGTGGCAAGCGAACCGCACGATCTCGTGCGGTGCAGTATCAAGCAGTTAGCGGGGCAAAATTCGCGGAGGTAATTGGGCAAGAGGTTAGGACGCCGACTCGAAGTATAGGAAAATCAAAATCTCGTGTTCGGCATGAACGAGGCATTCTTGAGGTGTCGCTGCGGGCTTCATTGGTTCAGAGGAGGCAACTCAGATCGTCTTGCCGGCTGAAACCAGCGGATGATTCGGGTGAAGAGCGGCAAGAGGACGGAAGCTGGCGTCGCCCATCGCACGAATAGCGGTAGGAAGGCACAGCGTTCCTGGGCTAGGGTCTGGCTAACGAGGTGTCTCTCCCGCTAGTCGTCGCACCCATTTCATCCTTGTGCCAGTCTGGTCGAGCAACGGATCGTGCCCGAAGTCCCGCTTCAGCGAGTCCGCCCAGCGCCGAGGTTTGGGGCGTGGCCTTTGCTCTTGTCCCAGAATTGCAAAGACGGCCGCCGAGGTTTCCTTGAGAGCACGCGGGGCAAACAGCCCAAAACACCGAACGGCGTGTTGATAGCGTTCTGGAACGTGTTGTGCCCAACGGTCAATGAACTCTTCCAGTGAGCACTGTATGAAAACCAGGCGACGCAGCCTCTTGTCTTTGTACCAAAACGTAACGGTCCGTTCCCCGATGTAGGTGATGCGCCGCTGTGCGATGGGTGGTCGCCTTACGTAGCGGCCGGCGTACCGCAAGAAATGCTCTTTCGACTTGAAGGATTGAACCTTGGTGCTCCACCAACGGTTTTCCTGTTAGGTAAGCAACTCTTCCATCTGTTCAACGGTCGTTGTTGCGCGCAGCTGGCCCGCTTGGAGGGCTGCGCGGAGAAGTGCTATAACGGCCCTCCGCCAAGCCTCCATCAATGGGTCGCGCTCATAGTAGACGCGAGAAACCCAGGAGTCGGAAGAGCCGTACAGCCCCCCGCCGGTAACCATTGTGTGTACATGCGAGTTGAACTCTAATTTCCCGTTGAAGGTGTGCGGAACGGCAATGACGCCAACGCGCAAGCCGTATTTCGCGCCCACCCGTGCTTCTATCAGCTTCGCAGCCAGAACTGGCAGAGCTTTAGCCAAGGGCGTGTTGTCGCGGAAAAGGGGCCAGAGTTCCTTGGGCATCGTGAATGTAATCCCCAATCTCTGGCTCGTACTCCACCTCATGATCAGCGGGCGACTTCATTGGCAGGAAAGCAACTCGAAAGCCGCCAAATTGCGCCCCCTGGCCAGCTTTGTCTTCAGCAATGGCACTCTTTCTTTGACGGAAGCTGGTTCACGAAAACGCGCGTCGCTGCACCTGCTACAAGGGGAAGAAGCGCTTGGCGTGGTCGATCGAGGCGGCATCGAGGTGTTGCAGGCGGATCTCGAATCCTTTACCGCAGTTCTCCGGTCGGAGAACCACACTCTGAAGCGCGCCCTCACCGACCCGCAATTATTTAGCGGCATTGGGAACGCGTATTCCGACGAAATACTCTTCGCGGCCCAGTTGTCTCCAACTGCGCTGACGAAAAAATTGGCACCGACCGAAATCGAACGATTATTCACTGCAGCCCGCGACCAGCTGGTTAATTGGACGGAACGCTTGCGCATCCAGTCGGGTGATAAGTTTCCGGAAAAAGTCACGGCCTTTCGCCCCGAGATGGCAGTCCACGGCCGCTTCAAGCAGCCGTGTCCTCGTTGCGGTGGGAAGATACAGCGCATTCGTTACGCAGCGAATGAGACTAACTACTATCCTACCTGCCAGACCGGTGGAAAGCTGCTCGCCGATCGCAGCCTCTCGCGACTCTTGCGGGAGGACTGGCCCAAGAGCGCCGAGGACCTCGAAAACAAGCGCACCTCTGAATTGGCAAGAAAGCCGGGAAGAATGCGCCCGTCCTTGGAGGCCGTGAACTGGCGGCATTTCGCCGCCGACGGCGCTTCGAGTCTGTACCGCATTAATTTTTTTTCTGCGACACTCGCGCATCCCGGCGTCAGGCCACCGCTTGTCAGTGTGTTGAGGCGAGCGCGTATATGTCAGGCTGTTTATCGAAAGTTTGCTTGCAGCCGGCGCAGCAAAAGTAGTATGCATCGCCGCGAAATTCCGACTTATACTTCGCTGCAGTCTTATCTACCGTCATGCCGCAGATAGGATCTTTAGCTTCTCGCTTCAGAACAGGCAGGACAACTCGAGGTTCTTTTGCAGGAGTAGTGGTCTTGCGCGTCTGGATAATCTCCGCGAGTATGCTGACCGCGATCTCCTCGGGCGAAGATGCATGAATGTCGAGTCCCGCCGGAGCCCGCAGTTGCGCCAGCCGTTCGGCGGCTATACCCCGGTCTCTGAGGTAGTCGAGAACCTTGCTTGCCTTTACCTTGCTGGCGACAAACGCGACATAGACTGCTCCAGTCTTAAGGGCCGCCTCCAGCGCCTCTTCATCACCGTCGCCCTGGGTTGAGACAACAATGAACGTCTGCGGAGCGATCTTGAGTTGGCCGAGGTCAAGATTCGACTGCACCAGGTCAGCATCCGGAAATGATTCGCGGTCGGCACCGGCAGCAGCCACAGAAACTGCATAGCCGATGGTCTTGGCGAGTTTGGCCAGCGTCTGGGCAATGGGAGAGCAGCCCAGAATTAAAACCTGCGGCTTGGGGAGAACGGGCTCAATGCAGATGTCCAGCGTGCCGCCGCTGTGACAAGTCATGGTGTAGTCCACGATACCTTCCTCAGCCGACGCTGATGGACTGATGCGAATCAGCCGCGGTTGGCCGTCGGCAAGCGCCTTGAGAGCCTCTTTCACAACCACCGGTTGGGCGCAGCCGCCACCGATCCAACCCCAGATTTTTCCGTCCGCGAAAATAATGGCCTTGTTGCCGGGCTTCCCCGAGATGGGCGCCTGGTAGCGCACGACCAGCGCGACCGCAAAAGGCTCGCCCTTGGCCAGCAGTTCGTCGGCTTTGCTCAGGAACTGATCGAACATTGCGCCTCTGACATGCTACAGATGTTTCTCCAGAGCCAGCAGGCTCTCCAAATTATGCGCCGGCGCAAAGACGTCAACATAAGGAAGCGCCGCGCTCATCCCGCGTGTGATGGGTTGATATTCCTTGAGACCCAGTAGCGGATTGAGCCAGATCAGCTTTTCAGCCCGGCGCCTGGCTTTCTGCAGCTCCGCCGCCAGCATCTCCGGCGCTCCGGTGTCCCATCCGTCACTCAGAATGATAAAGACTGTGTTGCGCGAGAGCACCCGGCGACTGTGCTGCCGGTTGAACTCGCCCAACGAGCCTCCAATCTTCGTCCCGCCTGACCACTCCACCGCTCTTTGCGAGAGTCTGCCCAAGGCGTCGGACAAGTTCCGCGCCCGAAGCACATCGCTGACTTCAACCACGCTGGTGCTGAAGAGGAACGTGTCCACACGCTTGAAGTGCTTTTGCAAGGCGTAGGCAAAACGTACCAGAAACAGACTGTGAAGATTCATCGACCCGCTGATATCCAGAAAAACGACCAGCCTCTCCTTCTGCGGTTTCCGTGCCTTGTAGGCCAAGACAATGGGATCGCCGCCACGCGTAACACTCCGCCGGATGGACCGGCGCAGATCAACGCGATCGGCAAGGTTGTCGATCTTCATTCTTCGCGACAGCCTCAGGCTCATCTGCCGCAGGAGCCGCAGCGACAACTGTTCGAGAGCGGCCAGATCGGTTTGCGGGGCCTGGGAAAAATCCATCTTCTTTAGCCGTTGCTGTGAGCTGGCGCCGGAAACCAGTTTGCCTTCGGCCCCCGGCGAGAGGTCATCGCCGACGGCGGAGCCGGTTAGCAGCCGCGAAGCTGTCCGTGATTTCTGCGCATCAGGCTGCCGGCCCTCCTCCGAACCGGGTTCCGGTCGGCTTTGTGCCGAGCTCCAGAATGTCTTGAAGAGCTGGTCGAACAGTTGCCACTCCTCTTGCGAGGAACAGAGGACCGTCCGCAGCGCGAACGCAAACAGCTCCCAGTCGCGACTCCGATCGCTCTGGCTGCGTCGAGCGCCGCCAGCGTCTGCTGCATGCCGACCGGAAGACCGTTGGACCGGGCGAACCGGCAGAAAGCGACGATGGAAGAGGCCGAACGATCGGGTTCTTGAAGCATTGGAATGATTCCAAGTTAGTACCGGGCGAGCTCGGGTAGAGCGGCGCTTCAGCGCCGCGTCCTGCGTGAACCCTCGCCAACGAGCCGGGCTTTAGCCCGGCGGCACCTTCGGCCGCGACATCCGAGGGCCTGAAGCCCCAGATCCTAAAAGATCCGCTGGACGCGGCCTGAAGGCCCGCTCTACCCGGGCATATCAGCCTGAGGCACAGCTCTAATACGATTGTGAGAGCATCTTCTCGATGCCGGCCGTCTTGAGCGCCGCGCTGTCTTCCATGGATTTCGCCAGGCAGCCCAAGGTCTCCTCCGCCGTCTCAACGTCCAGCCGATCTCTTCCCAGCGACATCACGGCTTGGGTGCAGTCCAGGGTCTCGGCTATGCCGGGAGGTTTTGTAAGGTCGAGCTGACGCACCGACTGCACGAAGCGCACAACCTGCATGGCCAGTTCCTCTTCGACGCCCGGCATCCGAGCGCGAACGATCTTCATTTCCTTTTCTAAGCTCGGGTAGTCAATCCAGTGATAGAGACACCGGCGCTTCAGGGCGTCACTCAGTTCGCGGCTGCGATTGGAGGTGAGGATGACATACGGGATGTATTTCGCTTTGATCGTACCCAGCTCAGGCACCGTAACTTGAAAATCGGAGAGCAGCTCCAGCAGGAAAGCTTCAAACGCCTCGTCGGCACGATCGATCTCGTCGATGAGTAGTACGGGCGCGGCTTCTTCCTCCAGGATCGACAGCAGTAAAGGGCGTTCGAGAAGGAACTCCTTACTGAAAATGTGCTTTTCCTTTTCTTCGATTGTCTGCTCCGATTTTTCTTGTAGCTTGATGGCCAGCAGTTGCTTTTGATAGTTCCATTCGTAAACGGCCGAGCTGACATCGAGCCCTTCATAGCACTGCAGGCGGATGAGGCGCGTCCCGAGCAAGGAGGCGAGCACTTTGGCCACTTCCGTCTTGCCCAAGCCGGCGTGTCCTTCAATCAGGAGCGGCTTGCGCAAACGCGTGCTAAGGTAAATGGCGGTTGCTAGTGCGCGGTCGGCAACATACCCCAGGCGCTCAAAGCCCAGGATGAGCGTATCGACATCGTGGATATCGTTGTTCGGAGGGAGACTTGGGGCGGCCGACATGATGATCGCACTTTAGCTGGAGAACAAGTTTTTGATCGCCTGCAACAAGCGCCCAAACATGTGCTTCACGGCCTGCCAGGCGATTGAGCCAGCCTCAACAGGCTCGGGCTTCACTTCCGCCGTCACCGCAACCGGCTGACTACTCGGCTGTTGCTGCAGCAGCGCCTGGAAGTTCTGGACGAACTTGTCGAACATGATGTTGGAAACTTCGGTGATGACGCGCGAACCCATCTGCGCCAGAATGCCCACGACGTTCACTTCGGAAGTACTGGTGACCTGGGTCGCCCCGCCATCGACCGTCGCCAGCTTGCCGGTCATCGTCATGGAAGCGCTGCCCCGTCCCCTTACGTCCTGGCCTTTGCCCTGAATCTCAATCTCATGGTTCTGCGGATCAAGGCTGGCGCGGGTCTTGGCCTCATGGCGGGCTTTTCTTGAACATCGTTCGTGACGACCCGCGCAATCATTAGAGAGGCTCGTTCCCACCCTCTCGGCAAAAGCAGGCGAGAAGGATGGGGCACCCAATGTTACTCTTGACTTGAAAGGGTGGGCCACCCGTCTGTGCAGCTCCCATCCAGGGGTGACGTGTCGGTCTCTCAACCTCCCCAAGTCCCTTAGTGACTGCCGCTTTCTGCAGGCATCATGCAGCTATAAACCGAATGCCACAGACCAGAGTGTTAACCAAGCCCAGAACCAGCGCAACCAGCGCAAATGCACGTCGTGTATCCTTGAGTAACCCAATCACTGCGACTGGGATCGACGCCAGTCCTGCAACATATAGGACGGCCATCGGCCTCACAAGCCAGTAGAAGTCCTTCTGCGGCATCTGGGCAGTGATGGCCGTTGTTCCCCAAATTCCAATTAGCTCGATCAAGCAAGTGAGCAGAGCAACCCTACCGTACAAGCAAGACCGCCATCGCATTTTCTAGTCCTTCCTTTCCCACCTCAGATAGCCCGGGCCACGCGTCACCTACTGGCAGCCAAAAGCATTGCCGCCAGACACAGGTATTCCCGCTTTTCCCATAGCCCACGGCAGAACATCGACGGCACCATGTGTGACGGTAGCTAGCAGAGAATAAACGGGATTGTATAAATCGATGTGTATGCTGCCAGTTGTCGGCTGTCCGGCAGGAAGATCGGAGGCTGTGTTCAGAGCGACATGCGCGGAGCAATAGGGAACGTTCATTCTCATGCTAAACGGGTGAAGTCGCAGATACAGATTGTTATCCAGCGCGTTCGGGACGATCCCGATACGGCCAAACCCAGCCACGGTATTGGTAAAGGAAGTGTCAAACGAAAAATTCTTCGTTTCAGTAGGGTCGGTAAATTGAAAGAGGTTGTACGTGTACCCTGTGAGGCAACCTGTTGGTGCCGAACTCGAACACGGCACTTGGAAGCCAATCCCAAATGTTATGATCCAGCCGTTGGGACCCAATGTAGCATCCTTATAGGCGCTTTGCAGGTATTGTCCAAGCCCCGCCTCATAGTTGTTGCCCAACCCAGAATTGCCAGGCAAGTTGAAATAGTTATCACCAAAAAAACCTCGGTTGCTTTGATTGAAATCTTGCCAACTCGTATTAGCCCCACACATCGAGCAGGGAGCCCCGTCACCTAGTCCCCACGAGCACCCCTCTGGATTCCAACAAGGTTGTACGAACATGCCAACTGGGTCGGTTGCGCTCAGCGGGTTGTTGCCCACATACGCATACCTGTTCCAGGTCTGCGGGCCGGAGAATCTGCACCTCCCCTTTGTAATCTGTGACGCTCGGCCCGACCTTCACGCTTATTGAGCCTTTGTAGGTCTTGTCGTCAATCTTCTCGGTAATCTGCGCGCCGGGCACACAGCTGGCGACTTTCGTCGGATCGCTCAGGAAGCTCCACACCTTTTCGATGGGTTCGTTTACCTGAAAGGTCTTTTGGATCCGCAGGGCCAACTTAGCTCACGACCCCTTTCTCCTTGAGGACGTTCCACACCTTCCATGGTGTGATGGGCATGTCGATATGCCGCACGCCCAGGTGCGACAGTGCATCAAACACGGGGTTGACGAACGCGGCTGGGGAGCCAACCCAGGGCCTGCATGGTCGCGGGATGGTCGTTGGCTGGATCACCGTGTGCCAGATTGCCGGCGACCGTAGCCATGTTTCGCACCTGCGGATCGGCAATAACGTGCGCAGTGTCGTGGATGATGGGGAACTTGGACTGAATGAGCGGCGAGTGTTCCAGTTCGGCCTCGCGCGTCAGGCCGCCGATCTTGAGGTGCCCATCTTCTTCCTTGATGTACGACAGACCCGCGATGCGGTTGATGTCGATGAGATAGGCAGGCCGCGCCAGGCGCAGCTTCATCATCGGAATCAGACTTTGCCCGCCGCTCAGGATCTTGGCATCGTCACCGTACTGTTGCAGGAAGGCGATGGCTTCAGGAATGGTTTTGGGCCGCAGGTACTCGAAGGCTGGTGGGATCATTCTTCACTCCCTCATCGAGCGTTTCGGTCACAACGAAATGGCAAGAGCTGGAAAAGGGCCTGGCCAGAGGCGCGTTCAGCGGACGATACGTTATCACAGACGATACGAGGCACAAAAGCCCGCGGTATCCGCAAACTCATTTCGGAGGAGCGACCGCACTGGCGGGCGCTTCCACGCCCCTCACCGCGACCAGATATTCCACGATCAAAGCCTGATCAGCTTCCGGGATGGCAGCTCCATAGGCATCAACCATCTTCTTGACCTCGTTTTGCCACACAGCTTTGGAGAAGCGCGGCTGCATCGAGACATAACGCGCCGTATGGCAGGTCAGGCAGTCTTTTTCATAGACCTGCACGTTCGGCCCGGGCAGGATCTCGCCTGGGTATTGCGGCAGAACAATACGATGGACCTGGCTCGCACTGTCCTTGGTGGCCGGTTTCGATGCGGCTGTCACGGGCGATTGCGACTGAGCCGCCATGGAACCAACGAATGCCATGACGGCCACCGTCACCACCCACACGATCCTCCACTTCCTCATGGGCCACCTCAGATTACAACCACATCCTGGTATTCGATCACGTCACGCTGGTAGCCGCTGCGGTTCCACTGTGCGGCTTGTTGCGTCTCGCCGGAATCGGTAGTGGCGCGCACCATCAGGCGATACGTGCCTTTTGCCGGTGGCGTCCACTCTGCGTGCCACAGGCGCCACGAGTATTTGCCTAAGTCCGCCCCGAGCGTGGCGTCGCTCCAACTCTGACCGCCGTCCTTCGATACCTCCACGCGGCGGATTCCGGAACCCCCGTCATTGGCCACTCCCGCCAGTTCATAACCTTGGCCTGCGCGCAGTCGCTCGCCGGGCTCTGGCCGGACGAAGATCGAATGTACCGCCATCCGGTTGATGGGAACCGTTACCGGAGAAAGATGCTGTGGTTCTTCGTTGGCATCCGCGTTGTCGGGAATGCGGTAGGCCTTGTCCATCCAGAAGGTCTTCAGCGACTGATCAAGCACCGCGATGGACGACAGGGCTTTTACCCAGTACGTCGCGTACCAACCCGGAACCACCAGACGAATGGGGAATCCGTTCAGCATCGGCAATGGCTCGCCATTCATCTCGTAGGCAATTATCACCTCGCCATCCCGCGCGTGGTCCAGCTGCAAGGATTTTTGGAAAGGCGGCGTCTTCTGCAGGGGAGGAACGTCCAGCCCGCGCAGCCCGACTTGAACTGCTCCGGGAAGCACTCCTGCGGCATCCAGTACATCCTTCAGTCGTACGCCCTTCCAACGAGCGTTGCCCATGGCGCCGTTACCCCACTGACCTCCGGGCACTCTCGGCTCGAACAGGCTGCGGGAGTTGCCGGCGCATTGCGCCAGCGCCACCAGGGATACGGGCTCAAACTTCGATTGCAAGTCACTCAACGACAGGCTCAGGGGCTTGCTGACCTGTCCGGTGACCTCCAGCCGGAAGCTCCGCACGTCAACAGTGGTGGGAATTCCCGCCAGGTGCCAGCGCACGAAGAACGCGTCGTTGGGCGTGAGGTCAGTGCGAAAGTAGCGCAGCGGTGTTTCCAGTTGCGGTGGCCGGTCCGTCAGCAGGATCAGCTCCGTCTTTTGCGGGTAACGCACGAGCGTAGGAGCGTCCGCCCCCGAGGAAGCAGTTGCGAGTTCGGGAGCGGAGGCAAAGGCAAAGTTACGACAGAATGCGCCGCTAACTGCCGCAAGCCCACCGACCGAGATCAGCGTCGAAATGAACCGACGACGGGCGAGCCCGTGCGCGATTCGGCTTTGTGCGTCTTCCATCGATTCCTCCCAGACGACAGGATGGATGACAGGAAAGAGGAATCTGCTTTCCCCGACTTTCTGATTAATTAGTTGCAGGGCGCCTACAGCGGACGATACGTTATCACATACGGCGCGCGCCCCGAAAGCTGAACTTGAAAGCTGGGATCGCCAATGTATCTGGAAGGCCCTGCGGTCGATCGGGAACTCGGATCAGCCCCTGCCAGCGTCAAGCCGTGTCCTCCAGTCCTCAATCGCTTTCCGAATCGCTTCCGGCGCCAGGTTACTGCAACGCATCTTGTATTCGGGAATGCCCCCCAGCGCGTCGGCCACGTCCTGCTCTTTGATCTGGAATGCCTCGTCCACCGGCCTGCCCAGCACCATCTCGGTAGCCATGGATGAGCACGCGATGGCCACCGCGCATCCCATGCACTTGAACTTAACGTCCCGGATGACACCGTTTTCAATGCGCACCGTGACGAGGACTGTGTCGCTGTCCACTGGGCTGCGGACTATGGCTTTGCCGGAAGGTTGGTCCACGCTCCCCACATTGCGTGGGTTGGCATAATGCGCGCGCACTTGCTCGCTATACAACGCCGGTCCCCTTGGTTGAAGTGCGAAGCGACGGCAGAATATGATACGTCATCAACGATGCCCTCCGACCTTTACAGCCAGGCCGCCGAACTCGCTTCCCGGGGCGTATCGTTCGCGATTGCCACCGTAGTCAGAGTCGAAGGCTCGTCTTCCGCCCGGCGCGGCTCCAAGGCCATCATCGATGCAAACGGCAGGCTGGTGACCGGCTGGGTCGGCGGTGGCTGCGCCGAGAGCGCGGTCAAGACCGAGGCCTTGAAGTGCATGGAGACCGAGCGGCCGCAGCTGATTACTCTGGACATGCGCGATGAGCAACTGGGTGTTGGGATGCCATGCGGAGGAAAGATGGATGTGTTCATCGAGCCGGTTGTGCCCAAGCCTGAGCTGCTGATCGTTGGCCAAGGCCGCATCGCTGAAGCTTTGTCCACACTCGGGGACCTGATGGGATTCAGCATTACAGTGAACGATCCCGCCGCCGACCGCAATTCCTTTCCCACCGCATCCCGGCTGGTGACCGAGGACTTCGACCTTACCGAGACGCCCATCGGCCCGAAGAGCTATGTCGTGATTGCGACACAACATAAGCGAGACCACCTGTGGCTGCAGAAGGCACTGGAAGGCAATGCGGCTTATGTCGCGCTAATCGCCAGCCGGCACCGGGCCAATCTGGTGCTGGATTATGTCGCGGCAGCGGGAGTGGCACCAGAAAGGATAGCGGCAGTCTGGGCGCCGGCGGGACTTGATCTGGGAGCAGCTACTCCGGAAGAGATCGCTCTCAGCGTGATGAGTCAAATCGTCGCGCTGCGCCGCGGGGGAAGCGTCGGGCCTCTCAGGCTGAAAGAGTCTGACCTGGACGCGCATCCCAGTGCCGCGGATGCGGTGATTCAACACTGCGAGACCGAAGCGGACTAAGCCTGCTTACCTTCCGCTGCTCTTCGTCTCAGGGCAACGATCTCCGCCATGATGCTGAGCGCGATCTCCTCGGGAGTCTTCGCGCCGATGTCGATTCCGGCAGGGGCCCGCAGCCTCGCCACCCTTTCCGGCGGATGGCCCTTCACCTCAAGGGCGCGTCGTACTTCCTGCGCTCGCTTGCTGTTCGCCACCAGCGCCACGTAGTCGCAGTTCGTGAAGAAAGCCTGCTCAATCGCTTCTTCGTCGAATCTTCCGCGGCTGGCGATCACAACGTAGCGACCTGCACCTGGTTTTAGATGGGAAAAGTCCAGCGTGTTGAGCACTTCGTCCGCCTCGTTCAGATCAGAAGCCCTTAGTATCGGATCCACGACCACAACCCTAAATCGCATCAGCTTGCCGAGTCTTCCGAGCGCCAGAGCGACCGGTTCGGTGCCAACGACCATGAGCTCGGCCTGATCGCCGGCGCGATCCTCTGCCGCGGGTATCTCCCGGCCTCGCAGGTCGGCAGCTTCAATGAGTGCCCCCTGATCTTCGCCGGCCTGGCCGAAGCGCTGCAACTTCGCAAGATCGTCTTTGTCGTCGATGTCGAGCAGAATGCCAATGTCATCCACTGCTACCTTGACGATGCCTTCGAGATGGTCTCCGAAGATCGCACGGCAGCCGACGTCTCCGCTGAGAGCCATGACCTCGGGAAACACGGAACGGTCCAGCAGAACTGGATTGCCTCGAAAGCCGCGGTAAGTCGGGATTACGATTTGCGCGTCGGACTCTTGGTACTGGTCGATGATTTGGTCGAGTGTCTTCGAGCGAACAAACGGCTGGTCTGCCAAAATAATGAACGCCGCATCCGTCAGCGGATCCAGCGCCCCGAGTCCCGCGCTCAGCGAGCTTCCCATCCCCTGCTGATACGCTTCGTTGACCACTATCCTGATGTCGCCGCTGGAAATTTGCTGCGCGATCGCCTCCGCCGCAAAGCCGAGGACGACCACGATGTCATTCACTCTTGCGCCGCGAACGTTCTCCAGCGTTTGCTGCAACAGCGGTTTTCCGCCTACAAGCAGCGATTGCTTGGGCTCTCCCATGCGCGTGGATTGCCCCGCCGCCAGAACCACAGCGCCGATGCGCGAGTCCGGCCTCGCGTCTACTCTGGTCTCTTCCTTCGCAGCCACGCAAAGAGTCTACACGCGGCGAACAGCCGGTCCACTGACCCTTGCCATTGACTTCGCCCTTCGCTTTTCGAACGGCTTGAGTCATCCCGCAATACGCACTTGTACGTTTCCCTCGCTACGCGTCTCTGCTGATGTGCCCGGCTTGCAATGCATTGTCAGCCAGACACAGAAACAGTAAGCTTGCCGACAACATGTACAGCGCCAAGGCACTCGCGGTGGGGTTCGCAGTTGTGGCAGCCACAATCGTAGTGTTCGTTGTCGTGAAGGCATTCATAGAGGATGTTCGGATCGCGGCTTTGGTTTTCGCGGCCGTGTTGATGTCGCCTGTCATCCTTGGCTTTCTGTTGCCAATTCAACGCTTCCTGGTGATGTACCTTCCCAGCTTCTCGACACGCGGCGAACTCATGCCCGGCGTTTGGGCCCAGCCATACCCACAGATCTACGCCTTTCGGACCGAGCTGCGAAATCTGCCGCTGCTGTTAATTCCAGCTCTGCTTCCGCTGGTGATGGCAGCCCTTATGTTTTCGGAAGGGTCCGGGGAATCGGACTTAGTAGGCCGGGTTGTGGGATATGGATGGCAAATTCTGCTCATCAGTTGGGCGGTTGCACTCTTGATGACACGCTGGGTGCGCGAGCGGGTACTGCTGCGCGGGTGTACGGTCTGCCTAGGCATGGTCGTATCCCAGCCGGGCGAAAGAGAACTGGGATATTGGTTTTATGACGACCAGCGGAACCGCGTGGGCGGAATTGCGCCTTACTATCCCTGGACCGTGTTAAAGAGCCCGCTTGTCCCGATTTTCGTCAATCCCAAGAACTGGGAGAGCCATAAGCCGGGGTTCGCCTTCATGTTTCATCGCTTCGTGGTCACCGATGCGCGTCATCTTCCCGCGGCTTTACTAACGCAATTCAAGACACAACACGCCAACGTGGAAAACGAGGGATCATGAGCACAGCTCCATTGCCGACCGAATTGAACCTCGACCAGATCAGGTTCGACATCTGCTGCGCGGCGCGCATCCTCTTTCGCGCTGGGATGAGCGCGGCCAACGCCGGCCACATCAGCGTGATGATCGCGCCCGACCGCATGTTGATGAACCGCTTCGGGCCTTCGTTCGGTACGCTCACGCCGCACGATATCCTCGCCCTCGACTTCCGAGGCAACATTCTCGAGGACAACACACCGCAGAAGAACGCCCGCGTCAACGAGACGGTGGAGCTGCACGGTGTCATCCATCGCTACAACCCGCAGTTGGTGTGCGCGCTGCACACCCATCCTCCCGCGACCGTGACCTTTAGCGCCTTCCGTAAGCTGCCGGAGATCTACGACCAAGAAAGTTGCCTGCTCGCCGGAGACGTTGCCGTGGTCGAGGAAGACTATGAAGGACTGGCATCAGACGAAGAAAGGCTGCGCTCGACGGCCGAGGCCGTGGGCAAGCATCGCGCGGTGATTCTCCCTAACCACGGGGCCATTACCAGCGGGCCCAATGTACAGATCGCGCTTTTCACAATGCTGCTGCTGGAAGGTATGATTGCGCGCAATCTGTCGGTGGCGGCTGCGGCCCGCGCTACCGGATTTACGCCCACGCCCATCAAGATGGAACACGCAATGGCGGCGAAATTGGGCATTGCGAGGATGAACGCATTGGAGCCTCTCTGGGACGATCAGTTGCATCGGCTGAAGCAGACCGATCCGGAGCTGTTCGTTTGCGAGGCACAGAAAACCCGTTAACCACGGATTCCCACGGATTTTCACGGATTGGGCCAAACAAAACCAAAATCATGATCCGTGTTCATCCGTGAAAATCCTTGGTTCGTTTCGTTTGCCCTTACCAATGGCGGCCTGCTGCGCCGCTGCATTACCATCGTTCCGTGCGCTCCAAGGTTCTGCACTACTTCCGCGACCGCGGACTGATGCGCGCGGGCGACCGCGTCTGCGTGGCCGTGTCGGGCGGCGCGGATTCGGTCGCGCTGTTGCGCCTCCTGCTGGAGCTGCAGGCCGAAATGGGCGTCGTGCTGGCCGTGGCCCACTTCAACCACGGACTGCGCGGAGAAGATTCAAAAGCTGACGAAGCTTTTGTTGCCGACCTGGCACGGCAGCAAGGGCTGACTTTTTTCGTCGGCCGGGCCAATGTTCGCGAGCATGCCCTCAACAGCAAGCTTAGCGTCGAGGCTGCCGGGCGCGAGTTGCGCTACCAGTGGCTCGTTCGGCTCGCCGGGGAGCAGCGCTTCGATTCTGTCGCGACTGCGCATACCCTCGACGACCAGGCCGAAACCGTGCTGCTGAAGTTTCTGCGCGGGGCCGGCACTCGTGGACTGGCGGGAATTTATCCGCAATTGCTCACAGACACGCAGAAGAAAATTCGCATCGTTCGCCCGCTGCTGAGCGTGACGCGCGACGAAGTCGAGAGCTATCTAAGCTCGCTCGGCCAGAGCTGGCGTGAGGACGAGAGCAACCTTGACCACCGCTTCGCTCGCAATCGCGTGCGCCACGAGCTGTTGCCGCTGCTGGAGCGCGAATACAACCCGAACATTTGCCGGGTGCTGAGCGATGCGGCCGAATTGGCGCGCGCTGAGGAAGAATACTGGCAGGCGCTGGTGGAGCAGGAAATCGGGGTTCGCGCCTCGGGGGCTAAAGCCCCCTCAGAAGTGGACGGCCTGGACGGTGCGGCTGAAGCCGCGCCCCTTCACAGCAATGCAGAGCGACATCTCCATTTGGCGAATTTCCCGGCGCTGCCTCTGGCGTTACAACGCCGACTGCTGCGGCGCTATGCTGAAACCGAAGGGCTGGCGCTCGACTTTGAGCACGTGGAACTACTGTTGCGCTGCGCTCACGGAGAGCTCCCCAAAACTGAGCTTAACGGGAGATGGATGGCTGCGCGCCGAGGCGACCGCCTGGAACTGCGTCCGCCCGGTTGCGAACCAGCGAGCATCGGCTATGAATACACATTGCCCATTCCGGGCGAAGTGCAACTCGCTGAGGTTGGCTTCTCGGTGCGCGCCATGATTGTCCCCGAACAGCTCGCGCAAGAGACTGGCGAGGCCGAGAACTTATTGAGCGCCGACATGCTTGGGCCCGAGCTGACGATTCGCAACTGGCGTCCCGGCGACCGCTTCTGGCTGGTGCACAGCGGCTCGGAGGAGAAGCTGAAGCGCTTGTTCGCGGAGAAACACATTCCGGCCGAACAGCGTCCAACCTGGCCGGTCGCGCTCCAGGGCGAGCAGATTGTCTGGGTACGCGGATTTCCAGTCGCCCGAGCGTTCGCCTGGAAGGGAAGCGGCAACGCCGTGCAGATCGAATGGGCAGCTCAGGAAAACTGATCTACCATTCGACTCCAGCACGGCGCCGGTGTAATTACACTGAAACACTTATTGCAAGCTGGACGCCGGGATACCTCTGATCGCAGAGATAGTATCCGTCGTTGATGTATGCGACGTATACCGTGTCCGTATAGAACCAGTCATCAGCCCAATACTCCGGCCACGGATCGACGACGGTGAACCAGAAGCCTTCATATTGAAAGCGCGGAAACCCTCCCGCCACTACGACGGGAACGCTATAAATGGCGAACGCGTGGCTTGGACCGAAGTAAGCCGCGTAGCGGTCTTGAGGAATTCGGTAGCCGTGATAACCGCCTCGCTGGCGCCAGTCTCGATGCTCTGATTGCCAATGTTGGGCGCGGTGCCCCTGCCAGGCAGTCTGCATCGCACGTCGCTGCTCCGGCGTCGGCCCCTGTTGCGGACGGACCGCCTGTTCGCGGCCCGGCTGGGCTCGTTCCGGCGGTACAGGAACAGGTCTGGCTTCCTCGCCGTGCTGCGGAGGTCTGGCTTCTTCAGGATGCTGTGGGGGCCTCGCTTCGGGCTCATGCTGTGGAGGTTTCGCCTCCTCTTGTTGCGGGGGTCTGGCCTCCGGATGCTCAGGTCGAGCCTCCTGCGGGGCAGGTCTCGCTTCCTGCTGAGGTCGGGCCTCCTCCGGTCTGGCTTCTTGCTGGGGTTTGGCCTCTTCCTGACGCGCAGGCTTGGCCTCTTCCTGCTCCTGCAGCGCCAGAATGGATGCGCCGCCTCCTAAAAGTAAAAACAAAACCGCCGTGCTCACCACTGCAATTGGTTTCATAATCGTGCCTCGCAACCTTTGAATGCGTAAAATCCCCTCTGGGTTGTTTTTGGACACACAGTTCCAAACTGAATCGGTCGCCCCACGCCGATCCCCAAGCGCATTTTTGTTTAAGTCTTTCGTGCCGTTCCGTTTAGCTGCGGGTTACAATCTATCGTGGGCCGGATTTCTACATCCGGTGTCTAAAGGCAGCATCTAATCATCTGAGTAGAGTATTTGTGTCTGCCGGGTTACAGAGGAGTTTTAGGTGAATTCGACGGTCAAAACGGTCGTGTTCTGGTTGGTAATTGTGCTGTCAGGCGTCCTGCTGTGGCAGGTCGTTAAGGCCGGCAGTTCGGGCACCAAGGAAAAAGCGATTACCTTTTCCGAGTTCCTTTCCAGCGTCGACCAAGGCAACGTCAGCGAAGTGACGATGATCGGCCAGGAGGTGCGCGGCAAGTTCAAGACGACAAGGCAGGGTTCCACGTCACCGTCCCAGCCGGCTATTCCGACATGATCAAGGAATTGCGCGACAAGGGCGTCAACATGACGGTCAAGGACGCGGCCGGGGGAGGCTGGCCAACCTGGCTGCTGAACCTGGCGCCGTTCGTCCTGCTGGGCGCGCTGTGGTTCATCATGATCCGCCAGATGCAGACTGGCGGCAACAAGGCGCTATCGTTCGGCAAGAGCCGCGCCCGCCTGCTCTCCATGCAGCAGAAGAAGGTGACGTTCAAGGACGTCGCCGGCGTGGATGAAGCCAAGGAAGAGCTGAAAGAGATCATCGAATTCCTGCGCGAGGCGCAGAAGTTCCAGAAGCTCGGCGGACGCATCCCCAAGGGCGTGCTGCTGGTCGGGCCTCCCGGAACCGGCAAGACCCTGCTGGCGCGCGCGGTGGCTGGCGAAGCCAACGTGCCCTTCTTCAGCATCTCGGGCTCCGACTTCGTGGAGATGTTCGTCGGCGTGGGCGCAAGCCGCGTCCGCGACCTGTTCGAGCAGGGCAAGAAGAACGCTCCCTGCATCATCTTCATCGACGAAATCGACGCTGTCGGCCGTCATCGTGGCGCAGGCCTCGGCGGCGGACACGACGAGCGCGAGCAGACCCTCAACCAGTTGCTGGTCGAGATGGACGGCTTCGAGTCCAACGAGGGCGTCATCCTGATCGCCGCCACCAACCGTCCCGACGTGCTCGACCCGGCGCTGCTGCGTCCGGGCCGCTTCGATCGCCGCGTGGTGGTCTCGCGTCCCGACGTGCGTGGCCGCGAAGAGATCCTGCGCGTGCACACTCGCAAGATTCCTCTCAACGACGACGTTGATCTTGCCGTGCTGGCCCGCGGCACACCGGGATTCTCCGGTGCCGACCTGGCCAACATGGTGAATGAGGCCGCCTTGGTCGCCGCTCGCCAGAACCGCAAGACGGTGCTGATGTGGGACTTCGAGCAGGCCAAGGACAAAGTCCTGATGGGCGCCGAGCGCAAGTCCATGCTGCTCTCGGACGAAGAGAAGAAAGTCACGGCCTATCACGAGGCCGGGCACGCGCTGGTCGCGGCCATGCGCGAGCACTCCGACCCGCTGCACAAGGTGACCATCATTCCGCGCGGCATGGCGCTGGGCGTCACCATGCAGTTGCCCATCGACGACAAGCACACCTACACCCGCGACTACCTCGAGACGCGACTGGCCATCATGATGGGCGGCCGCGTGGCCGAGGAGCTGTTCCTCAACACCATGACCACGGGCGCGGGCAACGACATCGAGCAGGCCTCCGACCTGGCACGCAAGATGGTGTGCGAGTTCGGCATGTCAACGCTGGGGCCCATCACCTTCGGCAAGAAGGAAGAGCAGATCTTCCTCGGCCGCGAGATCAGCCAGCATCGCGACTTCAGCGAGGAGACGGCGCAGAAGATCGACCAGGAGGTACGCCGCTTCGTGGATGAAGGCTACAAGTCGGCGGTCAACATTCTGAGCACCAATCGTCCGTCGCTGGAGAAGATTGCCCAGGCTCTGCTGGAGCGCGAGGTGCTCGACGCCAACGAGGTCCAGATGCTCATCGAGGGCAAGGAGCTGCCGGCGCGGGTGAATCCCAACGCTCCCGCCGCCCAAGGACGAGGTACAGCAGGTGCTGAAGCCGGCGCCCGGCCAGCAGCCCAGCGTCGCACCGGAGCGGCCGGCACAGGCGTAGGAAGGATGCGACCTCCACTAGGTTGTCATCCCGAGCGAGCGAAGCGAGTCGAGAGCCTGCCCGAGCTTGTCGAAGGGGATCTGCGGTCAGCTGTTAGCCTTTAGCTCTGAGCAAGAACGAAACGGGCGGCCTCACAGGCCGCCCTAATTCTTTCTCCCACAATTTGTCATCCCGAGCGAGGGCTTTAGTCCGCCTCACGGAAATCCGACTACGCTGCAATGACTCCTGACCATCGTTGCAGCGATCGCCCGTAATTCTCCATTTCCAATTCGCCCATATTTTGAAGCTTCTCAATCGTCCCGTTCAACTCTGCTACCACGGTATCGAGAGTGTTAGCGCGAACAAAGGCGATTTCTTGGTAGCGCGACTCCATGAAGTGGTCTAACGCCTCCTGCAACTGCACTTCGGTCAGGGGCTTATTAGCAAGGGCATATTCGGTCAGAAGATCCGAATCAGCAGTGAAATACTCGCGATCCTTTTGCACCAAGTTCTGTGCGGCTGCCGAGTCGAGGAAGCGATGAAGCTTGGGTATGTAGATTCTGACCTCAGCTGTGCCGCCCCGATGGTACCCGCTGTCCCGCCATTCGCCATATCCGACTCCGTTCCCGAATCCGAATAGACCCTTTTTCTCGAGCAGGACTGCGAAATAACCTCCGTGAAGAGCTTGTGGCAGCATTCTCCGTGTTACGAGCGAGGCCACGGCCTCACTGTACTTCACCAACGCGGTTTGGTCGGCATTGTGCTCTTTGAACTCATTGGGGTAGAGGAGAACGGACCCGATTCCGAGGGTTGTAAGCGCCGTCGTGAGTTGAGGCCATTCATCGAACTTGGTCCAGTCCGAGAAATGAATGATCGGTGTGAGTTCTTGAGGCGAGACAATGGAGGCCGCATGTTCCGTACACCTCATGCTAACCTCGAACCACGGATCATTCTGGTCTTGAAATTGAAAATAAGGCGGTATGAATTTTTGTGGATTTTCGATTTCTGGCATTGTCTCCATACCGAGCAGCTTTCGATACTTGTCCAACTTCCGCTTTTCTTCCTGAAGAACTCGAAACTCCATCTGGAACCGAATGCAAGCTTCGGTAACCCTTTTGACAGTATCAGTAGAGGAAAAATCAGAGGCAGTTAAGGGACGGCTCAGACCGTCAGAGAAGAATGGGCCATCAAGGACAGCCGCCGCTTTGCGGTGCGGTTCTCGGACATTGAGACGGTTCCAATTGTGCTGAAACAGGGCTGAACGAGGATCCAGGGCAAAGCACTTGGTGCGATCCTTAGCGAGCAGTGCGCGCAAGAATCCATAGGTGCCCGATGTAAATGAAACCGCTATC
The DNA here is from genome assembly GCA_963703645.1 of uncultured Acidobacteriaceae bacterium. Lineage (GTDB taxonomy): Bacteria > Acidobacteriota > Terriglobia > Terriglobales > Acidobacteriaceae > Bog-257. Next base: position 42,287 of record CAVPFD010000040.1, read on the forward strand.
GAAAATGGCACGATAATGCCGTCGAATTTCTCAATATGACGAATAAAGAATTTCTGAACGTTATGCTGATAGAAGAGATAGTGCACCAAGGCAGCCATCCTTTTGGTTCACAGCTGGGATCGACTCCAGAATCAGCTGCTGTTGTCGAGCACGGGTTGCACTGGGAATACAGCGCCCCTCTCGAACGATGTAGGCTTCCGACCTAGACACAGCAATGATGCCGACCCCGTAACGCTTGAATAAGTCCCCTTGTTCAAGTGCAACATCCAAACACGATTCCCATAGAGCTATGTACGAAATATCGGCGAGCTGCGTATTTACCGCAGCCTGCCAAAGTGCTTTTTTCCAGTCTCGCACCTTTAGCTCAACGGCTATCCATGGTCCGTCGCCGTGCGGAACGAAAAGAACATCAATACGCTTACGGCTCAGCCTCGCTTGCAGCATAACAGCGTATCGGCCAACGTCAAACATACTCAAGACGGGACACAAAAGCTCGCTCTCTCTTGGCAATCCTGAGGACATCAAGAAACCTTTCGATTGATAGAGAGCTCGTCAAGCAGCTCGTCCCGCATATTCTGATAACGGATGCTGCCGTGGACTAGCCAGATCAATGTTGTTAACGCAACAACGCTCGCCAAGAGCGCAAGCGTCAGGCGAACACCAAGCAATGGGATCAAGAAGCTTGTAGGTAAGATCACAATCGCAAAAGAGTGGAGAAGGCTAATCCGCCACAATGTGGCCGCCCTTTGCTGGAGGCCTACCAACAGGCGCTCGATGGTTTGTTTTTCGCGCAGGGCCGCCTCTGCGTTACCCAAATGAGGCAAAAAATCGACCTCGGTCAATATGTCTTCCGTACAGAGTAGGGGTAACTCTTCCGGCGGCTTAGCTGCTCTCGCTTCCGCTACTGCATCGCACATGCGTGCAAGTGCTGGGATCAATTTAACCGATTCAATATTGCTTATAGCCAGGTCTTTGGCCCCGCTACTCACCAAGTCTTTAAATATTCCTTCCGCTTTATCGAAGAAACGGAGAGTTGCGAACTGGGTCCACAGGGCGACCCAGGCGAATGCTGGCGCAAACCATAGGAGGACTTCACGCCAGCTCATGGCTATTGGGTGATCCTCTGCGCTTCGGGATGGATGCTCTTTTCAGCCATTTTCGGGAATCGGTGATAAACGTAACGGATAATTTGATTAAGTGGGAGTGATCCATACCTCGCCACAATGTCGTCAAGCTTAGATAGGTGCTTCGGGTATTCCTTTTCCCACGAGGAACGGAGCTTTCCGGCTAACTTTCGTCCATTTTCCGTAAGAAGGAACAGTCGCTCGTGACCCATCGTCGACGATTCGTCGTCGCTTTCATCCTCGATATCCCGCTGGAGCTCTCTTTTCCTCTTCCGCCAGGAAATATGAGTAGTACGGTTTGACCTCGACACCGACGAGGTCCATCGATTGCAGGAAGTCTGCCGCTTCGTACACCGCCTTCGAGTATGGACCAAACTTATATGCGCGGAATGCGAACAAATCGGAAATATCTTTCAGACCTGCTTCCGCACCGAGCAAAAAGATAAGCTTCTCGAGTCTCGTTACGCCGTTGAATGCGGCTTTGTGAAACTGGCGTTCGAACGCATCGAAAATGAGAAGCAGGACATCCTCGCGGTCGATATCAACATTCATAAATCACCTCGCACCGATCGGAACTGGAATTCTATATCTCTGGTGCTACTCCCCGGCCAACGAATTCTTCGCTTGCCTCAATTTCAGGAAAGACTCTCGAATCAGTCTCTCCACCTCATAAGTCAAGAGCGTTCTAGCAACATCCGAACGGGTATCTCCATGAATACCAAGGTCGGCGAGCTCCTGAAGATACTCGCAGAGCTGGGACGGAACTCGCAAATTCAGTCGTTCACCGTTTTGCTTCTTTTTCGGCATCTCCTAAATGTGCACCAATTTTACACCATTTGTGCACCATAATTGCAAGAATAAACATCGGATCGCTCCTAATCGCGAGGGATACCAGCCGCCGCACTGGAGGTCAATGCTGTGGCCAGAGAAACGATACATCAGTGCCCCCGGGGGAATCTACGTCACTTGCAGGCGTGACCTGTGCACTTGCGCGCGGTCTGTCCGGCACGGTATCACCGATATGCGAGGACGAGGTTGTTGTGTCTTCGCGGGCTGCACCCAGTGTGCGAACCGGGAAAAGCTCTTTGACAGCTTGGTGGATAGCGCGCAGCGGATAGTGGATCGAGTGCATCCGTGTGTACTTCCCGATTACCATGCCGGTGCTGCTTCCTTCGCGGGGATTTCGGATTAGGTCGCAAAGTTGGCCCCTAAGTGAGGCAAATAAAGAAGTTCCTTGTAAACCTCCGGGGCTCAATAACTTGCCGGTAAAAACTCCGTAACCCAATGATTCCAAAGAACCGCGCGGAACGATTATATACTTGACTTAGGTTGAGGGCTGTTGCATAAAGGCTCTTTGGGGGTACGCCATGAAAGAGCTTCTTCTAGAGTTGGTGGCTGAAATCGAAGACTTAAGAGCGAATCTGGTTGCGCTAGGGCACAGCGCAGAGAATCAGCCAGCGAGCTTTGACGACGCACAAGCCGCCAGGAACGCAGCCAAGCAAAACTACAAGAAACACTACGACGAAATCCGGTCCAGAATTGAGAAATTGCCATGAGTCTCCTGACTGATGACGCAAATGTGAAGGCGCTTCTAGTGGAAATGGTCAACTTGCTTGCTGACCTGACGGACGAGGTAGAGCGGCTTGTAAATCCGAAGGCTGGCGTTCCGTTTGGTAAAGTGCCTCGCGCTCCCGACGAGCGCGCCCGCATGATTCAACAAAAGCTAGCCGTAGTTCGCGCAGCGCTGAAGCAAGTTCAATAGCCCAATTGTCGCTGGAGTTTTCCAATGAATCTCCTTCAAGTTGCCAAAACATTCGCCACCGAAGACATGGCGCTGGCCTATCTGATAATGACGCGCTGGCCTGACGGGGTGCGCTGCTTGGCCTGTGAGAGCGCCAAGGTGTACACGATCACCACCAGGGGCAAGACGCGAAAGACAATCCACCTATACGAGTGCGCCGACTGTGGCCTGCATTTCAGCGCTACCACTGGCACCTTGTTTCACGACTCGCACCTGCCGCTAACCAAGTGGTTTGCGGCTATGGCACTCATGGCCGAAGCCAAGAAGGGCATCTCCGCGAATCAAGTCTCGCGGCACATCGGATGCTCCTACAAGACCGCCTGGTATCTCTGCCACCGCATCCGCAAGGCGATGGAAGAACTAAACGCGCCTGCTCTGGGCGGTCCCGGCAAGGTTGTCGAAGTGGACGAAACCTTTGTCGGTGGCGTGACGCGCCGCAAGGGCATGAAGGCTGCGAAAGACGCTAAGATCGCCGTGCTGGGCATTGCCGAACGCAGTGGCCGTATTCATCTGCAAACCATCGAGAGCAGGAAAGCGGCCAGCATCCGGCCAATACTCGAATCCAAGATTGACCCCGAAACCGATAGGGTTGTCACCGATGCGGCTCCCGTTTATGACTACACGATTCCGAAAGAGAAGCACGAAGGCCGCTCCCACAAACAGGAACTGGAAGACGATGGGTTTATCAGGAGCACACGGTCAATCGAAACCGCGTTCTCTCTATTCAAGCGCGGCTTGGTAGGCTCGTACCACAAGATGAGCCGCGACCACATGGACAGCTATTTACAGGAGTTCTGCTGGCGCTTCAATCGCCGCCACATGCAACCGTGGCTGTTCGACATCCTCTTGCGCGAGGTGGCTAACGGGAAGCCGCTCACGTACAAGACGCTCACGCGCGAGATTTTTTAGCACTCGCTTTCTTACGCGGTGCCTTCACTTCCGAGTGAGGAGTCGGGGGTGTCGCAATCATCTTGCACAGAAGCGCGTCGAATTTTTCTTTCTCGATTCTCATTGGTGCGCTGCCGATAGTTCGCCCAGTATTAAGCCAACAAGTTCGTCGCTGGTTTTGCCGGTGACTTGGTTTTCCGAAAACCATACTCCGTCGCCCTTGGGATTCGCGGCGATTTCGTAGCTTTTGGAGAGCAGGGAGCGGTTGGGTTCTGCGATGGAAACCTTCACGCTGCGCGGGCTAAACAGTTTTATTTCCGCCGTTCTGTTGCCACTGGCTAGGCTGCAAATTAGAGTTACCTCTTCCGTTGCCGACGATCCCTTCCCCGCGCTATACGTTAGAAAGCCCTCGTTGGCAGAAATATCATTGGCTGCATCCCGAATTTTATCCTTGAAATCTTCCCAAAGGCCTGGCCCCTTATCCTTTACGAGATCGGATTTTTCGTGCTTCCGCTGCTCAATAAGACGCGCATCCTCGCGAAGCGTCCGGAAGTTCTTCCCGAATTTCTCATTCCAGTCTCCCATGCAACCACCTCCCGAACGGAGATGATAGTCCCGATGTGGTGTTTTGGCTAATCTACCGAATCCAAGACTGAAACGAAGGGAAAACCGGGCCAAAATCTCAGGCAAATGCGCTCATCCTATGTCAAGTATGTGATCGTTCCGCGCGGGGATAGGGGGAGTTGTCAACTGGATAACAGGCGTCCCGAATGGAAGAGAGGGGACAGGGGCTAGGGATTAGGGAACAGCTAACACGAGTTGCCAGTCGCTCGGGTGCTTTAGCAAAACGCCAAGTGCCAAATGCTAAGTGCCAACAGCGGGTCCCTCGACTCGGACTAAAGTCCTCGCTCGGGATGACAGCGTGAAGAAGTGTAGATCCAAGCCGACGGCTGAGTGCTGAAAGCTGATTGCTGACGGCTGACAGCTAGCTCATCCCCCGGTGCCGCCGACGGTCAGCCGATCGACTTTCAGCGTGGGAATTCCGACGCCGACGGGAACGGACTGGCCGTCTTTGCCGCAGGTGCCGATGCCTTCGTCGAGCTGGAGATCGTTGCCGACCATGGAAACCTTGGTCAGCACGTCAGGTCCGTTGCCGATGAGCGTCGCGTTCTTCAGCGGCGAAGTGATCGTGCCGTTCTCGATCATGTAGGCTTCCGACGCGGAGAAGACGAACTTGCCGTTGGTGATGTCCACTTGCCCGCCGCCGAAGTTCACCGCGTAAACGCCGTACTTGACGGAGCGGATGATGTCTTCGGGCGAGTCCTGTCCGGCGAGCATGTAGGTGTTGGTCATGCGCGGCATGGGAATGTGCTGATAGCTTTCGCGGCGGCCGTTGCCGGTGTTGGGAATGCCCATCAGGCGCGACGATAGCTTGTCGGAGAGATAGCCCTTGAGGATGCCGTTCTCGATGAGCACCGTGTTCGCGGTCTGGTTGCCTTCGTCGTCCACGTTGAGCGAGCCGCGGCGGCCGGGCATTGTGCCGTTGTCCACGACTGTGCATTTGTCGCTGGCGACGCGGCGGCCAAGCATGCCGGAGAACGCCGACGTCTTCTTGCGGTTGAAGTCGGCTTCGAGCCCGTGACCGATGGCTTCGTGCAGCAGAATTCCCGGCCATCCTGGACCGAGCACGACTTCCATCTCGCCTGCCGGCGCTTCGCGCGCGTCGAGCTGAATGATCGCCTGCCGCGCTGCTTCCTCGGCGAAATGTTCCGGCGTCTTTTCGGTGAGGAAATAGTCGAGCGCGACGCGTCCGCCGCCTCCGGCGCTGCCGCGCGACGAACCGGCGCTCTCGGACTTCGCGATGCAGAAGACGCTCATGCGCGCCATCGGCTGCGCATCTTCGGCAAAGCTGCCGTCGGAGCCGATGACCAGAATGCGCCGCAGCTCGTCGGCGTAACCGACACGAACTTCGTGAATGCGCGGATCGTAGGCGCGCGCAGCCTTGTCGGCGCGGTTCACCAGTTCAACCTTGGTGCGAACGTCAGCTTCCACCGATGGCAGCGGAATCGGATACAGATTGTGCGCCGGCTTTGTCGGTCATGCCGACGACAGGCTGCTTCGCCGGACCGCTGGCAATGAGCGCCGCGGTGCGCGCCGCGTGCAAGAGTCGCTCAGGCGAGAGGTCGTCGGTGTAGGCGTAACCCGTGCGCTCGCCCGACATGACCCGCACGCCGCAGCCCACCGAAATGCCCTCGGTCGCCGACTTAACCATGCTCTCGTCGAGCGAAACCGAGGTCGAGGTCTGATATTCGAAGTAGAGGTCGGCGTAATCGCCGCCGGCAGAAAGCGCCGCGGAAAGGTAGCGCTCGACATCGGCTTGCGCCAGGCCGTAGCGATCGAAGAAAAACTTCTTGTCCATGGTCACTTCCATTGGATGACGAGCGAGCACGCAAAGGAGCAGCCCTTGCGGGCAAAACCATTTCGGGCCGCAGGACTGATTATCACACACAAGTGTGAGGCCGGATGCTGCGCCGGACGGCGCTTTCAGCTAATCTGTCGGCTTCGATCCCAATGCAGCCTTCCGCCATCTCTGCCGATCTTCTCGCCAAGATGCTGGAGGAGTTCCTGGCTGACGCGCCGCTAGCCGTCGCCGTCGAGGACGGCGAAGTCCTCTTCGACTTCGGCACGGCCAAGTACTCCGTCTCCGGCGAAGGCAAGTGCATTCTGCACCTGTGGTCGGAAGAGCGCAACACCGTGCGCCGCGTGCTCGACGCGGAACTGAAAGGCCGCGCTTTGCGGCTGAATGTGTTGCGCTTTGGACAGGCGCAACCCAAGGTGCTGGAAATCTGCGCCGACCGCGACCGGCGCACCGGCACCCTGAAACGGTCGCTCCGGACACAGTACCAGCGTGTGCTCGAGCGCGTTCTGCAGCGCGAATATCGCGGCTTCAAGGTCGAGCATCTCAGCGGCAGTCCCGATCTGGAGCACTCCTTCAGCCCGGTTTACACCCGCGCCGTGCTGCGCGCGGGACAATCGGCGTTTGCGGTGCTTGGCGTCAATGCGGAGGAGACTCAGGCCTGTGTGGAGGCGGTGCTCTCCTTCGGCATTCTCTGGATGGACTATCAGCGCCAGCATCTTGCCGGACGCGCGCACGTCGAAGGGTTGAAGCTGTTTCTGCCGCCAGGCCGCTCAGAGGTCGTGCGGCAGCGCTCGGCGCACCTGAACGCCGAAGCCGCCAAGTGGCAGATCTTCGAACTCGACGAGCGCTCCGAGATCTGCGAGCCCGTCGATTGCACGGACTCCGGCAACATCATCACCCGTCTTACGCGCGCAGTGGATGTGCAGGCCGCGCGCGAACGCTTCGCCGCGTCCATCGCACGCATTCACGCGCTTGCGCCCGCGGCGGAGGTCACCATTGAGTCGGCGTCGGAGATCGTCTTCCGGCTTTACGGCCTGGAATTCGCCCGCGCCCGCATCACGCCGGTGTCGGGCTCGTTTCGCAACGCCGAGTCGATCCTCTTCGGCATCGGCCCGGCAGAGTACGTGCTCGACGAGAGCAACGAAGCAGTGTTCCGCGAGTTGGTACAGCGCATCACGGAGCAGCGCTGTCCAGGCGGCTCGCACACCAATGTCTTTTTCCGTCTCGCTCCCGAGCGCTGGCTGGAGACCCTGATCACGCGCGACGTTCGCGCCATCGACGAGCGGCTCGACGGCCGATTCGTCTATTCGCAGGTCCCGGCGTTCACCGCGTACCGACCGGGCCATGCTCGACGTGCTCACCTGCACGCTCGACGGCCGGCTCGCCGTACTCGAGCTCAAGGCTGATGAAGACATCCACCTACCGCTGCAAGGGCTTGACTACTGGGCACGCGTGGGCTGGCATCAGCAGCGCGGCGAATTCGCGCGCCAGGGCTACTTCGCTGGACGCGAACTTTCCCAGCAGGCACCGCTGTTGTTTCTCGTTGCCCCGGCTCTGCGCGTGCATCCCGCAACGGATGTGCTGCTGCGCTACCTCTCGCCGCAGATCGAATGGACGCTGGTGCAGGTGGATGAGCGCTGGCGCGATGGCGTGCGGGTGGTAAATAAGAAACATCCAGTCGCAGTAGGACCAAAACCGATTTAGCCACGGATTTGCACGGATGAACACGGATTTTCTTGGGTCTTCGCCGCAGAAAACTGCTGACCGCAGCAAGTTGAAACATGGCGAGATCACCTCGGCGAACAAAAAGTTCCATGAGCACTCTCAACCACGGATTTACACAGATGAACACGGATTTTCTTAGGTCTTCAACGCACAAAGAAGCTGATGGCGGCAAACTGAAACATGGCGAGATCACCGATGCCATCATCGGTGCGTTTTACGAGGTTTACAACGAGCTGGGACACGGTTTCTTGGAGTCGGTGTATCGCGACGCACTGGCTGTCGTACTGCTCTCGAAGGGACTGTCCGTCGAGCGCGAGAAAACTGCGCAGGTCAGATTTCGGGGCCAGACTGTGGGACTATTTCGCACCGACCTGGTGGTGCAACAATGCGTGATCGTAGAGCTCAAATGTGCGCGGATGCTCGACCGTGTACACGAAGCGCAATTTTTGAATTATCTCAAGGCCACCGAATTCGAAGTAGGTTTGTTACTCAACTTCGGAACTCGTCCTCAATTTCGAAGGATGCTTCTCGACAATGATCAAAAGAAAATCCGTGAGAATCCGTGTCAATCCGTGGTTGATTAACCGTTCCCAACGCGATCTCAACCACGGATGTACGCGGATGAACACGGATCTCTTAAGGTCTTCAAATCCAAACGCGGCCACTGAACATCGCGATTCGCTCAGAGCCACAAGAAGTGCGTTTCGATGATGAACAAAAGAAAATCCGTGTCAATCCGTGGTTGACTAGCTTTCCCGCAGTCCAGCTTCACCGGCGCGAAACCGCCAGTAATCGCCCGCCGTCTCGCTCAAGTCTCCCGCTGGCTTTTCGCCACGAAAGACCCGCGATACGCCGCGCACCACGCGCCGCATCGGCAGCTCGCCGCTGCTGTCCGTGAGAAACAGCTCGCCGGTCTTAACACGTGCGGTAGTACCAGCGCTTCAGCAGCGCGAGATGCTCCATCCACTCCAGCGCGCCCGCGCAGCTTCGGAGGCTCGACCGTCGCGAGCGCCTCGGTGATGCGCGCCTCCATCGACTGCGGCTTCGATGACATATGCGAAGCTTCCGCCTGCTTGCCCACGTTGAGCGTCACTGGATCGCAGACGCGACCGCCAACAATCTTGAACAGCGCCACGGCTTCGCGCTCCGCCGAGGGCTGCACCATCACTCCGTTCAGTTCGTCGAGGCGGCGCACGATATCCGGCGACTGCGAGGCCGCGGCTTTCACCTTCTCCAGCCGCGCGTGCAAAGCCGATGCACCCTCGAAATCAAGATTGGCCGATGCTTCATCGCGCTGTCGCTCGATCTCGCGCACCAGCGACTGGCCGCTGCTCTCCAGATACTGCTGCACCCGCCCAACCTCGGCGGCGTATTCCTCGTCGCTGCAGCCCTTGAAGCACGGCGCCAGGCACATCTTCATCTCCGAATAAATGCAACCGGGAAAGGCAGGATCGGGATTCAGGTCGAAAGTGCAGCGGCGCATCTTGAACAGGTCGAGCGAGTCGTTGGCGAACTTCTCGGCGGCAACCCGTGAGGGAAATGGGCCGAAATACTGCGCGTTGCCCTTCAGGCCGCTGATGCGCGTGGTGATGGTCGCGCGCGGATAAGGGTTGTCGAGGATGAGCTTGACCAGCGGTGCAAAGCGCAGCCGCAGACGCTTGTCGTAGGTCCTGGGGAACTCGCGGCGCAGGGTCTTGTAGAGCAGGAACGACGCTTCGAAGTCCGAGCCAGTCGGCGTCCACTCGACCCACCGCACACGATCGCGCAGGTTCAGCTTGCGGCTCTGTCCATCGACTCGCGCCCAGCAACCGCTGCAGGCGGCGGCGCAGGTTCGACGTCTTGCTGACGTACGGCTCGCCACCTTCTTCGGCTCCGCGCAATAGGAAGACCGCCGCGCTCGCGGGGGCGGCGGCGTATAGCTCGGAATCGCGCTCGGGGATGAATTCCAGGCGATACGACAGCACAAGGGAGATTGTAGTGCACGTAGAAAGAGCCGAGGATCAGGGGTAGCGATTTCGGCGTCCTCTCGCTAACAGGATTGGACGCTTGTGTAATGGCGATTTTGCGCCAATTGAGAATTTTTGCTGCGGAGCTTGCAGGAAAATGTTCGTGCTATCCCAGGCCCAAAAATCCAGACCTGGGCCCCCGCCGTCCCACTGCACCTCAGACCCCTGTTTGCACCTTCATTGCTTCAAAGCTCAATACCTCGTCAGAGACGTAGCCGTAATAGAACGTTTTTGCAAAGGGGCTGGATATCGAATCCAAAGGGAAGTCAGGCATAACGGAAAATTTTTGCGAGGATCGAGTGCCGTCAGCAACGATCAAAAGCCAAATTTCTTCTGCAACTTTTTTGTAGCCGTTGATCTTTTTAGCTTTCTTGTCGATAACCTCTTGGAGGTGCTTGGGGGTTAGGGTAGCAACCAGTCCAGGTCTTGCGACGGTCCATCGAGCAAAACGGAGTTCAGACACTCTGCAGGTATGAATGATAGCGACCGACTCAGATAAAGAGCGTTCTTCGTTCTCATCCTCGCTCGATCTCCAGGCGACTGCCTGCGAATTCTGGAGGCTCATAGTCTGAATCTGATGTGCAATCAGCTCGGCAATCTGATCGCCCTTCTTCTTGTCGAGTGTGATGCGGTCTGAGAACCAGATTGTTGACAGGACGGGAGGGTTGCCGGCGTCGAAATAAATTTTTCGTGCCTTGGACACAATCAGGTTGGTAATTGACTCTGCTGCTTGGAGAAGGTGCTCTTTATTACTCCGAATGAAAAGCTCAGTCACCTCGATACCGACCTTACGCCCTTCAAGGTCGATTAGGAAGTCAGGTGGGTCTAATGGTTCGATGGATGCAGGCGATATTCCTTGAAGCTCAAGAAATCGGTCCAGTAAGAATCGTTCGTGCTGTTTCTTAGCAGAATCCATCAAGCCCTCCTTCAAAAGTCATGGTTATCCCATGAGTCCGCCCCGCGCATAGAGAACCAGTAGAACGACGCCCGTTTGGAGCACCGGTCTTCTAGGCTGGGGGCCGAATTCAAACTTCCTGACTGACGGTAACAGGCCTTTACACAAGCAATGCCCGTCCAAACAGCCTAGCTATTCCTTCTAGTGTTCCGCAGCGTCAGCCGCGTCGGCGCCTGGAGGCTGCGGAATTCGGCGCGCTTCGAGTGCTGGCGGAAGTCAGGGCCGTCGATTTCGACTTTCTTGCACATCTCGTGCAGGCGCGACCTCATGCGCTCGCCGATACGGTCACCCAGGGTCTCGCGCCGCGCCGCGCGTTCGGCCGACGACGGGCTGCGCAGGTTATCGATGTCCGCGCCCGTGTCCTCCGGGCCGTCGGGGAAGTTGGTGGTGATGATGGTGGTCTTGTTGTCGTTGTAGCGGCTGTTGAGGACGTAGTTGACGGTGTCGAAGACCCATTCGGTGCTGCGCACCGCGCCCAGCTCGTCGAGCACCAGCACCTCGGCGTCGAAGACCGGCTGCAGGATCTCCATCTCCGTCGCCGGCACCTGCGGGTTGTAGGAGTTCTGAATGGACTTCAGCAGCTCGCGGTAATCGCAGAACAGGCAGCGGATGCCCTTCTCGCGGATCAGATCCTTGATGATGCCGACGGCCAAGTGTGTCTTGCCGACGCCGACCGAGCCGACAAACAACAGCCCGGTTTTGTCGGTGGGATACTCCTCGACAAAGCGTCCGGCCAGGAAGCGGGCGTCGCGGATGCTCTTCTGGTCCTTGTCGTCAGAATCGCACTGGAAGTTGGCGAGCTCGCAGTGCTGATAGCGCGGCGGGATGTGCGCCGCCGCCAGCAGGCGCTCGCCGCGGTCCTTCACGCGGCATTCGCAGCGCACCGCTTCGCGCTCCTTGCCGCGCTCGATGGTCTGCCATCCTGTGCCGCCGCAGATGGGGCATGTGTCGGGTGTCGTGGTCACGAGTTCGAATCTAATCTGCGCGGGGTGACGCGCAATGGCGTTAGCCGAGAGATTGCGCGTAATCACAGGAAAACCTGTGTGGGTTTGTGTAAATCAGGGAAGAAAACCTTAACCACGGATTTCACGGATCATTACGGATAACCGTCGAGAGAAGTGAAAAACCAGATCATCCGTGAGAATCCGTGTCGATCCGTGGTCATGAACATCGCGAAGTCAATCGATAGTTGGCGGCGAGCTGTTCTTTCCCCACCGGGAAAATGTCATAGACATAATCATGGACGGCCAACGTGACGGGCTTCATGGTGCCTGCCTGCTAGCCGCTTCACGATTTCCTCGCGCGAAAGATCGAAGATGGCTTCCAGGATTTGCTCGCGCTCCTCGTCGGTGGCCTGCGCCACCACAAACAGCACGCGCGCGCTGTGCTGTATGTATTTCGGCGAGAGCAGTTGCCGCTTCAGCAGTTCCATGATGACCGGCGCTTTCGCCCGGTCAAAGCGTCCCGGATCGCCGTGCCGGTCCAGTTCGGCGAAGAACGCCGCGGTCCATTCGTTGTGATAATCCCACACCTTCTGGAACAGCTCCTTGGTGAAACGGGTCCCCGCCTTGACCTTCTCGGTGCTCGGCGCCAGCACCATGCCGTCTTCGGTGAGCGCCGGCCGCTGGAAATATCCATCCTTGGTGATGACCGCCTGATGAGAAACCAGCGTCCACAGCCACGAAACGTCGATGCGGTACGTGGCCAGGTCGTTCATGAAGCGCTGCTTGAGTTCGTAATCGTCGATGGCCGCGGCGAAGTTGCCGTTCAGGATCTGGAAACCGTAGTTCGCGGCCATGTAGAACGCGTGCTGGATGTGCTCGATGGTGACGTCGCCCTTCGGCACGCTGTAGATGGCGTCCCACAGCTCCTGGGTAAGCATCTTCTCCGGCGTGTCCAACGCGTCCTTGCTGATGACGCTCGGGGTGATCTTGCCCTGCGCGTTCAGCAAGCCGCGTGATTCGAGCAGCGCCCGCTCCGAGTCCACCAGGCCACTCGCAACCGTCGGCACCGCTTTGCCGTTCGCGTCCACCGTCTCGCGCGGCGCATCCAGCACCGCCTGCAATTCCGCCAGAGGCACGCGCAGCGGCCCATTTCCCGCAGCCACATACGCGGGTTCCGGACTGGCAACCCAGCTTTGGCGATACGCGTCGTAAAGCCGTCCCTTGACGCGTCCGGCGAGGATATCGTCGAGCGTAACCTGCCGGCCCGCGGGGATAGGCTCGTCGGGCACGAACATCAGTCCCAGCAGCCGCTCGCGGAGCTTGTCGACGACGATCGCGCGCATGGCCACCGGGTTATACCGCGCGCGGCCATAGACATCGCTCGTCTGATAGATCATTACCGCCGCCATGCCGCCGATGGGCCCTCCCTGCGTGAGTTCGCCATGCTTCATGCCCGCCATGAGCATCATGAGCGCGTTGTAGCGCTGGTAGGCGATCATGTTCGGCGAAGCCATGCCGATGGTCTGCGGATCGGGAAAGACGCCGTTCGGGTCGTCTTTCCACATCTCGATCAGGCTGCCGAGATAGTCCCAGCGGCCGACATTGGTTCCCAGCAGCCGTCGCCGGAAGACCCAGGCGATCGCAGGCAGATAACGGCCGCCATTGCCTTCCTCGTAGAGAATCTTGATCTTGAATGTGCCGGCGGGAACGCCGATGATGCCTTCCACCCGCGCCAGCAGCTTCTCCACGATGAGCGCTTCCCGGGGCGTCTGCATTTTCGGGATGTAGAAATACACGCCCGTGCCAGCGCGCTTCAGCGCGTCGTAGTTGTTGAACACCCAGAGAACGACCACCGCAATCAGGCCGGGAACGGGTTGGCCATCGACCGTGATCTGATCGTAGAGCACGTGAATGCTCGGCGGGCGAACCAGTCGCGTGGGCCACTGCTGCGGCGGTCTGTTGATCTTGTAAGAGCGCTTCTTGTCCTTCTTCACCACTTCGTATGGCTTGCCGGTCCAGCGGCCGTCCAGAATCTCTTTGGCGTTCTGCAGGGCCGCAAACGTTCCCACCGGCTGATCCTTGGCGATGCCCTGGGGCTGGAAGTGCGAGGGCGAGGCGTCTTCGAAATCCGGCATGTTCATGGGCGCGTCGCTATTCAAAGCGTTGAACGCCATGTCCAGCGGATGCCAGGGGCCGGTAAGCTCCAGTCCCGGGATTTGTCAAGCGGATGCACGTCGGCGGGGATGGGCACTTCGTCGTTGAGACGCCAGCGCCGTTCGCTCTCGCGGTCCAGAAAGTTGTCGATCATGCCTTGGACAATCTGGCGAAATGTCCACGAGCTCCCGGTGACCGGGTCCTCGAATGTCTCGTCCCAGCTCGGCCAGGCGTATTTCCTGCGTACAGGCTCGGGACTCTCGAGCAGCGCTCGGCGGGCATTTAGGGCGTCGGCAATGGCAGGACGCAGTTCGCGGGTGAGCGTCGCAATCGTTTCTTCGACGTTGACGTCCCGACCGTTCACCTTCTTTGTGCCGAATAACTCTGGGAATTGCTGGAGAATGTCTTCACGGATCATCGGGCTCGCCTCCCGCGCGGTTGCTAAAGCCAGTGTAGTGCGCGTCTTCGGAGGCGGTCAAAGTGCGCGGCTGCGCGTCCGCTGCAGACCCGGAGGGGCAGGCTCTCCCTGCGTTACAATCAAAGTTTCATGTCTCAGACGTCCCAGGCTGTAACCCGAACTCCCGCTGAAGTGGTGCGGCTGGCGCAGGTGTCGCAGGCCAGCAATGGCATCTGCTACTCCGTCATGGGAGACGTTACGCCGGCGACCGTGGACCTGGAGCGAATGGTTTTGGCCGTGCCTCGCACGATTGCCGCGGCGCTCAACCGGAAGGCGTACTACTTCGTCCCGCTGACCCTCAGCCTGGGCGACGAGACGATGATCGCCGACCGCTACGATGTCGCAGCTGTCCGACAGCGCTGTCTGCCACCGCAACCAGACGCTGGGCGATTCCCAGTGCGTCTTCATCTCGACTCGGCTGATGGAAGACAGCTTTGCCATCGCCTTCGAGTTCTTCATCAACGTGGGACACAACTTCGTGGATCGCGTCGGCGTCTCGCAGGAGTTTGCCGACGTGGTGTGGAAGCAGGTGGACGACAAGGTTCGCGGCGAGACCTCGCTCGACGCGTACGAGCTTGCGCAAGGTCGCTACCACCAACGGCCCAGAGGCGGAGAAGGCCAAGCACGAGTATCTGCTGGCCGCTTTCGCCGATGCCATCGCGGTCTACACGCTGTCGCTGTATCTCGATGTGGATTACCAGGACCTGCGCGAACGCGACTATCCCCTGCTGGCCCCCAACGCGCTGGCCGAGCGCCTGCGCAAGATCAACGAACTGTTCCCGCCGAATCCCGGGTTCGAGTTCGCGGTGTACCACCGGAGAAGGCAGTGAGTGCTTCTCGCTGTTCGCTCTTCGCCTAGCTTTTCGTTCACCGCTTTCCACAACATCTCTGCCGCCGCCAGGACGTCGCGATGCTTTCGCACATCGAACAGGAGGAGCGAAAAGCGAAAAGCGAAGGACGAGCATTCCATGAACCGAATGATCCTCGCCAACCTGGTGCATCGTCCGTTTCGCACCATGATCAGTGTGGTCGCGGTGGCGGTCGAGGTCACGCTGATTCTGCTGATTGTCGGCCTCTCCGTAGGCATGCTGGAACGACAGCCAGGAACCGGCAGGCGGGCATTGGCGCCGACATCATGGTGCAGCCGCCGAACTCGTCCTTGCTGATGGGCGTCAGCGGCGCGCCGGTCTCGGTCAAAGTCGCCGACAAGATCATGCAGTTGCCGCACGTCGTGGCCGTCGCACCGGTGGTCACGCAACTCTCGACGGCGGGCGTTGTGGAAGTCATCGACGGAATCGACATGGATTCGTTCAACGCGGTAAGCGGAGGATTCCGACTATCTGTCGGGAGGCCCGTTCCAGGGACCAGACGACATCATCGTGGACGACTTGTTCGCCTCGGCAAAGCACCTGAAGGTCGGCGACACCGTCGAGACGCTCAATCACCAGTTCCGAATTTCCGGCATCGTGGAGCATGGCAAAGGCGCGCGCAAGTTTCTGCCCATCAAGACCCTTCAGGAGTTGATCGGCGCTCAGGGCAAGGCCACCATCTTCTACGTCAAGCTCGACAATCCCAACAACGCCGATGAGGTCGTGCGCGCCATCAAGAACATCCCCGGCATGCAGCAGTACGGCGTGCACTCGCTGAAGGAGTATCTCAGCCTGATGACCTCGAGCAGCATCCCCATGCTCTCCACCTTCATCAACGTGGTGATCGCGATTGCGATGATCATCGGCTTCATCGTCATCTTCCAGGCGATGTACGCCGCGGTGATGGAGCGCACACGCGAGATCGGCATCCTGAAGTCGCTGGGCGCGGGCAAGCTGTACATCGTGAACGTGGTGCTGCGTGAGACGGTGCTTATCGCCATCGGCGGTATCGTTCTGGGGATCGTCGTCAGCTACGCCGCCAAGGCCGGCTTGCGGACGAAGTTCCAGACCCTACCGATGCTGATCACCAGTAGGATGGGTGGCCCGGGCAACGGTCATCGCGATTGTCGGCTCGCTGCTGGGAGCGTTCTATCCCGCGATCAAAGCCGCGCAGAAGGACCCCATCGACGCGCTGGCGTACGAATAGTCTCCCCCCCGCTGGCGCCATCGAGTGATGAAAATGCCCCAACCTCTCTCGAGGAATGGGGCATGATGTCAAAGCGGTTGGACCCTCACTTGGCGTTGGCTGTCTGTGCGCCTGTGACGGATGCGTCAACTGGACTCACAGCAACCGGCGCATTGCTTGCCTGCGACGCTCCCTTATCAGTGTGTTTCGCTGAGATCTTCTGCTGAGGTGGCTCAGCGGCAGGCAGGCACTGGTATTCCGGATACGACGTGCAGCGTTGCGCCTGGTCCAACGCGGCGTTGTACGCCTGGAGTTGGCAAGCACGCAAGGCGTCGAGGCTCGACCAGCAGGCGTCGTCATTCGGGTTCGGCAGAGCATTCTGCGCCGAAAGAGCTGCCACCGAAACTAGCAGCAAAATTCCAACAAGGATGAGTTTCTGAAGTTTCATAATCAAGTCCTCCTCACAGCACATGAGATTGCCTACAGCCACACTTGGCACGGACAAGTTGTCCTCGTTTTCTGCCAATTTTTCATGTAGCGATACGGCTGTGCCCGGCATCTCTGTTGCATGGACTTAATAACTGAGAAGAGCGGGAAATATTCCAAACTAAAGGAATGGCCAACCCGCCGCGTCGCCTTACTTGCGCTCCCAGGGGGTCACCTGATGAGTCTGGCGGGTCCGCTTGATGTGTTTACCCGCGCGTCGGCGGCTTTAAGTCGCGCCGGTAAGAGACGCTCGCCTGCCTACGAAGTTGAGTTGCTTACGTCCGACGAGACGCCGCTGCTGACGGGATCTGGGTTCGGACTGGTCGGCGGGCGTCGGTGGACGGAGGCCCACGATCCGATCGACACTCTGCTGGTGTTGGCGAGTTCCAACATCATTCAATCGCGGATCGATTCAGAATTGCTTGCATGGGTACGCGCGCGTGCCGGGCACATTCGCCGCATCGGGTCGGTCTGTGCTGGAGCTTTCGTCTTAGCTGCAGCTGGGATCCTCGATGGGCGGCAGGCCACCACGCATTGGGAATTGGCGAATGTTTTGGCGCAGCGTTATCCGCGCATCTCCGTTGATGGTGACCGTATCTTTACTCAGGATGGAAATGTCTGGACCAGTGCCCGGGGTTTCCGCGGGTGTGGACCTTGCGCTGGCAATGGTTGAGGAAGACCATGGCCACGCTCTGGCTTTGGAACTCGCCCGCCGCATGGTGCTGTTTATGCGCCGCGGGGGAGGGCAGAGCCAGTTCAGTTCGCAACTTGCAGCCCAGTCCGCGGACCATCAGCCCATTCGCGAACTCATCGCGTGGATATCAGAACATCTTGACGCTGATCTTTCCGTGCCTGCGCTGGCGCGTCGCGTTGGAATGAGCGAGCGCAACTTCAGCCGCGTGTTCACTCAGCAAGTGAGCAGCACCCCTGCACGTTTCGTAGTACGGTTAAGGACGGAAGCTGCGAAGGCCAAACTTGCAGCAACGCCTGAAAAGCTGGAGAGCATCGCGCAAACTGCAGGATTCGGCGACAGCGAAACGCTGCGTCGCCATCTGCGTAGCGAGTCGAAGAGATTCCCTTCCTCCGACCAGAGCGAAGCTCAAATCCGCATGGGCATGACGACGTAGCGATACTTGAAGCCGTCATCGCCCGCATCGTCGGGTCGCATCTGACCAGCAGATTGAGCGTCCTTGAACTCCAGTCGGACCTCGCCGCTATTGGATGCCTTTAGAAAATCGAGTAGGTACTCCGAGTTGAAACCGATGGTCATGGGATCAGCGGTATACGCGGTCTCAATTGAGTCTTCCGATTCTCCAGCGTCGGTCGAGGAAGACGAAATCTTGATCTCGTTCTTGTCTAGTTTCATGCGAACGGCGCGTGAGCGCTCGTCGGCAAACTGCGCCACTCGCTGGATCGCGTTATTGAGATCGGCCCCATGCACAACTACGGTCTTGGTGGTCTCACGCGGCAGTACGGCTTCGTAGTTCGGGAATTGGCCTGTCAGTTGGCGCGAGGTGAGCAGGCGCTCGCCGATACGGAAGAACAGCGTGGAGTCGTCCTTGGCAAACTCCACAGAGTCCACATCGCTGTTCTGCAGTAACGAGTAGATTTCGCTCATCGCCTTCTTGGGGATGAGCGTTTTGTTTTCGCCGCTTACGTCGAAGTGCTCGCCCTGCTTCTCAATGTGCGCCAGGCGATGGCCATCGGTAGCCACCATTGTGATCGACTCAGGCTTCAGCACCATCAAGCCGCCGTTCAGTGTGTAACGTGACTCCTCGCTGGAGATGGCGAAGATCGTCCGGCCGATCATTGCACGCAGGGTCTGCGCAGGAATCTTGACACTTCCGGTAGCCGGAAACGCCGGCAGTCCTGGAAAGTTCGACCGTGCCATTCCCACCATCTTGGTGTTGGAGCGGCCGGATCGAATGTTGACCCAATGGTTCTCCAGCAGCTTTATGGTGATCTCACCGTCCGGCAGTAGTTTCACATAATCGTAGAGCTTGCGGGCGGGAATGGTACATGCGCCCTCGCGCTTCACTTTGGCTGCGCAGGAAGTGCGCAGGCTGAGGTCGAGATCCGTGGCCGTTATGGTCAGCCGGTCGTTTGCCGCCTCGAACAGGAAGTTGGAGAGGATTGGAATTGTGGTCTTGCGTTCGACCACGCCCTGCGTGGCAGTGAGTTCCTTGAGCAATTCGAACTTGCTGACGCTGATGTCCATCGCCGTGCCCTGAATTGTTCCTGGTGTTTCAACAGCCATATGCTCCACCTCGGCAAGGTCCCTGAATACGCATCCCCCTATGCGCAGGGATAACGCCAAAAGAACCCGCTAATACTGCTAATCCTTATATCAAATAGAAAAGCTATAAAACCAGTAGTAACAGTAGGCGCTCTGAAAAAGTGGAAATTTAAGGCGGAAACGCATCGGTCGCGGAAGGGAAAGGCCAGTACCCGTAGGAATTCCGCCTCCCCGGGCCATCGGAGACTGTGCCTAAACGCAACGAGTCTGAAATTCTGTTCCTGTCTTCCACGTGATTCACACCACATCCACAACGGGCATAAAGGAAAATCGATCGCAAAAGTGAAAAACCACGCCGAGCGCGCGGTTCATGAGCTCAAACTTTCCGTGAGCTTATTCAGCAGCCTGTTCAAATCTTTGTCGGCCTTGCGCAGTTCCTCAATTTTCTCAACCGAATGCAGAACGGTGGTGTGGTGCTTGCCACCAAACTGCCGCCCTATCTCCGGTAGCGACGCGTCGGTGAGATGTTTGGCGAGGTACATTGCGATCTGACGTGGATAGACAATGGCGCGTGAGTTGTTCTTGGCCTTGATCTCGACCAAACGCAGACCAAACTGCTCGGAAACCGCCTTCTGGATCGACTCAATCGAGATCTTCCGAATGTTCGACTCCATCAGGTTTTTCAGGACCTCTTGTGCCGTCTGCAGCGTAAGGTCCCTGCCCGCAAGTGAGGCATAAGCGGTGAGCCGGATGAGCGCGCCTTCCAATTCGCGAACGTTGCTGCGAATATTCGATGCGATGAATAGGGCCACATCGGTTGGGAGAATCACCTGATCGGTCTCTGCCTTTTTCTGGAGGATAGCGACTTTCGTCTCCAAGTCTGGCGGTTGGATATCGGCAATAAGTCCCCACTCGAAGCGGCTGCGCAGACGGTCTTCGATCTCCGCCAACTCCTTTGGCGGACGATCGCTGGCGATCACGATCTGCCGCATACATTCATGTAAGGCATTGAAGGTGTGGAAAAACTCCTCCTGCGTCCGCTCCTTATTGACCAGGAACTGGATGTCGTCCATCAGCAGGACATCCATGGTGCGGTACTTGTCACGGAAGCTGGTCATCTTGCTGTAGCGCAGCGCATTGATCATGTCATTGGTAAAGCGCTCGCTGGAGACGTAGGAAATCGACTTTTCCGGATGCCGCTTTTTGATCTCGTGGCCAATTGCCTGCATGAGATGCGTCTTGCCCATTCCTACACCCCCGTACAGGAACAACGGGTTGTAGGCCTTGGACGGCCTCTCGGCGACGGCCCGCGCCGCAGCGTGCGCAAACTGATTGCCGGAACCGCTGACAAAGTCTTCGAATGTGTACTTGGGATTCAGTTGAGCGGCGCCATCCCAATCGAATCGCTGTTGCTGGGCGGGACCGGTCATGGGACTCTCCTGCTGCGGGGCATCAGCCTGCTGCGGTTCGGTGGCGCGCGCTGCTTTAACGGTGGCACGGTGCGGTTCGTCAGTTACAAACTCCACGTCTTGAAATTCCAGGCCCAGGACGTCCATGGCCTCGCTGATCAAGTCGCCGTAACGTTCGCCAATTTGGCAGAACTCAGGATTCGGCACGCGAACGAACAGCACGCGGCCTTGCGAATGATCGAAACGCGTCGGCTTCAGCCAGGTCTCATAGGAAGTACGGTTGACCTTTTTTTGCAGCGCATCGAGAACTCGCATCCACGGATTAGCAGTAACGGTTGTGAAAGAAGACATAGCAGAGTATCCGGAGGCAGCCCAAAAAATGCCTCTTGTTTAGCGGTGTTATGGGGAAATGGAACCGAACACAGAGCCACACCCTGGTGCACTGGTCAACTGAAACTCAAGTTGCAAACCCGACCATTGCGGTGATTCGAAGCATTGCACCCGCATTCGTGCAGTCAGTTTTTCTTTATGGCTGGAAGGATACTAGCACGAAAAAAAAACAGCGCCAGCGAAATTATTCGATGTGAAACCCTGTTGTGCTGCGAGTGATTGATTTCGGGAATGTTATCGTCACAAAAAAAAAATTAGTGCTGCGGACACGGTGCAAACTCGTTCCACGCTGCCACCATCGCGCTAGGCAGCGGACACGAAGTGGCGCCTACCCAGGCCACTTTCATGCAAAACAGTCGTGTGCCTCCGCAAGATCGCGATCATTTCGGGTGCTGCTCTGGCTGCGGTTGAGAACTGTCCTTCATCTGTCCTGAATTCTTGATGAAGACCACCGTCTTCCAGATGTCGTCGTCGGACAAAACGCCGCCCCAACCCGGCATGGCTGTATAACGAACACCGTACTTGATCACGTAAAAGAGATTGCCATCGGGATCATCGGGCGTGCGGCTCATGAGCTGCGGCACTGCAGGATAGAACTTCGACTGCAATGGCGAAGCCGGCTCCTTCAAGCTGCCATGGCACATGGCGCAGTTTTTGTCGTAGGTCATGGAGCCGTCCATCACGTTGTCCGTCGTCGGCTGAAACGGATTAGCCTGCTTGGGAGCGTGCTGATCCACCCATTCGTCGAGCGACTTCATGGCAGCGTGGCGCTCGAAATCGCTCGGCGTGTTGCCCACAGCACGCGGGTCGAAGTGTCCAGTGGTAGCGTAGAAATAACCACCCACAAACAACACCAACAGCGTGACGATGACTCCGGTGATGAATCCGCGCATACTTTCTCCCTGGGTTGAGTCTTGGCCGGAAAAGGGTTCAAGTATCGTACAACAGGCGGCTTAGTAGCTGCCTAGAGTCCTCGCCGCACGGACCACATCCTGTACGTTAGGCAGGAACATTTCCTCAAGCGGGGGCGAGAAAGGGACCGGGCTGTCGGCTGATGCGATACGTACGATCGGCGCCTCGAGCGAATCAAAGCACTCTTCGTTGATGATCGCCGCGACCTCCCCGGCGATGCCACCGGTCTTGGTGTCTTCGTGCAGCACGATCACGCGATTGGTCTTCTCCACCGTTTGGCGGATGGCGTCCCTGTCGAGGGGCAATACGGTTCGCAGGTCCACGACTTCCAACTCGATGCCTTCCTTAGCCAGCAGTTCTGCGGCCTCCAGCGCTACATAGACCATCGCTGCGTAGGTGATCACGCTCACATCACTGCCCTCGCGCACCACGCGAGCCTTGCCAATCGGCACTGTGTAATCTTCGGCAGGCAGCTCTTCCTTGATGCGCCGGTAGAGAAACTTGTGCTCGAAGAACAGTACGGGATTGTTGTCGCGGATTGCCGACTTAATCAATCCCTTTGCGTCATAGGCGCTCGCCGGACACACTACCTTCAGCCCAGGAGTGTGAGCGAAGTAGGTCTCGGGATTCTGCGAGTGAAACGGGCCGCCGTGAACGCCGCCGCCGGAGGGGCCGCGCACGACGACGGGAACCGGCGCCCCCCAACGATAGTGCGCTTTGGCCAGCATGTTCGTGATCTGGTTGAAGGCGCAGCTGATGAAGTCCATGAACTGAAACTCAGCTACCGGGCGCATACCGGTGAGCGCCGCGCCAAAGCTGGCATTGATGATCGCCATCTCCGAAATTGGTGTATCCACCACGCGCGCCGGGCCGAAGCGGTCGATCAAACCTTCGGTGACTTTGAACGCACCGCCATAAATGCCGATGTCTTCGCCGATGCAGAAGACCGCCGGATCGCGTTCCATCTCTTCCCAGATTCCCTGGCGAATGGCTTCCAGATATGTGACCGCTGCCATGGATAAGGATTCTAATGCAATCACTGAATCCGCGGTCGGAGTCAGGGCGTTACAGCAGCGCCCACCGTCTTCCCGCAATACGGGCAGCACATATAGTCGCGCCGGATGGGCCGTCCGCAGTTGGCACAGCTTGGGATGGCTGCATATCCGCACTTCGGACAGTAGGCATAGTCTGATCCGATCGGCCATCGGCAGTTGGGACACGGCTCCAACAGTGGCTTGCGCAGCAGGAAGTAGGCAATGAAGCCGATCGCTTTGGGAATCAGGATGACCATCAGCGTCCACAGCAGCGCATTCATGCCTCGCCGTTTGGAATCCGCATAAACATACCCGGTCAGCAGTAGCACCGCCGCCAGGAACAGACCGCCGACGATCCCGATCAGCGGCAACAACGGCCGTGGTGGAAGATCCTGCGGACCCACATGGTTCGGAATCAGTACGTTGAAAGCGACCTGGCAGACGGCAAAGGCGATAACGGCAGCCACCGCCCAGCCGGCCGGAATGATCCGCAGTTCTTCCTGGAAATGTGATCGGGCTTGCGTCATTGATGATCTCCTTCCCGCTCCCCGAGCATGGCAAGCGTCACCGACCGATCAAGGACCGGGCGCGACGAAGCCAGCATTGCCGCCGCGATGACAATGGCAGGCAGTAACCAGGCGACAAACACGCCCGGTTCAACGATGGAACCCGGCAAGCTCAGCCTCGCAGCCAGCCAGCCACCGAACCTCCACCACAACCATGCCGAGACGGTCGATGAAAGTACTCCGATGCAGAACGAGACTGCGATCAGCACAACTCGCGCCTGATGGTCCCGCAATTGCGCCGCGCGTGCGTGTACCTTTGCCTGCGTTGTAACCACCAGCGCCGGGCTGGCCGTGACAGCAAAGGAGCGCAGCAACTGTCCGGTCTGCTCGAAGGCCTCGGCGTACTCCGCACATTCCGAGCACTCCGCCAGATGCGACTGCAACCAGGCTCCTTCCGGGGGGGCAATGTCTTCCGCTCCGCGTCGCGTGACTAGATCAATGGCTCGCTCATGTTCGTGGTTCGTCATTGCGTGCCTTCCTTCAGAAACGGACTCAAAGCCGTCACGCCTCGGTAGATTCGGGTCTTTACAGTGGCAACGGGAATGTGGATCAATTTGGCAATCTCCTCAAGTTTCATGTGTTCCTGAAATCGCAGCACCAGCACCTCGCGGAACAGCGGCGGCACTTTGCTCAGCGCCGCATCAAACATTTCGTGCTGCTGCTTGCCGACCGCTATATCCAGCGGGGATGGGCCGCTCGCCTCCGGCTCAAAAGGTGCGCCGTCTTCGGGGTCCTTCATCTCGTCGAGGCTACTGGGGTAGCGCTTCCGCAGGTGGTCGATGGCGACGTTGTGTCCGATCGACATGAGCCAGGTCACGAACTTATTGCGGCCGTCGTACAGGTGGCCTTTCTCCAGAACGCGCAGCCACGTCTCCTGGAAAAGGTCTTCCGCGGTGGCATAGTTGCCAGTCAAATGCAGCAGGTAGCGCAGCAGCCGATGCTGATACTGCTCGATCAGGGCGTCGAGCAGGTCAGGATCGCGGCGCCGGAGCCCGCGAGCGATTTGGGCCTCTTCGGTTTCCATAGCAAGCAGCGAACTGAAAGCGGTGGCGACCATACTAATGGGATATACGAGTCGGCGGGCGAAAAAGACTCAGGGAGTGCTGTGGTTCATGGGGCATTCCGCACCCGATCGACAATGCATACACGCCGGCGCGGTAGCGCCGGTTTCGTGAGCCGCGCAGCTTAGCTTCCGCCCAGAGCTTCACCGTGCCGGGTGATCGTCGTCACCGACAAATGGCGAGTTGATGCGTGACACTGCTGGCTAGAGGCTTAGTGTCTCTACTCGACGTGGCCGCCATAGTTGGCGGCCGCTGCGAGGGCGATCCTTGACAATTCGCCTGCTGCCGAGCGTCCATATCGGTCTTGCTGCCCAATATTGGTTGATAATCATGATAATCAAGATAAGCAGATATCTTGATTATCATGATTATCATGCTTAGCAGTGCCGGAATTGATGTAAACGACTGTTGAACAATGAGTTACATTGAACTCATGCCTGCGGTGCAAGTTGCAGATGAGAGAAGAGGGGGGAGGGTATCCAAGTATCTGCGCGGGCCTGACATTTGAGGGATCAACCCGGGATCCAGCGCTATGGAGCAGGAGCACGGCGGTGCTGTTTCTTTGCTGATTTACAATCATCTATTTCGTTGGACGCGATTTCCCATTCTCATACCGCCATAGGATCGGAGCCAGAACTTGCCAGAGACCATCTACGACGTAGCCATCATCGGCAGCGGACCTGCCGGATACACCGCGGCCATTCGCGCCGGCCAGCTCGGCCTGAAGGCCGCGCTTATCGAAAAAGACCCTTACCTGGGCGGCACCTGCCTGCACGTCGGCTGCATTCCGACCAAGGCGCTGCTGTTCAACGCCGAGGTCTTCGACCACGTGAAGGAAGGCGCGGAACTCGGCCTGGAGAACACCGCCGGCGTCAGCGCTGAACTGGGGCTCGATCCAGAAGCGCAAGCAGGGCATCGTGGACAAGCACGCCAAGGGCCTGCAATTCCTGATGCGCAAGAACAAGGTCGACGTCATCGAGCGGCTATCGGCAAGCTGACCGGGCGCGGCGAAGGATGGCATTCACACTGTCGCTATCGAGGGCGACGAGCAGAAAGTCGATCAAGGCGAAGAACGTGATTCTCTCGACTGGCTCGGTCGCGCGCATGCTTCCGGGCATGCGGCCGACGAGCAGATTCTGACCAACATCGAGGTGCTCAGCCTCGACGCACATTCCGAAGTCGCTGATCGTGATCGGCTCCGGCGCGGTGGGCGTCGAGTTCGCCAGCATCTACAAGTCGTTCGGCGCGGACGTAACGATTCTGGAGATGCTGCCGCGCTACGTTCCGGTCGAAGACGAAGACGTGTCCAAGGAACTGATGCGCGTCTACCGCAAGCGCGGCATCAACGGCTTCGTCAACGCCAAGGTCGAGAAGGTCGAGAAGACGAAGAACGGCGTGGCGGTCACCTTCACGGTCGACGGCAAGCAGCAGAAGCTCGAAGCCGAGAAGGTTCTGGTCGGCAGTCGGACGCGCGCCGCGCACCGAGAACGTCGGAATCGAGAAGACAAAGATCAAGGTCGAGCGCGGCTTCGTCGAAGTCGACGAGTACATGCGCACCGCCGAGCCCGGCATCTATGCCATCGGCGACATCGTCGCAGGCTACCCGCAACTGGCGCACTCGGGCGCGATGGAAGGCATCGTTGCGGTCACGCATATCGCCGGCAAGCCGGTGAAGCCGATCAACAAGCAACGAATTCCCAACGCGACGTATTGCCATCCTGAGATCGGCAGTGTCGGCCTGACCGAAGCCAAGGCCAAGAGAGCAGGGCTACGAGGTGAAGAGTCGGCAAGTTTCCGTTCACCGCGAACTCGCGCGCCAGCATCGTGGGTCAGCACGAGGGCTTCGTCAAGATCGTGAGCGATGCGAAGTACGGCGAGATCCTGGGCGTGCACATCATCGGCCCGAACGCGACGGAGCTGATCGCCGAATCGGTGCTGGCATTGGAAATGGAATGCACCGCCGAAGAACTGGCGAACATCATCCACGCGCATCCCACATTGTCGGAGGCGATGCTGGATGCCGCCAACGCCGTGTTTGGCATGCCGATCAACACGTGAAGGTCGCCTAGCGCTTTTCGCTCTTCGACCTTGCTACAGGTTTTGCTTCGTAGTCGAAGGACCCCGAGCGCGTGCTTTCTGAAACCAGCGCCAGTGGGGCATTGCCTCGGTAATGCTAACGGCCCGCGCTTCCGGCGAAAAACGAAGGGCGAAAGGCGAACAGCCGTCTCTCCCCCTTGACTCCTGCCTTGCGGACACATAACCTCGCATCTTCAGCGAAAAGGATATCCGGATAGCCATGAGTCTTCTCAAATGGTGCGACGAGGGGCCAGCAACGGTATCCCTGCTGGCAACCGTGGAAGATGCCGTGCAGACGATGACCGACAAAGCCGTGGGCGCAGTTGCCGTGGTCGACGACCAGGGCATAGTCGCTGGCATGTTCACCGAGCGCGACGTCCTGACAAAGTTCGCTCTGAGCGGACGGGATCCCAAGACCACGCCCGTGCGGGACCTGATGAGTGCCATCGTCGAGATGGCCACCGAAGAAACTACACCCAGCGAAGCGCTGGCAGTGATGCTGGAGCGGCACTATCGCCACATGCCCATCGTGGACGACCACGGCAAAGTGTTGGGTATCTGCTCGATCCGCAATATTCTCGAAGCGCGGGTCGACGACCTGCTGGCGCAGCTCGATGCAAATCATTCCGCAGGCGCCAAGGCCTAGCGATGTAACCCACAGTTCGCGGCGAGAAACCGGAGCAGTTCAAACCTGAGTCACTTCCACTCAACCTTCAGGGCAATGTTTTCTAACGCTTGCTATAATCACTCTTGTTCATGCCAAGAAAGCGTTTGATCCGCTCTACTACAGTTCTTTGCGTTCGCCGGGATGACAAGGTCGTGATGGCCGGAGACGGCCAGGTCACGCTCGGGGAAGGTATCATCAAGCACTCCGCCCGCAAGATTCGGCGGCTCTACCAGGACAAGATTCTGGCCGGATTTGCCGGTTCCACCGCCGATGCCTTCTCGCTGTTCGCCCGCTTCGAGTCCAAGCTGGAGCAATATCACGGCAATCTCGGCCGCGCCGCGGTCGAGCTGGCCAAGGACTGGCGCACCGACAAGATGCTGCGCCAGCTCGAGGCCCTGCTGCTGGTCGCCGATCAGACCCAGACCTTTCTCATCAGCGGACAGGGTGACGTGATCGAGCCGGACAGCGGGATCGCCGCCATCGGCAGCGGCGGACCATACGCGACGGCCGCGGCGACGGCGCTGTGCGGAGCACACGAAACTGTCGGCGCGCCAGATCGCCGAAGAAGCCATGAAGATCGCCGGCAAGATTTGCATCTATACCAATGACAAGGTCACGATTGAGGAGCTGTGAGAACAGTGGCTAGTGGTCAGTGGATAGTGGCTAGAAGAAAAATGGGAATTCGCCACTAACCAATACTCACTGGCCACTAACCACTAACCACTAATATGGCAATTTATCTTCCCGCAACCGCAGATGAAGAACACGTAGCACTCGACGAGCTCACGCCTCGCGAGATCGTGCGCGAGCTCGACAAATATGTCGTTGGGCAGAACCAGGCGAAGCGCGCGGTCGCCATCGCCTTGCGCAACCGCATGCGACGGCAAAAGCTTCCCGCGGAACTAGCCGAAGAAGTCATTCCCAAGAACATCATCATGATCGGTCCGACCGGCGTCGGCAAGACCGAGATCGCCCGCCGGTTGGCGAAGCTGGCGAACTCTCCCTTCATGAAGGTCGAGGCCTCGAAGTTCACCGAGGTCGGCTACGTCGGACGCGACGTCGAGTCGATGATCCGCGACCTGGTCGAGATCGCCATCGACATGGTGCGGGAAGAGAAGCTGGAGGACGTCACCGACAAGGCCGAGCTGAACGCCGAAGAGCGGCTGCTCGACCTGCTGTTGCCGTCGATGCCGGCGCCGGTCCCAGTCCGGCCTGCCGCTCATGACCAACAGCAGATCGGCTTCAACACTGGCGGCGAACCGCTTCTGGCCGGCGAACCCGGATCGCGTACCCGCGAGAAATTCCGACAGCAACTGCGCGAAGGCAAGCTTGACGAGCGCATCGTCGAACTGGACGTCCGCGAGAAATCGATGCCCGCCTTCGAGATCATCACCAACCAGGGCGTTGAGGAGATGGACGTCAACATGAAGGACATGCTGCCCAACATCTTCGGCCAGCGCACCAAGAAGCGGAAGATGAAGGTCAGCGAGGCCTTCGATTACCTCATCCAGGAAGAAGAGCAGCGACTGGTGGACATGGACCAGGTGACGCGCATCGCCGTGGAACGCGTGGAGAATTCAGGCATCATCTTTCTGGATGAGATCGACAAGATCGCCGGACGAGAAGGCGGACACGGACCCGACGTTTCGCGTGAGGGGGTGCAGCGCGACATTCTGCCCATCGTCGAAGGCACGACCGTGAACACTCGCTACGGCATGGTACGCACTGACCACATTCTCTTCATTGCTGCTGGAGCGTTCCACGTTTCCAAACCCAGCGATCTGATCCCGGAACTGCAGGGCCGCTTCCCAATTCGCGTCGAGCTGCAATCACTGACGGTCGAAGACTTTGTCAGGATCCTCACCGAGCCGAAGTCATCGCTCACCAAGCAGTACGTTGCACTGCTGGAGACCGAGGGCGTGAAGCTGGAGTTCACTCCGGAAGCGCTGCAGGAAGTGGCTCACTTTGCCTTCCGGGTAAACGAAGGCACGGAGAACATTGGCGCACGGCGACTGCACACCATCATGGAAAAGGTGCTGGACGTGATCAGCTTTGAGGCCTCCGACATGACGGAGAAGCATGTGACCGTTGATGCCGATTACGTGCGCAACACCCTTGCTGACATCGTGAAGGACCAGGATTTGTCAAGATATATCTTGTAGTAGGAGGTGTGGGCGGCGACCAACCTTACATTCCGGCGCCGCCCTCGAAGACCTTCACCATCTGGTACGGATACACGCGATAAAGAGCATAGCTAATGCCGCTGTCGGAGTGCTGGCGGAAGAGCAGGTCTCCGCGGCCATTGGCGTCCGCGTCGACAGCGTCGATGATCTCCATGCGCGGAAAGGCGTCGAGATGGTTGTTATCGGTGACCGAAGCGAAGATCTTTTGCGCCTGGCCGTTTATGTCGACCCGCGCCACGACCGTTACGAAGTAATCGAACGCGCCTCCTGCGGTTCCTGGCTTGGCGCTCGGAGCTGGCACTTTGGCCGTCAGCACCAGCGTGGGCGAGTTGCTGAAATCCAGGTCGAAGGCGCGCAGATCGTAGTCGCTAACGACGAAGTTCTGAGGCTGTGCCGCCTTCTTGGCCGCGGGCTTCACAGGCGTTTTCGTGGCCTCGTGCTTGCTGGCGAAGGTGCGAACCTCGTCGCTTGCCAACACCAGCATCGGCTTCCCGCGCTCCTCCTTTTCCGCTGGCGTCATCGAATAGAGCAGTGAGCGCGTCTCGTATACGCCAGCGTCGGAAATAGCTGGATAAGCGTTGCCGGGCTGAGGCGACTTCGCCACCGAAGGAGACTTTGGCGGTTGCGCGGCTGCGTCGGACGGCGGCGTTTTGCTGGCATTCGACTTGGGAGTGGCCGTTGAAGCTGCACTTGCTTTCGGCTGCGTGGTTTGTTTGCCACGATGCAGCGTCGGACGGTCGGGATCGTTCTCATCGGGAGACGAGTCGGATGGCGCGGGCGTTGCTGTCGGTGCTTGCGCGTTGGCTTGTGAGGTGTCGCCGCCAAGCGTCGGCCGCGAAGACGCGGTTGAGGACGAAGGTGACGAGTTCTTCAGCGTGGGCCGATCGGCATCGTCCTTGGAAGACGGAGCCGGAGCAGAGTTGCTGGCGGAAGAACTCGAATTCGCGCCCGAAGATGATGACCCGTTCTTGCTTGATGTATCCGTGTCAGGCGATCCGCTTCCAGGCGCGCGACGCAACACTGGCGGACCGGAATCGTCGTCCATCGCGGACCGCGCCTTCTTCTTCGGCTGCTTGGCAGCTTGCTCCGCAGTCTTTATGTCGAAGGCGCTTTGCGGCTTCCACTTGCCATCGGCGACCCAATTCCCGTTGACCTGTTTCGGCGTTGTGACGGTGAACCATCCAGTCGGCTCGCCGTAGCTCATGGCTTCGTAGAGCGTCTGAGGCTGCAACACCATCGGCGCAGGATTGGCGCCATAAAAGCTGGCATCGTAGTATTTTCCATCCATCCAAAGCGCGATCGGCACCAGCCGCGCCTCACCTTTGGGCAGGAACTCGATTACGCCAATCGCTCGCGGCCCGCGCTTGGACGGCTTCTTGTTCGTCGCCTGCGTCTGCTCCTGGTCGGCTCGCGGATGTTCGGTGCGGTCGCGAATCTGGGCCGACCCAATCGCGGATAGGGAAAGAACAACAAACACCGCAATAGCCTGATTCCGCGTTTTGCGGTATAGATAGTGCGATATGGAAATCAACGCCAAAGCTCCCGACTTCACTCTGCCCGACGAAAACGGAAACCCGGTTTCGCTTGCTCAGTTCCGCGGCAAGAACATAGTGCTGTTCTTCTATCCCAAAGCCAACACGCCTGGTTGAACCATCGAAGCGTGCGGGTTCCGCGACGCATACAGCAAGCTGCAAAAGGCCGGACTCGTGGTTCTGGGCATTTCCGCCGACACGCCGAAGGCACAACTCAAGTTTAAAGAAGAACACGACTTGCCGTACACTTTGCTGGCCGACGCCGACAAGGAAGTCGCCAAGAAGTTCGGCGTCCTCAAGGAAAAAAACATGTACGGCAGAAAAGTGATGGGCATTGCGCGCACGACTTTTCTCGTCGCGCCCGACGGCAAAATCGCGCACATTTTCGAGAACGTAAAGCCTGATGGTCACGCGGAAGAAGTGCTGGCGCATGTGAAAAAGGCCAGCTGAGAGCTTTCAGCAATCGGGTCTCAGCAGTCAGGATTCAGCCGGCGAACACCGATTTGAGCGAGCTCGAATCTGCGATTACGACTGTCTTTCCGCTGCCAGATTTCCCGCCGCGCACTCTCGTAGAATCAATAGCTTAGCCATACCTACTCGCAAAATGTAGATTCCACATGACTTAAAAGTACTCTATTGCTAAATAAGGACTTAGGTGCGAAAAAGCGGTCTCTTGCGACCCAAAATATGCTAGCTTAACTATGCAATATAGATAAGCATAGTATGCTAACAAGATATGCAAACTAGGCTCTTGTACGGCTCCGGGAAGCTGTGAAAAGCGCCCCATCCTCCTTGGCCGCAGGGCCATTCTATTGTGCTTTCATTGCAAGCAATGCTAGCATTGAGTGCAGATGGCAACACTGACCATTCGCCAGCTGGATGAGAGAACCAAGGCCCGCCTGCGTGTCCAGGCCGCACACCACGGACGTTCCATGGAAGAGGAAGCGCGGGAGATCCTGCGCTCTGCCCTCACCAAGGTTCCAACTGAGGGCGGAAACCTGGCTGAGTCTATCCGGAAGCGCTTTTCGGCTTTCGGCGGGGTCGAGCTCGAGCCCCCGCAGCGCGATCCGCTTCGCCAGCCCCCGGATTTTGCCGCGTGATCATCCTCGACACCAACGTAATCTCCGAATTGATGCGGCCCACGCCATCTGCGCAGGTTGTCAGGTGGGTAGAACAACAGCCCTCGGCCGAGCTGTTCACCACCTCGATCACCGAGGCGGAAATTTTCTACGGCATCGAGTTGCTCATCGAAGGTAAGCGTCGCGAGGGGTTGCTGGCGGCGGCGGAAGCTATGTTTACCGACGATTTTGCCGGCCGCATCATGGCCTTTGACGGCAACGCTTCGCGGGCGTTTGCCAAAATTGCTGCGCGCCGTCGCACCCTGGGCGAACCCATCAGCCACCCTGATGCTCAG
>CAVPFD010000041.1:0-157559 GCA_963703645.1 uncultured Acidobacteriaceae bacterium
CCCCGCAAGCACCATGGGCGTTCTTTAGAATCATCGAGTTACCGAGATTCTCCCGCCATCTTCTTGCGCACAAAGGTTTACAAGTAACTTCTTTGTTTGCAACATTTACAGACGAGATCTCCACGCGACGAGAATGCATCACCGACTAGTCAGTGAAACTCCCGTCTGAATGCCACCCCTGATAGCGATTGCGTTCTGTCCCCTCATCGTGGCTACTAGCTTGTTAAAGAGCCCGTCACCGCGCCCTGAGGCGGGTGAGGACACGTTCCCCGGCTGCTCGCCGAGAGCGATCCACCTCCAAGGTAGCGTAGCAGCGCGGCTTGTCAAGATTACGAAGGTACATGTCAGGTAACTGTACCTTCGTAACTTTGTTGAGACAGGGTAACCACCGCGGACTGGGCTATTTGCCCGGCGTTTCATGCATTGGCTATAATCGAACACGGCCGAGCGGGAATAACTCAGTGGTAGAGTGCGACCTTGCCAAGGTCGAAGTCGCGGGTTCGAATCCCGTTTCCCGCTCCAGAATCTGCCGTCCTCGCCACCGCGCGAGGGTTTTTCGTTTAGCGCCTCAAGGGGCGCGGTCGCCAAGTGGTAAGGCCGAGGTCTGCAAAACCTCTATCGGCGGTTCGATTCCGCCCCGCGCCTCCAATTTAGCTGTCAGCCGTCAGCCGTTAGTAATCGACCGTTGCCTCCTCCACCGTGGCAGTTCGACTACTTGGGAGCGAGAGCGGCAACTCACTTCTTGCCCGTGCTGAAGTATTGTTCAGCTAGGCGCAACAACGCGGTATCAGTCATGATACCGAGTTGAACCAAAGGTTCCTTCCCGGGCGCGACGAGACAGTAACCTACCTTCACGTTCGCCGGCGCAAACATCGTGGTGGTCGTTCCCTGTCGGATGGTGAACCGGCGCACGTACACTTCTTTGAACGTGATGCCCCGTTTTGCGAGAGGCTGCCGCACTTGTCTGGCATAGAACTGGAAATCAGACAAAGCCTCGTTTGTGTCCGGAGACTGGGCTAATTCGGCATCGCTCATGGGCGGGAAGAATGCCACGATCGTCTGACCCGTCACATCAATAGTCGGCGGTTTCTGGCCGAAAAGATGCGAAGGCAGTCCCAACCAACACAGCGCAACGAAGACATGGACCGCCCGTTTCATAAGTTTGGTCATTGAACGTGATTACTAGCCCTCTCCGCCAGCGCCTCCAGCAATCCGACTAGTAAGGTATTCGGTCACGCCGGTGCGTCCACTCGGCCGCGAACCGGAGCGGATCTTCAGAACGGAGGCGTTCGACAAAACTGTCGCCCGGTTCGTGCTTCCACAACTGCTTTCCAACCCCGAGCATCAACAAAACGGGATCGCTCGTCTGATGGCGCGGATGGTCAGTCTCGCTCTTGGAATCCGGGTTGGTCAGAAAAGTAGCCGCCTCTTTAATTACTCTAGGAGAGTGAGGATCCCGAAGCAAGCGCCAGCGCTCAGCTTTCGGCGGGAGAACGCACCGGTTCATGTGATTCAGGTCACAGCTGGCTGTGCGCATCCTCCGGCAAAATAAGCTGTGTTAATGGACCGGTTCCGCATCATCACCAACCGCAAGCGCGCCATCATCGCATTGGTGCATTCTGTCTTCTTTATGGGTGTTGCCGGGGTACAACTGGCCATATCGCATGCTGCGGCGTTCTCGATTCGCGGTGAGAAGAGGGTCGGCGGGATAATCCTGCTCGCCGTCTACGTCATTGTGACCACGGTGCTGGTCATCCTGTTGCGCGTCTCGCACTGCGCCAAGGAGAAGTTGTACTTTGCCTTCTGCGCGGCCGGCGCCGGCTTCGGTCTGGTGCGCATTCTGCTCGGCGATCCCGTGCTACACGCCAACGTTCTGCGCGTACTGCTACTGGGCTGCGCCGTGTTGACCGGGACCATCATCCTGCGCAAGCACTCGGAACCGGCCGTCGTGGAAGAAGTCGAAGCGCAATAACCTGTGAGCACGTGTGCCGGTGCCTTCGACGGTGTCGCCGGCTGAAGCCGGCTCAGGATTTCATAGAAGCAGATCCCCCGGGCTCACGCCGGGGCTAACTCCAGTTCCCGCCTGCGAGGCTCGGCCTTAGCTAATTCGCGCATCCGCCATGTGACCGCCGAGTTGTCGCGGATAACCCGTCATCTTGGGGGAGCGGCGTTCAGCGCCTCCAGCACCTCTTTGTTCCCCTTTTGCGCGGCCATCTCAGCGGCGGTGAGTCCGTCGTCGCTGCGGATGCTGCGGTCGGCGCCTGCCTCCAACAGCGCCTCAGCCCGCTCCACGCTGTTGTGCATGGCCGCCTCGTGCAGTGCGGTGTAGCCGCCTTGCTGTTGCAGGTTGGGATTGGCTCCCGCCTGCAACACCAGCTTCACGATCGCCCAGTCGCGCGAAGCGGCAGCGCTGTGGATGACCGCGATCCGCCCCGGCGAAACCGCGTTGGCGTCCGCTCCCTGCTGTACCAGCAACTCGGCCGCACCGGGCTGCCCGAAGAAGCACGCCAGGTGCAAAGGCGTGAAGCCGTCGCTACTCTGCGCCCGGACCAGTTCATGGTTATTCGCCAACAACGTGCGAAGCCGCCCGACATCCCCCAACGCTGCTGCTTCAAACACATCAAGGTCGGCCGCCTTTTGCAACAGCGCTACGATGTCCATCTGGTTTTCGTAGCGTGCCTGCATCAGCGCCGAGACTCCAGCCTGATTTCGGACATGCGCCACGTTGGCGTTTTGCGCCATCAATTCCTTCACTTTGCCGGTGTCGCCTGCCGTGATAGCCGCGAAGATGTCCTGTCCCATTGCTCCTCCCAATTTAGTTAGCATTGCTAACTATATTTGCTTTGCGATACACTACGCCCCGATGAGGCGAAAAGCAAACGAAAAAATGGCCCAAGAGGTCGTGTCTTTGGCGGACGCGCTGCACTCGGCGGCCATTCACCTGCTGCGTCTGGTGCGCACGAAGGACCGCGCCACTGGCGTGGGTCCGGCGCAGCTCTCCGCGCTTTCTGTGCTGGTTTTCGGTGGCAGTATGTCGCTGCGGCGGCTGGCGGCCATCGAACAGGTCAAGCCTCCTACCATGGTGCGTATCGTGCACGGTCTTGTGGAGCGCCAGTTGGCCTTGAGTCGTGCCGACCCTTCCGACGCGCGCAAGAGCAGCATCTCGGCCACACGGCGAGGCCGCTCCCTGATGCTGCGAGCGCGCAGACAGCGGGTGGAGGTACTAGCTCGGATGCTGGCCCTCAGGTCCGGGGCAGAGCTTCGCCGACTGCGGGGAGCGGTTGAAATTCTGCAATCTCTGATCTCGGAGGCTGTAGAAGGAGCGGTACCTCATCGGGGAATGCATCGTTCTCGCAAGTCGCAGGATCGCGGACTATAATTGCGCGACAATTTCCAATGAACAGGAGGGAAGACCATGAGCACGGTCACCCCAACTCTTGGCGGTTCCGATGTTGCCTTTCTTGAACCGACCTTCGGCCGAGCAGCCCGGATATGGTGGGCGCTTCTGTGGAGAGGCATTTTGATCTCAGTAGGCATCGGCATTGTTGTCGGTTTTGTCGAGGGGTTGGGCGGGACTCTGATGGGAATTCCGTCGTCCAAAATAATGCTCCTGAGCGTGCCTTCGGGTGTTCTCATTGGAATACCGGTAGCTATTTGGGTTGTTCAGATGGTCCTCAGGAAACGATTTCGTGACTTTTCCATCCGATTGATAGCATCTCCCTAACAAGAGGATGACTGCGGCTGACGGCGAGCGCGTGGCCCAAGGCGCTGGATTTTGTCCGCAGAACGCGTTACGGTAGAGACATCGGGCGCGGTACCCAAGTGGTAAGGGAGAGGTCTGCAAAACCTTTATGCGTGGGTTCGATTCCCACCCGCGCCTCCAGTTTAACCCGCAAGTTTTCGTTGTTCTGGGGTCCCTCACTACGTTCGGGATTTCGCCTGCGGGCTCCCGCTGCGCTCACGCCCGCAAAACGGCTCAAGTTCGATTCCCACCCGCGCCTCCAGTTTAACCCGCAAGTTTTCGTTGTTCTGGGGTCCCTCACTACGTTCGGGATTTCGCCTGCGGGCTCCCGCTGCGCTCACGCCCGCAAAACGGCTCAAGTTCGATTCCCACCCGCGCCTCCAGTTTAGCCCGCAAGTTTTCGTTGTTCTGGGGTCCCTCACTACGTTCGGGATTTCGCCTGCGGGCTCCCGCTGCGCTCACGCCCGCAAAACGGCTCAAGTTCGATTCCCACCCGCGCCTCCAGTTTAGCCCGCAAGTTTTCGTTTTTCCGGGTCCCTCACTACGTTCGGGATTTCGCCTGCGGGCTCCCGCTGCGCTCACGCCCGCAAAACGGCTCAAGTTCGATTCCCACCCGCGCCTCCATCTCCTTCAGTAAGCTGCTGCCTGTGATTCGTCCTCGAGCTTGGTTCACGATTTCGCTCCGCTCAAGAGTTGGCGGGGAATTGCCGATGAATCATTGGGTTCGCTCGGTTTCAAGCGCCATCCCATTCGGCCGATCATGCCGGCAGGATACGGCTACAGGAGATTTGCACGGTGATTTCCCTGAAGAGGTATCTGGATGGTGACTCGGACCAGCTTTACGCCAGCGAGCCCGATCCCAATGAATTATTTGCAGCAGCCCTGAAATCTTACCGCTCGTCCCTGGTGGCAATGGGTCAGAGCGGGGCCCGCGCCTGCCCCATAGTCGGCGCCGATCTGCAGCGAAACCTCACCGGACTGGAAGGCCGCCTCCACCGTAACCTTACGCCCGCCCTTTTCCAGGTAACCGGAAAGAAGGTCGAGGACGAATTGGAGCAATGGGGAGCACGCACGGCGGCCTACCTCAAGGCCCGGGCCAAAGATGCAAAAGAGCTTCTGGTTGCGCTGGCCAACACTGCTGAGGCCTTAGGCGAACGTGACCAGCGCTATGCCGGCCACTTCGGGCAATTCACGGCGCGGTTACAGGCTATCGCTGATTTGGAGGACTTGAACCAGCTGCGCGCGTCTGTGGTGCAACGGGCGACCGAATTGAAGCACTATGTGGACCAGATGGAGGAGGAGAGTCGCCTATTGGTGGCCCACCTCCAGGCGGAAGTCTCAACCTACGAGACCAAACTCAAAGCCGCCGAAGACCTGGCGCTGCGGGACACGCTGACCGGGTTGGCCAATCGCCGAAATGTCGAGGAGCGCGTTCAATGGCGCATTTCGCATCAAACGGTGTTTTGCGTCGCCATCCTTGATCTCAATGAGTTCAAGCAAGTTAATGACCGGTACGGTCACGCGGCGGGCGATAGTCTGCTGAAGCAGTTCGCGCACGAGTTGAGCTCGCACTTGCGCTCCACGGACCTGGTCGGCCGCTGGAGTGGGGACGAATTCATTGTTGTGTTGGACTGCGATCTCGACAGCGCAACGGTCCAATTGGATCGTCTGCGGGAATGGGCGTTTGGTGACTACGCCATCCAACCCGGCACGGATGTGGAAGCGGTGAAGGTCCGGGTGGATGCGGCCATCGGAGTGGTCCAATGGCGCCCCGGCGAAACCATGCAGGAAGTGATCGAACACGCTGACGCTGCCATGTACCGGGAAAAGAAACAGGGCCGGAAGTAAGGACCAAGCGCCCGCCCACTCAAAATTAGACCGAACCGGCGTCAGTCCCGTGAAATGATGTCACTTCAAGATTTTCCTGGGGCGAGCTACGCGCCTATCGAGGCGCCAGCCAATCGTGGTCGTTGCCTGACAAACCCAATTCCGGACTCGATTCGCCGCGCGCGTGGATCGTCGTGATCGCCGCCTTTCTCGGAGCGTTCGTCAGCTTTGGGGTCACGTATTGCTTCGGAGTCTTCCTCAAGCCGATGGCGCTGGAGTTCCACGTCAGTCATGCCGCCATGTCGGTTCTCTTTTCCGTGATCGCCGGGCTGTCCTTCTTTCTCGCCCCTTTCACCGGCGACCTCGCCGATCATTACGGGCCGCGCCCGGTGGTAGCCTTGGGGGCGGTGCTCATTGGCGTGGGGCTGGTCGTGACCGCGCATGTCCACTCTTTCCCGCTGGTCATGCTGACCTACGGAGGCGGTCTGGGAGCCGCCCAACCTAAGGCCTCCGCGGCCGCCGCCGATTGAAGGGCACCGGGGGCTACCGCTGATTAGGGTTTCGCGCCCGGTTCTTGATCCAGATGGGCGTGCCGACAAAGCCAAACGCGGCGCGAATCTGGTTCTCCAGGAAGCGCTGATACGAGAAGTGCAGCTTCACCGCGCGGTCGGTGAAGAGGATGAAGGTGGGCGGAGATACGGCCGCCTGCGTCATGTACAGAATCTTGACTCGCTTTGCCATCGGGACGGACGCGCGTTCGAAATCGACGTCGGCTGAGGAAGCGGTTCATCTCGCCGGTGCCGATGCGCTTGCGCCGCTCGCGTGCCACCAGTTCCAGAGTCGAGTACAGCTTGTCCAAATTCTTGCCGCTGGTCGCGGAAATGAACAGCACCGGAGCATACGACAAAAATTTTAGATGCCGGCGAACCTGCTCCTCGTAAGCCGCTCGCTCAGCAGGAGGCTTTCCGTCGCTGCGGTTTGTTGTGACCAGGTCCCACTTGTTTATGACGATTATCACCGAGCGGCCGCTCTCGTGGGCATAGCCGGCAATGGTCGCGTCGCTGGCGGTGACTCCTTCAGTCGCATCAATCAAAATCAGCGCGACGTCAGCGGCTTCGAGGTGCTTGCGTGCCATCACGACCGACAGCTTCTCCGCCATGAGATCGGTCTTGCCTTTGCGGCGAATTCCGGCCGTATCGATGAAGCGGTAGCTCTGGCCATCGTGCTCGACCAACTCATCCACGGCGTCGCGCGTCGTGCCGGCAACAGGTGAGACGATGGCGCGCCCGGTCCCGGTAAGGGCGTTCAGCAGCGTGGACTTGCCGACGTTCGGGCGGCCGATGATGGCGACCTTGGTCTCGCGCGCTTCCACCTCCTGTTCTTCTGCTTCCTCCCCAGGGGTTGTTTCGGGAGTGTGTTCTTCTTCGCCAGTTCCGCCGCGCTGCGGTAGCACGTTCAGCACGTGCTCCAGCAATTCGACCAATCCGTTTCCGTTTTCCGCCGAGATGGGAAGCACTTCCCTGATTCCGAGCCGGCGAAATTCCTCCGCGTAGGGCTCCATCTGCAGCGTGTCCATCTTGTTGACCGCCAGCAGCAGCGGCTTACCGGTACGCAGGAGCAGTCGCGCAAGATCGATGTCCGGCGACGCCAATTCGGTGCGGCCGTCGACGACCATGACAATTGCGTCGGCCTCTTCGAGTGCGACGCGGGCCTGACGGAAGATCTCTGCCGGGATGAATGCCTTCTCATCGGGAATGATTCCGCCGGTATCGATCACCCTCAGCGTCCTCCCGGCCCACTCGGCTTCGCCATAGAGGCGATCGCGCGTGATGCCCGGCTCGTCGCCGACAATCGCGCGGCGCGAGCCGACCAGCCGGTTGAACAGCGTGGACTTGCCGACGTTCGGTCGGCCAACGATGGCGAGCGTGCCAGCCACCAGAGCTTCCCCGTGACGACCTGCGTGGCTGGATTCGAATTGGATGCGACGGCTCACTCAGACTCTTTCGGCGGCGGAGGCCCAAACGGCTATTATAGGTACACTCTTCTCACACCGTGTCTTCCGCCTCACAATCCGCCACCACTGCGGCGCGCTTGCCATCGCTGTACCAGTTCTTCGGGCCGGGGGGCGTACTGGCACGCACCCATCCCGCGTATGAGTTTCGCCGCGGACAACTGCAGATGGCCGAGGCCGTCGAACAAGCGTTGACGGAGCGCCGACACCTGATCGTCGAAGCCGGCACCGGTACCGGCAAGACGCTGGCCTATCTGTTGCCGGTCATACGCTCAGGCAAGCGAGTCATTATCTCGACCGGAACCAAGACCCTGCAGGAGCAGCTTTTTTTCAAGGACGTCCCTTTCCTGCAGGAGCACCTGGGTGACCTTCGCGTCTGCTACATGAAGGGACGGAGCAATTATCTTTGTCGCAAGAAACTCTACGACCTCACCGCCCAACCGCTGCTGAACGGGCTGGAAGAGATCAACCACTTCCGCATCATCAGCGACTGGGAGAAAACGACCGAAAACGGAGACCGGGCGGAGCTGGGGGAGCTGCCTGAGAACAGCCAATTGTGGCCCAAGCTCGACGCCCGCACCGACCGCTGCATCGGCGCCGATTGCCAACAGTTCCAGCGCTGCTTCATCACTGAGATGCGCCGCCGCGCTGCCGAAAGCGACATCATCATCGTGAATCATCATTTGTTCTGCGCCGATCTGGCCATCAAGGCCGCAGCCAAGCGTGCGCCCGATGCCGGGGTCCTGCCGGACGCGGGGGTCGTGGTCTTCGACGAGGCGCATGAACTGGAGGACGTGGCCACCGACTACTTCGGAGTTACCGTGTCGAACATCCGGGTGGCAGAGTTGCTACGCGATGTTGAGAACACGCTACGCCGGGTGGATTTGCCGCTCACCGACATGCTATCGGCCTGCGGACACGTACACGAGCGATCGCAGTTTTTCTTCTCTCTGATCCCGCCGGGCGAGGGACGCTTTGCCTTCGAGAACCGGGCGGAATTCCTGGAAGAAAACGGCGACGAGTATCTTGGCCTGCAGAATGCGCTGCTGCACCTTTACACCGAGTTACAGGCGATATCCAACAAGCCCGAGGAAGTGCACGCGCTCGCCCGGCGCGTCGAAGAGGCGCGGACGCAGCTCGGATTCATTCTGGAGTCGAGCGCACGCAACATCGTCTTTTGGATCGAACGCCGCACCGGACGCGGCGCGCAGCAAAACGTATTTCTGCAGGCCACGCCCATTACTGTCTCCGACATCCTGCGCACGACCTTGTTCGAGCACCTGGAATCGGCGGTGCTCACCTCGGCGACGCTGGCCGTGGCTGGAGGTTTTGACTATATCCGCAACCGGCTGGGAGTTCAGCACGCGCGCGAACTGGTAGTGCAATCGCACTTCGACTACGAGAGCCAGGCTCTGTTGTACGTGCCGCCCGATCTTCCCGATCCGCGGCAACCGCAGTTTGTGGAGCACGCTGCGGAGCGAGTTCGGGAGTTGCTAGAAATCACGCGCGGGCGTGCGTTCTGCCTGTTCACCAGCTACGCGCTGATGAACCAGCTCTACGAGAGGCTACTGGGCGAATTGGACTTCCCGATGCTGCTGCAAGGCAACGCACCGAAGAACGCCTTGCTGGAAGAGTTCCGGCTTACGCCGAACGCCGTGCTGTTTGCCACGTCGTCGTTCTGGCAGGGGGTGGACGTGCAGGGTGAACAACTGAGTTGTGTCATCATCGACAAACTGCCGTTCGCAGTGCCGAACGATCCCGTCGTGGCCGCGCGAATCAAGGCGATTGATGAGGACGGCGGCAATGCCTTCTACGAGTATCAGGTGCCAAGCGCGGTCATCTCGCTGAAGCAGGGCTTTGGCAGGCTGATACGCTCACTGCACGACCGAGGCCTGCTTTGCCTGCTGGATAATCGCATCCTAAAGAAGCAGTATGGGCGGGTGTTCCTCGATAGCCTGCCACCCTACAGCCGGACGACCGACATCAGAGCGGTGGAGCGGTTCTTCGAGGTCTGACGCCCGTCGGGGGGTCTTTCTCGGTTTTGAAGGACAACTGTAATCGAGTAGAGTGCCCGGTTTTGCAATTGCCCCCAATCAACTCCCGGAAGGACCCAGCCTCACTTACTCGGAGCACTCTTCCATTTCAGGCTGAACAAAGGCACTCCTGCGCGCTCGAACTTTATCTGATTCTGTCTCACGGAAAGCTTGCCGCGCGTGGTTGAGTTGAACCGAAGGTCGGCATCGAAAGAGGGCAGCCGGTGCGGACCTGACGGCGCGGATCGTGCCGAGATACGGTTTGTCTGGGCAGGTCCCACGACCGGGCCGCCTCGGCTATCGACGACGGCACCCAGAACCTTTTCTGACACGCCTTGTTTCTTCAATTCGATCAAGTCCGCCGGGCTGGTACCTAAGTTGGTCGTTGACGTCTGGAGTTCACGTACGATGACACTTTCAGAGATCCCGGCTTTCGTCATCTTGACGATATCAGCGTTGGTCAGGGCTTTGTCGGATGTGGCCTGCGCCAGGAGTAGAGTCGGGAGAACCAGCGAGAAGGACAATAGAAAGATCAGTTGGATCCGACGAGCGCCTCGCATATGCGGTGCCTCCGTTGCACGAAAAGTGGAGTGACAGAAAAAGGCGGGAGCGATGCAACTGCTACGCCTTAAACGGCCATAAGCAAGGAACGTGCAAGGCAGCGGAACTTGCAACCTTAATTTTGAGGGACAGCCGGGTCACTCTGAAGGGGCGCATCTACGGTCTGACACGTTAGAATAGTAACTTGGCTGTCACGCGTCCGATTCGTGCCGTTAGATCCGAAACCGGGTCCAATAGACCGCCGGCGCTTGGTGAGACGGAAAAGGCATGTACGAAGTCACCGTAGAAGACACATTTTCCGCCGGGCACTACCTCCGCAACTATCGTGGTAAGTGCGAGAAGCCCCACGGGCACAACTACCGCGTACGCGTTACCCTGAGTGGCGAGCAATTAGACCAGGCTGGCCTGCTGCTGGACTTCAAGGATCTGAAGGACGTTCTGCGTCCAGTGATGAACTATCTCGACCACCAGATGATGAATGAGCTGGAGCCGTTCACGACGTTGAATCCATCGGCCGAAAACCTGGCCAAGTACTTCTATGATGAGACCAATTCGCGGCTGAAACACAGCACGAACGGGCGTGTGCGGGTGAAGGACGTAACCATTTGGGAGACTGACACTACCACCGCGCGCTACAGCGAATAGCGCCTCTCATGCAGATTATCGAGATTTACAAGTCGCTGCAAGGTGAGTCCTCCTACACCGGACTGCCCTGCGTGTTCGTACGGCTGGCAGGATGCAATCTGCGGTGCACGTGGTGCGACAGCGAATACACCTTCAAGGGCGGCGCCCGCATGGCGCTGGAGGAAATCGAGAGTGAGGTGCATCATCTCTCGCCCGATGGCGGCCTGGTCG
Organism: uncultured Acidobacteriaceae bacterium; assembly: GCA_963703645.1. Lineage (GTDB taxonomy): Bacteria > Acidobacteriota > Terriglobia > Terriglobales > Acidobacteriaceae > Bog-257. The sequence continues at coordinate 11,030 of CAVPFD010000041.1, forward strand.
AGATTACCGGCGGCGAGCCGCTTCTGCAAGAGCGGGAAGTAGTTCCGCTGATGGACCGCCTGCTAGCTAGCGGCTACACCGTTCTGCTGGAGACCAGTGGCGAGCGGCCGCTGGAGCGGGTCTCCTTGCAAGTCGTGAAAATCGTGGACGTGAAGTGCCCTGACTCGGGCGAGGGTGGCACGTTTCGCATGGAGAACCTGAACTCGCTCACGCTTCGCGATGAGGTCAAGTTTGTTATTGCCAGCCGGCAGGATTACGAGTTCGCGTGCGATTTTATCCAGGAACATGGGCTGAATTCGCGAGTGGCTTCCGTGATCCTCTCGCCTGCGTTCCGTAAAGATGCCGCCGGGAGCCGCGATACGTCGCATTGCCTGGTGGATCCTCAGCAACTCGCTGAGTGGATGCTGGCCGACGGATTGAAGGCGCGGCTGGGGCTGCAGGTCCACAAGTTCATCTGGGAGCCTTCGCTGAAGGGCGTGTAGGTAGCGAACCATGCTGAAGGGGCAAGCACAGGTCGTGGTGGCACTCAGTGGCGGCATGGACTCCGCTGTCTGCGCGACGCTGGCGGTGCGTGACTTTGCCTCCGAGGCAACCGCAGCCCTGCACATCAGCTACGGGCAGCGCACCGAAGCTCGCGAGCAGCAGGCCTTTCAAGCGATATGTGACTGCCTGGGTATTGGCAAGCGCCTCATCTTTCGCACGCCGTTTTTCCGGGCCATTGGCGGCTCGGCGCTGACCGACGATCACATCGCTGTCCCTGATGCCGGCCCGGAGATTGGCGCCCAAATACCCGTGACCTACGTCCCCTTCCGCAACGCCCATTTTCTGTCGGCAGCGGTGAGCTGGGCTGAGGTGCTGGGTGCCGAGCGCATCTACATCGGCGCGGTGCAGCAGGACAGCTCGGGCTATCCCGATTGCCGTCCTGAGTACTACCAAGCCTTTAATGAGCTAATACGGAGGGGAACGAAAGAGGGGAGAATTCGCATCGAAACGCCGCTTATCGCCTTGCGCAAATTTGAGATTGTGCGGCTTGGCCTTGAACTCGGTGCACCCTTCGATTTAACGTGGTCATGCTACAGCCGGGAGGATCAGGCTTGCGGTACCTGCGACAGTTGTGCATTGCGACTGCGCGCCTTCGCAGCTGCGGGAGTGCCTGACCCCCTTCCTTACCTGTCGCCGGCTGTGGTCCAGGGTCGTTCATGAACTTATACTTCAACATTGAGAGCGGAAACCGGCACATTCCTGATGGGGTCTATCCCACGGTTTCACGCGCTGGAGGAAACATGCGGAAACATATCATCCTCGTCACATTGCTCGCACTCCTTGTGGGTTTGAGCGCAACGCCCTTGTGGGCGCAAGGGACAGGAGCGGTGAAGGGCGTGGTCAAAGACGCGAGTGGCAAGCCACTGGAAGGCGCTACAGTTGAACTCATCAGTCCCGACACCGGCAAGAAGGTTACCCTGAAAACCAATGCTAAGGGTGAATATTCATCGATCGGCGTTGCCGCCACCACCTATGACATCAGTGTGCTGAAAGATGGCAAGCTGCTGGACAAAGTCAGCAAGGTGCCCATTGTCCCCGGGGATGAGCCGCGAGTGGTGAACTTCGATCTTTCCACGAAGCAACCAGTTATGAGCGAAGAGCAAAAGAAGCAAGTGGAGGAGGTACAGAAGCACAACGAGAAGGTCAAAACCCTGAATGCCTCGCTCACCGAGGCCCGGGCGAAAGAAGCCTCCGGGAATTATGACGAAGCCATCACCATATTGCAGCAGGCGACGCAGGTCGATCCCAAACAGGATCTGGTGTGGTTCAATCTGGGCGATGCCCAACGCGGCGCCAAGAAATACACTGACGCTATCGAGTCCTACCAGAAAGCCATAGCGATAAAGGGCACTGTTGGTGCTTATCACAACAACCTCGCCGACGCCTATGCGAAGGCGGGTCAAACCGATAAGGCAGTGCAGGAGTACGCCGCGGCCGTGGCCGCCGAACCGGCTAACGCTGCTACCTACTACTTCAACGAAGGGGCGGTGTTCACCAACACCGGCAAGACGGAGGAGGCGGTCGTTGCCTTCGACAACGCCATCAAGACTGATCCCACCAAAGCTGCTGCCTACTACTGGAAAGGCGTCAATCTGATGGCCAAGGCAACAACCAAAGGGGACAAGATGGTTGCCCCCGATGGTACCGCGCAAGCCTTCAACAAGTACCTTGAATTGGAGCCTACCGGTCAATACGCCGATGCTGCCAAGCAGATGCTTGGCATGATTGGCGCCAGCGTGGAAACCAGTTACGGGAAAGCCAAGACGCCTGCGAAGAAGAAGCCGCAGCAGTAATTCGCCAGGAGTTGCGAGAAAGGGCGGCCATGCGCCGCCCTTTGCTTTCCTGTCAATGCCTCTGGATCTCAGACGGTTTCGCTCGCTTCCGCGCTCCAGTAGAATTCGGGAAGCTGCTATGCCTTCCACCAGCGCAACTCAAGCCAAGCTTCTGTCGTTCGTAGACGCGCGGCAGACTGTCGAGGAATACGCTTCCAAGCTTTCTCCGACCGAGCCTGAGATGCTGTCGTTGCTCGACACCGTCGGTCTCGTGCTGGCCGAAGACCTTCGCGCCGACCGCGATTTCCCGCCCTTTCCGCGCTCGACCCGCGACGGTTACGCGCTTCGGGCCGCCGACGTCGCTACCGTGCCGGCGCACCTGCGCCTGATCGGGGAAATCAGAGCCGGAGCAAGCCCCGAGGAGACCGCCATCGCCATCGGGGGAGGAGATACCGTCGAAATCATGACTGGCGCTCCAGTTCCGTCGGGAGCGAACGCCGTCGCAATGGTGGAGTACACCGAGCGAAGCGGCCAGGTCGTCACAGTTCAGCGCACAGTGCAGGCGGGAGAGAACATCGTCGCCGCTGGTTCGGAGGCCAGCCAAGGCTCGATTATGGTGGCCCGCGGCGCGCGCATCACACATACCACCGTCGCTGTCGCAGCCGCCGTGGGACGCGCCGAGGTTGCGGCCTATCGCCGGCCGCGGGTTGCGATCCTCGCCACCGGCGATGAACTTGTGGACATCAATCTCCCGCCGGGCCCGAATGAGATCCGCAACTCAAACAGCTATTCCTTAGCCGCGCAGGTTTACGCGGCCGGTGGCGATCCGCTCATTCTTCCGGTCGCGCCGGATTCTGCCGACGAACTGGCGCTGCTATTGCGCAAAGGGCTGGAAGCTGACTTACTGCTTGTTACCGGCGGTGTCTCAGCCGGCAAGTATGACCTCGTCGAGCAGGTACTAGCGTCATTTGAAGCGCAGTTCATCTTCACTGGCGCGCGCATTCAGCCGGGTAAGCCGGTCGTGTTCGGAGAAGTAGCGCTGCGAGATAAGACGACGCCCCTCTTCGGCCTTCCAGGAAATCCGGTTTCGACCATGGTTACGTTTCAACTGTTCGCCAAGCCGGTACTCGATGGGCTATCGGGTTCGACACCGCAACCGCTGCCGTTTGCCAAGGCCGCGCTGAAGTCGCCGTTCACCACAAAAACCGGACTGACGCGCTTCCTTCCAGGAAATCTGTGCGGAACGCACCAGCAGCCGGAAGTCGAACTCGTCCGATGGCAAGGCTCGGGAGACTTGATGGCGATCGCACGCTCCAACTGCTACATTGTGGTACCACCGGAAAAGGAGCGTTTCACTGCCGGTGAGTCCGTAACTGTGCTCCTTTTCTAAACGATTGGCAAAGCGCAACACCAAATCGAAGACCCTCTCGCACTACGACGCCGCCGGACGCGCGACGATGGTGGACGTTTCCTCCAAACAGCCGACCGTCCGCGAAGCCGAAGCGCGCGCTTTCGTCGCCATGAGCCGCAACGTCGTCCGCGCCCTGCCTAGGAACCCCAAGGGTGATCCACTGGAAGTCGCGCGCGTGGCGGGCATCATGGCCGCCAAGCGAACCTCCGAACTTATCCCCATGTGCCATCCGATTCCGTTGTCCAAGGTCGAAGTCCATGCCGAAGTGCAGAAAAACGGAGTCGCCATCCGGACACTCGCCCGCACCACCGCCGCCACGGGGGTGGAAATGGAAGCTTTGGTTGCAGCTTCCGTCGCCGCGCTCACGGTCTATGACATGTGCAAGGCGCTGGACAAAGGCATCGAGATTCGCGAAGTCTTCCTGGTGCGCAAATCAGGCGGAAAGAGCGAAGACTATCAGCGGGGCAGACCCTAGTAGCAGCACCCTCTTTTGGCGACTGACGAATGGGTGCAGCAGTTTGCTACTTGGATGATGGCAGGAAGTCTCACCCCACCTTAGCTAACTTGCTCTACGACGCCGAATTAACGTGCCAAACGCAAATAACCCAGAACCAAGTACCACGAGAGTACTAGGCTCTGAAATTGCCGGAGTATTAAATCCGAAAAACTCCTGCGGCCCAGTCGCACTTAGATCTGTTGGGGTGTAAATAACATTCCCCACGAACTGTCCAGGGTTCAGTCCTGGCCCAGCCGCAACAGCAGCGGCGATATAGGCTTGCACTGCTGCCTCATCAGTTGGACTCAGACTCGACTGCGACAAATCCGTCTTCATCATCAAGTCCCATATCGCCCAGTTAAGTTCGCTTGCAGCTAAACCATTGCCGCCGTTGAAAGCTGAAACCGCCTGATTAAACAGGTAGGTGGCTTCAAGATAGCCGATAACGCCGATGCTCGGGTATTGCAGGTTGTTGACATTTGAAGCATTCAAATTCGTCACCAGCAGTACATTAGCAGTCCACTGGTCGCCATTACTGATATGGTGATCAAACGAGTCGCACATGAGGTTATAGGTGTTTCCGCCACCGTTCATAGTGAACTGGTATGGATACGTGTACTGCCCGCCAAGGTTATTCCCCTCCGGCCCGTTAAACTGCATGGAAACGCTTCCGGCGCTCGCAAGTCCAACACAACCTACAAGCAAAATCACGAGTAACGCAAGTTTCTTCATGCTCTCTCTTTTCTCTGGAGTTAATTACTCCTGCCCAAGCTCACCAGAGCCACCCTTAGTCCGAAGCGGCCACTTCCCGGCTACACTCTTGAGGCCCGGCCCAGCGCGAATGTGCTATTCATAGCTTGCTAGCTGCAGTCGCCTCAATTGGATAGTGCATCCCAATTGCCACGGGCAGAATCGTTGGCCAAAAGAGCAGAGCAATGCACTATTTATGGGACGGTTTAGGAGGAACGTGCCACTGCCGCCTTAAGGACCCCACACTTGAGTCGAGCGATACGCAGTACCACGTTCATGCGCCTGCTACTGGCACATGGAAGGTCCTGTTCCGGCATGTGACAAAGTCTTGCACTTAATGGCCCGTCGGTTTTCTGCGGCCATCCCAGGATGAACCAACCGGCCTTGCAGCAAGAATTGGGGGATGGTCATTGCCCCGGATGGAAACTCCGTCAAAACAATTGACGGCTCACCGTGTGTTGGTCCTTAAGCTAGGGGCTTGACAGTTCTCCCATATTTCTGCAATCATCGAAATATGCCAAGAGCTTTACCCAAGAAAAGTACCGCTTCGGTCGCCGCATACGCGGACATGTTCTCGGCCATGGGTACAGAAGCTCGACTGCGAATCATGCAATTGCTTTTATCAGCACACCCGGAGGGCCTCGTAGTCGGTGAGATTCAGGAAGAACTGGAGATCCCGAACTCGACCTTGTCTCACCACCTGGACAAGCTCAAGAACGAAGACCTCGTCAAGGTTCGGCGCGAGAGCACCTTCTTGCGCTACACCGCCAACACTGAAGCACTTCAGGAGCTGCTCCAGTTCCTTTACGCCGAGTGCTGTACGCGAAACAAAGCCTTAAAACCGCAAGACATCGTTCAGCTTTGCAAGTAGGAGAACCAGATGAGTGCGACTGACATCAAGCAAGTAGTGAAGGAAAAATACGGGCAGGCTGCCCTTCGCGTGACCAGCGGCGGAAGCCTCTGTTGCGGAGCCTCTCCCGCCACCGGCAAGGGTTGCGACCCGATTACGTCCAATCTCTATGACGCTTCCCAGAGCCAACTGATTCCCGAGGAAGCGATGCTCGCGTCCCTGGGATGCGGTAATCCGACTGCACTGGCAGAGCTCAATCCTGGAGAAGTGGTTCTGGACTTAGGCTCGGGTGGCGGCATCGATGTATTGCTTTCGGCGCGCCGGGTGGGACCGACGGGCAAAGCCTACGGTCTCGACATGACCGAGGAAATGCTGGCGCTCGCCAATGAGAACAAGCGCAAGTCCGGCCTGGAAAACGTCGAGTTTCTGAGCGGCGAAATCGAAAACATCCCCCTGCCGGACGATTCCGTCGATGTGGTCATCTCGAATTGCGTCATTAATCTGTCGGCGGACAAAAACAAGGTGCTGCGGGAGGCCTTTCGCGTGCTCAAGCCGGGCGGACGATTTGCAGTCTCCGACGTTGTTACACGGGGCGAGATCAGCCCGGAAATCCGCAAGAACGTCCTGCTGTGGGTGGGCTGCGTAGCCGGTGCGCTGGAAGATGTGGAATACCGCGAGAAGCTGGCTGCGGCGGGCTTTGAACGAATCGAGATCGAACCAACCCGAATCTACAGGGCGGAGGAGGCGCGAGACATCCTGTCAGCCGAGGGACTCGATGTTGACGCTATCGCGGCGCAAGTTGACGGCAAGTTTATGAGCGCTTTCGTGCGGGCTGTGAAGCCCGCCGGGGCCGCAAAGGTTTGCTGCGGTCCGACCTGCTGCAACTAGAACTGGGGGACGACAATGCAAAGACATTACAACGTCCTGTTTCTGTGTACAGGCAATTCTGCGCGGTCGATCATGGCCGAGGCGATTCTGAACTTCAAAGGCAGGCCGAACTTCACCGCGTATAGCGCCGGAAGCCATCCCACCGGGGCAGTCCGGCCCGAAGCGCTACGCCAGCTCGAAGCGGCGCATATTCCCACCGCAGGGTCTTCGCAGCAAGCCCTGGGACGAGTTCTCGGCGCCTGGCGCACCGCGACTCGACTTTGTCTTCACGGTCTGCGACAACGCGGCGAAGGAAGTCTGCCCGGTGTGGCCGGGACAGCCCATACCGCACATTGGGGTGTGCCCGACCCCGCGGCCGTTCAGGGCAGCACAGCGGACCAGGAGCGCGCCTTTCGCGATGCCTTCTTCATGCTGGACCGGAGAATCAGCTTATTCCTTTGTCTCCCGCTGGCGAGCTTGGACAAGCTTGCACTCAAGAAGGAACTCGACAACATAGGGCAGACGACGCCCGTGACGAAGCAGTAGGCGTCTCCTGATAGCGAGCCGCGTCAGCTTGACGCGAATTCAGGTCTCACCAGTTCACGCAGGGTTACCGATGAAGGACACACGTCGTCTCAGTTTTCTGGATCGCTATCTCACGGCCTGGATTTTCGCCGCGATGGTGTTCGGTGTCGTGCTCGGGTGGCTGGTGCCTGCGGTGTCGTGCCGTTTCTGAATCGCTTCAGCGTCGGCACAACCTCGATTCCGATCGCGGCAGGACTGATCGTGATGATGTACCCGCCGTTCACCAAGGTGCGGTACGAGGAGTTGCCGGAGGTCTTCCGCAACAAGCAGCGTCCTTGGCCTTTCGCTGGTGCAGAACTGGGTCGTCGGGCCCGTCCTGATGTTTGTGCTGGCGGTCGTGTTTCTGCGTGGCTATCCGGAATATATGGCCGGCCTGATCATGATCGGACTGGCGCGGTGTATCGCCATGGTCATCGTGTGGAACGAACTGGCGAAAGGCGATACGGAATATGCAGCCGGCCTGGTGGCGTTCAACTCTCTGTTCCAGGTTTTCTTTTATTCGCTCTACGCCTGGGTGTTCATCACGGTTCTGCCGGCGCAAATTGGGGCTTCAAGGAGCGGTCGTCCATGTTTCCATCGGGCGAGATCGCGAAGAGCGTCTTCATCTATCTGGGAATCCCGTTTCTCGCCGGGTTCTTGACGCGTAGCACTGCTGGTTCGCGCCAAAGGACGCGAGTGGTACGAGCGGCACTTCGTCCCAACGGTCAGCCCACTGACGCTCGTTGCCCTGCTGTTCACCATCGTGGTGATGTTCTCCTTCAAAGGCGAGTACATCGTTCGTCTGCCGCTTGACGTTGCTCAGGATCGCGGTTCCGCTGTTGATTTACTTCGTGGTGATGTTCCTGGTGTCGTTTTACATGGGCCGCAAGCTGGGCGCGGACTACTCGAAGACGACGACGCTCGCGTTCACGGCGGCGTCAAACAACTTTGAGCTCGCAATTGCGGTGGCTGTCTCGGTTTTCGGCATTAACTCCGGGGCGGCGTTTGCCGCAGTCATCGGGCCGTTGGTCGAAGTGCCGGTGATGATCGCATTGGTGAATGTCGCCTTCTACTTCCAGCGGAAGTATTTCCTTGAGCCGAGACCGTTACAGTCCGGGGCGATTCGCGCAATAGAGAAACAATGAAGCTGGTAAACTCGGCACCTGGCAGTTACCTATCTCATGCCCGCGCCATGACGATGGTGTGCGGGCTCATTGGAATAGGATGGGCCGTTATGCTCCTAAAGCCGGCCTGACTATGCATCTCCGACAATTCCCGGAACGTGTAAGCGTCGCCGGATGCGGTTGAGGCCAGCATCGTCATGCTGAATGCGGCAGGCAGCGGCGGCGAGACACGGTCTTCATTGGGCACGAATTCCAGCGTGGCGGCGCATCCGTCTGGTTTTAGCGAGCTGCGCACTTTCTTTAGCAGCCCGACACACGTCTCGACGTCGAAATGGTGAAGGAAGTTGGTCAGCAGCACGGCGTCGTATGGACCGCCGAAGTCCACCTCAAATGCACTGCCTGCCAGCATGTCGTAGCGATCGTGTACTCCAGCCTTCTGCGCGTTTTCCAGCGCCACCCGCAACACCGGCGCCCAATCCAGTCCGGTCACGTGAGCCTCCGGGTTCTGTTTAGCGATCTCGATGCCGAACAATCCGTGGCCGGAGGCGATGTCGAGCACGCGCATCGGCCCGGTGCGGCCCTCAAGCACAATAACCCCTAGCGGCCCTGCCATGGGCGCCATCATCGGGGCCATGCTCTGCGCGAATTCAACCCAGATCGGATTCTCAGGTTCCACCGAGCCTTCCCCTGGCAGTACGGTCCTGCCGGTGCGGACGATGTCCGCCAGGTGCTCGTAAGGCTGGCGCATCGCCGGCAGGGACAGGAATCCGACGATTGAGGCCAGGCAGTGGGGCGAGTTCGGATCGAGGAAGGCTGCACTCGACGGCGTGTGTTGGTAGCGGTCGTCCACCTTCTGCAGGAGCCCGTTGATGACCAGGAAATCGCAGAGAATGCGAATGCCCCGTTCCGACGCTTTCGCATGGCGAGCGATCGAGGCCACATCCCCGGGCCCCTGGCCGACGGCGCGGAATACGTCCAGCTCAATGGCTGCTTTCAGCGCGAAAGTTCGCTGGAAGGCTTGCAGGTTCTCGAAGACAATCGCGGGCGTCAACGCAGCGCCCGCCGGAGGATCAGCTGGCATCGTGAGGTTCCTCGATTCCGGGAGATTCCAATTCGGCTGTCAAGTCTGGATGACTATAACACCCAGTCTCCAGTTGCAATCCGCGAGCGGCGGTCCCGAAGTGCTCGGCGACTCGGAAAACCTTGCCCAACAGGGGCGTCGCGGTCGATTCACAAACTGAAACCGCATCGCCCGCCATGATATCGTTCTGCCGTGAGCACGAGAACCGCTGCTGTCCTGACCGTGAGTGATTCCTCGGCACGAGGCGAACGCGCCAACGTCTCCGGCCCGGCGACCGCAGAGCTGCTTCGCCAGAGTGGATTCGAAGTTACGCACCAGGAGATCGTGGCCGATGAGCAGGCTGCAATCGAATCGGCTCTCGTCCATCTGAGTGAGCAAGCGCAGCTGGTGGTCACCACGGGCGGGACGGGCATTGCCGCGCGCGATGTTACGCCCGACGCCACGCGCACAGTCTGCTCAAAGCTGATCGAGGGTATTCCTGAGAGAATGCGGGCCCAGGGCGCAGCTCAAACTCCGTTCGCCGTGCTGAGCCGCGGCGTGTGCGGCGTGCGCGGACGCTCGCTCATCCTCAATCTGCCGGGCAGTCCCAGCGGAGCGGTGGAGTCGCTGCGCGCGGTGGTGCATATTTTGCCGCACGCCATCGATCTCCTGGCCGGCAAGACCGGCCACGCCGATGTGACACCCGACCAGTAACCTGTCTGATTCGCTCCGTCTGCGTACAATAGCTCTCTTGCCGTAACCAAAACATAAACCGGGGACAGCCTTGGATCCACTGACTCATTTCCTGACCGGCGCCTGCCTGGGACGTTCGGGCTTCAATCGCAAGAGCGCCCTGACGACGCTGACCATGGTGCTCGCCGCCGAAGCCGCTGATGTCGACATACTCTGGGGCTTGAAGAGCGGAACGGCAGACTTGCAGCACCATCGCGGCATCACCCACAGCTTTGTCGGCGCGCCCTTCGTTGCGGCGGCGGTGCTGGGCGTCGTTCACGTTATCCATCTCGTAAGCCAACGATGGCGGCGCACAGGCAAAGAACGCAGCCGGCCGCCGGTGCGGTGGGGGTTTCTTTATCTCTTCGCGCTGATCGCGGCGCTCAGCCATCTCCCGCTTGACTACAGCACCGCGTATGGCATCCGGCTCTTTGAGCCGTTCAACTATCGCTGGTACACCTGGGACATCGTGTACATCATCGATCCGGTCATCTGGGTCGTGCTCATCGCTGGGTTGGCGCTGCCTGCGCTGTTTGGGCTTATCAACGAGGAGATTGGCGCGCGCAGCAAAGGTCCGCGCGGCCGCGGCGGAGCTATCGTGGCCCTCGTCTGCCTGCTGCTGATCTGGGGTATTCGCGATTATCAGCACCGCCGCGCGGTCAGCGCCATGGAATCGTTTCTGTACCGGGGAGCCGCGCCGCTGCGAGTCGGTGCGTATCCTTACATGATTAATCCGTTTCGCTGGCACGGTGTGGTCGAGACGGCCGACTTCCTCGAGACCGTTCCAGTCAACTCGCTGGGGCCCGATGTGGATGACGCGCAGGGCCGGGTTTTCTATAAGCCGGAAGAGACAGAAGTATTGCGCGTGGCGGAGTCAACTTACTTTGGACGTGTGTATCTTGACTGGGCCGTCTTTCCCTACGTGCGTGAGCAAAAACTCGAGGGCGAGACACGTGGGTATTTCGTTGATTTTCAGGACCTCCGCTACACCTATCCAGAGACTTCCGGTAGGACGGCTCTGGGGGGTTATGTCATTCTCAGTCCCGATCTGAGTGTGCTGCAGCAGGGCATGAACACCTGGACTTCGCCAACCGCGGAGAGCCTGGCGACTCAGCCCTTGCGCAAGTGAGATTTTGGCTCGCCGCAACAATCTCGCTCCAAGGGCGTGAGCACTTGACGCGGGCCTGTTTGGCGTACAGAATCAAACAAAGGCGTTCGTATCGAGGTGAACATGCTGGCGTATTTGTTTATAGCGATTGCCGTGGCGGTGCATCTGCGCTTCATCCCCCTGCCGTTCAGCTTCACGCCCGTTGCCGCCGCGCTGCTGTATTTCGGCGCGCGCATGCCTCGCCGGCAGATGTGGATTCCGGTCGCGCTACTGGCCGCCTCCGGCGTGTACCTCACGCGCGTGACCTACGGCTATCCGCTGACCGCCGACCACCTCATCACCTGGGCCTGGTATGCGGCCATGGTGCTGCTGGGCAGCGCACTCATCAAGGGCTTCTCCGTCATCCGTATCGGCGCGACATCGTTGGTCGCTTCGGTGTCCTTCTTCGTCGTCAGCAACTTTGCGGTCTGGATGGTCTGGCGCGACATGTATCCCAAGACCTTCAGCGGCTTGATGACATGCTACGTCGCCGGTTTGCCCTTCTTCCGCAGCGCAGTCGTTTCCGATCTGCTATTTACCGCTGCCTTCTTTGGAATTGGCTATCTCGTCAGCCACGAGGGTCGAGAGCTCGGTCGAGAGACCATCTACTTGGACGCAATTCACCGGCAGGACCGATAGCCGGGGCAAACGACCGCCACGGGCAATCTCGACCACACCTTGCGAGCAAAACAACGCCCCGCATTAGCGGGGCGTTCAAGTCGTCACGTGGTTGGTTACGAATGGTCGGCACTGACAGGTTCGTCTAGTGCAGATAGCTGTTATCAATCGCTCCATTCTCGTAATCGCTATTGATGTTGGCCACGATGGCGTCGAGGCCGGAGACGCTCATACCCCGAGGCAGTTGCCACGTCTGGCCACCCAGCACGGCATTGGACAAATCCATGACCTGCTGTACCGTGTATCCCCAGAGCGGACCCTGGGTGACAGTAAGGTTAGCAAATCCCGTCCCGGTGATTCCCGCGGCAGAATAGTCAATGTTCAGACGCAACGCCAGCACGTCACCCGCGAACGAACCCGCCGCCGAGCTGGTCGGGTTAGTGTCGCTGTGGCTCAATACTCCTGGTGCACCTCCTTGCAGCACGAAGTTCTGCACCGCAGTCGGGTTAGTGAATGTCAGGGTATAGCCGTTCGTCGCACCGATCACAACCTTCCCGTTCGGATAACAGGTGGAGTAGTTCTTGCCCAGGATGCCGCCCGGGTTTCCATTGTGGGGGGTGGCATTCCATCCGTTGCAGGTGTATGTCTTGTGCTGACACCCTGACTGGCACTGAGTACTGCCGGTCGGAGAGTTGCTGCCGGTGTAGTTAGATCCGCCCCCACCGCATGCACCGCCGGTAACATACTGCTTGTAGTTTTCCGGCGTACCTGCCGGGTCGGAATTGTGATACTGGCTGGTGGAGTTGTCGTCTACCGGCTTGATGCCGAGCTGCGTTACGTCGCTGTTGAATTTCGTGTACACGGCAGCAGCCCACTGCCACTGAGTGGAGACGCCGGCCACATCCGTGGACATGCGCCCCGTCACCTTTACGTTACTAATACCGCCCGGCAGGCCGCCGCTGGGAACCAGATACGGGAACCCAGTGACGAATGCATTCCCAGACAGAGATGTCGGGACGGTCACCGTAAACGTGTCCGAATTGGCGTCGTAGCTCAACGTTGACGTTTTCACGTTGGGGTTAAAGATCACGATGCCGCTTGACAGCGTCAAGTTATAGGGAACGCCATTGATGTTTGCCTCAACCAGCACGTTGTCGAAGCGCACTGTTGCCAGGGAGTGAGTCGGCAGCCCGCTCGCCTTCAGATGGACGGTGTACCAGACGTACTTGCCGGCTGAAACGGGCGTGCTGTTGAAGTTGCTCGTGACCTGAGTGGTCGATTCGCAAGCAGGCTTGAAGTAGCCAAAGTTAAGGGTAATTTCCTGTCCGGAAGGTACCGATCCGGTTGCGCAATTGGGCGTAAGGAGCCCATCGTAGTCGTATGTCTCGATATACCCGACCGGGAGCGTCGCGGGATCCACGCAGACCGTGTAGCTGCCGGCAGCTAAACCGGTGAAGTCATAGCCACCTTGACTGTTCGTCGCTTGGGTGGCGATAACCGTGCCGTTACTTTCCAGCTTCACGGTGACACCCCTGAAGCCCGATTCGCCGGAATCCTGTACACCGTTTGCGTTTGCATCGTTCCAAACAGTTCCTTGGACGCTGCCTTGAGCTTGGGCCACCGTCACGGAACAGTTCACCGTGCCCTTGTTACCAGCCTTGTCGGTCACCGTCACCGTGTAGGGGAAGGTGCCGCTGGAGGTTGGCGTTCCGGAGATGGTCCCGCCGCTGGAGATGCTCAGGCCCGGAGGCAGGCCCGTAGCTGTAAAGGTGTACGGTCCACCCGCGCCGCCGCTGCCCGTCATGGCCACCGGGGTGATCGCCACGCCTTGCACCGCGTTGATGGACACGCAGCTGGCTGTCGGGGTTGAGTAGACGGTCACGGAACAGTTCACCGTGCCCTTGTTGCCGGCCGAGTCGGTCACCGTCACCGTGTAGGGGAAGGTACCGCTGGAGGTTGGCGTTCCCGAGATGGTCCCGCCGCTGGAAATGCTCAGGGCCGAAGGTAGGCCCGTTGCTGTGAAGGTGTACGGTCCACCTGCGCCGCCGCTGCCCGTCATGGTCACCGGCGTGATCGCCACGCCTTGCACCGCGTTGATGGACGCGCAGCTGGCGGTCGGGGTTGAGTAGACGGTCACGGAACAGTTCACCGTGCCCTTGTTGCCGGCCGAGTCGGTCACCGTCACCGTATAGGGGAAGGTACCGCTGAAGGTTGGCGTTCCCGAGATGGTCCCGCCGCTGGAGATGCTCAGACCTGGAGGCAGGCCCGTGGCCGTGAAGGTGTAGGGTCCACCCGCGCCGCCGCTGCCCGTCATGGTCACCGGGGTGATCGCCAGGCCTTGCACCGCGTTGATGGACACGCAGCTGGCGCTCACCGCCGGAGCCACCGTCACCGAGCAGTTCACTGTGCTCTGGTTGCCCGCGCTGTCAGTCACTGTCACCGTATAGGGGAAGGTGCCGCTCTGCGTCGGGGTACCCGAGATGGTGCCGTTGCTCGAAATGCTCAGGCCCGGAGGCAGCCCCGTAGCTGTGAAGGTGTAGGGTCCACCTGCGCCGCCGCTGCCCGTCATGGTTACCGGCGTGATCGCCACGCCTTGCACCGCGTTGATGGACACGCAGCTGGCTGTCGGGGTTGAGTAGACGGTCACGGAACAGTTCACCGTGCCCTTGTTGCCCGCGCTGTCGGTCACCGTCACCGTGTAGGGGAAGGTGCCGCTCTGCGTCGGGGTGCCTGAGATGCTGCCGTTGCTGGACATACTCAGGCCCGTCGGCAGGCCCGTGGCCGTGAAGGTGTAGGGTCCACCTGCGCCGCCGCTGCCCGTCATGGTCACCGGCGTAATCGGAATACCCTGCACCGCGTTGATGGACACGCAGCTGGCGCTCACCGCGGGATTGATGCTTATCCCACAGGCCGTGCCGACGTCGCCCGCTGCGTCCGTCACCTTCACCGTGAAGGTCCCGGTCGTCGTCGGCGTGCCCGTCACCGCGCCCGTCGAGGTGTTCAGCGTCAGCCCCGCCGGCAATGTGCCGCTGCCGATCGAGAAGGTGTACGGCTTAGCCCCTCCCGTCACCGTCATCGGCCCGCTGTTGAACGGCACGCCTACATCGCCCATGTTCACCGCTGCGCAGGTCACTGACAGAGGCGGATTGATACTAATCGTACAGGCCGTGCCAACGTTGCCCAAAGTGTCGGTCACTTGAAGCGTAAAGGTCCCGGCCGCCGTGGGGGTTCCGGTCACCTCGCCAGTGGAGGTGTTCAGCGTCAGCCCCGCCGGCAGTGTGCCGTTGCCGATCGAGAAGGTGTATGGCGCAGTCCCACCCGTTACTGTCATCGGCCCGCTGTCAAAGGGCACACCCACCGTACCTGTGCTCACCGCCGCGCAGGTCACCGATAGCGACCCATTGATGGTGATCATGCAGCTTGTGCTGGAGTTGCCCACAGCGTCCGTCACCTCCACCGTGAAGGTCCCGGAGGCCGTCGGGGTCCCGGTCACCTCGCCGGTGGAAGTGTTCAGGGTCAGCCCCGCCGGCAGTGTGCCGACGATCGAGTACGTGTACGGCGGGGTGCCACCCGTCACATTCATCGGCCCGCTGTCAAACGGTAGGCCTACATCGCCCGTGTTGATCGCCGCGCAGTTCACCGACAGCGGTCCATTGATGGTGATCATGCAGCCCGTGCTGGAGTTGCCGACAGCGTCCGTCACTTCCACCGTGAAGGTCCCGGCAGCCGTCGGCGTCCCGGCCACGTCGCCCGTCGAGGTGTTCAGCGTCAGCCCCGCCGGCAGAGTGCCCACAATCGAGAACATGTACGGCGCGGTGCCCCCCGTGACCGTCATCGGTCCGCTGTTAAACGGCACGCCTACATCGCCGGTGTTAATCGGCGCGCAGGTCGACCGACATACGGCCTATTGATGGTGATCACGCAGCTGGTGCTCGAGCTGCCGACGGCGTCGGTCACCCTCACCGTGAAGGTCCCGGAGGCCGTCGGCGTGCCCGTCACCGCGCCCGTCGAGGTGTTCAACGTCAGCCCCGGCGGCAAGGTGCCGACGATCGAGTACGCGTACGGCGCAGTCCCCCCCGTCACCGTCATCGGCCCGCTGTCAAACGGCACGCCTACATCGCCCGTGTTCACCGCCTGGCAGGTCACCGACAGCGGCCCATTGATGGTGATCATGCAGCTGGTGCTGGAGTTGCCCGACAGCGTCGGTCACCTTCACCGTGAAGGTCCCGGAGGCCGTGGGTGTCCCGCTCACCTCGCCGGTCGAAGTTGTTCAGCGTCAGCCCCGGCGGCAAGGTGCCCACAATCGAGTACGTGTACGGCGCAGTCCCGCCCGTCACCGTCATCGGCCCGCTGTCAAACGGTACGCCTACATCGCCCGTGTTCACCGCCTGGCAGGTCACCGACAGCGGCCCATTGATGGTGATCATGCAGCTGGTGTTGCTGTTGCCCACAGCATCCGCCACCTTCACGGCGAAGGTTCCGGAGGCCGTGGGGGTCCCGGTTACCTCGCCGGTGGAGGTGTTCAGATGCAGCCCCGGCGGCAAGGTGCCCACAATCGAGTACATGTACGGCGCAGTCCCGCCCGTCACCGTCATCGGCCCGCTGTCAAACGGCACACCAACATCGCCCGTGTTCACCGCCTGGCAGGTTACTGAGAGCGACACAGGCACTGTCACCGTGATGCCGCAGTTGTAGTTGATATGGCCGTGTTGGAATGCGTCAATTACAAAGGCAGCGAATGGGAACGCACCCGCACTGGTCGGGATGCCCGTGACCGCGCCGGTGGATGAATTCAAGGTCAGCCCGGGAGGCAGCGAGCCATTGAATAGCCCATAATTGCTGTACGGGCCCATCCCGCCCGTCCCCACAACCGCCGAGCTATAGGCGACACCGACCTGCGCGGTCGATGAGGGACAGGTGACGACCAGAGCCGGATACACCGTGATGCTGCAGGCGGCGGTGGCGGTGTTTTGGGCCGAGTCCACCACCTGAGCGGTGAAGCTGAACGTCCCTGCTGTCGTCGGATAGCTGTTCGGGATCTGACCCGTGGATGTATTCAGCGACAGCCCCGGAGGCAGCGCTCCGTTGATGATCGAGTAGGAGGTATACGACCCCGTTCCACCCGTGGCTACCAGCCCCGAGCCCAGTCCACCCGGGCCGTAGGGTTGATTCACCTCAGCGTTGCCAAGCGGGCAACTCAGCGCCAAACCACCTTGCGCATACGATGACAAAGGGAACATCAAACCTACGATCGCAATTACCAGTACTAGTGTGAGTCTCGAGATCACAGCTTTCATGACATCTCTCCTCAGAGTTTGCGGGCGGTCCACACTACAGCTAGCAAAGCTGCTAGGGGCGAACCAGGCCGGCGTCTAAATGTCCTACGGAATTCAAGCCCATGAAACAGCGATAGATCGGCCACGCAGCCCAATCCAGGTATTTCTTGAGAGGTAAGCGGGGCTGAAGCGACAGTGCCCCGCTGAAAGTCCTGACGCACAAACTGCCGGTCAGAACCTGCCAGAGCGCAATGCAAAAAATGCTAAGGCTAAGATCAAAAGGAAAGACAGGCGGATAGATAGCGCTTGCGGCAGGAAGCGGCGTCATTCTTACCTTCTCGCAGGCACTTCGGACGGCGTTACACTACAAGGCCAGTACCGGCACGAAATGCCCAGCCGCGCAAATATACGCAGGGAACTAATTGCTGTCTAGACCACTGAGGTGAAAGGACTTAGACCACCTTTGTCAAGTGCTCATTACTACACGGAAGCATTGCAAATCGGGGCATTTTTTACTACACGGAAGCCTTACAAGGCGAGGTAATTCTCACCACACGGAGGCATTGCACATAACGGCCTTTAGGTGGCGAATCTGGCGTCGCAATGAGCCGCTCTTAGAGACAATAATCGGTGTTGATTGAGTCCTAGGTCAAGCTTCCACCACAAGGCAAGCAGGGAAACAGGCAAGTCCCAAAAGTGTAACGCGTGTCCCATGAAAGTGTAGCTGTCTGGAAACGCGGACGCCGGTCCGTTCATTTGGTTGCGGCAGTTCAGCGGTGTCCAGCGCGGTTCAAAATCTCATATTTTTTGGGGACATTCTTACCTATTTAATGCTCCCACCCGACTTGCGCGAGGTTGCGGTTGGCCCGCCCCACACGCAGTTGCGCCCCACGAGAAACACAAGCTGCGCAAGGGGCGTTCCTGAAGGAATTGGGAATGGCTTCGGAGATGGTCCAGTGAGCGGCGCTTTGTGGGTTGAATTGTGGGTTGGGCTTTTCGGGCAGATTCCCCGTAAGCCCTTGAAAAATATGGTGGGCGCTACAGGATTCGAACCTGTGACTTCCACCGTGTGAAGATGGCACTCTACCGCTGAGTTAAGCGCCCAGCTTGAGACTCAACCCTTCCAATCTATCAAACCCACGCCCAGGGCGCAAAGCGGACCGGGGCGAGTGGCCTACCAGTCATTCACCGGTTTCAGCGTCAATCTCGCCAGCGGCGCGATTAAGGTTCGCGTGTTGTGATGTAGCGTCTGCGGCGCTCTTTTCTGCGTGCTACCATGAGCCTTGGGAGCGCTACTACAACGCGATTTGCACCCGTAGTTCCATGGTTATGAAAGCTCTTCCCTCCGAGACCGACTTCATCGTTGTAGGCGCGGGCATTGCCGGCCTGCGCGCTTCGGTGGAGCTTGCGTCCGCGGGCCGCGTCCTTTGCCTGGCCAAGCAGGAGGTGACGGAGTCCAACACACAGTACGCGCAAGGCGGCATCGCCGCGGCCCTCAGCGACGAAGATGAAGTCCGCCTGCACCTGGAAGACACGCTGAAGGCCGGGGACGGCCTGTGCAACGAAGAGGCGGCGCGCGTGCTGGTGGAAGAAGGCCCGCCGCGGATAGAAGAGCTCATCGAGTGGGGCACGGAGTTCGATCGCGCCGGCGCCAAGATCGCCTTTACACGTGAGGGAGCACACAGCCGCAGCCGTGTCCTGCATGCCCACGGGGATTCCACCGGCCGGGAGATCGGCCGTGCGCTGTATCTAAAAGCCGCGGCGCTGAAGCCCATCGCCTTCTACGAATTCGAGTTCACCACCGACCTGCTGTTGAGCGACGGCCGGGTCGTTGGCGTGCGCGTGCTCGACCAGGCGGGACGGTCGCACGAGATCCATGCCAGCGCGGTGCTGCTGGCCACCGGCGGACTCGGTCAGGTTTACAGCGACACTACCAATCCTGCGGTCGCAACCGGTGACGGCGTGGCCATGGCCTACCGCGCCGGCGCGGAGATCAGCGACATGGAGTTCGTGCAGTTCCATCCCACGGCACTGTTTCTGAAGAACGCGCCGCGATTTCTCCTTTCGGAGGCGCTGCGGGGCGAGGGCGCGTACCTGCGCAACTTCGAGCTGACGCGCTTCATGCCCCATTATCACGAAGCGGGAGAGCTCGCGCCGCGTGACGTGGTGGCGCGCGCCATCGCGCATGAACTGGAGCGCGTGAAGCGTCCCGACGCCGCCGTCTATCTCGACCTCACACATTTGAATGCCGAGCGCGTGCGCAAACGCTTTCCCACCATCTACGCCACCTGCATGCGCTACAACATTGACATCGCCACTGAGCTGGTGCCCGTCCGGCCGGCGGCGCATTACGCCATGGGGGGCGTGCGCACCGACCTGCGCGGCCAGACCTCCATTCCTGGGCTCTTCGCGGCAGGCGAAGTCGCCTGCACCGGCGTGCACGGCGCCAACCGTCTGGCCAGCAATTCGCTGCTCGAAGGGCTGGTGTATGGCGCGCGCGCGGCGCGGAGGATGCGCGAGCATATGCAGTCGGGCCACAAAGGAGCCGTGGCCGCCGCTACGGGACCGGCGACAAACAGCAATGGCCAACCCGCGGAGACCGAGGGGTTCATCAGGAAAGTGCAGGCGCTGATGTGGCAGAACGTTGGTGTCGTGCGTGAAGGGAAAAACCTGCGACAGGTCGTGGCCGACTTGAGCGCGCTGCCGCCACCCGCGGGAGCGGATCGCCGCAGCTGCGAGGCCGCCAACATCCTGCAGGCCGGATTGTTGATTGCGCGCTCGGCGCTGGCCCGCGAAGAGAGCCGCGGCGCACAATATCGCCTCGATTACCCGCTCAAGAACGAAGCCAGGTTCCACAAACATTCCGTGGTGAGCGGAGAGAAAATACGGTTCGAGTGAAACAGTGGCCAGTAGTCAGTTGTCAACCAGGCTGCGTACTGACAACTGGCAACTGACCACTGGCTACTGACGGCTGCCTTCCTTCTGTTATCTTAGTCAATCACTTCTCCGAGGTTCTGATGTCTGCAACCCAGTTGCCGGTCGCCGACCGCCCGCAACCGAGCAAGATGTATCGCTGGCTGGTGCTGATCTTCGTCAGCCTGGCCATGTTCGGCAATTACTACGTCTACGACGCGCTCAGCCCGGTCGCCGACCTGCTGGTGAAGCAGCTCCACTTTACCGATGCCAACATCGGCCTGCTGCAGGCGGCTTACAGCTTCCCCAACATCTTTACCGTGGTCATCGGCGGCGTCATCATCGACCGCATCGGGCTGCGGCGCTCGACGCTCATCTTCGGTGTGCTCTGCTTCCTGGGCTCGATCATCACTGTGCTCACCAGCGACCTGTGGATCATGGCTGCCGGCCGGCTGGTCTTCGGCATGGGCGCAGAGTCGCTTATCGTAGCCGTTACCACCGCGCTCGCCGCCTGGTTCAAGGGCAAAGAGCTCAGCTTCGCCTTCGGGGTGAACCTCACAATCTGTCGCATCGGATCGTTTGCCGCGTTGAATTCACCGAGCTGGGCGAAGGCAGCCTATGTTAATTGGCGTTATCCGTTTCTCATCGGCGTGGGCATATGTTCGCTGTGCGTCGTCGGAGCCGTTATCTACTGGATCATGGATGTTTACGCTGAGAAGCACTTCGCCATAGGACAGGCAGGCTCGACCGATAAGGTCGTATTCAAGGACCTCTTCCAGTTCGGCGTCTCCTACTGGTACATCGTCGCGCTGTGCATCGTGTTTTATTCGGGCATCTTCCCCTTCCAGACCTTCGCGGTGAAGTTCTTCATGGACGCCCACGGCACCACCCGCGAGTTCGGCGGCTTCCTCTCCAGCATGCTGACGCTGTTCGCCATGATCGCCACCCCGCTGTTTGGCCTGATGGTGGACCGCATCGGCAAACGCGCGCTGTTCATGATGTTCGGCTCCCTGATGCTCATCCCGGTTTACCTGATGATGGCTTACACCCATGTCAACTTATACATTCCGATGATCATGATGGGCGTTGCATTTTCGCTGATTCCGGCCATCATGTGGCCGTCGGTGGCTTATATCGTGGACCAGTCCAAGCTGGGCACGGCTTACGGCGTGATGACCATGATCCAAAACATCGGCCTGTTCGGATTCAACCTGCTCATTGGGTGGGCCAACGACTTTTCGCACGCCAGCGCCACGAATCCGAAGGGCTACGACCTCGGCATGCAGATCTTCTCGGTGCTCGGATTCTTTGGGATGATGTTCGCCTTCCTGCTTCACAAGCGTGAAACCGGGCCGCACGGCCACGGGCTGGAAACCATTACTACCACTTCCTCCGCTCCACCACGCCCGGAGGGGGAGATGTACCTTTGATTTTGGGCTGGCGCACTGCTTCAGCGGTGCATGGAAAGGTGCACAAGAAGCCGGCTTTAGCCGCTGAGGTAACAGTATTGCCTCAGGCGCTAATGCGCATTACAGATGCGACCGTCCGTCGCCTAAACACCAGGGATGAAACCAGTGCCCACGGATGAGTACATTACGCACTCTGCCGAAGAGACAGTGGCGCTGGGCCGCGAGCTGGCCCCCATGCTCAAGAGCGCGCACATGGTCATCCTGCGTGGCGACCTCGGCGCCGGCAAGACCACGCTCGTAAAGGGCATTGCTGAAGGCCTCCAGGCCGCATCGCAGGACGACGTCACGAGTCCCACATTCACGCTGGTTCACGAATTTCGCGGTCCCGATGTCAGCCTCTTCCATGTAGACCTGTATCGCGTGGATACGCTGCGCGAACTCGACACGCTTGGCCTGGATGAACTCTTTGCAGAGGAAGGGAACCTGGTACTGCTGGAGTGGGGAGAAAAATTTCCGCGCTTCGCCAAAGAGCGTGACGTGGAGATTGGCATCCAGCGGCAAAATGATCGCGAACGAAAGATCACGGTGACGAGAGGGTAACCGCTCCATTGTTTACGGCGCTCGATATCACGACCGCAAGGGACTACTGGATCGTGTGGATGTTCATGAGCCCAAGCCAGTCCGGCTTGGATGCACTGAAGAATAGAAACATTCATTTTCTGTCCCAGTAACGGATTGGCTTCTCTTCTTGAGCCCGCCAGATCCGCCCGCAATGTCAAATCGCAAGCCATCATCGTATTTGCCCGCAGCAACTGATCCAGAGCCCCTGCGCTGATGCTACAATGAGCAGCGATCTCGCTGGCTCCCTCGCCATATCTGCTGGATGAACACATCGCACACAACTCGCACCGTTCATCGCACTCCGGACTCGGAGCCAATTGTGCCTGCCTCCCGGACCGCCTGGCTTTGCGCTGGTGGAGTGCTGTTAATCTTTCTTGCGCTGACCATCGCCGAGTCGCTGAGTCAAAGTCCGTGGATGGATGAAGGTATGTTCGCAGATGTTGCCTTCAGCTTCCGGAACTTTGGTCACCTGGGTAGCTCTGTGTTGGCTCCGTACGGCTACCAGGAACTCCCCGGAGTACATCAGTACACGTACTGGCAGTTTCCGCTGTACTTTATAGCGCTGGGGAGCTGGCTGCGAATTGTTCCGGCAACAGTAGTCTGGATGAGATTATTTTCTGTAGCCTGGGGCTTAGTCTTTCTTGCTGCATGGTTTGTACTTGTCAGGTTACTGAGCCGTAAAGACTCGCTGGCTCTACTGGTAGCCTCCCTGATAGCCGTGGATTATGCCGTACTGGTTACGGCTTCCAATGGCCGGATGGACATGATGTGCGCAGCCCTCGGCATGGCTGGCTTGGCAAGCTATTTCGGGTTGAGAGACTCGAACTGGTCGCTTGGCGTTGTACTCGCTGCCTGTTTCGGAGCTGCTTCGTTGTTTACACATCCCATGGGAGCGGTCATGAATGTTGCCATCGCTGCCATGGTTCTACTAGATTGGCCCCGGATGAGGTGGGGCGCTATTGCCGTTGCCAGCTTGCCGTATCTTATGGGGATAGCGTGCTGTCTGTACTATATTCACCTCGCGCCTGAACTATTTCACGCCCAGAGCAAGGCCGCTTCGCAGTACCGGGTGAGCGGCATCGGACCTATATTGCGCAACATATTCAATGATGCGGGGGAAAGATATCTTCACTACTACTTCACCGCTTACAGCGGGCTCAGCAAGTCGAAGATTGCGGCCCTGCTATTTCCCATTTGTGGCCTTGCGGGCCTGCTGATTGACCGTGGCCTTCGCTCTCAATCTATTGCGAAGCGGCTGCTGCTCTTGTTGGTAATTACGTATGTTGGGGTTGCAGTGGTAGATAACCAGAAGTTTGGAAACTATCTTGTGTTCTCGCTTCCTGTGGCAACAGCTTGTGCCGCGCTTTGGCTTTATGCCCGGTGGCAAGGCGGTGGCAGAAGCCGGCTTCTGGCGTCCGGCGTGCTTGTGGTTTCGGTGATGGCAACCCTAGCGGGAATCGGATACAAGATCTCCAGAAACGAATACCACAATCTGTACGATCCTGCGATGGCTGCTGCAAGGGCTGCTCTGCCTGTTGGTGGCACGCTGATGGGTGGGTCTGAACTGGGTTTCGCCGTGGGCTTTGGCCCGCCGCTGGTCGATGACCGATACCTGGGATTTTTCAGCGGTACGCTCCCCGAGGTATTCGTCGTCAACGACCATTATGGACCGATGCGCTCCTCCCCTCTCCTCACGAACGCGTGGGAGTCTTCCCGCGTCACGCTGCGCGACCAATATCATCTGGTCTTCCAGAATAAAATGTACAGCGTGTACCTGCGCAACGACGTACGACCTCCGCAACCATCTGCCAATTAGGACGCTTCCGGCATGCATTTCGGAAACGCTTGTCCTGCGCGTAAAGATGCCCCCGTGTGGCGCCTTGCCGGAACCCTGTTCCGGTTCGGGAAGCAAGGTCGTGAAGGTCGGTAAGAGTAAGCCACAAGAGTGACACGGCTTCTCACCAAAGTGTAGAATGACGTTTAATTTCGGGCGAGGGGAAACTCCTTTGGCAACTCCAGAAAATGTTGTCGTAGTAGGCGGTTGCGGGCACGTTGGCCTGCCACTGGGCATCGTCCTGGCGAGCCGTGGCCTGTCAGTATCTCTGTTGGATATTGATGCGGCGAAGGTTAAGACCATCAACTCCGGCATCATGCCGTTCCGTGAGGATGGAGCTGAGCCCATCCTGAAACAAGCCCTGGGGAAAACTCTCCAGGCCACTACCGACGCAAACTGTCTGCGCTCGGCCGATATCGTCATTACTGTCGTCGGTACTCCCGTTGATCGCCACCTCAATCCCACGGTGCACGAACTATATAGGAGTCTGGACGGTGTTCTTCAGTACATCCAGGATGGAACCTTACTGGTGCTGCGAAGCACGGTCAGCCCCGGCGTTACCAAGCTGGTGTACCAGCGAATACGGTCGCTTGGCCGCGACATAGATTTGGCTTTCTGTCCGGAGCGCATCGCCGAGGGCAACGCCATGGAGGAACTGGTCAAGCTGCCACAGATTGTCTCCGGGTTTGAGCCTGCTGCCGTCCGCCGGGCCCGCGATCTATTCCTCACCATCGCACCCACGGTCATCGAATTGGCGCCCTTGGAAGCTGAGCTGGCCAAGCTATTCACCAACAGCTGGCGATACCTGAATTTCGCCATTTCCAACCAGTTCTACATGCTGGCTGAAACCTATGGCCTGGATTTCTATCGCATTCATGATGCGGTCACCCGCGAATATCCCCGTATGCGCAGTTTTGCGCGCGCTGGTTTTGCCGCTGGCCCCTGTCTGCTGAAGGACACGCTGCAGCTATCCGCGTTCTCCGGCAACAACTTTTTCCTGGGCCATTCTGCGATGCTGGTCAACGAGGGGCTTCCCAACTTCATCGTCTCGCAGTTGCGGCAAACCGACCTTGCCAACAAGAAGGTCGCCATCCTGGGGATGGCTTTCAAGGGAGAGTCCGACGACATCCGCGACAGTCTGTCCTACAAACTGAAGAAGTTGCTTGAAGTCGAAGCCAAGGAAGTCCTATGCACTGACCCCTTCGTGCCTGGCCCCGGTCTGGTTCCGCTCGACGAAGCTGTGCGCAGGGCCGACATCATCGTGCTGGGCGCTCCGCACTCCGCATATCGCGATGTGCAGTTCTCCCCAGACAAGGTTGTGATTGACATTTGGAACTATTGGCCGGAGCGCCGTCGCGAATATCTGCAGGGTGCGGTGGCGGTAGCGGCAGGAGAAAACCATTCATGAAGGCGCTGGTAACTGGTTCTGCCGGTTTTATCTGCGGTTATCTAATCGAGGAACTCCTACAGGCCGGCTACGACGTTATAGGCCTTGACAACTTCAGCAAGTACGGCCGGGTGGAAAAGTCCTACGACAAACACCCGCGTTACAAGTTCATCGAAGCCGACTGCAAGAACGTTGACTTGCTGAAGGACCTGCTTTCCGACTGCGACCACTTTGTTGCCTGTGCCGCCATGATTGGCGGCATCAGCTACTTCCACGAGTTCGCTTACGACTTGCTGGCCGAGAACGAGCGCATCACTGCGGCATCCTTCGACGCCGCCCTCTACGCACACAAACACAAGAAGCTGCAGAAGATCACCGTAATGTCGTCCAGCATGGTGTTCGAGAGCACGTCGGAGTATCCGACTCCCGAGGGCGCGGAGCAACGCTGTCCGCCGCCGCGCTCGACGTATGGCTTCCAGAAGCTGGCGACTGAGTACTTCGTGAAGGGCGCCTGGGAGCAGTACAAGCTGCCCTATACCATCGTCCGGCCGTTCAACTGCGTTGGCGTGGGTGAGAAGCGCGCACTGCACGACCATGACGTATATAGCGGCAATGTGAAGCTTGCCATGTCGCACGTGGTCCCCGATCTGGCCCAGAAGGTGCTCAAGGGACAGGATCCGCTGCACATCTTGGGTTCGGGCAACCAGGTGCGGCACTACACCTACGGCGGCGACCTCGCCAAGGGAATCCGGGTTTGCATCGAGCACCCAGCGGCCCTTAATCAGGACTTCAATCTTTCCACGCCCGCGCGCACGACTGTTCTTGAACTCGCTGAGTTGATCTGGCGAAAGGTGCACGGCGACAGCAAGCCCTTCCGTTATGTCTCCGATCCCCCGTTCGAATACGATGTGCAGGAGCGCTCGCCCGACGTTCGCAAGGCGAAAGAGCTTCTCGGATTTGAGGCCCGCACCAGCCTCACCGAAATTCTGGATGAAGTGCTCCCCTGGGTGGCGGCGCAGATTGAGGTAGGTCAAATCTAGTGGGTGTGGCTGCCGAACGCAGCCATGACCAGCTAACGCTGGTCATTCCTGTTTTCCCCATCTTGTCATCCCGAGCGAGCGCAGCGAGTCGAGAGCCTGCCCTGAGCTTGTCGAAGGGGATCTGCTTTTGTCCATGAAGCAAACACCACCAGACGCGCCCTCGCAACTAGAACTGACCCTCGTCATTCCTGTTTATAACGAGGGAGCGAACTTCCCGTCTCTGTGGAGCGAGGTCAGCTCCAAGGTTCGCTCGCCCTTCCGCGCTTTCGTCGTTTACGACTTTGACGAGGACGACACCGTACCGGTTGTGAAGCAGATCATCTCGCAAGGTGAGCGCCGTTTGGCCCTGGTAAAGAACGACGTAGGGCGCGGGGTAGTGGGAGCCATCCGCACCGGCTTCAACCAGGTGGACCACGGGCCAGTGCTGGTGGTGATGGCCGATCTTTCCGACGACCTTTCGCAGGTTGACACCATGCTGGATTATTACCGGCAGGGCTACGAGGTGGTAGTGGGCAGCCGCTACATGCGCGGCGGTAAACTTCTGGACGCTCCTGCGCTCAAAGGGCTTATGTCCCGCTGCGCGGGGCTAACGTTGCATTGGTTTCGCGGCATTCCTACTCATGACGCGACCAACGCGTTCAAGCTGTATGACAGCCGGATGCTGAAGAGCTTCACCATCGAGAGCAAGGCTGGTTTCGAGCTGAATTTAGAACTGACCGTGAAAGCGTTTCTCGCGGGGCATTCTATCGTCGAGACACCTACGACCTGGCGCAACCGAACCGAGGGCGAATCGCGATTTCGCGTCTGGGCCTGGCTGCCACAATATCTGAAGTGGTATTTCTATGCTTTTCGTCCCCGGCGCCGGTCCCCGGAGTCCCCGAAGGGGACGGCATAAGATAGCCCAGCGATATCGCTGGGAGGGCTGGCAACGAAACCTGAGTCCCCCCGGACGACAGGCCAGAGCCTCTTTGGCGGCAGAGCGTACAAACTCGTCTATGCCTGCTGCATTTTCATGCGCTGCATGATGAGCTGCCCACGATGACGCAGACTTTCGCGCTCACCGCCATCCAGGACGATGCCATATGACAGGCCGGCGAAGAGTAGGCCAAACGCGATCATCATACCCGCGAAGGCCAGAAGGCTTGGCGCCCGGTGCAAGAGTCCGGTCACGGATGCGATGGCTAGAACGATCGCGGTCACCAGCGCAGGGCGCAGCAGCGACTTGGATAGATATTCGCTCCAAGTCACGCTCATCACGTGCAGCGTATAGAAGGGCTGAATGCCGACGCGCACAATCACCAGGGGAACAGCGGTGCCAAGCGCGACGCCAAGAATCCCGTATTGCCGCGACCAGTAAATGCTGAGCGCAACGGTTGCCAGCCCTTCCGCCAGCGTCCAGGCGGCAAGCAGCTTGTGCCGGCTGCGCACGTAAAGGAAAACGTTGGACGCCGATTGCATCAGGATGACGCAATAACCGATGGTAAGAACCAGCATCACGTTGTAGTTGCTGCTGAAGCCTTCTCCGATCCAAAAGTGCAGAATGTCACGGCCGTGCAGTACCAGTACGGTCGTCCCGGCGAAGGCGAGCAGGACGCAAATCTTGGTGGAGCGCAGGAACAGGTTCCGGGAGGCCTCAAATTTCTTCGCTCCCTCGAGCCGGTTAGCCTCAGTATTGAGCGGTCCAGTGATGGGATAGAACGCCATCTTGAAAGTTTCCATCAGCTTGGTGATGACGTTCCAGGGCGTAGACAAGGCGACCGACAACGTGTGCGAGATGATGATGACGCCGGCGTAGAAGCGCAGACGGTCGCCGAGGTCGCTGATGAAGACAAAGATGCTGAAGTGAATCAGTTCGCGGGTGCGCGCCCAACTGGTGTGCTTCCATCCCAGGCTGAGATGCGGGTCGGCAAGCTTCACGAAAAACCAGTACAGCACGAACATGAAGGCCACAATGATCAGTTGCGATATGGCAATCGCGGTAACCTTGCCGCCCAGGCGAATCACGGTCCAGAACACGATGCCCCGCGAAACGCCCCATGTGATTCCTGCGCCATTGAAGAGATCGAAACGGTGCAGGCCGCACAGATAGGCGCCCATGATTCGGGCCGGAAAGTCGAGCGCCAGGGTCACGGTTTGAATCGTAAGAAGGACACGAAACAGGGTCCGCGAGTCACCGGTCAGGCCAAAGAATGGGGGCAGAAGGATCAGCAGAACGGTGCACAGCATGAAGGCTGCGGTGGCGATGCAGACAGCCATGGACGCACCGGTCATAAAGGTTTCGTTCAGCGCCTGGCGCTCGTTGGCTCCGCCGTAGCGCGCGACAAAACGCTGCATGCTATAGCGGATCCCGATGTCGAGCAGGCCGTAGTAGTCAAGCACGGAGGAGACGAGGATCCAAAGGCCGTAATAGAAGTTACCCAATCCGTGGACCAGCACACGAGTAAGCAGGATCGTGACGATGCCGTTGACAATCAGCCCGGCCCAGGTTGAAAGGAAGCCTCGGAACATCCAGTAAGTCGTTTTCTTTCCCGACTCAGCCCAATTGGCGCTGGTTCGTGAATCAGCAGTCTCTGAATCTCGATACGGCCTTACGACCGCGGAGTGGGGTCTCCAGGGTCAACAGTAGAAAAATGGAGGTGGGGCTGGAATCAGATCAGCGCAGCTCCACCAGGGCCTCTCCGATACGGAAATTGTCTTCCGTCTCCGGTTCCGCTCGCTCAACGTCGGGGAGCGGTTGCTTCGGTGCGCTGCGCGCCGGGACCAATAGGGGCATGACCATCGTTACACAAAGAACAAACCATAGCAGCCGGGTGTATTGGCCGCTTACGAAGAAGATCCCAACGCCGGCGCCAAGAATCGAGGCTTGACATCCAAGCGCCAGCGCAGCCAGCTGGTCCGCGCCCCGGGCCAGTGCGCGTTTCCGGGTTTTGCCAGCCGAGTAGAAGGCTGAGCCCAGGAAGGCCCAATACACAAGGATTGCTGGAATTCCCATTTCTGCCGCAATTTCCAGATAGGCGTTGTGGGCCACATGAGGATCCAGGCGCACTTCTCCGCTTTTGTCATACTTCGTCACGACTGCCTTGTAGTTGCCGAATCCGACCCCCGACAGCGGATTCTTGCGGATCATATTCAGACCGGCTTCCCATCCAATCAAATGTTTGTTGACCGATTCTTTGTCGCCGCCGGCAGGATGAAAGAATCGGTTGACGGGTGAGTTCGGTGCGAAGATCAGGAACGGCAGCGTTACGAGAAAAACTACGACGAGGTTGCGGCTGGGTTTCCGTGAGCGCGCTATCAGGTAGAAAACCATGAGCACGATGCCCAAAAACCCTCCCCGGGACGCGCCCAGAGTAACGGCCGCGAAGGTGAGAAGCGTACAGACAACAGCGTATGCCTTCTGTAACTTGTTCTCGCCAATCAGCACAAGTTCGAACGCAATGGGCATCACCGCCAAGGCGGCAATGGTGAAGTAGTTGGCGTCACCGACCACCCAGCCCGGCCGATACCCTTCCCCGTAAGCCGCGATTCCTCTCTGCCATTCCCGCAACATATAAAGTGATGCGAAAGCCACTGAGCCAATTGCCACCATGCACGACCAGTACAGCCTCTTTATGGAATCGATGACGGTCATGGTGATGAAGAAGAACACGAGGGTGGAGACGTACATGTAAATCGGGTTGATGAGATCGAACGTGGTCGATTTCCATCCCTTGCTGGCCCAGGAAAAGGCCGCAAACCCGAAGAAAACGATCATCAAGGCCGATTGCGGCGTGCAGAAATAACGCGGAATGCCATGCCTGCGCGCCAGGTAAACCAGGGCATAGATCAGGCATAGGGCGCCGGCGAGTTTCGTCACCGTAAGACCTGGACCGAATTCCGCGTTCCAGAATTCATGCCGTAAGAAGGGCATCCCCATGATCACAAAAAAGTAGATTAGCAAGTAGGTACTCCTTGGCCCGCCGGAGCAAGGTGCGTGTTGCCTGCGTCCGTACCGATTGATTGTTGCATGCTTCCAAGTGCGCCTGCGACAGACCGTTCGAGGGCAGCCATGTCGTAGTCACGTAAGACTCTCTTACGAGCGGCTTCGCCCAATGCTTTGCGACGTGCCGGATCGCGCAGTAATTCGACCACGCTTCGGGCAAACCTTGCGGGATCATCTGCTATCAGGATTTCGCTCCCCGGCACAAAGTCGAGTCCTTCAGCGCCAATTGCCGTCGAAACTATGGCCTTCCCCATTGCGCCAGCTTCCAAGATCTTAAGCCGTGTGCCGCTGCCGATTCGCAAGGGAACGACACACACAGCTGCTTTCGCAATCACTGGCCGAAGGTCAGGCAAAGTGCCGGTAAACTCCAGCGCCGGAACATCGACAAATCGCGCACAAAACTCAGGCGAGGGATTACGGCCGGCAGCGATCAGGTGTGCGCCAGGGATCTCCTTCTTTACCAGAGGAAAGATCGCGCGCACGAAGTACTCCAGTGCATCACGATTTGGGAACCAGTCCATGCCTGCCTGATACACAACCGTAAACGGATCCTCCTCGCCCGCTATCGTGTAATCGCGTACGTCCACTACGTTGGGCACAACTGCCGTCCTAACTTCCGGGCAGAGCTCCTCAATAAGCGCGGCATCGAGACCGGAACAGACCATAACCATACAAGCACGCTTGTAAGTAGCTGCCTCAAAGCTGCGCAACTTGTAGGCTTCCAGCCGAGCATAGAGCGCATTGAAAGGATTGCTCACCTGCTCGGCGTACCGCTGCAGAATCAGATGTTCGACATTGTGGCTATTCAGAACCAAAGGCAGCGAGGTCAGCGGCAAATTCATAGTCGCGTAGATATTGTCGCAGAGCACTAAATCGAAACCTCCTCGGTTCAGCCTGCGCTCCAGCACGGCACGCATTTCATCTGATCGAAATCGGTCGAGAGTAAAGGGCGATGGCGATAAAACACCGGCCAATCGACCAAGGTAGTTCCTGCTTCCCGACAGGCTCTCGGTGTGGCGCAGGACCAGGTCACTGTCCTTGCAGACCTTTCTGAGTTCGTGCTCGGTCCCGTCTGCGTCCTGTGGCTCGGCGAACGTGGCCAACGTGATTTCGTGACCAGCGTTGGTGATGGCACACAGAAGCGACCAGACGCGCATCCGCACACCGTTATTGACCGGAAGAGGATACTGGGTCGCGATGTACAAGATCCGCATCAGTGGGCATCTCCACCGGCATGGGTCATGCGTCCCCAGCGGCCCAAGACTTTGGTCCGCACACCGTGATAACGCGCATAGGCAGCGCGTCCCCAGCGCGCCACGGGCGAGTAGTACTTCTGCCAGCGACAAATGGTGACCAGTTCGCCGCCGAACTTTTGCTTGAACTTGCCCGGCCCGCACATGTTGTAGGCAGTCAGCCCGCGCTCGAGCGCCCATTCCATCACCGACCAGTGCATCAGATCGTTGGGCGAATATTGCCGCCCAACCACCCGGCTCGCGCCACCCCAGTAGTAGATCGTCCGGTCATCGTGCGGAAACAGGCCGCTTGCAATCGGCTGCCCTTCCGGGTTCAAGACCTGCAGAGCCAGCAGCATATCTTTCGGATACAAATGTCTGAATAGCAGGCGTGGACGATCGCGGTCGTAAGGCGGGAATAGACCTTTGCGCGTCATCACTTCCATGAACTGGTCGTAGTATTCGTCCGCCATGCTGACATCCCCGCATTCCAGTACCCTCAACCCAAGCCGTCGTGCTTTCCTTACCGTTGAGTGATCTTTCTTGTCGATACGTCGCCAAACCCGGTCTTCGTCCTGAGGTGTGAGCTCGATGATATAGGTCGAGTCTGTCTTTGCTTCGTATCCTCGAGATGACAGCAGCCCTGCATTGAGTATTGGGTTTTCGATCTCCAGCGTCGCGATAGCTTCACTCGCGGCCAGTTCATCCAGCGCGCGGAGGAACGCATCGGCACTGAAGTCCGAATTCACCACCGGCCCCATAAAATTCGTTCCCCAGCTTTTTAGCGGGCTACCCAAAATACGGAAAGGGCCTTTGTTGAATATGCCTGCACAAAAGTAACCGATGGTTCTCCCGGCTTCGCGAATCGCCCAGTAATGGATCTGGACTCCCTGACTTTCAGCTAGGTAATCGAGCCATGCCCGGCGATGGAATAGGTGAACAGTTTCGTAGCCCGAAATGCGCGCGTCCCACGTTTCCTGTTCCTCATTAGTCAAGGGCTCCAATGCATATCTCGGGAAACTGCCACTCCGCACTTCCACCCCGGCTGGACTTAAGGTCGTGGTCATGCGCGCGTTTCCACCAAGAACTCGCGGTAGTTCCAGAGAATTGCCTCCGCGATGTCCCGCTCGTCAGGTGCAGTGCGAACCGGAAAGTCAGCAATCGGGAGCCAGTGGGAGACAGCTTCAAGTTTCGAATTCCAGGTTTCGAGCCGGCCCATGTCTGCACAACGGGCAGCACTCGAAACCGGAGACTCCAAACTCGAAACTGCATCGAGTCCCGCCGCATAGACGCAATAGCGCGGTGACGCAAAACGCAGCAGGCGCAACCATCGCCAATTGTGACGCAGGCTATCAAGCATGCCGCGACGTTTGGCCACATACGCCCAGCCGCGAAGCCGGTCTTCCAGCTTTTGCTTCTGCATGTGCAGCTTTAGCAATGCATCAGGAGACGACGACGTAATTCCGTGCATCTGTCCCAGTTCCCAAACCCACAAAGAACGCAGGGCAGCAATCGCTTGCTGCACCGAATCGCGAGACGTAAACGGCGACGCGCCATCCCAGCAATGCCTGATCTTGTATTCCGTACAGCGACGGACCATGTCCACAAACCAATCCGCGCCAAACGGCAGGTCGGAAAGCCGGCCCTGCGCTTGCAGATCACAGAGCTTGTCGGCTCGCGCCTGGTATCCCGCAATAAACTCATGCTTAAAGGCGAGAACGGAGGTCGCCATGTCACAGTACAGCTTGGTCAGCCGATACTGCGCAGCCTCGGACAGTTGCCCCGGGTTCTCCAACAACTCTGGCACAATCTCCAGCAACTCCACGGTGCGGTTGGCCAGCATCCGCCAAGCGTCTTCCTGGCTGACACCAGCAACAGAACCAGCCTTGTTGAGCAGTATTCCGGGGTCGCCATAGATTACCTGACCGCAGGTCAGCAATTCGTACCCGAAGATGGTAGCGCCCAGATTCAGCAGGAAGGGCTCATGTACCGCACCAAAAGAAAGTTTGCAAAGCACTCCGTGGTTGCGCAGCTCCTCTTCCGCCCCGCGGCAGATCAGAGTGACCAGAGGGGGAGAAGGAATTTCTCCCTTACCTTTTACGATCACCATGAATTCTGCATCGCTGAGGAACTGGACTCCGTGGTCAGTCTGCTGCCAGGTCGCTTCGTTGCGCGCCAAGCTTCCCGTAAGTACGATAGCCTCCACGCGTGTACCAAGGCTTTGGACGCACCATCGCCGCATGGTGTCGGCAATGCAGGCCCCCGCATCCGCACCGCGCGGTCCCGAGGAAAGCGCGACAACACCAGCCGGAGGGTGGTTGGCTGATATCCGGCCTTCCGAGTTGGCGACTTCGTTCAACTTGCCACCGCCTGCCGAGTCTCGCCGCTATGCACTGAAGATGTGCTCTGTCCCAGCGCTTCCAAATAGAACTCGCCGGTTTCATGCACTTGTCGCTCCTGACTGAAGCGTTCCAACACATAGGCCCGGCCCTGCTCCGCCAGTCGCTGACATAACGCCGGAGAGCGCAGCAGGCTACAAATTGCCGCGGCCAGCGCTGCGCTATCCCCCGGCGGAACTGTGATTCCGGTGCGACCATTCACAATCACCTCGGGCGTGCCGTCAACTGCCGTGGCCACCATGGTTCGGCCCGCAGCGAGAGATTCGACAGCCACAAGCGGCAAGCCCTCGTAGAAGGAGGGGAGCACAGTGAAGTCGCAGAGCGCCAGCCAGTCGTTGATGTTGCTCTGGAAGCCCAAGAAACGAACATTGTCCTGCAAATTAAGTTGCTTTGATTGGCGTTCCAGTTCCTCGCGCAAGACTCCATCGCCGAGGCAGAACACCCTGGCTGTTGGGAACTCCCGCAGCACTTCGGGCATGGCGTCAAGAAGGACTTTATGCCCCTTCTGTGGTTCGAGTCGAGCAGCCACAAGCATGATCGGGTCGACTGCGCCTATACCCATATCTGACCGCAGGCCGTGCGGCGGAATGTGCGAAGGATTGAAGCGGCTGAGGTCGGTGCCGTTCTGAATGACGCGTACCTTCTTCTCCGGCAGGCCCTTCTCCTCAACCAGATAGCGGGCATTTGCGTAGGAAACCGCAATGTAGCGGTCCACAAACCGGCCTGCGAGGCGATCCACCGTGAAGTTATTCGCTTTCCAGCCCCGGCGCCAGGATTCACGCACGTGCGGCGTCTCCAAGATCAAGGGTACGCCGCACATCCATCCCACCGGCGAGGAACATAGGCTGCTTCTGAACAGGTGGGAGTGAAGCACTTGAATATGCCGCTCGCGAATCCAGCGGCGCAACTTTGCTGCCCCTGCCAAATGCGACGGCGTGGGAAAAAACAATGGCAACAACTCTACGTCGGGCGGTACATCGGAACGTACAGCATCCGCAACTTCAGGGCTGCAAACCAAATGCAAACGGAAATACTCTCGGTCCAATCCTCGAAGCAGAGTGAGGATGTGCTCCTCGGCTCCTGCTCGTACAGAGGTGTTGCAAAATTGCATCACCGGGATTGGACTTTCGCTCATGCTCCGCTCCTCGCGAGCTGGGCCCTTGGGTCCAAGGTTTCCTGGCACCGAGCGACATCCGACTCCACCATCATGCGAACCAGTCCCTTGAAATCTACTTCTGGCCGCCAGTTCAGAGACTGACGGGCAAGCGCGGCATCCCCGCGCAGGTCATGTATCTCCCCTGTCCGAAAGAGCTTGGAATCCACTTCAACATATTCGTTCACCACGTCCGCGACGTTGCCGCCGGCGGGGACCAGATCGAGACATTGCAGGACCTCAACCACGAACTCATGCACGCTGTGCGACTTCCCAGTGGCGATGACAAAGTCGTTGGGCTTTTCCTGCTGCAGCATGGCGTGCATGGCGCGAACATAGTCGCCGGCAAAACCCCAGTCCCGGCGTGCCTGCATGTTGCCCAGTTTAAGCTTGTTCTTCCTGCCTTGCGCCCAGTCAGCGGCAGCCAGGGTGATCTTGCGGGTCACCATCTCGGGTCCGCGGCGCGGCGATTCGTGATTGAACAGGATGCCGCCCACGGCGAAGATTTTGCGCGCGCGATAAACCTCACACAGACGGTGTGCGGCGGTCTTGGAGACTCCGTAGGGCGAAGTCGGAGCCAACGGCGTCTCTTCATTGCGCAATCCGTCGAGATTTCCGTACATCTCTGAGCTGGAAGCCTGATAGATGCGGGTGTCCGGTTTCTGCCGCTCGATGATGTTCAACAAGCGAGCCAGACCACCCACGTTGATGTCAAACGTCTCCGCTGGAATCTGCCAGCTCGTGGGCACAAAAACCTGCCCGGCCAGGTTATAGACCTCGTCCGGTGAAGCTTTGGCAAAGGCAACTTCCAGCGAGGCCACGTCGCGCATGTCGGCGAACAGAAGTTCAATCTGACCCTCGAGATGGGCGAGCCAGCGCATAGTCCCGGATTCCCGGCGCACCAGTCCGTAGACTCGGTAGCCCAGCTCCAGCAAGTATTCGGCGAGATAGCTGCCATCCTGGCCGGAGATGCCGGTAATCAAAGCTTTCTTCATTGAGCAATCCTTTCCTTGGCCGCATGCTTGGCATCGCGGATTGAGTAGTACACGTCCGCAATATTGCGCATTGGCTGTAGTGGTTTATCGCTACTTAAGAATATAGCGTCGGAGTAGGAATCGTCGGGATGGTAGCCGTGCATGCCCTCGGGGGACCATCCCCGACCGTTGAAGTCGCTCTCGGCAACCATCCAGCCGGCATTCAGCAGAAATATTAGTTCGCCGTAGCGCTCGTCCGGGAAGTTCAACCCGAACTGCTGCAACTCCGGCTTCGTGAGGACGCGACCGCAGTCGAGCGACTGCATCAGTTCGGATACTCGCTGGCGTGCCGTCTCACTGAAGAACCAGAACCGCGCCATGGTTGAATCGTACACTGCGAGATAATCCTGAGGCATTCGCAAGCCGAGCGTTGCCATTTCACCAACCAGGTCGGCGTGCTTGCTCACCGGAGTCATGCCGTGGTCAGAGCACACCATCAGATACGCTTCCGGATCGCGCTCGCGAGCAACCCGGAAGACCTCGCGCAAGTGCTCGTCGTACCATCGCAGCTTATTGTCGATAGCATCCGGTTCCTTGCAATGCATGTGGAGAAAGCCATCCATCTCGCACAAATACAGGAAAAACAAAGTCGCGTCCGTCTCAGCGATGTCGCGTTTGGCGCGACGCATAATCTCAGCATCGGAGCACTGATGATAGGTGTAGACGCGGTAGCTGCGGCCCTCTCGTTCCATCTCGTCGAACAGGGAGGGAACGGTCTCAATTCCTTTCGGGGCATAGATGTCACGGCGTTCGGAGAAATTGAAATAGGGCATCAGGTTCGGCGCCACGCAGCATTCGAACGTGGGCCCGAGATGGAACACGCGCCGACCGAGCTCCTTGATGACTTTGCGGCCATAGCGGTTGTCCAGTACCGATTTGGGCAGCCAGTTGAACGCTTTCAGCCACCAGAACGGAGCATGCTTGGGATCGTAATAAAACAAGTTCCAATGGCCATGGCGTTCCGGCATAAGGCCGGTCAGCATGGTAGGAATCGCACCTGAACTGAAACCCAACACGGTCTGTAGAGAAGTTCTATAGGGCAGGACATCATCCAGAAACGGTCGCTCCTTGATGTACTCCCACCCCAGCGCGTCGATCAGGGCAATGACTTGGAGGCGATTGCTCACAGAGTGTCCTCCGCTGTCCGGACGCCAAGAAGATCGGGTTTCACTCGAACGAAAACATATCGCGGGATGGCCAAGGCGCGGTCACGGGCCCATAAACGCAAGTACGCTGTAGGGTCTTTTTCCATCAATTTGCGGAAGCCGCTCAAAGAAGTCTGCCGCGTGATGCCCACTCGTGGCAAAACCCGCTCTCCCTCCTTTGCGGGCCAAGGCGTGGAAGTGCAAACTACGCCATAGCCGGATTCCCAGGCTGCGTCCAGCACGTGGTGGTCGCAGAACCCGTAAGGAACCGCCAAGGTTTCGATGGCACAAGCGAGGCGCTGTTCCAGCGTTTGCCGCGAAACATAGAGCTCTTCCTTCAGCCGCGACGAGTTAAGCGTGGTCAGCACGACGTGACTGTGGGTATGCGATCCGAAACGCATACCACCACGTGCCATCTCCGCGGCCATCATCCAGTCGAGATACTCGCCCGTGCCGACGCGGGAGGTGATCACAAAAAAGGTACCCGACATATTAAATTCCGCCAACAGGCGGAAAGCGACCTCGTAATGGGAGGAGTAACCATCATCGAAGGTGAGCGCGACCGACCGGGCTGCCCCGCGGCGGGCTGATATTTCTTCGGGCGCAACCACCGTCATGTTCAGATCTTGAATTACCTGGAGATGATCGCGAAACTCAGTCGCGTGCACGGCAAAGCGATCCCCGGTGATCGCTGACCCACCGACCGGTACAATCCGGTGGTAATCAAGAACCGGTACTCCCATGATTTGTCCGAACATTATCGTAGTTTCCGGGTTGCTTCACTTGACTCCTCGCCGCGTGCATACAATGGCGGGACTCATCTTCCTCCCCGGCCCAGCACCAGGGTCTTGACGGTCGCGAACAGGATGTAAAGATCCAGCCCAAAAGAAACATTCTTGATATAGAAGAGGTCATAGGCCAGCTTTTCCCGATTGTCTTCCATGGTCGCATTGTAGCCACGATTAATTTGCGCCCATCCCGTAGCGCCGGGCTTGACCAGCCAGCGTTCCTTGTAGAACGGGATCTGCTCGGCGCATTCCATCTCCTGTTCCGGGACAAAAGGTCGGGGCCCCACGAAGGCCATATCGCCTTTTACGATATTGAATAACTGCGGCAGCTCGTCAATCCGAGTCCGGCGGAGCCATTTCCCCACTCGGGTGACTCGCGTATCACCGTGCCCGGCCGGTGTCAGTTCTTTCTTGTCCGATCCGTCATACATGGAGCGGAACTTATGGATGTCGAACAGGCGTCCGTTTTCGCCGACTCGCTTCTGGCGGAAGATCACGGGGCCGGGAGAATCCAGGCGTATGGCGATGGCGGCCAGCAGCATGATTGGCGATGTCACAACAATGGCGAGTGTACCCAGTAAGAGAGAAAACACTCTCTTGTAAAGATGTAACGCAGTGCGAACATGGAAGCCAGGCGAAAACAACAACCAACTCAGCCGCAATGAATCCAGTGGAATTTTACCGGTCACGCTCTCGTAGTAGTCGGGACCATCCTGGATGTAGATTCCGCGTGCTTTCAGTTTGAGCAACTGCTCGACCGGCAGCCTCCCCCGGCGGTCGCCCATGGTCACGACCACGCGCTGTACTCCCTTCCGCTCCACCAGTTCGTCGATGTCACCATCCAGCCGCGGTATCCCCGGCACGGTCGGTGTGTCCTCACCGAAGAAGCCGACGATCTTCACACCCAATTCCGAACGGTTGGTCACCTCCTGCATCAGAGCTGTCGCAAGAGGTCCTCCGCCATAGAGAATGGCCCGTTCGGAAAACCGGGCTGAGCGGTTCAACACGAAGAACAGACGTCGCCACAGGGGGACCGCGACCGCAACGATGCCTACTCCGATCCACAAGCTGCTGCCGCCCAGGCTGATTTCGGGAAAGGCGTAGTACAACACCGCTAGCGCAACAAACGCGGAACCCAGCACTCCCACCAGCCGCGTGACCACTTCACGCCGGTTGGACAGAACAAAAGAATCGTAGAGATCGAAGTAGTACATGAGCACGACAAAGACGGCTACCACGAGAAGAATGCGGCCGAGCCCGTTCAGATACAGCAGATAAATCGTTGCATCGGTGGCCGTTCCCGCCCATAAAAGCACCGCCACCACAAAGGACACGGCAACGAGTAACGCTTCGGTCACCGTAAGCAGCAGGGTGCGGGTGGGGAAATAGGCATTGAACAAACGAATCATGCCGTGGCCGCGGGTACCTGATCGCCTTCCGCCTTCACCTCTTTTTTCGCCTTGCCGTTCTTGCTGCCGTAATAGCGGTCGTAACCGACCTTCAACATGGAGGCCTGGTTGAGGACCATGCCGATAAGCTTGTTCTTCTCTACCGAACCCAGCGCCTTGTTCAACACCTTCCGTCGCGTGTATCCCTCGCGCACCACTACCAACACCCCGTCGCAAAGGCGGGAAAGGGAGGTCGAATCGGCCATGGGCAACAGCGGCGTGGCGTCCAGGAGCACCCAATCGAAGCTGGCCGACACCTGTTCCAGCATCTTGGCGAAACGCGCCGACTCCAGCAGAGGCATGGGCTCTTCCAGGCCATGGCCGGCAGATAGAAACCACAATGGCAGATCGTTTACCCGGTAGAGCGCGTCTTCAATGGGCAGCTTTCCCTCGCTCCACTCGGCAATACCTCGCAAGGAGGAGTCAGTAAGCAAGGCGCCGGCGGTCGGCCGTCGCAGGTCGGCTTCGATCAGCAACACGCGTTCGTTTGGACGCCGGGCTATGGAGAATGCTAGATTGGCGGTGATCACGGACTTGCCTTCATCGCCTTCCGAGCTGGTAATGAGCAACTTATGCAAACGGCGCTTGCGCTGCATGTGCGCCAGACGCGTGCTCAGCGTGCGGAACATTTCGGCGCCCGGACTATCCGGTTCCGCAATGGAAACCAATCGTTGTTCCGGGGTGGGATGGGGATGCAGGATCCGCTCCGCGGGCACCTTCAGCCACTTGCCATCCGTCAGCTCGGCGCCCGGAATCTCGCCGGGAAGCAACGCCGGGATCTCCGGCATGGCAGAGGGAACATCCTCGGCTACTGCAACTGGAAATCCAGTCGCCACAGCACTCGCTGCAGCTTCCATCGGGGCCGATTCGGGCTGACCTTGAGCCAAGGGCGAGGCACTCGGATTTTCACCTTGGGACTTCTGCAATGCGTCGAACACTCGACTCATGTTTAAACTCTCCTCCCAACAACCGTCTGCAAAGTTTTTTCGGCTTCAATCGTCTGGTCATCCATGGTGCGCAGCAGGCGGAACAAGGACCGCAAAAGGCTCTCGCCATTTTCCTCACGGGCCGTAACCGACACCGACGTTTCCTCCGGCAGTGAAGGCGGCGTCAGCCGGAAATCCGCAGCCACTTCGGTTACGACCTCGGGCGCCACCGGCCGTTGTTCGCGGGCAAAGGCGTTCACCAGGGAGTTCTCGCAAAGTGTGTTAATGATGCGTGGAATGCCTCGCGAATACTCGTAGACCTTATCCAGCGCCGCAGCAGAAAAAATCGGAGATGCCGGAACAGCAGATCCTGCCCGCTCCAGGCGTGACAGGATATAGCTATGCGTCTGCTGCGCGTCCAGCGGCTGCAACTGACAACGCAGGGCAACGCGCTGTTTAAGCTGCCGGAGTTCCTGTGAGTCGAGGATGACCTCCAGCTCAGGCTGCCCCATGAGCACGATCTGCAGCAGCTTTTGCTGTGAAGTCTCAAGATTGGTCAACAGCCGGATCTCCTCCAGCAGGTCGTG
The DNA here is from genome assembly GCA_963703645.1 of uncultured Acidobacteriaceae bacterium. Classification (GTDB taxonomy): domain Bacteria; phylum Acidobacteriota; class Terriglobia; order Terriglobales; family Acidobacteriaceae; genus Bog-257. The sequence continues at coordinate 52,138 of CAVPFD010000041.1, forward strand.
ACGCAACGCTTGCGCTTCATCCACGACCAGCGCGGTGATCAGTCCCCGGGCGTGACGTTGGATGAGGAAGCGGTTCAGGTCGAGTAGCATCTCCGCCTTGGTCCTGCCAGCATGAGGCAGGCCCAGGTCGGCCATGATGTATTGAAAGAATTCCACCACCGGCAGCACTGGGTTAAAGACGTAGGCGAAGGCAATGTTGTTTTTGCGCAATTCCGAGAGGAGACAGCGGACCAGTAACGTTTTTCCCGTTCCCACCTCGCCGGTGATGACAATGAACCCTTTCCTGCGCCCCACGCCATAGTGCAGGTTTGCCAGCGCTTCGTTGTGGCGAGGCGTCGGATGATAAAAAAACGGGTCAGGGCTGATCTCAAATGGATTGCGCGTCAACCCGAAGAATTGTTTGTACATGCACTATCCCCAATACCAGGCGTAGACGATGCCCATTGGAATCAAAATCGCTACCAGCAGAGTAGCTGCCGCAGTGATCCACGGGCCCCAGCGCGCTCGCCGAATCTCCGCCTCGGTCGGCAGGGGCGGAATCTCCACCAGCACCGGCAAAGCCACGGCCTCGACGAGGTCCTGCTCGGTGCGAATACGATCGTCGATGAATTCCATGCCGGCCCCAAAGAGGACCGCGAGAACGATGCCGACCGCCAACCCTGCCAGAGAGAACTTGAATCGGTCAGGGAACGAAGGTTTGTCCGGCATACTGGGAGGATCGATGATCCGGAACTGGGCGCCCTGCTGCTGCCTTTCGAGGTTGGTGGCCAGTTGCGAGCCTCCCCGCTTGGTCATCAGATCGTCGTAGGCCTTTCTGGTGGAGTCATAGTCCCGCATGATGCCGGTCATTTGCGCCTCAACCGCCGGAGTTTCGGTGATCCGCTGTTGATACTGTTGAACGGCAGCCTGCAACTGCTGGGTCTTCGCTTCCACCGCCTGAATTTCGAGTTTGTTGGACTTTAGCTCGCTCTGCACCTGCATCAACGGCGTCATGGCAGCCACCTGGGCGGGGGTCGCCGAGTTCGACTCCAGGTTTTCCTTGGCTTCCGCGCCCATGTCTTTTTTCAGTTTTTCCAGGCGCGCGATATTGTCCTTCAGCGTCCTGATGTCGGGATGGTCCTCGGTGTACTTGGCTCTCAGTTGCGCTAGTGCAGCACGCGCGGCCTGCAGCTGATTGTCGATTGCTACCGGAGCGCCGACCAGGCTATCCGGCCCCATCGATTGATACTGGTTCAGCAACGAGTTGAGATAAGTCTGCTGTTGCAAGGCACGCTCCCGCGCGCCTAGGGCCGACTGAAGTTGGGCCTGAAGACCATTCAGGATCTGAATGTTGCTTTGCAGTTCCTGGGGTAACGATCCCTCATGCTCTGCCTCGAAGGCGTGTAGCTTGGCTTCCTGGTCAGCCAGCGACTGAGCCGCGGCTCGCGCTTGCGAGTCGAGAAACAGGGTCGTGGCCTCGGACTGTTCCTGACTGGCTCGTACGTTCTCATCGATAAAAAACGATGCCAGCTTGGCGTTCACCTGCTGCGCAGCTGTCGGGCTTAGGGGCATCGTAATCGATCTTGAAGGCAACCAGTTCTCCCTGGTTCTTGCCCGCCCCGGTAGGAGCCTGCACGAGCTCCATCTTGATGTCCTCGCGCATCTGCTTTACCTGATCATCCGGCGAATTCTAATACCTCGGGTACAACTTCAGGTTCTGGATGAGGTTGAGCAAACGGGTGCGGCTGAGGACCTGTTGCGTCATGGCCTGGACGCGTTCGGAGAGGTCGACTTCCACGTTGGGCTCGACGTAGGTCTTAGGCACTTTCGGCTGCTCGACCAGGATCACGCTTTCCGAGGTGTAGGTGGCCGGCAGGATCCACGCCGAGACAAACACCAGCAGCCAGCCAAAGAATAGCGGACCCAGAATCCACCACTTGCGGCGGCCAAAGATGGCTCCGTACTCATCAATACCTCGGGTTGTTTTCTGATCGTCGAGTTGTTCCATCATGGTTCACCGTCCAAGGGAATGGCCCCAGTTGTACTGAAGCGTGAATTGGAGCGCGATTGTCGGTCCACTTCGGCGCTGCCGCGCCAAGAATGTTCTTCTGCGTCTCCCAAAAGCGCAAGTATTGAACGTTGGCGCTCAGGCTGGGGGTCAGCTGCCGGGTAAGGCCCACGTTACCGATAAATGAGTCGAGATGTTGGAGGTGGTACAGGGTGGAGTATCCGCTATTGTTGCCGTACAGAGCACCCAGAGCAAAAGCTCCAGCGTGGACTCAGCTGCCGGATGTAGTTGCCGTTGAACTGATATAGCTTCACCACTCCCAATAAGAAGGCCACCGTCTGAAATCGACTTGATGAAGCTGACGGAGGCTGCATTGCGCTGTCCCTGCCAGCCAAAGCTTCCCGCCAAAGGCTGTATCCCATGGGTGCTGTGTGCCTCTTCGATAAAGCAGCCGTAGGGATCGCACAGGACGGGAATCAAGTTCTTGGTGTTCGTGAGCTCGGGACCAACCCAGCCCGTCAGAGTTATATGCTGACGCAAGTCGGTAGCTGACAAACCCCTGAAACATCTGAATTCCGGACCGCGACTGGCCATGCCCGAAGTCCAGGGAAGTGAAACTGTAAGCGCCTCCCGCCGATAACCTGGGCGAGAAGACATGCTGGTAAACAGCAACTCCACCCCACGAAGACAGGTTGTAGGCGGAATAGGTATTGTGCAGGAACCGCCGGAAGCTCTCCGTTCCGGTAAAGGTGAGACTGTCATGGGCAGTGATTTGATACGTCAAATCAAGATTGCCGTAGTTCGTCTCGGTCGTGGTCAAGGGCACGTAGATCGTGGGATTCGGCTGGTTATAGGTTGGAGCGCTAGAGTACGACAGATACTGCTGGAAGGGATCGTAACTGTACATGTAGCTGTCGCTGGCTGCGATTTGCCAATGCTTGTTGATCTCATAAAGAAAGCCTGCATTGGCCGACGGATTTGAGGTGTTGTAATATCCTGGGATCGAGCTTGTCGTGATCGTGCCCATGGCCCCGGCGTACCATGTAAAAGTGGGACGAGTTTGCCGTAACTGCAGCGAGGGGCTGAACATGAACAAAGTTTGCGAATAGGGTTGATACGAAAATGCTGCTGCATTGCTGTCCCAAGCCGTAGTCACACCTAATCCCGCATTAACGTAACTATGCGCTGTTATTTCGTCCAGCAAGGCCAGGGGAGGCTTTTCCTCTGGATGAGTGAAGACAGGTTGCGGCCCTGCGTCTCCCTGTTGCTGTGGGACTTCGACCGGGGTAGTCGGCGATAAATCGCTCGGGCCCGACTGCGGCCACGCTGGAACCGACAACAGGGCCGTGATAACCAGGAATGGTCCAAATTGGAGCTTCATCACTCCCTCCCTTCTACGGAACGACCACGGTATCCCGGGGCTGCAACTCAATATTCTCGCTCGGACGTCTGCCCCTGATCACGTCCTTGTAGTTGAAAGGCAGCTTGACTTGCTTTCCATCGGCTGAGGTTCGGAGCACATAGATTTTCTTCTGTTTCGCGAACGGTTGGAACCCGCCTGAGAGCGCGATCGCATCCAGCACCGTCATGCGGCGTGTGAGGGGGTAATATCCCGGCCTCAACACCTGGCCCATTACGTTGAATGTCAGGCTGCGGACCTCGGTGACGATTACCGTCACTTGGGGGTCGGACATGAACTTCTTCAGCGCTGCGCTGACCTGGTCTTGCAGTTGTATGGGCGTCAAACCCTTGGCCATGACTTCGCCAACCAGCGGCAGAGTGATCATCCCGTCAGGACGGACCGGAAGGGTCCTTGAGATCTCCGGCTCTTTCCAAACATTAATGTTTAATACGTCTTCCACTCCGATGATGAAGCTTTCAGGATGAACGTCAGCGACCCGCGGAGGGGTGGCATCAGGGCCGGCTGGCTGCCCGGACTTGGCGGCGTCCGACGAGTCCGGCAACGCCGGCTTGGCAGCACTGGCGGAATTCGTGGAATTCTGTCCGGACGCCGCACCTACCCAGGAGCCCACCAGTACCAGCAGTGTCAGTACAAAAATCGCACGATTTCTCAGTCCCCGTTTCTGCAAATACATTGACCCACCTTTATGTCTATTTCGAGAATTACTCTGCCTTTTCGTCGTCTTCGTGTTTGTTCGCTGAACTGGAACGCCGCTGCGGGATTCCGACTTCCTTGAGTTTGTAAAGTAATGCGCGGTAGCTGATATCGAGCGAGCGAGCCGCCTTCTTCCGGTTCCAGTTGTTCGCGTGTAATGCGTTAAGAATAATGCGTGCTTCCAGCTTACGCACCGTCTGCCGGGTCAGCTTCTTTAACGAAACCGGTCCATCGAGCATGAGGTTACTCACGTGGTCGCGCTCGTTCGGCTGCAGCAGCTCACTCAAGATAACATCTTCTGTGCCCATAACAACATAGCGCTTGACCAGATTCTCCAATTGGCGGATGTTGCCAGGCCAGGAATAGCGCTGCATCTTCGCCATCAGCGCGGGACGCACCATGACCGCCCTGCCGTTCAGCCGCTCGTTGTAATGCTGCAGCAGATAATCGCAGATGACGGGCAGGTCAATGACGCGATCCCGAAGCGGCGGCAGGTGAATCGTCATCGTCGCTATGCGGTAAAACAGGTCCGAGCGGAAATTTCCGCGCTCAATCTCCTCGTGTAACTCACGGTTTGTCGAGCACACGACCCGAACTTCGACTTTTTTGTCCTCCTGTGCACCAATGCGGCTAAACTGGCCATCCTGCAGGAGCTGCAAAAGCTTGGCCTGCAACATGGCGTCCAGTTCTGCAATCTCGTCCAGGAACAGGGTGCCGCGGTGCGCCATCTCAACCCTTCCGGGCTTCGGATTGTAGGCTCCCGTAAAGGCGCCCCTTTCATAACCGAACAGTTCACTCTCCAGCAGGGTCCCGGGGATGGCTGGACAATTTACCTTGACAAACGGACCGCTGGACCATGGTGAGTAAAGGTGCAGCAGCCGGGCCACGATATCTTTTCCCGTTCCGCTTTCGCCCGAGATGAGAACCGAGAGATTAGCGCCAGCAACCCGCTCCAACTTCTGGCGGACGTCCCGCATAGCGGGCGTTTGACCAAAGATGACTGATTCGGGAGGCAGTTGTTGAACGGTAATCGCGCTTTCATTGTTCGAGCCCGCCAGTAGTGGCATCTCTGATCCTCTGCGGCCGCACACCAGTAGCGGCACAGCAATGAATTGCATTTCGTGCGCCAATATTGTGCACATCGCAAAATAATGCGCATTCACCAAATAAGCTTATTTGTTTATTATGTTTACCACAACCTGTGGGGTTTTAGAAAGAGCTAAGTGGAGGCCGCCTGCGGAAGCACTTTGCGCTCAAAAGTGTGCAAACAATTTCACTTTGAGGAAGCCACTTTCCCTGTGGCGCGCGCGCGTTCGCTTTCAATGGATTGTGGGCTGAGCAGTGGCTCCTGGAATTGCAGTCCGAGAAGAAAGTACTGACGATCGGGAGTGCATCGTAGGACGGTGGCATGCAGCAGGGAAACCGACCGCGGGAGCTGCGCCTTGTTCACCAGCGCGACGGGTATCTCCAGAGAGATTTGTGTACCCGGGTCGAGGTAGCGGCGGGTTGCAAGCAGGAGGCCACCCGCAGAGAGGTTCAGAGCAGTAGCGAACTCGAGGAATTCCTCCCCGCTCGCTTTGGTCCCTCGGACGAAGAATGGAATCGATATCGGCAACCGATCCCAGCCGCGGCGCTCAGCTACGGAGGCGGTTCGACGCACCACAAGCTCCTACGGTACCGTTTCTACAAACTAGGCACATGAGCGGCCAAACTTGACACCGCTGAAAGACGAGGCAACCCTCGGCTTTTGTTATACATAAGGGATCGAGTGCGTTCGGTCAACAAACCAAGGTTGCAACTTCTTGCGGTTCAGGAGAAGAATAATACCGCGGAAATGCAAATTATTTCCAAAAAAGGGAATTATTCTGCACATTCTAGCGGAGTAATTCTGAGATTTTGATTGACTTTGCAGCTAGTTGCGCTAACATAAGTTCTCCCCCTGTAGAGCAGCTTCCGCTCTATCCCCCGAGGACTCGGTAATTGCTAAACCGTAGGCTGACTTTTGTCGAGAGTATGCCTGTGGAACAAACTTTGGGGACCTTTCCTGACAAGGGGGAAATGTTGACATCAATGCGGTCATCGAAAGAAATGAGTGGAGCCGTTGCCATGCAACCAACGAATGTGGCTTCCATCAGACAGAAGTTCGAAATCTTCAGCGATGAGCATTGCAGTAGCTGCCGGGATGCCCTGGCCTCGGCCGCACACGAACTCAAGACACCTCTGGCAATTATGGGTGGGTACCTCAACCTGCTTCTCGCGCAGAAGTTGGGTCCACTGAACACCCGGCAGATGGAAGTGTTGACCGAGATGCAGGCCAACGGAGCGCGCCTTTCCAATTTCGTCCAGAACCTCCTGACCTATGCCACCCTCAAAGTCGACCGTTTTGAGATGCAATATGAGATTGGCGACATCAATACTTGCGTGCGGGAGATCGCGGAAGTTTGGGCGCAGCGATTTCAGGACAAGGCCATCGCGTTTTATTTTTTACCCGGTGAGAGGTTAACACCCTTCCCTTTCGACTATTACAAAGTGCAGCACATCGTTTCCAATCTGTTGGACAACGCCATGAAGTACACGCCGTCCTCAGGCACGGTGTGGTTACACATTGAACCCTATTTCTGGGAACGGCGGACCATACAGCGTCCTATGACGGTGGAACGCCGCCGGCAGCGGGTGACGGCACCGAACTGTTGCCGCATTTCGGTCTCCGACACCGGTCCGGGGATTGCGCCGGAGTTCCAGCATGAAATTTTCGACGAGTATTTCCGCCTGACACCTGAAGGCACGCGGGCGGAAGGATACGGCCTCGGCTTGGCCATCGGTCGGCGGCTGGTGCAGGCAGCGGGCGGTAAAATCTGGGTCGAAAGCGAACCCGGCACCGGCAGCAAGTTTTCGTTCCTGCTTCTGCTGAATCCCGTACCCCAACATTCTGCGGAGGAGCAATGAGCGCTGGCCACATCCTGGTGGTGGACGACGAACCCGGTATGCTGAAGTACCTTCAAACGGTATTGGAACTGGACTCCTATCGGGTGACGACGGCTACGAATGGGACGGAAGCGCTTGAGAAGGTGCAACGCTGTAATCCCGACCTGGTACTGCTCGATGTGGTGATGCCGGGCTCCGATGGGCTGGAGACGCTCCAACGCATTCGTGAAGCCCGCCCTTCGACCAAGGTGGTCATGCTGTCTTGCGTACGCGACACCCGCAAAGTGGCTCAGGCCATGCGGCTCGGCGCGCAGGACTATCTCTCCAAGCCGGTGCAGAAAGAGGAGATGGAGGAAGTACTGCGTTTCTGCCTCGAGAATACCGACCCCGCGAGCCCTGGCGCTGGCGAGGCTATCGAGGTAAGCCAGGGTGTGTACTTTTTCTCTGCCACGCCGCAAATGCGGCAATTGCGTGCCCAAGCCATGCAAGTTGCCCGTTTCGATTTCCCCGTTTTACTGCTCGGCGAAAGCGGAACCGGCAAAGAAGTACTCGCACATCTCATTCACAAGTACTCAGACCGCTCGCACCGAACATTTTTGAAGGTCAACTGCGCGGCCGTGCCCAGCGAATTGCTGGAAAGCGAACTCTTTGGCTACGAACCGGGAGCGTTTACAGGAGCTAACAAATCCAAGCCGGGCAAGTTCGAACTCTGCAACAAGGGAACTCTCCTACTCGACGAAATTGGCGAGATGTCTCCGGCGTTGCAGGCCAAGCTCCTGCAAGTTTTGCAGGACGGCCAGTTCAGCCGTCTTGGCGGGCGTACCACCATCAGAGTCGACGTACGGGTACTGGCGGCCACCAACATCAACATGCCGCAAGCGATTGCGCAGAAGACCTTCCGTGAGGACCTCTATTACCGTCTGAACAGCTTCGTGTTGCGCATGCCGTCGTTGCGCGAACGGCGCGAAGAAATCCCCATGATGTTGCGCCACTTCGTGATTCGCCTCGCCGACCGCTATGCTTGCGCGCCTCTGAATGTTTCGCCTCGACTGGTGGAAGCATGTGAGAACTATGACTGGCCGGGTAACATTCGCGAGCTGGAGAACTTCGTAAAACGCTACCTGGTTCTCGGCGACGAATTAGCTGCCATCGGGGAACTGCAAAAGGGCTCGACCTACGACACCCACAACGCGTTGGTGATTCCTATGGAGGAAAAACCTCCGCAGCCCCAGCCGGACCTCAAGGAGATGGTGCGGAGCCTGAAGAATGGCGCGGAGATGGAAGTAATTGCGCAAGTCCTGGAAGAGACTGCATGGAACCGCAAGCGCGCCGCTGGCAAGCTAAACATCAGTTACAAGGCGCTGCTCTACAAAATCAGGCAGTACGACATTCGCCCACGACAAGTGGGATAACTGTCCATTCCTTTCGACATTTCACCAATCTACGTCCGGTTCGCGGCTCATAGGATCTACCGTCACGAGGAATTGCTTGCGACAGGCCCGTGAAGACTGCCATCATGGCGCCAGTCTCTGAACGACGGTCGCCTCCGCGATCGAAAATCAGGCCCGATGGTGAGCTTTCCCAAAGTGTGTCATCCGCTGAACCGAGTGGTGATCGGTGCCTTGCTGGTGTTTGGGTCGGTGAGTGTCATGCACGCACAGTGCGCACCGTTGCGAGCTGATCTGCCCGGGGCTGCAAGACGCAACACTCCACATGAGCCAATTCTGCCGGAGTCCGGCTATCTCTCTAATTCCACATATATCAATGTCTTCTTCGGCTTTGCTCTCGATCTTCCCATCCCGGCCCAGGGGAACCTCGTCAAGTTGCCTCTCATGCCCGAAAGACAACACGCGCTGCTCGCCATCGCGCATCAGGACGGGGACCGGACGGGTTCACTCACGATCGATGCAATCGAACCTCGCGAAGGGCTGGAGGGATTCTCGGCCAAACAGCAACAGCAGAAACTCAACGCTCGATCTCCGGGCACTGTTCAAACCGGCGCGCAGAGCGAGCCGCAGCTTCAACCGGGACCGGGGGGCACACTGGCCGCTCCCCAGCCCCGCCTGGCAAGTCCGCAGTTTCAGTTTCCAGCGGGGCGTTTTCATTCGTCGGAGCGGCACACGGGCGAGAAATATACCGCCACATACTGGATGGAAATCAAGGGTTACCGGGTCGGCGTTCTAGTCGCCACGAACGACAAGGTGTTCCTGCAAAAGGCCAGGCAGGCAATGTCAGGGGTCCGTTTTTACTGCACCGCCGATGACGGAACGCTCGCTACCAAGCAAGGCGACCCGGTCACGCCGGAAGGCGAGCTCTACGAAGGTCCGACGGTGCCAACCTGGCTGGCAGACGTGGCCATCCAAACTAATCGCGGCCTCGCAATACCTCCGGGAGAGATTGCCGAGGGCGTGTATCGCAACCCTGCTTTGGGGTTGCAGTATGAATTACCCCAAGGCTGGGAGACTCTTCCCACGCACAACGGCGGCAATCCGCCGGCAGACCCCTCATCTTTGCGCGAGTTCGAATTCCTGCACGCCTGCTCGCGAACTTTGTTGCGAATCCGGCACCCCGTTTCCAGCGACACTGGCGGTGCCAGTCACCAGCCGATGATCGTCTTGCGCGCGCTCGACCCGGCTTGTCTTGCTTTGCGAACTCCCGTTGCGCTCAGCGACACGCGAGCTGCGGAAGAGGTCGGGGTAAGTCTGGAAACACTGCAGGAGTTCGGACAGGTGGCCTCCCATGAGCTGGTTTCCGTGTCGGGCCACCTTTTCCTGGTTTTCCATGGAACCATCGCGGCACCGGCGGAGGGAGAGCAGCTTGCCCAGCGCATGTCCCAAACCATATTCGCCACGAATTACAATAAAATGCTGCTTGTCTGGTCCTTCATGGCGCCGACCGCGGGCGAACTGGCGACAATGCCTGCCGGCGGCATCCGACTCGACGGTTCGGAGCCGATTGATCTCCGCTTGGCAGTCGCTGCAAACCGATAGTCCCCGCCAACACACTTTCAACAACGTAAAATGGGTTTTACGGTGAGTTAGGGCTCGCCGACAACGTTTTTACGCCGATCGGCGGGGGGTCAATCATGGCTATCTCAAACCGCGATGTGGAAGCTGCTGCGACCCGAGGCGAAGCTGAGTCGTCCGCCCGGCCGTCGAATTTCATTCGCGAGATCATCCTCAAAGACCTGAAGACGGACAAGTACAACGGGCGTGTGCAAACACGTTTTCCGCCTGAACCCAACGGTTACCTGCATATTGGTCATGCCAAATCCATCTGCCTCAACTTCGGATTGGCGGCAGAGTTTGGCGGCAGGACCAACCTGCGGTTCGACGACACAAATCCCGAGAAAGAAGAGCAGGAGTACGTTGATTCCATCATTGCCGACGTCCGTTGGCTGGGAGTGGAGTGGGAAGGCCTTTTTTACGCATCGGACTACTTCGACCAGCTTCATGCGTGGGCGGTACAACTGATCAATGCTGGCAAAGCGTATGTTTGTGACCTGAGTGCCGAGGAAGTGCGCCAATATCGCGGAACCCTGACCGAGCCGGGCAGAGAGAGTCCGTATCGCAATCGCTCCGTCGAAGAGAATCTAGCGCTGTTCGAGCGTATGCGTGCCGGTGAATTTCCCGACGGCTCGCGAACCTTGCGTGCCAGGATTGACATGGCCGCACGCAATCTGAACATGCGCGATCCGGTGATGTACCGCATTCTTCATGCGGAACACCATCGCACTGGGAACAAGTGGTGCATCTACCCAATGTACGACTTCGCCCACGGGCAGTCGGACTCGATCGAACGCATCACGCATTCCATTTGCACCCTCGAGTTTGAAGATCATCGGCCGCTGTACAACTGGTTTATCGAGCAGTTGGGCATTTTCCCGTCGCAGCAGATCGAGTTCGACCGGCTCAACCTGACTTACACGCTGCTGAGCAAACGCAAGCTGCTGCAATTGGTACGAGACGGCCCCGTGCGTGGCTGGGACGATCCCCGCATGCCAACGCTCTCGGGCATTCGGCGGCGCGGTTATACGCCGGAAGCGGTCCGCAACTTCTGTGCCGCGGTTGGCGTTTCCAAGACAAATGGCACCATCGAGCTGGCGATGCTGGAACACTTCGTACGTGAAGATCTCAACAAGCAGGCGTTGCGCGCGATGGCAGTGCTGCGGCCGTTGCGGGTCGTCATTGACAACTATCCGGAAGGCCAGGTCGAGGAACTGGAGGCGGTGAACAACCCCGAAGACTCCAGCGCCGGCACGAGAAGAGTGCCATTCTCCCGCGTGCTCTACATCGAGCAGGACGATTTCCGCGAGGATCCGCCCAAGCAATTCTTCCGCTTGTCACCTGGACGCGAAGTGCGGCTGCGTGGCGGATATTTTATTAAGTGTACCGGCGTCGTAAGGGATGAGAAGACGAGCGAGATCGTGGAGGTCCGTTGTACCTACGATCCGCAGACGCGCATCGGAAACGCGCCCGATGGACGTAAAGTGAAGGCGACGATCCATTGGGTTTCAGCCGAGCACGCTATTAATGCCGAAGTTCGTTTGTACGAAAACCTGTTCACGAAAGAGGACCCGAACGATGTGCCCGAAGGGCAGGAGTTCACCGTCAACCTGAACCCTAACTCGCTTGAGGTGGTGAGCAACGCCAAGCTGGAGCCCTCCCTGGCAGGCGTAAGGCCGGGCGATCGCTACCAGTTCGAAAGACTCGGGTACTTCTGCGTTGATCCGGATTCAAAGCCTGGTGCGCTCGTATTTAACCGCACTGTGCGGCTGAGAGACACGTGGGCGAAGATAGAAAAAAGAGAGCAAGGGAAGAGTGGCAAGGCAACCCCGAGCTATTTCTTGAGAACAGTCACCTGAAACTGCACGGGGATGCTACGTGGTGGATAGCATGCACTGCGGTCACATGCCTGAAACCGCAACTCGCCCTTCACTGGATACGTTCCCGCTGCCGCGCTGGCAGGCGCTTTCAGCACAGTATTGATGGTGAAATCCCCGCTGTAAACGCTGAGCTTCTCATTGGGAGAGAAGGCGAACGACATTTCTTCGCCGGCGGGATATGTCACATCAGCAACCGTGACCGGTTCGGAAGGATTCAGTTTCAGAACCGTGGGAATCAGGTACTCGGCCTTGGGCTTGTTGGAGTTGATATGAAAATCGGTGCCAATCCGAAAATCAAGCGCCAGGTCAGTGCTGGCGCCAGCCCGCAATTGCACATTGCCGATGGGAGCCATGATCACTGAGGGTTGTTTTTCGCCCGGTGACTGCGCTAAGGCAACGCCCCCGGCCAAGAATGCCAACAGTCCTATAAATGCCCGCTTCATTGCGCCGGTTCTTTCGTCTGCTCGGTCTTGATCGCGGCCGCCGCCCGGGCCGGCTGTGCAACAGTGGTCTTATAGCTGATGCTTAAAGCCTTCCTGACGTCATCCTCGATCTCCTTGCGACCGAGCAGGCCGACGGATTTCGCCACGATGGTTCCGTTACGGTCAATGTAGAACGTGGTCGGCAGCGAGCGCACGTCGCCATAGTCATCTGAGACCTGCTCCGTCCCCAGCAGCACGGGATAGTTCACACCCAGTTCGTGTGCAAACTCAGCAATCTTGGCAGAGTCGGTATCGTCCATGGCCACGCCCAAAACCACCAGGCCGTCCTTTCCGTACTGCTTCTGCAAGTCCGCAAACCATGGCATCTCGATTTTGCACGGTGGACACCAGGTCGCCCAGAAGTTCAGCAAGACAGCCTGGCCGCGAAAATCTGAAAGCTTGACTTTTCGGCCATCGAGAGAGGGCAGCTCGAAGTCCGGCGCCGGAGTGTTGTGCACGTCGCCAACTAATTTGACCGGCCCGTGCTTCCGACTCCGATCAAGATACTTGCCGGCAGCCAGCATGCCCATGATGACTACCACCAGCATCACGAAAACGAAGGCATTTCGTTTCAAGAAAACTTTCCCCTTAGAGTGCGAACCGGTTCAGAAACGACAGGTACCCGGACAGTAGTTTCAGGTTATTAAGAAAGATCAGCACACCGACAGCGATCAGTAATACGCCACTGACTACTTCCACAGTATGCAGGTGACGGCGAAAACGGCCATAGAAGGACAGGAAGCGGTCCACCCCGAGCGACGTCAGCAAGAACGGGACAGCCAATCCGAGGGAATAAATCGCCAAAAGCACGATTCCCTTAAACACTGTTGCCTGCGCTCCAGCAAAAACCAGGATGGTAGCCAATATTGGACCGATACAGGGAGTCCATCCAAAGGCGAAGGCAAAGCCGACCGCGAAGGATCCCAATGCACTTGCGCCGCCCTTGACGTCGTGCAGGCGTTTGTCAGCGTAGAGCGCTTTGATCTTCCAAATGCCAGTAAGATGAAGCCCGAAAATGATCACCACAATGCCGGCGATGCGTGACAGCCAGCGATGGTACTCGGCCGCAAATTGGCCAATGCTGGTGGCGGCTGCACCCAGGGCGATGAACACCACACTGAACCCTAGCACGAAGGTGAGGGAGTGTAGCATCACTGTGCGCAGCACGCGATGCTCCGACGATTGCAGGTCTTCGATACTAGTTCCCGAAATTAAAGACACGTACCCTGGCACCAGCGGCAGCACGCAAGGCGAAAGAAACGAAAGGATTCCCGCCAGGAACGCGGCGATAGGCAAAGGCAGGCCACTCATGTTGAGCTCTATTGTAACAATGTTCCTTAAGGCGCGATAACCGTGACAAACGTGAATGTTTGGACACAATCTATTGCACGTCGGCGCCCGTAAATGGCAAGCCGAGCGTCTACACGAAGGTGTTGGGAATCGCGGGGGTCTTAGGCTGCACGCGAAGCGGCGACCTCCGAAGACCCGACCAGGTTTCTGAGATCACTATCGAATCTCCGGGATTGTGCGGATCATACTTCACTGAAGCCGGCAGGCCCAGGCGGCAGGAATACAGATCGATGAATTGCCGCAGGTGAGTCACATCCTGCGAAGCTTCGTAGGTAACGCCCGCCACGTCGTAGGTGTAGATCAGCAGGATCATCTGCCGGCCCGACTCATCATCCTCCAACTCCAGCACGTCAATCACGTTGCCGTCGATGATGCGACCTCCACGCGTGAGCGCCGTTCGTCGCTCGCGCTCGAGTTGCTCCTCCGTCTTTTTGTTCTTACGCGCGAGCAGCGCATAACCGACGATGGCGGCAACAGCGCCAAAGACGAGGATGGGATAGATGCGGACTGAATTCATATAGACCGGCTGTGCCCGATTAGATGCGAGTCAGTCGAGGTCAACTACAGAATTTGTAAGTGTTCCGATGCCCTCGATCGTGACCTCGACCATATCGCCCCCCTGAAGCGGGCCAACACCCGCCGGAGTTCCGGTCGCAATCAAGTCTCCTGGCTCGAGTGTCATTACCTGTGCGATGAATCGGATGAGCATATCGAGCGGGAACAGGAAATCCGCCGTGGTCCCGTTCTGCCGCAGTTGGCCGTTGACGCGAGTTTGTACGCCGACGCCCTTCCACGGATCGAGTCCCTCGGCAACCACCGGTCCCGCAGGACAGAACGTGTCGAAGCCCTTTGCCCTCGTCCATTGCCCGTCTTTTTCTTGCAAGTCGCGTGCCGTAACGTCATTGATACAGGTGTAGCCCAGGATGTATGAGCGCACGTCGTCGCTTTCTCGCAGACGATAACAGCGCTTGCCGATTACCACGCCTAACTCGCCTTCGTAGTCCACGCGGCGCGAAAGAGAATTGGGCCGTCGAATTTCGTTGCCTGTTCCGACCACCGAAGATGGCGGCTTCAAGAAGAAAAGTGGCTCAGTCGGAATCGGATGACTCAATTCCTTCGCGTGCTCGCGATAATTCCGGCCGATACAAACAATCTTCGAAGGCTCCGCCGGCGCCAGCAGCCGAACGGTGCCGAGCGGTATTTCAACTTTGGCGCCGCCCTCGAAGTCAGCAAATGACGAGGGGGCTTGCGCGAGTGTGCGAGTGATGGTGGCATCGCCACCCTCGCTCTCAATCAGCCCGTAGTGCACCAGGTTCTGGTATTGAAATCGGCAATAAGACATGAAAATCCTCGGTAAAAACCTTACCACTTGTCGGGCACGGTCTCGCGCGCCTCCACAGAACGCGGACTTTCATTGCCTCGCAGGTCTACAGCCGAGACTGAATAGGTGTACTGCCCGCTAGCCTTGACCTTCTCGTCGCGAAATGACGGAACCTGGGCCAACTGCTGGTTGAGCTTCTCCCACGTTCCACTTTCCGAGCGTCGGAATATGTTGTAACCCGCCAGATCGCTGTCCAGATTCGGGGCCCAGGTGAGATCGACAAACGGCTTTTGCCCCACGCTGGAGAAAACCGCCTGTAAGCCAACGGGCTGTGCCGGAGGATAGATGTCGCGTGTGAATACCTCGACCGGCTTCGAGCTGTCGCCGGGGACAGCGGCGCTCAGCCCGCTCGATTGGACTTGGGTCAGCGTGGTGATGCGATATTCGTATTTCTTCTCCCATTCGAATGTCTTGTCCAGGTACGATCCTCGAGCCGCTGGCGCCACGTCACCGACCACAATATAGCCCGGACCGCCAACCGGTCTGCGCTCGATTTGATAGCGGTATGTGAGACCCTGCGGCGTCACGGCAGGAACTGCTGCCGGCCCAGGATATGGTTACCCCGTCTCCGCTGACCTGGGCGGACAACTGCTCCGGTGCCGCAAGCGTCGGGGCCACCGGAATGAATACCTGGTTCGACAGTCCGGCGCTGCGGCCCTTGGCATTCATCTCCTCGACAGCGTAGGTGACAAACCCGGTCGGATTGCTCGCACCGAGGTGTGGCGGCAGAGCGTCCACGTATTGCAGGCGAACCGTTTCGGGCACCTGCTGTCCCTTCTGCTTGGTCTGTACCTGAGGTTTGGGAGTGGGAACTTCAGCCACAACCGTGCAGGTGCTCATCAGTGCGACCCCTTCACGACGGCAGATCCGGGTCTCGTGAATGTGCTTGACGAGCGTGCGATCGGTGTTCTTTTGGGGCAGCGTCCAGTCCAGTTCGACCCGGTTCCCCACGCGCGTGGCGGTCAAGTCTTCGACCGGCCGTGCCAGTTGCAACGACGGCAACTGTGGCGCTCCGGGCGTTCCACAGCCGGGGAGTCCAGCAAGCGCAAGGAAACAGCCTGTCAGCCAGAGCCGCAGTCTCATGGAAACTAACAGAGTAACAAATCGGGTGCGAGGGCATTTGTGGAGCAGGCGGCGAGTTGCTCCATCTGGTTACCCCACCTCTTGAAAGTTACGAAAGTACAGTTACCAAACCTGTACCTTCGTAATCTTGACAGAGCCGCATATTGCGTTACCTTGGAGAACGAGAACGCCGCGGCGGTGCGCCCGGCAATGAGTGCCCCCCTCGCCTCAGGGCGCGGTGAACGGCTCTTTGACAATCCGTGACCACGTCTCAGTGACGGAAACGAGGTCGCCAGTAACCGCGAGTTGCCTAACGCCCAGGCGAGCCTTGTTTGCACGAGGTTTGCCTTATGCGGGAGGACAATACTTGTAACTGTTGCAATAAAGGGAGTTACTCGTAACCCTTTGGCGCTCAAGAATATACCGGGAAAAAGTTCGTAATCCAATGATTCTAAAGACCCGTGGGAAGGAGGGTGGTGCTACTCATCTCAGGGAAGCGCCGTCGGAACTAAGAAGCTCAACGACGACTCCGTATCCGCATGAGAAAGGCTTCGCTCATGTCACAATCGAGCTATGTTTGCGCGTAAGGTAAGGGTCGAATACCAGAAAGCCGGGCAACGTCATGCGTGTCCGCTGAAGTGGCTGGACAGCTTCAGCATGCGCAACTTTACTAACGACCAGGTCTTTGACGACACAGTTCCCATTGGCAACGGTGAAATGGAAATTGGCACGCGCGTGCCAATCGAGCGTTTGCGGACGGCAATGGAGGATTGGTTCCGGCGCAAGAGCTATCTCTCGAAGGACGCGACGCTCGTAGTGGAACAGCACGATGGCCCGTGACCAGAGAATTCACTATAGTTTCCCTGCCTCTTCTTGAATTCGTTTCCATGCCTGTTCAACATGGCGTTGCATCGTGTTGGTTTGGCCTACACAGAGGCGTAAGGTCAGCTGGTCATTGAGGCGAGTGTGTGTCAGATACAAAGCGCCGCTCCGATTGAGCCGCTCCATCAGGCGCTGATTATTTTCGTCTCCGCCACGATGGCGGAAACATACCAAGTTCAGTGGCGCAGGTGCTGCCAGTTCAAACCGATCGTCCTGCTTGACCCATTCAGCGAATTGCTGCGCCAAATCGACGTGCCGGCGAATGTGATACTGCAGCCCTTCGACGCCATAATGGCGAATGACAAACCAAAGCTTTAGTGAACGGAAGCGACGCCCAAGAGGAATATGCCAGTCGCGATAGTCGAACACGGCGCCTGATTCGGTTGCCGTGTTACGCAAGTATTCGGGCAAGATACTCAAGGTATCAATGAGTGCTTTTCGATTGGCTACATAGAAACAGTTGCAATCGAAGTTGGTAAACATCCACTTGTGCGGATTAAAGGTGTAGCTGTCGGCGAGTTCAACGCCATCCTGAATGTATCGGAACTCCGGACATAGTGCAGCCGTACCTGACATGGCTGCGTCTACATGAAACCAGATGCTTTCCTCGCGACATATCGCTCCGATGGCAGACAAGGGATCGAGGGCGTTGGAGGACGTAGTTCCAGCCGTGGCCGAGACGAAGAATGGAACAAGTCCGGACTTGCGGTCCCTCACGACCTGCGTCTTCAGGACGTCGGCACGCATGGCAAAGCGCTCGTCCACTTCGATCAGTCTCAGGTTGTCCATTCCAATTCCAGCCACCATGGCGGCCTTCTCCAGGGAAGAGTGTGCCTGGTTCGACGTATAGGCGACGAGTTTTCCATTGCAACCTCGGCGGTTGGTGACATAGTTCGTAGCGTGTTCGCGCGCGGCCAGCATCGCGCATAGCGATGAACTGGAAGCAGTGTCCTGGATGACACCGCCTCCGCTGCCGGTGGAGAGAAACTTCTTCGGCAGTCCTAGCATGGGCACAAGCCAATCAAGAACATGGGTCTCCAGTTCCGTACAGGCGGGGCTGGTGGCCCACAACATTCCCTGAACTCCAAGAGCCGACGAAAGCAGGTCCCCCAGGATTGCTGGACCGGAAGCGTTAGCCGGAAAATAAGCAAAGAAGTTCGGAGATTGCCAATGGGTCACGCCTGGCAAGATTACCCTATCGAGATCCTGCAAAAATGTTTCGAAAGCTTCGCCTTCGCGCGGCGCTTCGGCAGGAAGCGCCTGCCGAATCTCTCCAGGTTTCGCCCGCGACAGAACTGGAAAGGTCTCAATGCGTTCGTAATAGTCGGCGACCCAGTCCACCACAGAGTGTCCGTGTTCGCGAAACTGTTGTGGAGTCATATGGTGCGTTGTCTCTAATGGCAAGCCTTCCTCCTTGTTTCCTATGTTGATCGCCAAACCTAAGGCTGATTCGCACGGGTGAAGCTAACTTGTAGGAAATCATCCTACCTCGGAGAAACCGCTCAGAGCGATAGTCAGCACATCTTTATGGCTAGTTTATCCTTTACTTTGGTGCCATGCTGGCTACCACTTCATGGTTGTAGACATATTCGTAGATTTAACTATCGTGACCATCCATTTAACATCATGCTTAACTTACTGTTACACTACCGTCTGGTTTGCAACCCTCGAAAGGAGGAGCATGGATATTCAGAATATATTAGGAGACCTAAAGAGAGAGCGCGAACGCCTCGACAAAGCCATCGCGGCTTTGGAAGGAATTGGCTCGGGCCGTCGGCCGGGAAGACCGGTAGGCAGCCATGCCGGCTCCAAGCGCCCACGCCGCCATATGAGTGCGGCGGCTCGCAAGCGCATCTCTGAGATGATGAAGCAGCGCTGGGCCGAGCGCAAGAAGAGAGCGAAGGCTAGCTAAAATGGCCATCGTCGCATGGAACACGATCCATAGTTAAGGATATGCCACTCATTGTCGAGTGGCATTTCTCTTTGAAGCTCGCGAGACTCCCAGCGTTCTCAGGAAGCAAGCTGGCGCGGAATCGCATTGCGTTTGGGGCCTCGCTTTCTAATCACCAGCAGCCGTACGCGCTCCAGGAGTTCCATGGGAGCAAACTCGCCTTTGGGCAGCCAGCAATCGGCGAGGTGCTCTTCCGTGCACGTTGCGACTGAGCCAGAGAACAGCACCGCCGGAGTATGCGGCGAAATAGCTTTGAGGCGGTCAATCAGTTGGACACCACTCATTTTGGGCATTATTAAATCAGTAAGCACCAGATCAATGCCGCCACAGCGCATGAATTCGATGGCGCGGCCGGGATCGGAGCAGGTTAGAACGCGGTATCCCCGCGTTTCGAGCATAACTTTCCGGATGGAGAGAGAATGTTCATCATCATCCACGCAGAGAATGGTGCGCTTTGGTTTCATGGACCTTCCCACAAGACCTGCCCGAGTGTGTTCGCGCGGCCGCGGCTGAACAAACCTGTAAGTCAGGCGCGTCGGCAGTCACTGAGCGGTTTCGCTTGAATTTTCGTTCCGCCAGAGCAAGTAGCGTATCCGGATAGTACGTCTGCGAGGAGGGTCTGCCAAGTACCAGAGTGGTTAAATCCACCGGGAATTTTCTCGCAGTGGAGCCAAACAAAATCGCACCGCGCGCGGTGAAGAACATTTTTTGCGATCGGTGGAGACAGGCGACTGGCACGGTTTTTCGGCGTGCACAGGATATCCGCAGAAAATTCACATCGTAACTTCGCCGTCAATCACCTGTACCACGTGACCGCCGACGCGCACATCGGTGACTCTGTCGCCTGACTTTGACGCCCGTATGTAGAGCCAACTCGGACGTCGCGTTTCCATCCCCTGTTCGATCAGACCCTGCTGCTCCGGGGGGAGCAAGCCGTGCTTCACAGCCCACGCGGCGCAACACCCTGCTGCCGAGCCAGTCGCGGGGTCTTCACCGTTGTAGAAAATCATTCGCGCGTGCAGGGTCGCTTCCGGGTCTACAGTCTCGCGGCAAACGAAGTAAAAGAAGGCGGGATCGCCTACCGTCGCCAGATACGCCGCCATTTGACTCCAGCCGACATTCAGCGCCTGGAGCGTGGCAAGTGACCGGAAAGGTACCATCGTAAAGGGCATTCCAGTGGAGACAGTTTGGATGGGCAGATCCTTACTTAGTTCTGAGGCTGAAACGCCGAGTACCTGCGCAACTTCAGTATGCGAGTGCGTGCGCCCGAACTGCGGTTCCGCTTGCCGCATCTCCCCGAAGAGCCGGCCGTCGCGCTGTTCGAAGCGCACCGGAATCTTGCCGACCTTCAGGTCGAGGGCGATTTCGTCTGCCGTCGAATGTTGACGCAAATACCATGCGGTGCCCAGCGTGGGATGCCCGGCGAAGGGTAGCTCTTGGTTCACCGTGAAGATGCGGACCCTGCAGCCTTGCTCGCGCTCAACGGCCTCCTCACGCGGCAGAATGAACGTGGTCTCCGAGAGATTGGTCTCGCGCGCCAGCTTTTGCATCTCATCGTCGCTCAACCCACGAGCATCGGAGAACACCGCAAGCTGATTGCCCTCCAGTGCGCGGCTGGTAAAAACATCGAGCTGAACAAAATGGAATTTGCGGCAGGACGTTTCTAGATTCATTCCCCTCTAAATGTAGCAGGATCGCCGACTAAATATGGCTCCGAGGATGGACGTCCATCCCGGAGATCCAGCACTTGGTGGCAAAAATGCGGTGTTATGTATCATGATACCGATCAGCGCAATGGCGGCGCCTGACTTCGATGCCAACGCCGACCAGAGGCTGAACGCGTCGCTACAAGGGCAAGCTCGGGATGAGCCACTGGCATATCGCGCATTGCGGAAGCGAAGGGGGTCCGGTGACTCTCCCGGTCTTCAAAACCGGCGATTGGCGCCTTGCGGTGTCAATGGTGCGTTCGACTCGCACACGCTTCCGCCAAGTTTCCTGGCTCCTTCGCCTCGGCTTTGTCTCGTTCAGGATTTCGGCGGAGGCTGGCGCTGGCAAACCAGAGTCACCACGAAATAAAACGCCCCGTTCAAGCCCGGTCATACGAACGGGGCGTTCGTTTTCTTAAGGAAGGCTGAAGCGCGGCGAGAACTGCTGTCGCAGTTGCTCGGTTCGCCAATTACATCTTCTTTCCCGCCTTGCTATCAAGTAGGGAAACCAGTTGCTGGCCAGCGGGCGTCGCCTTCACTGCGGTGCCGCCAACGATCTCGCGTGCGCTGACCGCTTTCCCGTACAGGCGCTGGTTAGCGTCGCTGTCCGGATCGAGCGAGGCGCCGTCGAGTGACACGCCAGCGAAAAGTCCCGAAGTGCGGGAGTAGGTCAGCATGTCAGCAGTACTCGTACTTGCGCTGGCTCCGGAACCAGCCGCTGCGGTCGCGTCGCTGCCGACCTTAACTTTGCCGTCCAGCAGCTTGTTCGCCGCCGTCGGCGCCATGACCAGGATGATGTAATCCTTAGCCGTGCCGCCGACCTGAAAACCGGCACTGGCGCCACCGATGCTGTACATGGCGGGCGGTGACCATTTGCCAGTGAAATTAGCCCCCTCGCGGCAAGTCATCGGACCACGGCCTCCGGTTCCGCCAATGCCAACGGCGAACTTCTTCACACTGGGCAGAATTACGATGCAATCAGCCTTCGCGACTACGCTGGCTGGAATGTCCTGGCCGCCGACCATCGCTTGCAATACCGTGGCAGCGTTTCTGATGGTCTCTTCGTCTTTGTTCTTGTCGGCGCCCCACGCGGGCAGGGTCAAGACTAGGAGCAGGGATGCGAGCAAACAACATATAGCTGTTTTCATTCTTGACATGGGCTTTTTAGCCCCCCTTTCTCGAATAGCATAACAGGCAGTTAGTGGACTGATGGCATTTTAACAGCAAAGACCGGCAAAGTCCCGACAATCGATCCAGCATCCTTGGCCCTCGACAAATTCAATCCTGCCTTAGCTGGGGATCTTGTCTTAACCGCGGATTCTTGCGTCAAGCGCATGCTATCGAAACTTGGAAAAATCGGGTTTCCGTTTCTCGACAAACGCTGTGAGGGCTTCCTTCGTCTCCGGTGAATCGAGCCTCTGTTTGATCTCCGCCACCTCCTCGTACAGGGCTCGGTTCACTTCCGCCTGATTTGCCTGCTTCAACAGACGCTTACAGGCGAGTAACGCGCCCGCAGGTTTTTCCGCCAGTTTGTGGGCTGCCTGCGAGGCGGTGGCGAACAGCGCGTCCGGGGCAACAACAGCATTGACCAATCCCAGTTGGTATGCGCGCTGGGCATCGAGCGGACCACCCAGCATCAGTAGCTCCGACGCCCGCTGGCGCCCCACGAGTGCCGGCAGCAATACCGTTGACGCGGCTTCGGGAACGATGCCGAGGTCAATAAAGGGCATGATGAACCGGGTTCCTTCGGCGGCGTACACCAGATCGCAATGCAACAGGATGGTCACGCCTACGCCCACCGCCAAGCCCTGCACCGCGGCGACGATGGGTTTTTTCGCATGCGCCACCGCATGGATGAAGCGCACCGCCGGCGGCATCTGCTGACCAGCCCAGGGCTTTTGCAGAAAGTCGAGCAAGTCATTGCCGCCCGTGAATGCGTCGCCGATTGCATGTAGCAACATCACGCGCACGGCGGAATCGGCTTCGCTTCGCTCCACTGCGTCGGCAAGGGCGCCGTACATCTCCGCAGTCAGAGCATTCTTTTTCTCGGGACGATTGAGAGCGATGCAATGCACCGCGCCATCAACGTCGCATTGAATATGGCTCATGATACTTTCCTCGGCGCGCTTTCTGGCAACCCGGCATTGTACGAGACCTAACGAGCCGCTACAGCTCCCACAGTGTGCCCACGGCGCAGCCTGGCCGCCTTCACGGTGTTGCTCATCAGCATGGCGATAGTGAGCGGTCCGACTCCCCCAGGCACAGGAGTTATGGCTCCGGCGACTTCAGCGACTTTGGGATGAACATCGCCCATCAAGGTCGAACCTTTCGCGGCGAAGTCGCGCTCACGCTTCTCGTTTCCAGCGAAGAACCTCTGGAACTCGGCAGGATCGGTGACCATGTTCATGCCAACATCAATGACCGTCGCCCCTGGCTTTACAAACTCTGGAGTAATCATGCCCGCCTTACCGATGGCGGCGACAATGATGTCGGCGCGACGGCAGACCGCGGGCAGGTTGCGGGTCTTGGAATGGCAAACTGTGACCGTGGCGTTGCCGTTCAGCAACAGCATCGCCACTGGCTTGCCCACTATGTCGCTGCGTCCCACAACTACCGCTTCAGCGCCAGCAATGGGAATGCTGCTGCGCTTTAGGATTTCCACAATGCCGGCGGGTGTGCACGGCACCAGCCCCGGACGCTGCGTCGAGAGATAGCCCACATTCATAGGATGGAATCCATCTACATCTTTCTCCGGCGCAACCGCAAGCAGTACCTTCTTGGCGTCCACGTGCGACGGGAGTGGCAACTGCACCAGGATGCCGTCGATCTCGTCCCGGTGGTTCAACTCGTCCACCAGCTCCAGTAGCTCTGTAGTAGTCAGAGTATCGGGTGGCGTGTGCTTTTCGCTGTAAATGCCAAGCTGCTCGCAGCTCTTCACTTTATTGCGGACATAGATTTCCGACGCTGGATTGTGCCCGGCGAGCACGACCGCCAAGCCCGGCCGCAGGCCGGCCGCAGTCAATTCCTTGATTTCTTCGCCAACTTCTGCCTTGATCTGGGCCGCGATCTTCGTTCCGTCAAGAATGATGGCCGACATCGATTCTCCTTCAAACTGGCTCCTTCTATCTTAGCGCGGCCCGCAGCCCCGTTACTCCGCCACAGCCTAATGCGAGTATCCTGCTGGGCTCTGTACAATGATCTACCTACTGAGCACGCCGTGACCTTGGATGCGGACGGCGAATAGCACGCTGTCGTGCTTTTTTGTTGAGACCTTCCGCGTTTGGCGTATGATGCTTGCTGTTTCCTTCCATGCCCAGCCGCAAGTCCAAAATTCTGACTCGCGAAGAACGGCGCCAGCTGGGCCGGATCTGTCGCGATAAGATCAAGCGCATTGATCAGGCAAAATGGAACCCCAAAGACCGTAAGCAGGACGTAATCGATCTCCTGCTGGGGGCGCAACAAGGACGTATGCCGGAGCTACTGCCCATCAAGTGGGCCCACATGGCAGCTTCTGCGTTCGGATTCTTTCGCGGGGCGGTGCCGCTGATGGCGGCCGATCTGGCCCCACTGCCGCACACCGGTTTGATGGCCCAGCTTTGTGGCGACGCGCACGTGCAGAACCTGGGCGCATTCGAAGCTCCCGACGGGCGGCTCATCTTCGACATTAACGACTTCGACGAAACCATCGTCGGGCCCTGGGAATGGGACGTGAAGCGGATGTCGGCGAGCCTGGTGCTGGCCGGACGCGAGGCGGGCAATTCCGAAAAGCAGTGTAGAAATGCGGTGCTTGCTTTCGCGCGGCGGTATCGAATCTGGATGCACCGCTTCTCCGAAATGCCGTTCGTGGATCTGGCGCGGTTTCAGATCTACCGCGAAGTCGATCCCGTACGCTCTGCCCTTCGCAAAGCGGAGCGGGCTACGCCGCAGCACAATCTGAAGAAGTTGACTGTATTACGCGGCGGCAAGCACGTTCTTTGCGACAAGAAGCCGACGCAATATCACATTTCGCAGAAGGAAAGCGACTCCGCTGTGGCATCTCTGGGTACGTATGCCCGGACACTCCTTCCCGAGAGGGCACATTTCTTCGCTCAGTATCAGGTCGAGGACGTCGCCTTCCGTGTGGTGGGAACCGGCAGTGTGGGACTGCGTGATTATGTGCTGCTCATGTTCGGGGCGGGCGCTATTTCCGACCCGTTATTTATTCAGATCAAGGAAGAGCCAGGATCGGCCTACGCGTCTTACTTGCCGCACAGCCCGGTGGCGGCGCATCAGGGACAGCGGACCGCAGAAGGCGGCCGCGCCATGCAAATGCAGTCTGACATCTTCTTGGGATGGACCTCCATCGGCAGCCGCCAGTATGTCGTGCGTCAGTTGCGTGACCACAAGGCAGGCATCGTGGACGAAGATCTCAAAGGCACGGGGCTGGTGGAATACGCGGAGATGTGCGGCGAGCTGCTCTCCAAGGGGCACGCGCGTTCCGGCGATGCGTGCGCCATATCGGCCTATCTGGGAAACAACGATAAGTTCGACCTGGCAATGGCCACGTTCGGGGCCAACTACGCCAATCAGACCGTGAAAGACTGGGAAGAACTGAGGAAAGCCATTCACTCCGGCAAAATTCACGCCGCAAAGCTGCCTCCTCCGGCGAGACCAGCGAAAAAGAAACCCAAAAAACACAAGTAGCGCCCGACACTTAATCCCAACTGCGAGACTCTGGGCGGCGGGACGCGACGAATTCACCACGGAGACACGGAGATCGCAGAGTTGATTTTCTTTTTCTTTCCGTGTGCTCTGCGCCCCTGTGGTGAAAAACCTCGTCCCACGTTCTGTGAGGTTCGGTTTGGTCATGCCGACCTGTGACTGTGGAGTGCACGGAAACTATTCCGACGTGAAGTAATCCACGGTGACCGGGTTCTCGAACATCGAATAGTCGCGGGTGACCACCGTGATTCCGCTATCGGTCACGTGGTACTTGGCGCGGTCGGCTTCGGTGTCGTAGCCGATGACCGTTCCCTCTGGTATGTGAACGTCACGGTCAATGATGGCCTTGCGAATACGGCAATGGCGGCCGACGTTTACGTGAGAGAAGACCAGGCTGCCGTCAATCTCTGTATAAGAGTTCACCCGGACATCGGGTGAAAGAATGCTGCTACGCACGGCGCCGCCGGAGATGATGCAGCCCATGGAAACGATGGAATCGCGCGCTTCTCCGGTGCGCCCTGGATCGCTGAAGACGAACTTGGCCGGCGGATATTGCCTCATGTGGGTGCGGATTGGCCAGGCCTTGTCGTACAAGTTGAATACCGGGGCCACCGAGATCAGGTCCATGTTGGCCTCGTAGTAGGCTTCCAGCGTTCCTACATCACGCCAGTAAAGAGCCTCCTTCTTGTTCTCATCGATGAAGTTGAACGCGTAGACCTTGTGATCGCCCACCATTCTCGGCAGGATGTTGTGCCCGAAGTCGTGGCGCGATGAGGGGTCCTCAGCGTCTTTTAGCAGGGCCGGGATGAGTACGTCAGCGTTGAACAGGTAAACCCCCATCGAAGCCGACACCATACTGGGGTTGTACGGCGAGCGCAGCTCAGTCTCTTCTGGTTTCTCCAGGAAGCCGACCACCCGGCCGGTGCGGTCAATCTCGACCACGCCAAAATGTTTGGTCTCAGACGGCTCGATCAGGATGGTCGCGATGGTGACGTCCGCGCCCGAGTCCCGATGCTGCCGCAGCATGAGGGCGTAGTTCATCTTGTAGATGTGGTCTCCCGAGAGGATCAGCACGTGCTTCGGCTGCTCGGAACCGATGGAGTAGATGTTCTGATACACGGCATCGGCGGTGCCCATGTACCAGTTCTCACTCACGCGCTTCATCGGCGGCAGGATCTCGATGAACTCGCCCAGCTCGCTGCCCACGATGTTGCCCCAGCCCTCGCGGATGTGCCGGTTCAGCGACAGCGCTTTGTACTGCGTCAGGATATAAACTCTGCGCAGATCGGAATTGATGCAATTGGAGAGGGTGATGTCAATGATGCGGTAGATGCCGCCAAACGTCACCGCGGGCTTGGCGCGATCGCGTGTCAGCGGGTACAGACGCTCACCCGCTCCTCCAGCCAGCAAGACTCCGAGGGTGTCTCTCATCCTGGTGACTTCTCCGAGTGCGATTTCCCCGGTCAGGGGTTGTAAGCTCGTGGACAGAATGGCTGCCTCGGCCGCAGTGACGCAGTCCGCCCCACAGGCGAAGCGGAATGTTAGCACACCGGATGACTCTCAGCGGTACGGATTGGCGAGGAGCGCCTACTGATGCTTCGCGTCGTCCACGCTGATGCGCAGGGACTTCAGAAATTTCACGTCCTGGGTGGTTACCTGGAAATTGCCGGAGGAGCGCGGCGTCTTGATCTGCCTTTTCTCGACGAAGTCTTCACCGCGCTGGTTGAGGCCGATGGTCGCCTCCAGCACAAGAAACACATCGTACCCGCCCGCCTTGATACGCGAGATGACCTCGGCGATTTCGTCAGAATCAGAAAGCGAACTGTTGATCGCTTCCCCCAATTCCTTCATCAGCCCTTTGAGTCGGCTATCCACGATGTCACCTGGTCCCTTTCCCGGAACACGAGCGGGAGTTCCGCAATGCAACACTGTAACTCTTTCACAGTCCCAGCGTCATGGTTTTGATGCAAATTGCGGGTCAAAGTTTTGTAAACGCCTTCACCCCGGGTTACCGCCAACCCACCGGGCAGGGCCAGAAATCCGGCTGTTAGAATAACGCTTTCCAGCACCAACCGCAGGTGCCAAACGAGGTCAAACGTGCCATCCCGCGATTTCGGTACTCAGGGCCGGGCTTTGCTTCGTGTTGCGGGGAGGAAGGGCGGGGAAAACCGCTGGGTGCGTGCGTTCTACCGGGCTGGGAGTGTCACGCTCCGCAGCGTCGGCCGCGTCGCTCACGTGCTTTGGCTGGAAGTCACGGGTCTGCTGTTCATCGTGCTCGCCGTGGTCGGCGGCGGAGCGGCCGTGCGGCAGTATCACCGCTATCAGGCTGGCACGTCCGGGGTAGGGAAGATCGCACTGGCAGCCACATTCGCGCTCGTCTTCGCCTACTTTGGCGTGAGCTCCTTCTGGAGATCGCGGAAAAGATAGTTCCGGGTTTCGAGGGGAAACTTGGAACTCGAAGCTGCTTTTAGCATTTGTGATGCACGTCATAGCGGCTTTCCTGCGGTAGGTACATAGTTAAACTATCTCAAGAACTGAGGGCCGCCTTCCATGCCGGGAACAAAGCAAAACGCCGCAGTTGCGACCAAACCCGCAGGCGAACAGGAAACCTCGTCTCATATCAACGTGCATCCTCTTTACACGCCCGCCGACCTCGAGGTATGGGACTACGATCGCGACCTCAATTATCCGGGGCAATTCCCGTACACCCGCGGCGTGCAGGCCACCATGTATCGGGGCCGGCTATGGACCATGCGGCAATACGCTGGCATGGGCGACGCCGAAGAATCCAACAAACGCTACAAGTACCTGCTGGGCCAGGGAACGACAGGACTGAGCGTGGCCTTCGATCTGCCGACACAGATCGGTATGGACTCCGACAGCCCACTCGCCATGGGCGAGGTCGGCAAGGTCGGCGTAGCCATCGATTCCATCGAAGACATGATGCGTTTGTTCGACGGCATCAATCTGGAGAAGATTTCCACCTCGATGACCATCAACGCGACCGCGTCGATTCTGCTGGCGCTGTACATCGTGACCGCGCGCCGCACTGGACGCGATGTGCGCAAGCTTTCCGGCACGGTGCAGAACGATGTGCTGAAGGAATACATCGCGCGCGGCACCTACATCTACCCGCCGGCACAGGCGATGCGCATCATCACCGACATCTTTTCCTACGCCAATGAGAACGTGCCCGAGTGGAACACCATCTCCATCTCCGGCTACCACATGCGTGAGGCGGGATGCACCGCCGTGCAGGAGGTCGCCTTCACGCTGGCCAACGGCATGACCTACGTGCAGGCCGCGATTGACGCCGGTCTCGACGTGGACAAGTTCGCACCGCGGCTGTCGTTCTTCTTCAACGCGCATAGCAACTTCCTGGAGGAAGTGGCGAAGTTCCGCGCTGCCCGCCGCATGTGGGCCCGCATCATGCGCGACCACTTCGGCGCCAAGAATGCCAAGTCCTGGATGCTGCGCTTCCACACCCAGACCGCGGGCTC
Source organism: uncultured Acidobacteriaceae bacterium (assembly GCA_963703645.1). Lineage (GTDB taxonomy): Bacteria > Acidobacteriota > Terriglobia > Terriglobales > Acidobacteriaceae > Bog-257. The sequence continues at coordinate 81,066 of CAVPFD010000041.1, forward strand.
GACGCTTACTGCCCAGCAACCGGAGAACAACATCGTCCGTACTGCGTTGCAGGCGATGGCCGCTGTGCTCGGCGGCACGCAGTCGCTGCATACCAACTCCTTCGATGAGGCGCTGGCCCTGCCCACCGAGCAGTCGGCGCGCATCGCGTTACGCACGCAGCAAATCGTCGCCTACGAGTCCGGCGCGCCGCAGACCATCGATCCTCTGGCAGGCTCCTACTATGTCGAAGCGCTGACCAACCAGATCGAGGCTGGCGCTCGCGCCTACCTTGACAAAATCGATGCCATGGGCGGCACGCTGAAGGCCATCGAACGCGGCTACATTCAGCAGGAGATCCAGAATGCCGCGTATATCTATCAGCAGGCCGTCGATCGTCACGAAGCCATCGTGGTTGGCGTGAACGCCTTCGAGCTTGACCAGGAGAAGTCGATACCGCTGCTGCACATGGACGAGTCGCTGGAGCGCAAGCAGGTGGAACGCCTGCGTGCTGTGCGTGCCAAGCGCGATCAGGCGAAGTGGCAAGCCGCCATCAAGCAAGTGGAAGACACCGCGCGCGGAACGGCCAACCTGATGCCCGTGATCGTCGAGGCCATCGAAGCCAATGGTACTGTCGGCGAAATTTCCGACGCCATGCGGCACGTGTACGGCGAGTACCACGAGACCGTCGTCATCTAGCTGGGTTTATATCCTTCCAAGCCGACTGCGACCACCAGCCAACCCGCTCGTATGCCGCGTGCGCCAGACCCTCCCCTTCGCTATCCGTGCGGCAGTGCAAATCAAGGGATTTTCGCATCAACATCTTGATAACAAAGATTTTATCGCTTCTGATTACGTGATAAGCATGATAAGCATGATAAGCAAATATGTGATAAGCATGCTTATCATGCTTATCATGCTTATCATGCTTATCAACCCCAATCCGGCTGGCTGCCGAGCCATGGAACGACGCATTGTTAAAGAGCTTTCATGGTCCGCACACTGAGTGCGGCCAGCGAAGACACAACGACGCCTCCTCGCATTTCGGTGATATCGCGCCAAGCAGCCAGGCCTCAAGTACACAGGTCACGTTGCAACAAAACTTAACGATTCGTCTCCCAAAATGGGAATCCGAGAATCCGGGTAGTGTCCCTGACACTATTGACTGTACCTGGGGAATCGAAGCTTGATGGCCATCAGCCCAGACGATCTGATCACCGTGATTGTCGTGACGATCGAGTCAGACGCGCAACGAAGAAAAGGCCGGCTCCCGAAGACGCCGGCCACACCTGCATCGCGATCTAGAACCAGTGCTCAAACACATCCACCCGCGCGTCCGCGTGGGGCTGCAGGACGAGCCACTTGGTGGGTGAGATCACATAGACGACGCTTGGAGTGTTGCCCCCTTGATCTAGTCCTGTTCCCCTGCCATTCGAAGCGATCGAGTAGTTAACGATCGCGCCAAACCACTGATCAAGCCCACCGCTGTTGCTGGAATATCCACTGACCGTGCCCGTACCCTGCCCGTCGCCCGAAAACAAATCCACCTCATTACCTGAATTTGCATAGTCAACCGGACCGAGTGAGCCTCCAGCGTACGTCCCTTGGATGGATGCATTGGAGAACGGGCCACCGATTTGCGGTTCGAAGGTCATGAACATCGATGTGCAACCGGCGCCTACAAAGAAGCCTTTGTTCTGGCTGACCAGGAAGCCCACAGGACAACCTCCGTTCTGACAGAGGAAGCCGGCTGCTCCGTTGTAGCTCACGGTGTAGGTGGCCGGCTGGGGCGAATCCTGGGTTATTGTTCCGGCCAAGTCCTCGTCCATGGCGATGGAATTTCCATTCCCGTTGCCGTCGAAGCTAAAGACGGCAGCGCCGCTCTGGTCAAGTCCGTCCCCGCAGTGGACGCCCTGGAAATACATGACAGCGTTGCCGTTCAGCGATGCATTGCCGAAGGGTCCGCTCTGTTGCAGCACCGAGCCCACGAGGAGCGGAGTATTGGTCATGGGAACGGAATCAATTTGCTCCATCATCAGCTCGCTTGCCGAGACCACATAGACCGCCTGATGGCTGGTGCCATTGTTGCTTTGGACCGTGCTTACGCCGCGGCCGGTTGTGATATCGATGCCAGATACGCTGCCATAGAAGGTACAGGTGTCGAGCTGTCCGTAGTTGATATCGCAGGCCCCGTCGCTGATGGCTCCAGAAGTCAGCGAGAAGACTCCGACGTTAACCATGTGGCGTCCAAGGTTGTCCGCTCCGGTCATCCCATACGCGTAGCCGCCGTTCAATTTGCTCAGCGAGAACGCGGTGGGGTCCGCCTTGCGCAGGACACCCGAGGCACGGCTGCCCTGACCGGTCAGATCGTCGTACTCGATGATTCTTCCGCTGCCGGTAGCGATTTGAACGAATGCCAGCGTCATCGGCCCCCATGATGGACCATGAATGGTGATCGTGTTCAATCCGGTGGTCGAGATGGCGTAGGTCCCGTTAATGCTTGTGTTGAATGGCTGACCGGTCACCGAATTGATATCCACAACTCCGCTTGCGATGTTCCCTTTGCCATCGGAGACAAAGCTCCCGGCCATCGTCCACTGGGTTGCCGAGTTGAAGCCGTTCAGGTAGAAGGCATAATTGCCCTTGAGAGCTCCAGGATCGCCGCCACCGCCAGCTGGATTGATAGTAATGCTCAGTTGCGTGCTAGCGCTCACCGGCGGAGTCTCGGAGTCGGTAACCTGGAAGGTCAAGTTCGAGACCCCCACATTCTGTGGCGTGCCGGTAAGGGCGCCGGTGTTGCTGTTCAAGCTCAGGCCGTCGGGCATCTTGCCGGAGGTGAGGCTCCAGCTATAGGGCATGACCCCGCCCGTCGCTGCAAGGGTCGCGCTGTACGGTTGTCCTGCGATGCCGATGGGCAGGGAACTGGTGGTGATCTTCACGACTCCGGGGCTGATGGTGATGCTCAGTTGGGCGCTGGCGCTCACCGGTGGAGTTTCCGAATCGGTGACCTGGACGGTGAAAGTGGGGGTTCCAACCACACTTGGAGTGCCGCTAATAACGCCGGTACTGGTGTTCAGGTTCAACCCTTTGGGTAATGTGCCGGCGGTAATGTTCCAGGTATAGGGATAGACGCCGCCGATGGCGGTGATGGGTGCGCTATAGGCCACGCCCGCGGTGCCGCCCGGCAGCGAGGCGGTGGTGATGTGCAAGGGCACGGCCGGGCTGATGGTGATGCTAAGTTGAGCGCTGGCGTTCGCCGGCGGCTGTTGCGAATCCGTGACCTTCACCGTGAAGTTCGAGATGCCGCCGCCGGTGGGCGCACCGGTGATCGCCCCAGTGCTGCTGTTCAGGATCAGACCGGCAGGCAAGCTGCCATTGCTGATGCTCCAGATGTATGGCGTGATTCCGCCTGTCGCTGCCAGCATCGCGCTGTAAGGCGAATTCTGGGTGCCCGAGGGAAGCGACGCAGTCACGAGGCTCAATTGCGCGAGGGAGGAGTTGACGGTGATGCTGAGTGGCACCACCGTGGCTGCGGAGGGCGATTGCGAGTCGGTAACCTGTACGGTGAAAGGATAAGCCCCACTCATCGTGGGCATGCCCCAGATCACTCCGGTGCTCGCGTTCAGACCCAGGCCGGGAGGCAAGTTGCCTGAGGGGATGCTCCACGTATACGGGGTAACGCCGCCGGTGGCGCCCAGGGTGGCGGTGTAGTTATAGTTCACGGTTCCGGAAGGTAACGACTTGGTGGGAATGGTCAAAGGAGCGATGGTGGCAAAATAGCTGAAGATGTCCATCACCAGTTGCGTCGGGTTGGAAGCGAAGGCATCGACTGCTCCGTTGAGCGTAGGCACAATAGCCATGTTCGAGGTCACCGCCCCATCCAGGGCATTGAGGGTTGCCACATAGGGCTGCCCCTCAGCATCGGGCCACAACGTCAGATAACCCATGGGTCCCTGCGGCACCACGGTCGCATTGACTACATAAGCCTGGGCGCTGGGAACGTTGCAAGGACTCTCCAGGACTTCGATTGGGAGGGTTCCGCTGAAGAGACCGCTGGCATTGCGAGTGTCCATCACGCGACAGGGCGCCAGGGCATAAAGCGAAAGCGGATTCGGTGCGGAGTTCGGAGGCGCGAGGTAACCATCCACGTCGACAACCAGGTCGGTGTCGTTGCTGGCGAAGACGCTGATCGCGCCCTGGTTCCCGGACGGCACAATGGCCGCATTGGCAACCACCGTGCCGGTCGGTGCGTTCAGCGTGGACACCAACGGCTGTGACTGGCCCGTAGGCCATACGGTAAGGTAGCCCAACGGTTGGCCATTGCGCGGCACAGCAGCAAAATTCAGCGAGTACCCTTGTGCGCTGTCGGGAATGGTGCAGGAACTCGATAGTATGGGAAAGATTCGCGGCGCCTGGCCCTGCAGATAAGGGCCGCCTAACGGCCCGTTGTTCCAGCGGGTATCCGCCACGCGACACGGAGTCAGTGGAAAGAAAGCCAGGGTGGAGCTATTGGCAGGCACAAAGTAGCCATCGATGTCGATCACCACGTGCGTGGTATTGCTGGCGAAGACGCTAATGGCTGCGTCTTGTCCAGCGGGAACGATGGCGGCATTGGCTTGTGCGGCCGTCGACGGAGTTCAGGGTGGAGATCACCGGCATCGTCCGCCGCGGCCAACCGTGGCCGGGCGCGTTGCGCGTGTCGGCCACGCGACACGGCACCACGGGAACGAATTGCAGGGGTGTCTGAGCTTGAGCGACAACGTAGATTGCTGTGACAGCGAATACCAGAATAAATGGACGAAGACGGCGAGCCTGCATGGGCTTTCTCCTTCAACCGGCGCTTGAGAATTTTCGTCGCGGCTACATGAGTGGGGAAAAGCACCGCGAACAGAAACGGTGCAGATAGTGGTTGACGGGGTGGGAGAACGCCTACCAGTCCTCATTGTTGCGCAGCACGCCTGAGGCCGCTAGGAATTTTGTCAAGAATCGACGTCTCGCTTCCCAAAATGGGCGAACGGATTGGTTGTGTCAGTGTGGTTTACTCCGTTGCAGCGGGCATGATGCCCGGCAATTGACTAGCTCGTTCGCATCCGATACGCTTTCGCACTTCCCGCGATGGACTGCACAGGAGCGACGAATATGCAGGAGCCGGTATCCACTGAAAGTTCTGAAATTTGCGAATCGGACAGCAAGTTATCTCGCCGCGAATTTGCCCGCCGCACTGCCTTGGCCGCGGCAACTGCCGCGGTCGTCCCGGCCACGCTGCTGTCGCAGGAGACTCCGCCCAAGCCGGCCGCCGCGCCCGGTGCTCCGCCGCAGGCTTCGCCGCCCCTGTCGCCTGAGCTACAGGCGGAAGGCGAGCTGAAGTACCAGTGGATCATCCAGAACTATGGCAGCCGCCTCAGCGACGCCGAGAAGAAGGACGTACACCGTCTTGTCATGGAAGGCCAGAAGCCCCTGGCCGCGTTTCGCGCGTTTCCGCTCGACAACTCTGACCAGCCTGCGACAGTGCTCAAGTTCACGGATGCGGAAGTCGGAAGCGAGAGGAGCCGTGGATGATCAGCGAAGACGTGCTCTACCTCAGCGTGCGCGACTTGGGCCATCGCATTCAGACGCGCAAATTGTCGCCCGTCGAACTCACCGAGGCTTACCTCGAGCGCAGCCGGAAGTACGGCCCGATGCTGAACGCCTATGCCACGCTGACGCCCGAGCTTGCTCTGCAGCAGGCGCGGCAGGCGGAGGAGGAAATCAACCAGGGCCACTATCGCGGGCCGCTGCATGGGATTCCCTACGCCGCCAAGGACCTGCTGGCGGTCAAGGGATATCCCACAACGTGGGGGGCGAAGCCGTACCAGAACCAGCGCTTTGATTACAATGCGAACGTCATCAACAAGCTCAACGAAGCCGGCGCGGTGCTGCTGGGCAAAGCGGCGATGATCGAGTTGGCCGGTGGGCTGGGCTACCGCTTCGCGGCGGCATCGGTGACCGGTGCGGCGAAAAATCCCTGGAACACGAACTGCTGGACCTGTGGCTCGTCGAGCGGCTCGGGTGCGATCGTCGCCTCTGCTATGGCGGCTTTCGCAATTGGCACCGAAACCTGGGGTTCGATTGTCTGCCCCTCGGCGTTCTGTGGCGTCTCCGGATTGCGTCCAACCTTCGGGCGCGTCGGGCGCGGCGGCGCCATGGCGCTGTCTTATTCGATGGACAAGATTGGCCCTATGTGCCGCACCGCCGACGATTGTTCCACGGTACTGGCGGCCATCAGCGGACACGATTCGACCGACGCCGGCTCGCTGCCCGAGTCGCTCGCGCGTTTTACCTACACTCCGCCGGTAAGCTCGTTGCGCATCGCCAGCGTCGAAAAGGCGTGGGAGAAACCCAATCCCGATGTGGCCACCGCGTTCGAGCAGGCTCTAACCGTACTTCACAAAGCTGGAGAGAAGACCAGCAGCATCGCGTTGCCGGAGGGCCCCTGGGAAGCCGCTGGTGGAATCGTAATCAACGTCGAAGCGGCTTCGGCTTACTCCAAGCTCATCGAATCAGGAGGAGTCGCGCAGCTCAGCGACCCGCTTAGCCGGGTTGGAGGCTACGTCGCGCAAACCGTTGACTCGCAGGACTTCATCCGCGCGCAACGGATCCGCCGTGTGCTGCAACAAAAGATGGACGCCGTCTTTCAACAGTGCGACGTGCTCGTGGCACCGTCGCTGCCGATTCCTGCGTCCACACTGGATACCAATCTCGAGACTGATCTTTCGTTCGCTGATCCCATCGGTGGCATCGGCAATCTCTGCGGGCTGCCGGCGGTGAGCGTTCCTTGCGGATTTACAAAAAGCGGGCTGCCAATCGGCATCCAATTCCTTGCGCAGGTACTGAACGACAGCGCCGTCGTCGCGGCCGCGGAGATGTTTCAGGCGCACACTGACTGGCACCAGCAGCACCCAGCGCTGACGTGAGGAGAGCACTTTTTTCTTGCGCAATTCGGTAGAGCGAGCCTGAAACGCCCGCTCCACCTGAACCTGGCTTACACCAATTCCTGAACTGCCCTAGCTCACCGAGATGAGCACCATGGTCGCGTCGTCGGAGAAGTTGCCGTTGGCGTGCTCGCGGACGCCCTGCATAATGCCCCGCCACTGTTCCGGCAAGGGCCCGCCACCGCCGTTGAGCTTCGCTGCCAGGCGCTCAGCTCCAAACTCCTCGCCTGCATCGTTCGTCGCTTCCGTGACGCCGTCGGTATAGAGCAGCAGACAATCACCGCCCGCCAACCGCAGTTGTTCTGAACGAAACGCCGAGTCCAGCATGAACCCCAGCACCGGACGCGTCGAGGCAAGCGATTCGGACGACCCATCGCTGTGCCTCAAGATCGGCGGGCAATGCCCCGCATTCACGAAACGCAAAACGCGCGTCTTGAGGTCGAGCACTACGTAGAAGATGGTGACGTAGTGCCCCTCGCCCAACTGGTTGTGCAGGATCGTCTCCACCTGGCCCAGAATCAGCTCGGGACTGTTGCTCGAGAACGACAGCGTACTGACCGACGCATAGAGCATGGCCGCAATCATCGCGCCTGGCGTGCCTTTGCCCGAGACATCGGCCACGCAGAAGTGCAGCGCGTCCGGGGTGGGCTGCCAGACTCCAAAGTAGTCGCCGCCCACCGCGCCGGCGGGAATGCTGTCACCGAAAATCTCGATTCCCTGGGTGACCAGATGGCGCCGCGGCACGATGCGCGTCTGCAACTCCTGCGCGTCATGACGTTCGAACTCTGAGATGCGCTGCGACGAACGTACCCGCTGCACGCGCTGCGTCAGTGATTGAACTTTTTCCAGCAGGGCATCGTTGCGCCACGGCTTCTCAATAAAGTCCGAGGCGCCATGCTTCATCGCACTGACTGCCAGGTCCACGTTGCCCCAGGCGGTGAGCGCAATGATCGGCAGCGTCCCGTCCACCTGGCGCAACTGCTGAATCAGTTCCAGTCCCTCGATGCCGGAGGTGCTGTCGCGCTGGTAATTCATGTCCAGCAGGGCGACATCAGGGGTGCGCTGTTGCGCGGCGGTGAGCGCCTCATTTGGCGAGGCACACAGGGTTACCGAATAACCCTGCCCGCGAAGCAGCATAGCCAGCGCTTCACGCACATATTCCTGATCTTCGGCAATCAGGACGACCGATTCTTCGTTGGCCGCAACCATATCTCTCACCTGACTACGAAGGGCAGATAGGTTGCCAAGGGGTTGAGAAGACTATCTCTCGCAATAGCAATAGGATAAGCTACCTAGTGGCCGGTCGTTCGCCCACAAACGTAACTGTGATGTCCGAATATGGACAAGGCGGTTTGTGGGTTCCGCGGCGGATTGCAACCAGCGGAATGAGACGCAAATCACAGCCAATCCTGGGGTCAAGCGGGTATCATACAGAGTTTCAGACAGCTATCTTGCGGAGGATTTGAACATGCGCGTCGTCACATCCTGCAGCCTCGTCGCTTTCCTGCTTCTTACTTACGCGGCCTTCGCTCAGGACGCAAATTCAGGCGCAACCGTTACGTGCAACTTTGATGCCGACAAACAACTCGCGGCTGAGTACCAGCGCGTTTCGGTGAATCCCAAGAAGCCGCTGTTCGGGCGCGAGATACCCGCCGGCAAAGTCTGGGCCCCCGGCGGAAAGCCCATCACCCTATTCACCAACACCCCGGTCGAAATCGGCGGGGCGAATCTTGCGGTTGGCGCTTACACCATGTACCTGATTCCAACCGCCAAGCAGTGGACGTTAGTCATCTCGAAGAGCACCGACACCAGCGGGAAGTATGTCGAAAATATGGACTTGGTGAGAGTGCCGATGGAGTCGGGTGAGCTTCCGGCCCCCGAATCGCACCTCAATCTTTCTTTCGGCCATGTTGCTCCTGATGAGTGCACCTTGCGCTTGGAGCTCGCCACGACCGGCGCGTGGGCGGTCTTTCAGAAGAAGTGAGCCAGCGGTCCTTTCCTCCTTAACCCCCGGCCTTCGGAGAACCCGAAAGTGGATTCACGACCGCCGCCATCGCATGTTCCACGACGTGAGCGACGCGCAGCACCGTAGGCTCGTCGAAATGCTTGCCTAGAATCTGAACTCCAATTGGCAATCCTTCTTTGTTTTTTCCGCATGGCACCGAGATTCCCGGAACGCCCGCCAGATTGGCGGTCACGGTGTAGATATCGGCAAGATACATCGCCAGTGGATCATCGGTTTTTTCGCCCAACTTGAATGCCGCTGTCGGCGTCGTCGGGGTGACAATCGCGTCAACCTTCGCAAAAGCCTGGTCGAAGTCGCGTGCCAGGAGGCTACGCACTCGCTGGGCTTTCAGGTAGTACGCGTCATAATACCCGGCGCTGAGCACGTAAGTCCCCAGCATGATGCGGCGCTTCACTTCCGTTCCCAGGCCGGCGTCGCGTGTTTGGCGATACATTCCCGCCAGGGTCACGCCATTGCCAGCACGCACGCCGTAGCGCACACCGTCGTAACGCGCCAGGTTCGACGAAGCTTCGGCCGTGGCGACAACGTAATAAGTCGGAATCGCGTATCCGGTGTGCGGCAACGAGATGGGAACAATCTCACATCCCGCCTTCGCCAACTCCTGGATGGCTGCGTCCACTGCGGCTCGGACTTCGGCATCGAGCCCTTCACCGAAATATTCCTTCGGGACTCCGATCTTCATGCCTGTAATTGGCGCGCCGACGCGCTCCAGATAATTCGGCACGGGCACTTCGGCTGAGGTTGAATCCAGCGGATCGCGGCCGGCCATGCACTGCAGCATCAGCGCCACGTCCTTGACGGTCTTGCCGAAGGGCCCGACGTGATCCAACGACGACGCGAACGCGATCAATCCGTAACGCGAAATGCGCCCGTAAGTTGGTTTCAGTCCCACCACGCCGCAGAATGCTGCCGGTTGCCGGATCGAACCGCCGGTGTCGGAACCGATGGAAGCGACCGCCATTCCCGCCGCGACGGCTGCGGCCGAGCCGCCGGAAGATCCGCCGGGCACGCGCGAGTGGTCATGCGGGTTGCGCACCGGATGGAAGCCGGAGTTCTCGTTCGACGAGCCCATGGCAAATTCATCGCAGTTGGTCTTGCCGAGAATGATCGCGCCCGCGCCTTCCAGCCTCTGCACGGCAGTGGCGTCATAGGGCGCAATAAAGTTCGCCAGGATTTTCGAGCCCGCCGTTGTACGCACACCTCTCGTGGTGAACACGTCTTTGATCGCGATCGGTACCCCCGCCAACGGTGGCAGCGCGTCGCCTTTATCGGCCAGCGCGTCAATGTAGGCGGCCTGCTGGTATGCATGCTCCCGGCACAGCGTCAGGTAAGCGCCAAGCGTTACGTCTTCCGCCTCGATCTTCTGGTAGAACGCGTCCACCAGGGCCGTGGCTGTGGTCTGCTTTTCCAGCACTGCAGTGCGCGCGGAATCGACTGTGAGGGGATCAAGGTTCATGCTGGCTAGCGCTCGATTACTTTGGGCACTTTGAAGAAAATCCCATCCGATACTGGGGCGTTGCGCATCGCGGCGTTGTGGGGCAGGCAAGGACGCGGTTCGTCGGGCCGCATGGTTCCCCCAACATCCTGGCCGGCGCCGCTTGCGACTTGCGCCATCGGCTCGACTTGCGACGTGTTCAACTCATTCAGCCGGTCAATGTAGCCGAGGATGGAGTTCAGGTCCTTCAACATGCGCACGCGCTCGTCCTCGGTAAGCTCGAGGTAGGCAAGGTCAGCGACATAGGAGACGTCTTTTTCCGTAACCATACTGCTCCCTCTAACGGGACAGCCGCTCTGGCCGGCCTTTCACCACAAACTTGATCGCGTCCACCGGCCGAGCGCTTATCGGCCTCAGGGCCGCAAGATACTCGTGGTGTAGTCCCCGCAGTTGCTGCTGCCAGGCCGCGTCGGGCACCTCGACCGTGAGAACGCCGTCCGCATAGCCGATGGCGGTCGCCTTTTCCGCCACCTTACCTCCGCAGGCCAGCGGCCAAGCCAGGAGCGGCGCATCGTCGCCAGCGTTTCGGCGCAAGGTGTCGGCGAAGATATTCTTCAATGTACCGCCGGCATGTTTCATAACGCCCGGCTTCGATTGTAGAGCAGCAGGGCAGCTCTTCGCCGGAAACTGTCATCTCGACCGAGAGCAGATGTTCGGTGCAAGCAACATCGCCAAGAACTGCTGCTCACACGATTCGACCCAGCAAAAAAACGGGACGCTTTCGCGCCCCGGTCTCTGACAACTGACAACTGCTCTTAGTCGTGCACTCCGTCCATGAACGCCCGCAGCTTGCGCGAGCGCGAAGGATGACGCAGCTTGCGCAGCGCCTTGGCCTCGATTTGGCGGATGCGTTCGCGGGTGACGGCGAACGACTGGCCGACTTCTTCGAGCGTGTGCTCGGAGCCGTCCTCCAGCCCGAAGCGCATCTTGATCACCTTCTCTTCGCGCGGCGTGAGCGTGCGCAGCACGTGCGCCGTCTGCTCCTTGAGGTTGACATTGATCACCGCTTCGGCCGGTGAGACCACTGCGCGGTCTTCGATGAAGTCGCCCAGATGCGAATCTTCCTCTTCGCCGATTGGCGTCTCCAGCGAGATCGGTTCCTGCGCGATCTTCAGCACCTTGCGCACCTTGGCCACCGGAATGTCCATGCGCTTGGCGATCTCTTCCGACGTGGGCTCGCGTCCGAGTTCCTGCACAAGCTGGCGCGAGGTGCGGATCAGCTTGTTGATGGTCTCGATCATGTGCACCGGAATGCGGATGGTGCGCGCCTGGTCGGCGATGGCGCGGGTGATGGCTTGCCGGATCCACCATGTCGCGTACGTCGAGAACTTGTAGCCGCGCCGGTACTCGAACTTGTCCACCGCCTTCATCAGGCCGATATTGCCTTCCTGAATCAGGTCGAGGAACTGCAGGCCGCGGTTGGTGTACTTCTTGGCGATGGAAACCACCAGTCGCAGGTTGGCTTCGATGAGCTCGCGCTTGGCGTACTCGGCGTCGACGTCGCCCTGCACGATCTCGCGCTGGGTGCGCTTCAGCTCGGCGAAGCTCGCGCCGGCGTCGCGCTCCATGCGCTCGAGGTCGACGCGGATGCCGCGCACCTGACGGCGGAACTCCTTCTTCTGCTCGTCAGACCGCGTCTGATCAGCGCGCTTCTCGAAGTTGGCGGCCTGGCGATCGAGCCCGCGCATGCTGTCCACCGTCTTGTTGACGCGATCGATCAGCCGCTTGCGTTCAGTGTTGGTGAAGCCGAGCTTGCGGATGACGCGCGAGATCGCCACCTGCTCGCGGCCCAGCGCCCAGCGCGTTCTGCGAAATCCGCGCGGATTCTTCTTCTGCGGAATGTCGGCGAGCTTTTCCACGAGCTGGCCCGACTTCTTGTAGTGGCGTGCCGAGTTCGTCAATCCTTCCGGTGATGTCGTTCAGGCGGTTCTGTACGCACTTCGTCGGTAATTTCCTCTTCGTCGAAGAGCACCACTTCCTTGATGGAACGCACGCCGCGCTTCAGATCGTCGCCGATGGCGACGATTTCGCGGATCACGATAGGCGAGCGCGAGAGCGCCTTCAGAACGCGGAGCTGGCCGCGCTCGATGCGCTTGGCGATTTCGACTTCGCCTTCGCGCGTGAGCAGCGGCACGGTGCCCATCTCGCGCAGGTACATGCGGACCGGGTCGTTGGTCTTTTCCAGAGCGCCGGGCGTGAGATCGAGCTCGACGTCTTCGCCGGCTTCGAGCTCGGTGTCGAACTTCTTGTCGAGCGAGCCGGGCATCTTGGGCCCTTCGAGCACATCGATGCCCTGCGTGCCGATGGTGGTCAGCAGGTCCTCGAGGTCGTCGGGCGAATGCAAGTCGTGCGGGATCAGTTCGTTCACCTCGTCGTAGGTGAGGTATCCCTTCTCCTTGCCTGCATCGATCAATTTCTTGATGTCGTCGAACTTGTCGTCTAGAGCCAAAGCGGAATTTCCTTATGCGCCGCTCACTGCCGGAGGCGCCATTCTTGTGTGCATATTTGGGCGGGACCGGTACTGGGGCACCGGCAGACACGGAAACCTTTGAATGTTAGCACAAAGCCAGGCCCGCCTCCTAGCTTTTTTCGCATGGGCCACAACCTTTGGTAACCGGAGAAGATTACCCTCGGATCCACGGCCTCCTACACAAGTTAGATGTTTCGCTCCGAACATTGGGTTCATCCTTTTGGGATCAATTACTTACCGTCTTCCAGGCAAGAGCAGGCTCCTAGACAGTGTCGCCCGTGGCGGTCATGGCCCTCCGCAGCTTGACACGCTCTTGAAGCAGCCTCGCCGCCGCGGTTGGGTCCTGACGCCGCTCGGCGTCCTTCAACTGCTGTTGCAGCTCGTCGAGCTGGCGCCGGAAAACCCGCCGTCGCAGCGAGCGGATCGCGCTTTCCAGCAACTCTGGCGTCAGTTCCTCGCGTTCGTTCATCAGCACGGCTGCGAGCAGATTGCGGTCCGCCTCTTCCAGCGGCAGCGACATCGGATCGAGGCCCTGCTCCTGCGCGAGTAGGAGCGCGTCAATCAGGGCTCCTGCCGCCGAACCCTCGTGAAGCCGTTCCCGTGTCAGGGCGAAATGCGCCTGGCGCTCAGGTTCGAAGTCAAGGTCCTGCCCCACGCGGTCACTCACCGGACTACGCGCCAGCTCGCGGCTGGCCAGCGCGCGGATCAGCACGCGCTCGGCGTCGGCCAGCGTCCCAGTGCCAGCTGCGCTCACCCGCGAGGCTGACCGCGATCGTGCGGCGTGGCGCAGTTCCTGGCGCAGCACCGCCGAATCGATGCCCAGGCGATGCGAGATTTCGTTGGCCAGTTCGTCGCGCACGATGCGGCTCGGTACTCGCTGAACGTGCGGCAGCAGGTAGTTCAGCGCCTTCACCTTGCCCTCGGGAGTCCGCGCGGGGAACTGCGCCCGCGCCCGCTCGATGAGGTAGTCGAAGTACTTCTGCGAGTGCGACAACGCCTCGCCGTAGGCTGCCGCTCCCTTGCGCCGGATGTAGAGGTCGGGATCGAAGCCGGCCTCCAGCGTCAGCACCTTGATCTGGAAGTCTTCGCTGACCAGCAACGCCAGCGAGCGCTCGGCCGCGGCCGCGCCGGCGGTGTCGGGATCGAAGTTGACCACGACGTTCTTGCTGAATCGCGCCAGCAGCCGCGCTTGAAGCTCGGTGAAGGCCGTGCCGGAGCTGGCGATTACGTTGTGGAAACCCGCCGTGTACACCGAGATGCAGTCCATCTGGCCTTCGACCAGGACGGCGTAGTCGAGCTTGCGGATCGCTTCCTTGGCTTTGTCAAGATTGAACAGCACGCGCGACTTGGAGTAGATCGGCGTCTCCGGCGAGTTCAGGTATTTGGGGCCGGCCTTCTCGTCGGTCGCCAGCGTGCGGCCGGTGAAGGCGATGACCTTGCCCGTTTCGTTGCAGATGGGGAACATCACGCGGTTGCGAAACTTGGAGTAAACAGTTGCCAGTTGTCGGTTGTTAGCTGCCGGCGCGGCGCTTGCATCAGCAGCCTCGGCAACTGACCACTGACAACTGGCAACTGGCTTTTTTCTTTCCACGAGAACAGGCCGGACTCGCGCAGCAGTTCTTCGCTCCACTGCGCCGCGCAGGGCGTCGCGCAGCAGAAAGCCGGAGTCGGGCGCAAAGCCCATGCGGAACTCCGCGACGATCGCGGGAGTGATTCCGCGCGAGGCAAGATACTCGCGAGCGTGCGCCGCCTCCGGTTTCCGCAGTTGCTCCTGGAAGAAGGTGCAGGCGCGCTCGTGAATGTCGATCAGGCCGCCGCGCAGTTTGGCTGACGCGCTCCTCCTCCGGCGAGGAGAAGCTCATCTTGGGCATGGGAATCTTCAGCTTCTCGGCGATCAGGCGCACGGCTTCGGGGAAGGTGATGTTTTCGATCTTCTGCACGAAGCGAAGACATCGCCCGACGCGCCGCAGCCGAAGCAATGGAAGAATTGCCGCGAAGCGTGCACCGAAAACGAAGGCGTCTTTTCCTGGTGGAACGGACACAAGCCCTGAAAGTTTTGCGCGCCGGCTTTGCGCAGGGTGACGTACTCGCCCACAATGCGGACGATGTCGGCCTGCTGCTTTAGGGTGTACGCAAAATCCCCGGGATTGGCCATCTTCATCTAGTGTAGCGGTGGGTGCCGGTGCTGCTAGAGCCTATCTAAAGGTCTCCGGTAGATAGTTGAGGAAAAGACTGTGCGGAGTTGTGTAAATCGTCGCCCAAATGCCTTTATCCGCCCGCGGTCACCTCGCCCATCAACATAATTGGCGAGGTGGGTTTGTCGGAGCCTTCTTCCTTCTCCAGGGTGATGGCGAAAGCCTTGGCGATCGACGCCCTCGCGGCATGTCGGATGGTCCATCATCATGGCGTTGCCGTGCTCGTCGGGCTTGAAGACGCCGGCCGGCATGGGCGCGCCTTGCATGGGAATGATCCATAACTCGTAGGCCTTGCCCTCCGGCACGGGGGCAAGGTTGCTGGCCATGAACATCATGCGCTTCTGCGATGGGCTGAAGATGGCGGTGCCGCTCGGCTGCCGCGGCGTCTTCATGCGGATTGAGTGAGACGTGCACCGCATCCGGAGATTGGAGCAGTCTGAGCTCTCCCGGCGAGGCGATCCAGTTGCACCTCCTGGTCCCGGTTGCGGTTGCTGAGCTCGGCCACCAGATCGTTCATGTGCCGGTTGTCTCGCCACATTCCGATCGCCAGGAAGAACAGGGCCACAGCAGCAAACGCCGGAACCCAGGCCCACCATAGGGTACGCCGCGGCAGCTCGACCGGAGCACCCGCCGGTACACGCGGCGGCTCGGCGGCTATGGCGCGCATCAGGCGCTCCTTACTGCGCGCCGGAGGTTGCGGCCCGCTACTCGACAAGCCGAGCAGACCGAGGTCGCCGCGCAGCGCCTGCAATTCGCGACGGCAGGCGGCACACGTCTCCAGGTGCTCCTCCATCTCCTGGCGGTCGTTGCCGGCCAGCTCGCCCAGCGCGTACAGCGCCAGGTCGTCGGCGAATTGTTCGTGTGTCTTCATCATGCAAATCGGGCCCGCAACTGCTGCAGGCCGGTGCGAATCCTGGTCTTGATCGTGCCCAATGGCTCGCCCGTTTTCTCTGCAATCTCGGAGTGAGTCAGGCCCTGGAAAAACGCCAGCTCCAATGCGGTGCGCTGGTCAGGATTCATCTCCGCCAGCGCGCCGCGAACCTTCTCCACCACCAGCGCGCGCTCGGTTTCATCACGCAAGTCAGGGCCGCTGGCGATCACACACTCCTCGATGTCCGTCTCCGGGCGCCGCTTGCGCAGCCGGTCGATGGAACGATGCCGCGAAATCACCGCCAGCCATGCCGCCAGGCTGCCCCGGCTGGCATCGAAGGCGTCCGGTTTGCGCCATAGCTGCAAGAATACGTCCTGGAGCACATCCTCCGCCGCCGCTGCGTCCTGCAGCACTCGCAACGCCACCGCGTACACCACCTTGGAATACCGGTCGTAAAGTTCCGACATGGCCTGCTGATCGCCCGAGCGAATGCGCGCGATGAGGCGCATCTCATCCGCCGCTTCGCCCCGGGATCGCGAACTCTTTTCGACAGGTTCCATACCGTAATACGTCTGAGAATGGGTAACAGATTGCTAACAGCGACACCGGCCAAAAACATGTTTGCAGAAAATCCCCGCCGGTGTAAAATCCGCCCGCTGCCTGGCCTCGTAATAGAGGTAGCAAACGGAAACCACGAGAACATATCAGTAAATGCTTCGGCAAACAACTAGGGCGAGTTCGAGCCGTAGATTTCGAGTTGTGTCTCTGGGTTGATGTCCCCTGTGGTTGCGAGCCGACCCTGGCTTTGCGGTTCTCCGCTTGCAATTCAAAACATGGAGAGAGAGTGATGAAGCAGTTGCTTGCAACTTTGTTGATGGCCTCAGTGATGTTTGTTGGCGCCGCGCCCTTTGCTGTCGCTGCGCCTACGCAACAAGGCGGCCAGCCGTCGCTGTACACCCGGCTTGGCGGTTACGACGCGCTGGTTGCGGTGACCCAGGATTTCATCGTGCGTCTGGCTACAGACCCTTCGCTGGCGAAATTCTTTACTGGCCTGAATGACACGTCAAAGGCGCGAGTGGAGTCTCACGTGGTTGATTTCCTTTGCAAGGCCACGGGCGGGCCCTGCATCTACACCGGCCAGGACATGAAGACGGCGCACACCGGCCTGCACATTACCGAAGCCGACTGGAACGCCTCGGCGGCGCACCTGACGGAGACTCTCAACAAATTCAAAGTCCCGCAGAAGGAGCAGGGTGAGGTGATGGCTGCGATCGGATCTCTGAAGAGCCAGATCGTGGGGCAGTGAAGGAAGTGGATAGTGGTCAGTGGCTGGGTGGCTAGTTAGTGCGTCGGACGAATGATGGTCATATAGTGGGCTTTTGTTTAACTATCCACTGACCACTAGCCACCAGCCACTATCTTTGAAACTTCATCTCGACAGTCACCTGCACCGGCACGGGTTGGCCGTTCTTCTCGGCGGGTTTGAATTTCCACTTCTTGACGGTTTCGACAGCGGTTGCTTCGTAGGCCCGCTCGTCGCTGCGCACTACCCGCACCGCTTCCACCCGTCCCTTCGAGTTCACTCCGACGAGCATCAGGACCGTGCCGTGCCGCTCCGCATCAACAGGCAGATCCGGAAACTTAGGATCGGGAGCGTGAATCGCCTTGGGAGGCTTGATGCCCGGGGCAACGCGTTCAAAGCGAGAAAAGGTTTGGTCCTCCGAGAAATCGGCGGGCGAGGTTGAGAGGGTCGAGGAGGACTCGGAGCGCGGGTTACTGGTTTGCGCCCAGGAAGGAGCAAGCAGAGGAGTGAGGAACAGCGCCAACGCCGTGAGCACAAGGATACGCATTCAGCCCTGAAGTCGTGTAAAAGGTAAAGCTATCTTAACTCGCGGAGACGCCGGCTTCGCAACTTAGCCTTAATTGTACGGCTGGTTAGCCCGCTGCCCTAGTGCGGCGGCCACCAACAATGTTGCGGTAATTCCCATCGCGATTCGAAACCAGCGCACGTCTCATCTCTCTACGGGGATCATGTTTTCGCGCCGTATTGTAAACTGAAACTACGCACATAAGCCCTCCGTTTGCCTGATCGCACGCGGTTTTCCCCCAACAGGAAAGGAACGTTGTTTTGAGCACGAGTCTTCGCAATATCGCCATCATCGCGCACGTGGACCACGGCAAGACCACGCTGGTGGATGCCATGCTGAACCAGAGCGGCACCTTTCGCGCCAATGAGGCCCATGTCGAGCGCGTGATGGACTCCAACGAGCTGGAGCGCGAGCGCGGCATCACCATCCTGGCCAAGAACACGGCCATTTTCTATCACGACATCAAGATCAACATCGTGGACACGCCCGGCCACAGCGACTTCGGCGGCGAGGTCGAGCGCGCGCTGAAGATGGTGGATGGCGTCATGTTGCTGGTGGACGCCAGCGAAGGGCCGCTGCCGCAGACGCGCTACGTGCTGAGCAAGGCGCTCGAAGCCAAGCTGCCGCCGATCCTGGTGATCAACAAGATCGACCGTCCCGACGCGCGTTCGCAGGAAGTGCTGAACGAGGTGTACGACCTGTTCATCGATCTCGACGCGGCGGAAGATCAGCTTGATTTTCCTGTGCTCTACACCAATGCCAAGCTGGGGACGGCTACGACCGACCGCCGAGAAGCCGGGCGAGAATTTGCAGCCGCTGTTCGAAGCCATCGTTAATACGATTCCGCATCCCCAGGCGATGCAGACGGCCCGCTGCAGGTGCTGGTGGCGAATCTCGATTACAGCGACTATCTCGGCCGGCTGGCCATTGCGCGCGTCTTCAATGGCACGCTGCGCACCGGCGAAGACGTCGCCATCGCCAAGCGCGATGGGTCGATGGAGAAGATCAAGATCACCAAGCTGTTCTCATTTTCCGGGCTGAAGCGGACCGACATCGTGGCCACCGAGTTGGGCGATATCGTGGCGGTCGCGGGAGTGACGGGCATCAACATCGGCGAGACCATCACCGACATCGAAAATCCTGCACCGCTGCCGGTCACCACCATCGACGAGCCGACGATCGCCATCCAGTTCATGGTGAACACCTCGCCATTCGCCGGGTCGCGAAGGGCAGTACGTTACGTCGCGCAACCTGCGCGAACGCCTGGAGAAAGAGTTGCTGACGAACGTTTCGCTGCGGGTGGAAGACACCGAGAGCACCGACTCGTTCAAAGTGATGGGCCGCGGCGAATTGCAACTGGCGATCCTGATCGAGATGATGCGCCGCGAAGGTTTCGAGCTGGCGGTTGGCAAGCCTGAAATCGTGACCAAGCGCGTTAATGGCAAGCTGATGGAACCGGTGGAGCGGCTCACCATCGACGTGCCCGAATCGTTTGTCGGCGTCGTGATCGAAAAGCTGGGCGCGCGCAAAGCGCAGATGCACAAGATGCACAACCACGGTTATGGCCGGGTGCGCATGGAGTTTGTCATCCCGAGCCGGGGCCTTATCGGCCTGCGCAGTGAGTTGCTCACCGACACCCGCGGCACCATCGTGATGAACTCGTTGTTCGACGGTTACACCGAGTGGCAGGGGGATATTCCGCATCGTGTGACTGGCGCATTGGTCGCCGACCGCGACGGCCACACCACCGCGTACGCGCTATGGGGCTTGCAGGAACGCGGCGAGATGTTCGTCGGTCCGGGAGTTGAAGTTTACGAAGGCATGGTAGTGGGTGAGAACTCGCGCGACAACGATCTCGTGGTCAATGTTGTTCGCGAGAAGAAGCTGACCAACATGCGCTCCTCGACCGCCGACGATGCGATTCGGCTGGTGCCGTTCAAGAACCTTAACCTGGAACAGGCAATTGAATTCATCGCCGACGACGAGCTGGTCGAGGTCACACCCAAGTCGCTTCGCCTGCGAAAGAAGATCCTGCAAGAGAACCGCCGGCCCCGTCGCAATGCGCAGCCTGCCGGAGTCGAGGCGCAATAGGGGCGGGGGCGTCAGTGTGTCAACAGGCTGTCCACCTTTCGCCGGGCGTCGGTCAGATCTCGCGATGCAAATTTGGCCTGCTGCGCAGCGGCTTGTGCCTCGGCGCTTCGGCCGCTTTGTTGCAGGGCTTGCGCCAGCAGCAGATATCCCACGTCGGAAGGCTGAAGCTTGACGGCGCGCGAATATGCCTCGATGGCGCCTGTCAGCTCTCCCGACTTTTGCTCCATGACGCCCAATCCAATCCACGAGCGCACGCTTCGCGGATCGAGCGCCAGCGCCGCTTGGAAGCTACTCTTGGCCTCGCCGTAATCCCGCAGGCCGAAATAGGCGTCTCCCATGTTGGCCAAAGCCGTTGCTTTTACCTTGGTGAGGACCGGCGGAAGGTTCGCATACACATTCTGCGCGGCGAAGGACTGGGCCAGGCTCAGCACTTTCTGGTAATGCTCGATGGCCTCCGCCAACTGGCCCTGCTGCTGGTCGTAAGCGCCGAGATACAGATGCGCCACGGCCGCGTAGCCGGTTTGTTCGCGCCCCATCACCTCGTGCGAAGATGAATCAAGGGCGGTCACTTCCTGGAAGTGCTGCATCGCCCGCTCGGCCTGTCCGCTCTCCAGCAGCGCCACACCGAGGTTTTCCTCCACCTCGAAGCTGCCCGGAGTGATTGCCAGCATGCGCGTCCACAGGGTCACATTGTTGTCCCAGTAGCTGACCTGGCGGTAACAGAGTCCCGCGAGGACGATGAGCACCGCCACGCTCGGCCCAGCTACCCAGGCCCGGGACAGGTGACGTTGCTCCGCCAAATCGGCGATACCCCAGCAGATCATGAGAAACAATCCGACGAAGCTGAGGTAGGCATAACGGTCCGCCATCGCCTGCTCGCCGACCTGCACGATCCCGATCATTGGCACCAGGGTTCCCAGAAACCAGAACCATCCGACGGCCAGGTAGCGCTGCTGGCGCCGTAAGACCACCAACACCGTTACCGCCAGCAGCAGGAGCAACGCCGCCAGTACGTGCCACATAACGAGCGGCGTGTGCGGATAGAACACCGCGAGGCGCGTTGGCCAGAGCGCGTTCCCGATGTATCGCACGTAGGCGACAATCGCATTCTCCAGCCGGATGGAGAATGGATAGTACTTCACAGCGCCAGCCAACCGCTGCGCTCTTAGGGTCATAATCGCGCTGCCGGCGGAGAGGGCGAACAGCGGCAATTTCTCCAGTACCAGCTTGTAGAGTTTCTGCGGAGCAATTTGGGTGGAAGAATCCTGCGCAGCGAACATTCGGCGCAGTGGCCAGTAATCCCACAACAGTAAGACAAACGGGAAAGTAATGACCTGCGGCTTGGCCATCAGGCCCACCGCGAACAGCAATGCCACCAACAGGTATCGGCTGAGCGCGGGACGCCGTACGTAAGCTTGGTAAGCGCCCAGCGCCAGCAGGAAAAACAACATGCTGAGCACGTTCTTGCGCTCCGCAATCCAGACCACGGTTTCAACGTTGATGGGGTGGAGCGCGAACAGCGCCGCCACCATAAAACTGCGGCCAGCGTAACCTGTCGCCCGCAGCAGCACCCAGAACAGCAGCAGCACATTGGCCACGTGCAGCAGCAGATTGATGTCGTGGTGCCCGGCGGGGTTCAGTTGGAAGATCTGATAGTCGAGGATGTGCGAGAGCCAGGTCACGGGATGCCAGTTGGCCAGGTCATAGCTGGTGAACGCCCAGCCGATCGCCTCCGGGCTGAAGCCGTACTTGAGGTGCGGATTGCTTACCACGTACGGGTCATCATCCATGGTGAAAAACGGATGATGATGCACCGGCAGGTAAACGGCGAGGGTCGCAACTGCGAGAATCCCGGCCAGAACCCAGGGCCGCCGATGGAGCGAGCTGAACAGGTTTTGCGGCGGCGAGGCAACCGGGCGTGCGCCGCTCCGGAGCTGACTTTTGGCATTCTTTTTTGCGGCGCGCGAAGTCATCCAACCATCCTGAAGCTGACGATTCTATCAATCACAGCCGGAGGCCCCTTGGACAGATTGACTGAGACAGTTGGTTTCAACTGTAACTTATTGCCCCAGCTCGGCATCCTAACGGTCAATATGAAGAAATCGATTTTGCTTGTCGTCGCGCTTGTTGTCCTCATGGCCGCCCCTGCGGTGTGCGCCTCAGCTGAAACTCCAGTGGTCATCGAACTGTTCACCTCTGAAGGCTGCTCCAGTTGCCCCCCTGCCGATGCGCTGCTGATTGAGTTGGGCCAGAAAGCCCCGCCCGGCGCGGATCTCATTCTTCTCGGCGAGCACGTGGACTACTGGAACCATGATGGATGGAAGGACCGCTTCTCCTCCGCGCAGTTCACCGAGCGCCAGGGTGACTATGCCAGGCAGTTTCATCTCGATTCTGTGTACAGCCCCCAGATCGTCATTGACGGGCACCTGCAGTTGATAGGGAATAAGCCGTCGCAGGTCTTTGAGGACATTGAGAAGGCCGCGGCCGCGCAGAAGCCGGCACAGGTCTCACTGCAGTGGCAGGCGCCCAACAAGCTGCATGTCGCAGTGCAGAACGTGCCCCCGGAGGGCAAGCCGCGGGTCCTGCTTGCCGTTACCGAGGACGGGCTTTCAACCGCCGTTGGCGGCGGCGAAAATGGCGGCCGTACCCTGCAACATGCGGCGGTGGTTCGACAGTTGCGGGAGTTGGGCAGCGCTCGCAATGGGAAGTACGAAACCAACGTCAACGTTCAAACACATCAGGATTGGAACCCGGCCAAGCTCAAGGTGGTGGTGCTGGTACAGCAGTCCGACGGCGGCAAGATTCTCGGCGCAGCTTCACTGGATTATCAAGCGAAGTGACGCCACGCCAAAGCGCCTGTCGTATAGTTTCTCTGCGGGAGTGCTTTCATGAAACATGCCATCCTCGGGGCAGGAGCAGTTGGGGGACTCGTCGGCACGGCACTGGCGTCGCTGGGTGAAGACGTTACGGTTATCGTCCGGCCGGAAAAGCTGGCGGAGTATCCCAGGAAGCTGACTCTAGAGCGCCCGTCAGGCACCATCACGGCGCCAGCGAAAGCCGTCAGCACACTGACAGAACCGGTTGACGTGCTATGGATCGCAACCAAGACTTATCAACTGCAAACGGCGCTGGAATCGGTGAAGTCATCGCCCGCGCTGGTGGTCCCCCTGCTCAACGGAGTGGACCACATCGAAGTGCTGCGGGCACGCTTTGGCCGTGACCACGTGGTGCCGGCAACCATCGCGGTTGAGGCTGAACGGCCAGGTCCCGGCCGCTTTGTGCAGCGCTCGCCCATGGTTCGCCTGAACCTGGCGGCGAGCGCGGAGCCAGTCCTGGGAACCATCATCGCGCGCCTGCGTGAGATGGGCTTTACTTGCGAGTTCGTTAAGAACGAGCAGACGTTGCTGTGGAGCAAGCTCTGCTTTCTGGCGCCCTTCGCTCTGGTGACCTCCGCATCCGGGAAAAACAAGGGAGAAATCTTTGCGGACGCAGAATGGAAGCGCCAATTGGATGCGGCCGTCGCGGAAGCTTGCGCTGTGGCAAGAGCCAGCGGTGCAGAGATTGATAGTGTGAAACTCCAGGGGATCTTCGACGGTTTTCCCCCGACCATACGCAGCTCCATGGCTAAAGATGTAGCTGCCAAGCGACCTCTTGAACTGGACGGCATTGCTGGTCCGATTCTGCGCGGGGGCGAGCACTATGGGATCAAAGTGCCTACGACCAGGAGCCTAGTGGAAGCGATTCAGGCGAGGGAGTAGAGCAGGCGGTCTGTAAATTTGCGGGAAAAATAGAGAAGGCTGTGACTTTGGTTATGCTCCAGCTGCCAACTCCTGCGAGGGAGTCCTCAGCGTGGACGCATGTACCGTCACAGCCCCCGGTGCGATCACTGCTTTCGCAGTTCCAAACCCCAACGGTCATCTCGCAACGCCGTCGGTTTTTTCGGGTCTGGCCGTCCTGCAGGTCACCCCGCTGGACTCGATCACCCAGCCTACTTTGCCCGGCTACTTTTAGTTGCCAGCCTTTTCGGCCATCGACGAAAGCAATCCTAATACACCATGAATAAATGTCAACGCCGAAGGTTGGTGCAAATGACGATTATTTGCGTGTGGGAATCACTTTGCCCAACTCGCACAAAAAACGGGGGTTGTGCTTGCTAACAAACGTTCATCCGCAATAGATTCACATGTTTTTCACAGAACCGTGCTGCGAAAAATATGGTTTCGGGGAGAACCACACTCGCCCCTTGACGAATCCCTGGATTTGAAGCATCTTGTTCACAAGGAACTTGATGCCCGATCTGGTAGCCTACGTGGACGGCGGCTCGCACGGAAATCCCGGGCCGGCGGGCATTGGAATCGTGATTGAAACGCTCGCGGGAGAACGAACCAGGATTTCCAAGTGGATCGGGCGCCAGGACAACAACGTTGCCGAATACGTTGCTCTCCTCGAAGCTTTGCAGCACGCCGTTGCCGTGAAGGCCAAGTCGCTTCGCGTTTACTCCGACTCGCAGATCGTGGTCAAACAGATGTTGGGCGAGTACGCCTGCCGCAGCCCGCGTCTCTACTCCCTGAATTGGACCTGTCGTAAGCTGGCGCGCGGAGTGGAGTTCTCCATCGAACATATCTGTCGCGAAGAAAACCGCGAGGCCAATGAACTGGCCAACCATGCGGTGCGGCTTCGCACGGCCTAAGAACGCTCTTCGCTGTTGGCTCCTCGCGCAGATCGCGTTTCTCCCGCAACCGTCAGTCTCCCATCTGGCGAAAAGCGAAAGGCGAAAGGCGAAGGGCGAAGAGCATCATTGCGCTTTCCCTGCGAAACCACGAAGATAATTTGTCTGCATAAAGGAAGGATTTCGCATGCTCACCAAGACTGTCATCGAACCGTTTCGCATCAAGAGCGTGGAGCCGATTCGCTGGACCACGCGCGAACAGCGCGAGGAATTTCTGCGCGCCGCGCATTACAACCTGTTTCTACTGCCCGCCGACGATGTGCTGATTGACCTGCTTACCGACTCGGGTACGGGCGCCATGTCCACACGGCAATGGGCGGCGGTGATGATGGGCGATGAGAGCTATGCCGGCAGCCGCAGCTTCGACCACTTCCGCGACTCCATCCAGGACATCTTCGGCTATCAGCACGTCATTCCGACACACCAGGGACGCGCTGCCGAGCGCATTTTGTTCAGCGTGATGTGCAAGAAGGGAGAACGTCGTCCCCAACAACACGCATTTCGACACCACCCGCGCCAACATTGAGTTCGTCGGCGCCGAGGCGCTGGACATTCCCATCGCCGAAGCCCGCCAGCCTGCGACTCGCCATCCCTTCAAGGGCAACATGGATGTGGGCGCGCTGGAGGACGTCATTGCTCGCGTGGGGCGCGAGCGCATTCCGCTGGTCATGCTGACAGTAACCAACAACTCAGGTGGAGGCCAGCCGGTTTCGATGGCGAACGCTCGTGCCGTCAGCGCTGTGTGCCGCAAGCACCGTATCCCTCTGTATTTTGACGCCTGCCGCTTCGCGGAGAACGCTTACTTCATCAAGCAGCGCGAGGAGGGCTACGCGGCGAAGACTCCTAAAGAGATCGCGCAGGAAATGTTTGCGCTCGGCGACGGATGCACCATGTCGGCCAAGAAGGATGGCATGGCGAACATCGGCGGTTTTCTATGCACCAACGATGCGGTGCTGGCTGGGCAGGAGAAAGACCTGCTGATTCTCACGGAAGGTTATCCAACCTACGGCGGTCTCGCCGGGCGCGACTTGGAGGCCATCGCGGTAGGGGTTCAGGAATCGCTGGAAGAGGATTACCTGAAGTACCGCATCGCCTCGACGGCTTATCTTGGCAATCATATAAGCGAGCAGGGCGTGCCCATCGTGCAGCCGCCGGGCGGCCATGCCATCTACCTCGACGCTCGCGCCTTCCTGCCGCACATCCCGCTGGATGAATTTCCCGGCGCGGCGCTGGCGGCGGAACTTTATCTGGAAGGCGGCATTCGTTCGGTCGAGATTGGCAGCCTGATGTTCGGCGCGGCGGCGCAGATGGAGCTGGTGCGGCTGGCGATCCCGCGCCGGGTTTACACCCAGAGCCACATCGATTATGTGATCGAGGTCATTCTGTCCGTGTGGAAGAAACGCGAGCAGATCCACGGCATGCGGCTGACCTTTGAAGCGCCGTTCCTGCGGCACTTCACCGCGCACTTGGAGCCGGTAGAGGCTGAGCAGTTTGCTAAGTTAACACGAACCTAACCTTGCAGGCGCATTTGCAATGGTCTCGCAATGTTGTAATATATACTCCTATATATATTTCAACCTCAAGAAGGCGATCTTGGCCCTGAGCATCAAGAACGAAGCGACCGAACGACTGGCTCGACTGGTTGCGCAACAGGCCGGTGAATCCATCACGGAAGCCATACGACGGTCGTTGGCGGAACGTCTGGAACGAATAGGCCACAAGCGGCAAAACCGACGGACACGAGAAGCGCTGTTGGAAATACTGCGTCGGGTAGATGCCCTGCCCACACTGGACACTCGGACCGAGGACGATATCCTTGGATATGATGAGCGCGGGGTCCCGCATTCATGGTGATTGACACCTCAGCATTGCTAGCCATCTTCCTGGCTGAGGCGGAGCGCGAGCCGTTCCTTGATGCCATCACTGCGGCGCCGGTTTGCCTGCTCTCGGCGGCCAGTGCGCTGGAAACAGGTATCGTGCTGGAGGCCCGGCGCGGGGAGGCCCTCGGTCGTGAGTTCGATCTCTTCGTATACCGCGCAGCCCTGCAAATCGTTCCTGTCGATGTCGAGCAGGTAGAGATAGCTCGCCGCGCCTGGCGCAGGTTCGGCAAGGGACGGCACCCCGCCGCTCTTAATTTCGGTGACTGTTTCGCTTACGCCCTAGCATGTAGCTCCGGTGAGCCATTGCTCGCCAAAGGTGATGACTTCCGCCAAACAGATGTTGACCTGGCGCTCTGATCAGTCGGGATGCGCCCGAGTTTGCTTGCGCGGGACGCAACAGGCCGGGTGGTGAGCATCGACATCCAGCGCGCGTCGCAGCTGTGGGATTTGAACACGCTGGAAACCGAGTCATTCCCGGCGGTCAAGACGAGAATCGCCTAGTCTATACGGCCCTGAGCACCTCATCCACGGTATTGATGTCCACCACTCCGAAGCAGCCGTAGATTGCGGGAAGCACGCGCTCTGACGGCAATGTCCGCCGCAATTGTGCGACCCGCTCCGTTCCGGAGCGATATGCCGGCAGGTACATCCTGCCCAGCAGCGGGTGACGTCCCCACGCGCCGGATAGTTTGTCGGCGCGCTCTTCGCTCACCAGAAAATCGCGGCGCAGGGTGGTAGCCACTTCTGCCTGCGGCTTGCCTTCACCCCAGGTCATATACGACGACTGGTTCTTGGCGTCGTCCTGCAACAGCGCCAGCAGCACGCCGATCTGCATGTCTTCGTCCGGCAACTGGTCCACTTCGGTCACGCCGTGCGCGATCAGGATGGCGTTGTTGGCGAGGCCCTCGAACAACGTCGCAGCCCGCGTGTTCATGGTCAGCACCGTGGCTTCGAAGCCGGCCAGGCCCCGGACGTAGAGATTCTGAAGATAGGCAAACGTGGTCACATGTCCGGGCACCACTTCGTGGCTGACCAACTGCTGAAACTCCGGAAAGCTGATTTGCAACGAGGCGTTGATCTCGTAGCTCGCTTCATACTTCGGACTGCCATCCGCGTTACGCGCACGGCCAAGATAGTTCATGGAGCCGGAGAACCACGCGTCTTTGATCGGCAGGAAGTCGATGTTCGCGCGCGGTACACGCGCGAGTTCCTTTGGCAGGAGCGGCAGCAGGTGAGCTGCGCTCAGGTTGTCGAAGTAGGCGATGACCGCTGCGCCGAGAGCTTTGACTGACGCCATGGGCGTGTTTCGGTCTTTGCGCCACGAATCAACTGCGCCGAGCAGACCACCATTTGCAGCAGGATAACCGGCGCGGGCTAGCAGTTGAGCAACTCGTTCGCGCTTGGCTGCCGGCTGCGACGGCTCCGGCAGCTTCGCAGTCGAAGCCTGCACGCACCGCTCGTAGGGGACAGGCTTGCCCTCGCCAATCATCTCCATGGCCAGCTCCCACATAGTCCTGAGGGAAAACGTCAGACCGGCGAGATATTGGCCGCGCAGCCCGCCGATTTTCTCCGCCTCGACGCACAATCCGTCCATGGCTTTGGGCAAGTCCACCGCGCGCAGATACGCTGCAATGGCCTCTCGGTCGATCGTCTTACCACCCACGCCCCCGGTTTCGCGCACCCGCGCTGCTGCCGGCGTGGTGTAAGCGAGAGGCAGCGGCTCGTCGGAAAACCACGAGTCGGCGATGAAGCGCCCCGTCCCCGACGGGCACATGACGTCCCCGCCCCAGAGTGTGTCAATGCCGAGCACGGCGTCGGCGACAAATTTTCCCACCTGGTCCATATCATTCCTTCACTTTCTTTAGTGAGCCGAACCACACGTACAGGCACAGCGCGACGAACAACAGCGCCGAGATGGTCTGCGATATCGGCTCATTGTTATAGAACGGAGTTTGAATCAGGTCCTCACGATACTTGGGCAGCAGACGCAACGCCGCGCCGAAGACGCCGCCCAAGCGCGCCGCCCGCCATCAGTCCGCCGGCGATGATGACGCCGCGCTCGCGTATGGTGCGGCCACGCTCACCGCCCGTCTTGTCCGCGCGCTTGTTCACCAGGTGCGAGACGAATCCGCCGGCCAGTATGGGCGTGGTCAGTTGCAGCGGCAGGTAAATTCCCAGGGCGAAGACCATGGACGAGACGCCGAGCATCTCCAGCACCACCGTGATCAGGGCGCCGATGCCAAACAGGATATAGGCGACCGGCTGGCCGCTCATGAATCCCGCGACAATGGCCTTCAAGGCGGAGGCCTGTGGCGCGACCAGCACCTGGCGCACGTCTCCGGGCGCAGCCTCTCCGAACTGGAAGGCCTTGGCCAGCAGGATGATGGTCAGGCCGGCGGTGATCGCCGCGGCGACCACCCCGATGAACTTCACCTTCTCCTGCGCCGAGGGCGTGGAACCGATCCAGTAGCCGGCCTTGAGGTCGGTGATGAATTGTCCCGAGGCGCAGAGCGCGACGCACACCATGCCGGCAAGGGCCATCACGAAGAACATGCCGGTGGTTCCGGAGAGGCCGAACTTCAGCAGCACCACCGCCGAGACGATCACGGTGAGCAGGGTCATGCCGGAGGCCGGATTGTTCGCCGTGGTGGCAATGGCGTTGGCGGCCACCGTGGTGAAGAAGAAGGCAAAGAGCAGCGTCAGCGACCAGGCCCAGCGCCACCACGGTCCAGGTGACATGCAGCTGTCCAAAAAAGACGGCGACGGCGATGGCCGACACCACCACGCCGAGGAGTATGGCCATGATCGGAATATCGCGGTCGGTCCGCTCCATATGCGGGGCTTCGCCGTGGCGGAAGGCGTGCAGCGCGATGCCGAACGATCCCGCCACCACGCGCAGCGACTTGAGTATGCCGACCAGGCCGGCGGCAGCGATGGCTCCCACGCCGATGAAGCGCACATAGTTGCGGTAGATTTCGGTGGCCGTCATGTGAGAAATGGGAATCGTTGCTGGATAGACCGTGACGTCGCCCATGTGGCTGCCGATGAACCAGATCACCGGGACCAGCACAAAGTTGACCAGCACGCCGCCGGCGCAAAAGATCATGGAGATGCGCAGGCCCATGACGTAGCCGAGGCCGAGAATGAAGCCGATGGCGTCGAAGTTGAAGACCATGCGATTGCGATCGACCAGCGTTCGCATGACCGGCACAAATTGGAAGTTCAGGTACTCCTTCCAGACATGGAAGGTGGTGACGAAGAAGTCGTAAATGGCGGCGATGACGGTGGCCTGGATCAACAGCTTGGCCTGGGAGCCGCCCTTCTCGCCGGTGACCAGCACCTCGGTGATGGCCGTGGCTTCGGGAAAGGGCAGCTTGCCGTGCTGCTCGCGCACGAAATAGCGGCGCAGAGGAATGAGGAAGAGAATGCCCAGGCAGCCGCCGGCCAGGCAGATGAAGATGGTCTGCACCGGATGGGGGTCGAGGTGGAGAATGTAGAGCGCCGGCACAGTGAAGACGGCGCCGGCCACCACGCTGCCGGAGGCGCCGCCCATGCCGGTGATGATCATGTTCTCCAGCACGGTGGAGCGGCGGCGGTACATGCGCGCCAGCCCGATGGCGAGGATGGAGATGGGAATCGCCGCCTCCATTCCCTGGCCGACCTTCAGGGCGGAGTAGGCCGAAGCCACGCTGAAAATAATGCACAGCAGCGTGCCCCAAATCACCGCGCGCCAGGTAACTTCCGGCACGGTCATGCTGGCGGGCACCAGCGGCACGTACAGTTCACCATCTTGCAGTGGCTGATAGGCGTTCGCGGGCAGGGAGGTGGTCTCGAGCTCAGGTGCAGTAGTGGCCATGCACACAATCTCCTGGCAGTCTGGCAGCCGAGGGCATTGTATCCCGCAGGAAGAAAAAATGCTGTGACGGATCGGGGAGACAAATGCGCCTGCAAATTCCTGCGGGCTTCTGCCGATGTTTGAACCAATGAGCGCGCGGAGAGAGCGGCTGGCTCATCCCGAGGAGAGACTTTCTCTCGTCTTTAGATTAGTTTCGCTCAGGCAGTTCTGCCTTGCGGGCCTTCCAGACTAATAATCCTGGTTTCCAGATCCAGGAGCTTCGATTGCACGGCATCAAGCTGCTGAGTGGTGGATGCATTGATATTGGAGACATCGGCTTCGATCTTCCGCATGCGCACGCTCGCTGATTCCTGGTAAGCGCCAAACGCCCGAACGATGCGAGTTTCCGAGTCATGCGTGCGCTCGTCGATGTACTCGCGCAGGCGCTTCTCCGTTTCAAGCGCGCGCCCGTCAATGCGCTCGTACAGGCGCTTTTCCATTCCTTCCAAGTACCGCAGGAGATCGGCATCCATGCCCAAATCCTATCACAGGGAAATCATGCTAAGCCCGCTCCACATCCCGCGCCAGGGCTTTCAGGATCATGTTGATCAGCGAAAGCACAACCGCTCCCCAGAACGCCGCCCAGAAGCCGCGCACCGCGAAGCCCGGGACAAAGTTGGACGCGAACAGTAGCATCAGCGCGTTGATGACCCACCAGAAGATGCCGAGAGTGAGGATGGTGAGCGGAAGCGTGATGAGCTTCAGCACCAGCCCGAGTGTGGCATTGATCAGCCCAATCACCAGCGCTGCGATGAGCGCGACGGTGAAGTCGCGCACGTAGATTCCCGGTATCACGTGAGAAACGATCAGCAGACCGATCGCACTCAACAGCCAGTTCAGCAGCAGACGCATGCGGCTCCTTTCACTACCTCGTTCCGGACATCGTTTTCTTCATCAGGATCATGCTGACGGCCTTCTCGGCACGCCGCTCGCGGGTTTCCTCCTGCTTGGCACCGCTGATCCATTGCGCGAATTCCTTGCGATGGGTGTAGGCCAGCTTGTCCCAAAAGGCTTTGGCTTCTTTGTTGCCCTTGCGGAATGCCTTCGCCAGCTCTGTGGGCGGCTCGACGATGCGTTCCTCGGTATCGCGCTCCATCACCACCGAGACCGTATCGCCGGCCCGGGCCTTGGCTCCGGCCTGAAGCTGCTTGTTGAAGGTCAGCAGATGGCGGCCTTCCATCGGCTGAATGTTCGTGCGAAATGGGAAGCCATTTATGGTGCCCTTCACCGGCACCCGGCCGCGCGTACCCCACAACTGGGCCACATCGAAGGGAACAGCGATGAAGCACCATGCATTGCCTGGACCCGCGCCTTGCGCTGTTGCTTTGAATTTCTTTTGCATCGCAGCCATCATCGTCAACCTTGAGAGGCGCCGAAATTATATCGCGATGGGGCGATGGGCAACCCTCCGTGCTCCAGGGAACCGTGATGCGATAAGCTCATCTTGTGAGGTGCTTCGCCCATGCCTGACCCCATCGCACAGTTCGCCAAAGCGAAATACATGAACCTGGAAACCTTTCGCAAGACCGGCGTTGGCGTGCGCACTCCGGTGTGGTTCGCGCAGCAGGAGACCATCTTCTATGTGTACGCCGAGGCGGACTCGGGCAAGGTCAAGCGCATCCGCAACAACTCGAAAGTGCGAATCGCACCCTGCGACATGCGGGGTAACCTGCGCGGAGCGTGGGTGGACGCGCGGGCTCGCCTCTGCGAAGGCCCCGAGGTCGCGCACGGGCAGGAGTTGCTCCGCCGCAAGTACGGCTGGATAAAGATCATCGGCGACTTCTTCAGCCGGTTGCGTGGCCACACCCAAGCCGTGCTTGCGATTGACGCAAGGTAAAAAAGTAGTAAGTGTATCCGGATGATGGTTTGAAGAAGCATCCCTTCAGGAGGCCACGGCGAGAATCAACCGCGGATTGACACCGATAGACGCGGATTGGAATTTGCTTTCAATGTTTTCTCCTGAGATTCGTGTTCATCCGTGCAAATCCGTGGCTAGAGCGACGCCGCGGGCTGGTTGCGTCAGGGCAGCTCTTCGTAATAGCGTTCGCCGGCGCAGGATCGACATAACACCTTCCCGTTCTGCCGGACTTCACGCTGAAAGTTGATGCCTTCGCCGCATTCCTCGCAGACGATCCGCTCGCCCTTATAACCGGGCAACTCCTCCGGGGGCAGCGTGACCTTTACCCACTGCACGCTGAACAGGTCGTCGGTCGGCATCTCGCGATAAGCGAGCATCTGCTGCTGGTTCTTGCTTTCGATTTCGGGATGCATCTGCCGTGCCAGCGCCTTCGAGCTTTCTTTGGCGCAGACGCGCACCGCCCGGCCGGACTCGACATCGACAAAGGTCGCAGCTACCTTGCCCCAGTCGCGAAACTTGAGCGCACGCTTGCCAAGACGACAGCCGGTGACCACGGCGACGGCATCGGTCGCGCAGCGGTCAATCTCAACGAAAGTGATGAGCCGCTTGCGGTCCTTGCCGTGGGGATCGTCAATACCCAGCAATTCGAGCCCGAGCATGGCGAGACGGACGCCGAGCACCTGCCCGGCACACAGATGTCCGTGGGCGACTTCAGCATCACGCAATAGCTCGTCGATGTCCTTCACCGTTACCCCACATCTCGCCTATTGGTCTTCCGCCGAGGATTCAGTCGCCGCATCAGCGACGTGGCCGCTCACGTTCACCGTGAACTTTTCGCCTGTCTTCGGCAGGAAGGTCACACGGGCGGGCTGGCGCTCCCACCGCGGCGCAGTGCAATCGGAGTCCGGCAAATCTCCGCCGCTCGCCTTGCCGAGTTCTTTGCGATAAAGCGGCTTCCTGACGCCAAGCTGCGCAACTACGGCGAGCAGCCGCTCCCCGTTGCCCGTGCTGCCGCAATACGCCGCGTAGTCACGATACCAGCTTGCCTCCGAATAAAACGGGTCGAAGTCGGGCAGCTTGAGCTGCGTAATCTTGCCCGAACTGCGGTCCACCAGCAACCAGCCTCCAAGTTGCCACAGCCATTTGGGCGACTTGCGAGTATCGCCGGGCAGCGCGTCATTGATGCGAAAGGCACGCCGAACGACGAATGTCCGGTCCGTGACGTCGTGCGGCTTGCCGGTGGTGAACTCTTTCAGCCTGGTGTCAACATAGAGCGCGCGCACCGTGATGTCGATGCTTTTTTCCTCCGAAGCACCGACATACACCTTGACCGCCTGCGGGCTGCCAAAGCCGACAACATGCGGCTTGGAAGCGGCGCTGGCGACGACGGCGAACAGCACGACCCAGAGAAGACGAAGAGCGCGCATCACTAAGGGAAGGCTAATCCCGCGCCCGCACAAGCCGCAAGTCCTAAGACAGCTTGCGAATCGCTTGTCCACTGCGGTTCTTCATGGTTCTTGCGGCTGGCATACAATGAGCGAGCGCCCAAATTGCCGACTGCCAACTTGAACTACAGCATCATTATCCCGGCTTACAACGAGAGCGAGCGGCTCACCACGTCGTTGCCCAAAGTGCTGGACTACGTACGCAAACGCCGGATAGCTGCCGAAGTCATCGTAGTGAACGACGGGTCGGTCGACGATACTGCTGACGTTGTCCGCCGCCTCGCGAGCACCAGCCCCGAGATCCATTTGCTGGAGAACCCCGGAAACCGCGGCAAAGGCTACAGCGTTCGTAACGGAATGTTGCACGGCAACGGTGATGTCCTGTTGTTCACCGACGCTGATTTGTCGTCCCCCATCTACGAGGCGGACAAGCTGTTCCAGGCCATCGCAGATGGCGCGGACATCGCGATCGGGTCGCGCTGGCTGCAGAGGGACCTCCAAACCGAACGTCAGCCCTGGCATCGGCAATTGTATGGACGGCTATTCAACCTTGGCTTGAAGATCACCCTCGGGCTGCGGTATAGCGACACGCAGTGCGGCTTCAAAGCGTTCACCCGGGCGGCGGTCCGCGCCATTTTTACCCGCCAGCGCATCGAGCGCTGGGGCTTCGATCCTGAATTATTGTTCCTGGCCGACAAGTTCAAGCTGCACACCGTCGAGGTGCCGGTGGAATGGGCGCACGATCACCGCTCCCGGATCAACCCGTTGCGCGACGGCCTGAATATGGGGGTAGAAATGCTGAATATTCGCTGGAACGACATCCGGGGACTTTACGAGCAGCCTTCGTTCCCGGTGGAAGAACCATCCATCGAGCCCGCAGCGCCGGTGCGGACCGCAAAGTAACGGCATTCAGGCAAGTTTGGGGAAGGCTCCTAACCCATAGATTTTGCTTCTCTTTCATCCGGTTTTAACATTGGTCCTCGTCTCGGCTTCGAGGAAAATTTTGTACCTTTCGTTTCGAGAGTGCATCTTCTTTTGAGTGCGTTTGGCCGGACTCGACCTAGTGTTGCGGATTTTGAGCTCGCAACCATGCCAGTGAGTTTCGGCATCTCAGCTTCGACCAACATTCGATATGCAGGCTACGAGCACATCCCGAGAGCGATCCGTTACTCCTGCAGCTTCCCAGGAGACATCATTGCTGGAGAGGTATCTGGCAGTGCGCCAGGCCTCGCTCAAGCTCTGCGCGCCTCTGAGCGTTGAAGATCACAGCCTGCAGTCGATGCCTGACGCCAGTCCGGCGAAGTGGCATCTGGCGCATACGACGTGGTTCTTCGAGACCTTCGTCTTGTCCGAGTACACGGAAGACTATCGTCCATTCCAGCCGGAGTTCCGAAACCTCTTCAACTCCTACTACAACTCTGTGGGCGACCGGCCGCTGCGAGCGTTGCGGCATATTTTGTCCCGTCCGGCACTCGATGAGGTGCATACCTACCGGAATTACGTGGACGAGGCGATGGCCCAATTCCTATCGGACGACGTTGCGTCCGAGGTAGTTGACCTGGTGACTCTGGGCATCAATCACGAGCAGCAGCACCAGGAACTGATCATTACCGACGTCAAGAACGGACTGTGGACCAATCCGCTGCGTCCGGCTTATCGCGCAGACGCGGAAAGGCCTGGAAATTGCGCCTGCGCTGGCATTGCCGCTGGAGTGGCGCAACTTTCCGGGAGGGGTGTATCACCGTCGGTTTCGAGGGCGACGGCTTCGCGTTCGACAACGAGGGCCCGCGTCATGACGTATACCTTGAGCCTTTCCGGCTTGCTTCGCGCTTGACGACCAACGCCGAGTATCTGGAGTTCATGCGCGACGGCGGTTACAGCAAAGCGGAGTTGTGGCTGTCCGATGGATGGGACTGCGTTCGTAACAACCAGTGGAACGCTCCTCTCTACTGGGAGAAGCGAGACGGCGAGTGGTGGCACTACACCATTGGACGGCATGCGAGCCGTTGGCCTGAACGAGCCGGTGTGCCACGTCAGCTTCTACGAGGCCGATGCCTTTGCCCGCTGGGCTGGTGCGCGACTGGCTACCGAGTTCGAATGGGAAGTCGCCGCCGTTCCTGTCGCCGTTGAGAGGCAATTTGCTGGAGACGATGCGCTGCATCCCAAGCGGCAGCCGACACCAAGGGGCTGGCACAGATGTTCGGCGATGTGTGGGAGTGGACGGCGAGCGCCTATCTCCCGTATCCCAGACTTCAGGCCCGCGGCAGGCGCGGTCGGCGAATACAACGGCAAGTTCATGTGCAACCAGATGGTGCTGCGCGGCGGTTCCTGCGCGACGCCGCAATCGCACATCCGGCGCCACCTACCGCAATTTCTTTCCTCCCCATGCGCGCTGGCAGTTCATGGGCATCCGGTTAGCCGAATGGCGACTAGCAAGCAACTGCAGTTCATAGCCAGCGATGCGGTGGCCCTCGCGGTGCGCGAGGGACTCACCGCGACGCCCGAAGCGCCTTCCCTGCGAGGCTGCTTCTACGACGAGATGGGTTCGGCAGCTGTTCGAGCAGATCACGGAGCTGCCCGGAGTACTACCTGACGCGCACCGAGCGCTCGCATCTTTGAGACTGTACGCGCCGGAGATACTGCAGCAGGCCGGACCGTCGCTGACGCTGGTGGAACTGGGCGCGGGTACAGCAAGCAAGACCTGCATCCTGATCGAGGAACTGCTGCAACGCCAGAGCCGCGCGCTGTTCTACCCCATCGATGTCTCGCCGTCCGCGCTGGACGAAGCCGTGCGGCAACTCGGGCGGCAGTTCCCGCAACCTGCGGGTGAATCCCATCGTCGCGGACTACACCGGCGGAGTGCCGGCGCTCAGCCGCATCAGCGGACGCAAGCTGGTGCTGTACATCGGCTCGAGCATCGGCAACTTCGAGCCCGCCGACGCGGTTCGCCTGCTGCGCCGCATTCGGCAGACTCTGCGCGCGGGCGACGCCTTGCTGCTGGGCGCCGATTTCGCGAAGAGTCCCAAGATTCTGGTGCCGGCCTATGACGACCCGCAGGGCGTCACCGCCGCCTTCAACAAGAACATCCTGGCGCGCCTGAATCGCGAACTGGACGCGGACTTCGACCTGGATCTGTTTCGTCACGTCGCGCTGTGGAACCGTCGCTGCTTCGCGCATGGAGATCTATCTGGAGAGTACTGGCGGCCCAATCGGTCTTCCTGCCGGCGCTCGACCTGGACATCTGTCTTCGGCCCAGGGCGAGCGCATTCACACCGAGAACAGCTACAAGTACACGGACGAGATGATCGAATCGATCCTGCGGGAGAGCGGCTTCACGCTGGAGCAAACCTGGTGCGACCGCAGGAAGTGGTTCGGCGTGCACCTGGCGCGGGTGTGACCATCACGCTCGCATCACTTCTGCCGCACATAGCTAAAAACATATTCGGTGTCGGACACCTTAAAGGGCACCGAGGTCTTCAGCGAGTCCGCCAGCTTCGAGGGCGCGGAGCCCGACAAAGCTTCATTGGTGACGAGGAAGGCGCCCGGCTTCATCATCGTCGCCAGGTTGGCGCGCGCCAGTGACTGTTCCAGCGCTCCGTAATAGATGAAGATGTTGGTCCCGATCACCAGATCGAAGCGCTGGTCGGGCGGCAGCGGCAGGGTCTGGTACACGATGTTCATGTCCACGGGAGTAATCCGCTTCACCACCTCGGGGCGCACCGTCACCGCGCGGTTCCAGATCTCCGACGCGGCGGCGGGAACAGCAATTCTGGCGGCCGGCTTCCCAATCTGGTCGCCAAACTTCTGCCAGTAGTCGAGGAAGCCGACGCGGTACGTCGCTTCCCACTGCTCCGACGGAGTACACAATAACTGGATGGTATAGGGCTTGCCGGCAGCAGCGATGGCACGGGCGCGCTCGATGTGCCGGTTCACGCGCGAGCTGATGTCGAAGGTGTAAAGCTGCACCGTGTTGGGATCGGCAAGCCCCAGTCTTGCCAGCGAATCAATCACGGCAAAGGGCTGCGTTGTCTGCGGCGGGTAGAAATCGGCACCCGCGTTCTTGTTCACAAAATCCAGGCCGGGCCCCACAATCGCCACCCGGCGCACGCTACCCGCCTTCAAAAGTCCCTGTTCCATCAAATGCCGTAAATGAAGTTGGATGATGTAGTCGGGATAGAGATCACTATCGGTGGATATGCCACGGTTCTGGAAGGCCTGGTAGAGGTTCGGATTCTTCCCCGATAGTTCTGCCTCCCACCGGATAACCTCGTCGCGCTCGCGAGCCAGATTGGCCAGAAGATAGGCCTTGGTCTTCTTCTGCCCGTCTGGGGTCGCCAGGCTGAAGCCGTGCTTTTCGAGAAACGCACGCATCTCGAGCATGCCTTCGTTGGGGTGCGAAGCGGCCAGTGCGCGGATAAGGTCGTCGGCTCGCTTATCGGCGACGGCATCAATCCCACGATCTTTTCCGTAGCGCTCCAGGTCCGCAAACGAAATGCGCTCCTGGCTGGTGTAAGTAACGCCCAGCCGCAACAGGTTCGTGAGAGTATCTTCCTCGCCGCCCGTCAGCCGGCTGCGAATGTCCCGGTCGCGGCTCCGTACCCATTTGTCCCATTGGGCGGCGGTGACTGAGCCGGAGCCCTTCAGTTCGGGTGGCAGCGAGTCATGCATCGCCGACAGAACCGGCTGGGCTGAGGCGAAGGGTACGAACTCCGAGGTCTGGGCGCGGGCGCCGCAAAACAAAAGCAGACAGAACAGGAGCAGATAGAATGTCGGGAGGTATCTTCTAGGCATAG
This sequence comes from uncultured Acidobacteriaceae bacterium, assembly GCA_963703645.1. Classification (GTDB taxonomy): domain Bacteria; phylum Acidobacteriota; class Terriglobia; order Terriglobales; family Acidobacteriaceae; genus Bog-257. The sequence goes on from CAVPFD010000041.1 coordinate 119,630, forward strand.
CTGCCGCTGGGGCGGCGCGCTCCAACATTGGGGGCTGGGCAAGACATGACCCTGATTTTACATCCGGCGCTTCCGGCTCCATGGTCCGCAAACGGCTCGTTCCCGGGATTGCCAGTCGCATGGCGATTTTGCAACGACAAACAGCACCCGGTATATTCAAGACCGCCGCGTGAGACTTTAGAACGTCAATTCCCGGTCGGTGCGGAGTTCCCAGATGCCGGTTTCCATCAACACCAGTGACCGACGATTACAGCGTGCCCTGGGTGGGCTGTGCATTCGTATCAACACCGCGTCGACGGGGGAGAACCTGCGACGTGTGAGAAATATCCTGTCAGTGCTCGTCTTAATGCTCTTGCTGAACCTCTCATTTGCCTCGGATACGCAGGGCTTCGACGGCAAGTGGCTGACGACCGTCTCCTGCCCCGCCGCGAGAGACGCCCTGGGCTTCTCCTTTCAGTTCGTGAGCACAGTAAAAGACGGCGTCTTACACGGCCTGCACGGCACCGAAGGTGAACCAGGCTCCTTGCAAATCGATGGGACGATCCCGCCCAATGGCAATGCTTCCCTTTATGCAAAAGGTCGCACCGGCTCCAAGGAATACGTGCCCGGGCGGGACACGCCCAGAGGCACTGAATACGGCTACAACATCGAGGCCCATTTCGACGGTTCGGCCGGAACCGGCACACGCCTCGAGGGCCGTCCCTGCTCGCTCAAGTTCGCAAAGCAATAACAATTCGCAAACCGCGCGAATGAGTGGCGCACCCAGCCGCCCCAAGGCACATTATTTCTTCGGCGGTGGCGGCGACGCCGGCTCGCTGCTGGGAGGAACGATGTTCTTCAGCCGCATGTAGGTGACCAGGTTGCCGTAGTGTTCCATATTGTGCATGTTGTTGACCGTCAGAACGCCCAGTTTCGGTGCGTCGTTTCCGAAGAGCTTCACCATCTGAGTAGCCGACGCGTCGGTCATGCCGTCGTAGGCCTTGTCGCAATAGGCAAAGGCCTCCTTAAGAGCGGCGGTGAGATCGGCTTTCGAGGTTTTGGTCTGCTCGATTTTCGGGGCGGGATTTGTCTCGCCCAGTGCGATGGAACAAAACATGTACTGCGCGTCGGCCACGTGTCCAACGATCTGGCCGTAGCTGCGCACCGTGTCGATGGGCTTAAAGCTGTAATTCTCCTCGGGCATTTTTTCGGCTGAGCGGAGCAGGATGCCCTTCACGCGCGCGTAGGCGTACTTGTTAAATGTGCTGAGCGGATTATCCTGGTTGGCGGACTTCTGGGCGTCGGACTGAGCGAATGCTGCCGTGGCAAGCAGGACCAGGACAGCCGATATCGTGATACGCAGGCATTTCATGTTTCCTTCTCCTTTAGTTATAGGTGTGAGGCAGGGCGCCGTTATGAATGGCGGCTGGGTCCGTAATGAGTAACCTATCACCCGCGCTTGGCACCGGCTTTCTCTGGTATGCATTTTTGAAGCGAACTCGGACCAACCAGAAAATCATCAACATCAGTGGCAGAAAACTCAGGAGAAAAAGTACCCCGGTCTTGCGCATTAGAGCGGGGAAGATGTGCGCCCGTGCCAGAAATATGGAGGCTGATGCGATGAACCAGGCAAAGCACATGCGCCAAAGATGCCGCGCGATACGTTGTGTGCCGGCAATACCGCCGCGCACGAGCATGCGAATGTCCCCCGCGGCAGCAAGCAGAGCCACGGTACCCAGGAAGAAATAAGGCCCAGGGGGATATTCATACTTTAACCCCGTGGGACTGTTCGCCGCTTCCAGCCCAAAGGTCACCGTGACAGCTGCGAGCGCCAGGGCAACCAGAAGCGCACCCCAATCGAAGAGGTCTGTCTCCCCGTCCCTGCGCCGGGCGACCGTCCATGCCGTTGCCACCAGATAGAACGTGAGAGTGCCTCCCAGAACATTGCCCGGTTGGGATTTCATGAACGCCAGGTACACTCCGCTTGCAGCCAGGCTGAGCATGGATATGACAAATATGTTTCCCGCCGCGCGATGCCGCTGGGACCCTTTGCGGAACGACACTGCCACGGCGCCGGACAGACATCCCAAGGTCCCAGCGCAAATATGAAGAGCTAACATGGGCGAAAATGACATTCTTTCTCCTCTTCAGTCGCCCTGGCGTTCTTCAATGGCGCGCCGCACTCGCCATTGCCCCGCCGTGCTGGCCTGCTCCTTCCGTCGTTGTTCGTTCACGCCTTTCACGAGGAGCCACAGGGTCAGCGCTCCTTCCCCGAGGATGCCGGGGAACATATTGTAGGGAGACAGATGGTTTGCGAGCGGCGGTGACAGAAAAGTCAGCCAACCCAAACCGCCAATCGCCATCAGGACGCCCAGGATTCGAGGCAGGAAGGTTGACCTGAGTATGAGGTAGCCGATCAATAGGCAATAGAGTCCGAAAAATATCAGGGGGTTGGGTAGCCCGAGATGAAAGGGGCTAAGAGCTCCAAGGGCGCATCCCGCAAGGCTGAAGAACGCCGCGAGCAAAGACAGCGTGCTGCTCACCGGTTTAAAGATGTCATAGAACAGCAGCGTTACAACGATGTAGCACACGGTCGCGACGAGGATGGCTACTAGACCCAACCTGCCGCCAACAAAGAGGGCGAGTGCTCCCATCAGTATGTTGAGCAAATAAAAGGCACCGGCAATCCTGGCCTTGAAACGCGGCGATGCTGGGGCGCCCTTCGTCATGCAGAGACCTACGAGAAGCGGAGCGCGAGAGTTCCATTTTTGGACGTGAAAGTTCGGACAAAAGGCCCTTGTGGCGAGTTGTGCCGGACGGCATCCGGTTCGCTGCGCTGCTTCGGGAGCAAATCGAACCAGCCGTGCTCACGAAGATCAAGGGCCTTCCGCCGGACATGCTCACCTCGATGGGCCGGGATGTGGCCCACGGAAATGCCGCCAACACGGCTCATGGCTCTTTGCTCTCGCTCGCCGGCGTGTCGAAGCCGCAGCGTCCGCGCATGCCTTGCCGGAATTTTTCGCGCTCCTCGGGCGTCATGTTTCGCCAGCGCTCGGCCATGCGACGCCCAGAGTAGGAGCGGCGCAACCCGCGGCCACTCACCCCGCCGAAGAGGATCCGGCACAGCGCCAGCATCCCAACCGCCTGCCAGAAGGTGATCAGGCGCCAGCCGAAGAGCGGCGGCAGCAGCCAATTCCACAGGCTCATCACCAGCCAGCCGCCGATGAAGATAAACAGCGCAATCCCCACGATCGCCGCCGGAACAATGAAAATCATTCTTTTCAATCTCGGTCTCATGTTCAGTCCCTCATGCTTTCGTAAATTCGTCGTAGATGCTTTGCAATCGCTCGCGCAGATGCAGCACCGCATAGCGTTTGCGCGAGAGCAGCGTATTCACGCTCACGCCGGTTTCGGCGGCCATCTCCTTGAAGCTGCGCCCCTCGATCTCGTGCCCGACAAACACCTCGCGCTGCTCCTCAGGTAGCTCGTCGAGCGCAAACTCGAGTTCGTCGAGCAGCACGCTGCGGGCGTAGAGCGCGTCCGGGCCGGCATCGGGCGAAGGCAGCAAGTCTTCCAAGTGCAGCAACTCTCCGTCTTCGTCGGCCACGGCGGCATCGCTGAAGCTCTCCGGCTTCTTCTTGCGGAAGAGGTCGGTGATGCGGTTGCGCGCGACGCGAAAGAGCCAGCCGGTGACGTGCTCGATCGGCATCAGCAGGCGGTTGGCCTCGACCAGTTCGTAGAAGACCTCCTGCAGAATGTCTTCGGCATCGCGCGGGTCGGGCACGCGTCGGCGAATGAAGTTGCCCAGCCGGGACTGCTCCCGCTTGACCACTTCGGAGATCCGCCGGTCCTGTTCGAGAGCTCATTCGCTCCAGGCTCGCCGCGTCCTTCATCTACAGGTGTAGACGAATTAGGGGGTGCGAATATTGTAGGGGTCGCAAAGCAGAGAAGGCGGGGTGCGCTGCCCGGCGGAACTACAACTGATCACGCATCAATGGTGAGCCGCTATTTTCGGGGTGAAAATCTTGTGACATTTTGTTCACATCCCCCTGACAACTCACGTAGGGCGAATTGCTATATTTCGTGCCTGCATGGTGCCCAAGCCACAGATCAGAAGCAGAAAAATCCATGCGGCATCGCAATCAGGCGGAGAATAGCGGAGGCAATATGAGCAAGCTTAACTGCGGCATGCGGGCGTGGGGTATCTTTCTATTGTGGGCAGCGACGACCGTTGCCGTACCAGCGCAGACGTTCACCACGTTGCACAGCTTCGACGGGATGGACGGCAGCAACCCAATGGCGCCACTGGTCCAGGCCAATGGGGATTTGTACGGGACAACATCCGTCGGCGGGGCTAACAAGGATGGCACGGTCTTTGAAATCACTACCAGCGGCACACTGACGACCATGCACAATTTCAACCATCTAAGTCCTACGGACGGCGCCCAACCCTATGGCGGGCTCCTGCAAACAAGGGACGGAAACCTCTACGGAACCACGACCCGTGGCGGGTCGCACAACGTTGGGATTTTCTTCACGATCACCACCAGCGGCACGCTGCGGACGATCCACGATTTCGACTATTCGCCCGACGGCGCCCTCCCCTATGCAGGGGTGGTGCAGATCGCCAATGGGTCCTTTTACGGAACAGCCCCCGACGGCGGGGGAGGCGCTGGCACCGTGTACGAGGTTACACCGTTCGGTCAGCTAACCGCGCTATACGACTTTGGCGCCCACGGCGCCAGCCCGGTCGCGGGTCTGGTCCAGGCCAGTAATGGAAACTTTTTCGGAACAGCGGCAATGGGCGGATTCTACGGTTGTGGCACGCTCTTCGAAATCACCCCGAGCGGCACGTTCACGTTGCTTCACACCTTCACTGGCGGGGACGGCTGCTACCCCTCTGCGACGCTGGTTCAGGGAAGCGATGGAAACCTGTATGGGACAGCGCTCGCTGGCGGAGCCCACAATGGCTATAACGCCGGCACATTCTTCAACATCAGCCCGAGTGGCACGTTCACGTTGCTGCACGTCTTCGACAAAACGGACGGCGCCGGTCCCTCGGGGGCGCTTATCCAGCCTGGCGATGGGAACTTCTACGGGACAACCTACGCGGGGGGAGCTTATGGCAAGGGCACCATCTTTAGAATTACGCCCAACGGGACGGTGACTACGCTATATAGCTTCTGCCCGCAAAGCGGTTGCAGCGACGGCGCCAATCCCAACGCGGGGGTCATCTTGGCCAGCGATGGGAATCTCTACGGCACAACTGTGTATGGCGGAACCTCCAACGATGGCACGGTCTTCCGTCTTTCTGCGGGTCTTGGCCGGTAACGCCGGGCACCCCCACCTTCGACTGCGGTCAAGGCGATCCCGTTTCGGGAATATCGGCACGTTAATCTAGCTGCAATTGGCACTTTCTTGTTGACACGGCGCACGCCCAATTACTACGGTCAAGGTAGTGCGCTACGGCTGCGCCACACTCGCTAACCACGGTCCCAGGCGCCGGAGTTGAGAGCCGTCCCGCCCAGCGGGATTGCGGACTGAGGATGCGAATCGTGACGGGTCACCTTCGACCCGGTTCCGGCGGTCGGCTGTCGCGTAGCCCATCCTCTGTCCCGCGCAGCGCGATCTAGCTGCTGATGCCGCCGCTCTCACTAAGCGTGGGGGGTGGAGTCTGTCAGCGATGGATCCGCTGCCCAATTCACAACAACGCGTGTGTCTTTTGTCGGCTAAGAGCTGAGGTAGAGCGGACCTTTAGGTCCGCGTCCAGCGACAGCAGAGAGACCCTGCTTCCGCCGCTGAGGCACGGGAGCTCAGCGGCGGAAGCAAAATAAAGTCACGATGGTGAACGCGGCGCTGAAGCGCCGCTCTACCCAGACACCGCCGTTAAGCCCACAGGCGCACATTCCTACATTCCTGCCAAGGAGGCATTTATGTCTGAACCATCTTACGAACAGTTACGGGTTGATCTCGAGGAAACACGAAAGCAGTTGGAGCTGCGCGAATCGAGGCTGCGGGAGTTGGGAGTCACGGATTGGGAACCCAAGCCCGTCGCGGAAGAAAAAGTGGTCATCGAGTTGTGCCACCAGGTCCGCGAGAACGGCTACCACTGCGGCTCGCCGGCCGTGACCGACCGCCGCTACTGTCGCCATCACCTGAGCCTGCGCGGACGCCGCCTGAAGATGGCGCGTGCCCGGGCGCGTCGTGAACGCTATGTGCTGGAGCTGCCGCCGCCGGATGACCTGTACGCAGTGCAGGTGGGCATTGGGCGGGTGCTGGATGCACTGGCCGCCGGGCAGCTCGACCGGCGCATGGGCAGCGTCATGCTCAGCGGCCTCAGGCAGGCCGCAGCCAACCTGCGTCTGCCCCAGGGGACTTGGGAGGAATCCGTCCCCTTCGATAGAGTCGGCAAGACTACGTGGGGCGGCTTCGAGCAGGCGCATGGACTGCCCGAGGGTTTCGACATTGACACTCCGCCGGAGGTCGCCTTCCCGCCCCCGCTAAGTTCGCCCGGCGTGATTGAACTGACGGGCGAGGACCACGTAACCGAGGACGACATCGAACTGGAGGAGCTGCTGGCCCGCGATCCGGAAGCTTGTAAGCGCCGGGCCATGCAGTTGGCGCGCAAGTACCGGCGGCGGCTGCACCACGAGGAAGAAAAGCTGGCGCGGGCCTGCCGTATCCTGGAGGCCGCCCTGCGTAACGATGAGGCCCGAAAGAAGGAACCGGCCTCGGTGAAGGCCGAGGCGGGAAGCGGCGACGGCTCCTCCGAGCAAGGGACGTCGGCAATCGGCGGCGAGGCGAAGAAGCCTCCCCAAGGAGAGCCTGATCCTAATAAGGAGGATGAGCTGGCGAAAGGCGCGTCGCAAGTCTAGTTGAATCTATTGCTTACCTATAAGTTATTTAGAATCTATTACTTACGACATGAATGTGAGCTAACTTGTTGAAAATAAAGATGGCGGCGAAGGGGAAAGCGGCAGCGAACAATGGCAGGCTAGCGAACTTGTCTCCGCCGCGACCAGAAGAAGACCGGAAGTCCGGCGGCGATTAGAAGCGAGCCAACAAGCGCGGTCTTGGGAGCGCCGACCACGGCGTTGACCACGATGGCAGCGCACGCGACTGCGAAGATGGCTGGCGCGAGCATCTTGAGCCAAAGCCTCGGATTAGCTCGCAGCTCATGCCGGCGCACCACGAAGAGTCCTGCAACCGCCGCGCCCGAGCAGAGAAGAATGGTGAAGCCGGTGTACATCAGGATTTGCTCAAAGCCGCCGGCCATCACCAGCACCACGCTCCACAAGGCCTGGAGAACGATGGCCAGCGCCGGCGTTCCGAACCTCGGACTCGTGCGGGAGAAGCTGCGAATGAAGGCTCCATCGCGGGCCATGGCGAAGTAAACCCGCGGCCCCGCGATGGTCATGGCGCTGATGGCGCCGAGCATCGCGATGATGAGAACGGGAGTGATGAAGTTGCTTCCAACTCCGAACAGGGCCTGTGCGGCGACGTCGCCAACATTCACGGCGTTCTGCATCGTCGCTAGTGGAATGGCGTAAAGGTACAACGTGTTCAGAACGGCATACAAGGCGACGATGATGGAGGTCCCGACCAGCAGTGCCCGGCCGATGGTGCGCCGCGTGTCGTACATCTCCTCGGAGATGTAGGAGGCGGCGTTCCATCCGCTGTAGGTGAACATGATGGGAATCAGGGCTAGCAACCAATTCACGGGCCGGAAGGGAATGTCGGGTGAGCGGAAGTGCGTCCACGAACCAGCGCCGGTAGCAAAGCCGAGCACGCAAAAAACCACGATGATCGCCAGAATGAGCAGCGCGAGCGTGTTCTGCGTCAGCTTGCCGGCTCCGAGATTGCAGGCATGAAGAGCGGCAAAGAGAAGGATGATCGCAGCCGCGGTGAGCGAGCGCGGCGAGAAGGTCAACGCGCCCACGTAGAAGTTGATGGAGAACAGGCTATGGTCCGACGCAAGACGGGGAAAGTACTGTCCCAGATAGATGATGAGGGCCACCGCGCTGGCGGCGACCGCGCCGGAGAAGCCGGCGATCAGCGAGGTCCATCCGGAAAGGAAGCCGGCCGTCGGGCCGTAGGCCTTGGAGAGGTAAACGTACTCTCCGCCATCGGAAGGCCACATCCTGCCCAGTTGCGCGTAGGACATAGCTCCGGCCAGCGCAAGGCTTCCACCGGCGAGCCAGAGCACGAGCATCGCGCCCGGCGACGGCACCAGCTTGGCGATGATGGCGGGGGTGGTGAATATGCCGACGCCGATTACATTCGACACGATTAGCGCGACGCCATCGCGCACGCGAAAGGCCGGGCGAAGTTGATTCTGGAGAGCAGCGGCTCCAGGACCGGCAGCCAGAGAATCGGCAACGTTAGACGAAATTTGCAGGCTATGCCCCTGTTTTGCAGCGAGGATCTGCCGTCCCTTCGGGACTCGGCTCCATTTTTCAACATGCCCAGCGCTGAAGCGCTGGCTAAGATTTCGTCCTTCGGACTCGGTAGCAGCTTACTCCTAAGCAACTCTCGATCTTCTGTTACCGCAATTTGAAGGTCCGGTTGCAACCAAGCCCACAATCAAGGACATTGGCCTAACTCTACACGAACCCGCCTCAAATATCATGGCGCGCTCTTACCGCTTCGCGGGCGGCTTCGGCGCTGCTGAACCGCGTGCCTTGGCGGTTGCGATGCTCCAGGGTTGCGACTCGAACTGGCGAAACTGCGCTTCCAGCTTCCATTGCAGACGCGCCTTCTCGCTGCCATCGAGAAACTTCTGGCATGTCGCTGACGGTTTCTCGGCGCCCGGCTGCTGGTTGGCACATTCCTTCACGGCGATGAATCCGACGTTGTCAAGCCATAGGCTGGCGCCGCTGGTAAACGCGTGTTCCAGGCTGGTACGGGCCATCCTCTTCAACTGCAAATACGACAGCTCCTGCTCCTGCGCCCCCTTCAGATATTCATGCGTCATGTCGGAGCGCGCGACGCCTTCGTCATCGGTTGCCAGCGCCACCGGAACCGCGGCGCGCATGTACTCGTGCAGCGGATGTTGCGGGCCGCGAACGCCGAGGATGACATCGTTGCTGGTAAGGCAAATCTCAACCATGACGTTGCGCCTGGCCATCTCGCTCAGAAGGTCGAAGGGGCGCGTCTCGTTCATCACGTCAACCCCGTGGCCGATGCGCTCCGCGTGTCCAATCTCTACTGATTCGCGCACGTGGAACTCCAGGTCTCCAGGAGGCACCAGACCTTCCACCAGTTCGCCTGCATGCAATGCGATATGTACGCGAGGGTACTTCTGGTGCAGATAATCGAGCATGCGCATGTGCAGCGAAAAGTCATGCATGGGAACGTACCAGTCTTCTGCCATGACCAGATTGATGCCGACAAGGTGAGGCGATGGAGGAACGAGAGCAGGCTCCGCGCCAGCCAGCAGGAAGCCAGCCAAGGCCTGGGCAAAGACGATCTCCTTCGATTTGCCGCGAGAGACCTGCGCGATGAAGCGCTGCTCGATCTGGCAACCAGGATCGGCCGCGGGCTGCCCACACTTCAAAATTTTGTCGCGCGAGTCTTCGGCTTCCTTCATTTCGTTGCCGGCAGTGGCCAGAATCTGCGGCAACCCACCGGCGATCAGCTTTTGCTGCAAGCGGGCGAAATCGTCGTCCCAGCCCACGGACCTGGCAAGCGTGTCCAGTTCCTTGCCCGTTGGTGTCAGCATCAACTCCTGATACACCTCACGTTGGGAAGCGGCCCGCGACGCGGTTTGCGCCAGCATTTGGCCGGTCGTGCCCCAGGTTGCCTGACTGAACTTGCCGAAGGTGTCAAAGAAGTGGTCATGACCGGATTGCCCGGAAAGTTGCCAGTCGCGCATGGACATCGCATTCACGATGCGGTTGTAGAGCCCTTGATCGGCCCATGCAGTCGAGACTGGAACAGCGGGCGCATTGCACGGAGCAGCACCGAAGCTCAGGCTGGTGGGATCGATGCAATCTCCGCGGTCTGCTTCCCACTGGATGAAGGATTCGGTGTAAATGCCGCCGGTGAGATGATTGTGCAGGTCGCCGCCTTTGGGCATTTCGCGCAGAAAGGGCAGCAACAGGTTCGGATTTGTTCGGACGCTTTCGAAGTAGCGCGCGGTGCGGCTTTCGCCGGCGGCGGATGACGGTGTGGCGGCCATCGCGGGCGCAATAACCGTCGCGACGAGGATGAGGATTTTGCCAAGAACGGCAATCCGTCGTGAACCAGGCTTCATGAGCGCACTCCTCAGGAGCAACCTTGGGTTTCCAGTTTGCGGGCAAGCTGAGGTACTCTGGGCGACGAGTCTCTCCAACGCCTGCTCTGGACTTGAAGCTTGAACCTTGAAACTCGAAACTCTACACCATCGTCCATGACCTCTGGCGAAAAATCCGTGGATACGCTCAGGGTCCTTCTCACGCGCGAGCAGATCGCGGCCAAGGTGGCGGAAATGGGCGAGCGTATCACCGCCGATTTCGCCGGTGAATCTCTGGTGCTGATCGGGGTACTCAAGGGAGCGACCATCTTCCTCGCCGACCTCGCCCGGCAGATCAAGCTTGACACCACCTTCGATTTCATCGCCGTCTCCAGCTACGGAAATGCGCGGCAGCAGAGTGGCGAAGTGAAGATGCTGAAGGACGTGGATCGTTCCGTGGAGGGGCGAAACATTATTCTGGTGGAGGACATTCTCGACACCGGCCTGACGCTGATGTACCTGCTGAGCATGCTGCAGGCCCGTCGGCCCAAGTCGCTGAAGGTCGCTGCCCTGCTCGACAAAGTATCGCGGCGCACCCACCCCATTCGCGGAGATTACGTTGGTTTCACCATTCCGGACGAGTTCGTTGTTGGGTATGGGCTTGACTTTGCCGAGCGCTATCGTAACTTGCCGGACATTTGTGTTTTGGAGGCCGCCTCGGAGTCGCGGTAGAATCTCATCTGCTCATGTCTGTAAACTCCCCCGTTATCGCCGGAACGCCGGCCAGTCTCGTGAGCGATTGGCGCTCTGCGGCCAGCCTGATTGACCACACCCTCCTGAAGCCGGACGCTACCCGCGAACAAGTAGTCGCCCTGTGCGACGAGGCGGTCCGCTACGGCTTCCATTGCGTGATGGTGAACCCCGCGAATGTTCCTCTGGTTGCCGCAAAGGTGCGAGGGACGGCGGTGAAAGTCGGCACCGTGGTTGGGTTTCCTCTGGGCGCCAATCTTACGGTGACAAAGCTTGACGAGACGGAAGATGTTTTACGCATCGGTGCGCAGGAAGTTGATGTTGTGCTCAACATTGCTGCCTTGAAGGCGCGTGACCGGGTGTTAGTGCGGACAGAGATGCGCAGCCTGGCGCAACTCGTGCACGATCGCGGCGCGCTGCTCAAGGTGATTCTGGAAAACGCGCTGCTTAGCCAGGAAGAGAAGATCCTGGCCTGCGCACTGGCCTTGGAGGCCGGAGTGGATTTCGTGAAGACCTCGACCGGCTTCGCGGCGTCCGGCGCGACGGCTGCCGACGTGGTCCTGATGCGCGGCGTGGTCGGCCTGAAGATGGGCGTGAAGGCAGCCGGCGGAATTCGCACCGCCGCCGAGTTTATGGACATGGTCGAGGCCGGGGCCAACCGCATCGGCGCCAGCGCGAGCGTCCAGATCGTGCGGGAATTGGGCGCTCCCGGAGACTGAAGAGCCAGATGAATGAAGGCGGAGCAATGTCCCCCGGCGCTTCACGCTTATTGCTGACGTGGGAGCGGTCATGGCACGTCTGACCGGCGTGCTGGGCATCCTTCTGATCCTGCTGATTGCCTTCCTCTTCTCCACCGACAGAAAAGCCATTCGGCCACGCACCGTAATAGTTGGACTGTTGCTGCAGATTTGTTTTGCGGTCCTGGTGCTGCGCGTCAGCTACGGCGTGCGGGTGATGGCGATGCTGGGCGACGGCGCCAACAAGCTGCTCAGCTACTCGTATGTAGGCTCGCAGTTCGTGTTCGGCGATTTAGGCAGCAGACACTCGAAGTACGGAGTGCTCTTCGCCTTCCAGATCCTGCCTATCATTATCTTTATCGCAGCGTTCTTCGCCATTCTCTATCACTACGGGGTGATGCAGTTCATCATCCGGCAGCTTGCCAAAGTAATGATGCGCTTCATGGGCGCGAGCGGCGTCGAATCGCTGAACGTCGCGGCCAGCATCTTCATGGGGCAAACCGAAGCTCCGCTGACCATCCGCCCCTTCCTGCCCAAGGTCACACGCTCCGAGCTGATGACCATCATGACCAGCGGCATGGCGCACATCTCGGGCGCAGTGATGGGGGCTTACATTGCCTATGGAATCGAGGCGCGGCACCTGCTGGCGGCGGTCATCATGACCGCTCCCGGAACCATCCTCATTTCCAAGATGCTGGTACCTGAGACGGAGAAGCCCATTACGGCAGGGCCCGGCCACATTGACGACATTCAGTTCGAGGAGCGCGGCAGCAACGTTCTGGACGCGGCGGCTAAAGGGACCATTGATGGCTTGCATCTAGCCTTGAACGTGGCCGCCATGCTGATTTCGTTTCTTGCCATTGTGGCGCTGATCGACGGCATTCTGGGCGGCACGCATAATTTCCTGGCAACGCATGGATTCACCTGGTTTCCGGCGAGCCTGGAAAAGATTTTCGGCGTGATTTTCGCGCCCGTAGCCTGGATCATCGGCGTGCCCTGGCACGACTGCCTCGCCATCGGCAACCTGTTGGGTACGCGCATGGTGCTGAACGAACTGGTTGCGTTCAGCATGCTGGGTGCGCAGAAGGCCTCGCTCGATCCGCGTTCAGTCACCATCGCGACCTTTGCGCTCTGCGGATTCGCCAACCTCAGCTCGATCGGTATTCAGATTGGCGGCCTGAGCGCGCTCGCCCCGAACCGGCGGCATGATTTGGCTAAGCTGGGCTTTCGCGCCATGATTGCCGGCACGATGGCGAACCTGATGTCGGCAAGTATTGTGGGGATTTTGCTGATCTCGTAGAGCAAGTGGAGCAAGTAGACAGTGGTTAGTTTTCCGGCGGGCGATTTCCAGCGAGGTCAACAAACCGTTCAATATGCGGGCAACCTCAGTAGCCTTCGAGGCTACGTTCCGCTCGACCTCCGGCGTAATGTAGCCTAACTTCCCTGCGATAACGATCTGGGTCTCGAACTCGAAAAGCGATCCACGGGCGTGACATAAGGACTGGATGAACTCTCCCTTGGTCGCCCGGCCTTGTCCCTCAGCGACATTGCTCGGAACGGACACACCCGATCTGCGCATTTGACTTGTCCACCCGTAAGTTTCATCGCGCGGAAAGTCCTTGGTCATCGAGTAGACGTCCGTAACCAAGTCGATCGCTTTCTGCCAGACTACGAGTTCTCTGTAGCTGCGCAAGCCCTGTTTGGTCATATTCGACCTTTCCCGTGCGCTGGTACACGTGGAGCGAATTCTATCCACTATCCACCAATCACTATCCACTGCTCGGTGTTTCTCCTCACAGGCCGTTGTGACATCTGCACTATTCTCCGGCCCCGGAAGAGCACATGCTTTAACTCCAGGGAGCACTTTTCCGGCTCCTTGAAGCCCGTGTGTTCATGCGGAAGCCGTGTTTTCATCGTCAACCTATTCCTGGCTGCCGCCTTGATAAGCTGCCTCGGCCGTAATCGAGCCGGAACCGTTTCGCCCGCGCAATCTCATATTCATTGATTCGGAGGCCGTCATGGCAATTACCAAGCAGGATGCACTCGACTACCACTCTGGGTCACGACCGGGGAAAGTGGAAGTCGTCCCCACCAAACCGTGTCTAACCCAACGCGATCTCAGCATGGCCTACACACCCGGTGTTGCGGTGCCCTGCCTCGAGATCGAGAAGAACCCGCAAGATGCATTCAAATACACCGGCAAGGGCAACCTTGTCGCGGTGGTAACCAATGGGACCGCCGTGCTTGGACTGGGCGACATCGGCGCGCTGGCCGGCAAGCCGGTCATGGAAGGCAAAGGTGTCCTGTTCAAGAGGTTTGCCGGTATCGACGTGTTCGATATCGAACTGAACACGCATAATCCCGACGAGATCATCAAGACCTGCCAACTGCTGGAGCCTACCTTCGGCGGCATCAATCTGGAAGACATCAAAGCGCCGGAGTGCTTTTACATCGAAGAAACCCTGAAGAAGACGATGAAGATCCCGGTCTTCCACGACGACCAGCACGGCACGGCGATTATCACGGGCGCGGCGCTGCTGAATGCGGTGGAATTGACCGGCAAGCGCCTGGACCAGATCAAGGTTGTGATCAACGGGGCCGGCGCTTCCGGCATCGCCACCGCAGAGCACTATGTCTGCATGGGTGTGAAGCGCGAAAACATTACCCTGGTTGACACCAAAGGCGTCATCTACAAGGGCCGCAAAGAAGGGATGAATCCTTACAAAGAGAAGTTCGCCAAGGACACCCCGATGCGGACGCTGGCTGAGGCCGCGAAGGGCGCTGACCTTCTGCTCGGTCTTTCCGTAAAGGGCGCCTTCACGCCGGAGATGATCGCCTCGATGGCGCCGAATCCGATGGTCTTCGCGCTGGCCAATCCCGACCCGGAGATCACCTACGAAGAAGCGCGTGCCGTCCGTGAGGACCTCATCATGGCGACGGGACGCTCCGACTATCCGAACCAGATCAACAACGTCCTCGGCTTCCCGTTCCTCTTCCGCGGCGCCCTCGACGTGCACGCCACCGGTATCAATGAAGAAATGAAGCTGGCGGCGACGCATGCTTTGGCAGCCCTGGCAAAGGAAGATGTTCCCGACTCAGTGTGCCGCGCCTACGGGGTGGAAACCCTGAAGTTCGGCCGTGACTACATCATTCCCACGCCCTTCGATCCCCGTGTGCTGGTGTGGGAAGCCTCTGCGGTCGCCAAGGCAGCCATGGATACCGGGGTGGCGCAGAATCCCGTGGATATCGTCGAATACCGCGAACAGCTAGAGAAACGGCTGGGCAAAGCGCACGAGTTGATGCGGCTGATGATCCACAAGGCGCAGGCCAATCCCAAGCGCGTGGTCTTCCCCGAGGGCTCGCACCAGAAGATTCTGCGCGCCTGCCACGCTCTCATCGAAGAGAAGATTGCCATTCCGATTCTGCTGGGCCGGGCCGACGAGATCCGGCGGACAGCAGCGGAGTTGGGCTTGCCGCTCGACGGAGTGACGATTGTCGAGCCGGAGACGGCACCCCGCCGGCAGGACTACGTGAAGGAGCTGTATCGACTGCGGCAACGCCGGGGAGTGACCCTGGGCTCAGCCGATGAGCTGATGAACGATCCCAACATCTTCGGCTCGATGATGGTCCGCATGGGGGATGCCGACGCCATTGTTTCTGGTGTCACCCAGAATTATCCCGACACGATTCGTCCGGCGTTGCAGGTGATCGGGGTTCGCGAAGGAATCCACAAGGTGTCGGGTCTCTACATCATCATCACCCGCAAGGGCGATCTATACTTCCTGGCCGATGCCACGGTCAACATGGAACCCACGGCCGAGGACCTGGCAGAGATTGCTCTGTGCGCAGCCCAGGAGGCACGCCGGTTCGACATTGAGCCGCATGTGGCCATGCTGTCCTTCTCCAGCTTCGGCAGCACCAAGCATCCGCTGTGCGAGAAGATGCGGCGCGCTGCAGAGCTGGCTCGGTATGCCGATCCCACCCTGATCGTCGACGGCGAGGTGCAGGGCCACATTGCGGTAAGCGCCAGGAAGATGGAAGCGGCGTTTCCGTTCTCGCCGTTGAAAGGCGGAGCCAACGTGCTCATCTTCCCCGATCTGGAAGCCAGCAATATCGCCTGCAAACTGCTGGCGAGTGTGGGCGGAGCCGAGGCGGTTGGGCCGATCCTGATGGGTATGGCCAAGCCGGTCCATCTATTGCAGCGCGGTGTCGAGGTGGAAGACATTGTCAACATGACCACCATCGCCGTAGTGGACGCGCAGGACAGCGCCTTTTCCGAAGGCGTCCGCGCAACCCGTACTGCGGCGGCCGTGAGCGCGTAAGCCTGACGTAGAATGCAACCCTTACCGGGCGCGTCAACGGTGACGCGCCTTCTTTGCGATTGCAGCAGGCATTACAACTGAAGTTGTAGTCCAAATACACCTGACGTGGGATTGGCTCTCTCTGCCGCTAATGTGAGAATCCCGTCATCGGGATTATCCGCTGCTAAAGGCAGTGGACGGGCAAGCGAGATCGAGGGGCGCCGATTGCGACACTTCGTGAAGTCTCGATTGCCTTCATAAGTTGGCGGAATTCTTGGGCCGTTTCGGTCTTCGGACGTGCAACTGGGCGCTGCGCTTCCGGACAGAATTCCGCCCTTTTTATTTTCGGCCACATTCGGCTGCGGACCGCAGCGATATCCCGCTGCGAATCTCTAGTCACATCACTACGTGAGTCCGGTCACACCCTGGGCGCGCGAAATCTGATATCTGTAACCACGTGGTAGGCGTGCAACTCCCGTGCATGCTCTACAAGACACTCAGCGCCGCCGTGTACGGCATCGACGCCAGCCTCATCGAGGTCGAGGTTGACGTCGCTCCCATCAAGCAGGAGCACGACACGTTCACCACGGTCGGGCTTCCCGACACGACCGTGCGCGAGAGCCGC
Organism: uncultured Acidobacteriaceae bacterium; assembly: GCA_963703645.1. GTDB lineage: Bacteria > Acidobacteriota > Terriglobia > Terriglobales > Acidobacteriaceae > Bog-257. The sequence continues at coordinate 136,235 of CAVPFD010000041.1, forward strand.
GAGCGCATTCGCGCCGCCCTGAAGAACAGCGGCTACGACGTTCCCAGCACCACCACCACCATCAACCTGGCGCCGGCCGATATTCGCAAGGAGGGCTCCGGCTTTGACCTCCCGATGGCGCTCGGCATTCTGGGCGCCTACGGTGGCCTGAACAACAAGCCGCCGGAAGACGCGCTGTTCGTGGGCGAGTTGTCGCTGGATGGCGGGATACGGGGCGTCCGCGGGGCACTGCCGATCGCGGTGACCGCCCGGGCGAACAATATTCGCAAGCTGATCGTGCCCGAGGTGAATGCGCGCGAGGCCGCCCTGGTGGATGGCGTTGATGTGTATCCGGTCCGCTCGCTGCATGACGTGGTGCAGCTCCTGAACACTGGTAACGGTGTCATTCCGGTCAGGGTGGATACCAAGGCGCTGCTGGAAACCTCGCAGGAGTTCGCGGTGGACTTTCGCGACGTGCGCGGCCAGCAGACCGCGAAGCGCGCCATCGAGATCGCCGCTGCCGGTGGTCACAATCTGCTGATGATCGGCCCGCCCGGCTCCGGCAAGACGATGCTGGCCAAGCGCATGGCCACCATTCTGCCGCCGCTCACCTTCGCCGAGGCCCTGGAGACGACGAAGATCCACAGCGTGGCGGGTGTGCTGGATTCCAGCAGCGGTCTGGTGGGCACACGGCCGTTCCGCTCACCGCATCACACCATTTCCGATGCCGGGTTGATCGGCGGCGGCATGATTCCACGCCCGGGCGAAGTGTCGCTGGCGCACAATGGCGTGCTATTTCTGGACGAGCTGCCTGAGTTTCCGCGCAATGTCCTGGAGGTCATGCGGCAGCCGCTCGAAGACGGCACCGTGACCATCGCCCGCGCCGCCATGTCGCTCAGCTTTCCTGCGCGCTTCATGCTGGTGGCCGCCATGAACCCCTGCCCGTGCGGCTATTTCAATGACCGCTCCCGCGAGTGCCACTGCACGCCCATGATGATCCAGCGCTATGTGTCGAAGATTTCCGGCCCGCTGCTCGACCGCATCGACATTCACATTGATGTTCCGTCGGTGAACTATCGCGAGCTGCGCAGCGGCGTTGCGCCGGAGAGTTCGGCGGACATTCGCAAGCGCGTGATTCTGGCCCGCGAAGTGCAACTGGACCGCTTCAGCACCGGCCGGGAGCGCATTTACGCCAATGCCCAGATGGGGTCACGCGAGATCAGAAAATACTGCGAGCTGAGCACCGATTCAGAGCATCTGCTGGAGCGGGCCATGGTAAAGCAGGGATTGAGCGCCCGCGCCCACGATCGCATCCTGAAGGTGGCACGGACGGTCGCAGACCTTAGCGGGGCCGAGGTGATACGAGCCGGGCCATATCGCGGAGGCTATCCAGTACCGAACCTTGGATCGCACATTCTGGGCTTAAGTGCCGGTAGACCTTGGGTTTGCGGAGAGCATATGTGGATTCAATATGTTACGGCATGCGATGGGCAAATCACTGAAACAAATTGAGTGGCCATTAGCAACTTATTGATCCATAAAGGGTTAAAAGATTGTACGCGACCTTTATTGTGCCGTGCCGTCTAAAGGCAGACGGGGAAACTGCGTTCGGGAATGATTCGTAAGGAAAATAGCGGGGAAAATTTGGCTTGACTTGGGAGCCCTCGGGGACTACCTTACTGGTTTCAGGTAAGGCGTCAGCTTGTAGGTACTAGCCTAAGGCGTTCCACCCGAGTAGCCCACGCGCCAAACGTCATCATTTCAGTGAAACGACGTAAAGCCAGCAATCGGCAAGACATTTCGTCCGGCAGCGGCTGAAGCGTGAGTAAATCATTGTGGCCCAGTAGCTTTTGAAGTTTACGAGGGGTCTGACGGAAAAGCGGAAAAAAGTCGAACCAAAACGGGGCAACGGGGCATCTAAGCACATGACTCCTGCGGCGTTCATGGCTGTTGGTTCCCACCGCTTTGCATTTCATACGACAGGAGCAAGGTCCTTTGGGCTGGGCTCCGAGAACATTCATTCATAGAACGAGGAGAAACTGATGATGCGTTCTGAACTGGTTTTTGAGGCAGTAACACACTGCGCAACCGGTATATGCTGTGCCAGCTGGCTTCCAAGGCAACACGCAAGTTTCACAAGCCCAGCACGCGTATTCAGGACACCACTAACGAAGTGTTGCAGCGTATTGCCGATTCCGAACGGCAGGATGTAATCCTGGAACCGGAGACCGCTTCCGAAGCGCAGCGGCGCGCAGCTTAAGCGCGCCGCGCCTTTGGCGCGTTACCCCGCAGAGTCCTCCGGCCCGCCTTTCTGCAAAAATCCCCCGTAGGTGAACATGACAATCTCAGAGTTAAAAGAAAAGAACATCACCGAGCTGACCCGAATTGCTCGGACCCTGGAGCTGCCCGGCGCCAGCGGCCTGCGCAAGCAGGACCTCATCTTCAAGATCCTTCAGGCCCAGAGCGAAAAGGAAGGTCACATCTTCGCCGAGGGAGTGCTGGAAATCCTGCCCGACGGCTACGGCTTTCTTCGCTCGCCCGACTACAACTACCTCCCCGGCCCGGATGACATTTATGTCTCGCCGTCGCAGATCCGCAAGTTCGACCTGAAGACCGGCGACACCATCAGCGGCCAGGTGCGGCCTCCGCATGAGGGCGAGAAGTATTTCGCACTGGTCAAGATCGAAGCGGTCAACTTCGAATCGCCGGAAGAGGCGCGCAACAAGATCCTCTTCGACAACCTCACGCCGCTGTATCCGCAGGAGCGTATCAAGCTGGAGACGGTGCGCGAGAACATCAGCGCCCGCGTCATGGACCTGCTTACGCCGGTCGGCAAGGGGCAACGCGGCTCGATCGTTTCGCCGCCGCGTGCCGGCAAGACGATGATCCTGCAGAACATCGCCAACTCGATCACCACCAATCATCCCGAAGTCGTGCTCATCGTGCTGCTGATCGACGAGCGCCCGGAAGAAGTGACGGACATGCAGCGCTCGGTGAAGGGCGAGGTCATCTCCTCCACCTTCGACGAGCCGGCAGCGCGTCACGTGCAGGTGGCCGAGATGGTCATCGAAAAGGCGAAGCGCCTGGTCGAACACAAGCGCGATGTCGTCATTCTGTTCGATTCCATTACCCGTCTGGCGCGCGCCTACAACACCATTGTTCCGCCCTCGGGCAAGGTGCTCTCCGGCGGCGTCGATTCCAATGCATTGCAGCGCCCGAAGCGGTTCTTCGGCGCAGCCCGAAACATCGAGGAAGGCGGCTCGCTTACCATCTGCGCGACGGCCCTCATCGAAACTGGCTCGCGTATGGATGACGTCATCTTCGAGGAGTTCAAGGGCACCGGCAATTGCGAAATCATTCTGGACCGCAAATTGAGCGATAAGCGCACGTTTCCCGCCATTGACATCCAACGCTCGGGTACCCGCAAGGAAGAACTCATCATTCCCAAGGAGGACCTGGCGCGCATCTGGGTGTTGCGCAAGGTGCTGAACCCGCTCTCGCCGGTGGAAGCCATGGAACTGCTTATCGAAAAACTTGGCAAGACCCGGTCAAACAGCGAATTTCTGGCTAGCATGAGCTCGCTCTAAGAACGCCATCAGCTCTCAGCCGTCAGCTTGAAGTTGATCTTTATCTTCAGGGTGCGTATCGATCACTCCGCCAGGTCTCACCAATAACCCTTAAACAGGAAATAGCACGGCAGAGTGGACTTTCCCTGCACAGAGGCCTTTACTGCGCACACGAACGTGCGGCAATCGTGAAAAATTGGGATGTATGGACCAATGAACTTGCGATGACGCTCTTTCTGAATCAGAGCATCGGATTGGGCTATGGTCAGCAGTAGCGGTTCGCCGACCAACCGCCCGGAACCCGGCGCCTTCGCATAGTTCCAGTGCTCAGATAAGACGTGAAACATGGGCCGCGTCTCGATGTCGCCGTGCGCGTCAAGGACCGCAATCTGCCCCAAATCGATGAATGGAATTGTAGCCGGTCCAAAGTGGATGGTAAGCGGTCCTTCCGAGCCCTCAAGCTCAATCCAGTGGTGCGCAAAAGGACCACCATGCGATTCGCGCACCAGCAGGGTCACGACGCGAGACGGTCCACTTATAGTGGGCTTACGTTCGAAGCCATCATTGGGAGAGCTCGAAGCACTGCCCTCGCCCGAAAAGCAGCTCATTCCGCCGGTGGCGCAGGGCTGGCTTTGATCTTTTTGCGCGCTGACCCGCACAGGCGGGAGCAGACAAAGCGTCAGCACTGTCAGGCACAGCACACTACTCAGGTTGCACTTATTTTGCTTCTGCATCCGAATTGTTGTCGTCCAGGTGGCAGGGACCACAACTTCCGATGCACGAGGTTCCACTTAGGTTTTCTTCCCGCCATCCTTGCCCTTTGCACATCGTAATCCGGGCCAGTAGAATCGACGGTTAGGCGCAGGATTGCGGCTTTTCTGCGTGCTACTCTGGTGTTCCGGTCGAATGCGATCCCATGTCACTGAAGCAGTCGGAAGCGATCGTGTTGCGAACCTATCCGCTACGCGAGGCTGACCTGTTGGTGACGTTGTTCACTCGCGCCGAAGGCAAGATCAAGGGCGTAGCGCGAGCAGCGAAGAGATCGAAGCGGCGTTTTGGAGGGGCACTCGAGCCGCTGACCTGGGTACGGGCGTACTACGACGATCGCGAGGGTCAGGAACTGGCGCGGCTCGATTCCTGCGACATCCTGGAATCGCCGCTGTCGGCGACGGTGGATTACCCTCGAGTGGTGGCCCTGGAGCACGTAGCGGAAACGCTGGACGAGCTTCTGCCCGACCGGGAGGCCAACGACGCGATCTTCCGGTTGGCGATTTCCGTGTTGCATCAGTTGCGGTCGGGTTCGATTTGGATGCCGCTGACGTACTTTCAGCTCTGGCTGGTGCGGCTGGTTGGATTCCTGCCTGAGTTGAGCGGAATGCGCGGGCTTGCGGTGCAACGCTCAATGGCAGCCGGGCGTTCTATCACGTGCTGGCTGACGGCTTGATGTGTCCGCAGCACAAACGGCTGGCTTCCTCGGAGTTGTCGGCCGACTCGCGTGCCCTGGCGGCGCAGATGTTTCGCTCTCCGGTGGAAAGTTTTGCGGCTGAACCGTGGAGCGCGGGACAGTATTCGGACCTGCGAAAGTTTCTGGTGCAGATATTGGAGCGACACATCGAGAAGAAGCTGGTAACGGCCGGATGCTGGCGAAGCTGTGAAAAGGTCCCGCCGTACTTTGAAGGGGCACGGCTTGAGCCGTGCCGTACCGAGCTAGCAGAGGGCCTCGGCTTTAGCCACGGAGGGACTTCGGTATTCAAGGGAGCGCGATGTACCTCAGGGGCTGAAGCCCAGTCTTAACGCGGCGTTTATGGCACGGCTGAAGCCGTGCCCCTTCAAAAAAAGATGCTAGGCTGTAGCCATTGAAAAAATCGTCTTAATCGGGAAAAATCTTGCCTTCTTCCGCCAATCCGCTGACCTTCCAGGAGCTGGTGCTGCGCCTGCAGACTTTCTGGGCGGAGCACGGTTGCGTCCTGCAGCAACCCTATGACGTGGAGGTCGGCGCCGGAACCATGGCGCCCGAGACGTTCCTGCGCGTGCTTGGTCCCAAGCCTTATCGCGTCGGCTATGTGCAGCCCTCGCGGCGTCCTGCCGATGGGCGTTATGGCGAGAACCCGAACCGCCTGTTCAAGCACACTCAGTACCAGGTGATTTTGAAGCCTCCGCCGCAGAATGTGCAGGAGTTGTATCTGGACTCGCTGACCGCGATCGGCATTGACCTGCGCAAGCACGACATCAAGTTCGAGGAAGATAACTGGGAGTCGCCCACGCTCGGCGCCTGGGGCATTGGCTGGCAGGTGATGCTCGACGGGCTCGAGATCACACAGTTCACCTACTTCCAGCAGTGCGGAGGCCTCGATCTCGATCCCATCTCTGCCGAGTTGACGTATGGGCTGGAGCGGATCGCAGCGTTCCTGCAGGACGTGGACAGTATTTACGACATAACGTGGGTAGTCGGTCCCGATGGCCGGCCGGTGACGTATGGCGAGATTCGGCTGCAGGATGAGTTGCAGTTCTCCGTGTATAACTTCGAGTTGGCCGATGTAGAGAAGGCATGGAAGCATCTTGCCCTCTATGAAGCTGAATGCCAGGCGTTGCTCGACGGGTATGCGGCTTGGTCGCTGCTCGTCCCTTCGTCGGGTGAAGTCGATTCTGGCGAAAAGCGAAAAGCGAAGAGCGAACAGCGCAAGCGCTTTCCCGTGCTGGCTGCTTTTGATCTCTGCCTGAAGTGTTCGCACCTGTTCAACATTCTTGACGCGCGCGGAGCGATCAGCGTGACCGAGCGCGTGGGCGTGATCGCGCGCATCCGGGCGCTCGCGGTTGGGGTGGCAAAGGCCTACGTGGACCAGCAGCAGGCCGAGGAAGTGGACGCCTCGCAGCCGCCAGACCAGGCGGAAGAGCTCGCGGCAACACGGTCGTGAGTAGATACGATTGCGGGGTCGCCTGCGAATGAGTCCCGCATGCGGCACGGAAGAACGTAGCCCAGCGCTTCGCTGGGTACGTAGCGGTTAGAAGAAGGAGTCCCGCGGGGACGGCACGCAAAACCGGTGCCGTGCCCGAGGCACTGGGGCCGCGGTTGCTTTTTACCCACCGCTGAAGCGGTGGGCTGTCTTATTTCGTCCCGCTTGCGGGACTTGTCTAGCGCGCTGCTGCCCTGTGACCCGAATCACATCGGAGTGCTCGCCTCTGCGCCACAATGGATGCTGCGTTTCGGATTTTGCTAATTGCTAGCCGCTAATTGCTAATTGCTTTTATGCCTGACTTCCTTCTCGAGATCGGCACCGAAGAAATTCCCGCACGCATGATTGATGGCGCGCGCGAGGAACTGGCGCGGCGTGTCGGCGATCTTCTGCAGCGCGAACGGCTAGCTGAGAATGCGACGATTCAGACGTACTCGACTCCTCGCCGGCTGGCGGTGCTTGCGGCCGCCGTTTCTCCCGCACAGCCTGATGTCAGCGAGCACGTCACCGGGCCTTCAGTCAAAGTCGCTTACAAAGATGGCGTCCCGACCGCGGCGGCCGAAGCCTTCGCCCGGAAAGTGAACGTGCCGCTCGACTCACTGGAGAAGATCACGACTCCGAAGGGTGAATATCTTGCCGCGACCGTGAAGAAGAAAGGCCGCCCCGCGTCAGAAATTCTTGCCGAATCGTTGCCCAAGGAGATTTCCGGGATTTACTGGCCGAAGAGCATGTACTGGCGCGGCAAGTCGGCAGAGCGCTTTGTGCGCCCCGTGCGCTGGCTGGTTTCGCTGCTCGACGGGGAAGTGGTGCCGCTGGAGTTTGCCGGTATTCGCGCCGGACACACCAGCGAGGGTCATCGCATTCTCTCGTCAGGAACGCTGGAGATCGGCCGCCCCTCTGAATATTCTGAAAAGCTGGCCAGGGGTCCGTCATCGTCAGCGCGGCCGAACGCGAGCAGCGCATCCGGAAAGCCCTTGATGCCGCGACGCGAACGATCCCAGGCGCGCGCTGGCGCGAAGACAAGTCGCTGCTCGACACCGTTGTCAATCTCACCGAGTTTCCATCTGTCATTCTTGGCAGCTTCGATTCCGAGTTCCTGACGCTTCCCGATGAAGTGCTGGTCACCGTTATGCGCGATCATCAGAAGTACTTCGCACTCGAAGATGAAGCTGGCAAACTCCTGCCACACTTCCTCGCGGTGCTGAATACCGACGGAGATCCCGACGGCCTTATCCGGCATGGCAATGAGCGTGTGCTGCGTGCGCGCTTCAACGACGCGCGTTTCTTCTGGGAGACCGACCAGAAGATCCCACTGCGCCAGCGCGTGGACATGCTCAGGTCTGTGACCTTCCAGAAGGACCTGGGCAGCTACTTTGACAAGACTATACGGGTCCAGAAGCTCGGCAGCCTTATCTCGGAGGCGCTGCGGAACGCGGGTGTGTCGGTCCGGTCCGGCGTTGTCCACAAGGCAGCGCTACTGGCGAAGACCGATTTAACGACAGAGTTGGTGAAAGAGTTTACGGAGCTGCAAGGCATCGTCGGGGGCTTGTATGCGAAGGCCCAGGTGCTCGACCCCATACTTCCCGCGGCGACGGCCGAGGCAATCGCAGACGCCATCTACGACCAGTACAAGCCAGAGTCGGTGGAGGACCGCGTGCCGCGCACTCTGGAAGGCGGGATCCTCGCCATCGCCGACAAGGCCGACACCATTGCCGGGATGTTTGCGCTCGGCCTCCAACCCACCGGCTCGAAAGACCCATTCGCGCTGCGGCGCGCCGGAAACGGTATCGTGAAGATTATTGCCGAGCACAAACTGCCGTTGCCGATCTCAAAACTATTTTCGGACGGGCTGACAGAGTACGAAGGATCGACGACCGAGGCTAAGTTCAGGAGCTCGGTACGCGTTCTTTTGGGGGACGAGAAAACAATACAAGATCTAAACCTAAAGGGACGATTTGACTTCACACGATTTGATCCCGCCCATGACCCCAAGTTCATTGGGCCTGACCCTATCGATGCACCACTAACAATTACGGTGTTCATGATTGACAGGGTCGCCTTCTACTTACGCGATGTACGTGGTTTCGCTTACGACGTGGTGAGCGCTGTACTCGCCGCGGACAGTGACGACGTAGTGGACGCGATCGCGCGGGCCGAAGCGGTGAGCGAGGTTCGCGGCTCAGCGGATTTCGCCTCGATAGCGGTGGCATTTAAGCGGATCAAGAACATCGTGCGTCAGGCCCAAGAAACCAACAAAGCGATCGCCGAGCAGGTCGATTCGTCAGCGTTAACCGAGGAAGCGGAGAAGAACCTGGCGGCCGAGATTCCGGTCATTGCGGCGAAGGTTCACGAACTGCGCGCCGATAAGAACTATGCACCCGCGCTGGCGGAAATCAGCCGCCTTCGAAAACCGGTAGACTTATTCTTCGACAAAGTTATGGTCATGGTGGACGATGAATCTGTGCGTGCCAACCGTCTGGCGCTGCTCCAAAGCCTGCTGAACGAGTTTTCCACCATCGCCGACTTCAGTGAAATCGTAACGGAAGGCAAGTGATACCGTGTCGAGAAGAGCTTTGTATCAGGGCACGGCTTCAGCCGTGCCGTAAGGGCACTTCAAATGACTAGGGCTTTAGCCCCTCGGATGCTGTCCAGACAGGGGCTAAAGCCCGGATCCAATTTACCTCGTTTCGGCACGACTGAAGTCGTGCCCTGATACAAATCAACTTCTATCGAATAACTGAACATTCGCAAAGGACATCATCATGAGTACTCATGTCACCGATATCGAGACAACCCCCGCCGCCAACCCCAAGGCCGTGAAGTACGTTTATTTCTTCGGCGATGGGCACGCCGACGGCAACGGCAAGATGAAGGACGAACTGGGCGGCAAAGGCGCCGGCCTCGCCGAGATGACTAATGCCGGCCTGCCCGTGCCTCCCGGCTTCACCATTCAGACCGAAGCCTGCCGCGAGTACATGCGCACCGGTACGACCTCCGGGGAAGTCAACCGCCAGACGGACGACGCGCTTCGACGGCTGGAACAGTTGCAGGGGCAGAAGCTGGGCGCCGCCGACAATCCGCTGCTGGTCAGCGTGCGCTCGGGCGCGAAATTCTCCATGCCCGGCATGATGGACACCATCCTGAACCTCGGACTGAACGACAAGTCGGTCGAGGGACTTGCCAAGCGCAGCAACAATCCACGCTTCGCATACGACAGCTATCGCCGCCTGATTCAGATGTTCGGCTCAGTGGTGCTCGACATCCCCAAGCACGCGTTCGAGGAGGTCTTTGACGGCAAGAAGAAGCAGAAGAAGGCCAAGCTTGACACCGAGCTTGACGCCAAGGCCCTGCAGGAAGTCATCGCCGACTACAAGAAGGTTGTCCTGAAGCACACCAAGCGCGAGTTTCCGCAGGACCCGCACGAACAACTGGAGATGGCGCGCGACGCCGTATTTCGCTCCTGGCAGAACGATCGCGCCAAGCACTATCGCCGCATCAATAACATTGACGACCTGCTTGGAACGGCGGTGAATGTTCAGGCCATGGTCTTCGGCAACTTGGGTGAGACCAGCGGCACTGGCGTGGGCTTCACGCGTAATCCGGCGACCGGCGTGAAGGAGTTCTACGGCGAGTTTCTGATGAATGCGCAGGGCGAGGACGTGGTGGCCGGCATTCGCACGCCGGTGCACATCTCCGAACTCGAGAAGATCATGCCCAAGGTGTACAACCAGCTCCGCGAAATCACGACGCGGCTGGAGAAACACTACCGCGATATGCAGGACTTTGAGTTCACCATCCAGGACGGCAAGCTTTACATGCTGCAGACACGCAACGGCAAGCGAACCGGCCGCGCCGCAGTCCGCGTTGCTATTCAGATGGTCGAGGAAGGTCTGATCAGCAAGGAAGAGGCGATCTTCCGCGTCGAACCGAACCAACTCTACGACTTCCTGGTGCCGAGTCTCGACGAGAAGGGGAAGGACGTGGAGGTACTCGCCACGGGCCTGCCGGCATCCCCGGGCGCAGCCGTGGGCCAGGTTGTTTTCACCGCCGACGAGGCGGTGGAGGAATTCCATAAGGATCCTGGTACCAAGCTGATTCTGGTTCGCAGCGAAACCACGCCCGAAGACATCGCCGGCATGGAAGTTGCTGCAGGCATTCTGACCTCGCGCGGCGGTATGACCAGCCACGCGGCGGTGGTGACGCGCGGCATGGGCAAGTGCTGCGTGGCCGGCGCCGGTGACATTGAGGTGGACGAGAAAGCACGCGAGATTCATGCCAAGGGTAAGACGCTGAAAGACGGCGATTGGCTTTCGCTGGATGGCAGTACCGGCCGCGTGATCAACGGCAAGCTCAATACGGTTCCGGCGCGGCCGGACGATCCAGAGTTACAGAAGCTCATGGGCTGGGCCGAGCCGTTCCGCCGTATGGGTGTGCGCGCCAACGCGGACATTCCGCGCGACGCGCTACAGGCGAGAGCGTTCGGCGCCGAAGGCATTGGGCTCTGCCGCACCGAGCACATGTTCTTTGCCGAAGATCGCCTGCCACTCATGCGCACCATGATTCTGGCCAACAACGAAAAGGACCGCCGGATGGCACTGCGCAAGCTGCTTCCCATGCAGCGCAACGACTTTATCGGCCTCTTCCGCGCGATGGATGGCTTGGCGGTCACCATCCGCACGCTCGATCCGCCGCTGCACGAATTCCTGCCGCGCCGCGAGGACCTGATGGTCGAAATCGGCAAACTCGAAGTGACCAAGCCGAAATCGCCCAAGCTGAAGGAGCTGCGCAAGCTGTTGAACCGCGTCGAGCAGTTGCATGAAGTCAATCCGATGCTCGGGCATCGCGGTTGCCGCCTCGGCATCACCTATCCCGAGATCACCGAGATGCAGGCTCGCGCCATCTTCGAGGCCGCGGTCAAAGTGGCCAAAGAAGGCGTCAAGGTAAAGCCGGAGGTCATGATTCCCCTCACCGGCACTCTAAAGGAAATGGCCAACCAGTCGGCCATTGTGCGCCGGGTTGCCGATGAAGTCTTCGCCGAGAAAGAGCAGAAGGTCGAGTACCTGGTAGGAACCATGATCGAGCTTCCGCGCGCCTGTTTAGTCGCCGACGAGATCGCGAAGGACGCCGAGTTCTTCAGCTTCGGCACCAACGATCTAACCCAGACCACGTTCGGCTTCTCGCGCGACGACATCAACAAGTTCCTGCCAACCTACCTCGCTGAAGGCATCCTGAAGCAGGACCCATTCGCGGTGCTCGATCGCGAAGGCGTCGGGCAACTGGTCAAAATCGGCGTGGAGAAAGGCCGCGCGACCCGTCCGACCATCAAGATCGGCATCTGCGGCGAACACGGCGGCGACCCGTCGTCGGTCGAGTTCTGTGCCCAGCTCGGGTTCACCTACGTCTCGTGCTCCCCCTTCCGCGTCCTCACGGCGCGCCTGGCTGCCGCACAAGCCGGCGCCAGCGCCGAGCTGAAGATGGAGGGAGGACGTACCAAGTAAGTAGTTGTTAGTAAAAGCCCGAGCAAGCCGGCGGGAGAACCGATGCCCAACCCCGATCCCGTTCGACGCCATCAGCCGTTGCTGTATGCCGCTGCGCTGCTGTTCGCTGTGCTGACGGTCCTCTACAGCGTGGCGTGGATGTATTACGTTCGCGGGCCACAACCGCAGGTTGAAATCGGGATCGAGGAAAAGTATTCGCCCGCGGGAGTTGAGATTGCGGAAGTGCATAACGGCACACCCGCGGAAGCGGCTGGTTTAAGAGCGAACGACCGCGTCGTCGCCATTAACGGAAGCACCGCGGATTCGGCAGGGGAGTGGACCGGGTTGTTGTATCGCACGTGGCTGAGGTCACGACCCGGAGACACTGTGACTCTAACCGTGCAGCGTCCGGGACAATCGCAACCACTGGTGATCACGCCCGCATTTCGCGCCAAACAAGGCGCCGGCGACACCCGGACAGCAGCCCGGACCGTCGCGATGCAAATTCTGTCGGCGTATCCCATTTTCTTCGCGGTCGTGGGCCTCGCGGTTCTCTTTCTTCGGGTGGAAGACCGCAATGCGTGGCTGTTGGCATTGGTGTTCGCAACCTTCATTACGGCCGCGGACATGCCCAGCCAATTCGCTGCCGCCCCTCCCCATCTTCAGTCTTTCCTGCTCGCCTACCGTTCCCTTGGGAACGCCGTCCTCGCTGAACTCTTCTACTTCTTCTTCGCGGTGTTTCCCACGCGCTCTCCGATTGACCGCAAGGTTCCGTGGCTGAAGTGGGTGCTGCTGGTCATGGGCCTCTGTCTGGGCCTGGGAGGTTATCGAGAGGGCTTTTCCGTGGCCCTGCCGATTTTCGCTCCGGTGTTGTCCTATCGCGCCGCCCAGAATGCGCGAATCGTCGTCGCTTACGGGTCTGCTTTTCTCGGGCTCATTTCCCTGCTGTGCAATATGTTTAGCGTCTCCAGCAGAGATGACCGGCGCAAACTCAAAGTGATTTTCTGGGGGACCGTGGTCGGAGTCACGCCCGCTCTAGTCATCGCGCTCATGCAGGACGTTTTCCACATCGGATTTTCTTTCTGGCTGAATTTTGCCAAAGTGATTCTGCTGTTCTTGTTTCCTCTGTCTTTCGCTTACGCGGTGGTGAAACATCGCGTAATGGACATTCCCGTCCTGCTCAAACGCAGCGCGCGCTACTTCGTGGTGGAGCGTGGATTCGTCATTTCTTATTCTGGCGATTTCTGTCGGCCTTACACTCTGGTTCGGGCAGGCATTCGCTCGTCATTTCTCCGCGGGTTCGAAGGCCACAATTCCCATTGGCGCTACCTTCGGCGTGCTGATGATCACGGGCGCCACCCAGATCCATCGTCGCGTTCGTACGCACCTGGACCGCGCGTTCTTTCGCAGCTCCTACGACGCACAGCAAATCCTGGAGAACCTGGCGGCGAAGACCCTGAACGTCAGCAGCCGCGAAGGGCTGGCTTTGCTTCTCCAGCAGAACATCGGAGACGCATTGCACCCGCGTTCGATGTTCGTTTACCTGCAGGCCAGCAGCGCACAGCTCGTCGCGTACGCTGGAAATCCGCCGCTGGAAGCGATGACACTCTCCAGCACGGCGCCGGAGATTGTGGACCTGATGGAGCGTAGCGGACCGCTGGAGCTGATGCCGGAGGAAATGTACGGAACGCAGCTGGCGGCGCTGGAACCGGAATGTCTGGTTCCGATTCGCGGCTCCAGCGACGGCGCGTTGCAAGGGCTCGCCGTGCTCGGACCGAGGCTCTCGGAAGAGTCGTATTCCACGATGGATAAGCGATTGCTCGCATCGGTTGCCAGCCAGGCAGGCATTGCCATGCGCAGCATCACGCTGGCGGAGAAGATGGCGCAAACCATGGAGGCGGAGCGGCGAGCCGAGCAGGAGATGCAGATCGCGCGCCAGGTGCAGACCCGGCTGCTTGCCGCAGCAGGCGCCGTCGCTCAAGACGCTGGAGTGCGCCGGCAAGTGCATCCAGACGCGCGCTGTGGGCGGTGACTACTACGACTTCCTCGATTTCGGCTCGGGACGTCTCGGTCTGGTGCTGGCCGACATCTCGGGAAAGGGAATGTCAGCCGCGCTGCTGATGGCCAATCTGCAAGCCAACCTGCGCGGCCAATATGCGTTGGCGTTGGAAGATGTACCTCACCTGCTGCGCTCGGTCAATCGCCTCTTCTACAAGAATACCGAGACCAGCCATTATGCGACGATGTTCTTCGCGGTCTACGACGATGAAACCCTGCGTTTGCGCTATGTGAACTGCGGACATAACCCTCCAGTTCTTCTGCGGGCGAATGCCGAAGTTGAGCGTCTTGAGGCAACCGCGACGGTGCTGGGGTTGTTCGAGCAGTGGGACTGTCACGTCGCGGATTGCAAACTCGCGCCCGGCGACGTGCTGGTGATTTATACCGACGGTGTTTCCGAGGCGGGAGAACGTGAGGACGGCGAAGGCGAAGAGTTCGGCGAAGAGCGGTTGCTGGCGGTGATCCGCAAGCACCAGCAGCAGTCAGCCGGCGAAGTCCTGGATGGCGTGCTTGCCGAAGTGCAGCGTTTCAGCCCCGACGAGCAGGCCGACGACATGACGCTGATTGTGGCCAGGTGCCGCTGAGACAGTTTTCGGGGTCGGTCGTAAAGGATGGAACACTCCTAGCTCCTTTCTCATCTATAATGACTGAACTGTTTCCGACCTCCGCGGCCTAACGGCATACCCAGGGTTGCGGCGGCGGTGTTCCGCGATGTTTTGCGGGACCGAGGGTGTGGAGGGAAACGTCCACGCCTCCCGTGCTTGGAAAGGAAACGACGAGCCGCGCTGGTATCTCTTCGCGCGCTCTTCCGTCTCCTTTTCCGCACATCGAAAACAGGTTGGGGTTAATGAAGGATTGTTGTCCTGCGGCATAAGGGGTCCTTCGACTCCGGCGGCCGAAACCGGGCCACCTCCGCTCAGGATGACAGAAGCAATCGTTCGCCACGAGCTAATGGCGAAGAGCTAAGAGCTAATAGCGAACGGCGAATCGACGACCGGCATGCTTCTTCACGACAAATTCGGACGGCGCATCAGCGATCTGCGGATCTCCATCACCGATCGCTGCAACTACAAGTGCGTCTATTGCCGCTCGGGCAACAACGGAGCGCAATTCGCCGAGATGCCGATCGCCGACTACCTGCGCATGGCGCGCGTCTTTGTCGGGCTCGGCATCACCAAGGTCCGTCTCACCGGCGGCGAGCCGCTGCTGCGCAAGGGCATCGTGGAAATGGTGAGCGAACTGGGCCGCATGCGCACCGTCGAAGGCCATCCGCTCGACATCGCGATCACCACCAACGGACATCTGCTGGCCGAGATGGCGCAGCCGCTGGCCGATGCCGGTTTGAGCCGCGTCACGGTTTCCATGGACGCCGTCGATGCAGACGAGTTTGCGCGCATCACGCGCGTACCCAACGGCTACGATCGCGTGCTGGCCGGAATCCGCGCGGCGCAGCGCGCCGGGCTCAGTCCGGTGAAGGTCAATTGCGTGCTCCTGCGCGGCTTCAACGACGACCAGATCACGGCCTTCGGCCGCTTCGCGCGCGAGGAAGGCGTTGCCGTCCGCTTCATCGAGTTCATGCCGCTGGAAGAAGACCGCGTCTGGTCGCCGGAGATCGTGGTGACGCTCGATGAGATCGTGCGCCGCATGGCCGAGTTCATGCCGCTGCGCGAGATCGAGCACGAGCGCAGCGAGACCGCCCGCCGTTACGTCTTCGAAGATGGTGTCGGCGAGATCGGCATCATCGCACCGGTGTCGCATCCCTTCTGCGGACATTGCAGCCGAGTGCGCGTCACCTCCGACGGCAAGATTCGCACCTGCCTGTTTTCGGTTCGCGAGCACGATCTGGCTGGGCTGATGCTGAGCGGGGCGAGTGATGAAGAGATGGTCGAGTTCATCCTTCACGCCGTGGATCAGAAGGAAGAGCGCCACCACATCGGCGAGCCCGGATTCGTGCCGGCGTCAAGAACGATGGTGCATATCGGGGGTGAGCTGCAGCTAGCAGACGGCATTACGTTAGCGTAGGATCGCCTGATCGACTTGCTGCTAGTTGCTTCGACTCCCAACGCGCCACAATAGCTGTGTTCGATGCTCTGGTCAGCGCAGTATCAGCCAAGGGCGCGCGTCGGGTGAGGCGCGGTTCTCATTTTTGTAACAAATGCGCTGTGCAGGTCATCGAATGAAGTGAGTAGTAAAGAAGCGTCAACTTGCAGCTTCAACATCCCCGTAGGTCGGGCCCGCCACGGCGGGTAGTGGATCTACTGGAGCCGCAAGTCAGCTTTCAACATCCCCGTTCCAGGACGTGAGCTTCCGACTCAACGGGACCGCGTGGCTGGGACTGAAGGCAGCGACAAGAAGATGGCTACAGCACCGATTACAGAAGCGGCATCCTGCTCGCTTGAAAACTATCTCGTACTCCCCGACCACTCCATGGACGGCCGCATTGCGGCCGCCAAGGCGAACGTTGGGCAGCGAGTGCGTCATCCTGGGACATCACTATCAGCGCGATGAAGTCGTGAAGTTCGCCGACTATCGCGGCGATTCCTACCGCCTCTCGCAGATGGCGGCGCAGGCCAAAGGTCAGTACATCGTTTTCTGCGGCGTGCACTTCATGGCGGAGAGCGCCGACATCCTGGCGCGGCCGGGACAGGCGGTCATCCTGCCCGACCTGAACGCCGGCTGCTCCATGGCCGACATGGCCGAGATTACGCAGGTGGAGGACGCCTGGGAGCAGTTCGTGAATCTCGGGCTCACCGACGACGAAGGCAACGGCATCACGCCCATCACCTACATGAACTCGACCGCCGCGATCAAGGCGTTCTGCGGCGAACGCGGCGGGCTGGTCTGCACGTCGACCAATGCCAAGGGCGCGTTCGATTGGGCGTTCCGCCGCAACGAGAAGATTTTCTTCCTGCCCGACCAGCACCTGGGCCGCAACACCGGATTTGCGCGCGGCATTCCGCTGGACGAGATGGTGGTGTGGGACCCGTACATGCTGCAAGGCGGACAGACGGCCGAGCGGCTGCGCAAGGCGAAGGTGATTCTGTGGAAGGGCCACTGCTCGGTGCACCAGCGCTTCCTGCCGGAGCACGTGGAGAAGGTCAGGGCGAAGTATCCCGGCATCCAGGTCATCGTTCATCCCGAGTGCCGCTGGGAGGTCTGCCAGAAGGCCGACGCAATCGGCTCGACCGACTTCCTCATCAACGTTGTGGAGCAGGCGCCCGCCGGGAACCTCGTTCGCCATCGGCACGGAAATTCACCTGGTGAACCGCCTGGCGAAGGAGAATCCGGACAAGCACGTCATCACGCTCGACGATTCCGGCTGCCTGTGTACTACCATGTTCCGCATCTCGCCGCAGCACCTGTGCTGGGCGCTGGAGAACCTGGTGGACGGCAACATCGTCAATCAGATCAAAGTAAAAGAGAATGTAAAGCGGTGGGCGCGCGTGGCTCTTGATAGGATGTTAGAGATCCAGTGATTGTCCGCAAGCGTCCTCGGGAAAAATATCTTCGGCGGGTTCCCCGCTATTGGTCCGATCTGCGGGAATACCGCCGCCGCGTTCACGACTCGCCGCAAGGCACAACGCACGAGTTGGAAAGCAGTAGATATGGCACGCACATTCACATTGTCTGAAGCCCAGACTCTGTTGCCCGTCCTGGAGTCGCTGTTGCGCTCTGCCATGCAGGCCAAGGCGCTGATCGAAGAAGTTGACGCCGAGATGCAGTCGCTGGCCAACCGCATCTTCGTCAACGGCGGCACGCTGGTCGACATCGTGTCAGTCGCGCGGCGCAAGGCCGAGCGCGAGAAGGCCATGCAGCGCGCCAAGGACGCCGTCGCCGAAATCGACGCCACCGGCGTGCAGGTGAAGGACCTCGATATCGGGCTGCTCGATTTTCCCTGCGTGGTCGAAGGTGAGGTCATTCTGCTCTGCTGGAAGCTGGGCGAGGAAAGATCACGCACTGGCACGGCACACAGGAGGGCTTTGCCGGTCGCAAGCCCATCGACGAGCGCATCCTGCGCGCGCAGAAGAAGAGCAACTGACGTCCTGTCATGATCCAGCTCTCCTCTGCCGGCAAACGCTTCGGCCCCAAACTTCTCTTCGAAAATCTCGACTGGCTGATCACGCCCAACGACCGCGTCGGACTGGTCGGCGCCAACGGCACCGGCAAATCGACGCTGCTGAAAATTCTGGGCGGCATCGAGTCGCTCGACTACGGCAGCATCACCTCAGCCAAGAACACGACCTTCGGCTATCTGCCGCAGGACGGCCTGCAGCTCTCCGGCCGCACCGTCTTCGACGAGTGCATGTCGGTCTTCAGCGACCTGCGCGCGCTGGAGCAGGAGATGGAAGACCTCACCCACAAGATGGGCGAGCTCGACCACACGTCCAGCGAATACGCGCAGGTGGCCGATCGCTACCAGCGCATCTCGGGCGAGTTTCACATGAACGACGGCTACGCGCTCGATTCGCAGGTCGGCACCGTGCTCGACGGTCTCGGCTTTCGCAAGGAAGACTGGACGCGCTACACCGAAGAGTTCTCCGGCGGCTGGCAGATGCGCATCGCGCTGGCCAAGCTGCTGCTGTCGAAGCCGAACCTGCTGCTGCTCGACGAGCCCACCAACCATCTCGATCTCGAAACCCGCAACTGGCTGGAGCAGTATCTGCTGCAGTATCCGTACGCGTATGTGCTGATCTCGCACGACCGCTACTTCCTCGACGTCACGGTGGACCGCATCGCCGAGATCTGGAACAAGCGGCGTGCACTTCTACAGCGGCAACTACGAAAAGTACCTGCAGCAGAAACAGGAGCGGCGCGATTCGCTGGTCGCGGCCTACAAGAACCAGCGCGACCGCATCGAGCAGCTTGAAGCCTTCATCAACCGCTTTCGCTACCAGGCGACCAAGGCGAAGCAGGTGCAGAGCCGCATCAAGGAGCTGGAGAAGATCGAGCGCATCGAGATTCCGCCGGACGAGAAGACCATCCACTTCACGTTTCCGCAGCCCAAGCCGAGCGGGCGACTGGTGGTCGAGTGCTCGGACGTCGCCAAGAGCTACGGCGCCAAAGAAGTCTTTCGCGACGTCAACTTCACCATCGAGCGCGGCGACCGCATCGCGCTGGTGGGCGTGAACGGCGCCGGCAAGTCGACGCTGATCAAGCTGCTGACCGGCATCGAGCCGCTGACCGCGGGCGACGATGCATTGGGCCACAACGTCGAGCCGGATTATTTCGCGCAGGACCAGTACAAGGAACTCGATCCTGAGCGGCGCATGCTCGACGATCTCTCCGACGTCGCGCCGCAGAAGACCATGACCGAGTTGCGCGGCCTGCTGGGCTGCTTCCTGTTCTCCGAAGACGATGTGTTCAAGCCGATCGGCGTGCTCTCGGGCGGCGAGCGCAATCGCTACGCGCTGGCGCGCATGCTGCTGCATCCGTCGAATTTCCTGCTGCTCGACGAGCCCACCAACCACCTCGACATGCGCGCCAAAGACGTGCTGCTGGAGTCGCTGGAGAAGTACAACGGCACGGTGGTCTTCGTCTCGCACGACCGCTACTTCATCGACAAGCTGGCGACGCGCGTCTTCGAGATCGGCGACGGGCGGGTCGAGGTTTTCCCCGGCAATTACGAAGATTACCTGTGGCGCAAGCAGCGAGAGATTCCTGGCGACGCGCCGGAACTCCGCCGACGGAAACGGCGGAGGCAACTGGGCTCCTACATTGTCCGATGTGCCCGGCTATACGGAGCAGAAGGCGCAATCGAAGAAGCGCATCAATCCCATCAAGCTGAAGCAGATGCAGGAGCGCCATCATCAGGTCGAGGAAAACATCGCCCGGCTGGAGGATGGCATCGCGGAGTGCGAGCGCGAGTTGCAGTCGTTCGTCAGCGCAGAGGAAACGGCCCGCTGGACCGATCTGCTGGCCAAGCGGCGAGGCGAGCTGGAACCGTTGATGGCCGAGTGGGAAGAGCTGTCGCAAGCGTTGGAAGTTAGTGGCTGAGTTTGGCCGATCAACTACAAGCGGGCTGTCTTTTGAACTCGGTTTTGAAGGGGCGCGGCTTCAGCCGTGCCGAACATGAAACCTTGAGCCCGGGCTCTAGCCCCGGAGGGAACTCGACTCCCCGAGGCGCGAAAGCGAATTTCCTCCGCGGCTAAAGCCGGTTGAATCTTGGCGCTTACCGCGCGCCGGAAGGCGCGCCCCTTCAAAAGCAACAAAAGACATCCAATGCTCGAGTTGCCCGACAAAGGTGCGAACAGACCCAGATAAACCTAGATCCCGATCCATCCGCCGCGAATCGCCAGCAGGCTGGCCACCGCAACCACAATCCACAGCAGCACGCCCTGTAGCAGCGGGCGAGGGCCGACCTTACGCAACGCGGCGGGCGAAAGACTCGCGCCGATCAGGAACAGAGTGATGATGAGCATCAGCTTGCCTGCGCCGCTCAGGAACCGGTAGGCGACTGCGCCGGGGAAGAAGTAGGTATTCGCCACCGCCGACAGGCAGAAGAACAGGATGAACCACGGCCATTGGATGCGCGTCTTGCTGCCTTTGACCGCAGCCGTTGCAACCGACACGGGCACAATCCACAGCGCGCGCGCCAGCTTCACTGTCGTCCCCACGGCCAGCGCCATGGCGCCGTATTTCGCGGACGCTCCCACGACGGAGCTGGTGTCGTGGATGGCCAGCGCCGCCCATAGTCCGAATTGGTTTTGCGAGAGCTTCAGCATCAGGCCAATGGTCGGGAAGGTCAGCAGCGCCACGGAGTTGAGCAGAAAAATCGTGCCCAGCGAAACCGACATTTCGTCTGGAGTGGCGCCGACGATTGGACCCACCGCCGCGATTGCGCTGCCGCCGCAAATTGCCGTGCCGGTGGAGATGAGGAACGAGGGGCGAGGCTGGACCGACAGCAACTTTCCCAGCAGCGTTCCCACGATCATGGCAAAGCCGATGCCCAGTGCGGTGTACAGAAAGCCGCTCCGCCCGGCGCGCAGCACCTCCTGCAGATTCATCCCGAAGCCCAGCCCCACGACGGCCGACTGCAGCAAGACCCTGGACAGGCGTTCTTGACTCATCCTTGTAGGGGTGAATGGAGATTGCGCCAAAGATGAGACCGGCAAGCAGCGCCAGAGGCGGCGAGGCCCACGGCGTCAGGCAGAAAAAGAGCCCCAAGGCAAACAGAATTCGGGGACTTCATGCGAGAAGAGTCGGTTTATCTGCACCGCCGCGCGATTTGCGCCCGCTCGCTTCCAGTGGCTACACATTAAAATGGGCCCGTTGCCAAGGAGCGGTGACGATT
>CAVPFD010000042.1:0-98704 GCA_963703645.1 uncultured Acidobacteriaceae bacterium
GACCGGAAATCCCTGGAACGTTGACTTGCAGGAAAACGAAAACAGCAATGCGGTGACGAGGCACGCTGAAAAAGGGGTGCTCGGGTAGAGCGGCGCTTTTTAGCGCCGCGTTAACGTTGCTGTTTCTATCATCCCGAGCCGGCTTCGGCCGGCGAGGAAAGGAATCTTATGGCAGAAACCTGTACTCACCTCGATCAGATCAAAATCACGCAGCCCAAAGTGCACGTCTGCGAAGACTGCGTGAAGATCGGCGACACCTGGGTGCATCTTCGCATGTGCCTGGAGTGCGGCCACGTGGCCTGCTGCGATTCCTCCAAGAACAAGCATGCCACCAAGCACTTTCATCGCACCACGCATCCGCTGATGCGCTCCATCGAGCCGGGCGAGACGTGGCTCTGGTGTTACGTGGACGAAATGTCTCCAGGCGACCTGCCGCAGTAAGTTGCCTTTTGCGCTCCAGCAAATCGCCAAGACAAAGGCAGTAGTTCGCGAGCCACGGCTGTTTACTCACTGTTAACTGTGAGGGCCGAGCAGGCGATGTTCCCAAATCGGAACCGCCTTAGGTATTCAGCCGGTTAGAAGACCTGCCCCACCCCTCCCCATGCTCTTTGCAAAATATTGAAAGCAAAGGGACGGTAAAATAAATCCCCGCACATAATACAATTCAAAGGAGTTACATATAACATAATAGATTCCAAAGGACTTACGGGCGAGACTCGGGCTCTCTGCACCCAAATCCTTCCCGTTTTGGAACTACCTCACGGAACTTCCGTTAACTGAGTGATACACAGACTGGTGTCGTCTAGCCCCTGACCCCCAGCCACTAGCCCCTGATTTTCAAACACCGTTTCCGCCCTAATTCAGGACATAGAGACACTAAGCCTCTTCTCGCCAGTCTACACATCCTCGCGCCGTTGTCAGTGAGCCCGGTCACAGCAGTTTTGGTGAGAGTCCGTGGCCTCGGAATCCACGTAAGGCGGAAGAATATACAAACTAAAGTAGTGGGTGAAATGAGCACTAACCTTGTAACAAAGTGCTTGCTAATTTACAAAATGGTGGTACTATTTTCGGCAAATTGGGGTCCCGCAAAGAATTTTGAGGGTGAACGGAGTTGCAATCATGCCGCCCAAAACCGTCCGCTTTCTATTGAACTCTCTACTTCTCGTTGGCTTCACTTTCGCCACCGTCGGACTCGCGCACGCGGAGATGCCCATTGGGCACTGGTTACGCTCAGGAGTTCAGCTGCTCCCGACGACCTGATCGCTGTGGCTGCCAGCTACGACTCGACCGGCCGCTATGGCGCGCAAACCCCCTTCAGTGACCAGTTGGCGGAGCACTGGGTGGGGGGACAGTGGCAGGTTGACGCCACCCACAACACAATCGCGGCGGTAACCAACGGCGGGACGCGAGCGACCGAAGCCCTGGTGACGTTGCACTACAAGGATGGGAAGGAGAAGTACGAAATCCAGCGCATGATCCAACCCGGCGATCAGATGTGGCTGAACTTCGGCGAACTCATCCACAACAATGTTGCTGACCGAAAGGGACGGACGCTGCCATCGACGCTAAGCTCGGGCACCTACGACTTGAGAGATTTGAATCCCCGTCTTGGAGGAAATCTGTTCGAGGGAAAAGTGATTCTGGACAAGACGTATGGCCACCTGGCCTACGGCTGCGTGCAATGCTGCGGCTACAGCAGCCCGTACCTGATGCAAGATCCTACGGACCTCATCGTCAACGCGTCTCAACCTCTCGACCCCTGGGGAGTGAACGACTGCGATGGCAATGATTACAACCTTGACGGCAACTACAGGACTGGAACCTGGTGGAGCGGTAACAGCTCGATTGCCAACGTGACTACGCTCCAGGCTCAGGGGATCTCTCCCGGGAGCACGAATGGCTACGCGAGTGCACAGATCCCGGTCACGCGCGTGAAAAGCTGCCCCCTGCTCGCCAAACAGGCACAGGCTGGGACGAACGTGACATGTGCCATCCCAACAAACTTTCGGCAGACTGTAGGTCGTGACGCTGGGAGTGGCGTACTACATTTCGAATATGCGTGGGATTCGAGTACGGGGCAGCTGCCGGATCTGTCCAGCTCTGGATGTACAGTTAACGAAAATGTCTCCTATCCAGGAGGTAACCCATATAACTGGCTGAGTCCCCCGTGGGCCAGTGGAACCAGTACACCCAACCCCACCGTCCTTCCAGTTCCTCCTATTTCCGGCGCGGATGGTGTGGCACAAGACAACCACAGTCCGCTAACATTTCAGAGGCCCTACCAAGCGGCAAGTTTTGCCGCGACACAATACTATCAGTATTCGTGTACTTGCAACCATTCGACAAATGTCAGTCTCTTGGGACCTATTTCGATAACACGAAGTGTTAGCCAAAACCCCTCGCTTTTCGCTCTTTGCAATGCGCGGGTGCCCCACCCAAGCCGGTTTTGCTTGGCGGGAGGCTTTTGCCTCACATCACAGGGCTGCGAAGGGCGTTTCCTATTGCGCCAGCTTGCTGTACTGCGAGTTGCTGGTCGTGACCTCTACGTTCTTCGCCGGGGCGTTGAGAACGGTTTGCGCCGCGTAGTTGGTCCCGTCGGGCAGACTGGCGAATGTCACGGCCAGACTTATGGCGCTCTTCGGATCGCCCACATACGAGTTGACGCTGAGCGTCTGGATCTTCCTGGTTGCCATGTCGAACGCAATCGTCATCTGGTCGCCAGGCTGAGCGTAGTTCTTGAAGACCAACTGCGTAGCGCCTCCACCCGGAACGATCGAGACATTGTGGGCGGCGAAGGCCTTCTGCATACGCTGGGCATCAGGCGGAACATACAAGCTGAGAACTGCCTTCGCCTGCTGCAGATAATCCTCGATTTCCCCGGTCTTCTTCTCCACCACATGTTCTTTCAATCGGCGTTGCCGGCCGCTCTGTTGCTGTTGTTGCTGCTCGCCAATCGGGACCTTCTGCACCTGCCCGTTCGGACCATAACGGCAGAGATCTTGCTTGGCAGGTTTGGGATCGCCCTTATAGGTGAGTTGCGTGGTTTCAACCCATTGATACTGATGCAGCCGCTGCTTGTTTTCCGCAGCCGACTGTTTCAGGGCCGCCAGTTTTTGTTGAAGTTCACTGGCCCCGCCTCCCGTTTGGGCGAAGAACGATATCGCCATCACGGCGATGAAGGCTACGACCAAACCACTGACGGTTACAGCGCGGCTAAGCCTGCGCATCGTGTCTCCTACTGTCATGCACTCTCCTCTGTGAGTTTTGTACCTTGTAGTTGCCGGCTCTCGGGCCTTGAAAACGACGCATTAGTTAAGCGGCGTGATCGGGATATCCTTCATCTCGTCTTCCGCGTGCGGGTTGAATCCCATGTACTGCATCTTGCCAAACCAGGCCAGAATCCCCACGAACCAATACTGCTTGTTGCGCATAGCAAACACGGCCCGGGGATTACTCACCGCTTCCGGCGTCTGATTGAAATAAAGGGCCTCCTTCTTCTTGCCATCCTCACTGCGCAGCAAAGCATGCGTGGGCAACACGCCCTCCAGGATGTATTGACCGGCCGGAAATTTCGTACCGCCGACAAAGAAATCGAAGGGAACATTGATCTTGCCGCTATGAACCTGCTTCTGGCAGAAGGCGGACGGACAAAGTGCCAGCATGAGACAGCCAATGGAGATACAGGCGAACACACGCTGCGCGTTCATCAAGCTAGTCTTCTGGAACATAGAGGAGTCTCCTCGCCTCAGTCGCCCGAGGTTGCTGGCGCAGCGGATGAATCTGCAGCTACGCCGCCAATCCTCTCCGGCTGCTCTTCTTTCGCATCCCAACTCAGGATCTTCAGATCCAGGACAAATATCGAGTACAACACGGGAACCATCAACAGCGTAATAAAGGTGGCAACTGTTAGTCCACCAATTTGCGCGTAGCAGAGCGGCTGCCACAGTGGACCGCCATGCATAGCCAGCGGGAACAGCGCCAGTACGGTTGCACCAACGGTGATCATCACGGGACGCAGACGAATGATACCAGCGTCGATGACCGCTTCCTCAAATGGCTCACCCAAGGCATGGCGTTCCTCGATGAAGTCGAAGAGCACAATGACGTGACTGACGATGACGCCGATGAGGCTGGCGATTCCGAGAAATGCCATGAAACCGAAGGAGGTGTTCATGACCCAAAGGGCTGACAATCGCACCAGCCACTCCGTAAGGCGCTGCCGCAAACACCAGCAGCGGCTTGATGGCATTGTTGAACTGGAAGAGCAAAGCCAGGTAAATCGCGGAGACCGAAATTGCCAGTACCATCGCCAGATTGCGGAAGCCAACCTGCTGCTTGTCGTATTCGCCGCCCACGGTCAATCGGTAACCGGGAGGGATCGTCTTTTCCAGATCCCTCAGCTTTGGCAGGGCAACACTGGTGATCTCGGACGCCAGATGTCCCGGCGCTGGAAACGCATAGATTGACATTGTGCGGAAGTGGTCGAGGCGGATGACGCGGTCGGTGGCCATGCTGTTCTGGATGTCGGAGATCTGCACCAGCGGAATCTTGGTACCCGCTGACTGCGAGTACACGTATAGGTTCTGGATGTCGGAAAGCCGCGCCCGCTCATCCATCTTGAGGCGCGCGACGACTGGGATGTTCTTGTCGCCATCCTGGAGCGAGGTCACCGGCACGCCGCTCATGGCGCTGGTGGCTGAGTTGGCGACGTCCATATTGCTGATGCCTGCCAGATTGGCGCGATCGGGATCGACGACCAGGCTAACCTGCGCGCTCTCTGACTGCCACTCATTGCGTACGCGTACCGCTGCCGGGGCCGACTGCAACGCGTTGATTACCTGGGCGGCGATATGCCTCATAGTCTGGATATCTTTGGCGCTGCCCGCGGTTCCCACGTCGGCATCGCTGATGACGCGAATCTCCACCGGGTAATTTACAGGATTGGTCTGAAGCTGCCGGTAGTCAATGCGGACACCGGGAACGCTCGAGGACAGAACTGGCTGGACCTGATCGACGAAGGCAGGCGTGATGTCTTTGTTGTTCAGCTCAACCAACACTTCGGCATAATTGAGCTGCTGCGGCTGAGGCGACAGCGAGAACCAGAAGCGGGGGCTGCCGCCTCCAACCCAGGTCGTCACATACTTCAGGATGTGCGACGGGTTGCCGTTCGTGTCAGGATGTTGCTTGCCCCACACATCAGCCTGCTGGCGGATGATCTGCTCCACCTGTTGCGATGCCTGATTGGTCGCATCGAAGTTCGCATCATTCGGCAGCCATACATCGGCGTACGACCAGTACTGCACGTCGTCGGGGAAGAACGACGTCTTTAGTTGGCTAAAGAGGAAGGCGCCAAGCAACAGGAAGGCCAACGATCCGATCGCGACCTTCCAGCGATGCTCAATGGCGAACTTGGCCACTCCTGCATAAAAGCCGGTGAAGCCAGTGGTGCGGCGCACCTCAATCGTCTCTTCGGGCTTCTTGTCGGGACGCAGGATGTAATAGCCCAGCAGCGGAATGAAGGTCATGGAGGCCAAACGCGAGGCGACCAGCGCACAGGTCATCACGATTGGCAGGCTGTAGAGGAATTCGCCTGTATTTCCTGTGACCAGCAGGAACGGCAGATAGGCAACGATGTTGGTGATGGTGGCGTACAGGATCGCGTTGGCGATCCGCGTCGGGCCAAGCCACGGCGCGACGATTCGCGGCTGTCCTTCGCCCAGCATGCGCTTGATGGAATCGCCGGCAACGACCGGATCGTCCACCAGCAGGCCCAGGGCGATGATCAGCGATGCCACGGAAACCTGCTGGATATCGATGCCGAGTACGTAGATGAAGCCAAACGTCATGGCCAGCGTGATAGGGATGGAAATCGCCATCAGCAGCGCCGATCGCCATTCCCAGAAGCCGATCAGCGAGACGATAACCACCAGCCCGATGGCTTCGTAGAGCGCGTCCATGAAAAGATCGATCTGTTCTTTAACCTGGACGGGTTGGTCCGAGGTGTGGACCATGAGCAGGTCGTCGGGCAAATATCGCTTGACGCTCTCCAGCTTCTCTTGAACGTGGCGGCCAAAGAGGTCAATCTGCTGGCCGTCGCGCATGTACACGGCGAGCGTCACGGCGCGGCTGCGAATCCATTTTCCATTGGCGTCTCGCCAATTCAGATAGTTGAGGTAGGTGGGAGGGCTTTGGTAGGCGCGCGATATATCTACCAAGTCGCGCAAATAGACCGGACTATTGGAAGAAGAAACCCCAATGACGACGTTGCCGATATCCTGGGCCGAGCCAAACAGTCCGGAAGGGTTGATGGTCAGATTTTTCGGCCCGACTTCGAGCTCTCCCGCCGGCAGCGTGATGTTCTGGGCCCCAAGGACATCCTTGAGCTTCGATGGATTGTAGCCGTATTGCGCGAGGCGCTGCTGTGAATAGTCCAGGTAGATCTGCTCCGCCAGCACGCCGGAGCGTGAGACCTTCGAGGTCTCCGGAACGCCTTGCAGCGTTCGCTGGATCAGTTCGGTGTAGTCATCCAGGTCGCGATAGGAATATTTCGCACCGGCAACTTCCGCGAGCCTGGCTTCGGTATCGGCGGGGTCGCGAATGATGGCTGGGTCCCACGCGTCCGGGTGGATCTCGGAGCGGTGCAGGTTTTCGCGGATCAAGCGCTCGCCACGCTGGCGGATGGTCGCGTCGTCGAATGTTGTGCTGGCGTCGAGACCAACGTAGCCCGGTCCCTGGAAGAAATGAAGGTCGCTGAGGGTCTTGTTCCGGGCAGCGATGCTTGCAATATTTTCGAAATCGGTGCGCACCGGTCCAGGAGCTACGGATAGCGGAAAAGCATAAATGATACTCACGCGCGGCCGCGGTGCGTTGCCAGGCAGCGCGGTGCGGGCTTGCTCGATGGATTTGCGAATCGCAATGGCGCGTAAAGCCACCTCGGTTGGCGAGACCATGGGGCTGGCCACCGTGAGCATGAGGGCCGCGGTATCGCCAAAATTGCTGTTGAACTGAATCGGCCCTGCGCCATTCGGCAGATTGAGCTGATTCAGCTTCAGGTTCATGTCAGAGAATTGCTTCTCCTTGTCCTTCACGTTGTCGCCGAGTTGGACGTAGACGACAGACAGTCCCGGGAAGCTGAGGGAGCGAATTCCGAAGTCCGACGGGCTCGGCGGCTTGAGCGTCGAGTTCAGGGCAACAGTCTGCTCGATGGGTCGGGTAACCAGTTGCTCGACCTGCTCAGTGGTGGCGCCAGGCCATTGGCATTGCACCGAGGCCACGCGGACCGGGATGTTCGGGTCCTTGCGCTTGGGCATGTTGTGATAGCCGAACCAGCCCCAAACGAAGGTCGCCAGCAGCAGAATGAGCGCCACCTGCCGGTGTTCAGTAAAGAAGCGGGCGACGTTATGGGTGGTGGCGATGTACTCAGCGTCGCTCTTGAAGGTGTGGGGCATCGGTGCTGCGTTTCAGATTGTCGCGGAAGCGGAAGAATTAAATCACATCGGGGCTGAAAAGTCCTGCCGCGAGAGATCCATCGTGGTGCATTTCTCTTTGGGCTTGACGGAGCCTGGTGGTGGTTCCGCGTTCGTCGGGAGCGGTCAGGTGTTTCGTGTGGCGAATGGAACGGACAGTTATCCTCACTCTTCGCAATTGGGGCGAGGGAATCGGCGTGCGGTTAGTCTTCTCAGCTCTTGCGTGCGGTCACAGCAAAGAACTCGGCTGCATCCTGCTCTACATTCTTGCAGCCGCATTTCGGACACATCACCTCCTCATTCTCGTGTTCCTTGAGGGTCAGAATCACTTCAAACGGGGTGTGACATTCATTGCAGACATACTCATAAACAGGCATGACCACCTCCCTGGAAGAACCGGCTGCATATGCGCGTTCGGTATGTTTCTCAGCATACGGATGGGTGGGTACCTCGTCAGTGATTCCGGTCACGCGTTCGGCGGACATGGAAGGGAACCTGGTTCTCGTTCGCGCTAACCTCGCGTCCACTATTTCTCACCGGGCCAACGGGATTGTCGGTTTTCAGCACCGGTCTTGACAGATGGCATTTTTCCCGGCTAGACTGGTAGGCGAAGGCGAACGAAAAGCGAATATCGTAAGACATCTCACTGTGCCATGCACCCCTCCTTGCTGCAGATCGAGGAAAGCGAGCCCTCTCCGCTGGTCGGGATTGCCAAGCTGGCGGCGAAAGGGGAATCTCTCCGCCAAGGTCATCTCGTAGAGTACTTCACGCTGCCGGCGCGTTCTCTGCTCAGCCGCTGCACCTCGACGCGCGTACCGTTCACCTGGACGATCAACCCCTACCGGGGATGCGAGTTCGCCTGCAAATATTGCTATGCGCGCTACACACATGAGTTCATGGAGATGCGCGACGGCTTGGACTTCGAGCGCAAGATCTATGTCAAGCAGCAGGCCGCCTGGCTACTGCGGCACGACCTGAGGAAGGTCAAACGGGGAGAGGAGATCGCCATTGGTACGGCCACCGATCCCTATCAGCCTGCGGAAAAGCGCTTCGAGGTCACACGCGGCATCCTGGAGGAACTGGCGCTGCATCACGGTCTGGAGATCGGGATCGTCACCAAATCGAACCTGATTGTGCGCGATATTCAGTTGTTGCGGCAGATCGCGGAACACAATTCGCTGTTTGTAAATCTCACGGTTACCACACTGAGCGCTAAGCTGGCGCGAATCCTGGAGCCGCGAGCGCCGCGCCCGGACCTGCGGCTGGAGGCGGTGCGCGAGTTGAACGCCGCTGGAGTCAATGCCGGCGTGATCTGCGCTCCTGTGCTTCCGGGGATTACAGATTCGGCGGCTGCGCTTGATGCCCTGGTGAGAGCGACCAAAGCGGCAGGAGGAAAGTACATCTACGCGAATCCGTTGTTCCTCAAGCCGTGCTCGGCGAGCGTATTCCTGCCGTTCCTGGAGAAGGAGTTCCCCAAGCTTGTCACGGATTACCGCAAGCGCTTTGCCGAGCGTGCTTTCGTCAGCAAGGCGTACAGCAAGCGTATCTCCGAGCTAATGGCAAGTCTGCGCAAGAAGCATGGCATCATTCAGAAGTTCTCGTTTCGGAGTGAGAGAGTTCATCCCCCACCGGAAGTGGAGCAGTTGGATCTCTTCCGCGCGTGATTATGGAGTGGCACACTATCCGTTCGGATAATTGTCGCTATTCTTTCGGATAGTGCTGGTGCGCCAAAAATAGGGCTACTTCCATGCACGCCAATTTGCACTTTTCTTCAACTGGCGCATCCTCAATAAGTTACGGCGGAACCTAAACCCATACAAGCATAGGGCCGCACCCGGAGGGCTCTGGAACTGTGTGTGCCTTAGGAATGGTACGTGTCAGTTCGATATCCGAGGAGACAAATATGAAGTCGTTAAGAATACCCGCCCTCATGCTCACGCTCGGTGCGTTTTCAATCTGCTCCGTGCCGATGCATGCGCAACAGGAAGTTGACCCTGACCACTACGATCAACCCAGTGCTGCAGCAGCGCATGTGCAGGGTTCGGGAGCGCAGAGCCATCGCAAAGCCAGCGCTCCCCAACATCACAGCAATGTGAAGCTGGCGAGCAAGCACACCCACAAGGCCCACCACAACCACGCATCGGCGTAGAACAATGGCCTGCTAGCGGCTGGACTCAGCTAGCGGTCACGACAGCGGCGTCGTCGCATGCGAACTCAACGTTCGGTTTTTGGGGAATGACGCCGGCCGCGTGGCCCATCTCCAACAGCTTGACGATGGCCTCGCGCCCGTCCGTCGCCGTAGTCGAGGGTACGCTCATTGACGTACATGCCGACGAACTTGTCGGCCATCTGCGGCGTCCAGGTCGCGGGCAAACTGCATGGCATACTGCAGCGCTTCCTCGCGATTGTCCAGCGCATACTGGATGCTGTCACGCAGGGCGGTGCAGCAGGAGCTCATCAGCTTCGGGCCCAGCTCGCGGCGAATAGCGTTGCCGCCGAGGGGCAGGGGCAAACCGGTCTGCTCGCGCCACCACTTGCCCATATCGAGAATCCGGTGCAAACCCGACTTGTGGAAGGTCAACTGGCCTTCATGAATGATGAGGCCGGCTTCGTACTTGCCTTGCAGCACTTGGGGAATGATCTCGTCGAAGGGCACGACTTCGGTTGCAATGTCCGGCGCAAACAGCTTCAGCACCAGATAAGCGGTGGTCATCGTTCCCGGCACGGCGATCGGTGCAACGACCTATTTCGTCGAGCGGGATATTGCGCGCGGCCACAATCATCGGGCCGTAGCCCTCGCCGACACTGCCGCCACTCGGCATTATCGCGTATTTGTCCTGCACGTAGGGATAGGCATGGAACGAAATCGCACGTAATGTCGTAGAAGCCGTCCATGGCCTTGCGATTCAAGGTCTCGATATCGCAAAGCGTGTGGGTGAATTTCACTCCCGGCACGCGGATCTTGTTGGTCGCCATGCCGTAAAACATGAAGGCGTCGTCGGAGTCGGGGCTATGAGCGACGGTAATTTCGCGGACGTTCTTCGTGGGTGTGCGAGGCATAAGGAATCAAGTTCAGTCGAAACGAACTGCAGGTCCCTCGACTCGGACTGAAGTCCTCGCTCGGGATAACAATTAGAAGGCGCCCCTCGCTCTGCATAACGCTTACGTAGAGCGCGATATTCCAGACCGCAGACGAAGCGCAATTGCAGCAGCCAACATGATCTTCACGACTTCGGCGAAGAAGAACGGATACAGCCCGAGGGACGCCGCACGCTGCCAACTTTGAGTGACGATTGCCAGCCAGGCGAGCCCTCCCGCGAACAGCGCTATCTCAGCGACCACACCGGCTAGAGCATTACGGGCAAAGCTGGAACGGCCACGCTCGGCAATCCACCCCGCCAGAAACGCCATCACCGGATAAGCCCAAAGGTATCCACCTGTGGGGCCGAGCAACTGTGCGATGCCTCCGGGGCCCATAGGGTTGAACACCGGCAATCCCATCGCGCCTCCCGCCAGATACAGGGCCGCAGCCGCAAATCCACGGCGGCTTCCGAGGGCGAGGCCAACCAGTAGCACAGCAAAATTTCCCAGGGTTAACGGAACCGGAGTGAAGGGCAGAGGCAGAATCAGACGAGAGCAAATGGCAATAACAGCACTGGCTCCGATCACGATCCCGGCTTGCTTAATCAGGCTCGATGACCGCTCTGTAAGGGCGCCATCGGCATGTAATGCGGTTCTCGACATATCTTCCTCGCGGCTATGAAGGTCTCTGTTCCGCTGCGGTGCTTTCCGCAACGTCTTCGATCACGGCCCGTACCTGCGCGTCCATCTCCTCCTGGCGCAAGTGCCGTTTGACGCGGAGATGAATCGCCAGGCACACGGCCACGATTGCCACAGTGCCCAGCACTAGAAGTACAAACAATAGCTTAATAACCACAGGGTTTCAGGATAACAGATAGGCCCTAAATTCGACGACGGATCGGCGTTAAACACCCACAGGAAACGGCTTGGCGCTGTGCTCTTCGGCGCGCTCCCGCACCAGGCTGTCGAAGCGGCCCTGCATCAGCGACATCAGACCGGTGTACCAGTATCCGAAGACGAACAGCACGAGAAATGGCACGGTGATGTAGTTTTCGTTCGCGATGGCGTACCAGACCGTCAGCGCGAAGTAACTGCCGATCAGCAACTCGATGTACGGCACCCAGCCCAGGCGCTTGCGGTACTTCTTCGCGGCGATAGACTTTGTCCTTCTTGCTCACCACGCGATACTTCGGCGTACGCGCGAAACGCGCTCTTATGACCGACCAGCGCCTCCAGCACGGCCTTGCTGTTGGTGATGGTCAGTCCAATGCCGAGCGCCATCAGCGGCGGCAGAAAAAGAAATGTGCGATAGCCAGATCTTCGGGAACAGCTCCTTCTGCGACACCAGATAGAAGCTGGAGATGGAAAACGTGGAGGCCAGGAACAGCGGCAGGTCGATGTACAGCATCTGGAACCAGCCCTGGTAGAAGCGGATGATCATCGCCGGCAGCAGCAGCGTGCTGAGCACGATCATCAGCGGATAGCTGAGGTTGGCGGTCAGGTGATACCAGGCTTCGATCTTTTCGCGCCGCGAAACCGGCGCACGCAGCACCTTGGGCAGGTCTTTCTTGGCGCACTGAATCAGGCCCTTCGCCCAGCGCGCCTGCTGGGTCTTGAAGGCGGTCATCTCGATCGGCAGCTCGGCCGGGCACTCTACGTCCTGCAGGTAGCGGAACTTCCATCCCTTTAACTGCGAGCGGTAGCTGAGATCGGTGTCTTCGGTGAGGGTGTCGTGCTCCCAGCCGCCGGCGTCGTCGATGGCCTTGCGCCGCCACATGCCGGCCGTGCCGTTGAAGTTGAAGAACACACCCGCGCGCGAGCGCCCGCCGTGCTCCAGCACGAAGTGGCCGTCGAGCAGGATGGCCTCGACCTCGGTCAGGAAGGAGTAGTTGCGATTGAGGTGCGTCCAGCGCGTCTGCACCATGCCGATTTCCGGATCGGCGAAGTGGTGGATGACCTTCATCAGCCATTCCGGTTGCGGCGTGAAATCGGCGTCGAAGATGGCGACGAACTCGCCCGTGGACACCTTCAGGCCAGCATCAAGCGCGCCGGCCTTGAAGCCTTCGCGATTGGTGCGATGGTGATAGCTGATGTTGTGACCCAGCGCGGCGTAGCGCTCGACCACGGCGCGCGCGACCTCGACGGTTTCGTCGGTGGAATCGTCGAGCACCTGGATTTCCAGCTTCTCGCGTGGATATTCCATCTTGCAGACGCAGTCCACCAGCCGGTCGATGACGATACTGCTCGTTGAAGATGGGCAGCTGAATGGTGACCTGCGGCAACTCCGCGAAACGCGATGCCGGTTCGGTCACCTTGTTCTTGCGGTGCTTGTAGTACAGGTAAACCAGCTGGTAGCGGTGCATGCCGTAAAACGCCAGCAGCACCAGCACGACGAAATAGGGAATCAGCAACGCCATGTCGAAGGCGTTGGCATGGTAAAGGCCTTTGAAGGTAGTGTCCAGGAAGTGTGTGCGGAAATAGTGACGCAGCCCGTGCGGTTCCACCATCACAGCGCAAACCTGGGTGAGGACGGGATTCAGGAAAGTAACTCCTCCGGGCATCGGTAGCTACAATGCGGGTTGGGCGTTAACACTCTGTGCCAGCCGTTGATTGTACCTGAGCGCCCAGCCGAAACAGCCGACTTAAAGATTGCGCTGCGGCATTGACTCTTATCCGGTGGCGGCTAACAATAAGGGGCACGAGATGCGATGAAGCTGCCGGGGATCCTTACTGCACTCTTAGGTGTGATTCTGAGTTGTACGCCGCTCCTGATGGCACAGACATCTCAGGCCAACCGCGCGGCGACAGCCGCGCCGGAGCTCTATCCCGACCAGGGATATCTCTCCGCCACCCGCTACGTCAGCCGCTACTTCGGATTTGTCTTTGATCTTCCTCCGGATGCTCGGCTCGGGCCGGTGCCGCAGCCAGTCTCGCGCGATGGTCGGATTCAAATCCTGCAATTGGTCGGTCCTCCGCCAGCTTATGCGACCGTATCTATCGTCGCCTTCCCGTCACGTTCAAAATCGAGTGTGGAATCCAAAGGTGTCCTGCGCAAAGCTCTTGACCAGGAGCTCTACACAGGTGTGGAGGAGCTGCATGGCCTTTCCAAGACCACCTTGGCCGGGACCTTGTTTTACTTCTTCGAGACACGCCGCGGGGCAGACCAGCACATGGCATTGGCCTGCAACCTCGAAGGCTATGTGGTGGTAGTGATGCTGGGTGCGAACGATCAGAAGACCGTGAAAGACCTGGAGGCTTCATTCCAGCGCCTGACTTTTGTTCCTCCCGCCAGCGCACGGCAGGCTGCGGGCGCGGACGCCCAAGAATATGAAGGACCGGCCATCTCGTCGCACCACTTGGCGCTCTTGCAGGCAGATCCGCCGGCGAACCATATCGACGGTGGCAGGGTAACAGGGAATGTGTACGAGAACTCAGGGCTGGGCTTCAGCTACCGAATCCCAAGCGGCTGGACGCAGGAAGCCGAAGGAGCCGTGCAGCCCGCCATCGAGCGCTCGCGCCGAAAGAACTACGATGGGCCCTGGATGGGCGCGGGTGAGCGTGAGCTGATGAAGGTTTGCAGTCGCACGCTATTTTCGGCATGGGCCAAGCGTCCCGCAGAGGATGGCCAGCTTTCCTACGACGACTTTGGCGAAGTCACCGTATCGGCGACCTCGATGGCGTGTTTTCCCACGATGAAGCCGTTGGCGAATTCGACGGACCGACGGGCCATCCAGGATTTGCTGCTCGAGTTACGGCTCACCCATCCGATATTGGAGAGCATGCGCGACGCCAAAGCCTTCACCTCTGGTGGCAATGTGGTTGTCTTTCTGCACGGGACCGTTGCATTTCAGGTCCCGGACGACGCCCTGTCGCGGAGGCTGTCCATCGCAATGACGGTGACTTCGCGACGCGGTTATCTCCTGACATGGTTTTTCGCGGCTCCTCATGACAGTGAATTGAAGGACCTGCTGGAGGAAAGGCTCGCCTTCGACCCCGAGCCGGCTGCTAAAGAAGCTAGCGCCACTAAGCCAGGGGGAGCCAACATCACACCTGCGAGTACGCAGCCTGCCCTCCTCCCTCCTGCGTCGGCGCCACAAGCGGTCTCGGATCCGGCTCGAGCGACAAGTGCGGCTCCGCAGCTCGACGCTCCAACTTCGAGTGCCGGTGTCGCTTCTGATGGCGGCACCGCGCCGCGGAATGGGGCTGCGACCAATGCCTCTTCGCCTCCCAGTCTACTCAGGCCCGGCGAAACAGCGCTGGGCCAGCAGACCAAAGGACAGTCGCTTCCGGCCCAGCATTAAGTCCGCTTTTCGCCATTCGCAAAATTTCGTTATCATCGGGAGCTTGCGAACAACAGCAAGGCGAAGCGAAAAGTGAAAGGCGATCAACGAACCGCAGCTTCTATGCGAGGACTCAAGGGCAAGCGTGTAGTTATCACCGGAGGCGCCAGCGGCATCGGTGCCGCCACTGCCGCACGGTTTGTGGAGGAAGGCTCGACCGTTTCCATCCTCGATCGGGACCAGGAAGCCTGCGATAAAATCCGCACGGAGCTTGCGGGGATTTCAAGTACATTTCTCGCTGATGTCACCGACCACAAACAGGTACAACAGGTCTTCGCCGCTGTGGTCCGCGAACTTGGGGGCGTGGATGTCGTCGTTAATAACGCAGGCATCAGCATCCGGCACAAGTTCCTCGACATCACGCCCGAGGAATGGGACAGGGTCCTTGCCGTAAACCTGACCGGCGTCTTCTATGTGGCGCAAACCGCTGCGCGCCACATGATGACGGGCGCGGGCGGTGTGATTCTGAACACCGCTTCCACCAACGGCATCATGGGCTATCCGTATTACGCCGACTACAACGCCACCAAGGCAGGTGTAATTGAGCTAACGCGTTCCATGGCATTGGAACTCGCGCCCAAAATCCGAGTAAACGCCGTCGCGCCAGGATATGTCCTGACGCCGATGCAGCGCGCCGAATACTCCGACGAGATGCTGGAGGCCGTGAACCAGAAGATCCCTCTGCGACGTCACGCGAAGCCGCAGGAAGTGGCCGCGCTCTTCGCTTTTCTCGCCTCTGATGAAGCCTCTTACCTCAGTGGACATGTGTATGTGATCGACGGCGCCGAGACCGCCGGAGGTCTCGCCAGCCGATGACTCTGCACAACTTCGCGGTCATCGCGGGAACCGCGAGTCTCGCCACGTGGATCTACCTGGTGGCGGCACGTGGGAACTTCTGGCTGACGCAAACGCTTCGGGCTCGGGTTCCGCCGCTGGCAGAGCCCGGGAGCATTGCGGTAGTTATTCCCGCACGCAACGAGGCCGACGTGATCGGCAAATCAGTGAGATCGTTGTTGCAGCAGAACTGCGCTGAATCGATTCACATTTTTGTAGTGGACGACAACAGTACCGACGGAACTGACGCCGTCGCACGCGAAGCGGCGACAAGTGCCTCACGCGCGAATGCGCTGACTGTAATCGCGGGGCAACCTCTTCCGGGTGGCTGGACGGGCAAGCTCTGGGCGCAGCAGCAGGGAATTGAAAGGGCGCTCAGACTGCACCCGCAATTCCTCCTGCTCACAGACGCCGACATTCAGCACTCGCCAGAGAATGTGGCTACGCTCGCCGCTGTGGCTGAACGCGGCGGCTACGATCTCGCTTCGTTCATGGTCAAGCTGCATTGCCGGGGCGCCGCGGAGAAGCTGCTTATTCCGGCATTCGTTTTCTTCTTCTTCCTGCTGTATCCGCCGGAATGGATTCGAAACTCCCGGCGCAAGACCGCGGGCGCAGCGGGAGGCTGCATCCTGATTCGCCCACAGGCGCTGACGCGAGCAGGTGGAATTGCGGCGATTCGTAACCAGATCATCGACGATTGTGCGCTGGCTGCGGCTGTGAAACGCAGTGGCGGCAAGGTCTGGCTGGGAGTGACGCCGGATACCTGCAGCCTGCGAGCCTATGAATCGTTTGCTGAGATCGAGCGCATGATCGCACGCAACGCTTTTAATCAGTTGCGGCATTCGGCATGGTTGCTGGCGGGCGCCGTTGCGGAACTGGCACTGACCTATCTGCTGCCGGTCGCATTGCTGTTCAGCGGCTCGCGAGCACTGCTTGTACTGGGAACAGCTGCGTGCTTTCTGATGTTTATCACGTACTTGCCGATGGTGCGCTTCTACGGCCGCGGCGTCCTCTGGGCGTTGACGTTGCCTTTCGCCGCTGTGTTCTTCATGTGGGCGACTCTGCATTCAGCGGTAAAGTATTGGTCGGGACGCGGCGGGGAATGGAAGGGCCGAAGGCAGGATGTATAGCAGTGCCGCTAACCAGGGCTGTCACACTAGGTTAGAACAGTTTTCTCTGGTCCGGACTAAGGGGTCGTTTGGTCATCGTGCTTGAGCCGACGCCAGCGCATACGATCATATTTAATGAGGTGGTCCGCAATTTCAGGGCCCTCGCTGCCTGCCGGGTAATTGGGGAATTGCGGAGGGGGAAGCTCAGCCCAGGCTTCTTCGATGGGTGTAATGATGCGCCACTCGGCCTCAACTTCGTCGCGTCGCGTGAAGAGAGTCGGGTCACCCCGCATGGCATCAAGCAATAGCGTCTCGTAGGCCGCGGGAGTCTCGGCGCCGAAAGCGTCGTGGTACGAAAAGTCCATGTCCACACGGATGGCGCGCATCTCTAAGCCGGGTTGTTTTGCGCCGAAGCTCAGCGAGATGCCCTCGTTGGGCTGGATGCGCATGGTGATGACATTGTGGTGCACGTCCTTGGGGCTGCGGGAAAACAGCGCCTGGGGTGTGCGCTTGAAGTGAACAGCAATCTCCGTTAAATGATTCGCCAGGCGCTTGCCGGCACGCACGTAGAACGGAACTCCTGCCCAGCGCCAGTTGTCAACGCGAAACTCGACTGCGGCATACGTTTCGGTGACGGAATTGGGATTGACACCAGGTTCCTGGCGATAACCGGGAACGGATTGGCCGTCGATCACCCCCGGACCGTATTGCCCGCGGACGGTCCGCTTTGCGACCTCTTCCTTTGTCATGGGAGCGACGGCGCTCAAAACGTCGACCTTATGTCCCCGCACGGCGTCGGCGTCGAAGGTGACCGGCGGCTCCATTGCCGTCAGCATGAGCAACTGGAGCATGTGGTTGGCCACCATGTCGCGCAGCGCTCCCGTCTCTTCATAGAACGCCCCGCGGTTTTCCACACCCAGGGTCTCGGCGGCGGTGATTTCGATGTATTCGATGTAATTGCGGTTCCATACCGGCTCAAACATCGAGTTGCCGAAGCGGAACATGAGGATGTTCTGCACCGTCTCTTTGCCGAGGTAGTGGTCGATGCGATAAACAGAAGACTCGTCGAAGACGTGGGCGACAATTTCGTTAAGCTCGTGCGCACTCTTGAGGTCGCGCCCGAAGGGCTTCTCGAGGATGATCCGCGTCCAGCCTTCGCTGCTG
Source organism: uncultured Acidobacteriaceae bacterium (assembly GCA_963703645.1). GTDB lineage: Bacteria > Acidobacteriota > Terriglobia > Terriglobales > Acidobacteriaceae > Bog-257. The sequence goes on from CAVPFD010000042.1 coordinate 17,995, forward strand.
CGGGACAGCCCCACCGAGCCCAGGCCCTCAACGATGGGAGGAGCGAGGGAAGCGGGCGTCGAAACGTAAAACATGATGTTCCGGCTTGCGCCGTTCTTCTGCATCTCTTCGATCTTGGCCTTGAGGTGAGGGTAGAAGTCCCGCTGGTTGGCGTCACCAATCAGGTAGTGCACGCGTTTGGCAAAGTCGTTCCAACCCTCATCGCTATAGTTGCGAGTCTCGTTCGAGTCTTTGGCGCCTTCACGCAAGCGGGCGCGCAGATCGTCATCCGTCAGCTTCGTGCGTCCAATGCCGAGCACATCAAAGTCGCGGCTGGTGCAGCCTACGCAGGCTAAATCGTAGAGGGCTGGAACTAGCTTACGGCGGGTGAGGTCGCCGGTGGCGCCAAAGATAACGAGCAGGCAGGAGTCACCCTTGGGCATACTTGGTTTGGCGAGCTTGATAGGGGCGGGCTGAACGAGTGTGCTCATAAGTATATGGTTCCACAACCAAGGGACTTGGCCCCAGCAGGGGCGGGGTAACAGATTCCTATCGCCGGCCAGCGACTTCCATGACCGGCGCCGGCGAAACGGCCGCCTTGATCAAATTGAGTAGCCGTCGCAGCCCTTTCTCGATGTCGCCGCCAAGATCGACGCGGATGGCGCGACGATGCCGGCTTGCCAGCGACTCAAAATCGCCCAGCGCCTGGGATTGCTTCAAAACACCAAAGCTGAATTTTTCCCCGGGAATTTCGATGTCGTTAATGTCGTCCGAGGTTATCTGGATGAACACTCCGCTGTCGGGACCTCCTTTGTGTAATTGTCCCGTTGAGTGCAGGAAGCGAGGGCCGTACCCGGAGGTAGTCGCAACTTTCTTCTCATTGCGGACGGCGATGCGAATCTCCTGCAGGAGAGCCTCGTAGTTGTTAAGCTCTTCGATGTACTGCGTAAGGGCGAAGTAATCTCCCGGATTAAGCCGCGCTACGTGAGCAGCGACAATCTCCGGCAGCGAAGAGCCGCCGCGGCGCAGAGCATCGCGGGTCTCCGCATCGCCGTAGACGCGAAGAGTATTGTCGGCCACGATAAGGCTCTGCTGAGTGAGCGAGCCGTTCTGGACATGCTCTGCCAGCAGGCGCTTGGTGTTGTCCTTTGACTCCTGTACGTTGGGCTGATCGAAGGCGTCGATACCCATCAGCGCTCCGGCGACGGCGGTGGCGAACTCCCAAAGGAAGAACTCTTCGCCAAGATCGAGCGAATCGTGGAGCGTGTGACGCAGTACTGGATGGCCAGCTGCTTCCAAGGCTGAGAGTTTCTCTTCCGATGTCGCCGGCCTTCGCCGATTGTGTGCGAATGTGAACAAAGACGCGGTCGTCGCCGTAAACGTCGGACGGTCCCAGCGGCTCACCGGCGACCGGCACAATGCCTTTGCCTTCTTTGCCGGTACTTTCGGCTATGAGCTGTTCAATCCACAACCCGAGTGAGCTCAGCGGCGGCGGCGTGACTGAAGGTCAGCTTGTTACGGCCGGCGTTGGCCAGCGCACCAAGTATCGCTCCCAGTCGCGCACCAGCATTCTCGTTGATGCCGACCGGTCTCGCACAGGCATGAGCGGCGTGACCAGCGCGCGCAAGCAGGGTCTTCACATCTCCACCCATGACCGCGAACGGCACCATGCCAAAGTACGACAGCGCCGAATAGCGGCCGCCAATGTCAGGCATGTTGAGGAAGACACGGCGGAAGTGATCGTGCGAGGCGTCGCGGACAAGCTGGGTTCCGGGATCAGTGATGGCGACGAAGTTCTCGCCGGCCGCGTCGCCTTTGGCCCGCTTCACGCGCTCGTGGAAGATAGCGGTGGAACATCTGCGGCTCGGTCGTCGAGCCGGACTTCGACGACACGATGAACAGAGTGTTGGCGACGCTGATTTTCTGCTCCAGGTGGCGAATCGCCGTCGGCACCGTGGAGTCGAGAACGTAGAGCTGCGGATAGCCATCTTTCTTGCCGAAGGTGCGGGCCAGCACCTCAGGACACAGGCTGGAGCCGCCCATACCGAGCACCACAGCGAACTCGAAGCCAGCTTTGCGGATGTCTTCTGCAAAGGCGAGTGAGCTCGCCGACGTGCTGGCTGCATAGTGTCGAGCGACGTTCAGCCAGCCGAGCGCATTGCTGATGATCTTCTCGTGCTCCGGGTCGTTCTTCCACAGTGTGGGGTCTTTCTTCCACATGCGCGTGACAAAGTTTTCCTTTTCGAGACTCCTAAGCGCGTTCTTGAATTCTTCTTCGTAGCGGCCCAGCGCTGCGGTATGGCGATCGATGGTGCCTCGCGTAACCTCATCACGCCGCGCTTCAATTACTCCGATCAGCTCTTCGAACGAGTCGGAAAACGACTTGACCCCCTCTTCCGTGAGTTTGTCCGTCACAGCCTTCATGTCAATGCCGACGGCCTTCAGTTCGTCGAAGACGTGGTGCGCTTCGTCGAGCCCGGTTTCCAGAGTCGGCGCCACCTTTCCGTGATCGCGAAACGCCTCGAGCGTTTGCGGAGGGACGGTGTTCACGGTGTCGGGACCGATGAGCGTGTCCACGTACATGGTGTCCGGATAGGCTGGATTCTTGGTGCTGGTGGAGGCCCAGAGCGGACGCTGGACCTTCGCGCCTTTCGCCCTTAACGCCGCAAAGCCCTCGCTGCCGAAGATACGTTGAAACGACTCATAAGCCAGCTTCGCATTGGCGATGGCCGTCTTACCCATTAGGGCGTTAATGCGCTGCTTCTGCGCCTCATCAGGCGCCTTCTCGGCGAGCTGGCCCAGCTGCTTGTCCACCATGGAATCAATGCGGCTGACGAAGAAGCTGGCGACGGAACCGATGCGGTCAACTGGCTGACCGGCCGCGGCGCGGCGTTCCAGGCCTTTGATGTAGGCGTCCGCCACCTGCTCGTATACCTCGACTGCGAAGATCAGAGTGACGTTTATGTTGAGCCCGTGCGCGATCAACTCTTCAATCGCGGGAAGTCCCGCAGGTGTGGCGGGGACTTTGATCATCACGTTCGGGCGATTCACACGTGCGAATAGTTTCTTGCCTTCCTCGATTGTTGCCTTGGTGTCATTGGCCAGCAGTGGGGAAACTTCGAGACTCACAAATCCGTCGCCACCCTCGTTGGCGTCGTAAACGCCGCGAAAAGTATCCGCGGCGCCAGCAATGTCCTGAACAACGATTTCCTCGTAAATGTGCGAGACGCTGCTTCCAGCGCGCGCAAGTTGCCCCAATTGCTCTGCATAGTCCTGGCTGCCGCTGATGGCCTTCTCGAAGATGGTCGGGTTCGAGGTGAGGCCGCGGAGACCGTCGTTCTCGATGAGCCGCTTAAGCTCGCCGGTGGTTAGTAGGGAACGGCGCATCTGATCGAGCCAGATGCTCTGACCTAGAGTATGAAGCTCCACCAAAGGATTACTGCTCATTTCAGCCTCCCGCGTGATCAGCGCCTACGGCTATTTTCATGGCAAACCCGCTACCGCGACATTAAGTTTTGGTTTTTTTCATGACTTCGCGCGCCCTGGCCAAAACGTTTTCCACGGTGAAGCCAAAGTGCTGCAACAGGTCCCTAAGAGGAGCAGATGCGCCAAAGTCGTCGTGGGAAACAACATCTCCGTCCAGTCCGACATATTGGCTCCAGCCGAGGCTCGTACCTGCTTCCACGGCCAGCCGCGCCCGTACCTGTGACGGCAGTACCTGGCGCTTATATTCGTCAGATTGCTCTTCAAATAGCCTCCAACAGGGCATGGAAACCACGCGCGCTTTCACGCCCTCGGCCGTGAGCCGCTCATAGGCACCCACGCAGAGCTGCACCTCCGAGCCGGTTCCCATCAGAATGATGTCAGGCACTCCGCCGGAATCAGCCATGATGTACGCGCCCTTGGCTAAGCCGGCAGCCGATGCGTACTTCGTGCGGTCGAAGGTCGGAACCGCCTGCCGCGTGAAGACAAGCGCCACTGGTACGTTTTTCAATGGCATGATGTAACGCCATGCCTCAGCCACCTCGTTGGCGTCCGCCGGGCGAAAGAGCAGTATTCGCGGAATCGCGCGGACTGACATAAGGTGCTCGATGGGCTGGTGGGTTGGCCCATCCTCTCCCAGGCAGAACGAATCGTGGGTGTAGATGAAGATGGCCGGCTGGTCCATTAGTGACGCGAGACGAAGAACGGGACGCATGTAATCGGAGAAGATGAAGAAGGTTGCTCCGTACGGCCGCAACCCGGATAGCGTCATGCCATTCACGATGGAGCCCATGGCGTGCTCACGGATGCCAAAGTGGAAGTTGCGGCCGCTGTAGTTGCCCTTTTCGAAGTTGCTCGCCCCGTCAATAAGTGTTTTGGTCGAGGGATAAAGATCGGCCGCCCCGCCCAGAAGCCACGGAACGTTCTTTGCAACTGCGTTCAGCACCTTGCTGTCGGATTCGCGCGTGGCCATACCTTTTGCGTCGGCGGGGAAGGTTGGTATGTCTTTGTCCCACCCTTCCGGCAGCTCCCGGTCCAGCATCTGCTGGCAGGACTTCGCGAGATCAGGGAATTGCTTTCCCCATGCCTGATAACGGGCATTCCACTCCTGCTCCCATTTCGCGCCGCGCTCGACGGCTTTGCCCATGTAGGCTTTTACCTCTTCAGGCACCAGGAAGTGCGCATCTGGAGGCCAGCCGTAGGCGATCTTGGTAAGGCGGACTTCGTCTTCACCGAGCGCTTCTCCGTGGGCCTCCTTGCTGTCCTGCCGATGAGGTGAGCCATAGCCGATGTGCGTATCCACAATCACCAGCGTGGGACGGGCGGGCTCGCGCAGCGCGGCCTGGATGGTCACATCCACCATGTCGACGTTGTTGACGTCGCTGATGTGAAGGACATTCCAATGCCAGGCCTCGAAGCGCAAGGCCACGTCGTCACTGAAGGCCAGCGATGTGGTGCCCTCAATCGTTATGTGGTTGTTGTCGTAAAACCAGATCAGGTTGGAGAGCCCGAGGTGCCCGGCGACCGAGGCGGCCTCGTTGCTCACGCCTTCCATCAGGCAGCCGTCACCGCAGAACGTGTAGATGCGGTAGTCGAACGGATTCTCTCCACCCTTGCTGAATTGTGAAGTCAGCCAGCGCTGCGCAATCGCCATGCCCACGGAATTTCCACAGCCCTGACCTAACGGCCCGGTCGTGGCTTCCACTCCAGGCGTAAGGCCGTATTCCGGATGGCCAGGTGTCTTCGATCCCCACTGCCGAAACTGCTTGATGTCATCGAGTGACAGGTCGTAGCCAGTCAGATACAGCATGGCATACTGCAGCATGCAGGCATGACCGTTGGAGAGAATGAAGCGGTCGCGGCCCGGCCAGTGAGGATTGCGCGGATTGTAACGCATGTGGCGGGTCCACAGCGTGTAGGCCAGGGGCGCCAACCCCATCGGTGCGCCCGGATGTCCGCTGTTGGCCTTTTGAACAGCATCCATCGCGAGCGTGCGGATGGTATTGATGCAATGAATTTCCAGTTGTTGTTCCGGCGTCTGTTTCTTAGCGCCGTGTTGTTCCTGAGCTGGTGTTTCCACTTGGCTACTCACTCGATCCCACCTTTCTGCTGAAAGCTGACTGCATTACGTGTGTCACCTCGACGTGGTAATCGACACCCTGCCAATTCCCATCCATTGGCCAGTAAAATGTGAAGACCACAGACGTTGCTTGCGTTGCCATCCGAAGGTCCGCGAACTCGACCCCCACCGCGGTCGGGGTGGATTCCGTGTCGTGGACAGTCTTCCATTCGTCGTCGCTCCAATGGAGCACAAACTGCGAGGATGCCTGCACGCGCAACAGGCCTCCTGCCGGAACCCGTCGCACCTGCCGATTGATCTTCCATACTTCGATTACCGGACGGGGATGATCGTTGCGATATCGTTGCGCAACCGGTTCGACTAAATCGAAAATCCGCTTGTCTACAAGCGAGCGCAGCAACTTCACATATTCGGAATGGGCCCACATGAGCGGGTTGGCAGCGCCCGTCGGCCCGCCCAGGCACAGATGTTTGTTCGGCATGTCGGGTCCGTCCCAAATTTGTTCTGGAATCAGACCGATGCCTGTCGTGAAGCCTTCAATAGCCTTCAAGTAAACATCAACGTCGCGTCCGGCGGCCAGCTCGTAGGTGCCGCGCTCGCCTGTAAGCAATGGCCATGGACGCCCCACACCCCACCCCAGGAAAGAGCTTCCGTCATCGCGCTGGCCGTAACCGTCATGGTTGTAGCGCCTCCAGCAGGGCCCTTTTGGAGTGTCCACCTTAAGCACAGCGTCTACAACCTTCAATGAATCCTCGATTAGAGGATCGCCCGGCTTGCGTACTCCAAACCGTACCAATTCCAGGAACCCCGCATCCACAATTTCCTTAGCAGGATAAGTGGCACGGTCGCCCGGCCGCTGGTTGGCAAGGGTTAGTTCACCACTGTCGGGATCCTCGTCACCTCGGGCGCCCTCGCGACTGATGGCAGGATTGATACGGATGTAGTGCCGCGTGATGCCTGGCAACAGCGTCCCGCTGTTGGTGACCGTCCATTTCTCGACGTGCGACTCTAGAAAATCAGCATAGCCGCGCACGAATTCGGCCGACGGTCCGTCCCCTCGCGCCTCGAGAAACTCGGCTGCACATATTAGGGCGGCGATGTTCACCGCCAGCGTCGAGGGAGAGTAGCCTCCCGCTTCCTCCCACCGCTCCTGCGGTGTCGCCGGACCTTTACGAATCAAGTATCCACAAGCGCGCAGCACCGTGACGTAAGGATCGAAATTGCCCAGGGCGCCGGCCTTCCACAGCCTCCATGCCAGGATGATGGGGAACGAAACCTCGTCCAATTGCACACCCGTCCAATAAGGCTCTCCATCGATCCAGAAGTTCTGGTAAAAGCCACCGTCTTCGCGCTGGGTGATGGTGAGATAAATGAGTGCGCGTAGCGGCGTGGCGTTATCGCCTACGGCGAGCAGCGCAGTTGCGCTGTTGACCATGTCGCGCGTCCAGACCAGATGATAGCCGCCAAGATCGTCGTCACCTTTGTCTTCACCCCATGGAATGCTCATGCTGGCGATCATGGCTCCCGGATATATCTTGTCTTCGTTGGCCAGCAACAGACCGACGCTGCGGGCGAAAAGTGCCCAGTCGCGAGGGTCAATTTTATCGAATAGGGACAGGCGTTTCTTAATGCGCTCCCACTGGTCGATGAAGCTTTTCAGCGCCGTATCGAAGGGAATGCTGAGCGACTGAACTAGCGTGGCGGCGGAGTTATGCGCCGTGTGGCCAAACGCCATGCCGAGGGTGAACTCCGTGCCGCGCGAAAGGTCGATCTCTGCGGTCAGGGCGATGTTGCCGTCCATAGCGCAGTCGTAGTCGTAATCCATTTCGAAGTTGTTAGACAAATCAGTCCAGCCATCATTGACCCCGACATAGCCGCAGGATAGCCGGATGAATTGCGCGGTGGCAGCCAGAGTAAGGTACTTGTCGTCACGATAAGCAACCAGGATCCGCCGCCCCCGCTTATGCAACACCACGCCATTGTTGTGCCATCCGCCTATCTGCAGGTGCGGCGCACACAGCACATAGAGATGCAGACGACCCTGCCATGCCGGCACCACATTGAACTTGGTGTGGATCAAAAGGCAGTTCAGATGCGGATCGCCAATGATTTGCTTCTCGATGGTGTAACGCCCTTCGCGGTCGCAATTCGTGAGCTTAAAGCCGAGTCCCGCCGTCCCGACGGTCTCGATTTTCGACGTCATGTTGCGGCGCTCGTCGTGGAAAAAGGTCTCTCCATCGCTCACCAGGTATTGCAGGTCGCGGATCTGAGGAGAATCGATGGTTTGGTAATAGCATTCGGTCACGACCCCGTTGGCGATGGTGTACCAGAGCCGGCTGGACGTCGAATAGGCAGTCCCGACCGCATCCTTGGAACCGCGGGTCCAGCGAGGAGGAATGCCCGGTCCGCCAGGAGCAGGATTCTTGAATGTGGTGTTGATCGGTATGGTGGCCATGGGACTCCAAAAGTCCGAAGCGGGAAGTGTATCGCGAGTCGGGCCTCTCTTGCCTGCCAATTGCGACTCGGCAGCGGCAGTTCACTAATAGGGTGCCCCGAAGATGATCTGAAACTATCCGGGAACTATCTGGGGGCCCTCGGTGAATACAGGGTGAATGGAGCATCCGGACAATCGGCGCATGCATCAGAAGCAAGGTAGGTTTGCCCCGCCTTGCCGGGCAAGATGCTTCGCTCGGAGCCGGCCCGGGCAAGTCCGTTGTTCAGAAGATGCAACGAAGGTCGCCGTGCGACGCGTTGATGTAGTGAAGACAAAGGATCCCGCCATCGTAGCCACGCCACTTGAGGATTGCTCACCATTCTGGCCCGTTGCTTCCCGAGAAGCTATACAAGTTCGACGAACGGAGGAAGAAAGTGCGTATTGCAATCGCGTCCGATCACGCAGGCCATGAAGCGAAACAGCGGCTCGCCACGAAGCTGACCGCAACTGGGCACTCCATCCTGGATGCTGTCCCGTCCATTAACTCACACGAGCGTCCAGACTACGCGGAACAGGTGGCGCTCTCCGTGCTGCGCCACGACGCTGAGCGTGGCATTATCATCACCAGTCGCGCGGTGGGAGCGTCCGTTGCCGCCAACCGCGTTCCAGGCATTCGCGCCGCCTTGTGTCACGATCCCCAGTCGGCGCGAGTGGGCGCGCATGCGGAAGGAATGAACATCCTGATACTGGCGCTGCATTCTCTGCAGGACGAACATGCGGAGGAGGTGATTGACGCCTATTTGAGCGCCAGCCTTGCGACCGTAGAGACAATCGGCGGCTTGCCCCCTTGGCGGTTGCAGCGCGTGTTTACTTACGTTCGCGAAAACATTGCCCGCGAAGTCTCGGTAGCGCAACTTGCGAAGACCGTCGGCATGAGTCAGTACTACTTCTCGAAGCTGTTCAAGATGAGCACGGGCACGACTCCTCATCAGTACGTGATGCGGCAGCGCGTGGAACGCGCACAAGAGTTGTTACACGACGGCCGGATTGCACTGGCCAATGTGGCGACGCAGGTTGGGTTTGAAACCCAGAGTCATTTCACCAGCGTGTTTCGCCACCTCGTCGGCATTACTCCCAAGCGCTATCGCGAGATGCATCGTGAAGCGCCGCTGGAAATGCTGCATCAGGAGACGGCCGCGGCGTAACTTAACATTCAGCATTCTTCCCTTGGCGTCGGGGAGCGAAGGGGCTTTTCGCGTCGGTCGAGGACAACCCAAGCAAGAACAGCCGCGGATTTAGCGGGGCGACAGTCGGGCAAAGACTTCCACTTACAGATTTCCCTGTTTGCCTTCACGTAGAATCAATGCTTTAGGCGAAAACATGGTCAATCATTAGATTCTAAATACTTTATATGTATCCAATTGTAGAATAACGACTTATGAGCAAGAAATCGCTACTTTCTAACGCTGAGGGTTCATACTATACATAGGAGTATGTGTAATACTATACATAGAAGTCATACCTGGTGTGCCAATAATCCTTGACCTACCGCAGGTCCAATTAACCGAGGCCGAGGAGCGCCACATCAAGACCTTAGCCGTAAGCTAAGTTGGAGATGTCCGGCGGCCGGCCCGAATTTTCCTCTGCCCAAATCATCGTCCAGATACGGGCGCGGTCCTCGGGCACCGGGCCATCCTCTACACTGTCTCCAACTCTTCTTCCAGCAGCTGCTTGTTGTAAAGCTCGGTGTAGTAGCCGTTCCGGTCGATGAGCTCGTCGTGGGTGCCGTATTCGACGATGCGGCCGTCGTGCAGCACGGCGATACGGTCGGCATTGCGCACGGTGGAGACGCGGTGCGAGATGAAGATGGTGGTGCGGCCTTCCATGATCTCTCGCAGATGGTTGAGGATGCGATCTTCGGTCTGCGTGTCCACGCTGGCGAGGGCGTCGTCGAGCACCAGGATTCGAGGGTTGCGGATCACGGCCCGCGCGATGGCGGTGCGCTGTTTCTGGCCGCCGGAAAGCGTTAGACCGCGCTCGCCCACCAGGGTGTTGTAGCCCTCGGGGAAGCTTTCGATCTCATCGGCAATGCTGGCAGCTTCGGCAGCGCGGCGCACGTCGGCGTCGGTGGCGTTGTCCGCGCCGAAGGCGATGTTCTCGCGGATGGTGTCGCTGAACAGAAACGTCTCCTGCGGAACGAAACCGATATTGCGGCGCAACAGTTCCAGCGGGAACTCGCGAATCGGACGGCCATCGATGAGCACCGAACCCTCGGCCGCGTCGTAGATGCGCGGGATGAGCGAAACCAGCGTGGACTTGCCCGAGCCTGTGGGTCCAACGATGGCGAGGCTGGTGCCTGCCGGAATACGCAGGCTGACGTTCTTCAGTACATTCTCGTCGCCGTGCAGCTTACCCATGCCACGCTCGGCCGCAATCAGCGTGTCTCCATAGTGGAAGCTGAGGTTGCGGAACTCGATGTCGCCGCGGACCTCGGTCGGGGCGCCCTTCGCAGGAACACCGGCGTCGGTGATCTCAGGCTGCTCAGCCATGATGCTCTCGATACGGCCCGTGGATGCCAGACCACGCTGGAAGATGTTGATGACCCACCCCAGGGCGATGACCGGCCAGGTGAGCTGCACCATGTACGTGTTGAAGGCCACAAAGTCGCCGAGGTTGATGCGATGCAACAGTACTTCGCGTCCGCCGACCCAGAGCACGATCACGATGGCGACGCCCAGCAGCAATTCCAGGGTTGGCCAGAGCATGCCCATCAGGCGTACCAGCTTGAGGCTGCGCCCGATGTATTCGGTGTTGTCGCGCTCAAAATTCTCGATCTCGGCGACTTCCTGCACATAGGCGCGAATGAGGCGGGCGGCGGAAAAGTTCTCCTGTGCCCGAGCCGAAATGTCCGAGAACATCGCCTGAATGCGCTCGAAGCGCTCGTGAATTCTGCGTCCGAAAGTACTGCACGACGATGCTGACGATGGGCAGCGGAGCGAAGGCAAAGATGGTCAGCCTGGGGCTGATGCTCAACATGAAGGCCAGCGCGCCGGCGGTGAAAACAACGGTGTTGGCGGTGTACATGATGCCCGGCCCCAGCAGCATGCGGACAGCGTTGAGGTCGTTGGTGGCGCGGGCCATGATATCGCCGGTGCGTGTGCGCTGATAGAAGCTGTAGGAGAGGCGCTCAAGATGGGTGAACAAGTCGTTGCGTAAATCGAATTCGATCTCACGCGAGACCCCGATCAGGATCCAGCGGGTGAGGAACTGGAAGATGGCTTTGGTGCCCGCAACAGCCAGCAAATAGCCGGAATACGTCAGGAGCTTGGATACGGTGACCCCGCGGTTCAGGTCGTTGATGGCCCAGCGGATGACCTGCGGGAAGAGGATCCAGACGCAGTTGTTGCATAGCACGCAGAGGGCGCCAATCCAGTAGGTGGTGCGGTACTTGCGCAGATAGGGAAGCAGCGGGCGTAGGTTCTTGAGCATCAGCAATCAGCGGTCAGCCCTCAGCATTCAGCTAACCACGCCGTTACTGCAAAATCAATTGGATGTTAGCGACGGAGATCCGATTCGCTGACCACTGAGTACTGAATGCTGAGTGCTACTTACGTCGGCACCCTGAGCAGCAAATATCCTCCGGCAAACGCAAAAATGAAATCGGGAGCCCAGGCCGCCAGCATCGCGGGGAGCTGGTTGGCAGCACCCATGGCCTCGAAGACGCCCGCTGTAACCCAGTACACGATGGCGATCCCAATCGCAATCGCCACTCCGGCGAGCGCGCCGCCGCGTCGCCCCGAGGCTGCGAACGGAATTGCAAGGATGGCCATTACCAGGGTGATCAGGGGGAAGGCAATCTTCTTCTGCAACTGCACCTTAAGCCGGACTGTGTCGAAGCCGCTCTGCTGCAGGTCGGTGATATAGCGGCGCAGCTCCTCGTAATTCATCTCCGATGACTGTTTCACTTCCTTCTTGAAGTAGCTCGGGTCTTCACGCAGTTCGTTGAAGGTGGCCACGTCGAAGGTGCGATAGTCGTGTATGGAGGCGCCGTTCAGGGTCCGTACCCATCCCGTCTCAAAGACCCATTTCTTCAGGCCGTCTTCCCAATGCGCGCGTTCGGCGTGGATGCGCCGGGTAAGCTGGAAGGTATTGGGGTCGAACTCGAAGACGGAGATCCCGCCGAAATGGTCGGTGTCGGGATCGAAAACCTGGTAGTAGTAAATCTCACTGCTCTGCCCGAAAATCCACTTCCGGTCGGCCTGCAGGTACGTCTGTGCAGGCTTGCCTTTGATCTGGTTGCGCAGGATTTCCTGCTGACGATTGGTATGCGGGATGTAGACCTGATCGAAGATGAACAGTCCGACGGCAAGGAAAGCGCTGAGTACGATTACGGGCAGAGTGGCACGGTAGATACTTACGCCGCTGGCCTTCATGGCAGTCAGCTCGCTCGATTTTTCCATCAGCCCAAACGTGATGAGCACGGCGAGCATGACAGCGAGCGGCGCAATCAAGTAGATGAGAGACGGACTCACGTTCCAAAGATACTCGGCCTGAATAAGCGCGGGGATGCGATTGCGCATGATATCGGTCAACAGCTCAAAGTAGGTGAAGACCAGCACAATGATGAGGGCGGTTGCAATAATCATCGCCAGGTACAGGGCGAAGTCCCGCAGGATCATGTCGTCCAGAATCAGCGGAAAGCGAGCATTGAAGCGGCTCTTGTGGGCCACGGAGACGGTGCGGACGGTGCGTTCAACAACACCTCTATTCCGCTGGCGCGATATGCCTGGCAGCTTTTCCTTAACTAATTTCCAGAATTCCCCAAAGGTGCCAATCTCGATTGGCATGCGATCGACGCGCCACAGCAGAGCCAATCCGCAGAAGAAGAAGAAAATGTTGCCCGCCCACACACCCTCCCATGGCGTCACTTTCCCTTGTCGTGCCATCGAAACGCCAGTGAGAGAGAAGAAGTAGTACACGAACACCAGCAGAATCGTGAGCACGAATCCTGTGCTCTTACCACCTTTGCGGGCAGACAACCCCAGAGGGATACCCACCATCGCCAACACCAGGCAGGCTGCGGGAAGCGCAAAGCGGCGTTGAAACTCAATACGGTAGTAACGCGCCGCCAATTGGCGAGAGCCTGCAGTGGCCGGATCGGTACCCCGGAGCTGCTCGGCATTTTGGTCCTCCAGAGCTGCATTCCTGAGCAGGTCGCCCAACCCCAATTCGGCCACCGGAAGCAGGTCATGGGGCTTGTCCGAGCTGGTGGGCAATTGAATCGGAATCTCGGTACTCTCGAAGGTCGTAATGGAATACTGGTCCTTCGCTTGCGGAATCATCTCCTGCTGCGTGCCATCTTCCAAATGCAGGCGCAGCTTTTCGGGCGAGTCACTCAACAACGCGCCGCGCTGGGCCAGGGTAATCTTGGGCGAGGCTGGATCGGCGATGTCGGCCAGGAAAATACCGCGCCACAACGAGCGCCCAGGCGAGGGAACCGCGTCCTCAACGTACAGCACGATATTCTTGAACTCTTCGTAGAAAACCCGCGGTTGCACTTCGAACGATGCCTGCGACGATCGCAGGCGCTCCTGCAAGTGATCGAGCGCCACTGCCGACCTCGGCGCCACGTAGATGCTGTTGAACATTCCCAACAGCCAGGCTCCGATGGCAAAAATGGCGATGACGCGGACAAACATTCCTGCGCCCATGCCGCTGGCCCGCATCGCGGTGACCTCACTGTCGGCCGCCAGGCGGCTGAGTCCAACCAGAATGCCAACCAGGACGCCCATTGGCAGGGTGATGGTGAACGTGGTCGGCAGCGTGAAGAGGAAAATCTCCGCCACACTGGGGAGGGGAGCGCTGTTGCGGACGATCAACTCCAACAGGCGCCCCAAGTCTCGCATGAAAATGAGGAAGGTAAATAACGCCACGCCCAACAGAGCGTGCGAGCTGACTTCCTTCAAGATGTAGCGGGTGAGGATGCGCACAAAGCTCTAGTTTAACGGAAGCGTAGAACTACACCGCGATTGGCAAGGATCGCGAGCTTTGACGTAGAGGAGATTCTCCACAGCTTGTCCCACTAAGGTGGCAGGAAAGGTCGAGCAGCACACATGCTGGGCAGTTCGCCGTCCTGTTACACTTGTCCGGCAAAACCCTCGACGCGATGGCCGACGACTCCCCGAAAATTAGGCTGGTACTGATGTGGCACATGCATCAGCCGTTCTACAAAGACATGGTCACCGGCGAGTATCGCCTGCCCTGGGTCCGCCTGCACGCCCTCAAGGACTACTACGGGATGGTGAAGCTCCTCGACGAGTTTCCCCAAGTCCACCAGAACTTCAATTTGGTACCGTCGCTGATCGACCAGATCCAGGACTATGTGTCGGGCCACGCTCACGACCCGTTCTTCAATGTGGTTGCCAAGCCACCCAGTGAGCTAACGCCCTCGGATCGTCAATTTGCGTTGCGATATCTCTTCCAAGCCAACCCGGTCAATCTGATCGGACGGTATCCGCGATACCGAGAACTATGGGAGCGCTACCGGGCGACCTGTGAGCGTCCCGAAGGGCCGGATTCCTACTTCGTAACTCGCGACTACGCCGATTTGCAGGTGTTGTCGCAACTGGCATGGTTCGATGAGTACTTCCTAGCGGAGCCCGAAATTGCCGCTCTGGTGCAGAAGGGCGAAGACTTCACCGTTGAGGACCAGCAACTGGTGATCGCCAGGGAACGCGAGTTTCTGTCCAAGGTGCTGCCTGCTTACGCTGCGCCTGCGAAAAACGGATCGGTTGAGCTTTCTACAGCTCCGTACTACCACCCGATTTTGCCGTTGCTCTGCGATACCAACGTCGGTGCACAATCCTCGCCAGGGCTGAGCCTTCCCACGAGGCGGTTTCGGCATCCGGACGACGCCACTCATCAGATCCAACGTGCTCTCGATTCGCACGAGGCCCTCTTTGGCGTTCGTCCGAAGGGACTGTGGCCATCCGAGGGCAGCGTCTCGGAGGAGACGCTGAAGTTGGCGTACAGGCAAGGCATTCAGTGGATGGCAACCGACGAAGGCGTCCTCGGGCGCTCTCTCGACTTTCACTTCACGCGCCACGACGGCGAGCGGCTGCAGGGTGAGGGTTCAGAGCGCCTGTACAACATCTATCGCTATGAGAAGGACGAGGCGCGGATGCACCTGGTATTCCGAGATCATCACTTATCCGACCTGATCGGCTTCGTATATTCCGGGATGACTGCTGAGGAGGCGGCCAACCACTTTGTCCAAAGCATCAAGGATTCAGCACGACCAGTCCTGGCAAAAGGAAAAACTGCGGTGGTCTCAATCGTTCTGGATGGTGAAAATGCGTGGGAGTACTACCCGCAGTCCGGCCGCGAGTTCCTGCGGCGTTTCTATGATGCGGTCCAGCGCGACCCCCTGATCGAGCCGGTCACCATCAGCGAGGCCATTGCGCGACACAAGGAGACCGACTTCAGAGAGCTGCAACGTCTGGTTCCGGGCTCGTGGATCAACGCCAATCTTAACGTTTGGATCGGCTCTCCGGAAGACAATCGCTCCTGGGACCTTCTGGCCGAAGCGCGCGACTATTACGACCGCCATTCGCACCGGGTCTCGGCGGAGCAGCGCAAGCTGGCCTGGGAGGAACTGCTGATTGCCGAGGGTAGCGACTGGAACTGGTGGTACGGTCCGGAGCATCACTCGGCCAATGATCGCGACTTCGACGAGCTCTATCGCAAACACCTTTCTAACGTTTATCACGCGCTGGAGGGTGTTCCACCGGAGGAGTTGAATACGCCGATCATCAGCGGCGTGCTTCGTCCCAGTTATCTTCCCCAGACTGCCTTTGTGCGCGCGCGCGTAGATGGTCTGGTGAGCGGATACTTCGAGTGGATGGGCGCTGCCAGCTTCACCTCTGATCAACGCTCCATGGCGATGCACGGCAAACAGTTTCTGTTGGACGCGGTCTACGCCGGAGTGGACGCTGATTCCGTCTCCGGACGTCTCGGATTTTCATCACAGTGTCCCGGAAGGGCCTTACCGCCTGGTAGTAAACCTGGAAGTGCGGCGTGATCTGCACGATCGCAAGTCAGCGCTGGATACCTATCGTCTCACTGCCGATGCGCAGGGCAACACTCTGCAGAAGTGGGTGCTCACGAACGGAGAGGAACGACGCAAGCTGGCGAGTTCTTCGGCCGAGGACGGCCACGCGCGAGCCAACGGCGCTGAAGTTGCGCTGGCCGAAATTTTCGAGTTTCGCATTCCGTTCGAGCTCATCGGCGCACAAAAGGGAAGCCGTATCCGGCTTCGCTTCTCTATCTGGCGCGAACATCTCCCCGTGGACTCGATGCCGCTGGAAGGCTGGATTGATTTGTTCGCGCTGGCAGGGGACGAGCTGGAAAGCAGTTTGTACTCCGTACCGCTGCACGAATAGGAACGGTCGCGAGCCCGAATTGTCAGTTGCGCGTCAGGTTACCGCACTGACAATTGGCTACTGATAACTGACAACTGGTTGATACACCGGCCACCCGCGCTCCCGCGCGACTCGCTCCAGGTCGGGATTGGGATTCACGCAAAACGGATACTTCGCCATCTCCAGCATGGCTTGATCGTGCACCGAGTTGCCGAAGACCGCATCCACCGGCCTGCCGATGACTTCGCGAATTGCCACCGCCTTTAGTTCATCGGTGGGGACGCGGATGAGCCGGTCGCTGGCGCATCCATCCTCAACATGGACACACGCCGCGAGCACACGAGCGCGCGCGATGCCGAAGCGCTCAGCTCCGACTTCTACCACCCAGTTGTTGGTGGAAGAAACTGCCCACACGTCGCATCCTTGCGCCGCCAGGCGCCGGATTAACTCATGCATCTCAGGGAATTCGCGCGGCCTGATGACCGTGCGATAAAACTCCTCAGCAGCACGCTGCAGTGCCTGATGAGACAGGCCCCGATTCATCGTGACCATCTCTCCACACATCTGCTCCTCACCCACCTTGCCGTCTTCGTACTCTTTATACCGGGCGCGCGCCCATCTGCCGACCTCGCCGCACACAAGGCCGTGCTCAATCTCCCAGTAAAAGAAATCGGCGCCTGCGTCACCGCTCCACAACGTCCCATCGCAATCGAAAACGGCGATGGCCGGATTCAAGGCAAGTACCGAGTCGATGAATTGAGTAGCTTGGCCGCGGAGTTCCGTCGAACTCAAAACTGCTTCTCCGAAGAAATCAAGTCTGAACCGAATAGCCGCTCGTAGTCTTCCGGAGTATCGACGTTTGTCGTAACGCGGGCATCATCCACTGGCACGTATTGAATATGCTGCGGGTAACGATGCTCGACATCCCGAGCGGTGGCGTCAGCCGGCGCGCGCAAGAATGCCTCAATTATCTCCCGCCCAACGAGAATCGGATGCCCATGCAGCAGTTCCTCGCCGCGCCGCACCTCGGGCACGACGGCCCACACATCAGGACCTGCGTTGAGGAAAGTATCGCGCAGCGTCTTCACGGTGATCGGCAGCACCGGAGGATGATCGATGAGCGCGATCAAGGCCGCGTCACGGCCACGGTTCAAGACTTCATGCATGCCAACTTGCATCGAACTGAACTGTCCGCGTTCGGGTTGCCGATTGACGACGACAAAGGCGCCATGCGCATAGGCGACCGGTTCGAGGGCGGCCTCGTTCTTGCCTGCGACCACGATGACCATGTCGGTGTAGGCCTGGAACAGGTCAATGGTCGCGCCCAGGAAAGTGTTTGCGACCGGCGTTCCCTCGGCCACCGGAGGCCAGGGCAACAGCGCCTTATCGCGGCCCATGCGAGTGGAGGAACCGGCGGCGAGAATTACTCCGCAGATGCTGGGGGCAAGCGCCATGAGATGAGTATTGACCCTAGTTGCTAGCTGCTAGTTGCTTCTTTCGACTGCATCTTGTTCTTCGTGTTTCGATGCCGCAGGCTGCGGGTAGAGGTACATTTTGCTGGCGACATTTGCTGCCGCATGCCGCCGCACGGCAATCATCTCGGCGACGATGGCGACGGCGATCTCCTCCGGCGTAACCGCGCCGATCTCCAGTCCAACGGGTGCGTGGATGTTGGCGAACTTCTCGACGGGAACGCCTTCCTTCTCCAACTCTTTATAGATAGAGATGGTCTTACGCCGCGAGCCGATCATCCCCAAATAGCGTGCGCGCGTGTTGATCGCCCAGCGCAGCACGCGCATGTCGTCACGATGGCCACGAGTGACGATTACGATGTGCGACGTCTCGGGCGGATCCAGCCGTGCTGTCGCCGTCTCAAAGTCCTCCGCGATAACCTCACGCGCATCCGGGAAGCGCTCGCGGTTGGCGTAGGCCTCGCGATCATCCACCACCACTACATCGAAACCGGCAATAGTCGCCACCTTGTACAAGCTGAACGCAACGTGCCCGGCCCCAAAGATGTACAGCAGCGCCGGCGGAAGCACCGGCTCGATGAAGACGTCCAGCGTCCCGCCGCAAACCAACCCTGTGTCGTACTTCGGATTGTTGTTGAGATTGAACGTGAGCGTGCGCGGCTTCTCTTCTTCCATAACTTCGCGCGCCGCCTGCCAGACTTCGGCTTCGACGCATCCACCGCCGATGGTTCCGGCGATGGAGCCGTCATCGCGCACCAGCATCTTCGCAGTCTGGAAAGAGGGGATGGAACCGCGAACGTTGGTGATGGTCGCCACAGCGCCACGTCGTCCCTGCCGCCGAAGCTCAACGATTTGTTCGTAGATGTCCATGCGCGAGTGCAGCCTTCAATTATTGGTGGCCAGGGCAGGGAAGTCAAAGGAGATACGATTACAATGAGAGAACATCAGCCCATTGGAGTTTTGCGATGGCGTCAAGCAATGCCGGAATCCAAGCTGTGTCCACCGAACTGCCCGCTGTGCCGCTCACCCTTGAAGGGCTGAGCGTGCTGCATCAGATGTTCCGCTTCCACTGGGCCGAGTGGCGCAAACTTAACGCCTCGCGGCAACAGGAGATCGCACGCGAGGCTGCCGGCGCACTCTCGCCCAGCGAAGAAGCCGGCCAGAGCGCGGTGTACTCGATGCTGGGGCACAAGGGCGATCTGATGCTGGTGCACTTCCGCGACTCGTTTGACGAGCTCAACGCTGTGGAGTTGCAACTGAACCGCACCGCACTGCAGGAGTATCTGGAGCCGACACATTCGTATTTGTCAGTGATTGAATTGGGCCTGTACGACTCCAGCGTCAAGCTCTTTCGCCAGCTTACTGAGCGCGGCGTGGTGCCGCTCTCGGAGGAGTGGAACCGGCAGGTGCAGGAGACAACGGAACGCCAGCGGCAGGCGATGCATCCCCGACTTCATCCCAAGATTCCCGACAGCCGGTATTTGTGCTTCTATCCCATGGACCGCAAACGGGGCGAGGACAAGAACTGGTACACGCTGCCCATCGAAGAACGCCAGCGGCAGATGGAAGAGCATGGCACGGTGGGCCGCCGCTACGCCGGTAAGGTGCAGCAGATTATCACCGGCTCCATCGGCTTTGACGACTGGGAGTGGGGCGTGGACTTGTTCGCGCCCGAGCCACTGGTGTTCAAGAAGCTGATTTACGAGATGCGCTTCGACCAGGTCAGCGCCGAATATGCGGCCTTCGGTCAGTTCTTCGTCGGAGTGCGCGTTCCGGTAGTGAAGTTGGGCGAGTGGCTGGAGGGAAGGCTGCCAAAATAGCAATCAGCATTCAGCGATCAGCACTCAGTCCGAATTCAGCTGTGGCTGAATGCTGATTGCTGACGGCTGACTGCTTCTCCCAGGGAAGGTTTCCACCACACAAATGATCGCTCACATTCTTGAAATCGTAGGCGCTTGGATCGTCAGCGTCATCTCGGCGTCGGGATACGCCGGGGTGATGCTGCTGATGGCCATCGAGTCGGCGTGCATTCCGCTGCCATCGGAAATCATCATGCCGTTCTCCGGATACCTGGTTTATACCGGGCGCTTCTCGCTGCTCGCGGTGGCGACCTGGGGCGCGATCGGTTGCAACCTGGGCTCGGTCCTGGCTTATGAGATCGGCTACTTCGGTGGCCGCCCGCTGGTCGAGCGCTATGGCCGCTACATTTTCTTGAGCCAACGCGAGCTCAACATCGCCGACCGCTTCTTCGAACGGCGCGGTGCAGTAGCCGTGTTGATCGCGCGCCTGCTGCCCGTTATCCGAACATTTATCGCGCTGCCTGCGGGAATCGCGCGCATGCCGCGCCTGAAATTCCACATCTACACCTTCGTTGGGTCGTGGCCATGGTGCTTTGTGCTGGCCTACATTGGCATGCGGCTGGGCGAGCAGTGGGACAAAGACCCGCGCCTGAAGATGTGGTTCCATCGCCTCGATGCCGTGATCCTCGCTGTCATAGTTGTTGCCGTGATCTACTTCGTGTGGTCGCACATACAACACCGGGTGGGAAGGGAAGCGGCGGAAGAGGCGGCAAAGTAGTAACAATTAGACTTCGGTGTTACCGTCTCCTTATGCTTTGTCATCCCGAGCGGAGGACTTCAGTCCGGAGTCGAGGGATCTGCGGTTCCTCCGACCGGTAATGTCAGCAGGGGACTGCCAGATCCGTAGGAGGTCGGAGGGAGCAGCGTAACTGAAGAGCGCCACCGCAGACCCCTCCGCTCAGGCCAAAGCCTTCAGTCGGGATGACAAGGACTGAATGCTGACCGCTGGGTGCTGATTGCTCATTCATCGATCTTCACCGCTTTAGCCACAATCCGTTCGTATCGTTGCCAGGGCACAATTCGCCTCAGCCAGACTTGCAACTTGGCATCGCCGCCGATCAAATAGCGCAGTTTCGGGTTGGGATCCTGTGCGATGCGGACGATCAGTTTCGCCACTTCGCGCGGGTCGCGCCGCCGCTTTGCGCTGTTCTTCACGAACTCGGCGAAGCGCTGGCTGCGCTCCTTGTTGGGCGAGGAGGGATCGAGCGAGCCTTTGGCGATGACCACGTTGCGCTCCCAGATATCCGTGTCGTACGCTCCCGGCTCGACCAGCGAGACGCGAATTCCGAGCGAGTGGGTCTCGATTCGTAGCGATTCGCTCCAGCCCTCCAGGGCATACTTCGATGCGCTGTAAGCGCTCAGCATCGGCTGGCCCAGGCGGCCCGCAACGGATGTGAGGGTGATGATGTGCCCCGACTTCTGCGTACGCATCACCGGCAGCACGGCCTTGGTCATGGCCACATTACCGAAGAAGTTGGTTTCCAATTGATGGCGAAGTTCGGCGAGCGCCATATCTTCGGCGAAACCGGCGACGCTGAAACCGGCATTGTTCACCAGCACATCAATGCGTCCGTGTTCGCGGACGATCGCCTCGACAGCGCCCGGCAGCGAATCGAATTCCGTGATGTCAATGCGGCGCAGGTCGAGCCGGTCGCGCACTCCGCCGGTCCGAGCAGCTTCTTCCAGCTTTCCGCTAGTGGCCAAATTGCGCATGGTGGCTACCACGCGGTAGCCGCTGCGCGCCAATTCGACGGCCGTCAACAATCCGATTCCGCTGGAGCTTCCGGTAACAACGGCAATTTTTTCTTCGGCCATGGTTCTCCGCCAAATCCCGCAAATTGCCGCACAGGGCGCAAACGCGGCCATTCACGCCCGTTCAATTGCAATGCCTGCTGCGGTACGAGAAGATAACAGGTTTGTACATTCTTTCATGAAACGGACTGATAGCATGCCGACAAGCAAGAAGCAGAGCAGTAGCAAGACCGGCAAGGGCGAAATTGCGCCTGCCAAAGGGAAACTGGGGATCATGATCCCCGGCATGGGCGCCGTGGCGACAACGTTCGTCGCCGGCGTCGAGGCCGTACGCAAGGGGATCTCCAGTCCCATCGGCTCGCTCACACAGATGGGCACCATTCGCCTCGGGCAAACGCACCGACGGCCGCTCGCCCAAGATCAAGGATTTCGTGCCGCTCGCCGGACTCAACGACCTGGTCTTCACCGGCTGGGACATCTTCGAGGACGACATGTACTCCGCCGCGCGCAACGCGGGCGTGCTCGAAGCGCTCACTGCTCGACCAGGTCAAACCCTTCCTCTCGAAGATCAAGCCGCGCAAGGCGGTCTTCGACAAGAACTACGTCAAGAAGCTCGACGGCCCCAACGTGAAGAAGGGCAAGAACAAGATGGAGCTGGCCGAGCAACTGCGCGATGACATCCGCGACTTCAAGAAGTCCAGCGGCGCGGACCGGCTGGTGATGATCTGGTGCGGGTCGACAGAAACCTTTATCCGGCCGGGCAAGGCGCACAAGTCGCTCGAGGCTTTCGAGAAAGGTCTACGCGCGAACGATGAGAGCATTGCGCCCTCGATGATCTACGCCTACGCGGCACTGAAAGAAGGCGTGCCGTTCGCCAACGGCGCGCCCAACCTCACGGTGGACATCCCGGCCATGCAGGACCTCTCCAGGCAAATGGAAGCGCCCATCTGCGGCAAGGACTACAAGACCGGCCAGACGCTGATCAAGACGATTCTGGCGCCCGGCTTCAAGGCGCGCATGATCGGCCTGAACGGATGGTTCTCGACCAACATTCTGGGCAACCGCGATGGCGAAGTGCTCGACGATCCCGGCTCCTTCAAGACCAAGGAAGAGTCGAAGCTGTCGGTGCTGGAGCACATTCTCCAGCCCGAGTTGTATCCCGGAGCTGTACGGCAACATATGCCACAAGGTTCGCATTAACTATTACCCGCCTCGTGGTGATAACAAAGAGGGTTGGGACAATATCGACATCTTCGGATGGCTCGGCTATCCGATGCAGATCAAGGTGGATTTCCTCTGCCGCGACTCGATCCTGGCCGCGCCCATCGTGCTCGACCTGGTGCTCTTTCTCGACCTGGCGAAGCGCTCCTCGGAGCTGCGCGGCATCGGCATCCAGGAGTGGCTGAGCTTCTACTTCAAGTCGCCGATGACGGCGCCGGGATTGTATCCCGAGCATGACCTGTTCATCCAGTCGATGAAGCTGAAGAACACGCTGCGCCACCTCAAGGGCGAAGAGATGATCACGCACTTGGGGCTGGAGTATTACGATTAGTGAGCTGTCAGCCATCAGTTATCAGCCGTCAGCTGAAACGTGCAGCGCATTTCTTCCAAACTGTCATCCCGAGCGCAGTCGAGGGACCTGCTTTTCCTTTCCGCCCATCCCGTATAATTCCGCTCTCATGACCCGCGCATACCGACTTCTCACCGCCGCCGTAATTGTTGCAGGCACTACACTCGCTGGCGCTCAATCTAACGACGGTATTATGCAGGAGGCCCTCAACCCAGCCACTCCTCTGCAGGAAAACCTGCGGGTGCTGACTGATGAAATTGGCGGTCGCGTTCCCGGCACGCCCGCCATGCAGAAGGCCATCCAGTGGGGAGTTGACGCCTTCAAGGCCGCGGGTGCCGATTCGGTGCATACCGAAGAGTTCACCATCCCGCAGTCGTGGGCAGAGGGAAAGACTGAGATCAACGTCGTCGCTCCGGTGAAGTTTCGGGTACGGGCGCAGTCCATCGCGTGGGGTCCAGCGCTGAAGCCGACGACGGCGCGCGTGGTCGACGTCGGCATGGGCACAGCCGCCGAGTTTGCCAAGGCTGGCGATATCGTAGGTGCGATCGTGCTTGCACACAGCGATGTGCTGAAGACCTGGGAGGATCTGTTCAACGAGTATTATCGCGCGCCGGGAATCATCGCTCATGCCGTGAAGGGCCACGCACTAGCGATCGCCTTCACCTCCAGCCGCGAGCACGACGTACTGTACCGGCACATCAACACCAGCACTGGCAGAATCGACGTCATTCCCCAGGTATTGCTGGCACGCGAGGATGCCGAGCGCATCGCACGGCTGTTGGCCCACGGCGACCAAGTGCAGATGTCGATTTCCATGCCGAATAAAATCGGGCCGCCGATCACGACCAGCAACGTGGTGGCGGAGCTGAAGGGAAGCGAGCTGCCGAACGAGATCGTGATTCTGGGAGCGCACCTTGACTCCTGGGAGTTGGGGACAGGCGCGCTCGATAACGGGTGCAATGCTGCGCTGGTCATTGATTCACTGCGAGCCATCAAGGCCTCGGGCGTCCGTCCGCGGCGCACGATTCGCTTCATACTTTTTTCCGGCGAGGAAGAAGGACTGCTGGGCTCGCTCGCATATGTGCGCGCCCACAAGAATGAACTCGACAACATCGTTGCCGAGGTGGTGCTGGATGAGGGCATCGGGGCGATTGCCAGCTTCTCAACCGGGGGACGGAAAGACGTAGATGCCGCGCTGGCCCCCATGCTGCAACCCTTCGCTCAATGGAAGTCCAGCGAAGTGACGAACGATGCCACTGTGGGCACCGATAACTTTGACTTCATGATGGAAGGTGTTCCCACTCTGCTGCCCAATCAGGTGGAGGCGAACTATCTCGTGAATTATCACGCGACCTCAGACACCTTCGACAAGGTCGATTTTTCGCAGTTGAAGAAGAACGAGGCCATGGCCGCTGAGCTGGTCTTCGAGCTGGCGAACGCGCCGCAGCGCATCGGGTCGCGCTTCACGCGACCGCAGATCGAAGCGACATTTCCCGAGACCCATCTCGACGAGCAGATGAAAGGCTTCGGGATGTGGGAGGAGTGGGCGAATGGAACACGGGGAAGAAAGCAGTAAAGCGGTGGATAGTGGTTAGCTGTCCTTTGCTTTCCAGGCGGCCAAGGCCCCTGCCGATATGTGCCTGGCTGCCCACGTGCGCCCTTCGAAAACATCGCAAATCCAGAGAAAGTCGTTAATGGCCCGGAGCATCTCTTCCAGTTCCGAGAGATGCGGAGGCGCCTTACCGGCGTGGACGAGCTTGTTCCTGCACCGGACCGCATTCTCCAGCACCTTAACTAATTCTTTGGGCGGACAGATGGGTCTGCCCTGGAAGTGGGCTCTTACCGGGAGCGTTCGAAGATACTTTTGTAACATCTTGGAAAACGAAGGTGTTTGGAGTTCATCGACCAGCCACACGGCGTTTGGCACGAGGCTCCTAATCAGCTTCTTTAAACCCACCTCGGCTGCCGCGACTCCAATCACCAGTGAGCTTCTAGGATTTGTTTCTCGCTGGTTCCATGCCTCTCTGAAAAGCTGGTGACCGAGGGCTCCTCGACCCCCTCACTGACGAGCTTAACAATCTCATCACAGATTTCACTCGCTGCGGCAATAGGCCAGGTGGAAATCCCCCAGTGAATCTCACCCCTTCTCGCCAAACTAACTGCGCGCCAAACCTCGCCATCCCTCGAGATGCACCCTCGCTGATTGCTGAAGGGATTGTGCGGGCCCTCCGGTAAACCCTCTCGCCATCTGAATACCGTGACGGTTCGCACTATCAAGCGATGTAGCTCCATAAAAATGTCGTCGAGGAACTCCACAGTCGGTGGGGAAGCATCTTTGAGGCTCACCCACGAGTTATCTGGCGAGACTGCTAACGCTGAGTCGAGATCGGCTATGATCTTTGTATCGGTCGCCTGTTCCGCGGTTTCGGCCACACAACTGGCACTTGAAGAATTAGGCAGCTTTTGGCCGTCAGGACACTCCCGAGCCAAACGGATGACTAATGCCCTGGGTGCACTGAAACGAAATTCTATGTGTCCAACTTCGGGAAGGTGGCGCCCAAGTTCAGCAACTTCGCAAGAATATTTAAGAAACATTGCCACTATCGCTCTGACTCACAATCCCCGAGCAGCTCCTGAATCATTCTACCCAACAGAAAACACTTCTGGGCAGCGGCTTGGATTGCTCGCATCTCGACTGTGGGCGAGTGACGGCCCACCACGAAGTTATGAACATCGCGTAGCATCTGACGAGAGACGCCTGACCTACTCGGACAGCAAGGTGTGCAGGGCCACCACTGAAACCTGAAACTCATGAACTGTGCGCTGCGTACTAGCGCCTGCCGCGCTCCGTCCTATACAATCACCAGTTTCATCACTCTTGTGCAATCCTCTAAGGAGCAGACAATCCGGCGCGCCCAGCCGGAGCAGCGGGTGATAGTTCTACCGCGGTCATCATAAAAAATGAAAATTCACGAGTATCAGGCGAAAGCCATCCTCTCGAAGTACGGAGTGGCGGTGCCGCGCGGGCACATGGTCGAAAGCCGCGAGGAAGCCGAAACTGCGGCCAAGGCCCTGCTGCACGAGGGCGCAACCGGCATTGTCGTCAAGGCGCAGATTCACGCCGGAGGCCGCGGCAAGGGCGGCGGCGTCAAGCTGGCCAAGTCGGCTGAAGAAGCCAGCGAGCTGGCGGGCAAAATCCTCGGGATGCAACTGGTCACGCACCAGACCGGGCCCGAGGGCAAGAAGGTGCAGCGCCTGCTGATCGAAGAGACGCTGCCCATCGCGCGCGAGCTGTATCTCGGCATCGTGCTCGACCGCGGGCCAGGGCGGCTTGGTGTTCATGGCATCGGCGGCGGGTGGCATGGAGATCGAAGAGGTCGCCGCGAAGGATCCCGATGCCATCATCAAGGAGCACATCGTTCCCGGCTTCGGGCTGCAGGCTTTCCAGGCGCGTGAGATCGCGTTCAAGCTAGGCCTCGACGCCAAGTATATTAGCGGGGCGGTGAAGTTCATGACGGCGCTGGCGCGCGCCGCCGAAGAGACTGATGCCTCGCTGGTGGAAATCAATCCGTTCATCACCACCACGGATGGCCGCCTGTTCGCGCTCGACGCCAAGATGAACTTCGACGACAACGCGCTCTATCGCCATCCCGACATTAAGGAGCTGCGCGACCTGAGCGAAGAAGATCCGCTGGAAGTCGAGGCCAGCAAGTACAACCTGAACTACATCAAGCTCGACGGCAACGTCGGCTGCATGGTCAACGGCGCAGGCCTGGCGATGGCCACCATGGACATCATCCAGTATGCAGGCGGCATGCCGGCGAACTTCCTCGACGTGGGCGGCGGCGCCAACGAAGAGCAGGTGACGCACGCCTTCGAAATTCTGTTGAGCGACAAGAACGTGAAAGCAGTGCTCATCAATATTTTCGGCGGCATCCTGCGCGTGGATACGCTGGCCAACGGCGTGGTCAGTGCGGCGCGCAAGACGAACATCCAGTTGCCGATTGTGCTGCGTCTGGAGGGAACCAACGTCGAGCAGGGCCGCGTGATCCTGAAAGAGAGCGGGCTGAATTTCATCGTGGCTGAGACCATGAAAGACGCGGCTGAGAAGGTTGTGGCGGCAGCCAATGCAGCATAGCGCATGGGTAGAGCCGGCCTTCAAGCCGGCGTTCATGCGTTGCTTGAGCCTCTTTGAAAGGGCACGGCCTTTAGCCGTGCCGCAGCGGATGCAGAAAGCAATGGGCTTTAGCCCCTGAGGGAATTCGGACTTTCTTGCAGGAGAGAAGTCCCTCAGTGGCTAAAGCCACGGTTCAAACAGTGGCTAACGGCACGGCTGAAGCCGTGCCCCTTCAAGGCGAGTCATTAATAAGGACATCAAAGAGAGAATTCAAAATGAGCATCCTGGTTGATAGATCAACGCGATTGGTGGTGCAGGGGCTGACGGGGCGCGAGGGAACCTTCCACGCCAAGAACGCGGCCTTGTACGGGACCAAGGTTGTGGGCGGCGTCACGCCCGGTAAAGGCGGCACCCTTCACGAAGGCTGGCCGATCTTCAACACCGTAAGCGATGCGGTCGCCAAAACCGGCGCCAATGCGACGGTGATCTTCGTTCCGCCTCCAGGCGCTGCGGACGCCATTATGGAAGCTGCCGACGCCGGTGTCCCGCTGATCGTTTGCATTACCGAAGGCATTCCCACCATGGACATGGTGAAGGTTTGGGAGTTCCTGAAGACGAAAAAGTCGCGGCTGATCGGGCCGAACTGTCCGGGTATTATCTCGCCGGGGAAATGCAAAATCGGAATCATGCCGGCGCAGATTCATAAGGAAGGAAACGTCGGCATCGTCTCGCGTTCGGGCACGCTGACGTATGAGGCGGTGTACCAATTGACGACGCGCGGCATCGGGCAGTCCACGGCGATCGGGATCGGCGGCGATCCGATTATCGGTACGAATTTCGTGGACGCGATCGACCTGTTCAACAAAGATCCCGAGACCGAGGCAATCATCATGATCGGCGAGATTGGCGGCAACGCCGAGGAGACGGCGGCGGAGTTCATCAAGCAAAATGTGCGCAAGCCGGTCATCGGATTCATCGCGGGACAGACCGCGCCTCCAGGCCGCCGCATGGGCCACGCAGGGGCGATCATCTCGGGCGGGAAGGGAACCGCCGCGGAGAAGATCAAGGCCATGGAGGCCGCCGGAATTCACGTGGCGAAGTCACCAGCCGAGATCGGTGAGACGCTGGTGAAGGCAACAGGTGCGGCGGTGAGCCACTAATATTTGTCATTCCGACCGAGCGGCTTCAGCCGGGAGTGGAGGAACCTGTTGTTCCTGAATAATTGCAAGAAGCAGGTCGCCTCCACTCGGACTCAAGTCCTCGGTCGGGATGACAACACGAATATATATTTTGATAGAGGCCAATGGCTAAGAGCCAAACGCGAAAGGTGAAGAGCGAACCGCAAATTCATGAAAACCATCCAATGCACTCTTTCCATCATTAAGCCCGATGCGGTTGAAAAAGGCGCGGCGGGCGACATTATCCACACTCTGCTGCAAAACAACTTCCGCATCATCGGCATGAAGATGCTGCACATCACCAAGGCCCAGGCGGAGGGTTTCTATGCCGTGCATGTAAACCGGCCCTTCTTCGAGTCGTTGACCAATTTCATGTCGAGCGGCCCGATCATCGTCATGGCGCTGGAGAAGGAACACGCCATCGCCGACTATAGAACGCTCATGGGCGCGACCGATCCGGCCAAGGCCGACCCGGGGACTATTCGCAAGAAGTGGGCGTCGAGCATCGAGAAGAATGCAGTGCACGGTTCTGACGCCGAAGACACCGCGCGCTTCGAGCTGAGCTATTTCTTCGCCGGCTACGAGTTGGCGAAGTAAACTGTCGCGGGCGGAATTCACCACAGAGACACAGGGGTCACAGAGAATCCGTTGTTCTCTTCCTCTGTGTGCTCTGTGCAGAAGCCCTGAGCGAAGCCGAAGGTTGGTAGAAAAATCCGACGGAGGTCTCCATGGCGCATGTTCAGATCACGATGCTGGCAGGCCGTACCATCGAACAGAAGCGGCGGGCCGTCAAGCGTGTCACCGAAGTTCTGCGCGAAGAACTGAACGTCAAGCCCGAGAAACTCACCATCGTGTTTATTGAGGTGCCACGCGACAGCTACGCGCGCAACGGCATGCTGTTGTCTGATCGAACGGACCTTCCGTGACCGTGGCCTCGCCGACAAATTGCCGCCCGTTCCTGCCTTGACGTTTGCTCTCGCTGCGCAATAGAGTCAAATCCTTGGAGTTTTTCACTTGGAAACCCTGGTCGGGAAGAGCCTTCTTCATTACACCGTCGTGAGAAAACTCGGCGCCGGTGGCATGGGCGTGGTGTATGAAGCAGAGGACACCAAACTCGGGCGTCACGTCGCCCTCAAGTTCCTGTCCCGTGATTTCGAGCGGGATCCTTACGCTCTGGAGCGCTTCAAACAGGAGGCGCGCGCCGCCTCCGCCCTCAATCATCCCAACATTTGCACCATCTATGCCATCGAGGAATGCGAGGGCCAGCACTTCATCGCTATGGAGTTGCTGGAAGGCGAGAGCTTGAACGAAAAGATCAAAGGAAACCCGCTCGCCATCGACAAAATCATCGAGATCGGCATCCAGATCAACGATGCACTCGACGTTGCACACGGCAAAGGCATCGTGCACCGGGATCTAAAACCGGGCAATATCTTCGTCACTTCGCGTGGGCAGGCCAAGATCCTCGACTTCGGCCTGGCAAAACTCGTCCATGAGCGGCGTCCAGCTCTTGAGACCGTCGGAGGCGACGTTGCAACTCTCGCTCCAATGCAACTCACTTCACCCGGCACTGCGATTGGCACGGTGGCTTATATGTCGCCGGAGCAGGCGCGCGGGGAAGAGCTTGACGCGCGCAGCGATCTGTTCTCCATCGGCGCGGTCTTTTATGAGATGGCCACGGGCAAGTTGCCCTTCGAGGGCAACACGTCCGCCGTC
This sequence comes from uncultured Acidobacteriaceae bacterium, assembly GCA_963703645.1. Classification (GTDB taxonomy): domain Bacteria; phylum Acidobacteriota; class Terriglobia; order Terriglobales; family Acidobacteriaceae; genus Bog-257. The sequence goes on from CAVPFD010000042.1 coordinate 48,055, forward strand.
ATTTTTCAGGGCATCCTCGATCGCAATCCCCGGCCGGCAGTGGAGCTGAATCCTTCCATTCCTTTTAAGCTGCAAGAGATCATCGACAAGGCGCTGGAGAAAGACCTGGATTTGCGGTACCAAAGCGCGGCTGAAATCCGCGGCGACCTGAAGCGGCTCAAGCGCGACATCACCGGCCACAGCTCGCAGACTGGAATCGCCGCCGCCGCGCCCTCCTCTGTGATTGCCGCCGGCCCTGGCGCTCCAAGCGGTCCGGCCTCCAGCGCAGCCGTGATTCTGGACTCGGCGAAAAGACACAAAAGCGGTGCAGGGTTGATTACAGTTGTCAGCCTGCTGATGATCGCCGCTGGCATTTACGGCTTCTACAGATGGCTTTCGGAATGGATTGGCGACTCCGGGCCGGTGCCCTTCCAGAACATGACCATGGCGAAGCTCACCAATTCCGGCAAGGTGGCGCTGGCGACAATTTCCTCCGACGGCAAGTACGTAGTGAACGTGGTGGACGAGGGCCATGGACAGCAGAGTCTATGGATGCGACACATTGCGACTGGCAGCAACGCCCAGATCATGCCGCCCACGGACGTGCTTTACACAGGGCTAACCTTCGCGCCGAGCGGTGATTTCCTCTACTTCACTCGCATCGAACCGGAGAACCCGGGCCTTGGGTTTCTCTACCAGATCCCAGTGTTGGGCGGCACGCCACGCAAGCTGATTACCGATGTCGACAGCCCTGTGAGCTTCTCGCCCGATGGCCAGCAGATCGTGTTCTTGCGGCAAAGCGGAACAGAAGGGACTGCGAAGCTCATCATCGCACATGCCGACGGCAGTGGTGAGCGCGTGCTTGCCTCGCTTCCTCTGCCCGGGTATTCCGCTCCTGCCTGGTCGCCCGACGGCAAATGGATCGCTTCAACTGTGCTCGACCCCGGCAGCCAGAATCTGGGCAGGCTAGTCGTTCTCGACCCTGCAAGCGGCAAGGAGAAGACAATCTACGCCGCCACCGCCACGCTGCAAAAACCCACCTGGTTGCCGGACGGACGACATCTGGTTTTCATCTTCCACGATGTCACCAGCGAATGGAATGGGCAGATCGGCGAAGTGTCGTTCTCTGGGCGAAAACTGCATCGCATCACCAACGATCTGAGCTCCTACAGCAATCTCACACTCGCTGTAACCAAGGATGGGAAGCAGCTCATCGCAATTCAGAACACACCTGACAGCGGCGTGTACACCATGAATCTCGACGCCGGCGGGAATGCCGCGCCCAAGCAGGTGGACAACCACGGGGACATCAATGTGGGCTGGCTGCCCGATGGCCGACTCGCCACCCTCGATTTCGACGGCCACATCTCCACCATGAACGCGGATGGCAGCAACCGGAACGTCATCTATCAGCAAAACCTGCCCATGCAAGGTCTCACGGTTTGCCCGGATGGCGCCCACGCGTTCTTCACGATGCCAAACCGGAACACCAAGGCACTCAATATCTTCCGCCTTGATCTTCAAAGTGACACTGTAACACCAGTTACCAGCGGCAAGGTGGATCAGAATCCGGTTTGTTCCTCCGACAGTAAGGTCGTTCTCTATGTCGAACTGGAGCGCGGAAGGCCGGTGCTGAAGGAGCTACCAGTCAGCGGCGGTCAAGCCAGACAGCTCAGCGATAAGATAATCAATTTCGCTGCCCTCTCGCCGGACGGCAGCCAGATTGCTGCCCTGGGTGTCGAAGGGCAGGGCGCCAACGCGAAAGCGATGATCGAAATTCTTCCGGCGCAAGGGGGCTTGCCGGTGAAGAGCTTTCCCCCGAGCCGCTTCATCTCGGGTCTTTTCCAGTACTCTGCCGACGGGCAGAGTCTCTATTATCCGGTGAGTGAAAAGGGCGTCTCCAACATCCTCGTGCAGCCCATTGCGGGCGGTGCTCCCAACCCTCGCAACCAACTTCGACGATCTGGTCGTATACGGATACAACTACGATTGGAAAAACAAGAAGCTGGTGGTTGCGCGCGGAAGAACGAACTCCGATATCGTGCTCCTCACGCAGCAGCAATAGTTGGTAAATTGTCAGCTATCGTTACGGTCTCCGGCTTCTTGATTGCCCACGCCGCTGCCGTTAGCTGTAGTCGCTGATGCCGTCACGGCAGCGTCGACCGCCAACTGACGTCCCGGAACTATCCACTTCCGACCGCCCTCTCTGACTGGCAACCGCCAGATGATGACGAGCCCGATCAGCACCGCGACGGTGCCTGTGGCGCTTGCCTCGATTCCGTAGCTGCCCCCGGTCATCCACTTCGGGCCGGTTGCCGAGGTTCGCACGACGACGTTAAACATCCTTATGCCACTGACCGGCAGTCCAAACAAAAATCCGAGGGTGGCGTTCCAGCCAAAGTGAATGCCCCAAGGAAGCCATAAGGCCCGGGTCCGCAGGTAGGCAATTGCAAGCAGGATTCCTATCAGGACGGTATTGATCAGGCCCCAGAGGCTGGCGCCCGGATTTGACAGGTGGACAGCACCGAACAGAACAGAGAAAACGGCGATTGCACCGATAGCGCCGATTCCTTCTTCCAGACGCTGAAAGGGATAGCCCCGAAACATCAATTCTTCCGCGAGCGCGCCCACAAGAAGTACAAACATTACAGCAGCAGCCCGCGGTAACAGGCGAGAATCGTGACTGAGCTTGACACTTGCCTGTCCCCAGATCGCTAGAGGCAGTGCCGCCAATGCGGTGAGTGCAAAGCCGATGAGACAGCCGGTCACGAACTGCCCGCGCCAGCTTTCTGTGACCGGCAATCCCAAGGCTGCGATGCGGTGATCATGGACATTGTCGGCGATGGTCAGCAGCCACACGTACAGGCCCACGAGCAACAACGCCAGCAGCGTGCGAAAGATTACCTCCAGGACGAGAAAATGCTGGCCGGCAATCGCTTCAGAGGCGACCCCCGCGATAAAGAACGCCGCAAAGGAGAACACGGCCGAGATGGCGAACGCCCATACGGGATGCAGGCGCCCTGTGCTGGTGGTAAACATAGCTGTAGCAATAGGAATTTGTGTAAGCCGAGTTCCGGTAGAGCGGGCCTTCAGGCCCGCGTATGCCTGCAAGATAATATAGCGATCCTCAACGCGGGCCTGAAGGCCCGCTCTACCGCATCACACCAAAATCAAAAATACCCTAACTTCCGGTCTGTCGCCGCTTTGCGACGGAGTGAAACGCGAGGCCTTTGCGTGCGACCGCGAAGTTCAGTGGCTGACCGCCATACGCGAGGATGGCGTTCTCGACGCGTTGCCGTGTGCCTTTTTCGATCAGCGCGATCACGCAGCCGCCGCCTCCGGCACCGCAGACCTTCGCCGCGCGTGCCCCCTGGCGCCTTGCCACGGCGATCAGTTTGTCGATGAGCGGCGTAGCGATGCCGGGCGCGTTGGTGCGCCGCAACCTCCATTCTTCGCGCATCAGGCGTTCTACTTCGTCCCATTGCCGGTCGGCGAGGGCACGAAGCATGGCCTGCGCAATGCGGGAGATTTCCTCGAAGTTACGAATGACATGCCGGTCGCCATTGATGTGCTGCTTGAAGACCTCCCAGTTGTTGATGCCCGATTGGCGCGGCGCTCCGGTATAGAAAAGCACGAAGCGCTGGTCCACCTCGTCGAGCGAGACCGGGATTGCTTCCCGGCGAATGCCTCCCGGCTCCAGATGCACCGTGCTCACCCCACCGTACATCGCTGGATAATAGTCCTGGCAGCCAGTGGGAACTCCAATCACTTGTGCCTCGATATTCTGCGCGACTACACGAATCTGCTCGATGGCAATCTTCTTCCCGGCGAATCGTGCCAAGGCGGAACCGGTCGCGATCATCAGCGCTGAGGAACCCGATATACCTGCGCCGGCAGGTGATTCCGAAAACGTCTCCAGCAGAAAGCCCTTCTCAGGTTTGAAGAAGCGTACGAGGTAAGCGGCGAGAGGATGCCGGTACGACTTCGCCTTCAGCAACGCGTCCAAGCTGGCAAAGCGGTCCTCGCGGTGGGTATCGTGCGATTTGAGAATGATTCCTGCGCCTGCTCGCGCCGCGATCCTGCACGCGGTCAAGACATCCAGCGCAATGTTCACGCTCACCGCACCAGGATGGAAGAGGTACAGAGGCCAGATGTCGATCGTGCCTCCGGCGAGGTCAGCGCGACAAGGGGCGGTGGTAACAATTGCACCGGGTCTGGCCGAGGAAATGAGATCCGACACGCTTTGCGTGGTCACGGTCCGGCCCTCGCGGTCAGTTCACGTCCTACCGCCAGCACCTCGCTGACGACCTGCTCCACATCGGCGTGCGTCGTGCGATGGTTCACGATACAGGCGCGCAGCGCGAACCGGCCACGGATGCTCGCATTCGACAGAAACACCTTTCCCCTGCGAATCACAGCCTGCAGGATCTTGGGATTCAGCGAGTCGGCCTCCGCGCCAGCACGATACCGAAAGCAGACAGCGCTGAGGGGGACCGGCGCCAGCAATTCCAGTTCAGGCTGGTCAGCGATGAGCCTGGCCAGATACTGGGCCATCGCCAGATCATTGCTTATGGCCTCGCGAAAGCTCGCCAGGCCGTGATAGCGCAACGACAGCCACAGCTTGAGCGCGCGAAAACGGCGCGACAGTTCCATCGACTCTTCGAAGAATGTGAAGCCTTCCACTGGATCGTCTATCAACGACTTGGCGTAGTCTCCCGTGTGCGAGAACGCGCGCTGTGCGGCAGTGCGATCGCGGTACAGCAGGCAGCCGCAGTCGATGGGCTGATAAAGCCACTTGTGGGGATCAAGCGATAACGAATCGGCCGCGCCTAAGCCCACGAACTTCGCGGGCTCGGCAATGGCAGCCAGGGCGCCGTAGGCGCCATCCACATGGAACCAGGCGCCAAACTCACGAGCAATTGCCGCAAGCTCCTGCAAGGGATCGATGCTTCCAGTCGAAACCGTGCCAGCCGACCCCACGACTGCAATCGGAACCCGCCCAGCTCGCACGTCACGTTCAATAGCTTCGCGCAGGAGGTCAGTGCGCATGCGAAAAGCGTCATCGCAGGCAATCAGTTGCAGATTCTCCCGGCCGATGCCCAGCAGCGCAACTGCCTTCGGAATCGACATGTGTACCTGTTCGGAGGCATAAACCGTCCCGGGACGCGCACCCTTCTCATTCGCGGGCAGGCGAGCTTCTCGCGCCATCGCCAGTCCCATTAAGTTGGCTGGAGAACCGCCGCCCGTCAGGCTGCCCCGAAATCCGTTACAACCAATCGCGTCCGCCAGCCAGCCCACTACCACTCGCTCCAGCGTTGCTGCCGAGGGACCTGACCGCCATGCGGTCACATTCTGGTTGAGCATACTGGCCAGCAGGTCCGCGGCAGCCGCAATCGGCTCTCCCGATCCCATTACATAGCCGAAGAACCTTGGCCCGGCCGGGCGAACGCCGGCAATAACGGCCGCGAGGTCATCTAGCGCTGCGATTCCTAATCCATTTTCGGCTAATGGCTTGTGGAACGACGCTTGAGTTTCACTTCCACTCACTGCCGGAAAGGCGCGCCGCTCGCCTAAGGACGCCAGATACTTCAACGCGAGCTCCGTGACACGCTCGAGAACCACTTTGTATTCGGCGTCCGGCAGTACCAGTGGGTTCACTTTTTTCGCTCTCTGATCTTCGCTTTTGGACTGAACTGTTTGCATGGGCTCGTAATGCGAGGCGGCCAGTACTACAACTCGCGATAATTGATCAACTCTATCCCTCGTTGCTGCAAGGCCTCTCGTGCCAGGGGCGACGTTAGCAGTTCAAGCTCCCGCATTCTCGATTGGCGTAACCGCGTACGCACCTTGCCCAGGTCTGCATCGTTGTAACCAGGATGGCACACGAACTCCCACGTTCCTTCGGGGATGTTGTCCAGAATCTTGCCGAAGAGGGTTGGATCGAGAATGCCCGTGACCAGTACGGCGACGGAGCCGTCGGTCGTGCGAAGACCGTGCGCCTCGACTTCACTGCGAAACTTTGTCGCGAAGTTGCGCAGCACATTGAGCTGAGCAAAGCGCTTCCACAACTGACGGCGCAAGATGACGTCCCCCAATGGCAGCGGCCAGAGCTTTCCAAATGGATTGCGGACTGCGCTTACGTTGCACGCCCGCGCCGCCCGCAGCAGCGGCCGCAGCACCGCGGGGAACATGTGCGCGTGTTTGTGGGTGTCAAAGTGCGATGGCTCAACACCTGCTGCTTGCAGACGCCTGATTTGCGCAGTCGCTTCGGCTTCAATTTCATCGGGCTGGAGCTTGCCACGAAAGGAGGCCACCACAAAGTCACCGAGCTTGACACGGAAATGCGTACCGTTCTGCGCGCCTGGTTGCAGCAGACTGGCAACCCGTTCGGCAGGCAGCACTGGTTCGCCATCAATGAGCACCACGTGGCATCCCACGCTGAAATGCGCGTTGCCAGCCGTGAGCGAACGCGCCAGCGCAGCCGCCTCATCAAATGCGCAGGATGCCGCCATTAACGTTGCCGAAGTCACAATACCGCGCGCTTGCGCCTCAGCGATGCCACGGTTGACGCCCGAGGTCATTCCGAAATCATCGGCGTTGACGATCAGCCTGCGCACGGGTCTCAGTGTAGCAGCGCCCTAACAAACGGAGTGCAGAGGCACGCGACGCGAAGTCCAGGAATGCGGTAAGCTAGCACCATCATGGCAGTAAATACGACACTACCGCCACCTCATTCCCTGCGGGTTAGAGCTTGGGTGTATTCGGTCATGAACCCGCTGATCGCGGCCCTACGGCAGGAAGTTCAACTGCTTGAGAAAGGAAACTTAAGTTGGCGTATGTTCTCAGGAAAGTGTGAATATATCCGGCCGGTGCAAGAATATGTTGATCAGTCCCAGCTACCCAATCTCGAGGATTTTCAGAGCGACCCGCTCAATGCAGGCATTCCCGAGGATTTCAACCGTCATGATCACGCAATTACAGTGGTTGAGAACAAAGCCTCCCAGTTTTTTCGGGGCTTGATGAACTCAAGCCTGTTCCTCGAGCAAGTAAAAGAGTCTTTGCAACATTATCGGGCCAATCCCCTCGATGCGAATCGTCTCTTGGAAGAAGAGACAGAGTCGGATATCGCGCACTACGTCGCTGAATACCTTATCAATAACACAACAGCTTTGCCTTCTCACTACATCACCCATAAGTACTGGGAACAGTCTCGCACGATGTTCGACCATGTAGCGGATGGCTTTGAAGATTATCGGCAGCGGCAGACATTCAGAGAATTACGGCAGGCAAGCGAATCGCTGAAGGATATTTCTGGAAGGCTATTGCAACGCCTGACGAATCATCGACGCCTACTCTGCACGCAGTTTGATATCCCTGCAGCGCCCTTCGATCCAAGAGATAGCAACCTCCCTAATGCCTAAGCTAGCTGAGGATGTACGCCGCGAATTGCTGATCCTCGACACCGGCCCAATCTGGGAGTTTCTTCTGTTTCGTGCAGTGGTCGAGTACAGTTTCCAGAGTTTGAGACCGAGATTGCAATACATACGTGACAAGAACTCCTACGACGAATGCAGCAAGTTCATCGCAACGTTCCAAACGAGGAGTACGAGCGCCTCCGTCGTTGCCGAACTATATCAACATATTCGGCAAACCGAGCCTGGTGGTCATCGGAGACTGTGGAACCTGGCATACGAAGAATTTCGGTCGATGGGCATGAAAGAAGAAGCCATCCACCTCTTGCAGATGGATCTTGAGCTTGTGACCAGGTTTGGCCCTGTCGATGTCAGTCTGCTGGAGTTGGCCAGAAGTCGACAGAAAGATCAGCCAATCATTCTGACGGTGGACTCCGCTTTATGCGGCGAATGCCGCAAGGCGGGCCTTAGAGTTATCTACATTGAAGAAGTTACTATGGCGATTAGCTGATAACGCTGCCATCTTCCCGCTCAACGAGTGATCGGCCTCGTTTGACCTCTGTCGAAAACGTCCTGTACACTCAAGTGGTTGATTCCGCTCCAGTACCGCTCGCCGCGGCGAGTGTGTACGACGGGCGGTTAGCTCAGTTGGTTAGAGCGCCTGCCTTACAAGCAGGAGGTCGCAGGTTCGAGTCCTGCACTGCCCACCACATCGTCACCCCGTAGAGTAAAATGGAACAGGTGACACGCCCCAATGGTGGGGCAATACCGCGCAAGCGGGGTCGTAGTTCAGTTGGTTAGAACGCTGCCCTGTCACGGCAGAGGCCGCGGGTTCGAGTCCCGTCGACCCCGCCATCATTCCAAACCTTGGGAATGGTGGCATGAAAATCCCAGCCGCAAGTTGCATTGCGTGAGTTGCCTTGTGCGCCCTACCGGCCCATCGTTTTTTTGCCGTTGTTCCATTGCGTGGGCGGGCGTACACTGCTGCGTCGGTCGCTAACCCTGCGCCCGATCACCGTTCGTCTGGCCGCCAATGGTTCCAATCTCGCTACTCAGGAGCCGCATTCGCCAGCGGAGCTTCGCGGAGGTTATTCATGCGCCATCCTCATAGATTGGTTTTCATCCTCTGTCTGTCGGCTGCGCTCCTCGCGTCAGCACAGGACAACGTTCGCATTACGGTCGCCGCAACGGCCGGCGATTCGCCGGTTCGCGATCTGAAGAAGGCCGACTTCTCAGTACAAGACGCGGGCAAGCCGCGAATTATCGACAACTTTATTTCGCCGCAAGTCCCCGTTCCTGCTCCACAACTGGAAGCGAATGAATACACGAACGCTCCCAACGAGAGCGAGGCCGGCACCGTTTTTGTGGTGCTCGATACCATCCATACCCGCTACATCGATGAGCGCGACATGCGGGAGATGATCCTTAAATTCCTGGGGCGCGCTGCCCAGGCGAAACGCGCGGTGGCCCTCGCTGTCCTTAGCAACAAGGGCCTTCATGTCTATCATGATTATCAAACCAGCTCGAATGTCTTGCTGGCGGCGCTAATCAAGTCGGGACTGGGCGGGGTGAAGGGCGGAACTCCACCTCCAGGCGTGAACGATGCAGAGGTTAACGCTGAGGCCGCACGGCTGACGGCCTTCAGCAAGGGAGAGTTGGCCAACTCGACCCCGCCCGATCAGCTTTTGCGCTACACCGTCGACGTGCCGCTGACGATGTTTGGAGATGTCGGCCATGCCGCCTACGGCTTGCCGGAGCGCAAGGCCCTGGTGTGGGTGACCAATGTGACCCCATTCGATGTTGATGCCAAGAGCTTTCAGTTCATGTCGCTCAAAGAGGCGAACATGGGGGCGGCCGTAAACGGGGCGCGGGTTGCCTCAACTAAGGACGCTCTCACTCCCGATCAGCTAAAGAAATTACGTCCGCTCTGGCGAAGCAGCCTGCGCGCTCTTTCTGATGGCGGAGTGGCGGTTTATCCAGTGCAAACGCACGGTGGCTCCTCCCCGGCTGCGGACACGACAACGATTGGGGTCATGAAGGCCCTGGCGGAAATCGGCGGAGGTAAGGCTTTCTTTGGAGGCAGTGACCCCTTCCCGGAAATCCTGCAGATCTCTAATGGCAGCCTCGCCGGGTACGTGCTTGGCTTCGCCGGCGATTCGAATGCCAGTCCTGAATTTCATCGTGTTCAAGTCACCACCGGCAGGGCCGGAGTGGTTCTCAGCGCTCCGGCGGGATATTTCCCGTCCGAGGGCACTCCGAAATCCCGCGCGCAGGAGGACATCAGCGGAGCGATGCAGTCGCCGCTGGCCTACACCGGGCTTCCGTTTGACGTAAAGCTTCCCGGCAACACAGACGCCGCCGGCAAGAAAAAAGTCGAGATGATCATTTCGCTGGCGGGCGACGCCGGGGTGTTGAACGAAGCTACGCGCAGCGTCGACCTCACGCTGTTTGCCGTCGCCAAAGATGCCAAGGGTGCAACGGTTGGCAAATTAAGTGAAAATGCCGGCGGCCAGTTTCCTCCAGAAGCCGTGGCGCAGATCAAAGAACTTGGCTTCCAACTGAAGCGCTCGATCGAGGTTCCGGTCGGAGACTTCACGCTGCATGTCGCCCTTTACGACAATCAGACTGGGCGGGTGGGGAGCCTCATCATCCCGCTGAGCGTGAAGTGAAGAATCACTCTCCGAATTCCAGCACGTCGATGTCCGCAAACTGCCGCACTTGCGGCTGGCCAAAGACGGATTGCAGCTTTGTGGCGAGGGCTGGACTGCGCTGTTCCAGGTCGTTCGCCTGAGAGGCAGGACCATAAAGCACGACCCAGACATGGTGAAATTGCAGCGGATCGGAATTAAGCGCGTGCAGGAGGTCCCGCTCGTCCTCTCCGCCGCCGTAGTATTGCGGCGCGAAGACATGGACCGACGGCGAAGTGCGAGGGCCGCGGTCCCGATAGTAGTCGAGCATGACGCGCGTATAGAAAGGAAAGAAGACGACCGCGTCGCCGGCTTCGGCTGAGGCCAGAAGGGTGTGGCTGGCCGAGCGCCAGTCTTCACGGGGTTTGCCGTAATCCTTCAGGATCGTGGGGATTGACATCGCGCACAGCGCAACGACGAGTAACACACCCACATACATTCTCCGAAGCGCAGACATACCGACCGCAGCCAGCATGATCGTCGCTGGCAGGGAAAAGATCAGGTATCGCTGCATGAAGATCGGATGCCGCAGCGAGACCAGGGCCGTAATTAGCGCCGGTAAGAGCGCCCAGCACAGTAGGAACATTCCACGCCAGAAATCTTGAGAGTCGCGCCGGCGAGCTCGCAGAATTGCGGCCAGACCGGCAACCCACAAAATCAGAGCGATAAAAACTTTGGCCCCGCTACCGCCAAAAAAACCGGCCAGGTGCCAGATCTCTCTTGGGGTTGCCCTCGGCATCCAGATGAAGTGCAGGTTTTCAGGCGCGGCACGAAATACATAGGTCAACCCGGGGAGTGCCGCCAGCAAAATCAGCAATCCGCCGAAGGCTACGCGCTTCCAAGTCTCGTAAGACGGTTTGCGGAACAGCAGCGAGCACGCCTGTGCGACCAGCACTAGGGCCGCGAAGTCATGGCTGTAGAACGCAAGGACGCCGAAGACAGTCCACAATACCCAATCTTTGCGGCTGCCTTCTTCCACGGCACGCACGAAAAAATACGAAGACACCAGTACGAGGAAGATGGCCAGCGTGTAGCTGCGGGCTTCCTGCGAGTAATACACGTGCGCCGGGCTGAATGCCAGCAGCGCCGCCGATGCCAGAGCGACGCTGGCTGTCGCTAATCTCCGTGCCACAACATACAGCAGCGGTACTGACGCAATTCCAAACAGCGCGGAGGGCAGGCGCAGCCATGCCTCGCTTTGGCCTCCGTGGATCCAGCCGCGCATTAACAGGAAATACACCGTCTGCAGATTGGCTTCGCCGTACCACCACACCCAGGCAAAGTGACGCCAGGAAGCGCGTGCCAGCGCTACGGTAGCGCCTTCATCGAGCCACAGGCTTTTGCTGCCGAGGTGCGAGAGGCGAAGCCACGCGGCGGCGAGTGTGAGCAAGAGCAGAAACGTTGTGGTAGCCTTCGCATCCCGAGTCTGCATGGTGGCCAGTCTTGGCACATCTGTGGGTGGCCCCTGGCGCATGAAATCAGATTTCCGTTGTCACGTGGAATTCTGGACGCTCAGTGGCGCTGGGAATCCACTGAGGGCTCCAGCCCTGCAACGCGGCAGTTGTTCTGAAGCACTCCGCTGGGCTCAAGCCAGGGAAGATGTCGTTACCCAGATCGTTGTGGAGAAAAAAGGCGTTGAAGCCGAGGCGTTGGACGCCGATAAGGCGATATCCTTTCTGCTTGGCGAGCTTGCAAAAGGCTGCCAGGGACGCGCCGTTGTAATACGGCGTCTTGGAGAAGTCGATTCTGAAATTGGGATCATAGGGCACGGAAACTGATAGTTCCGGACCCCAGCAAGGGTTGAATTCGACTACGACGAGCCGCGGAGAAATTCCTCGAATCGCTCGCCAGATCCAATAGTCCATGCCATCAACGTCGATGGACAGCAGTCCGATCTCGCCTGCATAACCGTGCTCGGCGATCAGCGCCTCTACGTTTTCCGCGGTGATCCAAGCCTGGACAAGGGTAGGCGGCTGGCAAAAAGTATCGAGGCAGGTCCGGTAAAACTCCTTTCCTCCTGCAATATTGGCCGCATCGCTGTCAAAGAGTAGCGCATCCCATCCGTGATTGATGATGAGATTGGCAGAGTTGCACTCGATTCCGGCCCCCGCGCAGATTTCGACGGCCTTCTTTGGCCCAGTTCCCAGAAGCGCCAAAATGTACTGAATAATGCCATCCTCGCCGTTTTGCGAATAGCAACGGAATTCCACGTCTGCCAGCGGTGGCAGCGGCTTTCCTTCGGCTCGCAACCGCTGATAGTAGCCCCGCAGTAATAGCTGGTTCGTCTGCGCAATGCTGGCGAGGTAATTGCGACCGAGTTGGTGTTGGAACTGCAGCGACTCGACGAGACTTCGGAGACCGGCGATCTCCCGGCGCAGATCCCCTAGCAACGATTCGATTGCATCCTTGCTAACGTCTGTCTGCTCGGGGACGCTGGGTTGCACGTTGTTTTCTTGCCCTGGGGACACGAGGAAGTCCATACCTCATTGACGAAGTAATGCTCGCCTATTTTATACAGGATGTTGGTCGGGTTGAGACCGGGATATCAAGGACGGAGTGCTTAGAGCTTGTTTCAAAAACAGATTTGTAACAGGGCACGACTTCCAGTCGTGCCGCAGGCGCCGCCCAAGATAACGGCTTTAGCCGCTGCAAAGCAGGGGCTAAAGAGACTGTGTCACAACTGACCCACACGCCGTTTAGCCGTGCTCTTGCGGAACCGAGTTGCGACGCTTTTCCCGTGTTCCGCAGAGGCCAACGTTGCTATCTTGACGCACCTCAATGCCGCAGACGGTGATAGCGCGTCAGGTTGTAGCTGATGGCCGCCAAGAGCAGTTCCGTGCTCACCGCCGCCAGTCCAACCCGCAGAAACTGCCGCATCCCCCGCTGTTCTTTCAGCGCTCCGATCACCGGTTCCACCAGGCTCTTGCGATGCAGATAAGTTCGCCGACCTTCTCGACTGCGCAACTTGCGCCGCATCTTTCGCGTCGCCCGATGACGCGGAGGCCGATTTTCCTTCCCGCGTTTCCCCAGGTTCAGTTCCCGCGCCAGATTCGAATCCGGTACATACCCATCGATGCCTTGTGCCTCCAGTGCGTCCAGATTATCTCCGCTATAAAATCCGCTGTCGGCCAGCACTTTCTGGGGTCGGGCTCGGCATTGTCGCTCCACCTCGGCTACCATGGGCAACAACGATGCATTGTCCGTGGCATTCTGCGTCACCCGCACGGCCACGATGAAGTGGTCCTCACTGACCGCGATCTCGCCGCTATAGCCCAAACGAAATCTCCCACCCCGCTCGCGCAAGAAGCGCGCGTCCGGATCGGTCAGCGACTCTTTGCCCTGAGCCCCGCAGCCCGGCTCGCGCTGCATCGCGCGCCGCAATCGCTCCGCCGTCCCCACGCCCACTTCCAAGCCCGGCTCCTGGTCCGGATCTTCGGTCTCCATCGCCCGCCGCCACTGTCGCACCTGCCGCTCATCCTGCTGGCGCAACCGATCCGGCGAAGCGTTGGCCTTGATGCGGGTCGAATCAATCGCCACTCGTCCGAGCCGCGCCATGCCGGCCTTCCGCGCCCATCCCAGCACCTGGGTAAACAACTGCTCGATGGCTTGGCCATGCCGCCGCAAAAACTCACTCCACGTCTTGTGGTCCGGTCGCAGCCCGCCCGCCAAAAAGCGAAACCCCAAGTCTTCCTGCACCCGCCGCTCCAGCTTGCGCGTCGAGCGCACGTTCACCGCAAACCCGTACAGCCAAAGCTTCAGCATCATCCGCGGGTTGTAAGCCTTCTGCCCCTCTTCGCTGTAGGCCTCATCAAAGCCGCTCAGCTCCAGTCCTTCGACCATCTCGTGGATCAAAAAACACAGATGCCCCGGCGGCAACTCGTCCCGCACATGACGCGGCAACAACTCGGCTTGTTCTGGCGAATAGGCGAAATAGTTCGGCATAACTCTTTCTTCGCCTATTTTTTCCTTCACCGCAAGTACCAAGTTGTGACACAGTCTCTTAAAGCCCAGCGCAGAGGGAAGCATTTTTCGGCACGGCTGGAAGCCATGCCCTGATACAAACCAAATTATGAAACACGTTCTAGCTAGTTAGCTCACGCGAACACTCTAATCCTGCCTCTCCGAGTAGACCTTGTTCAGCTTCTTGTTCTTGGCCAGCTCATTCTGGTCCTGGAGTTCCTTGCGGGCGCTTTCACCGGTGTCGGTCACAGCCTCAAGCGCGTTGGTCAGCACGAAGGAGTACTGGTCAAGTTCTTCCGGCGGCGATTGCCCCTTCAACTTGCGGAGCTGCAACTGCCATTCGCTGTCGGCCTCGATCACCAGCTTCAGTCCCTTGCGCATGTCGGTCTTATGGGAGCCATACATATCAATGTTGTCGTCAATCTCGTCGAGCAGAGCGGTGAAATCCTGGAGTAGTTCGTGGATCTGCATCGGCCGGTCCTTCGCGGCCTTGGGGTCAGCGCGGAGCTGCTCGATCGCCGCCATGCGGGCGCGCGCGAACTTTGTCATCAGCTCGAGACGCTTGTCGGGATAGTCGGCGGTCTCCCGCATCTCGTCGATTTCCTTATCGTTAAGCGGGTCCTTGTGCTGAGCAAAGGCAGGTGAAACCACACAAAACATCAGGAGAGCGATTAGAGCGTGTTTCATGAATACTCCAAGTCGGCTTTGTATCAGGGCACGACTTCCAGTCGTGCCGTCACCGCCGCTCAAGATGACGGCTTTAGCCGCTGAGGGCAGGGGCTAAAGCCCGCATAGTTGTGCCAGACCCTTACGGCACGACCGGAAGTCGTGCCCTGACACAAACCGAGCGACGAAAGACGCTCCAGATCAGCCAGCGGGTTTGTCGCATCAGGATTTTCCCTTCGGTTCGGCTTGCGGCCCCCACATCTTCACCATCAAGTCCGAGCGGATTTGTTCAATTTCATCGACCGCTTTGTTCACCTGCTCACGGTCCTCGAAGGAGAGGGACTGACCGATGTCGTGCATCCGCTTGGCCAGCTTACGCAGGTCAATCTCTGTTTCCTTCAAATGTTTTCCGGAAGCCGACGCCGCGCTGGCAGCTTTGCGGGAATATTCGACCACTTCCTGAATGTCGGCCATGCCCTTTTCCAGCTCGCCCTGGTTAAACAGGTTGTTGGCATCCGTCAGTTGCCGATGCGCGTATTCCAGACAAAGCTTGGCTTGCTCGACGCCGGTTGACGCATCGGCGCGGGCCTTCAGCTCCGCAGGCGATTCGTTCCCGGCCAGCGCGACGCCCACCAGCACGAGAGCTAGTACCGAAGCTGCAAACGGAAAACGCATATCGAGCGTAGCTCGCTCTCTTGACATCCTGTATTGAAGGGGCGCGCCTTTAGGCGCGCCGTAAAGTCGCCAAAGTAGCCGGCTTTAGCCGCTGAGGGAACTCGCCTTCAGCGCCAGCCAGATTCGAATTCCCTCAGGGGCTGAAGCCCGGCATCAAGATAGGCAATCGGCGCGGCTGAAGCCGCGCCCCTTCAAAGACGATGTCAACAGCCCCATACCTTCTCACTTCTTACTCTCATACTTGCCTGCGTGTTTAGGATCAAGCGCGATCAACCGGTGACGCGCCTGCCATTCCTGGTCGGGAAGCTTGCCGGCGTCGAAGGCCAGGAAACGCTGATAATAATCCACCGCCTGGGGCACCGCTTTCAAGTTGTCGAAAGTGGTTGCTCGCAGGAAATACGACGCCGCATCCTCGGGCATGAACTTCGCGCGATAGTCCAGCGCCTTCAACGTGAGCTGATAATTCTTGTTCTCCGCGGCCACCACGGCCAGGTTCCCGTAGGCCTCTGCCAAGTCGGGCTTGAGCTGCACCGTCAGCAAAAGCTCCTGCTGCGATTCCGGATACTTCCTGACGTGCATCAGCAGCGAGCCCAGCGCGTAGTGTGCTTCTGCATCCTTCGGCATCGCTGCGACTGCGATGCGAAACTGCTGCTCGGCTTCGGGATATTTTCCAGCATTCAAATACAACGTTCCCAGCTCCAGTGCGGTATGTCCATCATTTGAGTTGGCTTTCAATCCCTTCTGCAACTCCTGCGCTGCTTCGTCGTTCTTGCCTTCCTCCGCCAGCACTCGTCCAAGTTGCGTACGGGCATTGCTGTTCTCAGGATCGGTAGCCAGCAACTTACGCAACGCAGCTTCGGCCTCGGGATACTTCTTCTGCTTTAGATAGACGTTTACCAGTCCAGAAACGGCTTGTGCTGATTTTGGATCGAGCTCAGAAGCGGCACGAAACTCGCGCGCGGCCCCTTCGAGATCATTCTGCTTCTCCATCAGTACCGCGGCCGCCAGATGAGGATCAGGATTCTTGGGCTCTAGTTTCGCAGCCTCGGCATAAGCGGCAAGCGCCTGCTGCGGATCGATACTCTCTTCGACCCGTCCGAGCGCCTGCCAAGCGCGCGCCAACGACTCGTCAGGATGCATGGTCGGCTTGAGCTGCGTTGCCGCCTTCAGAGACCTCGCCGCCTCCGCGTTGTTGCCTTGCCGGGCCAATAACAGGCCAAGGTTCAGATTGGACTCAAACACATCCGGCTTGGCTGCGACAGCCTTACGATAGGCTTCCGTTGCCTCCGGCAGCCGATTGGTGGTGTTATACACATAGCCGAGGTCAAACCACGCGCGGTAATCGCCCGGCTTCGCCGCGACGGCCTTCAGCAGCAACGATTCTGCCGTGGCGAAATCATTGTGCTGCATCGCGGTTTCGGCCTGGTCCACTTCGGGCGAACTCGTATCGTCGGGCTCCGTCTCCGCGATGCGATGGTGGCGAACGGTAGGCTTACTCTCCTGGGCGTGAGCGCAGATGGCCATGGAAAGCGCGGTCAGAACTCCGATCCGCACCAGCGGCCCCAGGCGTTTAACGCGATTGCTCATTACCTCGAATGTTAAATCCTCTGGGATGGGAGTGATAGGACGGGTGCCCCGTGAGACCCGGGGCACACATCTGTCACCAAGAAGCCCGACCGGTTCGCCTTGTATCAGGGCACGGCTTCAGCCGGGCCGCCTGAGGAACAGAAATCATCGGGCTCTAGCCCCTGCGGTCTTTTGCTTCGCGAGGTAAGCAAAACAATATGGAAATTCTTCGGGCGAATCTACCAAGCCAGCCTTTACCGGGTTGTCGGCGATGTATCCGCGATGTTGCGAAAAGCTTCGCTCGTCCTCGACTCGCAGCTCGGAATACCCCCGCTGCCAGATCTCTCCCGGATAGCCCAACTCTTTCTTCAACCGATAAGAGAATCCGCCCTTGATGAATTGCATGGCTCGTTCAATAGTCATGTCTTTGCTGACAGTCAGCAATAAATGCACGTGGTCAGGCATAACGACAAAATCGCGCACCTTGAATTTTCCCGCAGCCACATACGAGCGCAGTACGTCGATGAACAACATTGCATTGCGGTCTGACTGCAACAACCGACGCCCCATGCTGGTCTTGGTGGTGACGAAAAACGTGCGGTCAGGGCTCAGGACCGAATCCGAAGCGGCATGGCGCAGTGGTTTTGACATGGGCAGGGGCTGAAGCCCCATTCCTTTCTGGGGGCTATTCGGCCCGACTGAAGTCGGGCCCTGATACAAAGCGCGTACCATCCGACTTTTTCAGGGACGTGCGAGTACCCCCTTCTACAAAGCGCGCATAACGACTCTTTCTGCAGCCTGCCGACAGCTTCGGGGCACGCTCATGGCCCCGGCCCTCCGTTGCGCGATAGCACGCGCGCCAGCCACTGACCGGTGTAGGAGCTTGGGGTCTTCGCGATGGTCTCCGGCGTGCCCGCTGCCACTATCTCTCCCCCGCGAGCACCGCCCTCGGGACCGAGGTCAATCACCCAGTCGGCAGTCTTGATGACGTCGAGATTGTGCTCGATGACCAGGATCGATCCGCCCGCTTCGATCAATCGCCGGAACGCCGCGAGCAACTTGCTGACGTCATCGAAGTGCAGGCCGGTGGTCGGCTCATCGAAGATGTACAACATGCGGGGATGGCGCTTGTCCTGCTCACTTCGCGAGCGTCCGATGTCGCGCAGCTTCGGCTGCAGGTGTGCGGCCAGCTTCATGCGTTGTGCTTCACCGCCGGAGAGCGTGGTTGCGGACTGCCCAAGTCGCAGATAGCCCAAGCCGACCTCCTCCAGCACGCGCAACTTTTCCACAATCTTCGGAACTCCGGAAAAGAAATGAAGCGCTTCTTTGACAGTGAGGTCCAGCACCTCGTGGATGTTCTTGCCGTGATAGCGAATCTCAAGCACTTCCGGCTTGTATCGCGTGCCCTTGCACTCTTCGCAAATCAACTCAACGTCGGCCAGAAATTGCATCTCGACGGTGACCGTACCGTCGCCCTGGCAGGCTTCGCAGCGGCCGCCAGGAATATTGAAGGAAAAATGCCCGGCGGTATAGCCGCGCTTCTTGCTTTCAGCCTGCGAAGCGAACAGTTCGCGGATGGCGTCGAAGGCCTTGATGTACGTGACCGGATTGGATCGAGGAGTACGGCCAATGGGCGACTGATCGACCAGCACGACCTGGTCAATCCACTCCGCGCCGAGGACGCAGTCCACCTCCGCTGCCGGCCCGCCGGTGACCTGTCCCTTGTCCGCCGCCAGGGCGTTGTAGAGCACATCGTGCACCAGGGTTGACTTGCCCGAGCCGGAGACACCGGTTATGCAAACCAGCGCCCCTAACGGAATCGTGACGTTCACTTTCTTCAGATTGTGTGCCCGGGCGCCCACGAGCTTGAGCTTTCGTCCGTTGCCGGCGCGCCGCAACGCCGGCAACGGAATACGTAATTCGCCCTTCAGGTAGCGGCCGGTGAGGGAAGCCGGGTTGCTGAGAATTTCATCGTACGTGCCTGCGGCAATGA
This sequence comes from uncultured Acidobacteriaceae bacterium, assembly GCA_963703645.1. Taxonomy (GTDB): domain Bacteria; phylum Acidobacteriota; class Terriglobia; order Terriglobales; family Acidobacteriaceae; genus Bog-257. The sequence goes on from CAVPFD010000042.1 coordinate 66,993, forward strand.
GGCGGCCGCCGTTTTCGCCGGCACCTGGGCCAAGGTCAATAATGCGATCCGCCGAATGCATAATCTCGGCGTCGTGCTCGACCACCAGAATGGTGTTTCCGAGATCGCGCAGGTCGTGCAGAATCTTGATCAGCCGCTCGGTATCGCGGTGGTGCAGGCCGATGGAAGGTTCGTCGAGCACATACAGCGTCCCCACCAGCCGGGAGCCGAGCGAAGTTGCCAACTGTATGCGCTGCGCCTCACCGCCCGAGAGCGTGGACGCCAGGCGATCGAGCGTTAGATATTCGAGACCCACGTCGTTCAAATAGCGCAGGCGGTCGTTGATCTCCTCCAGCAGCTTGCCGGCGATGCCGGATTCCTGCGGCGTTAACTGCAATTGCGAGAAGAAGCCCGCCGCCTCTTCAACCGTCATCGCAGAAACTTGACAGATGTCTTTGCCGCCGATTTTCACCTGCCGCGCTTCGCGTCGCAGGCGCAAACCGCCGCAATCGGAGCATACCGAGTAACCGCGGTAGCGGCTGAGGAAAACCCGCACATGAAGCTTGTACTTCTTGCGTTCCAGGTGCGCGAAGAATCCGCGCACACCCCAGAATTTGCCGTCGCCGCTGATGATGAAGCTCTGCTGCTCCGGCGTGAGCTCCTGCCAGGGAACATCGAGCGGGACGTCAGCGGCCCGTGCGTAGCGGCGCATCTCGGTCGCCAGTGGCCGGTATTTCGGTTTGGTCCACGGCTCGATCGCTCCTTCGGTCAGCGTCAAAGTTTTGTTCGGGATGACCAGGTTCAGGTCGAAGTCGATTGTGTTGCCGAATCCCTGGCAGCGCGGACAAGCCCCGAATGGATTGTTGAAGGAGAACAGCCGCGGCTCGGGTTCTTCGTAGCGGAGGTTGCACTGCTTGCATTCAAAGCGCTGCGAGAAGCGCAACCGCTGTAGCTGCTCGCCGTCTCGCGGAGCCGTCTCGAACAGGACCTCTCCCGCCTCACGGTAGCCTTGTTCCACGGCGTCCACGATCCGGGCGCGGGCATCCGGTGAAACCGCAATGCGATCGATGAGCACGAACACAGGCTCGGCGAAGTTCAGCTCGAGCAGCGACTCGGGAGTCGAGAACTCGACGATCTGTCCGTTCTGGTAGAGCCGGTTGAATCCCCGCTTGCGCAGTTCGAACAGGCGCTCTTTCAGCACAGTGTCATCAGCCAGCTTCGCCGGCTTTTTCTTTGCGGTTCGCCGGCCTTTTTTCTTCTCTGGATCCAACGGTAGAGGCGGCGGTTGCACCGGGAAGAACACTTGCAGGCGCGTGCCTTCGCCGAGCGCAAGAATCCGGTCGGCGACTTCGTCAACCGTGTCCTTCTTCACCTCCTGCCCGCAGTTCAAGCAGTAAGTGCGGCCAACGCGAGCGTACAGCAGCCGCAGATAGTCGTAGATCTCGGTTGCCGTCGCGACGGTGGAGCGCGGATTACGCGTAGTGTTTTTCTGCCGGATGGCGACAGCCGGTGCGATCCCGTCGATAACATCCACATCGGGCTTTTCGATGCGCTCCAGGAACTGGCGGGCGTAGGCCGACAGCGACTCGACGTAGCGCCGCTGACCCTCCGCGTAGACCGTGTCGAACGCGAGCGACGACTTGCCCGAGCCCGAAACCCCGGTCACCACCGTCAGGGTGTTGTGCGGAATTTCGAAGTCGATATTCTTGAGGTTGTGGACGCGCGCCCCGCGCACCGTAATGCTTTCGTTCGCCATGGCCCAGGAAACCGGCGGCAGCCCGGCCGCGCATCCCATCCCATGCGCCCGGCCTACAGATTGCTTCAACAACAGCTGCCGAAACTTTCGATTATAGCCGTTCGCTGACGACGCTGCCGGAGCGTTGCAACACATCATGCAAACGGACTCGAGTTTTCTGAGTTGGTAGGGCGCTGATGAAAGCTGCACCGGTCGATCGGCAAAGGTCGAGCCCCGCAGAGACGGCACAGTATCCGGCTGCGATAGTTTCGAATAGCTCAACGAATTTCTTCCTTGAGACACCAGGATCCCGGCCGGCAAAGGGATGGCAGCAGAAGGCCTCAGAAGATGAAGGAAAACCCAAGTCGAAAGGAACCAACTCATAACTGTCCTCGGCTGGTTAGGCCGCGAAGGTCACGGCGCCCAACTCTGCCTTCATGCTAGGCACAGTGCAATTGTGAATGCAAGGAAATTTACCTTTCTTAACAAAATTGTTCTCCCAAAACGGGAAGAAGGGTCATCGTGCGAAGTACAGCAGCGCGAAGATGTAAATCCAAAGCGCGCCCATGAAGTGCCAGTACCAGGCGGTCACATCGATCACAATGCGCCGCGTTTCCGGCGGGCGATGCAGCCAGACCGTGGCTCCGGCGTAGAGCAGAGCCAGGATTCCTCCGGCGAGGTGGACCGCGTGAACTCCCGTCAGGATGAAGAAGAAGGAGCTGCTGGAGTTGGTGGCAAACGTGACATTCGCGCGCCGCAATTCGTGCCAGGCATAGACCTGCCCGGCGAGGAACCCCAGCCCGAGCACGACGGTTGTCCACAACCAGGGCAGGGCGCGGTTTACGCTGACACGAATTCCGGGAATGTCAACGATCGGTGCAAGCGCCACATCCTCGGCGGCTCGCCGGCGCGCGACTTCCAAAGTGACGGTACTCAGTAGAAGAACAAACGTGTTGAACAGTAGCACCTGAATCGGCAGCGTCAACGGCGCCCAGTTGCTGATGTAATCGTTGCGTGCCGGGTCCCACACCGCGCCGGCCTTGCGCACCACATAAGCCGTGGTGAAGGAGACGAAGAGCATCGCGACCGACGCGAGCGCCAGCATCACGCCCAGCCGGTAACGACGCAGCCGCTCGCCGTAGCTCGGTGAGTCGTCGCCGCCCCGGCCTCCGCCCCCACCCCAACCGCCGGGCCAATGGGCCGTAGGACCGCGCCCGCCTGCACCCTGCGAGGTATTCGGCCTTCGGACGCTGATTCCGCGACTCAAATCATTGCCTGAACGCTTCCTTTCGGTGCGGACCGATTGTGCGCACGGGAAGGGAAGTGGTTGATGGAGTTTGCCCCACGCGACGAACGCTCCTTAGCGTATTGCACCGCGTAGCATTATGATGCGCGCAGAGGCAGGTGAAACTCAACTTTCTGTCTGCCACGCGAGGATCTGTGCCAGCCTGAACGAGGCTGTGCAAGTACTCTGTTGGTGGGTTTCTGGTGGGAGAAGGAAATCACGATTAGCGCAAATCGAGCCGCGCAGCGGCGAAAGCGCAGTGAGCCCCGGGCGCAAGCCCGGGTGTAAGGTGGAAAATCGAGCTGGGCCGCGGAGGGGCGGCACAAGTACTCACAGGCACAACCTCTAGCCCACCGGAATCCCTGGCTTACAATTTATCGGTTGTCAGCGGTCCGAACTGTGAAGCGAAAAATCATCATCATCGTCGCGGTAGCGGGCGTTCTGTACGCGGTCGATTTCCTTTCCGTTCGCTTTCGCCTTCCGAACCGCGACACCTTCGGCAGCGTGACCGTGCACACGTACTACTCGGTCAAACTGAAGAGCGGCAGGACGGAGTACGATTACGGCGGCGACCATGATGTCGCCTGCTCGAATTCGGTATTCCCCCAGTTTGGAGTGAAGCCGTGCTGGTACGCCCGTCGCCACACCGACGAGCAGATAAACATCGACTCAGGAAACCCCAACAACCCGCGGTTGTTCTGATGGAGCCGCTGTTGGCCCTTCGCTTTTCGCCACTCACGTTGTGATCGCGAGCGGAGTCGAACTGAAGTCCTCTCTGGGATGACAGATCGAAGCGAAGAGCGAACAGCGAAAGGCGGAAGGCCTGCACTTGCATTTTTCACCATCTCTCGTTCATCTTCAGTACATGCCCCAGCATGAGCGAGTTCACGGTCACGAAGTTAAAAAACAGCAATTCACCAACAACTGCTTTGGTTGCGGCCCAGCCAACGAAGCTGGCCTGAGGCTGAAGTTCGTGCTTGACAAGAAACAGCAGCGCTTCGTCTGCCACTTCCGCCTGCAGCGACGCTTTGTCGGCCCGCCGGCCCACGCGCATGGTGGCATCATCGCCACCATTCTCGACGAGGCCATGGGGAAGGTCAGCAAGCTGCACAACCTGATTGCCCTCACCAGCAAGATGGACATTACTTACCTGAGGCCGGTGCCGCTGTTCAAGCCGCTCATCGTCGAAGGATGGGATGCCGGCGTCCGAGGCCGCGAGCATTATCGCGCCGCCGAGATTCGCAATCGCGAGGGCGAGGTGCTGGCCAGCGGCAAGGCCACGTTCATCGAGATCGACCCACACCGCATGTTTGCCAAGTACCTGATGAAGAAGCACAGCGATGCGACGTAGCCCGAACAGGACAGCTAAACGCCCACCACCGCGCTCCTGCGCTCCATCAAGACGATGTCGCACCACACGCCGTTCATGCGGCCAAGCCGTTCGCGCCTGCCGACGATACGAAATCCGGCTTGCTTGTGCAAACGGATGCTGGCCTGATTCTCCGGAAAGATTCCGGCTTGTAACGTCCAGATGCTATTCCGCTCGGAAGCTTCCACCAACGCCGGCAGCAACTGGCGGCCAACCCCGCGTCCACGCGCGTCCTCGGCAACGTAGATGCTTACCTCGGCCACACCGCCATAAACACACCGGCTGGAAACCGGGCTCAACGCGGCCCAGCCTACGATTCTGTTCTCCAGACTCGCCACCAGCCTGCACGACATCAGATGCCGTCCGTCCCATTCCTTCCACTCTGGAGCCGCTTGTTCGAACGTGGCATTGCCGGTCGCGATTCCTTGCAGGTAAATCTCGCGAATAGCCTGCCAATCCTGCTCGTCATCGGCGCGATTTCACAGTTTTGCATGTGAACCTCGCTCAAGTTAGGAGTGGCCGCATGCAGAGTTGAATTGAATAGCAGCCTGCCGACCCGGGGTTACGCAGCCATGCTCGGCAGAGTAAAATGAAGGGTTCCGCAAGGTATAGGATCACACACTGTTTAGCCCTTAGCGTTTAGACAAGCTCCGCGAGCGCCACTAAATGCTAAGTGCCAAGTGCTAAACGCCTCGATCCAGGGAGAAGCTTATGTCAGAGAACAACGGCAGCAACACCAGCCTGCGCCTGAAGACTGGGCTGGCCGAGATGCTCAAGGGCGGCGTCATCATGGACGTGATGAGCGTCGCGCAGGCCGAAGTCGCCGAAAAGGCGGGCGCGGTTGCGGTCATGGCGCTGGAGCGCGTGCCTGCCATCATTCGCGCCGAGGGCGGCGTCTCGCGCATGGCCAACCCGAAGCTGATCAAGCAGATCATGAGCACGGTCTCGATTCCCGTGATGGCGAAATGCCGCATCGGCCACTTTGCCGAGGCGCAGATCCTGCAGGAGATCGGCGTCGATTACATTGACGAATCCGAAGTCCTGACTCCCGCCGACGAAGAGCACCACGTAAACAAGCACGCCTTCACGACGCCGTTCGTCTGCGGCGCGCGCAACCTGGGCGAAGCTTTACGCCGCATCGCCGAAGGCGCGGCGATGATCCGCACCAAAGGCGAAGCCGGAACCGGCGACGTTATTCACGCCGTCAAGCACATGCGCCAGATCGTCAAGGAGATGCGGCAGCTCACGGTTGCCAGCGAAGAAGAGTTGTTCGCCGCGGCCAAAAATCATCAAGCTCCGTACGAACTGGTGCGCATCGTGGCCAGGGCAGGGAAGCTGCCGGTGCCGAATTTCTCCGCTGGCGGCATCGCAACCCCAGCCGACGCATCGCTGATGATGCAGCTTGGCGCCGAGGCGGTATTCGTCGGCTCTGGCATCTTCATGAAGGGCGGCGCTACGCCGCTGGATCTCAGCATCACAACCGAGCGCGAAGAGGCCGAATCGCGTGCCCGCACTATCGTGATGGCGACAACCCATTACGACGATCCCAAGGTGCTGGCTGAAGTCAGCGAGCAGATGACCGGCGCTATGAAGGGCCTGGCCGTGGGGACGATTGAGGAGCGCGACCTGCTACAAACCCGAGGTTGGTGAATTAGCGACCGGCCGTTAGCTCTCAGGAGGCGCGTGCGGCGGACACAAGCCCCTCGGCTGAAAGTGCCTTGCTAGAGACGACCTGCCCAATAGTCCGGTCGTTTGCTGCCGTGTGCGACGGCCCAGATGATGATTCCGGATTTCTGCTCTGCATAGATGACGGCAAATGGGAATCGCCACAGCAAGAAACGCCGGGTATTGTTCTTTCCGATGGGCCAGCGTTGCGGGGCTTCGCAGATTGTGTCGACGGCCCGGCTCAGCTCTTCGATAAAGTTGACAGCCGCTGTGGGACTTCGCTTCTGATACCAAGTGACCGCGGCCTTCACGTCAGCTGCCGCGCCTTGATGATACTCAACACGCTTAGCGCCCATTCACCATGGCCAAGAGTTCGCGATGAAGCTGTTCCCAGGGAACGGTGACGGCCTTGCCGGCTTTCAGGTCTTCGATTCGCCGCGCCACCTCCTCATCCCAAGCCTCCTGGACAGACTGATTCGAGGCCTCAAGGCTGTCAAGCAGCGTATTGGCCAAGGCGGCGCGTTCGTCGCTGGGGAGTGCGAGAGCGCGTTTCAAAAGATTGGAAGTCTCTGGACTCATGACGCTATTCTACCTCGCAAACCTAAGTTCCTTTTGTCTTGTTTTGCGTGCGCGAACCACATCTCTTTCGTTTCCATCTAAAATCGTAGTCGAAATCCGCCGCCGGCCGATGTCCCGCATCAGCCCGCGGCTGAAAGCTGATTTTATGAAGATTGGGGTGCTTGCGTTACAGGGCGACTTTGCCGCGCACCAGCGCCGCCTGGAAGAACTTGGGGCGGAGGTGGTGCTTGTCCGTAAGGCCGAGCAATTCGAGGAGATCGATGGCTTGGTGATTCCCGGCGGCGAGTCAACGACCTTTCTCAAGCTGCTCGACGAGTCCTGCCTCCGCAAGCTAAACCAATTCGTGCACAGCAAGCCAACCTTCGGTACCTGCGCAGGCGCCATCATGCTAGCCCGCCAGGTGGAGAACCCGCATCAGCCGGGCCTCGACGCGCTCGACATAACCATCCGCCGCAACGCCTACGGACGCCAGATTGACTCCAGCATCGTGGAGGCTGAAAGCTCGTTCGGTGGCGATCCACTGGAGATGGTCTTCATCCGAGCGCCGCGCATCGAGCGAGTTGGCGAGGGCGTCGAAGTTCTCGCCAAGCGCGATGGCGATCCAGTCCTGGTGCGGAAGGGAAGTGTGATGGCGGCAACCTTCCATCCCGAATTGTCGGCCGACACGCGCGTCCACCATGCGTTCCTGGAACTGGTAAGAAACGGAGCGAGATAACACACCGGCATCCCACAACGTGAGACTTAAGTCATACTTGCGTGGGAGAGGCCGCCTCCTACTTTGTAGGAGTTAGTATCCCACAAAGTGGTACATTAGTCCCACTACGTAGGCACTAAGTCCAACTATGTGAGAGCCCTTCACTTTCGGCGCTTCACTTTCGGCGCTTTGATCGCGCCGAACGGCTGCTACAACAAGCAGCCGACATCGTGACCTCAGGATGCCGAGTCGCTGTAGTTTTCCGATGGCCGCTCACGGCGTAATCTCAAACACCACACCCTCGTCCTTGGAACCGCCGTGAGTCGTGGTGCCGTAGATATTGCCGCTGGCATCGAAAACCAGGCTGCCCATGGGATACGCACCATCGCCGGTGAAGTCGTGGAGCAGGGTGTACGTCCAATTGCCATTCGCGGGCGTCAGCTTAAAAACCGTCCCGGCTCCGTGGCCACCGTAAAACGTAGTGCCGTAGAGACTGCCCGCAGCATCCATGATCAGCTTGCCTTCGGGTCCGCAGCCGTCGGGCTGGCCAGGGAAGGTATAAATTGTGTTGAGGCTCCAGCCGCCACCAGAGGGAGTGAGCTGGAAGACCGTGCCGCAGGAATTAATGCCACCAAATCTTGTAGTTCCGTACAGGTTGCCGACAGCATCGGTTATCAGCCCCGCTTCGGGAACGCCGCCATTGCTTCCGCCGCTAAATATGTAAGCGGGTTGCTCTTTCCAGCCTGGGCCGGAGGGCGACAATTGGAAAATTAGGCCCCAGTTAAATGGGCCATTCGCCTCGAGCGCGCCGTAAAGATTACCGGACGGATCAAAGACAACACCATCAATCGGCTCGGATCCGGCACTGCCCCCTTGGGCAGCAAAAAGGAGCGTCTCGTCCCAGCCGCCGTCCCTCGTTGCGATCAGCTCGTAGACCACCCCACAACCGTAGAGGCCATTGGCGTCGCATGCGCTTGAGCCGCCATAGAGGGTTGTGCCGTAAATATTTCCGGCCTGGTCGAAAGTGAGGTCGCCTTGAGGTTCAAATCCATCCGTTCCGTTGAAGGCGTGAACTATGGTTTCATCCCATGGAGCAAGGACGGATTTCGGAGCCGATGGCGGTGGCGTCAAACGAAACACTACCCCGCAGCCGCCGGGGCACTCTCCGCCTGCGCCTCCTATCATGGTTGTGCCATACAAAGTTCCGTCCCGGGCAACGGTTACCCTGCCTTGCGGCTCACCGCCATCACTGCCGCCATGAAACGTGTGGAGCGGGGTAAAAATCCAGCCCGATCCCTTGTAGGACAACTTGAAAACCGTTCCGCAGCCGCCGCCACAGCCGCTGCCGCCGCCGCCAATAGATGTTGACCCATAGAGATTTCCTGCGGCGTCGATGGTCACCCCAGCCTCTGGAGTTTGCCCGTCGCCTGCGCCAAGGAAGGCATGGAGCACGGTGTAAGTCTGCGCCTGGGCTGATGGCGCTACGAGGATGGCGAACATAATCGCAAGCGACAAGGCGCCGGCCTTCCACGCAAAGCATGTTGAGGATTTCTTGAAACTCCGGGCAGGAGTGGCGTTCATTGCGACCTCCTTTGATCGTGGCCCAGGCAATCGCGTGTCGTTGATCACAGACCGAGCGAAGGATGCTGATGTTAACACGAATTGCAGGTCGTCAATCGTGGTGAAAGTCATCCACCTGTCATAATCTAAGAAGTCCACCTAATCTCCTACGAAAGAGCATTCATGGCCGAATCTCCCATCACTGCGCGCAGTCAGGATTTTGCCACCTGGTATCAGGACGTCGTTCTGCAAGGCGACATGGCCGAGCCGGCCGAAATCGTCAAGGGCTGCATGGTCATCAAGGCCAACGGCTACGCGGTCTGGGAACTGCTGCAGCGCGAGCTCGACGACCGCTTCAAGGCCACCGGCCATCAGAACGTGTATTTCCCGCTGCTCATTCCGCAGAGCTTTCTGCACAAGGAAGCCGAGCACGTGGAAGGCTTCTCGCCGGAGCTGGCGGTGGTGACCATCGCCGGCGGCAAGGAACTGGAAGAGCCGTACGTCATCCGGCCCGACCTCGGAGACCATCATCGGCCACTTCTTCGCGCAAGTGGATTCAAGAGCTGGCGCGATCTGCCGATGCTGCTCAACCAGTGGGCCAACGTCGTGCGCTGGGAGCTGCGCACGCGCATGTTCCTGCGCACCACGGAATTTCTCTGGCAGGAAGGGCCACACCGCGCACGCCAACCACGACGAGGCGCGTGGAGGAGGTGCTGCGCATTCTCGATATTTACGCCGAGGTGGCCGAAGACGTCATGGCCATGCCGGTGATCAAGGGCGTGAAGACGCACGCCGAGAAGTTCGCCGGCGCGCTGCGCAGCTATTCCATCGAGGCCATGATGCAGAACGGCCTCGCGCTGCAGGCCGGCACCAGCCACGACCTGGGACAGAATTTCGGCAAGGCGTTCGACGTGCAGTTCCAGAACAAGGAAGGCCAGCTCGACTACGTCTGGCAGACCAGTTGGGGCGTGAGCACGCGCCTGATCGGCGGCCTGATCATGAGCCACTCCGACGACAAGGGCCTGGTGCTGCCGCCGAAGCTGGCGCCGGTGAAGGCGGTGCTGGTGCCGATCTATCGCAAGGACGAGGAGAAGGCGCAGGTGCTGGAGGCGGCGCACCGGATCGCGAAGGATGTCGGCGCGAAGGTGGACGACCGCGAAGGCGCAAACGCCCAGGCGCGAAGTTCTTCCACTGGGAGCGGCGCGGCGTGCCGGTGGTGCTGGAACTGGGGCCGCGCGATCTGGCCGTCGGGCAATATCGTGCTGAAGCGGCGCGATACCGGAACGAAGGAGCCGATGCCGCAAGCCGAAATCGCCGCGCAAGCTGCCGGCGGTGCTGGCGCAGATGCAGAAGGATCTGTACGACGCGGCCAAGCAGCGCCTCAAGGCGAACACCGTGCTGGCGAACTCGATCGAGAGAGGTCGAAGTCGATCCTCAACGACGTCACCGCCGAAAAGGGCGGCGGCAAGTTCGTGATGGCGCACCTGAAGGACGATCCGGCCTGCGACGCGCGCATGAAGGAGTTCAAAGCCACGATTCGCTGCATTCCACTTGTCGATGAGTACGACGGGGCCGGGAAGTGCATCGTCACCGGCGAGACGGTGGATCGGCGGGTGGTGATCGCGAAAGCGTATTAAGTGGCTAGTGGTCAGTGGCTAGTGGGGCTGGAGAAGAACGAAAAGAAAAACCTTTCTTTGGGCACTGCCTTTCAGCCTTATTCAACCAGCCACTGGCCAGCAGCCACTAGCCACTTTCTCTCATCGGGAGGTACGATATTGTTAGGGTTCTGTGGGGCAAGGAGCGTGCCCCGTGCAGTTGAAGCACTATCGGCAGTTGATTGCCTGGCAGAAGGCAATTGCTCTTGTAACCACAATTTACTCCGAAACCAAGTCTTTTCCGCGCGACGAGATTTATGGCTTGACGAGCCAGATTCGCAGAGCTGCTGTTTCAGTACCGAGTAACATCGCTGAAGGTCAGGGTCGCGCAACCAGAGGAGAATTCCTTCAGTTTCTCGGCCACGCACGCGGATCGCTGTATGAGGTCGAAACACAGGTCGTCATTGCGGCGAATCTGCACTATATTGAGCCGGACATTAGGGACATGCTCTCGGATCGCATCACCGAACTCGGACGCATCCTGAATGGCTTGATTGCCTCGCTTGAGAAAAGAACCGTGTCAACTTCTTCCGGCCACTAGCCACTGGCCACTAGCCACTTCTTTCCGGAGCACGAACGCATGACCCTCTACGACCTCACTGCCAAGCTGAACAACGGTCGCAACAGGAAACTCGCAGACTACAAAGGCAAGGTGCTGCTCATCGTCAACACCGCCAGCAAGTGCGGATTCACGCCGCAATACGAAGGTCTGCAGTCGTTGTACGCCAAGTACAAGGACCGCGGCTTCGAGGTGCTCGGCTTCCCGTGCGACCAGTTCGGCCATCAGGAGCCGGGCTCCGACGACGAGATCAAATCCTTTTGCCAACTGAATTATGACGTGAGCTTTCCGCTATTCTCCAAGATCGAGGTCAACGGGCCGAACACGCATCCGGTGTTCGAGTTCCTGAAATCGAAGAAGGGCGGCCTGCTGGGCGACAGCATCAAGTGGAACTTCACAAAGTTCCTGGTGGACAAGAAGGGAGGTGTGGTGGAGCGGTTCGCTCCGATGACGCCGCCGTCAGCCATTGAAACGCAGATCGAGAAGCTGCTGGGGAAGTGAAGGACGTTTTCAACACGGAGGCGCAGAGAACGTTCCGGTTCAGTTGTAAATTCATGTGTTCCGCGTGACGGATGAAGTGGACAACGTCTGGATGGCCCGCGGCCCGGAAGTATGATGGGGTCAGGGAGCAGGGAGCCGTGACCAAGCGTCAACCCAAGGTTCACACTCAACTCGGCGGAGCTGCAGTCCAGATCTTTGCCGCCAATGATCGCATGAACCAGATTCTTATCGAACATCTTGACCCCGCCGCCTGGGGAGCCACACCGCCCGGCAAGGTCCGCACCATCGCGGCAATCTTCACGCACATGCACAATGTCCGCTGCAAGTGGGTCAGGCTTACAGCCCCGCACCTTAAGGTTCCGCCACAGCTTAACCGCGCGCACTGCACGCCGCAGCAGGCGCGTGCGGGATTGGCCGAGAGCTCCGCTCGCTGCGCGGAGATGCTGGCTGAAGCGCTTGGCGGTGGTGGGGGCCGGGTCGAAAAGTTTCTTCGAGACGGCTGGGCCAAGCCCTGGCCGGTTGGCCTGGAAATGCTGTGCTACATGCTTTCCCACGAAGCCCACCATCGCGGGCAGGTGTGTATGCTCGCGCATCAACTCGGATTCCCGTTGCCCACCGGGGTGATGTCCGGGATCTGGAATTGGGAAAAGCTGTGGAAAGCGTGCGGGTCGCCTGGCGGCCCCGGCTGCGCTTCTTAGGGAATCGCTGAACGGCCAGGCCCTCCTCCGTGCTCTCCGTCGTAAATCACTCGCGATATACTGCTTGAATAGGGATGGCCGTGAGTTCCGCGCAAAAGACGTTCTACATCGAGACCTTCGGCTGCCAGATGAACTTCCACGACTCGGAGAAGGTCGTGGGCACGCTCATCTCCGAGGGTTACGCGCAGGTGCAGCGCGAGGAGGAGGCCGACCTCATCCTCTACAACACCTGCTCGATTCGCGACAAGGCCGAGCAGAAGGTCTTCCACCGGCTCAACGACTTCAAGAAGCTGCGCAAGGAAGGGAAGCGCTTCGCCGTTCTCGGCTGTGTGGCCCAGCAGGAAGGCGAGAAGATCTTCGAGCGCGCACCCCACGTCTCGCTGGTGGCCGGATCTGCCTCCTACCGCAATCTGCCCGAGTTGCTGGTGCAGATTGAAGCAGGCGCCGACCGCGTTACCGGACTTGACGACCGGCAGACCGATCAGACCTTCGAGACCGAATTCACCGCCCGTACCAACCCGCACCGGGGATACATCACGATTATCGAGGGCTGTGACAAGTTCTGCGCCTACTGCGTGGTGCCGTACACCCGCGGCAAGGAGCGCAGCCGCACTTCGCAGTCGGTGCTGAACGAAGCCCGACGCATGGCCGACAGCGGTTTCACGGAGATCCAGCTCCTCGGACAAAACGTGAACTCGTATCGTGACCCTTCAGGAAAGAAGAGCTTTGCCGAGCTGCTGGCGGCGATCGGCGAGATTTCCGGCATGCGTCGCGTCCGCTTTACCACCTCCCATCCGCGCGACTTCACCAAGGACATCGTCGACGCCATCGACGCGGTTCCGACGCTGTGCGACCACGTGCATCTGCCGGTGCAGAGCGGCTCTTCGCGCGTGCTCGAGTCCATGTTCCGCGACTACACCCGCGAGCAATATCTGGAACGCATCGCGTGGATGAAGTCCACCCGCAACCGTGAGCTGAGCATCACCACCAACGTCATCGTCGGTTTCCCCGGCGAGACCGAGACCGAATTCGCTGAGACGCTCAGCCTGCTCGACGAAGTCGGCTACGACGGCGTGTTCTCGTTCAAGTATTCGCCGCGCCCCAACACGCCGGCCTTGCAGTACGCCGACTCGATTCCCGATGCCGAGAAGTCCCGCCGGTTGCAGGTCCTGCAGGAGCACCAGCGCGAATTGCAGCGAGCCAGCTATCGCCGCCACCTTGGCCAGACGCTCGAGGTCATGGTGGAAGGGAAGAACACAGCCCGCGGACAGATAATCGGCCGGACCTCGCAGAACAAGACCCTGAATTTTGTGCTGAACGGCCAGCCTGAGCCGGGCCCCGGAGACTACGTGCCCGTGCGAGTTACGCAGACATTTCCTAACAGCCTACTGGGCGAAATGGCCGTCTAATGTTCAGAGAGCTGTGGCTGGTCAGGAGCGCGGTTTTGCTTGAGTGGAAACTTTGCAATAGAACTTGCGTTCGCGCGCCATAGGGAGTATCAAGGGGCAAACGCTCGGGGAGGGATCACGATGGAAGTTGAAATGAAAATCCGCGGTCTGGTCATGGATCCCATGACCAACATGCCCATCGTCCTCCTGAAAGAGCAGGACAGCGACACGGTCCTGCCCATCTGGGTTGGCATCTACGAGGCGAACGCGATCGCTCTCGAGATCGAAAAGGTCAGCACGCCTCGGCCGATGACCCATGACCTGCTGAAGAACCTGCTGATCGGACTGGAAACCACGGTGCGCAAGGTGGTGGTGACCGAGCTGCGTGACGACACCTTCTTTGCCGTGATCTGGCTGGAACGCGAAGGGCAGGCCATCAGCATCGACTCACGGCCGTCAGACGCACTCGCCCTGGCCCTCCGCATGGATTGCCCGATTTACGTGGAGGAAGATGTCCTCAAGAGCAGCAAGCAGGCCACCGGTGCGGTGAACGAGCGCGTCTCCAGCGACGAGCTGCGCAAGTGGCTGGAGAACCTGGGAGAGGACGATCTCGGGCAGTACAAGATGTAAATGCAGTGGCTAGTGACTAGTGGTCAGTGGCTAGATCGGAGCCATCGAGCACACGGGCGGTAAGATTCTTAGCTCACAACTCCTAGCCGATTCCGTAAGGTCTCCACCGGTCACTAGCCACTAGCCACTAGCCACTGGTTTATGGATTCCGCCGAACAACTGCAACGCCTCTACCTCGCGGGCTTCGAACTGCAAACCTTCGAACGCTATGCCGACTCCGTCGGGGTCATTCGTGACGGATGCATTGCGTTGCTGCGCGCCACGCCTGCTGGCCTGGTGATGGTCGGTGCTCCCGGCTGGCGCATGGGAGAAGTGCTGGGCGTGCTCATCGAAAAGGACGGCCGGAAGGTCTTCCAGGCGAAGACGGAGATTGTGGAAGCCACCCCGGAGCGGATCGAGGCACTGCGGATCTTCCGGGAAGACCTCGAGCAGTTGCTAACAGCCACAGCCTAAGGGGAAAGCCACTTCCGCGGGACGATTTCCAGCGTCTTTCCAGGTATTTAACATAATATCTGTTATCGGACATTGCTAATAAGCAACGCCCCAGACTGCCTTCAACCGGCCAATACCACCTTGGGATGAAACAGCGTCCCTGCTACCCTGCTGGCGATGCAGACTAGCTCGGACTGTCCCGCGAAGACCTTTACCAGCGGTGACCGTGACATCTCCGGCAGGTTCACCGTCCGGCCGTGGCGGATTTTACCGACTGCCTCGTCGTCCGCCGTTACCGATGGCATTTCCGGCAGAATCAGGCGCGGATGGACGAGTAACTCTTGCATTCGGCCCTGGCTGGCGGACTCGGAAATTTCCTCCATCGTATGGCTCTGCTCAAGGCTGAACTCCGCCACGGCCGTCCTTCGCAGGCTCGCCAGGTGCGCTCCTACTGCCAATTTCAGCCCCAGCTCATGGGCCAGGCTGCGCACGTACGTCCCTGACGAAACCCGGCAACGGACCTCGGCCAAGTCTCCGTCCACGCCCTCGACGGTAAACTCCTTCACTTCAACCTCCACCGGCTGAAGCTGGACTTCCTGCTTCTTGCGGGCGAGCTTGTAGGCTGGAACGCCTTTGATCTTCTTGGCCGAAAATGGGGGTGGAACCTGTTGAATCGGCCCGGAGAAGCCGGCGCAGGCTGCCCGCACTTCTTCAAGTGTTACATGAACTTCCATTGGGGAACCTACGGGCTCGCCGTCGCAATCATAGGTGTCGGTCGCCACGCCGAGCCGGATGGTTCCTTCATACACCTTCTCAGAAGCCGTGTAGAACTGGCTTAGGCGGGTCATTCGCCCGAGGACCAGCGGTAAAACTCCAGTAGCCATGGGATCGAGCGTCCCCAAGTGGCCAATGGATCGCTCGCCCGCGATGCGGCGCATTCTGGCAACAACGTCGTGCGAGGTCCAACCTGCAGGCTTGTCCACCACCATCACACCATTGACAGGCATCCTTCTGCTATCGTGTAGGTTCAAAGGTAGTCCGGTCAAATCGCCGACGGCGTCCAGAAGATCGAGAGGGAACACTTCCCTGCCGAGCGCGCAAGATGCGGCAAGATTCGAAAAAAGCAGATCGCTCGCGGGCTGAAGCCCGCTCGGCGTGACAAAATTAGACAACTGGTTGGCACGACTGAAGTCGTGCCCTGACACAAAACATTGGTAGGCCGATTTTTCCGAAGCCTGTACACACGTAAGGCTCATCCATGATCCCGCTGAAAGACGACGCGCCACGGGTCGGCATTCCTTACGTGAACTACACGCTGCTGGTGCTGAACACCTTGGCGTTCTTGTTCGAGTTGTCGCTGGGGAGGCAGAACCAGCAGTTCGTCAACGTCTTCGGCGTAGTGCCCGCGCGTCTTTCCGTGGTGGTGCTGAATCACGGCTACGTGCCGTGGGACCTGGTATCGCAGCTCGGCACGCGCTACGTGCCGCCGATGGCGGCCATCGTACCCATCTTCACCTCGATGTTTCTGCACGGCTCATGGCTGCACCTCATATTCAACATGTGGGCGTTGTGGATCTTCGGCGACAACGTTGAGGACCGGCTCGGCCACGCCTGGTATTTGCTCTTCTATCTCATCTGCGGTGTGGCCGCCGCGCTTTTCCATACCATGCTCAATGCCAACTCGACCATACCGACGGTGGGCGCGAGCGGAGCGATTGCCGGGGTCATGGGGGCGTATTTCCTGCTGTATCCGCGCGCCCGTGTGCTGACGCTGGTGCCGCTGTTCTTCGTTTTCTTCGTCTGGCTGCCGGCGTGGATCGTCCTCGGCTACTGGTTTGTAGCGCAGTTCCTCAGCGGCGCGGCAACTTCCATCGCGGTACACGGAGGCAACACGCCCGGCATCGCTTTCTGGGCCCACGTAGGAGGTTTCCTCACGGGCATGCTGCTTGTCAAGCTCTTCCCTTCCCGCACGCAGCGATACCGCTACGGGTGGTAGGGAATGCGAGTCTTTTCACCACGGAGACACTGAGGCACAGAGAAAAGAAAAGGAAGCAACCACGGATTCGCGCGGATGAACGCAGATTCAGAAACCAAACCTGTCTCCTAAACCGCTTTGTATCAGGGCACGGCTTCAGCCGTGCTGCAAATGCTACTAGAGATCGGGGCTTTAGCCGCTGGAGTGTTTATTTTGCAGGGGCTAAAGAGACTGTGTCACAACTGACCCACACGCCGTTTAGCCGTGCTCTTGCGGAACCGAGTTGCGACGCTTTTCCCGTGTTCCGCAGAGGCCAACGTTGCTATCTTGACGCACCTCAATGCCGCAGACGGTGATAGCGCGTCAGGTTGTAGCTGATGGCCGCCAAGAGCAGTTCCGTGCTCACCGCCGCCAGTCCAACCCGCAGAAACTGCCGCATCCCCCGCTGTTCTTTCAGCGCTCCGATCACCGGTTCCACCAGGCTCTTGCGATGCAGATAAGTTCGCCGACCTTCTCGACTGCGCAACTTGCGCCGCATCTTTCGCGTCGCCCGATGACGCGGAGGCCGATTTTCCTTCCCGCGTTTCCCCAGGTTCAGTTCCCGCGCCAGATTCGAATCCGGTACATACCCATCGATGCCTTGTGCCTCCAGTGCGTCCAGATTATCTCCGCTATAAAATCCGCTGTCGGCCAGCACTTTCTGGGGTCGGGCTCGGCATTGTCGCTCCACCTCGGCTACCATGGGCAACAACGATGCATTGTCCGTGGCATTCTGCGTCACCCGCACGGCCACGATGAAGTGGTCCTCACTGACCGCGATCTCGCCGCTATAGCCCAAACGAAATCTCCCACCCCGCTCGCGCAAGAAGCGCACGTCCGGATCGGTCAGCGACTCTTTGCCCCTGAGCCCCGCAGCCCGGCTCGCGCTGCATCGCGCGCCGCAATCGCTCCGCCGTCCCCACGCCCACTTCCAAGCCCGGCTCCTGGTCCGGATCTTCGGTCTCCATCGCCCGCCGCCACTGTCGCACCTGCCGCTCATCCTGCTGGCGCAACCGATCCGGCGAAGCGTTGGCCTTGATGCGGGTCGAATCAATCGCCACTCGTCCGAGCCGCGCCATGCCGGCCTTCCGCGCCCATCCCAGCACCTGGGTAAACAACTGCTCGATGGCTTGGCCATGCCGCCGCAAAAACTCACTCCACGTCTTGTGGTCCGGTCGCAGCCCGCCCGCCAAAAAGCGAAACCCCAAGTCTTCCTGCACCCGCCGCTCCAGCTTGCGCGTCGAGCGCACGTTCACCGCAAACCCGTACAGCCAAAGCTTCAGCATCATCCGCGGGTTGTAAGCCTTCTGCCCCTCTTCGCTGTAGGCCTCATCAAAGCCGCTCAGCTCCAGTCCTTCGACCATCTCGTGGATCAAAAAACACAGATGCCCCGGCGGCAACTCGTCCCGCACATGACGCGGCAACAACTCGGCTTGTTCTGGCGAATAGGCGAAATAGTTCGGCATAACTCTTTCTTCGCCTATTTTTTCCTTCACCGCAAGTACCAAGTTGTGACACAGTCTCTAAAGCCCCTTCTTTGCGAGGCCCTGGTCGGCACGACTAAAAGTCGTGCCCTGACACAACCCAACCCATCGCAAGCGGAGCGCCTATCTCTTTGCGAAATCCGTGTTTATCAGCGAAATCCGCGGTTGAAGTCGATTCGTCGCATCTCAGCAAGAGCCTCGGACTTGAGAGAATCGATGGATTCTATTCTTCTGTTTTCTCCGTGACCTCCGTGCTCTCCGTGGTGATTTGTTTTTTCGAGTTTGTTCAAGGGGCTCACGGCTGTACCGCTTCGCCCTCCACCACGCCCGTCAGCTTGTGTTGCGCCATCTCGCGATTGAACGCCGCCACATCCGTTTGCAGGAACTGATTGAACTTCTGGATCGCCGACTGGTACTCCGGCTCGAGCCGTTGCTTCTCCGCCGTCATTGCCGCGGTTGGCGCATCGTCGGCTCCCTCCAGGATTCCGTTGAGCGAGAACAGGTGTTCGCGAATCTTGCCCGCCCACCGCAAGGATGATTCCGCCGCACCGGGATTGCTGGTGATCTCCTGCTGGACCGCCTTCATCTGCTTGTCGAGCGCTTCGCTGGCGGTCTTCACCGCCTGTCTCGTCGGGCGTGTCCTTGGCCGCGACCTGCAGCGCCTGTTCCTGCGCCTTGATGGCATCCATGCGGTTCAGCGCGACGTCCAGTTGCGACATCATGTGCAGCACCGCCTGGCTCATTTGATAGCGCGCTTCCATGCCGGCCTGATCGCCGTGCGAGCGTGGATCGTTGACCACCTGGATCTTCTGCGATGCCGTCTGGCCGCCAATCGTCATCGTCGCCGTGTACACGCCCGGAGGCAGCAGTGCTCCCGACTTCGGCCCTTTGTTAAAGTCACGCGCGCTCTCCCAGCGCACCGGACCATCGGCCCTGAGGTCCCAATACATGCGCTGCAGACCCGCCTTGGTGGGGACCCACGGAATCTTCTTTGGCTTGCCGAGTTCGGTTTCGGTCTCCCATCCGGTCTTCGGCTCCGCTTGTTGCTGCATCTGCGAAGGCGTCGCCGGCTGTGCCGGATGAATACCGGTTTCCTGTCCGGTCTGGGCCGAGGCCGCCGTCAATGGAGGAGGCACACCTTCATCGTCCGGAGGCGGCTTCTCGCCCTCGTCCAACGGCGCGTTCCCTTCATCGTCCGCACGACGTGCCCCTGCGAGTCGGCGATCACCAACTGGCCGGGCTCCTTCACTTCTTTCGCCAAAAAATAACTGAGCTGTGCGCCATAGGCCGGGTTCTTGCCGTAGAAGACTGCATCACCCAAATTCTCCACCTGTGACCACGGCCAGAAGCGCAGCGCGGAAGCTGGCGCAAAGAGGTGTAATGGCTCCCTGCCAGTCTCCGGCGTGTACTGCTGGAACGGCGCCAGGTCGTCGAAAATCCACACTCCGCGGCCGTGTGTTGCCAGCACGAGATCGTTGTCCCGCTCCTGCTCTGTGAGGTCGTAAATCGAAACGTTAGGAAGCCCCAGCCCGAACAGATACCACGTGGCGCCGTCGTTCCAGCTGACGTAAAGGCCATTCTCCAGCCCCGCGTAGTACATGTGCGGATTGCGGCGGTCGCGATGCGCCACATGGGCATACGCCTGCGGCAAGTCTCCGGCGATCGACTGCCACGTTGCGCCGTAATCGCTGGTGCGATAGACGTAGGGCTTGAAGTCGCCGTTGAAGTGCCGGTCGACGGTGATGACCGCGTCGCCCGGATTGTCCGCCGCGAGGTCGATGCACTCGACCCGGCCGAACGGAGGCAGGCCGGGAATGTGCGCGGTCACGTTCATCCAGCTTGCACCGCCATCTCTCGTGAGCTGCACCAGCCCGTCGTCGGTGCCGATCCAAATGACATTCGCGTCCTTCTTCGACGGCGTGATGCGAATGATCGCGTCGAACGCCTCAGCCCCCGAGTTGTCCTTTACCACCGGTCCGCCCGACGACTGCTGCTTGCTCTTATCGTTCAGCGTGAGGTCAGGGCTGATGGGCTTCCAGGTGCGTCCGCGGTCTTCGCTCCTGAAGACCACGTTCCCGCCGGCGTACAGCACTTGAGCGTTGAACGGCGAGACCGCGAAGCCAGCGTTCCAGTGAAAGCGATACGGCGAATCGGCAATGCCGCCACCACTGAAGTCGCGCGGATAGGGCTCGATATCGTGTACGTGCTCGGCCCCACGGTCGAAGATCATGAACGCGCCGTTTTCCGTGCTGTTGTAGATGAGGTTGGGGTTATCGGCCGCAGGTATGGCATAAATGCCATCGCCACCGTTGAGGTCGAACCAGTGCCGGTCGAGAATTCCCGACGGGTCCTTGCTGCGGCTGGGGCCGCACCAGGCGCTGTTGTCCTGCAGGCCTCCGCACACCAGGTAAGGCCGGTCATCGTCGGTATTTACGTGATAGTACTGGGCGATTGCGATGTTGTGAATGAAGGCCCAGTGCTCGCCGTTGTCGCGCGAAATGGCAACTCCGCCGTCGTTGCCATTGATGATGCGACCGCTGCCGCTGGGGTCAATCCAGATGGCGTGATGATCGCCGTGGATCTGCTTGGCAATGGTCGAGAAGGAGTGGCCGCCGTCCTTCGACTCCATCATGTTGTTCGAGAGCGCAAAAATGTGCTCGGGATTTCGCGGATCCACTTCGATGCGCGAAAAGTAAAACGGCCTGACGTTGACCTCCTCATCCTTGCTGACCAGGCTCCAGTGCTCGCCGGCATCGTCGGAGCGCCAGAGCACGCCTTCGGTTGAACCCATCACGGCATAAACCGTGCCGGGTGAGCTCGGCGCGATGGCCAGCCCGATGCGCGCCACCGGCTTCTCCGGAAGGCCATGCCCGCTCAGCCGCTTCCAGGTCTGTCCCTGGTCAATCGATTTGTAGATGGCGTCTTCCGGCCCGCCGCCGGAGTAAGTCCACGGCTGGCGGCGAAAGCGATACGCCGCCGCATAGAGCACCTGCGGGTTCTGCGGATCCATCACCAGATCGGCAATGCCGACGCTGGGACCGACGTACAACACCTTCTGCCAGGTCGCACCGCCGTCGGTGGTACGAAACACGCCGCGCTCGGCGCTATCGGCCCACGGACTACCCATGGCGGCAACAAGCACCGTGTTGGGATGATGCGGGTCAATCACTACGTGGGAGATCTGGAACGTTCCTTCCAGTCCCATGCGCTTCCAGTGCCCGCCACCGTCGGTTGATTTGTAAATGCCATTGCCGGGCGAAACCGTATTGCGCACGTTGGCCTCGCCTGTTCCCGCCCACACAATGTTGGGATTCAGGGGATCGACCGCGAGTGCTCCGATGGACAAGACGCTCTCATGCTGGAACAGGGCCTTCCAGGTGATACCACCATCGTTGGTGCGAAACACGCCGCCATCGGCCGCGCCGATGTAGTAGATATCGGGATTGCCGGCGACGCCGACGACTGCCGGGACGCGCCCTCCGGAAATCGCAGGCCCGATTTCACGGAAGCTGACGCTCTTGCGCACCTCCATCGGCAAGCGGGTGCGGCCTTCGTCATCGGCCTTTTGCGGGCCGGCTTCGCTGGTGGACTGGGTTGTGGCGGCAGCGTCTTGCGGTAGCGCAGGGGAGTTTACGGTCGTAAGGCAGGTGGTGAACAGGCTGAGGGCAAGCAAGGCCCTGCGTCGATCGAAGAGAGTCATAGGTTGTTGTCCAGGGAATAGCAATCACACGGCAGAATCGAGAATCATACTCTCTCTGGGCAGTTGCGTGGAGGCGGACATTCTCCAAGAAACATTCGTTTGTCATCCCGAGTGGAGGGCGTAAGCCCGGAGTCGAGGGATCTGCGGTTTGATGCCAGCTGACTTGACGCTCACGGAACCGCAGATCCCTCCACTCGGGCTGAAGCCCTCGGTCGGGATGACAAATTGAGTGTTGTTGCGCGATGTTGAGCCCACTAATCCCCCAAGCCCCTGGTTCTTAATCCAGCCTCACCAGAAACACTCCGCCCTCTTTCACGTGCGTTTTGCTGGCGACCTCTTCGGCCTGGTGCTTGTCATCGCCCTGGGGACGCAGGCGCACCCACTCCCCGGTGGGCCCGGTGAACTGGACGACGTTCGCAGTTTCGTAGCGGTTTTGCAGCTTCTCTTTCAGCTTGCGGGCTTCGTGCTCGCTCTGGAAGGCGCCAATTTGGACACACCACCGCCCGCCCTCCGCGATAGGCGCCGGCGCCGACAAAACTTCAATTCTTACTTCAGCGGTTCCCGGCCGCCACACATCCACCGCTTTCGCCGCCGCCAGGGACAGGTCAAGAACGCGGTCCTCGATGAACGGGCCGCGATCAGTAATGCGCACCACAACGGAATGTTTCGTCTCCACGTTGGTGACGCGCACCACGGAGTTCAGCGGCAGCGTACGATGCGCCGCGGTCAGCGCGTTCTGGTCGTAGATCTCGCCGTTCGATCCGCGGTGGTGGTTGTACGGCGGCCCGTACCAACTAGCCAGTCCCGTTTGGACGTAGATAGGTTTGCTGGCCGGCTTGGTTCCCTGCGGAGCGGTGGGTGGCTTCGCTTCAACCGTGGTGCTGGGGGCAGGTTCAGATGGAGCGATGGTCGGAGGAGGCGGCGGAGGATAGTTGCGCGCGGTCTTGTGGCGGCCGCAGGCGGAGAGCAGCGCCACAGAGGCGACCACGACGATGAGGAGCGGAACCCGCGTGCTCAGCGTTTCTTCCGCCGGGTACTGGCCTCCATCATGTCCGCGGCCTGGTTCAGCTTTTCGCTGGCAATGCGCAGCGCCGAGCTCGAGTGCTCGCGTATCGCCGGAACCAGCTCGTTGTTGATGTAGGCGATCAACTTCTGGGACTCTTGCTCGAGGCGCTTCGTGGTATCGCCCAGCACATCGTCCAGGTGCCCGCCTGCCGTGGTGAACGGACGGCGGGTCTTGCTGCTCTGTTTTTTCACGGTCGGCCACCTTGTGAGTAGCGGTAATCGTCAGGCACAAAGATTATGCGGTCGATCGCAAGAATGGTCAATTAGCAAGCGTGGTGCGGCCAGAAGCTTCCATCAGGCCGAGTTCAGACTTCGGCACCTAATGAATTCTCCTGACTTGGAATTTGTCCTACGATGTGCATAGTATTTCGCGCTTTATATTGACTTTTGATATTGGCCGAGAGTAGATTTCCTGCACCACTTGTTCGACCCCTATTTGCTCAAACTGTAATTGCTCAAACTGAAAGGAACAGCCGTTTGCTGTCGTTGGGCGACGACGGTGTAACTAGATACCTGCCTGTGACAAGAACTACCACTTGAGGAGAAAAATGAAACCTTTGCGAATGCTTGGATTCGCCACGCTCGTGCTGTGTGTCGCCTTCGGCGTTGCCAGTGCGCAGACGTGGACACCTGTCAACAACGTACCCAACATCGGAGCCGGCGCGGAGTTGCTGCTGACCGATGGGAGAATCTTGGTTCACGATGAAAGCGGCAACTCCGGTACCTGGGGAAATTGGTGGACTTTGACCCCCGACATTAACGGAAACTATGCCAATGGGACATGGACCCAGGTGGCAACCTTGCCCTCCGGCTACGGCCCGCTGTACTTCGCCTCCGCGGTGTTGCCCGACGGCCGCGTGGATGTTCAGGGTGGCGAATATAACAACGGTAGCGGCGTATGGACCAAACTTGGAGCCATCTTTGACCCGACGGTCAACCCTCCCACCGGTCAGTGGACGTCGGTCAGCGCCCCCAGTGGATGGGGCAACATCGGTGATGCCCAGAGCGTGATCCTGACCAATGGTCAGTTCATGCTGGCAGACTGCTGCAGCACGCAGGAAGCGCTGGCCGATAAGCCTTTCACTCCGGTCTGGACCAGCACCGGCGCCAATAAGTTCGACGAGAACGACGAAGAAGGATGGACCCTGCTACCCGGCGGAAAAGTTCTGACGGTGGACGCATACGTCCAAAAGTACCAGGCCAACGGCATGAACTCGGAAATCTATGATCCCAGCACAGGCTCCTGGACCAGCGCCGGCAGCACGCAGGTACAACTGTGGGATTCATCCGCCAACTGCGGTGGATCCGGGCGAGCTTCTTATGAAGAGGGACCCATGGTGCTGCGCCCCGATGGAACTGTCTTCGCCACCGGCGCCAACCGCTGCGCCGCCGGCCACACCGCCATCTACAACGTGAACGCCGGTACCTGGACGGCTGGCCCTGACTTTCCCAATAGCCTCGACATCGCCGATGGTCCAGCAGCTCTGCTGCCCGACGGCAACGTCCTGATGATGACCAGCCCCGGAATCTTCGGGACTGGAGCCGTGTTCTTTGAGTGGGATGGAAGCAAGCTGAATCAGGTCCCGGCGCCGCCCAACGGTCCCGGTGATTCCTCCTTCTACGGACACCTCCTGGTGCTTCCCACGGGGCAGATCATGTTTACCGACTTCAGCAATGACGTTGAACTCTACACCCCAACTGGCAGCCCTTACCCAGGGATAGCCCCCTCGGCGCTGCTGGTTTCGGCCGCCCTGTCCCGCGGAAGGACGATCACTCTCTTCGGCAACAGGTTCAACGGCGCCTCACAAGCCGGCGCGTACGGGGATGATTTCCAGGATGCCACCAATTACCCCATTGTGCGCATTACCAACAAAGCCACCAACCATGTTTTCTATTGCAGGACCCACGGTCACAGCACCATGGCAGTTGGCTTCCCCGGTCCTACCTACACCCAGGTTGACATTCCGTCCAACATGGAAACCGGCGCCAGCTACCTGGAAGTAGTAGCCAACGGGATTGCTTCACAGAAGTATCCGATTGCAATCGAGTAAGCTACCTCGGACAGTAATTGCCGTCATCAGACTGCGCCATCTGCCAGCAAGGAGATGGCGCTTTCTTTATCGCGTGGTGGACACTGAACTCCTGCTGGGCTCTTCGCAGCCGAGTTGACATTACGCGTCTATTCCGTTTAGATATGCCCATCCAATTGCTCGACTAGAAACACGGTGACATGTTTGTGGTCGTGGCGCCTGCAAGCTGTGCGTCGAAACCCGCCTTGAAGCCGAACAGCGAATTGAGGAGAACTAATGAAGCTTTTGCGAATGCTTGGATTCGCTACGTTTGTGCTGTGCCTTGCGGTGACGCTCGCCAGTGCTCAATCGTGGCAGCCCTTAACTCACCAGCCCAGCTTTCCCGCCGGCGCTGCGTTGTTGCTCACCGACGGCACAGTCATGGTGCATCATGAAGATGCTAATGACGGATATTCGGAGTGGTACAAGCTGACGCCCGATATTAACGGCAGCTACGTCAATGGAACCTGGTCGCAGATGGCTTCTTTGGCATCGAATTACGGCCCTCTGTTTTTTGCTTCCGCCGTACTGCCCGACGGCCGCTTGATTATCGAAGGCGGAGAGCAGAATTTCGCCAACTACGTCTGGACCAACATGGGCGCTATCTACGACCCACTGGCCAATGTCTGGACGCCGATGAATCCTCCCAGCGGTTGGAGCACTATCGGCGACGCCTCGAGCGTGGTCCTGGCCAACGGGACCTTCATGCTGGCCAATTGCTGCAGTGAGCAGCAGGCCCTCTTAAACGCCTCCACCCTCACGT
Organism: uncultured Acidobacteriaceae bacterium; assembly: GCA_963703645.1. Classification (GTDB taxonomy): domain Bacteria; phylum Acidobacteriota; class Terriglobia; order Terriglobales; family Acidobacteriaceae; genus Bog-257. Next base: position 92,817 of record CAVPFD010000042.1, read on the forward strand.
GGACTCCGACCGGTTCCGGCAAGTTCGATGAGAACGACGAAGAAGGCTGGAATTTACTTCCGGGCGGGAAGGTTCTCACGGTCGATGCTTACGTCAATCGCAACGATCCCAATGGAACTAACTCTGAGCTTTATGACCCCACTAGCGGCTCCTGGAGCAGTGCGGGCAGCACGATCGTGCAGCTCTGGGATTCGCATGGCTCCTATGAAGTTGGTCCTGCGGTATTGCGGCCCGATGGTACCGTCTTCGCCACGGGAGCGAACGGCGCGGGTGCGGGCCACACTTCCATTTACAACGTGAGCGCCGGTACCTGGACGCCGGGACCGGATTTCCCGAGTAATCTTGACATTGCCGATGGACCCGCCGCGCTACTGCCCGACGGCAACGTCCTGATGATGACGAGTCCGGGAATCTACGAGAATGGCGCTGCCTTCTTCGAATGGGACGGCACCAAGTTGAACCAGGTTGCGGGTGTGCCCAACAGCTCCCAGGATTCGTCGTGGTATGGGCACATGCTCGTGCTTCCGACTGGCCAAATCCTTTTCACTGATTACAGCAACGACGTGGAGATCTATACCTCTCCTGGAACTCCATGGCCCGGCATCGCGCCGTCGGCCCTGCTCACACAAGCGGTTTATGCTCGCGGCAGCTCGATCATTCTCTTTGGCTACCGATTCAATGGTGTTTCGCAGGGGGGTGCTTATGGTGACGACTACCAGGACGCAACAAACTATCCCCTCGTGCGCATCACCAACAAGAGCACGGGACACGTTTTCTATTGCCGCACCCACGGACACAACACCATGGCTGTTGGTTATCCTGGTCCCACTTACACCCATGTTGATATTCCCAGCAACATGGAAAGCGGCGGCAGCACCCTCGAGGTGGTGGTTAACGGCATCGCCTCACAAAAATACTCGATCGGCATCGACTAGAAGTGTGCCCCACCTTCGCTGAGATCTTCCCGTGAGGGTGGGGCATGAGTTTCACAGACTACCGCGGCGCCGTCCCCCTGTATCCCTCCTCGTAGCCGCGCACGTATCCTTCGCGATAGAGCTGCTGGAACTCCTCCCGGCTGCCTAGCTCTGGCGCCCAGCCGTGGATGGCGTGTTCATACAAGTCGCCATGTTCTGGGCGGAAGTCTTTACCATTCCGGAGATCGGTGCGTCCAGCGGCAAGGCCGTCCTGATAGCCGAACTGCCTGGCCTGCGCGTCGCCCGACCCCATCCGTCTGGCGGGAGCGCTGCTCTCACTGCCACCGCCGCGTATGTTGTCAAATCCCGCTTCATAGCCTTGATGATAGGCCCGCATGTCGTCGTCTTTGGTCCATTGAGGGGCGGGCTGCCCGTTACGGGCGGCGCCGGCGCGAGCATCGGCCTGGCCCTGGGTGTAGCCGTCCTTGTATGCCTGAGAGTTCCGTTCGCGGTCGCGCTCCTGATCCGTTTGATAGTCCTGGGTGAGCGGTTTGGGACGCGCCGCCGCCGGGGCTGCACAGCCCGCAATCAACGCTGCACTCAGCAAAATTGGCATAGTGAATCTCATACTTCAATCCTCCGCTGTGAAAATAGGCAATTAAGCCACCGAACCGTTGGTGACAGTAAGAAAGCCGACAATTCGCTGCCTGGCGTCATGGCTGCGATCCTCGGCCGCTCTTGTCCTCCAACGGCTCCTGGAAAGATAGATGGGGTCTCCCGGCCCCAGGTTTGCCTGGCCAGGACTAGAAATGTGCGGCAAACCTTGGATTATTTTCCGCTGGAACCGAATCCCTTGGCGCCGCGAGCGGCATCGCTCAGCTCGGCTTCGACAACTTCGCCGGCCAGAAAAGGATGCTCCAGCAACTGCGCGATCTTGTCGCCTTTGCGGATGGGGTATGGCTCATCGCCGAGGTTCTCCATGAGCACGATGATCTCGCCGCGATACCCGGCGTCAATCACTCCGGCATTGCACATCAGGCGCTTGCGGGCCAGGCCCGAGCGCGTCTTCACGATTCCGCCGGCAGCAGGCACAAATTCGATGGCAACGCCGGTGTGGACGCCCGCAGCCCCGCGCGCCGCAAGGGTGAGATCCTCACAGGAGTAGAGGTCGTAGCCGATGTCCTCGCCCGGGTGGGCGACAGTCGGCAGAATCGCGTCAGGCGAGAGGCGCTGCACTTTCAGCATGAAGCACATTGTGCCAGATGGGGCTTGGTCCGGGGCATCGACGAGGAAGACCTCGTTCATCACGGAGTCTTCTGCGCACGCTTAGGCCACGGAAAAGACCATTGCACTGATTATGGGTTTCCCTTATTATGGGAGATATGAACATCACCCTTTCTCTGGACGAGAAACTGGTCAAGGAAGTCCGCAAGATCGCCATCGAGCGCGATACAACGCTAACCGGCATGGTCCGCGATTACTTGGAGCAGATTGCAACGGACAATGCAGCGCGTGGCCGGAGACGTCGCGAGCGCGAGGCGCTGGACCGCAGCTTCGAACAGTTCCAATTCAAAGTCGGAAAGCGTACCTGGAAACGGGCCGATCTTCATGTCCGCTCCTGATTTTCTCGATACCAATGTGCTGGTTTACGCCTACGATGCTGGCGATCTTCGTAAGCAGCGCATTGCACAGCGCATTGTAAGACAAGCTCTTGGGGGAGATATCGTTGCCTCTTCTCAGGTGTTAGCGGAGTTTGCCGCGACTCTGCTCCACAAGCTGTCTCCCGCGGCAAGTCCGGCTGATGCGACCGCACTCCTGGACGTTCTTGCTCCGATCAAGCTCGTCCCGACGGATGGCGACACGGTTCGACGCGCCATCGAAGTGCGGGCGCGGTATGGGATCCACTTCTACGACGGGATGATTGTCGCAGCTGCAGAGTGTGGTGGTTGTGCACGGATTTGGTCAGAAGACTTGAACCCTGGACAAAGGTATTTCGGCATCTTGGTGCAAAATCCGTTTACTGCATGACGCTTGCGGGAAGCGCTACATCACCGGCGGCACGGTAATCCCCATCACGCCCAGCACGTTAATCAACTCGCGACGCACGACCGCGGCTGTCGCGAGGAGAAACTTCTTCCGCTCCTCATCGGCTTCGGTCAGGATCCCGGGCGATGCGCCGTTCGGTGGATTAGGACGAGAAGTGGATTGGGCAGAGAAGGCGGCGGACTTCCCGGCCTGCACCGGTACATGGAGCCGAAGGTCATCGGAATCCCGGCGTGATGGGGCCGCTCGAAGGATTGCGCGTCGTCGAGATCGCCGGCGACATCGCCGGCCCGTACTGCACCAAGCTGCTCGTCGACCTGGGCGCCGAGGTCACCAAGGTCGAGCCGCCGTGGGGGGACCCGTTGCGGCACTGGGCGACGTTTCCGGGGGCGTTCCCGATCCCCACCGCTCCGGTTTGTTCGAGTACCTGAACGCCGGGAAGCGTGGGGCCACACTTGATCTCGCAAGCGAGGATGACCTCGCGACCGTGCGTGAGCTGATTGCGCAGGCGCACTTGCTGGTTGAGGCTCTTCCGGCCGGGACGCTGGGCCGGGCGGGCCTCGACGTAGCGGCGTTGGAGGCGCTCAGCCCCGGGCTTGTCGTCGTGCGCATTTCAGACTTCGGTCAGCACGGACCGTTGTGCGACCGCGACGCCACACCGCTGACCATGCAGGCGGCGTCGGGGTGGATTTCGACGAGGGATCCCGATCGACCGCCGGTGCAGGCCGGCGCCCGGATTTCCGAGTACGTCGCGGGTGGCTACGGGGCGCTCGGTGCGCTCACGGCGCTGCGAACCCGATCAGCCGATCCGGGTCGGCTCGTCGAGGTGGACGTGTCGGTGCTCGAGTCACTGCTGTCGACGCTCCCTTACCCCATGCTCATGGCCGAACAAATGCGAAGCCTCGGGCTGTCCGGCAACACCCGGGCCGCGCCGATGATGGGCATCGTCCGCGCGGCCGACGGGTGGCTCGGGATCAACTGCCTGACCGGACAGCACTGGCTTGATGCGTGCGCGATGCTCGGTATGCCCGAATACGTCGAGCAACAGCTCGCGATCATGCGGGGCGGTCCCGAGCGTGCCGAGTTCTTCGCCAAGGCCCAACCGTGGCTTTCCGACCGGACCGTGGCCGACATCGTCGAGCTGAGCCAGGCGATGCGGATCCCGCCACAGGGGTCAACGACGGCGCCACTGCGCTGCACTGCCCGCAATACCGCGACCGCGGGTTCTTCGTGGACGGCGGTGGCGATGACTGGTCATTTCGCCGCCCCGGCGCGGCATTTCGGCTGTCGAAGACACCCGTGTTACCCCGGCGGGTCGCGCCGCGCCTCGGTGCAACCGCTGAGATTGACGCGGAACAATCCGATCGCTGGCCTGTTGGCACGGCCGCGGATCCAGCCGCGCCATTCGCAGGCATAAGGTTCTCGACCTCACCACGTTCTGGGCGGGTGCGTACCTGACCTGTTACCTCGGTGCGTTCGGCGCCGATGTCGTCAAGGTCGAATCGATCCAACGACCCGACGGCCATCGTTACTCGGGTGCATGGGCCTACGAGGGCGACAGATGGTATGACCGCAGCAGCATGTGGCAGGGCACCAATCTCAACAAGCGCGACATCACCTTCGATCTCGCCTCCGAGCGGGGCCGTGAACTGGCACTCCGGCTTGCCTGCGGGGCGGACGTCGTGGTGGAGAACTTCTCGCCGCGGGTCGTCGAGCAGTTCGGGTTGGACTACGAGTCACTGGTACAACTGAGGCCCCGACGTGATCGTTGTGCGCATGCCGGGATTCGGTTTGCACGGACCGTGGCGCGACTACGTCGGCTGGGCGTTCAACTTCGAGCAGACATCGGGTATGGCCGCCGCGACCGGTTACGCCGACGGCCCGCCGTGCAACCTGCAAGGCCCCGCGGATCCCATCGTCGGGGCGCACGCCGGCGTGGCGCTGCTCGCCGCGCTCGAGCACCGGTGCCGGACCGGCGAAGGCCAACTCGTCGAGATCGCGCAGATCGAGGTCGCGGCATGCCTTACTGCTGAGCCGGTGATCGAGTACTCGATGAACGGGAAAGTTCTGCCGCGCGAAGGCAATCGCCGTCGTGGTTGTGTGCAGGGCGTGTACCCGACCGTCACGGACGATGCGTGGGTGGCGCTCTGCGTGCGTGACGACACCGACTGGGCGCACATGGTCGACGCGATGGAGCGCCCCACGCTGCGCGACGATCCGCGATTCACCTCGGCTCACCAGCGCGAACTCGCACATGACGAGTTCGACGCTCTGGTTGCCGACTGGACCCGCACCCGCACTGCCGCCGCAATCGTTGAAACCCTTGGTGCACTGCGCGTTCCGGTCGAGGAACTGCTCACGCCAGACCGGATGTATGACATCCCTCAACTCGACGCGCGGGGATACTACGTCGAGCTCGAGCACCCGATCACCGGGTCACACCGCTATCCGGGCTGGCCGCTGCGGTTGACACCCGGACCCAGCTGTCACCACCGGTTCGTGCCGCCGACACTCGGCCAACACAACGAGGAGATCCTGCGGAGCCTCGGGCTCGACAGCGACGAGCTCGCGTCCCTACGCGAGCGACGCGTGATCGGCGAATCCGCGCTCAACGCGTAGCAGACGGGCACTCCAGCAACTCTTTGAGGGCGGTCTCGAAACCGTCGGCCAGGTCGGTCAGGTCCGGGAGTAAGTGCGGACAGGAGATGATGCCGATGCCCAGTTCGTCGTTCAACGACATGACCGTGATATTCAGACCCGAGCCGGCCACGATTGGACCCAGTGGATACATCGCTTCCACTTCGCACCCCAGGAAGTACAGCTGGGTCTGTGGGCCCGGCACGTTGGAGAGGATCAGGTTGAACGCGGGGCTCTCCGGCAGAGGGATCAGCGGCAGGATTTCATCGCCGCGCCGAACATCTTCTGCCCGGC
>CAVPFD010000043.1:0-59970 GCA_963703645.1 uncultured Acidobacteriaceae bacterium
AATGGCTTTGGTATCAATAGTTACAGCCATACGTCAGGGGTATTGAGAGGGCGACTTGAGTTTGACACCAAGCGAGTAGCCGATATAAAGTGCCGCGCGCTGGAGCCCTTTTCGGGGGCAAACAACCCCCTCTAAAGGGACATGAGGAACACACTATGAAGCTTACACATTTCGTTTACGGAAGTGTAGTCGTGTTGGCTTTGCTGTTTGCAACGGGCCTTTGGAAGCCACTCGCAACAGTGCAAGCCCAAAACAATGAATTAGGACCGCAATTCGTGGTCGATCCCACCTGGCCCAAGCCGCTTCCGGCTCCTGTTGGGTCAGATGGTGTCGCACACCAGTGGGTACAAGGAGAAGTAGCGGGCACCTGTGTTGACGCTGACGATAACGTTTTCACAGTCAACCGCGCTTGGGAGGTCGGACTGACACTTAACGGTGTGCTTCAGGGCAACGAGTCAGGGGCAATCAATGGACAGGACGCCTCTGCCTCAGCGATTCCTTCACCGCCGATTGTTGAATTCGATTCCGACGGTAACGTAGTCAACGCCTTTGGCAATGCTGCGATCACTCAATCGGGGTCCTCGTATGGCGGCAGCGTGTACATGCCATACGGTTCCCACGGTTGCTTCGTGGATTACCAGGGCAACATCTGGACGGCTGGCAACGGTGATGGCATCGTCCAGAAGTACGCTCACGACGGTGGCGGCGGGGTTGCGCTACTGCAGATCGGCATGAAAGGCGTGTGCGACGGTCCACAGAACAACGGCACTGGGATCTATCCAACTTGCGGCGAAGCCAACGACTTCAACAGCAGCCACACGCTGCTGAACAAGCCGGCGGACATCGCCGTGGATCCTGATCCTGATCCCGTCACCGGACAGCCGGGAGACGTTTACATCGCCGACGGCTACGGCAACCACCGTGTCGTCGTCTTCGATTCCAACGGCAACTACCTTCGTCAAATGGGCACGAAGTGCATGAGCAAACCCTGCCCCGGAGGAACATTCGGACCCACGGGCGGCGGCCATCCCCACTGCGTCGTGCTCGGCAATGACGGGCTCGTGTATGCTTGCGACCGCCCCAATAGCCGAATCGAGGTCTTTGACAAGATGGGCAATTACCTTTCGTCAATTGCGATCGGCAATGCGCCCGGCGCATCGTCAGGGGCCCAAGCAGCGATCCTGCTGGAGAACACTCGGGCTTGTGACATGGACTTCTGGCCCAACATCGACTACCTCGCCAGCCAGAGTCCCACATCCCAGAAGTACATCCTCGATGCGGACCTCGGAAACGACAACGAATGGGTGGTGAGCAGACAAACCGGGAATATCATCGGCGCTTTTGGTGCGTGCGGCATCGCTCCATGTCCCGGTCACGACTCTGCCCACTTCGCCTACTCCCACACCACCGCTTCGGACTCTAAGGGCAATGTGTACGTAGCGGAAACAATCACCGGCCGGCGCATTCAGAAGTTCGTTCTAAGCCACAGTGCGCAACCAGGCCCATAGAAGGACGTAAGCCATGGGGTGGTGACCGGGGCATGCAGCTCCCCGGTCACCGCCTGTGGCGAGTGGAGGCTCCACCATGTTTCGCCGCGGGCTGTTGTTACTAGTCATCCTTGCCGTCTTCGCAGCGTTCTTTCTGCCCCCCGTGAAGGCTCATGATCTTCCGCTGCAAACGGTCATGAGCGCCTTCGTGAAGATCGATCCGCAGGAGCTCCATCTGGTGATCCGCGTGCCCCTCGATATTCTGCACTCGGCTCAATTCCCGTTGAGTGGATATGTGTATAACCTTTCCGCCTCGGGGCCCGCAACCGATCTGGCGCTGCGTGGCATCGCGCAAGGCATCCACATCCGGGAAAACGGAACTCGTCTTGTTCCCACGATCACGATTGGCCGCTTAGATCTGCCTTCGAACCGCTCATTTGAAGACTATGATCTGGCTACGGCGCACGTTGCCGGGCCAGTCGAACCGAACACGACGATTTATTTCGATCAGGGATATCTCGATGCTCATCTGGTCTATCCGATCACTTCACCGCGCTCCGTTTTCACGATTCAAACGACGCTTATGCCGGAGCTCGGGGACCTTCTTAAGCTGACGGTCCGATTCCTGCCGCTCGAGGGTGGTTCGCGCGCGTTTATGATTACGAGTCAAAATGGAGAAGTCCCGCTCGATCCTACGTGGTTTCAGGCTTCGAAGGGCTTCGTGGTTCTCGGATTCAAGCACATCCTGAGCGGCCTCGACCATTTGCTCTTTCTCCTGTGCCTGATAATTCCCTTTCGCCAGGTTCGCGGCTTGATTTCCGTGGTTACGGCTTTTACGTTGGGACATTCCGTGACCCTGATCGGATCGGCCTTCAACCTCGCGCCAAGCGGCGCGTGGTTTCCTCCTTTCGTGGAAACCCTCATCGCCGCTTCCATTCTTTACATGGCGCTTGAGAACATTATCGGCGCCAATCTCCGTAATCGCTGGCTCATCGCCGGACTGTTCGGTCTCGGCCACGGGTTCGGGTTCTCATACGCCCTCAAAGAACACCTGCAATTCGCGGGCTCGCATTTGCTCACGTCGCTCTTCGCTTTCAATGTGGGCATCGAGCTCGGACAACTCGCGGTTCTCTGCGTGGCTGTTCCCGCGCTTGTACTCTTATTCCGCGGCGCGCTCTCAGGACGAATGGGAGTCATTCTGCTCTCGGCGATCGTCGCCCATATTGCGTGGCATTGGATGATCGACCGCTGGAATGTGCTGAAGCTGACCCCCTGGCCGCAGTTCACCGAGGCGGGCCTCATGACGCTGGCGCGATGGATTGTCGGCTTGTTCCTGGCTGTCGGCTTGGCCAGCCTGATCGCCAAATGGATTGCGCGCAAGCGGCCGTCTGCCTTGGCGCCCAGCCCCTCCATTCGACAGGAGGCCGGCGAATCTCCCTTCAGTTTGTCGGGCAGCACAGGTACGAGCTGACGTGCCAAGTTAAAGTACCGCAATCCCCGGACCTGAACTGTCTCTATCCGCTGGCGGGAATTACTGACCGCGGTGGATTTCTGCGGCTCGTGCCCGGGCGCGCTGCGCGTCGTCAACCCGCTGCTCGCGGTCGTACAGGTGCGCGAGATCGAGCCAATCGTTCGCTCGATCCGGAGCCAGTCTTACGGTTTCTTCCTGGAAGGCGATCGCGCGCTTCAAGTCCGCCAACTCGCTCCAGGCCATGGCGCGACCGTGCGCCAGATTGGCCAGGAAGGAGTTGTCGTCTGGCTTTGCAGGCTGCGGCAGGGTAGCGCCGGCCCGGTCGAACGCTTCCAGAGCCGCGCGCGGCCGGCGGGCGGCAAGTTCAGCATATCCCAGCGAGAGCAGCTCCGACTTGGGCCGGCGCAGAAGATCTGCCGCGCGTCGCCACGCCGAGATTTCCTCCGCCAAGCGTCCCTCTCGACGATAGATTGCTCCCAAGTTTGACCAGGTGGATCCATTCGCCTCCAGCGCGGCCGACCGGAGATATTCCTCTTCGGCACCCTTGAGATTGCCGGCCGCTTCCAGCAGATTCCCGCGCAGGTAGTGGACAAAGGCGCTATCGTCGAAAATCGTCAGAGCTCGCGTAGTAGCCGCGAACGCCTCAGCATTCCGCCCCAACGCATGCAGTACCGCGGCCGCATTGGCCCACTGGTTGAACGCCTGGCTGTCGTGTTCCTGGGAAGGGTTGCGGGGCAGCGGAGTCGTAGCGCAATTGACCTCGAATCGCTGGATCAAACTTTCATTCTGCGGGGTGCGCCGCACAAAGACCCCTGAGACCTCATCCAGATAGACCGGTCGCCACGTCGTGCTTGCACAGAACTGCCGCAGCACCGGGAAAAGACTTACCCCGTTGTACCGTCCTAGCGGAATGATTATGGCGGCGATGCCGTACTGCTCGGCCTCGCTCTGCCATTCCGGTGAATCGGGCGGGGTCGTCATCAGTTGCTGGTTGCGTTCGAATAATTTCGGGCCGAAGGGGATGGCGCGTCCATCGATGTAATCGGGATACTTCGGACCCAGCCGCCAGGTGAGATATCCGCCTTCGTCATAGCCGTTGAAGATGCGCCCTTGGACGTTTTCGCGCTCCATGAATGCGGCGGCGCTCTCGGGGAACCACCACGAGAGCCCGGTGCCGAAGGTGCTCAGGTTGGTCCCGCCGAGGTAGCTGCGATTGCTAACCAGGTCGACGGCGCGCAGACAGGCCAGCCCCACCATGCAATACGCCAGGCCGACGACGACCAGTGATGCGAAACGCGCCTGCCTGATCGTTTCCCAGCGGCCAGCGAAAGCCGATGTGAGCACCGCGCCCCCGACCACCACCACCACTTCAGCAAATAACGCCTGAAAACGGATGTGCCGGACCGCCATCAGCGCCACGCCGCCCACCAGCAGCGCGGCTCCCAGTTGTCGCTGCCACAATGCCACCAGCAGAGCCACAGCGGCCACCAGTAGCATGGTGTAGAGAGCGCCGTCGGGACTGCGCAGAGAGAAGCTCACGCTGGCCGCAGTCCAGTTCAGCCGCGCCGGCGCCCACTCCGCGATCCACTGCGAGTGCGCGGCCGTAGCGCCTTCCTGCCGCAGCAGGGCGCGATAGATTCCAATTCCCCAGGGGTTGACCACGGTCGCTGCAACCGTGGCCGCCAACCACGGCCAGGCGCGCCGAAGGCGGTCCGCAGCCGCCTGGCGGCGCTCCGGCCAAACCATCTCCAACGCTTCCACCAGAACATATCCGCCGATTAGCCCCAATCCGGCCACGAATCCCAAGTGGAGATTCACCCAGGCGGCCATCAGCAGCGGCAAGAGCCACAGGCGAAGATAGCCGCCCTCATGTTGCCGCCACAGCACCGTGAGGAACGCGGCGAACAGGACGGTGGTGAACATTTCCGCACGCGGTGCGGTCCGCAGCGCGATCATGGGGATCGCCAGAATGGCTAGGGCCGGTGCGAGCGCCGATCGTCGCCAGATCAGCAGGGCCACGGTGCCCACGCAGGCTGTCGCCCCCAGCCATACCAGCAGTGCATAATTCCCAACCAGATACGCGGCGTAGAAGAATAGTCCCGCGCCCACCGGGTAGATCCAGGGCTGTCCCTGCACGGTGTAGGAGAAGAGGTCAGTCGACGGGATCGCGTGGTGCTGCGCGATCCATCGCCCAGTCGCCAGTTGCCAGCCGAGATCGTAGTCCGCCACGGTGCGCAGGCCGGCCAGCAGCGCATAGCCCAGCGCCACCACGCTGAGAATGAAAAACAACTGCTGCGCCACATCGGGGCCGGAACCGTGCCCGGGGGTGGCACTGCGTGGTTTGTGTTTGCCCGTCACTCGCTCACTGACCCCGCCAGGTTCAGTACACGCTCAGCGTTGAGATGGAGATCTTCTCATGGTCGATTGTCTAGCGGCGCATTGTCAATCCTTTGGTGATCGCGAAGCTGGAGTCGCATAATGTTCCTAAGAGCGACTTCTCACTTAGCGGCGCATTATAAACCGATATGAAAGTCATTCTTGTTTCTCCTCTTCGTGCTAACTTCACGCTTGGCAATTACCCCGATCAAGATCGCGCAGGCCTGAACGCCACGATCTTGATGGGGAGGTCGTACTTTATCAGCACAAGCAGGTCCCCCGTGAGCATAGCAAGCCCGACATCTCCCGCCTTTGCGACTACCTGTCTTGCGGGGTAGCAAAGTCGGGCGTCGATTCCGCCTACCGATGCTTCAATTGGGGCCGTTCCGGCAAGAAACTGTGGCCTGGAATCTCCGCGAGGGTTTCCTTGCACGCTGGATTATTGGCTCGCGAGACTTCATGGGCAGGGAGACGCGGCGACAAAAAAAGCGAGATGGAAAGCATTAGCTGTGGGTCACGGCCTGTAGTACCATGCCTTCGACCTGCGCGATTGCATCAGCGGGCGTCAGTGAGTGATCGCGCTAGGAGGATCGCTTTGAATACGTTTCCCATCATACTTGGAACGCTATGTGTCTTCACACTGGCTTACCGCTACTACAGTGCGTTTATCGCAGCTAAGGTCCTGGTCCTCGATGATCGCCGTACAACTCCGGCGCACACCTATGAAGATGGTCACAATTATGTTCCATCGCCGAAGTGGGTACTGTTCGGGCATCACTTCGCCGCCATTGCGGGAGCGGGGCCGCTGGTCGGTCCGACGCTGGCAGCCCAGTTCGGCTTTGCTCCGGGATTTCTCTGGATCCTGGTCGGGGCGGTACTGGCGGGTTGCGTACACGACTTCACGGTGCTCGCGGCTTCGGTACGACATAAAGGAAAATCGCTGGCGGACGTGGCTCGCACCGAGGTCGGCCATTTTGCTGGCCTGGTGACCATGATCGCGCTCCTGTTCATCCTGCTGGTGACGCTGGCTGGACTAGGGGTCGTCGTGGTGAACGCGCTGGCCGCCAGTCCGTGGGGCGTCTTCACCATCGGGTCGACCATTCCAATTGCGATTGGCATGGGGCTGTATATGTTCAAGAGCAATCCAGGGCAAGATCAAGATCGCGGGACCGAGCGCAGCGGGCGTGGTCTTGCTGATCGCGGCTGTGATCGGCGGCCGTTGGTTTGCCGCCTCTCCCTACGCTGGAGCACTCACGTTCAACGCTCACCAGATTACCTAGCTGATGATGACTTACGGATTCGTCGCGTCGGTGCTGCCGGTGTGGTTGCTGCTCGAGCCGCGCGACTATCTGTCGACTTACGTCAAGTTAGGGACGATCGCGCTTCTGATCGTCGGGGTGTTCATTGTGCATCCGGACATCCGTTTTCCGGCGTTCACACAGTTTGTTTCGGGCGGCGGTCCAATCATCAAAGGCAAAGCTGTTTCCGTTCCTGTTTGTGACCATCGCGTGCGGAGCGATTTCCGGGTTCCACTCGCTGGTGTCGTCCGGGCACCACGCCAAAGATGCTCAATAAGGAGACGGACGCGCGGTTCATCGGGTACGGGGCGATGTTGTGCGAGTCGCTGGTGGGGCTGCTGGCGCTGATCGCGGCGACCTCGATGCACCCGGGGGATTACTTCGCCATCAACACCACGCCGCAGGTATTCGCCAAACTCGGGCTGCACACGGTGAACCTGGACATGTTCTCGCGCGAGGTGGGGGAAAAGTTGGCGGGGCGCACGGGCGGCGCGGTCTCGCTGGCGGTGGGCATGGCCCAGATCTTCAAAGGCCTGCCGGGCATGGACCGGCTGATGGCGTATTGGTATCACTATGCCATCATGTTTGAGGCGCTGTTCATCCTGACCACGGTGGACACCGGGACGCGCGTGGCGCGCTACGTGATGCAGGAGACTGCTGGGGAAGGTGCACAAACCGTTCGCCAACAGCGCGTGGCTGCCCGGGAACCTCGTGACCTCGGCGATACGTGGTGGCGAGTTGGGGATACCTGATCTACACCGGTAGCATTTCCACGCTCTGGCCGCTCTTCGGAACCGGCAATCAGCTGCTGGCGACCATCGCACTTGCCGTAGTGACCACTTTTCTGGTGAATATGGGGAAAGCAAAGTACGCTTGGGTCACCGCTATCCCTATGTGCTTCGTCGGAGTCACGACGCTGACCGCCGGCGTGCTTTCCATCAAGGACATCTATCTGCCGCTGGCGCAGCAGCCGGGCAAGGGCTTCCAAGGCTATCTTGATTCAACGCTGATGGTCATCTTTGTCGTCGGAGTCGTTCTCGTCCTGTTTGAATGCGGACGGCGTTGTTGGAAGACGCTGCACGGAGCGCCAATTCCACAGGAAGCATTCGGCGCGCCCGAGGTGCAGGAACTAAATATGACCTGCTGCTAGGGCAATATTCGTCGCGGATGGCGGGGCTGCCCTGAGCGTTCCGAACGTCAGAGACTATCCCGCCTGGGGGCTTTGGGGTGGGTGGAGGGATTCGAACCCTCGACAGCCGGAGCCACAGTCCGGAGTTCTACCACTGAACTACACCCACCGTGCGCAGATGAAAATTATAGCATTCAGCGTAGGCGCGTTTTTTGCAGATGGCGAACGCGAAGAGGAACGATCACCCGCAAAATCAATGCGTTACCCAGCTGTAAACGCCTAGTTTATCGAGCAGCCGCCGTTCGTCATGCAGCAATTCGATTGTCCGCAGCCCGCGGCCGGCGCTGGGGCATGGCCGCCCTTGGTGACGGCGAATGTAGAAAGCTGCTTCTCCAGCTTCGAGGCGTGGCACTTGGGACATTCCGGCGTCTGCTCGCCAAAGAGGATGGCCTCGAACTTGTGCCCACAGTCTTCGCAACGGTATTCGAAAATCGGCATACTTACTTGCTCCCGGACTTCAAAGCAGCGCCATCTTGCGCTGCTGCATCTCTTATCCAACAGCAGAGAATGATACAACCATTATAGATGCAACACTGCAATACCAACTCCGGCAGCGAGACCTTAGCAACAAGCTTGGCGGACCAAGCGTCGCTTCCTCGTCGCACTTTGAAACCTCCGGACCCGCAGGATTTCTTCGGCGAGCCATTTCGCCCACGGCGCCCTTTCGTTGGCGGGCACGCGCAGACTCTCGTGGGCAATTTTCTTCCTCGCTGCAGCCAATTGCCCGTCGCCGAAGAACGTTTGTTCGAAGTGGAAGCCGGCGTCCAGATTTTGTGCCACTGTCATTGGCAGGCCGACCGTAAGCAGGTCCTGACGCTGATTATCGTCCATGGTCTGGAAGGATCGAGCGAATCGGGCTACGTCATTGGTACCGGTAGCAAGGCGTGGCAAGCGGGCATGAACGTTGTCCGCATGAACATGCGCACCTGTGGAGGCACCGAGCAGCTTGGTCCGACACTGTACAACTCCAGCATGTCAGCCGACGTTCGCATGGTAGCTAAAACACTGATTGAGCAAGACGGCCTGCGGAAACTGGCCTTCGCAGGGTTCTCCATGGGCGGCAACCTCGTGCTGAAGATGTTGGGCGAGTGGGGCGATCAGGCTCCGGCAGAGTCTATAGCTGCCGTCGCGATTTCTCCCGCCATGGATCTCGCCGCCTCTGCCGATGCGCTACACGAACCCGTCAACCGTATTTACGAAACGAAGTTCCTCTGGAACTTGCGGCGACGCATTCAGCGCAAGGCCGCACTGTATCCCGAGCATTTTGATGCCGGTCATTTGCGCGGAATTCGGAGCTTGCGCGACTTCGACGACCAGATCACCGCGCGTTACTGCGGCTTCCTCGACGCTCAGGACTACTACACACGCGCCGCGTCCGCGCGAGTTCTGGAACACATTGCTGTTCCGACTCTCGTGCTGCATGCGAACGACGACCCCTTCATCCGCGTGCTGCCGGAGACGCGTGAGAAGCTGTTGGGCAATCCGCATATCATGTACCTAGAAACCGAGCGCGGCGGACATTGCGCCTTCCTTGCTGACGCCAACGGATACGATGGCCGCTGGGCTGAGCGCCAGGCGATTGCCTTTATTCAGCGAGTCGAGCGCGGCGCAGCGCTCCCCGCACATTCCGCGGCGCTAAGATAACCGCGTGGAGAAGATGGCTTATCTTTCTCTCGGCTCGAACCTCGGAGAGCGCGAGACCAACTTGCGAACGGCGATTGCAAAGCTCGCTCGTTTGGGAGAATTGATGGCCGTGTCCTCGTTTTACGAGACCGAGCCCATGGAACTTAAGGAACAACCCTGGTTCCTGAATTGTGCCGTCGCTGTGAAGACCGAACTGATGCCGAAGCAGTTTTTCTCCCAGGTGCTGAAGATTGAGCAGGAGATGGGCCGCCGCCGCATTCAGCCGAAGGGTCCTCGAACGATTGACATCGACCTCTTGCTATTTGGCAACTCCGTCATCCACATGCCGCAACTCGATGTGCCGCATCCGGCCTTGCACCAACGGCGATTTGTGCTGGAACCGTTGGCTGAGATCGCACCGGGGGTTCGGCACCCCATCCTCAAGAAGACTGTGCGCGAGTTGCGGGGAGCCCTTCCTCGCGACGCGGGACAAGTGAAGAAACTGGTCCGGGATAACGACTTGTCGCAGGACCCTTCGAAGATCCGAAGCTGAGGCGCTGCCTTAAATCGTCTGCAACTCGTGTACAGTCCGCTCGCTCTCCACATTACCTGTATTCAGTGTCGTCTTTGGCTCGATCAGCATCACGTGCGTTTCTTCATCAGCGGACGGGAGGTGCTCGACACCGCGTGGGATGATGATGAACTCGCCCGGTTTCACCATGAACTCGCGCTCGGCGCCGTTCTCCCGTACGCGCATGCGCATTGCGCCCCTCACCACAAAGAACAGCTCATCTTCTTCGTCGTGGTGATGCCACATGAAGTCACCTTTGAACTTCACCAGCTTGATGTAGGCATCGTTCACCTCGCCCACGATCTTCGGCTTGTATTGGTCGGTGAACAGTGAAAACTTTTGTGTGAGATTGACCTTATCCATGGACAACTCCTGCATGGCAGATGTAGAAGAGTTCAGAAAGTGAACACCTTCGCTTTTCAGTCATAGATGCTCCCAGGTCGGCTGGAGTGGCGAAAAGGCGTAGGCAAGGGGCCGCGTGAAAACGTGTCTCGTGAACCCCAAGCTACCAGTCGCGCAATCCCGGCACGCCACCAACACTGGCGGCCTGGGTCACGCCGCGTGCGACTGCATGTGCAACGGCATCAGCCGCGGCCGCGCCGAGCGCATTGACATCGGCGTGCAAGTTGCCGACTGACAACGCAAAGACCACGTCGCCATCGAAGCGCGTGTGCACCGGTGAGACGACGCGCGGGATGCCGCTTGCGGCCATGGTAGCCAAACGCTGCGCCTCATGTTTGGTTAGCGCTGCATCGGTAGCCACCGCCACCAGCACCGTATTCGTGTCCCCGAATCCCTTCCGAACTGTTCCCCGACGCATTGCTGCCGCCGTGTCGGCAAACTCTCGCGAATCTCTGGATACCCGCGCTCCGGCCATGATGCCGCCCGTCTCCGGGTCGCGGACATCACCGAAAGCATTGACCGCAGCCAGGGCCGAGATGCGTGCAGTCTGGCCTGGGCCGCCGGCTGCCACTTCTTCTGTCCAGCAGCCGATTCCTGCTTTCATTGCCTGCTCAATGCCGAAGAGTTTTCCTACGGTTGCGCCGGTGCCCGCGCCCACGTTACCTTCGGCTACCGAAGCGTGGATGTCTGCTGCCGCGGCGTCCTCTGTCGCGGCGTAGCCCATGGCAGCGTCGGGACGGCGTTTGGGATCGCCGATACGCAGGTCGAACAGAATGACCGCCGGCACAATCGGTACTTTGACTACCCCGGTGTCGAAGCCGATGCCGCGCTTCTCACACCAGCGCATGACGCCGCTGGCTGCGTCGAGACCAAAAGCGCTTCCACCGGCAAACACCAGCGCGTGTATTTGCTCCACGATGTGTCCGGGACGCAGTGGTTCTAATTCGCGCTCGCCAACAGCCCCACCGCGCACATCGCATGCCGCAACCGCGCCCTGCTCGCACAAAAGGACGGTGCAACCCGTGAGGGCTGCTTCGTCTTGCGCGTGCCCGATCTTCAGTCCGAGGATTGGTCCGAAACCCGCCGCCATGCGCTCCTCTACTACTTCAAGACTGCGACAATGATCATCTCGTAGGGTAGCTTGCGGGTGAGGGATTTCCCTCCGCTGGCGGTCACGAACGTCTCAATGGCATTCAGATTGATTCGCGGAATACCGATTACCCGCATGGTGTCACCATCACCCAGTTTGTTACCCAGAAGTTGTTGCAGCGGGGGTGTTCCAGGGACGAATATCATCCGGAGATTGGACGCGATGGGGTCGTCAGCGCTTCCATTCACATTTGCCAGGACCGCATAACCGCCGTCGTCGAGCTTCTTAGGGCTGCCCAACAGCGTAATCTCGAACTGGGCGTAGTTGTAAACAGCCTTGCTCGCCGAGATTGAAATGGCTGACGAGTTAGCCGACACGGTAACTTTCAACTTTTCGTAACGCTCGAAGGCCTTGTCGGCCTCATAGGGTTGAAACCCGGCAACCGGTTGGAACGATGTGGCTGTGCCATTCTTGTCGAACTTCGAGATGGGGTGAATTTCGAAGGAATGGTCCGGGTTGGTGTTTTTGGGAACCGGAACCTCGTCGAACTGCACCTGCCGTTTGGCGGGATGTTCAAACCAGAATCTCCACGCTCCGGTGATGGGAGCCTGTTGATCCTTCCCTTCCAACGCATGAATTTCGGCAACCGCCGCCGTCTGTCCCGGCTGTGCGGCGTTCATCACCTCCGCCACCATGGGCAGTCCAACTTCTTTGGGTGCGCGTCCCGCCACGTGCATGTCGCCGTCGGCAGAGGGCTGATTAGGCTTCTTGTGCGCATGGTCCACGAAAAAGTCAGCGTCGATGGTAGCGCGGTCCTTGTAGTGGTCAACCCAAGCCCGCTTGAGCACCACCGTGTTGTTCTGCGCAGCCAGCGGTAGCGCGAGCAGCAGACAGCCCATCAGCCCCAGCTTTGATGACCATTTCATGATGCGGTGACCTCAACAGTTTCGGTCGGCGCTTGTTGCGAGCTCTTGGCGGGAGGCTTGCCGGCATTGCGCACATTCATGAACCGGTTAAGGGTATCGAACCAGAACGGAGCCCCGAGCGATACGGCCAGAATCGTGATCAGCCATCCTCCCAGGCGGTTTTCCAGCAGGAAAGCAATCCAGGACCAAAAGCCATTCCAGGTTAATTTCTTGCCGTCGCCTAGGTGCAGCCATTCGGTGTACCACTCTCCTCGCCAGCCCGTAACTTGACCTAACAATTGCCTCTCGTCTGCAGTGATTAGGTCCCTCTCCGGAATCGCCGTAGGAGTGCTCGCCGTGGGGTTGTTGGGATCGTCGTAGGTCACCATTGGCTGATCTTCAACGTCAGGCCGCCCCTTCTGTAGCCGTTCTTTGGCACTCTCAACCAGCACGGCGCTCAGCGTGGGATTATTCCAGAGCGTCCTCAGCATTCTCAGGCTGTCCGCATTCATCAGAAGGGTGACCGCGAAAGCCAGCACAAAGATTCGCACCTGGCTGCCTCGCTTGTACCATCCGGAGACCCGGTTCATGCCCTCCTCGTACCATGCTTCAATGCGCTGCTGAGGCCCTCCCGCCCCCGAGCGGTCCTGGAGAACAGCGGCTAGCAACTTCTTTGTATCCGGGCTCTGAAGTGCTTCTATTCCGGCCTGCAACGCTTTGTCATCGCTGGCTGGTGCGGGCCCAGTCAGGATATCCATGAGGGCCAGGGCGAACTTGTTGGATGCAATATATGACGGAGGCCGTTCTTTGGCGCCTTGCTGCAGCCCCTTGATAAGAGGATGGGCATAGATCTCGGCTTTGAGTTGCTTGTCCTGCAGCAGGTCGGCTATGCCCTTCTCGAGCGTCTTGCCACGCGAGTTGAGTATGCCGGCAATCGTCTCGTTGATTGTCGTGCACATCAGGGCCAGCAGAAGGTAGATGAAGCTGATGCCGATCGCGAGGTCTAGATAAGGAAAAGAGCCCATACGCACACTCCTTATGGAACGCGTCGAACCAGAACCGCAGATCAGGGGGAAGACAAAGTAAGTATCGAAGCTCTGCCCCGTACGCGCAACACAAAACAGAGCGGGCCCGAATTTCCAGCAAATGCCCCGGCACGGCCTCGGCCTGAGCCTTAGCAGTCGGCGAAAAGCCAACCGCGGGGAGGGCGGCTCGATGGCGGGTGTCGTACACCTCCGGCAGCGAGTAAACTGGAAGCGCCATGACGTTGTTCGAGGCCCAACCCTACGATCCAACGCGTACGCGCAAGAGATGGCAACGCATCATCGTCGCCATTTGTGTGGTTATCTTCATTGGAATCTTGTGGTGGCTCTTCCGCTTCTGGCCCGAGGAACACATCGTGGACCAGTTCTTCGACGCGCTGCAACAGCAGAACTTCGAGCAGGCATACGGCATCTGGATGCACGACCCCGAGTGGAAGCAGCATCCCGACCAGTACTCCCGCTATCCCTACAGCGACTTCATGAAGGATTGGGGACCGAGCGGCGAATGGGGAATCATCAAGAGCCATCACATCGATGGCGCAGCCGTACCAAAGGGCTACAGCGGTGTACCGTGGGCCACTGCCAGCGGCGTGGTGGTGGTGGTGACGGTGAACGAGCGGGTCAGCAGTAAAGCACACATCTGGGTCCAGAAGGACGATAAGACGCTGGGCTTCTCGCCGTATTAAGGCCGCGATTCGCTATTCGCTTTTCGCCGTTCGCTCAGCCTCCCAGAAAGTCAGCTCCCGGTATCGCTTCGATTCCGAACGGAAGAGAGTTAGGAGTGAAGCGTCGATACAATTGACGAAGAGCGAATAGCGAACAGCGATCGCGGTTAATCCGGCTTGGTCGACGCCGGGCTGAAGTGATTCACTGTTTTCTGCAGCGACGCTTCGTCTGTCCACGTTCACGCAGGTGCGCGAGCGGTCGATCTGCCGCATCAGGCCGCAGAGCACCTTGCCGGGGCCAACTTCCACAAAGTTCTGCACGCCCAGCGCAATCAGCGCGCGCATCGATTTGTCCCACTGCACCGCTCCGGTAACTTGCCGGATCAGCGCGTCGCGCGCTTGCTCGGCGGTCGTCACCAGCGTCGGCATCGACGTTGCACATCACCGGAACTGTCGGAGTGTGGAAGGTCGAGCGCGCGCAAGTCCTCGGCGAGGCGGTCTTGCGCCGGCTGCATCAGCGCGCAATGGAAAGGTGCGCTCACCGGCAGCATGATGGCGCGCTTGGCGCCGCGCTTCTTGGCCAGCTCCGCGGCGCGTTCGACAGCGGCCTTGCTGCCGGAGATCACGGTCTGGTCCGGTGAGTTGAGGTTCGCCGCCTGGCAGACTTCTCCTTGCGCGGCCTCCTCGCAGATCTGCTGCACCTTGTCGCTGGCCAGCGCGAGCACCGCAGCCATCGCGCCGACGCCGACCGGAACCGCCTCCTGCATGTACTTGCCGCGATTGCGCACGGTGCGAACCGCATCGGCAAACGACAGCGTTCCGGCAGCGACGTGCGCCGAATACTCGCCCAGGCTGTGTCCCGCAACGTAGGACGGCGTGATCGCCTTCGACTGCAGCACCCGCCACGCCGCAACCGAAACGGTCAGGATCGCCGGCTGCGTGATCTCGGTGAGCTTGAGCTGGTCTTCCGGACCTTCGAAGCACAGTTGCGAAAGCTTGTAGCCCAGCGCGGCGTCGGCTTCGTCGAAAGTTTCCTGCGCGACCGGATACATGCGCGGCAAGTTCTCTGCCCATGCCGACGAGCCTGCGAACCTTGTCCGGGAAAAAGAAATGCGATGGGAGAGTGTGTGGCTCATGAGTCAGCCTGATGTGTGGAGTGAACTAGTGACAGTGGCAACCGCGCGCACGCGGCTAAACCAGGCCCGTGCCGACGCGTGCCGGCTTGCGAGCCGACTATCGACCTGCCGTTGATGATCTTCAGAGTTCTGCTGGCCGCGGCGATTCGCTCTTCGATGGTGCGGTTCAGCTTGCTGTTGGCGAATTCCATGGCCACGCGGATCGCGTTCTTGATGGCGTTGGCATTCGACGAGCCGTGGCTGACGATGCACACGCCCTTGATGCCCAGCAGCGGCGCGCCGCCGTATTCGGAGTAGTCGAGGCGCTTCTTGAAGTCGGCAAACGCCTTGCGCGAGAGCAGGAATCCCACCTGGCTGCGTGATGGTCGCCTGCAACGACTGCTTCAGCAGGAAGCGCACCGTCTCGACCATGCCTTCGGAAATCTTCAGCGCCACGTTGCCGACGAAGCCGTCGCACACCAGCACGTCGGCCTTGCCGTTGTAAAGGTCGCGGCCTTCGACGTTGCCGACGAAGTTCATGGGCAGCTCTTTGATCAGCTTGTAGGCCTCGCGCGTAAGTTCGTTGCCCTTGCTCTCTTCTTCGCCGATGGAGAGCACGCCCACGCGCGGATGTTCGGCGCTGGGAAAGCTTCCGGCAAAAATGGTGCGGAAGTAGACGTCGCCCATGATGGCGAACTGCTGCAGATTTTGCGGCTTGGAATCGACGTTCGCGCCGACGTCGATCAGGATGGTCGCCGTGCCTTGCGCGGTGGGAAAGACCGCAGCCAGCGCGGGACGGTCGACGCCGGGGATCGCGCCCAGCACCATCTTGGCGGTGGCCATGCGCGGCGCCGGTATTGCCGGCGGTGACGAAGCCGGCGGCCTTGCCGTCGCGCACCAGGCGAAGTCCCACGCGCATGCGACGAGTCGCGCTTGGAGCGCACCGCCTGCGCCGCCTTCTCCTGCATGCCGATGACTTCGCGGGCATTGACGATGCTGATCGGCAGTCTGCGCCAGAAGCGGTGCAGGTCGAGCTCGCCGCGGATGACTTCTTCTTGCCCGACCAGCACGACTTCCACGTCGTAGTGGCGTGCGGCGAGGATCGCGCCTTCGACTTCGGGTTTGGGCGCGCGGTCGGCGCCCATGGCGTCAAGAGCAATGATGGTCGGCATGCTTGCCTGTCAGTTGCGGCGCTCGCTGAGGAGCAGCGCTTATGATCGCCGGAACGACGGGAGTCCCGCAAGTAGCTCTAGCTGGCTGCTTTCTTCGACCTCGATGACTTCGCGGCCCTTATAGTAGCCGCACTTGGGGCAGGCACGATGCGGCAATTTGCGCTCGTGACAGTTGGGACACTCGGACAGCGACTGCGCCGTCAGATGATCGTGGGAGCGGCGCTTGGACGTGCGCGCCTGGGAATGGCGCCGTTTCGGATTAGGCATGAAAACCTCACATCCAGGACCGCTCGCAGCGACGCCGGCGATCGGAACTTTAGCTTTGCAGCTTCTTCTTGATCTCGCTCAGCGCCTCCCAGCGCGGATCGCTGAGATGCTGCTCACAATGACATTGCTCGACGTTCAGGTTGCGACCGCACTGCGGACACAATCCCTTGCAATCTTCGCGGCACAACGCCCGCACCGGCGTCGCCAGCAGCACCTGCTCGCGCAAGACGTCTTCCAGCAGCAGACCTTCGCCCTGATAATAGCCGATCTCGGTTTCGGCCTCGGTGATCGCAACCTCGTCGGCGCGGCGGTCCACGCCCAGCGGCCGGTAGATCAGGTCAAACGCCCAGTTCACGTCGTGGCCCACCGGCTCCAGGCAGCGCGCACAACTGAACTCCAGGTGCGCTATCGACTTTGCCGACCAGCCGGATGTCTTCGACATCCTGATGGTGGCCGCGATGCTCCACGATCAGCTCGGCGCGGCCCTCGCTGTGCAGCGGACCGACCTGGCGAAAGTCGGGCCCAAACTCGATGGCGCCGGGCTGAAAAGTCTCGTCGAACTCCAGATTGTGGAGTTCCAGCTCCCGAACCCGAATCAGCATAGCGGCACCGGCCTCAAGACCTAGCGCACGAAAACGCCCATAATGGCTCCGGCATTCCGGCTGGAACCGGGTCTGGCAGGCCAAGCTCCTGACGGGAAACGCTGGCAGGTACAGACGGGCGGGATCGTTCCTAGGACAAAGAACAAGGATAAATTTGCCGCCGCCGAGTGTCAAGGCAAGCTGGCGGATTGTCCTAATTTCGAATGGACGGCAGAGTCACGTTCTCCTCACCTAATGTCCTTGCAAGACGGTAAACCGTTCAAAGCAACACCCGGTTTTGTGCCCTTAAGCGCGTCGTCAATTACATTTCCCGTTGACACCTGTACGGGACCAGACCAGCAAGCTTGCGCCGTCTTCCGGTCGAACATTATGAACGGATTCTCTCCGACCTTTTCGAAACGCACTCCACGATCAACGAAACTGTGGATGAGGCTTGGTGCTGACCAAATGAGGAAACCGAGAAGAACCGTCAAGTGCAGGGAGTATCGTTTCAGCCAGCCAGATCTGGGAGCCTCGGGTAATTGCC
The DNA here is from genome assembly GCA_963703645.1 of uncultured Acidobacteriaceae bacterium. Taxonomy (GTDB): domain Bacteria; phylum Acidobacteriota; class Terriglobia; order Terriglobales; family Acidobacteriaceae; genus Bog-257. The sequence goes on from CAVPFD010000043.1 coordinate 17,803, forward strand.
AACCCTCTTTCGTAAGTGGTCGCCAGCCGTCCCCCATCAGCATCTCTGTTTCACCAGTGAGTCTGTCCATCCTGACATTCATGCCAGCAAGTGGAAATGGGAGCAGTTCGTACTTGGATGTCAGATCCGCCATGCGACTAGCCTCGTCGACCTTCATCATGCCAGCGCTCGGCAAATGGATCAATAGGATAAACTCTTTCTGGCGGAGGTCAGCATGAGCGGTGGGCCTTTAGCGGAGCTTCGCGCTGCAGTAAAATCTCTCGACTCTGTAGCGGAGAAGCTAAAAACAGCAGAACGTTCTAAGCGAGCGAAACTCCTGCAAGGCTTTCAAGCGCGTCTTACGAAGGTTGAAGAGATTTGGAATGCTGTGATGAAGTCCAACCAGTAGCGCAATTTTCCTGCCATTGGACGAGCGGAGTCACGGTGAATTAGGACAATACCAAGCTGCCCGTTGGTGAGATGAGCTCCGGCTAGTACATGGCCACCCAAGATCTTGTCATCCTGAGCGGAAGTTCGTCCGCTCAGCGAACGAAACGGAATCGAAGGACCCCTTACAACGAGAACGCTCAGTGCTATTCCAAGTCCCGCCAGTTCGGCCCTACTCCCACGTCCACCTTCAGCGGCACCTTCAGCGCGTAAACGTTCTCCATCTGCTCAGTGACCAGCAGTTTCATGGTGTCCACTTCAGCCTCAGGAACCTCGAACACCAGCTCGTCGTGCACCTGTAACAGCATCCGCGAACGCAGTTTGCGTTGCCGCAGTTCGGCGTCAATGCGAATCATCGCGATCTTGATGAGGTCGGCCGCCGTGCCCTGCAAGGGAGTGTTGACGGCCGTCCGCTCGGCAAAGCCGCGCAGGTTGAAGTTCTTGCTGTGGATGTCAGGAATCGGCCGCACCCGCCCAAACAGCGTCATCACCTTCTGGTCGCGGCGCGCCTCGTCCAGCGTGCGATCGATGAACCCGCGCACCCCGCTGTACTTCTCGAAATAGGCGTCGATGAACTGCTTGGCCTCTTTGGTGTCAATGCCGATCTGCTGCGAGAGCCCGAACGCCGACAGCCCATAGACGATGCCGAAGTTGACTGCCTTGGCGCGGCGGCGATGCTCGGCGTTGACCATCAGCGGCGGCACACCGAAGACCTGCGACGCGGTCAGCGTGTGGATGTCTTCGCCCGCGCGGTAGGCCTCGACCAGCAGTTTGTCGCCGGAGAAGTGCGCCAGCAGCCGCAGCTCGATCTGCGAATAGTCGGCGGCGAGCAGCACATGCCCCGGCTCGGCGATAAATGCCGCGCGGATCTCACGCCCCAGCTCGGTGCGGATGGGAATGTTCTGCAGATTGGGATTCACCGACGACAGCCGTCCGGTCGCCGAGCCTGCCATGTTAAACGTGGTGTGCAGGCGCCTGGTGCATGAGTTGAGCAGCGCCGGCAGCGCATCCACATAGGTTGACTTCAGCTTCGAGAGCTGGCGGTAATCCAGGACCAGCCGCGGCACTTCGTGCTCGGTCGCAAGGCCTTCCAGCACGTCCACCGCAGTCGAAATGGTTTTGCCTTTGCCGTACTTCACCGGCTTCGGCAGATTCAGCCTGTTGAACAGCACGTCACCGAGCTGCTTGGGCGAACTGATGTTGAACTCGAAGCTGCACTTTTCGTAAATTTCACGCGCTTTGGCTTGAATATCGCGCTCCAGCCTCTGCGACATCTCGGCCAGCACCTCGCAGTCAAGCTTGACGCCCGCCTCTTCCATGCGCGCCAGCACCGGCACCAGCGGCAGATCGATATCGTCGTAAACTTTGCGCAGCGCAGCCTTACTTACCTCGTCGGCCAATTTCTCAGTCAGGCGCAGAGTAATGTCAGCAGCCTCCGCCGTCGAGCCACCCATCTTCAAGTTGAATTTGCGCAGTGCCGTCTCGCGCAACCCGTACGTCGAGTAGGTGGGATCGAGCAGATATCCATAGAGCAGCGGATCATGCTGCACGCCCGTAAGCGTCACGCCGTGCTGCGCGAAGGCATGCATCGCCGATTTGTAATCGTTGATTGTCTTGGGGACTGATTCGTCAGCAAGTGCGCGCCTCAGCGGCTTAGCAGTTTCCGAGTCATCCAGCGTGAGCGCGGCCGCTTTGCCCGTCTCGGCCGAAATCGCCATGCGCAAAACCGCCGGCGCAGCCTCCGCCTGTGGAGCCTCCGAAAGTGAGAGCTGCTGCGTTCCCTCGTCTTCTATAGCTTCCTCTTCCTGTACGGAAGTTGATTGCGTCCCAGAAGATTCCAGCGCAATCGCCAGAACGCCGCCCGGCTTCTTTGCGCGCGCGATCACGCCTTCAACCTGAGCGCCGGTCTTGGCGTCACGGTAATCGGTCTCGCCCAGCTCGATGCTTTCGCTCAGAAAGTCCTGGACCAGCGTAGTGAATTCCAGTTCCGTGAACAGCGCACGCGCGGCGGCAGCATCGGGCTCCTGAGCCTGCATCTTCTCCGGCTCAAAATCTACCGCCACATCCGTCCTGATGGTGACCAGTTCCTTGCTCGTCAAGACGGCGTCGCGATTGTTCTGCAGCGACTCGCGATAGGTCTTGCGCTCGATTTCGGCCGCGTGGTCCAGCGCGTTCTCCACGCTCCCGAAGCGCTGGATGAGCTCCACCGAACCCTTGTCGCCGATGCCGGGCGCGCCGGGGATGTTGTCGATCGCATCGCCGCGCAGTGCCATCACGTCCACCACGCGCTCGGGCGGAACGCCCAGGATCTCCTCCACCTTGGCGGCGTCGCTGATGAGGTTGTCCTTCGGCGGATTGAGCACGAAGATGCGGTCGTTGACCAACTGCATCATGTCCTTGTCGCTGGAGACGACGAAGACCGAGTAGCCCTCGGCGGCCGCCCTGTGCGCCAGCGTGCCGATAACGTCGTCGGCCTCGAAGCCGGGCAACTCCAGGATTGGAATGCGATACGCCTCCAGCGCGCGCCGGATGTACGGAATCTGCTGCGCCAGGTCCTCCGGCATCTGCGCGCGGTTCGCCTTGTAGCCGCCGTAGGCAACGTCAACGTAGGTCTGCGTCTTGCTGTCGAACTTGCGCAGGCTGGTGATGGCCTTCGCCTGCTCGTCGCGAAAGGTCGGCGCCGCCACGTCGAAGACGGCGGCCAGGTATTGCGGCGCGAAATCGGCCCGCAGCTTGCGCAGCATGTTGACGAACACAAACGTCGCGCTGGTCGGGATGCCGGTCTTGGTGGACATGGGTCGCTGGCGCTGCATCGCGTGATAGGCGCGGAAGATGAACGACATCGCGTCGATGAGGTAGATGCGTCCCTTGGAGCCGGCCGGCTCAGGAGGCGCAGTGACAGCGGGCTTGGCCGCAATGCTCTTAGCAGCGCTCACCGGCTTGGCGGCGCTGGACTCGGTAGCGGATTTTGCGGTTTTACGAGTGGAGGGCAAGAATGAATTCTAACAAGCCGGGGATTCGCTCATCTAGAGGTCGAGCGCTGACAATTCCAAGAACAAGTGAGGTCGAATGATCTGAACGGTGCGGAAGGGATTGAGCGCGAGAAGGTCGGAGTCGCCGGTTACTAGGTGGGTTGCCCCGCCACTCACGGCGAGTTCGAGGAATTTGTCGTCCCTGGAATCGCGGCACACTCTGATCTCAACATCCACCTCGACCCACTGGCCTGTGCGCGTCAACGCAGCCAGAAAACTCCGAATGTCTTCCTCATCAAGGTAGCGACGAAAGTGCTTCCGGCTCAGAACTTCGTCAAGTTCGGCAAGTACCGCAAAGGAAAGCAGCACCGTCCCTTTTCGGAGTGCTAGATCAAGCGCTTGGCGAGGCTTTGAATCAGGCACGAGCAATGCACTTACGAATACGTTCTTATCGAACACGCAGCGCAACTAAGCGCCTTCCAGAAGAGAATCCAGCATCTCAGGCGTGAGCCCTCGAGCCGTCGCCTTGCGTCCAACCTCGTCGAGGACTTGCTGGAGCGAAGGCTGCTCGCCGGTGGCAAGATCGCGCAGCCAAAGACTCAAAAGGGCTTGGATCTTCCGTTTTTCCTCTGGGGGAGCGGAATCATAGGCGCGCGCCGTTTGCGGATCGAGGGGAATCGTAATCGTAGTATTAGTCATCGTCCCAGCCTTGCCTCATTCTACGGCAAGGAAGCTAGCGCTGTGTACCTCTGTTCAGGGACGCCAGCCAGTTAGTCGATGAACATGCAATCCCCGTAAGAATAAAACCGGTAGCGCTGCTCGACCGCGTGTTTATACGCGCGCAGGATTCGCTCCCGTTCGGCGAAGGCCGCCACCAGCATCAGCAGAGTGGATTTCGGCAGGTGAAAGTTCGTCAGCATTGCGCCCACGACGCGGAACTCAAATCCGGGATAGATAAAGATATCGGCTTCGTCGCTCTGCGCCCTGATGCGACCGGGGGCGTCTCGTCGTACCGCAAATTCCAGGGTGCGCACGGTCGTGGTCCCCACCGCAACCACGCGCCGTCCGGCATCGCGCGCGCTCTGAATGCGTTCCGCCGCCTCTTCCGATATCTGATACCACTCGCGATGGAGCTTGTGTTCCTCCACGACTTCCTCGCGCACCGGCTGAAACGTCCCGAGTCCGACGTGGAGCGTGATCTCGGCGGTTTCAATCCCGCGCTGGCGAATGCGGTCGAGTATCTCCTGCGTGAAGTGCAGGCCAGCAGTCGGCGCGGCGACCGAGCCAAGCGGCTTGGCGTACACGGTCTGATATTGCTCGCGATCGGCAGGCGTGTCGGAACGGTCAATGTATGGCGGCAATGGCACATGCCCGATGCGCTGCACGATTCCAAGGAAATCGTCCACCGTATCGAAGCGCAGATGACGCTCGCCGAAGGCGCCGCGCCACGTGATCTCAGCCGCGAGTTCGTGCGAGTCTTCGCTGGCTTCCGCACCGAAATAAATCCGCTCTCCCACCCCCAGCTTTCGCCCCGGATGCACCAGCGCTTCCCATTCCAGCGGCTCGGCCGAGAGCTGCTTGGTTAGCAGCACTTCGACCCGTCCACGAAGAAAATCCGCCGCCGCGGGATTCTGGGCCGAGACGGGCTGTGCCCGCGCGCCGCTACGGTGTCCGAAGAGCCGCGCCGGCAGTACCTTCGTATTATTGAAGACCAGCAGGTCGTCCGGCCGCAACAAATCGGGGAAGTCGCGAAAGGCGCGGTCCTCCAGAAGTTCCCTCCCCCGGTCAAGGTGCAGCAATCGAGCCGCCGCCCGGTCGGCCAGGGGCTGCTGGGCGACCAACTCCGGCGGAAGGTGGTAATCAAACTGGGAGACCAGCACATCCCGATTATGCCCGACCCGTGGCTGTCACACTCTGGTAACGTAGTTCTTTGCGACGGCGGCGACCTGCGGTACGATAGATATGGGTTTTGCAAGGGGCTCCCGTTTTACTGCATGAAAACAGAACAAAAGCATAGGGACGAAATCGTCCGCTTTGGAAAGTTATTGCACCAGAACGGACTGGTCGCCGCGACCGATGGCAACCTGTCAGTGCGTCTGGAAAACGGCAGGTTTTTCGTGCACGCCCACCGTGATGAGCAAGGGCCTGATGGAAGCGGAAGACCTGGTGGTCGTGGACCAGCATGGGAAGAAGGTCAACGGCTCGCGCGATGCGTCCAGCGAAATTGCCATGCACCTGCTGATTTACCGGCGGCGTCCGGATGTCAACGCAGTTGTGCACGCGCATCCTCCCACGGCGACCGGCTATGCCGCTGCCGGACTGGCGCTTGACAGCGCGCTGTGTTCGGAAATCATCGTCACCCTCGGCTCGGTTCCGCTGGCCAACTATGAGACGCCCGGCACCCCCGAGCTGGCGGAAGCGCTGGCGCCTCTGGTTGCCGAGCACGACGCCATTCTGATGGCCAATCACGGAGTGGTGACCTGCGGCGCTGACCTGCTCAACGCCTACATGAATATGGAAACGGTTGAGCACTTTGCCAAGATCGCCCTGGTTACACACCTGCTCGGCAAACAGCAGACGCTCAGCGACCAGCACGTGGACAAGCTGCGCCAGATCCGGATGAAGTATCACAACCACAACCATGTTGCCGCGGCGCAGGGAAAAGACTAGAACCTAATCGCTTCATCGCTTTGTATCAGGGCACGGCTTCAGCCGTGCCGTAATCGGTTTCCATAACATTTTGGCCTTTAGCCCTGGTCCGAGTGCATTTCACGGTGCAGGGGCTAAAGAGACTGTGTCACAACTTGGTACTTGCGGTGAAGGAAAAAATAGGCGAAGAAAGAGTTATGCCGAACTATTTCGCCTATTCGCCAGAACAAGCCGAGTTGTTGCCGCGTCATGTGCGGGACGAGTTGCCGCCGGGGCATCTGTGTTTTTTGATCCACGAGATGGTCGAAGGACTGGAGCTGAGCGGCTTTGATGAGGCCTACAGCGAAGAGGGGCAGAAGGCTTACAACCCGCGGATGATGCTGAAGCTTTGGCTGTACGGGTTTGCGGTGAACGTGCGCTCGACGCGCAAGCTGGAGCGGCGGGTGCAGGAAGACTTGGGGTTTCGCTTTTTGGCGGGCGGGCTGCGACCGGACCACAAGACGTGGAGTGAGTTTTTGCGGCGGCATGGCCAAGCCATCGAGCAGTTGTTTACCCAGGTGCTGGGATGGGCGCGGAAGGCCGGCATGGCGCGGCTCGGACGAGTGGCGATTGATTCGACCCGCATCAAGGCCAACGCTTCGCCGGATCGGTTGCGCCAGCAGGATGAGCGGCAGGTGCGACAGTGGCGGCGGGCGATGGAGACCGAAGATCCGGACCAGGAGCCGGGCTTGGAAGTGGGCGTGGGGACGGCGGAGCGATTGCGGCGCGCGATGCAGCGCGAGCCGGGCTGCGGGGCTCAGGGGCAAAGAGTCGCTGACCGATCCGGACGCGCGCTTCTTGCGCGAGCGGGGTGGGAGATTTCGTTTGGGCTATAGCGGCGAGATCGCGGTCAGTGAGGACCACTTCATCGTGGCCGTGCGGGTGACGCAGAATGCCACGGACAATGCATCGTTGTTGCCCATGGTAGCCGAGGTGGAGCGACAGTGCCGAGCCCGACCCCAGAAAGTGCTGGCCGACAGCGGATTTTATAGCGGAGATAATCTGGACGCACTGGAGGCACAAGGCATCGATGGGTATGTACCGGATTCGAATCTGGCGCGGGAACTGAACCTGGGGAAACGCGGGAAGGAAAATCGGCCTCCGCGTCATCGGGCGACGCGAAAGATGCGGCGCAAGTTGCGCAGTCGAGAAGGTCGGCGAACTTATCTGCATCGCAAGAGCCTGGTGGAACCGGTGATCGGAGCGCTGAAAGAACAGCGGGGGATGCGGCAGTTTCTGCGGGTTGGACTGGCGGCGGTGAGCACGGAACTGCTCTTGGCGGCCATCAGCTACAACCTGACGCGCTATCACCGTCTGCGGCATTGAGGTGCGTCAAGATAGCAACGTTGGCCTCTGCGGAACACGGGAAAAGCGTCGCAACTCGGTTCCGCAAGAGCACGGCTAAACGGCGTGTGGGTCAGTTGTGACACAGTCTCTAAAGCCCGTCGCTTTTGTAACGCAGCTTTCGGCACGACTGAAGTGCCCTGATACAACCCGTAGCGTTTTGCGAGACTAGGCTCTACTCTCCTCCAAAGCTGAACCGTAGTCCCGCCCGGAAGTTCACCCGTAGCGCGGGATATCCCAGCACCTCGTTGTAGTGGTTGTTCAGCGCATTGTTCACGTTCGCGTACGCCGTCACGTGATGGTTAAAGGCGAACCAGCCGCCGAGGTCCACCCGCGCATATCCGGCAGCATAGTAGATGGGCGGAATATATCCGAAGAGGAAGTCGGAGTCGGGACGCTGTCCGACCGCGGTAACGCCAAGGAATCCTCCCCAGCGCTGGCGCGTGTAGGTCGCCAGCAGCATGCCCGCCTGTTTGGGGCGCCGCAGCAAGGGTGCTCCCACGCCGTAAATCCGCGGATCGCAACCGGCATCGGGATCGCACGGCGGCGCCTGCTGAATCTGCGTCGAAGTGTAGGTATAAGCGGCCGTCAGCGACAGGTGATTGACGAGCCGGCCGCTCAACACGACCTCGGCGCCCTGCGCCATCGCACGATTGAAGTTCACATACTGGCTGGTATTGGTGTCGGAGTTGTACACGTACTCGATCTGGTCGCGAAACTGATTGTGGTAGTACACGGCGCTCAGCGACAGGCGACTATCGAACAGCGACTGCAGCACACCGGCCTCGATTGCCTGGTTCTGCTCCGGCTTTAGATCGGGATTGGGCAACGTGGGGAACGTTCCGGTGATGCCGAAGGTCTGCTCGAAGCTAGGTTCCTTGATGCCCTCCGCGTAGCCAAAGTGCAGCCGCGTACCGCTGAAAATCGAGTTGCCGCGCCATGCCAGAAACGTCGCCGAGGCCCGCGGGCTGACTTTGCCGCCGAAGCTGCTGTTGTTGACGTAGCCGACGCCAGCCAGCACCGACAGCCGCCGCCAAACGACAGTCTGCTGCGCGAACAGGTAGTTGTTGTAGCGCAGGCCGTGCGTGGTGCTGATTCCGGCGTCCGAATTGTTGTTGATGTAGCCGTTTTCGTCCTCGAAGTTGTAGCCCAGCGTGGTCTGCGCCCACGGCCGCGGCGTGTAAACACCCTGATATCCAAAGCCGGCGACGTTGTATTTCGTCAGGCTGCTGTAGGCGCTGTCGAAGGGACGGTCCAGATCGTCAACCGGGTTCACGTTGAGGTCAACGTGGTGGTACTCGAAGCCGGTGAACTGGTGCTGCCATGCCCCCGGCCCGCTGACCGTGAGGTCGCCGCTGGCGAGGAAGTTGTTCTGGTGCGCGTACTGGTTGGGATCGGGCGGAAGCTCGGGATTGCCGTTGAACCACCAGTTGGACTGCAGGCCGGTCCAACTGTTGTAGTGACGCGCGCGCAAGCGAAACGCCACACGGTCGATTGATTTTCACACCAATGTTTCCGCCCTGCAACGAGTTCGAGTACGCGTCGTTGATGCCCTGGCCCTGCGTGTCGAACTGGTTGGCGAAGACGTTGTAGTCGAAAATTCCGCGCGCTCCCGCCACCGACGCGTAGCCGTTCGCAGTAGAGAAGTTTCCACCGTCGGCACCGAACTGAATCTGCGGCGTGTGCGTGCTGCCGGTCGCGGTCCAAAGCTGCACCACGCTGGTCATGGCGTCTGAGCCATACACCGTGCTCTCCGGGCCGCGCTCCACCTCGAGGCGGTCGACGTTGTTCATTGGAACCACGCCGAAATCGAAGTAGCCGCCGGGATCGTTTACCGGCACGCCATCCACCAGCACCTTGTTGTAATTGGATTCGCCGCCACGCACGAACAGGCTGCTGATGTTGCCGCGCCGCCCGGCCGTGCTGACGATCGCTCCGGGAATGTAGAGCAGGGCGTCCGGAGCGGCGATGGGATTAATGGCGGTCAGCTGTTCGCTGGTCAGCACGCCGACCGAGGTGCCCGTCTGCTCTGCCGTTGCAGGCGTAGCGGTCGCGGAGACGACCACGGTCTGCGACGCAGTCGCCAGCTTCAGCTCGACGCTGAGCGTCTGGGTTGCCGGGATAGCCACTTGCAACGACTGCTCGGCAAATCCTGGCGCGAGCACGACCGCGCGATACTGCCCGTCCGCCAAGTTGGGGAACGTGGCGGTGCCGTCACCGGCGGTGGTTTGTACACCGACTCCGGAGTTGTCGCCGGAGCGAAACAGGCTAATCTGCACGCCGGCAACGCGCTCGCCGGATGGACTCTGTACGGATACTTTTAGGTCGGCCGCGAGAGCTGCTGTGACCGACAGCAGCACGGCCAGCATGACGCGAACGATGAACATGGCACTCCTCCTTTGCACGCGAAAGGGGTTGGTGGACAGAGCACCCCATCGCACGCAAAATCGGCGTGCACCGGGGACCCCGTAGTTCGCGCCGGTCTCCTGGCTTGCGAGTTGCGACGTGCGTCGCGGACAGCGGCGGGGCCTTCCCGTTTGCACAGTGGCCTTGCGCCAACGACTCGCTTACAGTTGCGCGGCAGCGCGGGCTTTACACCCGCTTCCCAGCTCCGCTTATGCGGAGCGCGCGAACGCTAATTGGCAAAGAACAATCCCTCGACTTCGCTCGGGATAGGACTCGTACTGTAATGTCGCCGGAGGGCGGTGTCAATCAGGTTGCGGCGAAAATTGCGCCTCGGCGAACTCGGTCACCCGCTTCAGCGCGGCCTGCATTTCGACATAATGGCGATCGAGCGCCGCATCGTCGGCGTCAGGTGGAACAAAGATGTACTTTGCGCCCGCGCACATAGGCGCGGGAAAACGGTTTCGGGATGACCATCGCGTCCCACGTCTTCAGGACCCACCGCTTTTCGACGGCCACATAAAACGCGGTGATGGGAATTCCGGTGAGGCGCGCCAGCATCACCGGGCCTTTCTTGGCGACGTAGCGCGGTCCGCGCGGGCCGTCGATGGTGAACGCTACAGCGCCGCCTGCTTTTACCATCGTCTCCATTTCCAGCAGGCCGCGCTGGCCGCCGCGCGAACTGGAACCGCGCACCGGCACAAATCCGAAGCGGCGAATCACCCGTGCGATGTATTCCCCGTCGCGGCTGAGACTGGTAAGCACGCCGATGTTCTCATTGCGGAACAGCCACGTCGCCGGCAGCACGCAGCGATGCCAGAAGGGGTAGATGCCGGGCGAAATCTGGTGCAGGCCGGGCATGGAGCCTTCCTCAAACGTGATGGTCATGCGCAGCGTGCGCCCGATGAGCCCGACCACGACCGAGGCCAGCCACGAAATCACGTTAATCTGAAGGCGTTGCAGCAGGCTGAGGCGAGGCTCGCGTGGTCCCTCGGCTGCAATGGCTGGTTCAGGCACGCGAGAATTCTAAACTGCGCATCAATCCGGGATGGCTACCTCCGTGTAGCTCCCCGGCGTGGCCGCGTTTACTGCGGCTACGACCACATCTGCATGTAACCGCAGTACGGGCCATAGTGGATTTCCCACGACGACGATTGCAATTCTTCGCTTAGCAAGATTCTGCTGATGACGGATGTTTTTGTCGGTCGTGATGAGCACGTCGAAACCAGCCTTCTCAGCTTCTGTGAGTAAATCACCGTTGCTGAGACCGTCCCACCCTTGTGCCTTCGCTTCCTTGACCGTGTGGCCGGTGAGCCACCGCGCCAGCCCTCGCGGCGTCCCTTGATCGAAAAGCACGAGCATCTGCTAAGTGTATGCTGGCACCCTGTCCAGACTGCGGGCGGCAAATTCCAACACAGCCTGAATTTGTTCGCGGGTCACATCGAACTGTTCGATGACTTCATCAACCGTCATACCGGAGGCGAGGTTCTCAAATACGATGGAAACCGGCATGCGCGTCCCACGAAAAACCCATGCGCCACTCACTCGGCCCGGCACGCTTTCTACCGCCGGACATTGTGACCAATCGAGGGCCATAGTAAGCTCCTATAGTTATTCTAAATGTAGTTGCAGACCAAGGACTCATGAACGCACCCATGAAACTGGAAGCGACAGAAGCCCCGGTCACCACTATCCGCGAGATCGGCCAACATGAAGGCCAGACCGTCACCCTTCGCGGCTGGCTCTACAACCTGCGCGAGAGCGGCAAGCTGCTGTTTCCCATCTTTCGCGACGGCAGCGGAATCATCCAGGGCGTGGTGGCGAAGAACGCGGTTTCGCCGGAGCTGTTCGACTCCATCAAGAACCTGACACAGGAATCGAGCGTGATCGTCACCGGCAAAGTTCGCGCCGACAAGCGCGCGCCGGGCGGATACGAACTGGACGTCACCGACGCGCAGGTCTTGCAGCGGGTCAACCCGGACGATCCTTATCCGATCTCGCCGAAAGAGCACGGCGTTGACTTCCTGATGGAACACCGTCATCTGTGGGTGCGCTCGCCGCGTCAGGCGGCGGTGCTGCGGGTGCGCGCCGAAATCATCAAGGCGGCGCGCGATTACTTCGACGAGCACGGCTTCACGCTCACCGATCCGCCCATCCTAACGCCGGCGGCTTGCGAGGGTACGACAACGCTTTTCCCGGTGGACTACTTCGACGAGCAGGCCTACCTGACGCAGTCGGGCCAGCTCTACATTGAGGCCACGGCGATGGCGCTGGGCAAGGTGTACAGCTTCGGGCCGACTTTTCGCGCGGAAAAGTCGAAGACGCGCCGCCATCTCACCGAGTTCTGGATGGTCGAGCCGGAGGTCGCCTATGCCACGCTCGACGACTTGATGGTGCTGGCCGAGGAGTTCATCACCTTCATTGTGAGAGCGCTGTCTGGAGCGCCGCCGTTCGGAGCTGGACACCATCGGCCGCGACCTCAGCAAGCTGGAGAAGATTGACACGCCCTTTCCGCGGATCACATACGACGAAGCCGTCAAGATGCTGCAGGAAGCTCACGCGAAGGGGCTGATCGAGAACAGGTTCGAGTACGGCGGTGACTTTGGCTCGCCAGACGAGACTTACATCTCGTCGCAGTTCGAGCGGCCGGTGATGGTGCATCGTTATCCCGCCGCGGTGAAGGCCTTTTACATGGAACCGGACCCGCAGCGTCCGGAGCTGGCGCTGTGCGTGGACGTGCTGGCGCCCGAGGGTTACGGCGAGATCATCGGCGGCTCGCAGCGTACGGCGTCATACGAGCTGCTGGTGAAGCGTATTCACGAGCACGGGCTGCCGGAAGAGGCGTTCAAGTGGTATCTCGATTTGCGCAAGTACGGCAGCGTCCCGCATTCGGGATTCGGAATGGGCATCGAGCGGGCGGTGGCGTGGATTTGCGGGCTGGAGCACGTGCGCGAGACCATTCCTTTCGCTCGCACGCTGCATCGGCTGTACCCGTGAGCCTTGAAGGGGCGCGCCTTTAGGCACGCCGTAGATCAGTTATGCCGGTGCTGGCTTTAGCCACTGAGAACATCGCGTTTGCAGCGAAATTCGAAGCCCCTCAGCGGCTAAAGCCGAGCTTCTAACACTTCGTGCGGCACGGCTGAAGCCGTGCCCTTTCAAGCTGCCGCAATCTTCATAGAGCTGCTAGGAATCTTATGGCAACCAGCGCGATTACCAAGCCCCTCCAGAATATTGATACCAAGCACATTCGCATTATTGGCGTGCCCCTGGACCTCGGCCAGTCGCGCCGGGGCGTGGACATGGGCCCGTCGGCCATGCGAGTCGCCGGCCTGGAAGCCAAGCTGGAGGCGCTCGGCTACGACGTGAAGGATGCGGGCAATATCCCCGTCGCTCTGGCCGAAACCAAGGCGGAAGGCGATCCGCACGCGAAATATCTCAAGGAAATAACCGAGACGTGCTCCAAAGAAGCCGAGCTGGTGGTGAAGACCCTGGAGAGCGACGCGATCCCGATTGTCCTGGGAGGTGATCATTCCATTGCTGCCGGCACCGTCTCCGGAGTAGCAGAGTTTTATCGCCGCAAGCACCAGCGCATCGGGCTGCTGTGGATCGACGCGCACACCGACATCAATACTCCTGATAGCTCACCCAGCGGTAACGTTCACGGCATGCCGCTGGGCGCAATCATGGGATTGTTCCCCTCGCCGCTTACCGATCTCTTCGGATTCAGCCCCAAGGTGCAGCCCAACAACTGTGTGCTGGTCGGTATCCGCGACGTGGACAACCATGAGCGCGAGAACATACACAAGTCGGGCGTACACGTCTTCACCATGCGCGACATTGACGAGCGCGGCATGCGCACCGTGATGGAAGAAGCGCTGCGTCTGGCCGGCCGCGGAACAGTTGGCTATCACGTCTCGCTCGATCTCGACTGGATTGACCCGGAAGACGCGCCCGGCGTGGGTACTCCGGTGTGGGGCGGGGCGACGTATCGCGAGGGTCATCTGGCAATGGAGATCATCGCCGACCATGGCCGCATGTTGAGCTTCGAGATGGTGGAAGTGAATCCGGTACTCGACGAGCGCAACCAGACCGCCGAGCTGGCGGTGGAGCTGGCGCTATCGGCATTCGGGAAGAAGATTCTGTAGTGCCCATTCGGCCGTCGCAGCTGCCGCCGGAGAGCGATGACCCGCAACCACGCTATGGAGATTCTCAAGCGACTCTTTGAGGAGCATTTCCACGCTCCGGCGACGCTGGTGCAACCGCTGCGAAGCCAGCTCAGCGGTTCCGGGCGCAACATCATCCGCCTCGCCAACGATCAGGTGACGGCGATCGGGATCCTGCACAGCGTGCGCGAAGAGAATGTCGCCTTCGTTGAATTTTCCCGATGTTTTCGGCGCCACGGTCTTCCCGTGCCGGAGATCTATGGGGAAGACTTGAGCTATGGCGCCTATCTCGAACAGGACCTGGGCGACACCACGCTGTTCGACTTCCTGTCGAAGAACCGGGACGGGGATGAGATCTTCCCTACGGCGGTGGAGGCCTATCGTAAGGTGGTAGCTACGTTGCCACGCTTTCAGGTTGAGCTCCGCCACCAGGTGAACTACAAAGTCTGCTATCCGCGGACCAGCTTCGATCGCCAGTCCATCACCTGGGACCTGAACTACTTCAAGTATTACTTTCTTCGCCTCGCCGGCATCCCCTTCAGCGAACAGGCGCTGGAAAACGACTTCGTCCGGCTGACCAAATTTCTGCTGACTGCCGATCGCGATTACTTCCTCTATCGCGACTTCCAATCGCGCAACGTGATGCTGGTCGGCGACCAGCCGTTCTTTCTCGACTATCAGGGTGGTCGCCGTGGGGCCTTGCAATACGACATCGCCTCGCTGCTTTACGATTCCAAGGCCGATTTGCCGCCGCATCTGCGCCAGGAATTGCTCGATCATTATCTGGATGTGCTCGCAACCTTCATGCCGGTGGATCGCGCCTCGTTCATGCACCACTACTACGCCTACGCCTACGTTCGGCTCATGCAGGCGCTGGGTGCTTACGGATTTCGCGGTTACTACGAGCGCAAGCTGCACTTCTTGCAGAGCGTGCCCTATGCACTGCGAAACGTCCGCTGGCTGTTGCACAACGTGACCCTCCCCATCGAGCTGCCGTCACTGATGAACGCCTTCACCAACATGCTGGCGTCAGAAACCCTGCAGAGCGTCGCCGGCGAGCCCAAAAACCTTACCGTAGGAATCACCAGTTTTTCCTTTCACCGCGGCCTGCCCAAGGACGAAACCGGGCATGGGGGCGGCTTTGTCTTCGATGTGCGCAGCCTTCCCAACCCCGGACGTGAGGAACGCTTCAAGGCCCTTACCGGCATGGACGCGCCGGTCATTGAGTACTTGAATCAGCAGGAGAGCGTGAGGCGGTTCCTCGCCGGCGTCACGGCCATGGTCGACGACAGCGTCCGCGCGTACCAGGGTCGCGGATTTAAGAGCTTGACGGTGGCCTTCGGCTGCACCGGCGGCCAGCATCGCTCGGTGTATCTGGCCGAGCAATTGGCCAGGCACTTGCGCGAGCAAGACGGCGTGGATGTCGCGGTGCACCATCGCGAACTCGAAGGGACCGCCCAATGAAGGCGATGGTCCTGGCTGCGGGTCTGGGCACGCGTCTGCGGCCGCTCACCGCCGAGCGACCCAAGGCGCTGCTGGAAATTGACGGGCGCACGCTGCTGGAGATCACCCTTACCCGTTTGCGCGGCTTTGGGGTTTGCGAAGTGATTGTCAACGTACATCACTTTGCCGACATGATTCTTGAGTATCTGCAAGCCAACAATAACTTCGGCATGCGGATCGAGATCTCTCGCGAGGACGTCCTGCTGGACACCGGCGGCGGGCTGAAAAAGGCCGCCTGGTTCTTCCTTGACGATCCCAGAGAAAAGGAGCAACCGTTCTTGCTGCACAACGTGGACGTGCTCAGCACAATCGATGTGCAACGGATGAGGCAATTCCATGTTGACAAGGGCGCGCTGGCTACGCTGGCCGTTCAGGACCGCATCAGCTCACGTTATCTGCTGTTCGACGACCAACTCCGGCTTTGCGGCCGGCGATTCCAGCGCGAACAAACCACGGAAATGGCCCGGCCCTGTCAGCAGCCCCAGGCGCTGGCCTTTTCCGGCATTCATATCATCTCTCCACGCCTCCTGGCGATGATGACGGAAGAGGGCGCCTTCTCCATCATCGACACGTACCTCCGGCTGGCCGCGCATGGAGAGAAAATTCTTGCGTTCCGTGCGGACGGTTACTACTGGCGCGACCTCGGCACTCCCGGTAACTTGCAGCAGGCCGCGGAAGACCTGAAGCAGGGCGTTGTTCCGCAGTGAAATCCGCGCCTCCGTGAGAGGCGCCAATCGCACAGCTATAATCGAACAACCATGAAGCTGTTTGCTGTGGTCCGTACCCGGGGTGGCGCATGGCAGCCTTCAGCGCCGCTGGAGAGTCAACCGGATTGGGACGCGCATGCGTCTTTTATGAGCGGTCTGCAAAAGGAGGGTTTTATCGTGCTGGGCGGCCCTCTGGAAGACACCCCCAACGTCCTGCTGATCGTTCGCGCCGGCACTCCGGAGGAGATCGTCGAACGCCTGGCAGCCGATCCCTGGACCGGCACTGACCTCCTCCGCATAAGCCGAATTTCGCCGTGGACGCTTCGCCTCGGCTCTCTGCCATAGCCTCACCGGGGCGTTGCGCGCTGTGCCCCATGCTAGTGCCCCACCCAATGGATGAATGCGCCCCACCCATGAAATACACTGTGCCCCACCCAAGGCGCCTTTGCGCCCACGGCTCACCCTTCGATGAACGATTTCAGCCTGCCCAGCGCCTGGTCCCATTCCTCGGAGACGAGATCGAGGTATTGCTTAATTTCCTTCATCGGCTCCGGATCGAATTGGAACCTGATCTCGCGCCCCTCGCGGACCCCGTGCACGATCCCCGCCTCTTCCAACACGCGAAGATGCTTGGTGACCGCCTGGCGGGTCATTCTGCAGCCCTCCGTCAACTGCGAGATGGAATGTGGCCGCCCGCGGCAGAGCTTCGCCACCAGCGCCAGCCGCGTTTCGTCACCCAACGCGGCGAAGACCGGGGCATGAACCCGCCGTTTCGCAGCCACGGCGTTACGGCTTCTCTGCGACATGGCTTTCGATGTTCTTCATCTGCTGCGCCCAACCTCCGTCATTCTTGCGGAAGGCCTCCAAACGGCGGTCGGCAGGGATCTTGTCGAAGCCGGACTCGGTGAGCAGGAGCAGCGTGCCGCCCGGCGTCTCCTCCAGCCTGAATTCGACCAGCGTGGGCGTCTCCTTCGAATAGTCGACATTGGGATCGACCGAATAAGGATGCCAGGTAAAGGAGAAGAGCCGCTCGGGCACCATCTGCTGCACCACCGCCTCCCATTTAACGTGCTCATAGCCGGGATGGGTAATCTGGCCGCGCGACACCTGGCCCGGGACAAACGGGCCTTCCAGCTTCACGCGAAACCACTCGCCAAATTCACGGTAATCGGTCAGCGCCCGCCAGACGCGCGCGACCGGCGCTTTGAGTTCAATCCGCTTCTCAACACGGTCATTCATTGAATGCAACCTCCAGGTTGCATATTAGATCAGGGCCAACAGAAAAAGCAACCCATTGGTTGCACTTTTTGCGGCCAGCGGCGACGGGGCAGGTCTGTTTTACCGGATGAGCCTTTTGCCGCCATACGGGGTTTGATTATCGAGGACGTACTTTGTAGATCGTTTTGCATCAGGGACCGGGTTGAGCTTCTTTGCCGAGCCGCGTAGCGGCGACATTTGCTTTAGCCGCGGGCGCAAGCCCGCGGTTTCTATGCCCGTAAAGGAAGGGAGCCGCGCCAGCGGCGGCACAAGAACTGGCGGAATCGTGCCGTCGCTCCTCCACGTCATTACGCGCAAAACCGGCGCGTAACGGGGACCGCGGCTCAGGCCTTCGGAGACGACACCGGCCGCGGGCTTACGCCCACGGCTCAAATCAATGCCGCCGCGGAGCGGCTGCGGGAATTGCCGATTCGGGGTCCACAATCGCGGACAGCCTCTTTGGAGCAGGATGTCATCAGAAGCAGATAAAACCAGTAGAGCAATGCATCGCCCGCCACGGATTTTCGCAGCGATTCGACTCACCATGCTGGCTTTGCTCTGCCTTGTTCCCCTCACGCCAGTCAAGGCGACAACCGAAATCATCCTGCGCAGCCGTTATCGAATTGTTCTGGCCGCGGATAGTCGCGCCTGGTATCGGGAGAATGGGCCGGTAACGGAATGCAAGCTGTTTCAAGTTCACGAGGTTTACGCCACCATCTCGGGCTTTGCTCATTACGGCAGAAGCAACCATGTCACGGAGGCAATTCGAGAGGGCTTCGCGGGTGACGGCACCTTCGCCAGCCACGTCTCCAGCACGGCTCTCGCTCTCCAGCGCAAGGTGGAGAAACAGATGGCGGACCTCCAGGCCAGAAATTCGAGCGAGTATCGCTACCTGATGGCCCCGGCCAGCGACACCTCGGACTTTATACAGCTGGCGGTGGCCCAGACCGTCAGAGGCCAACCGATGCTGGGCATTGTGGAGCTGCGGCGCGCCGGCGCGGGCAACCGCTTCACCGCTAGAACGACCATCTGCCCGGGCAATTGCCGGCAAGACACCCAAATCTTCTACTTCGGATATTGGGAGCGCATCAAACCGTACGTTGCCGGATCGGGCCAGCCGCGCAGCGTCGGTTCGGCGGCTGCCATCGACCGGCTGATCCGGTTGGAAATCGGCGCCCACCCCAACGAGGTCAGCGCGCCAATCAACATTCTCGAGCTCACTGGCTGGGGCGCGCGCTGGCTGCAGAATGGCGGCAACTGTTCCCTGCCGGGAGTCGGCTGGTAGCATCGGACGTTACTCGATTCGCCAGCTCCCTCAGCCCTGCTACGAACGCGACAGTCAACCGGAAGTTTTTATACACTAGGAAACCGCGCTGAAGCCTATAACCGATGCTGACTCTCACTCAGAACTTCGTCGTCGTCACGGTAACCGTGATCGGCTCACTGCTGTTTATGAACGCCCTGAACCGCATGTGGCCGTGGGAGAAGCGGCGTAGTCATAATGACTTGATCGGCTGGCAACTGAGCATCCTCGGCACTACCTATGCGGTTATCATGGGCTTCATGCTGTACGCCGTTTGGACCGCTTTTGGTGAGGCCACCCTGAACGCGGACCTCGAGTCGAATTCGGTGGTGAATGTTTATCATTTGGCCGACGGTCTTCCGGAGCCGCAGCGCACACAATTGCGGAGCTTGGCGCTCTCCTATGCCGGAGGGGTAATCCATGGCGACTGGCCGCAGATGGCCGCAGGTCAGGTGCCTGAGAGAAGCGTTGAGATCAATAAGGAGATGTGGACGGCCGCAATGTCGGTGCGGACGGCATCGCCGGCCGAGCAAACCGCCGAAGACCATGTGCTTTCGGAATTGATTGCCCTTAGTCAGCACCGCATGACGCGGCTGATGCAGAGCACCTACCGACTTCCCAGGGTGCTTTGGTGCGTGCTTCTGGTCGGGGGCGTTTTAACCATCATTTCCTCCTGCATGTTTGGCTCAGAAAGTACGAAACTCCACGCCTTGCAGGTCTTTTCCTTTTCCGTGCTCATCTCGCTGGCGCTGATAGCCATCACCGATATTCATCGCCCCTTCCAGGGTCTGATCCACGTGAGTGATTACGCTTTTCGCCGCGCGCAGCAAAATATGCAAGCCCCCTAACCGTTCCGGCTTCTGAAAGTTACCTGGGTGGGCCGTACTCAGTCTGGGTGGACCTTCGCGCCGCGCTACTCGATGCGCAGCGCCTCCATCGGCTCAATGCTGGCGGCCCGCCGCGCCGGAATGAATCCCGCCAGGGCCGCCGCCCCCGATAACACAACCACAGCAATCGCGATGCTGAGCGGGTCCCAGGAGCGCACGCCATAGAGCTGGTCGCGCATAAAGTGTGCGCCCAGCAGCGTAATCGGAATTCCCAGCGCCAGCCCCAGTCCCACCTGGACGAACGCGCCGCGCAGCACCAGGCGCACCACCTTGCCGCGGTCCGCGCCCAGCGCCATGCGCAGCCCAATCTCGCTGGTGCGGCGCGCGACTGTGTACGACGTGATGCCGTACAGCCCAACCGCCGCCAGCACCAGCGCCAGCAGTCCAAACAAGATGGTCAGCCGCGCGATCAGCCGTTCCTGATTGAAGTTGCCGCTCACCTGCTCGTCCAGAGATTGCAGGTCGATGATGGTCAGGTTGGGGTCAATGTCGGCCAGAGTGTGACGCATCATCGTATCCACGTTTGGCGGCGGGCTCTTGAAGTTCAAGGTAACCGAGTTGATGTAGAGCGACCGCGCCTCAGCCATAACATAGTTCGGGTTGGTCACCCGCAATTGCTGCGTCAGCGGCCGAAAGTACATGGGCCGGTATTCCTCGCGCGGGTTGTTGTACTTGGCGTCGGCGACGATGCCCACGATCTCGAAAGCGCCGGCATACTTAATATCGAAGATGCCGAAGTGGCGCCCGATCGGGTCTTCCTTGGGGAAGAACTTCTTCACGAAGGCCTGGTTGACCACGGCCACCATTTGCGAGGTCGCAGTGTCAGCTTCGGTAAAGCCGCGGCCGCGAATCACCGGCTGGCCAACGGTGGCGAAGAACTGCGGATTCACCCGGTCCCACGATGAGTTGATGTGCTCGTTCGGTCCTGGCTCCGGCCGTCCTTCCACCCGGATGCCCTCACCCCAATTGTTGCCCTCCAATGTGCTGTACAACGCCAGCCCCACGCCCTGCACACCGGGCAGCGCCCCGAAACGTTGTTCTAACGCCTGGTACAAGCGCGGGCAGCTTTTCCGGCGTGTAACCCGCCCCGGCTGGGTCGATGTGCACAACATACCGGTTGGTCGTCTGGAGGCCAAAATCCTGACGTTCCAGATTTCTCAGGCTCTTGGTCAGCAGTCCGGCGCTCACCAGCAGGCCGAGCGACAGCGCCGCCTGAAACACGATCAGCGATTTCTGCGGCAGCGACGAGCGGTCGCGCGTCGAGCGGTTCACTCCGCGCAAGGCCTCGGCAGGATCGGAGTGCGAAGTAATCCACGCCGGCACGATGCCGAACACCACTCCCGTCACCAGAGATAGCAGGAAGGCAAATCCCAACACCGGCAACGACGGGCTGGTGTCGATCGGCATATGAGGCGAATTGGGAAAGGCCAGCGACAGGATGGTTCGCGTTCCCTCGTAGGCAACGAAGAGCCCTGCCAGGCCGCCGAGACAGGCCAGCAGCACGCTCTCCGTCAGCATCTGCCGCACGAGCCGGCTCCGCGCAGCGCCTAACGCCATGCGTATCGAAGTCTCAGCTTTTCGCGTCGTGCCCCGCGCCAGCAGCAGGTTGGCTACGTTCGCGCATGCCACCAGCAGCACCAGTCCCGAGATTGCCATCAGGAGGTAGAGTCCCTTGCCGGTCTCCTGCTGAAGGTTCTGAATGCCCGCGCCCCCCGGCGTTATCACCACGTGCTGCTTGGGGATGATCGTCGAGCCGCCATTCCGCGTGTACGCGTCCTGAGTTGCAAGCCACACTCGCAGTGTGTTGGACATTCTTGCCTGGAGAGGCCCAATACCTGCGCCCGGCCTGACCCGCCCAACCACGTAGAGCCAGTTGCTCTCCGGTACACGCAAATTGCTATTCTCCCGCTCGATGACCGGCTCCAGAGCCAGCGGGATCCAGAGCGCCGGCGGACGGCTTCGGATCCGGTCGCCGAAGAATCCCGGAGGCGCAATTCCGACCACGGTCACCGGTTGGCCCTGAATATAAAGCGTCGATCCGACCACCGAAGGGTCCGATCCGTAGTCCGATTGCCACGCCCAATAGCTCATGACCGTGGCCGGGGCCGCGGCCGGCGTGTCATCCGCCGGTGTCAACATACGCCCGGCGAACGGCCCAATGCCAAATGTAGTGAAGTAATTTCCCGATACATATTCGCTGCGCTCGAACTTGGCTGGCTCCGAGCCTCGCCGCACCGTCATGCCTGCGCCGCCCGACTGCATGGCCGCCAGTTGCTCAAACTCCGGCGTCGAGTCGCGAAAATGCTTGTACAGTTCGTAGGAGAACAGGTCGAAATCGCCATCATCGTTGATATAGCCGCCGTTCACGCAGCAGTCGTCCTTATCGCCCACGCGGTAGAGCGTCTTGGGATCGACGACCGGTAGCGACTTCATCAGGACAGCGTGCACCAGGGTGAAGATGGCGGTGTTCGCGCCAATCCCTAGAGCAATGGTAAGGATGACGGTGATGGCAAAGCCGGGTGACTTGAGCAACTGCCGAAACGCGAGGCGGATATCCTGCATAGGTTCAACTCTTGGCTTCCAAGACTTATAAGGCACTTACGTTGCCGCAGAGCGGATCGTTCAATCCACACATTCCATTGAGGTTGGTCCGGTGGCGGCCGGGAGTGCCGTCCATCTCCGTGGACCAGGTGCCCGGCTGTGGACAGTAGGTTGGACGGCAGGCGATGGACTGAGAAAGCAGCAGAAACGCCCAGCCTGCTGTAAGCATCATTATTGTCATATACATAGACAATGGTATGTTCCCACATTCGGAACTTAGGTGCCTGCACATCCAACCACCATTTTGCCACTCGCCAACCTCCATAAAGTGCCTCTGAAATCGCGTAGGAAGCCCGTAGCGCGACGATCTCAGCCTCGGACGATGTTCGGGTCGTCCGGAGAATCAAAACGCAACTACGGGCCTTCCAGGGCCCCTGCTGTGCGTTTCCTGATTTGGGAAAATTGAGCCTCGCGCAACGGCTCAGTTTGTTGGTCACAACTTTCTTGCAAATCGTTGACATCGTCATGACAAGGGGACGACTGGGCAAACCTACGATGACGGTGCATTCCATCATCGGTACCGAGCGCGCCACAATGTCACGCATAGAATATGAAAACGTCGCGGCAGTCCTATCCTGAGGAGAACGCCACCATGACTTCGCCGTCGTTTCGTCTAGCTATTGCCATCACCATTCTCTTCGTCTTTGGCCTCGCCGGCCTCCCGGTCGCAGCCGCAAAGTCACCATCTCCCACAATGTCAGACGAGGCACCAGCATCGCCGGTCGGCAAAGGCTTCGTTGTACAAGACATGTTTGGGGGACAGATCTTCGGCTACGATGTTGACCGCGACGGTACCGAAGGCCTGCTGAGCGAGGCCTCGCTGTTGCCGGACGGCAATCTCCTCATCGCGACGGAGACATTCAACGCCAGCACCGGCGCCATCATTGCCGTTGTCGAGATGCAGACGGAGACCCAGGACAATTTCGTTACCTTAGGCGTACTCGGCAACCATGTCGGGCTGCGCCAGGACCAGCACGTAGCGAACGGGTACGTGGCCAGCCGTACCTATGCCCTGCTGAATCCTCTCCAGGGCAACAAGATTACCGGGGCGTGGCTGCCTCCCATCGACAACAGCAAGGAGTTATTTGAGGACATCGAGGGAGACCAGGGACATCAGAATGCTGTTGTCATGGCCTCCAGTTTCTCCTGCTGTACCCGTGAGGTCTTTCGCTCTACCGTTGCCACCAACCTCTCCGGACCCATCATCCAGCTCCAGGACCCCATCTTTACCGGAGGCGTTCCTCCACTGCTCGCTTATGACGGCGTCAACAACATGGCTGTCCTGGCCCAGGCGCAGGGCGCACCTTACAGTAGTCCTGAGATTGCCCTTGTCGATCTCGCTAGCCGTAACATCACCGAATTCACCGGCCTCGGCGATGGCTTTGTTAATGGCCTGGCGGTTGACTCCAATACCGGCATCGCCTGCACCACGACCGAGACCGACAATGCGGCTGAGTTCTACAATCTGGCCACGAAGGCTGGCTTCGAGGTCGCCCTGCCGGTGATAGGGCAGTACTCCGGGGCGACCGTTGCGGTTGATACGGTAAACAAGCTGTTCCTGATTACCCATCCCCGGCCGGCGTCGGTGGGCGAGATCCATGTCTATGATGAGAACGGAAATCTGAAGGAGTCGCTCGACGGATTTCCCATGGGTCCGGGCGGATTTACCATCGTTCTGGTGCCGGCCAAACGGCTGGGGTTTCTGCAGGCGCCGGGCAACAACAATAACCTGTCGGCGTTGCAGTCGTTCACGTATTAGATTTCCCAGTAGTTTATCCCACAATGTCGTATACCATGGTCCCACAATGTGGTATTCATATACCACATTGTCAGATGCGCAAGGTTGATGCATTGACGTGATTTATCGGGCGCCGGACAGGATGAAGCGGCGTAATCCGAACGCCGCAGGCGCGGAATCAGGATAGCCCAGCGTGGAGCGAAGCGGAGCGCTGGGTGGGCATTCATTTGAGATGATGAGCCCCGCAGCAGGGGCGGCACAGGCTCGGAGGTGTCGCCGGCTGAAGCCGGCTCGGGGTTCATAAAACCAGCCTACCCAGCGCTGAAGCGCTGGGCTTTCTTGTTTCGTCCCGCTGGGCGGGACTCGTAGGTCAGAGCTCCCACATCGTGGGATTGTGGTTGACGGACGAATTGCCGTAACCTCAGCCCGGAGGGTGGAACTGGCCATAGCCCAGGGCGGAAGCCCTGGGTACGTGTTTTATAAGGGTGCGAGCCCCGTAGGGCGGCACGGTTTTGTGTCGCCGGCTGAGGCCGGCTCGGGGTTCATATAACCGGCCTACCCAGGGCTTCCGCCCTTGCGCTAACTTCAATTCCGCCCGCCGCGGCGGGTTCTGGCGTCTCGGCTGCCAAACTGACTCTGCTCCGAACACTCAGATGATTCTGATTCGAACCGCCGCGACGTTTGTGCGTTGGCAGGGCGGGGAGGGGCGCATAGAGTGTGGCAATCTCTCCACCCTGTCAACAAAGGCAGCGGACAAGAGCGCGCCCCGAGCGCGGCCCAGAGGGTGGGGCATCCGGCTTGCCGCGGTTTTTTCCGCGATGAACCAGCCAAGGGGGCATCTATGCCGAATATCGCCAAGGAACACGGTTCGGGAATCCCCGAAGGCTATCAGACTCTGACAGGCAGCGAGCGGCGTCCCTCGCCCGGGGCGAAACTCCTCGGTCCTGCCGATCCGAAGGAGTCCTTCTCCGTGACCATCGTCTTACGCCGCCGACCCGATGGTCCGCCGATCCCCGGAAGCGACGAGCTCCGTGCTGCCCGGAAGCTCCAGCCGCGTATGAGCGAGGATGAGTTTGCTGCAAAATACGGCGCGGCGCCGGAGGATGTGGAATTGATTACTCGGTTCGTCAAGGCGCACGGGATGACTGTCGTCGAAGCCCACCTCGCCCGGCGGACGGTGGTCGCTTCCGGAACCGTGGCCCAGATGAGCAAGGCTTTTGCCGTGGAGCTGGGGCTATATGAATATCCGGCCCCGCAGAGCCGCGGGGAGGCAACCTACCGGGGAAGGGACGGCCTGATAGCGGTTCCCAAAGAACTCGCGCCCATCATCCTCGGCGTCTTCGGCTTGGATAACCGCCGGGTAAGCCAGCATGCGGGCCCGCATGGAGATCCGTCTTCCACGAGCGCCTTGACCGTCAAGAAGGCTACCGAGCTCTACAACTTCCCCGACCCGGGCCCGGCAATCGCGACTCAGACCATTGGGATCATCTCACCCGGGGGCAACTGGGGATACCTGCAGAGCGATCTCGACCAGTATTTCGATTCTGTTGGTGAGAAAAGGGTCACGCCCATTGCTATTTCGGTCGGCGGTGCGGTCAACGGCGCGCATAAAGCCGTCACTACTGCCACCTCCGACACGAACCAGAATGTCCTCACCTTCGGGCCGACGGCCATACCTGCTGGATTCCCTGCCGGATCCTTCGTCTATGCGCCTGTCGGCAACCTGGTGAACTGGCGCCAAATCAAGCATGTAACCCGGTCAGAAACGTCGACCATCGTCACATTGAAAGTTCCGCTTTCAGAGGCCGTTCTTAAGGGCACGACCATCTATTTCAACGTTGGCAACGAGACCACGCAAGACGTTCTGTGTGGCGGCTTCAGCGGCGCCGGGCGCGAATATCGCCGTCTACTTCACGCCGGACACCGAGCAAGGATGGATCGAGGTTTTCCTCCGCGCAATCTGGCCCGACCCGAACGACTTTCGCGCCGGTGTTAATCCTCCTTCCGTGTTGTCGTGCTCTTTTAGCTTGACCCAGGGCGACGATCAGCGCGGCAAGTCCTTCATCACTCCCTTCATCATCATCACGCTGTACTCCTTCTTTGTTCTAGACACGGCCGTTCGGGGGGTAACGATCTGTGCGGCCACGGGCGACTCCGGATCCCAGGGGTCCCCCAGTCTGAACGACGGCCATGCGCACGTGTGGTATCCCGCCAGCGATCCATTCGTGCTCGCTGTGGGAGGAACCACCCTCGGCCAGACAGAATCAGGTACGTGGGTCGAGTACATGTGGAACGACGCCAGCGGCGCATCGGGGGGAGGAGTGAGCGACTTTTTCTCCGTGCCCGACTACCAAAGCCACGCCGGAGTGCCTGAATCCATAAACCCCAGCCCGCCCTTCATGGCCAGGGGGCGCGGCATCCCCGATGTCGCCGCGAACGCCAGTTTGGCGAGCGGATATCCCATGTTTTACTGCGACGCCCCATATACCGCAGCGGGCACGAGCGCTGCGACCCCGCTTTGGGCCGGCCTCATCGCGACGATCAACCCCCATCTACCCAACCCCGGCAACATCGGGTGGGTGAACCCGTTACTCTATGACTTCGCCTTAGACTTGAAGCTGTTTAACCCCCTGAATGCCCTGTGGCGTGATCCGCACAATCCGAACCTTGCCGCTTGTCCCACGAACAACGGTTTTAACGGAGTGAAGGGTTACCACGCGACTTCGGGGTGGGATGCGTGCACCGGATGGGGCAGCCCCAATGGTAAGGCCATCCTCGACATGTTTAGATTTTTTGTTCCTTGACTAAGACCAATGCGTACTCGGCGACACCGGGCGCGCGGCGATTCTGGCTGGCGCACTGGCGTCTCGGCTACCAAACTGACAACCGAGATCACACCTTCAATAAACGGTCGAAGAAGGAGCGATAACGTTGGAGAGCGAGACGCAGGTCTTCGGTGGACACGTTGTCTCCGCGGTCCCACTGCTTTTCCAAGCCTGCGCGTTCGTTGGCAAATTCTTCCGCCAGCTTGGTCATAAGGGAGGCCACCAGATTATCCGCGTCCTCCACGGCGCGGCGAGGCTCGTCCACAAACGCAGTTTGAATCGTGTTCCATCGCGAGCGAAAATCGCCCACTTCGGATTCGGAGAACAACGGTGCAGGTTGAGCGCCGGCAGGAACCGCAGGCGAGTCGTACTGGCGTGGATCGCCCATGCCGAGTGTCGGCTCGGGCCCGCCGGACAGTGCCGAGCTCGCGCTCGGCGTGCGCGGGTCGGCCCCGGGAAGCCCTTGCGAGGCGACGACGGTCTGCGGGGGCATGCGCTGCTCCGGCTCACGCGACTGCTCGCTGCGGCGCGCAAGATCGGCGGTGGTCAGGTCGTCATCTCTTCTGTCCAGCTCTGCCATTACGCAACCTCTCTAATTACGTCAGGCTTGCGCCCGTCCAAAAGGTCCTCGAAGAGCAGCCGGTAATAGATCATCGCCTGCCGCAGGTCTTCGGTGCTGGCCTGCCCCTGGCGATGCCGGACCGTGATGGCATGTGCGGCGCGATAATTATCGACTACATGCGGATGGTCGACCGAGAGATCGGCGGCGCGCTGTTCAAAGTCGGCCATGGGATATCCGCGAGCTTCCATCAGCGATACAACCGTGGCATCGGCATCGCTCACTGCGCCCCGGGGGTCATCCACAAAGCGGGATTGCACCAACCGCCACCGCTCCGCGTACTGTTGCCTTTGAGCCGCATCGAGCGCGCGAATGTGAAACTTCTCGACCCGCTTCTCACGTTCTTCCAGCAGAGCCTGCGCTTCCCGCTCCGACCCCCGCTCGCGCACAACTCGTTCCCACTCTGCTCCGAAACGCTTGCGGAGAGCCGCTTTTCGGCGTTGCGCAACTATCACTACGGCAATCACCACCAGCACAATCACCGCCACCACTATGAGAGCGACTATCTTCGGATCAACCTGCATAAGCTCCTCCTTGAAGCGACATCAGGTTAGAGGCCGAAGTCCGAAGCCCTGTTGCCTGCTTGCCGGAAGATGCTCTTCAGAACGGAGGAAACCCGGGAACGGGATCAATCGCGACTACGGCTGGTACTTGCAGCCTTCATCGACCTTTGGGGGCGGAGGTGGAGTTCCCGCGGGAAAAGATGCAGCTGGTGGAAGGAAAAACCTCCACCAAAGAAATTGGCCGCCCCTGCTCGGAGAGCGGCCAAGGTCATTCGCTCGAACCTGCCCAAAAGGAGAATCGAGGATCCTGTGACATTGTCAACGAGTTGGTCGCTGGAATTCAATGCCATTGACGTGCTGCATTCTGCTGGCACAATAGTGCGACCACTGGTGGGCTAGTGACTGTGAGCTTCTTAAGGTTGCCGTCACAGGATTATGCGCTCGTCGCCGATGCGGCGGGTGACGCGCTCGCGGTCGAGGTACTCCAGCAGCGGGATTGCGTATTTCCGGGTGATGCCGAAGATGTCCTTGAACTGGGGCACACTGAGTTTCGGCGTCTTCACTTTGGTGGCGATGAGCTGCCGGCGCATCGCTTCCAGGGCGTCGCGGTGAAAGACCAGATCGTCGGCCAGCTTGACGAGAACGCGGTCGCGCAGCAGCAGGGTGACAATCTTCTGCGCGCGAACTTTGTCTACCGGCAGCGATGCCAGAACGTCTTTCAGCAGCGGGACCTGCAAACCCGCCCTGGCGAAGGCCTGCTCAATCTGCTGCTTCGACTCCGTCTCCTCATCGCGCAGAACGACGCCTCGCCCGGGCAGTCGTAGCAGCTCGCCATCGGCTTCCAGCTTTTTCTCGCGCAGCAGCGAGGCGATAACGCCGTCGAACAGCTCGTCGGGGCCTCGAGTCCTTTCGCGAACCTGCTGCTTGTTCATCCCCGATTGCAATGGATTCTCATCGTGGAATCGAGCAAGGAGTGTCAAGGCATCCTCACGCGCTCTCTCCAGCCAGTGACTGGTAATCATGACCCTGCCGAAGACCGCAACCAGCCCGGCCTGCTTCAACTCGGCCGCCAGCTCTTGCACGCGAGTTGGAAGCCAGCCGGTTTCAGCCACCGCATCGTTGACGGAAAGCCCGAAGATCCAACGGCGATTGATGCGCGCCAGCAGAGCTCCGGCCGGAGCCGAGCTCGCGATGGCCTGAAGAAACGGCAACTGGTCGCGGCGCTCGGTGCGTATTGGGGGCTCGCCCGCCTCGAGCACGCGGCCGCCGCCCATGGTAATCACCGGCGAATATTGCCGGATGATGAAGCGGTCGCCGGGAAACAACTGCACCGGGCGGTCGAGCTTCAGCCGCGCGAAGCCGGACTCGCCCGGCAGAAGTTGTTTCGCTCCGAGCAGCGTCACCTGCGCGATGGTCTCGGCGGTGAACGCGTGCAGATGCACGCGCGCGTACTGCCGCAGCGGCTTGGCCGAGGGCAGCAGGTCGAGCTGCACGCCGAGGCGCGTGACCGGGGCGAACATCGCAGGTGGCGTCAGCATCATGCCGCGAGCCAGCTCGGTGGTTTCCACGCCCGGCAGGTTCAACGCCGTGCGCTGGCCGGCAATGGCTTCGCTCGCGGACTGTCCATGCACCTGCACACTGCGCACCCGCAACCGCTTGCCTATGGGATGGACTTCCACCTCCTGCTCCTTGCGGATGGTCCCGGAGATCAGCGTTCCGGTGACGACGGTGCCGAAGCCTTTCATGGTGAATACGCGATCGATGGGCAGGCGGAAGGCGGCGGTGGAATCCTTCGCGGGAGCTTCTGCGGCGAGACGCGCCAGTTCGGTCTTCAGCCGCTCGAGTCCCGCGCCCGTCTTCGAGCTAACGGGAATGATGGGCGTGGTTGCCGGGTCAAGGAACGAGCCCCTGAGGAACTCCGCCACCTCCAGGGTCACGACTTCCAGCGTCTCGGCGTCAACCAGGTCGGCTTTCGTCACAACCGTGAGTCCGCGCTGCACCGAAAGCATGCGGCAGATGTCAAAATGTTCGCGAGTCTGCGGCTTGACGGATTCGTCAGCCGCAACCACCAGCAGCACCAGGTCAATGCCGCCGATTCCGGCCAGCATGTTGCGCACGAAACGTTCGTGGCCGGGAACGTCCACGAAACCAATGCGGACCGCCTCGCCGGACGGGCCGGTGAGTTCGAGGTTGGCGAAGCCGATGTCGATGGTGATGCCGCGCCGCTTCTCCTCTTCCAGGCGATCGGGGTCGATGCCGGTGAGCGCGCGCACCAACGCGCTCTTGCCGTGGTCAATGTGTCCCGCGGTGCCAACGATGACGGCCTTCATCGCCAACAGTGTACCGAACCTTTTGTGGAACTCCGCGGCGGTCCAGAAGTGAATCGCATTCAGGAAGAGGTGTGTGCGAAAATAAAGGTAGGAACTTTGCACCAGGCTGCGTGGGTTTACTACGGTTGCTCCATCACCAGGGAAGTGTTGCACTTCCGGAGGGTCGAGGGGCGTCTAAGTGGTTGAGCTCAAGGCGTACTTGATCCAGACGGATGCCTTCAATCCTAATACCGCCGGACACGCCGACCCCGCTTCCCCCGAAGGAAGAGGGCCAGTTTGCGCTATGGGCCAGGGCCGAGCTTGACGAGTCCGATCTCACTCCTCACATCCTGATTCAGTTAGAGGACGACATCGAGCGCGCGCGCATGCGCGAGGCGTTCTGGATCTCGGTCGTCGTGCACATGGCGCTGGTCATCTTTCTGTTCATGACACCGCAGATGTTTCCCGGCATCAAGGGCGTGGCGCTGCTCTCGCCCGCCGACATCATGCGCAACCAGCAGTTGACCTACCTCGACCTGCCGCCGGACGCGCAAAAACCGCCGACCAAGCCGCCTCCGGAGGCAAAGGCGTTGTCGGACAAGAACCGCATAGCAGAGAGCCGGCATCCCTCGCTGGACAAGAAGACGCTGGAAGAGCTGAAGCGTGCAGGTCCGCCGGCGCAAGCGGCGCCTCCGGGACAAACTGCCGAGATGACGCCTCCGCCGCAGGGCGCGCAGGCTCCGCCGAACCAGGGGCAGAACCAGCAGATGGCGCAGCTCCAGCCGGTGCCGCAGCCGAAATTGCCAACGCCGTCGCAAGGCAGCGGGCAGGTTCCCAATTTTGCCGGGGCGATGTCGCCGGGATCGGCAATTGAGCAGGCGGCGCGCGCGGTGGCCTCGCGCGGCGGCGGTGGCCGCAGCTACGGCGGCGGCGACTATGGTGTGGGCCCGGGCGGATCGGCGCGCACCCTGGGCAACCTCGAAGTGCTGAGCGATACCCAGGGCGTGGATTTCGGGCCTTATCTCTCGCGCGTGCTGGATGCGGTGAGGAGGAACTGGTACACCCTCATACCGGAGGAGGCGCGAGCGCCGCTGATGAAACGCGGCAAGCTGGCCATCGAGTTCGCCATTCTGCCGGATGGAAAGATTGCAGGGATGAAGCTGGTCACGCCCTCGGGTGATGTCTCGCTGGACCGCGCCGCCTGGGGCGGAATCACCGGGTCCAATCCATTCGCGCCGCTGCCCAATGAGTTCCACGGGCCCTATCTGGCGCTGCGCTTCCGCTTCTACTACAACCCGCAAAAGGGCGATCTGGATTAGTCCGCCGCGTAGAATTGGCCTGTGAAGCAAGGCCAGGATTCCAAGACAAAACTCCATTCTCACTCCGGCCTGTCCGAAGCCGAGTGGAATGCCCGCTACCGTTCGCGCGAGCGGATGAAGCTGGTGGGGCTTCTGGTCATTGTTCTATTCATCCTCGCGTTGGCTTTCCTGCGTTTCGGCAAGACCATTCCCTGGGACGCGCGATGACGCCACAGCGCGGCGATGGAAGTGTGCCAGAGGTAACAACATTAGGGACTGCGAACAAAGCGGTGTGTATCAGGGCACGACTTCAGTCGTGCCGAGAACAGTTACGAAAAAACTCGGGCTTTAGCCCCTGCGTGCTCGGTTTGAAGCCCCAGTGGCTAAAGCCAGCGCCGGGGAGAAGCGACCATGCGGCACGACTGAAGTCGTGCCCTGATACGACTCCAGACCCAAGCGCCTACATCGCAACCTTTGGCGTCGAGCCATGACCGCCCAGCTCCCGTCAGAGTCTGAGCCGCTGCTGCTTGTCATCCTCGGGCCGACGGCGTCGGGCAAGTCGGCGCTCGCCATTCGCCTGGCACAGCAATTCGCCGGCGAAATCGTCAATTGCGACTCGGTCGCTCTGTATCGTTATTTCGAGATCGGAACGGCCAAGCCGACCCGCGAGCAGCGGGCGTTGGTCCCGCATCATGTTCTCGACGTTGCGGAACCGGATCAGCCTTTCACCGCGGGCGAGTACGCGCGGCAGGCACGCGCTGTGATCCATGAGATCGCCGGCCATGGGCATCTGCCCGTTGTCGTTGGGGGAACAGGTCTTTACCTGCGAGCGCTGCTGGAAGGACTCTTTCCCGGGCCGCAACGTTCCGAGGAATTGCGCGAGCGCCTGCGAGAGCGTGCGGCCGAGCACGGTTCGGCTTATCTGCACCGGGTGCTGGAGCGGCTCGATCCGGAGGCGGCTTCCAAAATTCACGCCAACGACTTGCCGAAGTTGGTCCGCGCCATCGAGGTTTGCCTCGCCTCGCGCGCGCCCATGAGCGAGCTGTGGAAGCAGCGCGGGCGCAATGCCCTGCAAGGCTTTCGTACCCGGCGAATCGGGCTTAATCCAGCGCGAGAGAAGTTGTACGAGCGCATCAATCGGCGCGCCCGGCAGATGTTTGAAGATGGGCTGGTTGAGGAAACGAAGGCTTTGCTCGACCGCTGGCCGGGCGCTGCGCCGCTGCAATCGCTAGGCTACAGGCAGGCGGTGCAGTTTCTGCGCGGAGAGCTCACGCGCGAGCTGGCGATTACGGCCGCGCAACAGGGCCATCGCAACTACGCCAAGCGGCAGATGACATGGTTTCGCCGCGAGCCGGATGTGCGCTGGTTCGAAGGTTTCGGTGACGATCCCGCCGTCGCCCGCCAGGCTGCCGAACTGGTTTCCTCGCACGAGGCGCTGCAGTGACTCTGCGCCTTTCCGGCCCAGGCCGCATCCTTATATTTACTGACGCCGGGGCACCGACTCTGCTACCCTCGGCGCAGTGAGGTAGGTTGAAAGCGATGCCGTCCTCCAAGCGCGCCACACGCCGGGCCAGCGCAGCCCCGATTGCGCCCAAGGCGCAGCCGGTTGCGCCACGCGGGCGCGATCAGCATGAACTTGTCATCATCTCGGGCATGAGCGGAGCGGGCAAGGCCTCTGCCCTGAACACCTTCGAAGACCTCGGCTACTACTGCGTGGACAACCTGCCGGTTGGACTCATCTCCAACTTCGCCGAGCTGGTGCTCGATTCGGCGGAGATCCAGCGGGCGGCCCTGGTGGTGGACATCCGCGAAGGCGCGCGGCTGGACAAGCTGCCGCAAGTCCTGGCCTCGCTGCGCCGCCTGCTGAAGACGACGGTGCTCTTTCTGGAGGCCGACCAGGAGGCGCTGGTCCGCCGCTACAGCGAGACGCGGCGGCCGCATCCGCTGGGCCGGCAGCATTCCGTCAAATCATCGCTGGCCTCTGAACGGCGGCGCCTGCAGCCGCTGCGCGCCCTGGCCGACGTGGTGCTTGACACCACCAAGTTCAACGTTCACGAGTTGCGCGCCTCGCTCATCGAGCGCTTTCAGGCCGGCAATCGCGACAAGAACGTCCTTATTTCCTGCGTGAGCTTCGGCTATCGCGAAGGCGTGCCCGAGGACGCTGACCTGGTCTTTGACGTGCGCTTCCTGCCCAATCCGCACTTCATTCCCAAGTTCCGTCCCCACACCGGCCAGCATCCCGAGGTGGCGAAGTATATTCGCTCGTTCCCGCAGACGCGGGAGTTCATCCGCCGCATCTCCGAGCTGCTGACTTTTCTCATCCCGCACTACATCAGCGAAGGCAAGAGTTACCTGACCATCGCCTTCGGATGCACGGGCGGCAAGCATCGCTCGGTGATGATGGCCGAAGAGGTAAAGAAGCGCCTGGCCAAGGCGGGCTACAACGTCAAGGTCGTGCATCGCGATTCGCCAGTGGCAGCGTAGAGCCACCTTCCTCTGCGCCGCATCATAAAAAGGTCGGGAGTATCCGAAGGATGGGAAAACTCGATGGCAAGATCGTGGTCATCACCGGCGGTAGCTCGGGGATAGGATTGGCCACCGCACGACGCTTCGTCGGCGAAGGCGCATACGTCTTCGTCACCGGCCGCCGTCAGGAGGAACTCGACGCCGCCGTGCGGGCGATTGGCGGCAACGTCACTGGCGTGCGCGGGGATGTCGCCAGTCTCGCCGACCTCGACCGCCTTTACGGGGTGGTCAAAGCCGCGAAGGGCCGCATCGACGTGCTCTATGCCAATGCCGGCGTCAGCGAAGCTGCTGCTCTCGGCGCGGTGACCGAGCAACACTTCGACAAAATCTTCGGCGTCGACGTGAGGGGCACACTCTTCACCGTCCAAAAGGCTCTGCCGCTGCTTACCGACGGAGGCTCGATCATCCTGACCGGATCCATCGCCAGCATCAAAGGCTTCGAAGGCTACTCCGTCTATAACGCTTCCAAGGCTGCGGTCCGCTCCTTCGCGCGCACCTGGGCGGCTGAGTTGAAGGCGCGAAAAATTCGCGTCAACGTCCTCAGCCCCGGACCGGTAGAAACCGGGGTCTTCGATTACCTGCCCAAGGGCGCCAAGGAACAGTTTGCGTCTCTCATCCCCAGAGGCACCCTGGGCCAACCCGACGAGATCGCCTCCGTTGCACTCTTCCTGGCTTCGGATGACTCCAGCTTTGTGAATGGCATTGAGCTATTTGCCGATGGCGGCACAGCACAAATCTGAACCTGGCGGCGGTTACGAAGCCAACGAAGACTTGAAACAAGCATCCCTCGCGGCAACAAACTTGCCGCCTCTCCGCATCCAAACCGAGGCGCCGACCCTCGGTTGCGATCTTTCTCGACAGGGAGCAGACCACATGCAAACTTCCGGGCCCACGCGCCGCGCCATGTTCGCGCTCGCCGCCCTACTGGCCATGAGTGTCGGTGGATGCTCCCAGGCCACGAAGCCCGCTTCGCCGGCGGCCACCGCTGATACCAAGCCTGCTCCGCCGACTCCCATCGATAAGCAAAAAGCCAAGCTCAGCGGGAGGGCATGGGACCCGCAGTGGGACCAACTCATTGAGCAAGCGCTACCGCCAGAGCTGCTCTCTTCGCAGGTGCCGCGCGACGTGAAGCGATTCTGTCCGCGCTTCTACGATATGTCTGACACCGACAAGCGCGTCTTCTGGGCTTACTTTTTTCAGGCGCTTGCCGGCGCCGAGGCGGACCTCAACCCAAGAACCCGCGCTCATCACACCGAGCCGGAGGTGGCGAAGCGTGACGAAGTGAGCGGCATGTCAGGACGCACCGAAGGCCTATTGCAACTCGCCTATGCCGACCAGAAACGCTACGGTTGCGACTTCAACTGGCAAGCGGACCGTACCCTCAGACCAAACGATTCCTCTCGGAGCATTCTGCAGCCGAAAAATAATCTGGAGTGCGGCGTGAAAATTCTGACCAATCAGGTCATCACGGAGCATAAACCGTTGCTCTCCCGTTCCAGCTACTGGTCAACGTTGCAGCCGGGACGGCCGAGCTACCGCGTCTTCGCGAAGCAGATGACCAATCCTCCTGCGGCCTGCGCTCTGCCCACCAAGACCACAAAGATCGCCAAATCGGAGACCACCCAGACGGTGCAGCAGGACGCTGCATCCGCAACACCGCGGCGGTGATGCGGCGTCACGTCGTTTGTCCGGCCCCGTTCACTTCCCGTTTCCTCACACCGCCAAATCCAGTAGAATCAACCCTTGCGTATCGATTCCTGCACCCCGTTATCGCCCTTAATGCATAAGGAGCGCGACAGCCTGCGGTAACTATGCGCGAACTGAACCGACTCCTCCGATACCTCCGGCCGTTCTGGTTCTACATCCTCGCGTCCGTGCTGGCCATGGCGCTGGTCGGGGTGCTCGAGGCCTTCCGGCTGCTGCTTATCGGCCCCATCTTCGACCGCGTTCTGAATCCCTCGTCGCATGGCCGCGACCTGCCGTTGTTCCGCATGCCCATTACCGGGCAGCCTATCCAGTTGGGCTGGTTTGTGCCGGAGCACTTCCACAACGTGTGGACGATGGTGGCCTTCGCGCTGGTGGTCTCCACGGTGTTGAAGGGACTGTTCGACTATCTCGGCACATACCTGGCCAACTATGCCGGCTTCGGCATGATTACCGACCTGCGCAACGAGCTCTACACGGCCACTCTGCGGCGCTCGGTCGCGTTCTTCCAGAAGTATTCCACTGGCACGCTGTTGTCGGCGATCGTCAGCGACATTGACCGCGTGCAGTACGCAGTTTCTACCGTGGTGGCAGAGTTCCTGCAGCAGTTCTTCACCTTCCTGTTCACCGCCGTCGGTGGTCATCCTGCTCGGCGGACGCCTGACCTGGGTACTGGCCGTCTTCGTTCCCGTCATTATTGTGGCGGCGAGGCGAGTCGGGCAGCGGGTGCGCACGACTACTCGAAAAGGCCAGGACAAGGTCGCCGACATCCAGAACATCCTGCAGGAGACCATCACCGGCGTCCGCATCGTGAAGGCCTTCTCGATGGAAGCGTGGGAGACGAACCGCTTCCGCGAGGCTGCGCGCCGGCTGTTCAAAGCCAACCTGCGCTCGGTGAGCGCCTACGCCGTCAGCTCGCCCATGATGGACATCTTCGGCGCCATCGCTATCGCGATGCTCATCCTCATCGGCCGCGAGTACATCAAGCACGGCGTGTTTACCGAAGGCGTGTTTCTGGCCTTCATCATCGCCGTGTTCAAGCTGTACGAGCCGGTGCGCAAGTTTGGGCAGTTCCACAACAATTTTCAGCAGGCGTTGGGAGCGTCATCGGCCATCTTCAAGTTTCTCGATGCTCAGGACGACGTGCGCGAAAAGCCCGGCGCGATGAAGCTGCCGCCGTTCCGTCGCGGCATACGCTTCGAGCACGTTTACTTTTCGCTATGAGAATGGCGACGGCGCGCGCGGCGTGCTGCACGACGTCAACCTGGAAGTCAGGCCGGGAGAGGTGGTCGCCATTGTCGGCTCCAGCGGCTCCGGCAAGACCACGCTGGTGCACCTGCTGCCGCGTTTCTTCGATGCGACGCGCGGCCGCCTGCTGATTGACGACCATGACGTGCGCGACCTCACCGTGGCCTCGCTGCGCTCGCAGATCGCCATCGTCACCCAGGACACCATCCTGTTCAATGACACCGTGCGCAACAATATCGCCTACGGCCAGCCGCACGTTTCGCCGAAGCGAGTGGAAGATGCAGCCCGGGCTGCGCTGGCGCATGACTTCATCACGACGCTGCCGGAGGGCTACGATTCCATGATCGGCGAGCGCGGTCTGCGCCTCAGTGGCGGCGAGCGCCAGCGCATTTCGATTGCGCGCGCCATCCTGAAAGACGCGCCCATCCTGATTCTTGACGAAGCCACCTCGGCGCTCGACACCGAAAGTGAATCCCTGGTGCAATCGGCGCTGCAGAACCTGATGACCGGCCGCACGGTCTTTGTCATCGCGCACCGCATGTCCACGGTGCGGCGCGCCGACCGCATTCTGGTGCTCGACAGCGGCATGATTATCGACGAGGGCTCGCATGAGGACCTGATGTCACATACAGGTCCCTATCGCCGGTTGTATGATTTGCAGTTCGAGGATGTCGAAGCGGCTTCCGGAGCCGAGTAGGTTCGGGTAGATTCTGGTCTTAGAGCGAGAGGAATAGATTTGTATCAGGGCACGACTTCAGTCGTGCTGCCGTACGCCCCAAAAGAACGGCTTTAGCCGCTGAGGACAGGGGCTGAAGCCCAGCCCAGAAGCGAGCCTGTTCGGCACGGCTGAAAGCCGTGGCCTGATACGAATCAAAATAATTGCGCCATGAACATTCGTTCCATGACCGGTTATGCGCAGGTCAAAGCGCATGTGGATGACTCTCTCACCCTGACGCTGAGCCTGAAGTCGGTGAACCATCGCTTCCTTGATCTGCATTTGCGTCTGCCGACGGAACTCGATCCCATCGAAATGAAGGTTCGCCGCGTGCTCAAGGAGCGCCTGCACCGCGGCCACATCGAAGTCACCCTGGGCCTGGAGCGCAGCGGCGGCGCGGCCTTCGCCGTCAACCGCGAACTGGTCGGCGGATATCTGCGGACCTTCCGCGAGGTCGCTGAGGAGTTCGGCGTCAGCGCCGAGCCGGATCTCAACGCCGTGCTGAAGCTGCCGGGCGCAATGAATGCGGCCGAGGACGGCGACGCTCTGGTGGCGCTGGAAAAGCAGGTCACGACGGCGCTGGAGCAATGCATTGAGCGGCTCAATCACATGCGCGAGGAAGAAGGCCGTGGGGCAGCGGTGGAGTTGCGCGAGCGCATGACCCACCTTTCTTCAGCTACCCACGAGCTGGATCAGCTTCGCGGCAAGGTCCTGAAGGCCTACCATGAGAAGGTGCAGGGTCGCATGCAGGAGCTGCTCAACACGCACGTCGACCCAGACCGCCTCCTGCAGGAAGCGGCCATGCTGGCCGAGCGCAGCGACATTCAGGAAGAAATCGTGCGCATGAAGAACCACATCCAGCACTTCTCGGCCCTGCTCGAAGCCGGCGGCGAGGTCGGCAAGAAGCTTGACTTCCTGCTGCAGGAGATGAACCGCGAAGCCAATACCCTGATGTCGAAGACCACCGGCGTTGCCGGCGAGGCCCTGCGCATCACCGGGCTGGGGCTGGCGATGAAGTCGGAGATCGAGAAAGCGCGCGAGCAGGTGCAGAACCTGGAATGAGCGGCATGGTGTTCATCATCTCGGCGCCCTCGGGCTCGGGCAAATCGACGCTCACCAACGAGCTGCGCCGCATCGTGTCCAGGCTCGATTTCTCCGTCAGCTATACCACACGCCCGCCGCGCGGCAGCGAGCAATCGGGCCGCGAGTACTTCTTCGTCAGCCGCGAAGAGTTCGAGCGCATGATCCGCGAGGATGAGTTCCTGGAATACGCCGAGGTCTTCGGCCATTACTACGGAACCGCGCGGCGCTTCCTGCGCGAGGCCACGGCTCGCGGGCATGATTTGCTGCTCGACATTGACGTGCAGGGCGCAGCCCAGGTGAAGCAGAAGGTGCCGGACGCGGTAAGCATCTTCATTCTGCCGCCCTCGCGTGAGGAGCTGGAACGCCGCTTGCGCCGCCGCAGCGAGGCCGACGACGAGCTTCGGCGCAAACTGCTGGGCGATGGCGCGCCGCCGTTCAATACCGAGGACATCATCCAGCGCCGCCTCCACACCGCCTCCCGGGAAATTGAGAATTTTTCCCAGTACGACTATATTTTGGTCAACGATCGGTTGGAGCAGTCCATTGACACGCTCAAGTCGATCGTGGAAGCCGAGCGCCTGAAACGCTCGGGCATTCACCTTATGGCGAGGGACGATGCGGTACTGGCCGCCGCCGATCGTGCCTTGCGTGCTCACATGATGCAGCAGGTGCAGACTATCCTTGCTACCTTCGAGGTTTTCAAGTTCCCCACCGTTACGGAGTGAAGTATGAAACTGGTTGAAGGCTTCGACAGTAATTATCGGTACGTTCTGGTGGCCGCGCGCCGCGCTCGTCAGATCCAGAATGGCGCCCGCCCCGTGGTTGACACGCATTCGCGCAAACCGTGCCGCATCGCCGAGGAGGAGATCCTGGCCGGCAAGGTGAAGTGGGAGGTTCCGCAACCGCCGAAGACTCCGCTGGAAACCGCCGCCGAAGTGCTGGGAGCCATCGGCGAAGCCGGCGAGGACTAGGGCGGAATCGCCGGCCCGCTGCGCCGCATCAGTAATCAGGCACGCATGAAAATCGCACTGGGTGTGAGCGGCGGCATCGCCGCCTACAAGGCCGCCGAGATCGTCCGCCAACTGCAGGAGCACGGCATCCGCGTGCAGGTCATCATGACCGCCGCGGCGCAGGAGTTTGTCCGCCCGCTGACCTTCGCCGCACTGTCTGGCGAGAAGGTCATCACCAGCATGTTCGGTGCAGACGGCGAGCAGCCTAACCTCGACTCCGCCGTCGAGCACATCTCGGTCGCGCAATCCATCGACGGGCTACTGGTCGCTCCCGCCACCGCCGACACTCTCGCCAAATTCGCCCAGGGCATCGCCAACGATTTCCTCAGCACGCTCTATCTCGCCATCACCGCGCCGGTCGTCGTCGCTCCCGCAATGAACGTCAACATGTGGGAGCATCCGGCTACGCAGGCGAATCTTGAAATCCTGCGCCGCCGCGGCGTGCTCATCATCGAGCCTGGCAGCGGATACCTCGCCTGTGGCATGGTCGGCGCTGGACGTCTCGCCGAACCCGAAGAGATTGTCGCTGCCACTCTAGAGCGCCTCGGCATCGCGCAGGATCTCGCAGGCGAGACCGTGCTCATCACCGCCGGTCCGACGCACGAGCCCATTGATCCTGTGCGCTACATCGGCAACCGCTCCAGTGGCAAGATGGGCTATGCGCTCGCGGAAGCCGCGCTGCGTCGCGGCGCCAAGGTCATTCTGGTGAGCGGCCCGACCGCGCTACCACCGCCGTCCGCGGCAGAAACCATCTTCGTCGAGACGGCCCAGCAGATGCGAACTGCTGTCCTCGATCGCTGGGAACAGGCCAGCATCATTATTATGGCGGCCGCCGTTGCCGACTATCACGTCAAGAATTTTGCGCCGGAAAAGATCAAGCGCCTTGGCGCGCTGGAGTTGCAACTCGAACCCAACCCTGACATTCTCGCCGATCTTGGCAGCCTGCGGCACGCTAGCGGCAAGCTCTCACCGATGCTGATCGGCTTCGCCGCCGAGACCGAGAAGCTGCTGGAGAACGCCCGCGCCAAGCTGACGAACAAGCGCGTGGATGCCATCGTCCTCAATGACGTTTCGCGCAAGGACATCGGCTTCGATTCCGACCGCAATGAAGTGACGATCGTCACTGCCGACCGACACCATCGCCGTGCCCGAAGCCAGTAAGCTCGACGTGGCGCGGAAAATTCTCTCCGCGGCCCTTCGCCTCCGGCAGCAACAGGGTGCGCCTATACCAGCGTCAACCAGCAACGCCTCCGCGGTTTAAGCAGTTGCGATGACTCACCCGCGCTTGCCCTTCACTTGGGGCGATAGTGCTTGGACCGCGATCGCCAGAGTCTCGCGAAGCGAGACGGAAGATGATAGCCCCGCCCTTCAGGGCGGGGTTGGCGTATTCATTGCACCCGAGTCCCCGGGGACGGCAGGAATTTATTCTTGTCATACCGAGCGGGCTTCGTCCCGGGATGGATCTACTTTCTTCTCTTTTGCCACCACTTAAGGCGTACCGTAAAATCGCACCATCGATGACTTTTGACCCCAACACCAAATCTGCACTGCGCGAGCGGCTCAGTTTCTATCGCGAACTGGGCATTGGTCCCCTCTATCGCCGGGACACAGAGGGCAACGATCCGGGCGTGCTACTCGTTGACCAACTAGCCGAGGTAGCGGACAAACTCACGCGGTACGCGGAGCGCGAAGCACAGGAGGCCTATCTTCCGTCCGCGGCTAAGCGGCGATCGTGCCGCTCAGCTACAAGTCATCGCCGACGATATCGGCCCCGACTGCCAGCGCTGCAAGCTGGGGAAGCAGGGCCGCAAGCAAATCGTCTTCGGCACCGGCGACCCCCACGCCGAGCTGATGTTTATCGGCGAGGGCCCGGGCGCCGACGAAGACGCGCAGGGTCTGCCCTTCGTCGGACGCGCCGGCCAACTGCTCAACAACATGATCGCTGCCATGGGCCTCAAGCGCGAGCAGGTGTACATCGCCAATATCGTGAAGTGCCGCCCGCCGCGGCAACCGCACGCCCGAGAAGGACGAGTGCGACACCTGTTCGCCATTCCTTATGCGGCAGATCGGTGTGATCCGCCCCAAGGTGATCGTGGCGCTAGGCGCAACCGCGGCCAAGAACCTGCTCAGCGTCAACGACTCGATGGCCTCGCTGCGCGGGCGCTTCTACGACTACTCGCCGCCGCACACGCTGGTGGACACGGGCGAGCCCTTCGCGTGCAAGCTGGCGGTAACGTACCATCCGGCATTTCTGTTGCGCGATCCGAGGCAAAAGAAGGAAGCCTGGAAAGACCTTGCAGATGGTCATGCACTACCTTGATCTTCCCGCGCCCGGT
>CAVPFD010000044.1:0-45700 GCA_963703645.1 uncultured Acidobacteriaceae bacterium
AGGATGTGATGGCGGTGGTAGAAGTTATTGAACTGCTGCGCGAGCTGGAACGCATGCTTGGCGGCGAAGGCCGGCTCGGTCGCAGCGATGCACTGCTCGATGACGAACGAAGTCTTCCCTGCCAGCAGCCATAGCTCCCAGATTTCGGTACCGCTCTCGCCGGCGAAATAGAGGCCGTAGTCGACATCCGCAGTCAGCGCCTGCTCCGGCTCGACGCCCGCCTTGCGAAAGATGTTGGTCGCGCGCACGACTGCGTATTGCGCGTAGGGACCGGTCTCACCCTCGAAGGCCAGCGCCTCGTGAAAGTCGAAGGCGATGACCGACTGCTTGGTGAACTTCAGCATGAAGTAGCGCAGCGCGCCGATGGCAATCTGCTGGCTGATGCGCAGCCGCTCCTGCTCGTCGAGGTCGGGATGCCGGCTGTCCACTTCCTTCTTCGCCGCGGCAATTAGAGCGTCGAGCAGATCGTCGGCCTTGACCCCGAAGCCCTTGCGGCCTGAGACCTCGATGTACGACTTGTCGCGGTCTTCCTCGCTCACTTCGTAGCCGAGTTCCGCGGCGCAGCGCGGCGTGAGCGCGACCATCTCATAGGAAAAATGCGTGTAGTGCGCGGCCTGCTCGGTGTAGCCAAGCAGCCGAATGGCTTCGATGACTGTGTTCTGCGGATCGCTCTGCCGCGAATCGATCACGTTGTAGATGGCCGACACGCCGCCGAAGTGCGGGTGGTCCGGCTCGCCCTGCTCGGCCGAGATCCACACATCGTGGCCGTTGGGATAGCGGTAGAACTTGCGATAACCGAAGTCGCGCCCCAGCAGTCCGAACTTCCACAGGTGGTAGGCGATGTCTTTGCCAACGTAGCCGACCGTGCCGTTGGAGCGCACGATGACCTTCGCGTCTTCGTCGGGCCCGGCCTTGACGGCTTCCAACTCAGGGTGCGGGTGCCCCACTCTACCGCCTTCTTCTGGCGGTAGGGTGGGAATTTTGGAGGGCCGCTTCATCACCCAGCAACCCTTGTTCTTTCCCTCGGTCTCGAAGTAGAGCACGCCCTTCTGCTTCAGCAGTTCGAAGGCTGACTCCCAGAAGTGCAGGCGGAGGATCTCGCTTTCGCGCGGCAGGAAGTCGTACTCGATGTCGAGCCGGTCCATGGTCTCCAGATGGCGCCGGAGGACGGCCGTCGAAATGAGCTCAGCGATCTCAGCCATCTCATTGCCACCCTGCTCGATGGCATGTAACTCATCAAGTCTTACTTTAAGGTTTCGCTTGTCCTGCTCATACCACTGCGAGACGTGCGCATAGAGGTCCCAGCAGTAGTAGTCGAAGCGCGGAGTGGAGGCGATCAGCTCCGCAATTTCCTGCTTCGATTTCTTCTCCAGGTGCGCGAAGCCGACCACCACATCGGCCACCTGCACGCCGGTGTTGTCGATGTAGTTCTGGACGTCGACCGCGTGCCCGGCCGCGCGCAGCAGTCGTACGAAGGTGTCGCCGAGAATGGCGTTGCGCAGATGGCCGATGTGCGCCGCCTTGTTGGGATTGATGCTGGTGTGCTCGACCAGAATCTTGCCGCTGACGTCGGCGGCGCCTTCGCCCTCGTGGCTGGTGATTTCCGGCCGCGCCTTGGCGCTGGCCAACGTCTTCGCGGCGTCATCGCGTCTCAGGCGAGCGTTGATATAGCCCGCGCCCGCAACTTCGAGCTTCTCGAAGCCGTCCGGCAGCGGCATCTCGGCGACGATCTCTTCCGCAATCTTGCGCGGAGGCTTGCGCAGACGCTTGGCCAAGTCGAACGACAACGGCAGCGCAAACTCGCCCATCTCGACGTGACGGCGGCTGATCGATGACAACATTGGCCGTCTCGATCCGGTACTTCTCGCGCAGGAAGGCCCGCACGGCGCTGGCGAGTTGTTTTTGGTGTTCGAGGTACACAGTGGCTTGTCGCGTGTGTCTAGACTTTGATAGCCCCGCGCTTGACGGAGCGTGAGTCCCGGTCGCGGGACGAAATAAGATAGCCCAGCGTTTCAGCGCTGGGTAAGAATTTCCAAGATCGGAGTGCCTCGGGCACGACACAACTCAGAATTCGTGCCGTCCCCGCGGGACTCAGAGCTTCTTTGACGCCTACCCTACCCTGGAAGAGCGGGGCTGTCCTCTTCCGCGCCCGAGGCGCTGGTTTT
Organism: uncultured Acidobacteriaceae bacterium; assembly: GCA_963703645.1. Lineage (GTDB taxonomy): Bacteria > Acidobacteriota > Terriglobia > Terriglobales > Acidobacteriaceae > Bog-257. Next base: position 2,166 of record CAVPFD010000044.1, read on the forward strand.
GGTTGGAGTCGAACCACAGTTTGATGCGGGACGGTTGCGCTTCTCAAAAGGCGATTGTAGCAAACGCGCATATTCGCGAGGTTTGACGCTGCAACACGCGTTACCTATGATGAAGTTTCCCGCGGGTCTCGAGCGATTCTCATGCGCATTGCGTACCTCGATTGCTTCTCCGGCATCAGCGGCGACATGTTCCTTGGCGCGCTGCTCGATGCCGGAGTTCCGTTCGAGCTATTTCAGAAGACGGTTGCCGGCCTGAACATTGGAGGTGGCCTGGAGATTTCGCGCGTGACTCGGTCAGGCATCTCCGCCACCAAGCTTGATGTTCTGGTGGACGGCGAAAAGGACCGGCCGCGCGAGGAATTTTGGGCGCAGCGCCATGACCATGGCGAGCAAACTCATTCCACCGAAGTTCACCCGCAGCCACACGATCCAGCCGGCCAGCATGGCCCCCGGCGCGGCCTGAGCGACATCCTGCGCGTCATAGGAAACTCCGGAATCACTGCATCAGCGAAACATACCGCGAGCGACATCTTCCGTACCCTGGGTGCAGCGGAAGCCAGGGTCCACAACGTGGCGATCGAAGAAGTTCACTTCCACGAAGTCGGCGCCGCCGACGCCATCGTGGACATCGTTTGTGCCGCCGTCGGCGGGGAAGCGCTTGGCGTCGAGCAATTCATTTGCTCACCTCTCAACGTTGGGTCCGGAACTGTGACCTGCGCGCACGGCGTGTTTCCCATCCCGGCGCCGGCCACTCTTGAACTGTTACGCGACGCACCGATTTATTCTGGCGATATACAGAAAGAGCTGGTTACGCCAACAGGTGCAGCCATCGTCAAAGTGTTAGTCTCAAGTTTCGGACCACGTCCCATGATGACGACGGATAAAATCGGCTACGGCGCCGGAGCGCGCGACCTTCCCGGCTATCCCAACGTCCTGCGACTTTGCATTGGCGAGACACAAGGTGCGGCGTTCCCTGCTAGTGGCCTCGGAACAAATCTCGCCCAAGAAGAGATTGCCATCCTGGAAGCCAATCTCGACGACATGAATCCGCAGCTCATCGGCTACATCGTCGATCTTGCGTTTGCCGAAGGCGCTCTGGATGTCTTTACGACCCCGGTGCAGATGAAGAAAAACCGCCCCGGCACGTTGCTTACGGTGCTGGCACAACCGGAGCACGAAGAGAAATTGCGTGCGCTGCTGTTTCGCGAGAGCAGCACGCTCGGTGTGCGGACCCGTCATGAAAAGCGCTACGCTCTGCCCCGCCGCCACGAGGCGGTGGTCACCCGCTGGGGCGAGGTGCGAATGAAGGTTGCCGGCGTGAACGGCACGGTGTCGCAATATGCGCCCGAGTATGAAGATTGCCGGCGCATCGCCGTCGAGCATCACGTCCCGCTGAAGACGGTGATGCAGGAAGCCATCCGCCTGTATCTGGACCGAAAGAATGGATAACCCTGGGAAGTTTTACATCACCACGCCCATCTACTACGTGAACGCGCGGCCGCACATCGGCCACACGTACACCACAGTGGTGTGCGACGCCATCGCGCGCCGCCAGCGCATGATGGGCCTGGACACCTGGTTCCTTACCGGCACCGACGAGCACGGGCAGAAGATCGAACGCTCTGCGGCGGCTGCCGGCTGCTCGCCGCGCGAATTCGTGGACAAGATCGCCGGTGAGTTTCGCGCGCTGTGGGACCGCATGAAGATCACCTACGACGACTTCATTCGTACCACCGAACCGCGGCACGTGCGCGGCGTGCAGGCCCTGTTCACGCGCCTGCAGGAGCGCGGCTACATCTACAAGGGTTCTTATAGCGGGCAGTATTGCGTGTTCGATGAACTCTACGTTGACGTCGTCGGCCCCGGCGCGCCCTGTCCCGAGTGTGGGCGCCCGACGGAGACGGTCCACGAGGAGAATTACTTCTTCAAGCTGTCCGCGATGCAAGAGCCGCTGCTGAAGTATTACAGCGAGCACCCGGACTTCATTCGCCCGGAGACCCGCCGCAACGAAGTGATTGCCTTCGTACGCAGCGGACTGCGCGATCTCTCGGTCAGCCGCACGTCGTTCAAGTGGGGCATTCCGGTGCCCAACGATCCCAAGCACGTGATTTACGTGTGGCTCGACGCGCTGGCGAATTACATGACAGCCCTCGGCTTCGGCTCAGACGATCCGAAGGACGAACAGAAGCTCGCGCGCTACTGGCCGGCCGACGTGCACATGATCGGCAAGGAGATCGTGCGCTTTCACTGCGTCTATTGGCCTGCATTTCTGCTGGCGGCCGATCTGCCGCTACCCAAGTCGATCGTCGCGCACGGCTGGCTGCTGTTCGAAGAGAGCAAGATGTCGAAGTCGCGCGGCAACATTGTGCGCAGCGAGACCATTCTCGATACCCTCGGCGGCGATGCGCTGCGCTACTTCCTGCTGCGCGAAATCGTCTTCGGGCAGGATGGCTCGTTCAGCTTCGACGCCCTGGTGGGACGATTCAATGCCGACCTGGCCAATGGGCTGGGCAATCTCGCCAGCCGTACGCTATCCATGATCGCCCGATATTTCGAAGGTGAGGTGCCGTATCCGTCGCCCAGCGAACGTGCGCCCGCGGATGAAGCCATCGCTAATCTGGCGGAGCAGACGATCGTCGATTTTCACGCGCAGTTCGAGCAATTCCAATTTTCGCGGGCGCTGGAAACGGCATGGCAGCTCGTCGCCGCGGTCAACAAGTACATTGTAGAAAACGAGCCGTGGGCCGTCGCCGAGCGCGATGACCAGGATTCGCGCGCGAGGCTGGCGACCATCCTCTACACCTCGGCGGAGGCGCTGCGCATCGTGACTGCGCTGGCGCACCCGGTCATTCCTGACGCCGCGGCGCGCATCTGGACGCAACTCGGCCTGGGCGAGATCGGCCAGTTCGATCTGCGCACCCTCGCCTGGGGACAACTGCCTCTGGGAACGAAGCTGGGTAAAGTTGAAGCCGTCTTCCCCCGCGCCGACAAGAGCACCATCGAAAGGATGCAGCAGATGGAACAGCAACGTTCGGCAGAGGGCACGACCCAGGAAACGACGTCTCCCCGAAGCTGAGCCTGCCGGAACCGGCGCCAAGCCTGGACAGCCTACGACGCAGCCCGCCGCTGGGCCGTCGGCGGGTGCCCCACCCTTGTCGCCTGCTGTTGGCGAGAGGGTGGGCGCCATATCCGTGGACAACAAAATCACGATCGACGACTTCCTCAAAGTCGAGTTACGAGTGGGCGAGATCAAGGTTGCTGAAAAAGTAAAGGGCGCCGACAAGCTGTTGCGCATGGAAGTCGATATCGGCACGGAGGTCCGGCAGATCGTGGCCGGCATCGCTAAGGCTTATGAGCCGGAAAAGCTCGTCGGGCGGAAGGTCGTGATCGTCACCAACTTGCAGCCCCGCAAGCTGCGCGGCCTGGAATCGAACGGCATGATCGTCGCCGCCTCCCTCGGTGATGATGGCCAGCCAGTGCTGGCAGGCTTTCTGGAGGATGTGCCGGTTGGGGCGAAGCTGAAGTAGTGGATAGTGGTCAGTGGATAGTGGCTAGGCAATGAATTTCCGGCGGTCAAATGCGCCGCGTGACCATTTTTGAGAAGACAAAGACAGGATGGAGCGCCTATACGCCCGGCCTGCCCGGCCTGGGTGTCGCCGGAGCCACGATATCAGAGACCCGTGAGTTATTGCGCCAAGCCATCGAAATGCACTTGGAAGACTTGCGAAAGACGGCCAGGAGTAGTCGCGTCATTCCTAAACTCGAAACTTGAACCTCGAATCTTGAAACTATCCACTATCCACTAATCACTAGCCACTGATGTACACCGACTCCCACGCCCATCTCGATGGTAAGCGCTTCGACGCCGACCGCGCAGGGGTCATGGCCCGTGCGAAGGCAGCCGGAGTCACCACCATCCTTGCCATCGGCAATGGCGATGGTCCCGGCACGGGCACGCTCGATTGCGCCATCAAGCTCGCCCGGCAGCATGAAGGCGTTTACGCCACCGTCGGCATTCATCCTCACGAGGCAGCGCTCGCCAAACAGGCAGATTTCGACGAACTCGAGCGGCTGGCGCGCGATCCCAAGGTGATCGCCTGGGGCGAGATCGGGCTTGACTACTTCTACGATCATTCACCGCGCGACGTGCAGCAGCGCGTCTTCCTGCAGCAAATGGAGATGGCGCGCGCGGCCAAGCTGCCGATCATCATTCATTGCCGCCCATCCGACAACAGCGAGAATGCATGGGACGACCTGCTGCGCCTGATTCGCGAGCATTGGGCCTCCGGCGGTCTGGGCGGCGTCTTGCATTGCTTCACCGGGTCAGTTGAGCACGCGCGTACCGCACTCGATCTCGGCTTCATGATTTCGTTAGCCGGGAACGTTACTTATCCCAAAGCCCAGAACATTCGCGACGCTGCTGCCATGGTTCCGCTCGACCGCATGTTCATTGAGACCGATTGTCCCTACCTCGCACCCGTGCCGCATCGTGGCCAGCGCAACGAGCCGGCGTATGTCGTCGAGACGGCGCGGCAGGTCGGCCAGTTGCGTGGGCTTTCTTCTGAAGACATTGGCCGGCAAACCTCGCAAAACTTCCGCAGCTTCTTCCGTCTTGTTTAATCCGACTGAGGTGCTACACACGTCTAGCCAATAGGTAGACCTTAACGTTTTGCCGCAATTCGCGAGTCTCTTGTTACACTTGATTGCTTATGGCCGAATCCTTCGACGTTGTCAGCAAAGTTGACCTGCAGGAAGTATCCAACGCCATTCAGCAGGCGCTGAAGGAAGTCCATACGCGCTACGACCTGAAGGACTCGAAGTCCGATATCCAGATGGACGGCAAAGAAGCGCTGGTGCTCACCTCCGCCGACGACTTCAAGTTGAAAGCCGTCAACGACGTTCTGCAAAGCAAGCTGGTGAAGCGCGGCGTGCCGCTGAAAGCGCTGACCTACGGCGCCATCGAGGAGGCAGCCGGCTCGACCGTGCGCCAGCGCATCACCATGCAGCAGGGCATCCCGATCGAGAAGGCGCGCGAGATTGTCAAGCTCATCAAGAATTCGAAGAAAAAGGTGCAGGCCGCCATCCAGGGTGACCTGGTTCGCGTCAGCGGCAAGGACCGCGATACACTGCAGGACATCATCGCCCTGCTCCGGCAGAGCGATTTCGGCATTGATATGCAGTTCACCAACTACCGATCCAACTGACGGGGCGCACACTTGAATACGACCGTAATCCGCAACGCCAAAGAAGTCTTTGACCTGCTGCACGACGATCTCGCGGCCATCGAGCGCGAGTTCGGCCGCGACACGGTCTCGGGCGTGCGCGCGATTACGGAAATCGGTGAATACCTGCGCGCCGGTGGAGGCAAGCGCCTGCGGCCCGCCCTGCTGCTGCTCTCCTCCAAGCTAATGAACTACAGCGGCCATGGCGCCATCAAGCTGGGCGCCGTAGTGGAGATCATTCACACTGCGACGCTGGTGCACGACGACATCATCGACGAAGCGCAGACGCGCCGCGGCCGTCCCGCCGCCAACACCCAGTGGGGCAACTCCAAGTGCGTACTCGCCGGCGACTGGCTCTACATGCAGGCCTTCAAGATCGCGGTGCAGGAGCGCAATTTCCAGATTCTCGACACGCTCATCGAGCTGACCCAGGCGATGGTCGAAGGCGAGTTACTGCAGATCGAACGCCTGGGCAAGGCCATCACCATGGATGAGCACTTCGAGCTCATCTATCGCAAGACCGCCTGCCTGTTTTCCGTCTGCATGAAGCTGGGCGGAATTCTGGCGCGCGCCAGCGAGGCTGATCAGAAGCGGCTTGCGGACTACGGCCGCAATCTCGGCATGGCCTTTCAGATCGTGGACGACGTCCTCGATCTCACCGCATCGGAAGAAGTCCTGGGCAAGCCAGTAGCCAGCGACCTGCGTGAAGGCAAAGCGACCATGGCGGTGCTGCACGCGCTCCAGCGCTGCGCTCCGGCAGAGCGCGGTGCGATTGAGTCGGTTCTGAGCAATGGTGGCTTCAACGGCATCACGCCCTCTGATATTGTGGCCATCCTCAAGCGCCATGGTTCCATCGAGGCTGCTTACGCGCACGCTGTCGAGTTATCCAACAAGGCGCGCGAGGCCATCTGCACCTTCCCCGACTCGCACATCAAGCGGGTATTGCTCTGGGTGCCGGAGTTCGTGGTGGAACGGGAAAGCTGAAGCAGTGTATAGTGCATGGTCGCAGTGGCAGCCAACGCGGCGTCGCTCGCGGGAGTGTTCGTAGCAGCGGCGCTGAATGAAGCATTCCATGCCAGGAGAAGGGAAATGAACTCATCTTTTTCGAAACCGATGCCGTCGCGTCGGCGATTTTTGCAAACGGGCGTAGCTGGCACCGTGGCCGGCTTTCTGGCCTCCGGCCTGGAGTTGACGGCTCCGCTGCCTGCGCGCGCGCAGAGCACTCTTACGCCGGATGCAGCGCTGGCCGAACTTATGGCAGGCAACAAACGGTTCGTGGCGGGGAACCTGACCGCCCACGATCATGATCTCGCCATTCTCAAGCAACACACCGCTGAAAAGCAGGAGCCATTTGCCGCGGTTTTGTCCTGCGCGGATTCTCGCGTGCCCGTCGAACTTGTCTTCGATCAAAGTATCGGCCACATATTTGTCACGCGGGTTGCGGGAAATGTCATCACCCCGGAGATCATCGCCAGTCTTGAATATGGAGCCGTAGTTTTGGGAACGAAAGTGATCCTGGTGATGGGACACGCCAATTGCGGAGCCGTAAGCGCAACCATCAAGGGAAAGGAAGTTCCCGGCCAAATTAGCGCGCTGTTTCCCCACATCCAACCAGCGGTGGATCAAGCTGGAACGAACCTGGAAGCGGCCACCAAGGCGAATGCCAAAATACAGGCGACTCTGCTGAGTGAGGCATCGACCGTCGTCCCAGGTTTGATAAAAGAAAACAAACTGAAGGTTGTGGCTGGTTACTACGAACTCGCCACTGGTGCCGTAACGCTCATCAACTAGTCCATGGGATTTCCGGTTGCAGCCGGCACTAGTGGCTCCGAGAACATCGGGCCCACGGTGTCCGCCTAACTTCGAAAACTGTCCACCATCCACTGATTTAAACTTCCCACATGCCAGCTCCGCAAGAAGTCGAGATCAAGTTTCTTGCCCCCGATCTGAAGGCGCTCGCGCACAAGCTTCAACAACTAGGCTTCAAGAATGAGACTCCCTCCACGCACGAGGTCAACACTCTTTACGATCTTCCCGGACAAAAGCTGCGCCACAAGGGCGAACTGCTGCGCCTGCGCGATTACGGCGGCAGGTGGAGGTTGACGCACAAATCGAAGGTGAAGCTGGGGCGCCACAAGTCTCGTGGAGAACTTGAGACTGGCGTCTCCGATGGCAAAGAGATGGATGCCATTCTTCGCGCGCTCGGCTACGCGCCGGCCTTCGTATATGAGAAGTTTCGCGCCGAGTGGAGCGACGGCGAGGGCCACGTTGTCCTCGATCGAACGCCGATCGGCAACGTCGCGGAGATTGAGGGCAAGTCGCGCTGGATAGACCGCGTCGCGCGCGACTTAGGCGTGAAGCCGGCGGACTACATCACCAAATCGTACGCTGAACTTTTCTTCGACTGGAAACGTAAAACTGGTAGCAGAGCGAAGAACATGACGTTCCGCGAGATAGGCAAACAGCAGGTGTCGAGGCTTAGGCGCTAATGATCCGGCGGCTGGGTCAATTTTCGAATTGGCGTAGTCTCGTCGGAAGCAGGTAGAGCGGCGCTTTACAGGCTACGAAACTCGGCTCGTTATTGCATCGATGGAACAAAGCCGCAAGAACGAACGCCGCAGGCGCGGACTCATGATAGCCCAGCACGGAGCCAGAGGCGGAGTGCTGGGTACAGTGGGAAAAAACACCGGAGTCCCTCAGGGACGACACTGTTTCGTAACAGCCTCTTTTAGCGTCGCCTCCAGCCGGTCTCTTACAACTGAGCCGGCTTCAGTCGGCGACAGGGTCTTCGGGTGGGTCAAGCCCGCCGATGACAAATGTCAAGAAGTTCCGCGGAAGCCTGCGCCGGCTCCGGAGTTTAGACCTTGCCGGGCCTGAACCGGAGCCGGAAGCAGCGGCTATGGGCTACTGGGCGTGCTTCCTCAGAACCTCGTACTTATAGTACTGGTCGGAAGGAATCGCAAAACGAGATGCAATTTCGAGAAGCATTTTCCCTACGCTCCCGGTCAAATGTGTCAAATCGCGCGCTTTGATCCAATACAGTCTGGAGGGCTTTTGGTGGTGTGGTAGTTTCATGCCAAGCCCGATCATCCGCCCGCCCTTCCAGAGATAGAACGGCCCATCCGGCAGATCCCAAATGTCTTCCAGATATTCCGGCGCGTAGATCTCGCTGCGAAACTTGGGTGGATCGATGACCAAACGCTTTCGGCGTGAGCGGCGTGCGATTTTGCTAATATGCGAGTTACTGATCGGCAACCCTCCGAACAGGATCCCGATATGGTGGTGGCTCATCCAACCCAGGCGGAGGGGTCGTATGAGTTTAATCAGGCTTGATGAGACTGAACTGAATTGCGCAAAAAAGGCTGGGATATTGTCACGATGCATCGCGAATATCGTTTCGTGCTCCTCATGCCCATCGGCATCTTTCCACGTTCTATGCAGGTCGAGCACGCCTGAATTGTTGCCGAACTGAAGCGTGAAATGGTCACCAATCTTCTTTCTCAGGAGAATCGCCTTATCGGGCCGAAACTCGATGGCATATTCATCGACTTCTAGGCCGATTGCCCCGTTCGGCAGCGTCGAGTGCGATTCCCACATAAACACATTCTAATTATCTGGAATGCTTTGCGATTTCTCCTGCGCAACGGATTGATGCATCCTAGGTCAGCACGACGCATGGGTCCCCGTCGGCTAGCCCCTATCCCCTAACCTCTGTCAATCTTTGCAAGACCGCCCCCACGATCAACGGCAATCCTACCGTCGCATCCACGAACACTTCGCCGAACTTGCCGCCCTCTTCCTGAGGCACGAACTTGCCCCACGAAACCGCCTCGCTGTACGGGCTGCCCGACAATCCGCCCCAATGCACCGGCTCCGGGCAGATGCGCACCCCATAGTGATAGCGCTTAAGGGGCAGATCCTCGCCACCGCGCCGATGGCGAAGCTCGATGAACGGTCCGAACTGCTGCGACCAGTTGCGCGGCACGCCGCCGCCGATGGTGAAGATGCCCAGCCGCGCTTGCTTGAGCAGCGTTTCGGCAAAGAACTCCAGGTCTTCGAACGGGTCGTAGCGCAGCAGCGGCAAGTTGTTCTTGCGGCGCATGCGATTGTGCAGCGCGAAGTCCAGGCCCATCTCCGAGTCGGTGAAGGCGGGCACGAACACCGGCACATTTTTTTCGTAGGCCGACTTGAGAATGCCGCGCTCTTTGACGTTTTCGCTGAGGTGCTTGCCGATGGCGCGGTTCAGCTTGTGCGATGCAACGGTCTCGCTCGCGTCCCAGTTCTTCAATATCTGCGCGACGATGCGCTCCACGAAGTCGAGGTTGGTCTCCGGCTCCAGCGTGTCGTACACGCGGTTGTAGCCGGCCTCGTACAGCTCGACGTCGTTCATCTTCGGGTCATAGCGGAAGTGCGAGCGCCCGGCAGCCTCGACCAGCCCGTGCGCCATCAACGCGCCGGTGGAGACAATCGCGTTCACGATGCCATGATCGATGAGGTCGGCGACCACCAATCCCTGCTTGGCGACGGTCATCGCGCCCGCCAGGGTCATCACAACGAAGCATTCTTTATCGCGCGCCATCGCCTCGAGTACATCGGCGCCCTCACCTACCTGCCGCCCGGTGAACGCAGTGTTGCCCATTGCCCGCACCAGGTCATCCACCGTGTGGACCTTCGACAGATCGAGTGGCTCCAGGGGTATCAGCTTGTCGGCAATGGGATCGTGTAGTTCGCGTTCAATGCCCTCGCCGTGACTCTTAGGTTCGTCGGCCACAATTCACCTGCTTTGAAGGGGCACAGCTTTAGCTGTGCCGTAACCTTGCCTTTGTACTGTTGGCTTTGGCCCCTGAGCTACCTCACGGGCCAAAGCCTGAATTGTTGTGACGCTTCGTACGGCACGGCTGAAGCCGTGCCCTGTCAAATCCATCCGTGCTGCTGAATTATCGAAGCTACAAGCTTGATTGGCTCGCGTCAATGAGCACGGAAATGGAGCCATTCATCTTCCAACACTCGTCTGAGACGGGTCGCCTCACGCGGGATGCTATTCTTGAAAACGCATTCAACGCGGAGACGGGTTTGCCCGAACGCAACTTCCACATTGGCATCGTGCAGATGTCGTGCACGCCAGAGCCGGAGCAGAACCTGGAGCGGGCCATCGCGCACTTGCGCGATGCTGCCGCCAAGGGCGCGGAGATTGTCTGCCTGCCTGAGCTGTTTCTGACGCAATATTTTTGTCAGCGCGAGGACATTGCACTGTTTGATCTGGCCGAATCCATTCCCGGCCCGACCACCAAGCGCCTCGGCGAAGTTGCCCGCGAACTGAACATCACCATCATCGCTTCGCTGTTCGAGCGCCGCGCGCCCGGCGTCTATCACAACACCGCCGCCATCATCGACTGCGGGGGCAAGCTGGACGGCATCTATCGCAAGATGCACATCCCCGACGACCCGCTGTACTACGAAAAGTTCTACTTCACGCCGGGCGATCTCGGATTCAAGGCCTTCGAAACCGACTTCGGCAAGTTCGGCACGCTCGTCTGCTGGGACCAGTGGTATCCCGAGGGCGCGCGCCTGACCGCACTGCAAGGGGCGCAGGTACTCTTCTACCCCACCGCGATCGGCTGGCACCCCGACGAGAAAGCGCAGTATGGCGAGGCGCAATACGACGCGTGGCGCACGATTCAACGCGCGCACGCCATCGCTAATGGAGTTTATGTCGCCGTGCCCAACCGCGTGGGCTTCGAGACAGGCGATGTTCGCGGCAACAAGGCCGCCGGCAAGGGGCTGGAGTTCTGGGGCGGATCGTTCATCGCCGATCCCTTCGGGCAGATCATTGCGCAGGCCCCGCACGACAAGGAAGATGTGCTGGTCGCCGAGGTGGACCTGAAGCGCATGGAGGATGTGCGCCGCAATTGGCCTTTCTGGCGCGACCGCCGCGTCGATGCCTACGCTCCGATCACGCAGAGGTTTCTGATATAGACGACAGCGCCCGGCAGTCTCGATCTTGAAGGGGCACGGTTTTAGCCGTGCCGTTGAGTGGCTTCCATGCCGTGGGCTTTAGCCCCTGCGGGGACCTCGCTTCCCCTCGACGCGATTTCCCTCGGCGGCTAAAGCCATTCCTGAAGTGCTCTTGTACGGCACGCCTAAAGGCGTGCCCCTTCAAATCTAAACCAGACTCGATGGCCACTTATCGCACTCCATCCTCAACTCCCGCCGCGCTGGGCTATCGCATGCCCGCGGAGTGGGAGCCGCACGAGGCGACGTGGATCGCGTGGCCGCACAATCGCTCCGACTGGCCGGGAAAGTTCGAGGCCATTCCCTGGATCTACGCGGAAATCGTCCGCCATCTCTCGCGCGTCGAGCGCGTCAACATCCTCGCGCAGGACGAAGCGGAGGAAGCCAGGGCGCGGGCGCTGCTGGTGCGAGCACATGTTCTGCCGGAGAAGGCTGCGGCGCCCGGCAAGCCCGCCGGCAATGTCCGCTTCTTTCCTATGCGGACCAACCGCGTCTGGACGCGCGACTCCGGTCCCATCTTCGTTCGCCGCGATTCGCGCCAGGCTGACTTCCCTCCCGTTGCGGCGACTGCGTGGCGCTTCAACGCCTGGGCCAAGTACAACGACTGGAAGCTTGACGCAACCGTCGCGACCGGAATTGCCAGGCGGTTGCGAGTACCGGTGTGGCAGCCAACTGTGAAGATCGACGACAAGCCGCGACGCATTGTTCTGGAAGGCGGCAGCATCGACGTGAACGGCCGCGGCACGCTCATCACCACCGAAGAGTGCCTGTTGAGCGATGTACAGCAACGCAATCCGGGAGTGACACGCGAGCAGCTCGAAGAAACATTCGCCGATTATCTCGGTGCGAAGAAAGTCATCTGGCTGGAGCGCGGCATCGCCGGTGACGACACCCACGGCCATGTGGACGACATTACGCGCTTCGTCGCGCCGTGCATCGTGGTCACAGCTTACGAGCCCGATCCCACCGATCCGAACCACGAGCCGCTGCGCGACAACTTCCGCCGGCTAACTCGCAGCACCGACCAGTCCGGCAAGTCGCTGCGCGTGGTGAAGCTGCCGATGCCCGCCCCAGTGTACTTCGAAGGACAGCGCCTGCCCGCCAGCTACGCGAACTTCTACATCGCGAACAAGCTTGTGCTGGTGCCGATTTTTGGAGATCCCAATGATCGCATCGCGCTCAACACGCTGGCCGAGCTCTTCCCCGCTCGCGAGGTTGTCGGTGTCTATTGCCGCGATTTCATCTGGGGACTGGGCGCGCTGCACTGCATGACACAGCAGCAGCCAGCTCGGGGTTAAAGAAGGACGAATTCACCATAGAGGCACAGAAGACACTTCTGTGTCGCTGTCGCTAATTGTTTTTTTCTCTCTTCGCTAACAACGTGACCACCGCATAAATCCCCGCTGCCACGCCGGCATACAGAAATCCGTTGGCAAGAACGATGGTCACCACGCCCAGCATGGCGGCAAAGGCGGAGTCCGGCACCGGCCCGATGGCGTAGGACAGGACGAACGGCGGGCAAACCACCAAGGCCATTGCGTTCAAAGCGGGCTGCCAGTTTGCGCCGTGCAATTTCCAGAAAGAATAAACCGCAGACCCCACTGCCAGACCCAGCACGAAGCTGCACAACATAACGATCAGAAAGGTGCGATCGCGTTGCGCGGTTGGCGAGTTCAATGTTGGAGCACTTCCCGAAGTTCCGGCAGTCGTTAAAATGGATGAGTAGTTGTTGGGGAGGGGGCCAATTTCGCATGGTGAGCCCGGCAGGAATCGAACCTGCGACCCACGCATTAAAAGTGCGTTGCTCTACCAACTGAGCTACGGGCCCACATTGACTAATCTAACATGGAACGTGGAGCCTCTGAATCGCTAGGAGAACGTATGAAGCTGCGCATTGTCTCGCTCGTTGTTATGGCTCTGGTAGTGGCCACGCTCGGCGTCGCCCAGGACCAGAGTGACAAGACCAAAGCTGCCGAAGCCGCCGCCGACGCCTGGTTGAAATTCGTGGACTCGGGCGACTACTCCCAAAGCTGGGTTGAAGCGTCGTCGCTGTTCAAGAGCCACATAACACAAAAAGAATGGGAACAGAAGGTCTCGGCCGTCCGCCAGCCGCTGGGGGCGCTCATCTCCAGAACGCTGAAGTCGGCAGAGTATGAGACCACGCTTCCCGGCGCGCCCGACGGGCAGTACGTCGTCATTAAGTACGCCACCAGTTTCGCTAACAAGAAATCTGCGGTCGAGACGGTCACGCCCATGCTGGATAAGGACGGCCAGTGGCGCGTGTCGGGATACTTCATCCGGTAAGAATCACCACAGAGGCGCAGAGAACACAGAGGAAGCAATCAAAGTGCCGGCCGCGGGCCTACGCCCACGGCTAAAGTAAATTTCGCCGCAGAGCGGCTCAGCATGGGCCTGAGTCCGCTCCTGCCATCACGAGCATGTCCACAGGCCGGATAAGTTTAAGTTGAAGGACCTTCGCGTCTCCGTGGTAAATGCGCTCGATACCGACCACCAGCGCGCCACAAAGCCAGAGAACTCCTTCTTGTTTTGGGTTTCTCTGTGCTGAGAGGTTTTCCCCGACGCGGAATCTCATCTCAGAGCATCTCATAATGTTCGGCCATGTCTGAGACCCTACGTCCGCGCATTATGATTGTGGGAGGTGGCTTCGGCGGTTTGCGAGCCGCCAAGTCGCTTGCCCGCCTGCCGGTTGAAATCACGCTGGTTGACCGCAAGAACCACCACACATTTCAGCCGTTGCTCTATCAGGTCGCGACGGCAGGCCTGTCGCCTGCGGAAATCGCCGCACCCATCCGCGAGATCCTGGCCAAGTATGAGAATGTGGAAGTTTTGCTGGGCGAGGTACTGGGCTTCGACCTCGAGCGCCGCATCGTAAAGGTGCGAGGATTCGATCTCCCTTACGACTATCTGATCGTCGCCTCCGGCGCCACCCACGCCTACTTCGGGCATGACCAGTGGGTGCCGCTCGCTCCCGGCCTGAAGACCGTCGAGGATGCCCTGGAGATTCGCCGCCGGGTCCTGCTGGCCTACGAAATCGCTGAACGCGAGGCCGCAGTACGCGGTCATCACCAGCCCTTGAGCTTTGTGGTTGTCGGCGCTGGTCCTACGGGCGTGGAGCTGGCCGGAACGCTGGCGGAGATTGCGCACAAATCGCTGGCGGAAAACTTCCGCCATATCGATCCGGCGAAGACCCGCATTCTGCTGGTCGAGGCTGGACCCCACGTGTTGAACGCCTATCCCCCAGATCTGCGGCGCAGCGCCGTCGAGCAACTGGAGCATCTCGGCGTCGAAGTTCGCACCAACGCCGCGGTTACCGACGTTCGCTCCGGCGAGGTCCTCATCGGCGACGAAGTCGTTCCGGCCGCCGTTGTGCTCTGGGCTGCGGGTGTCTCCGCGTCGCCGCTGGGCCGAGCGCTGGGTGCACCCCTAGACCGCGCGGGTCGCGTGCTGGTGGAACCGGACCTCAGCATTCCGGGACATCGTGAGGTGTTTGTCATCGGCGATCTCGCCAGCCTGAATGACGCTGAGGGAAAGATGCTACCCGGAGTCGCGCCGGTCGCCATGCAGGAGGGCCGGTTCGTGGCCCGCCAGATTGCCGCCGACCTGGCGCGCATGCCGCGCGAAAACTTTCACTACGTTGATAAGGGCTCGCTTGCCACCATCGGCCGTGCTGCTGCGATTGCGCAATTCGGCAAGCTGCACATCTCCGGATTCATCGCCTGGCTGTCGTGGCTGTTCGTCCACATCTTCTTCCTCATCGGCTTCCGCAACCGGGTGGTGGTGCTGTTTCAGTGGGCCTGGAGCTATGTGACCTACGCCCGCTCGGTACGGCTTATCACCGGCGAGTCGCGAGTAGTCGCCATGCCTGCGATGGAGTATGAAGAACGGGCCATGGATCGCGAGGAAAGCTTAACCAGTCCGACAAAGTAAGACGTATAGTCTCACAAAGTGGGAGTTATATCCTACAACGTGGTAATTCACCTCATACAGAGTGGGACACGCCTACTTCGCCCTTTAGTGAATTGCCATCCGAGGGAGAGCTGGCCAAAGCCGCATCCCGCTGGCTTTTGGCAGGATGCGGTGCGCGGCCCGAGTCGAGCGATCTGCGTTTCGCCCTGCGCACCCTTACCGTCCCAGGGAAACCGCAGATGCTTCGACTCCGCGCTCGCCCGACCCGCAAAAGAAGCGGGTTGGAAGGACTTCGCGAGCGCTGCGCTCAGGATGACAATTGTGACGTTTGCGAAGTGATTTTGCCCGGCGCCCACCTCGCGCTTCTTCCGAATGCGTGTGAGATCACAGCTGTTATGCGCTTGCTTCACAACAGCCTGGACCGTAATGTGGAATTCATTTGACTTGTCGCCCTCGCCGGCCATATTGTGCCTCACGCGTGCCGCACGCAACAATCCGGGGTCGGAGGTGTACTGTTATGTCGCGCCCAGCGCAATCCCAGAGCCTCATTATCAAGCCCAGTCAGTCTGCTCTGTTCGCCGTCACAATCGTTGCTCTAGTCACCCTGACCGCGGCGGCCGCTAACGCGCAGACGCTTACCGTCCTGCACAACTTCGGCGGGCTGGCGATCGACGGAGCCAATCCAGAAGCAGCCTTGACCATGGACGCATTCGGCAACCTGTACGGAACCACCACAAGCGGTGGGGGTGGATACGGCACCGTGTTCGAACTCAAGCGCGTTATCTCCGGCTTTATTTACCTTCCGCTATACAACTTCAAAGGTGGCGACGATGGGGACACGCCGGTCGCCAAAGTGACCATTGGCCCCAATGGCAGCCTCTATGGGACAACGCGCAAAGGTGGCGGGACCGCGCCCCCGTACGGTGTCGGCACCGTGTTCAACTTGCAGCCGCCGGCGACCTCCTGCAAAGCCGTACTGTGCTCCTGGCGGGAGACGGTGCTGGTGGCCTTCAATGGAGCAAACGGGTCCACTCCTCTTAGTGAAGTAACTTTCGACAACGGCGGCAAGCTATTCGGCACCACCCTTTACGGTGGCGACTATTACAACGGCGAAGTTTACGAGCTGTCGCCTTCCGATGGTGGCTGGGTGGGAAACATCATCTTCAGTTTCACCACCGGCACGGGCGGTAGCGGATACCAACCCGTGGGTGGAGTGATCTTCGATCAGGCCGGGAACCTGTATGGCACGAACACGTACGGCGGCAAGGAATATGGCAACGTATATCAGTTGCTGCCCTACGGACAGCCATGGACGGAGAACACGCTCTACGACTTTCGGGGCACCGCCGCCGACGGAGGCACACCTGACACCACCCTGATCATGGACAAAGAGGGCAACCTCTACGGCACCACCCCCTGGTTTCTGTACAGCTACGAGAACGCCGGCACGGTTTATGAGCTCACGCCCTCCGGCGGAAGCTGGACTTACACGCTCTTGTACGCCTTCCCGGCGGGATATGAGGGCGCCGGCGCAGTGAGCGCGCTGACGATGGACAAAGATGGAAACCTCTACGGCGAAGCGTCCCAGGAGGGCATCGTAGGCGGAACGTGTCCTTACGGATGCGGCAGTATTTTCAAGCTGACACCTTCCAACGGCGCCTGGATCTATACCGACCTGTACGACTTCAAGGGCGGCGCCGATGGAGGCGGCCCTAACGGCGGCGTGGTCCTGGACAGCGAAGGCAATCTCTATGGAACAACCTACTTCGGCGGGACGGGCGGAAATTGCATGAATGGCGGCTATACGGGCTGCGGCACTGCCTGGAGGCTGACGCCCTAGAGAAGTTTCTTACAGCCACGCTCTCTTTAGCGCTTCACGATCGGATTGTAGCCCTCCGCGACCAGCTTGGCTTTCATGGCGTCGGCTTCCTTCAGGCTCATGAACGGGCCGACTTGAACGTGGTAGAACTTGTCGTTGATAGCCGCATTTTTCACCACAAAGACGTTGTAATCCTTTTTGCGCAACGCGCCCGCCAGAGCCACTGCATCGTCTTCCCGAGTGACGGCGGCAATCTGTACCACGATGGTTCCCGCGCCGGTCACGGGACCGGTGTGGCTGACCGGCTGCACGCTGGCTTGGGTGGCTTCCTTCGCTGGCGGCGCGTTCTGAGCGACCGTCACCGCGGCCGACTCGGTCGCTGCAGGCGCAGCCTCAGGTGCGCTCTGCTTTGCAGGCACCGGTGGGCCGCCACCGCCCTGCTGTACCGCTTTGTAGAAGGTAAGGTTGTTTTGCCCGCTGCTGGCAGTTCCCTGCTCCTGCGTCGCCTGGGTAGCATCAGACTTCGATGCGACCGCGGCAGAAGGCTTGTCTGCTCGCGGCTCAGACGATCCGGCTGCCTGCGGACCCGCCGCCAGCACGTTGGATGGCCCGTCGTTCAGCGCCTGCTCGCGGGCGTTGCTCTTGCCCAACGAGTAGCCGATGGAAAAGAACACGCCGCAGATGGCCACCAAAACAAAGAACAATCCCAGCAAGCGGCCTACGCCTAGCGTTATCTCCGTGTCGTCGGAAACCATGTCCCTCCTATTTTGCGGGCGGCTCGAATCCTGTGATCTTGGCCGTGTCCGCCTTCACCAGCTTCTCCAGCCCGGCCAGCAGGTCCACCGGCACGGGGAAGATGATGGTAGTGTTCTTTTCCACGCCGATCTCGGTCAGCGTCTGCAGGTAGCGCAACTGAATGCTGGTGGGCTCGCTGGCCAGCAGGTGCGCCGCATCAATCAGGCGTTGCGCCGCGGCAAATTCGCCCTCGGCATGGATGATCTTCGACCGCTTCTCGCGCTCCGCCTCGGCCTGTTTGGCCATGGCGCGCGTCATGGTCTCGGGCAGGTCAACCTGCTTCACCTCGACGTTGGTCACCTTCACGCCCCACGGGTCGGTGTGCTGATCGAGGATCGACTGCAGCCGCAGGTTGATTTTCTCGCGATGTGCCAGCAGCTCGTCGAGATCGACTTCGCCGAGCACCGAGCGCAGCGTGGTCTGGGCAAACTGCGACGTCTGGTACATGTAATTGGAAACCGCCACCACGGCCTTATTCGGGTCGATGACCCGCAGGAAAATGACGGCGTTGACCTTCAGCGTCACGTTGTCGCGGGTGATGATGTCCTGCGGCGGGACCTCCAGCGCTTCCTGTCGAAGCGAGACCCGCACGATGCGGTCCAGGGGAACGAAAACCAGGATGATGCCCGGGCCCTTCGGCGTTCCCAGCAGCCGTCCCAGGCGGAAGATGACCCCGCGTTCATACTCGGCCAGGATTTTGATCGAGTTGATGAGGTAGAGGACGAAAATGACGATAACGACAATGCCAGCAATACCGGGCACGGGTGCCTCCACGCACAGAAAAGTGTAAAGCTTGTGCTTAGCTCGATTGTAGAACCAAAGCACAGGAGTAACCCAACTAGACAACAGGCACGTTTCGCCAGGAGGTCACCACAGAGGCGCCGAGGACAGAGAGAAAGCGAAATCAAGAGAATTCCTCTGTGCCTCTGTGGTGAATCCGCTTTTGTCAAACCCAATCCGGACATCCCTGCCAGCAGCGCCATCATCTCACCCCGCTTTAATCGGGAACCTTTTTCATCAAGATCGGAATAGCAACAGGGCGAACTCTCCGTTGCAGGTGAGGCATGCGTCCCCAGGCCCGTTTGATGTTTGTCGTAGTCCTGCTGCTCAATTTGGCAATTCTCTCCTGCCAAAGCGGCTCCAATCAGATGAGTGAAGATAACGATCCCAGCATCCGTCAGGCGCAGGCCAGCCAGATTGACGTTCTGACTTATCACTACGACGCTACCCGTCAGGGCCTGAACGCTGCGGAAGGAACCTTGACGCTATCCAACGTCAATTCCAAAAGCTTTGGCAAGATCGGGTTCTTTCCGGTGGACGGCAAGGTCGATGGCCAGCCTCTCTACGTCCACTCGTTGACCCTTTCGAACCTTCCCCACAATGTCTTGTTCGTGGTTACCGAGAACGACAGCGTCTATGCTTTCGACGCTGATACTTACGCGCAGCTATGGCAGATGTCTGCTCTGGCCGAAGGGGAAATCCCCAGTGATGACCATGGCTGCGACAGAATCGCGCCCACTATCGGCATTACCGACACGCCAGTGATTGATCGCCAGCAGGGCCCTAACGGGGTCATCTACTTCGTGGCTATGTCGGAGGATTCAGATGGCTATTACCATCAGCGTCTCCACGCCCTTGATCTCACGACCGGAGCGGAGTTGTTCGGCGGACCGACGGAGATTTCCGCGACCTATCCTGGTAATGGCGACAACAGTCAGAATGGCCAAGTCGTCTTCGATCCCGCGCAGTATGCCGAACGCGTTGCCTTGCTTGAGATGAATGGCATTATCTACATGGCGTTTACGTCTCATTGCGACTTTCGTCCCTACACCGGATGGCTGATGGGCTACAGCGCAGCTACGCTAAGCCGAGACGTGAGTGCTGAACCTTACCCCTAACGGCGCAGAGGGCGCCATCTGGATGTCGGGTGGCGGTCTGGCAGCCGACTCCCAAGGCTATATCTACCTCCTCGACGCTAACGGTAGCTTCGACACCACCCTCAACAGCCAGGGCTTCCCCATCAGCGGCGACTATGGCAATGCCTTCCTGAAGATCTCGACGTCCCCACAACTCGCTGTCGCCGATTACTTCGAGCCCTACAACACGGTGAGCGAATCACAGCAGGACGTGGACCTGGGATCAGGCAGCGCCATGATATTGCCTGACCTTACCGACAAGAATGGGCAGACGCGTCACCTGGTCATAGGCGCGGGGAAGGATGGGCACATCTACATTCTCGACCGCGACAATATGGGGAAGTTCAACGCCAAGAATAATAACGCTATCTATCAGGATATCCCTGGGGCATTGCCGAGCGGCGTATGGGGCAACGCCGCCTACTTTAATAACACGGTGTACTATGGCCCTAACAACGATCTTCTGAAGTCCTTCAAGATAACCAATGGCACGCTGCCTTCCTCTCCCAGCACCCTGACGACACTGGCATTTGCCTACCCCGGGACAACTCCCACAGTGTCGGCGTTAGGCACATCCAACGGTATCGTCTGGGCGATGGAGAACACGAACCCCGCCGTACTTCACGCCTATGACGCCAGCGAACTCGCACACGAGTTGTACAACAGCAACGAGGCCGGGACACGGGATCAGTTTGGTCCAGGCAACAAGTTCATCGCTCCCGTTGTCGTCAATGGCAAGGTCTTTGTGGGCACGACGAACGGCGTAGCAGCGTTTGGGCTGCTGCAATAAGCTGTCAAGTTACTTCACTTGCTGCTCAAATGCTCCCGAACGCTGTTGAGCACTTCCACCGCGTTCAGCGGGCTGCGCGGATCCTCTTCGTGCTTGAAGAAGGCGTAGGTTTCCAGCCCGTCGGCGACGCAACCCGCGATGCGTTCGATCAGCTTTTTCAGCTCATCGGGCGTGTAGCTGGGCTGACGAAAACGGAAGTAGATGAAGTTGGCAGTCCGCACCTCAGGCGTGCTTAGCTTTTCGGTCAAGGCCACGCAGAGCGCCGCGTTGCGCTCCCGCAGAGTTTGATAGACCTCGTCGGCGAACCACGATTCGTGACGAAACTCGAATGCGGCTTTGAAGCTTCGCGGCAACAGCGCGAGGAAGTCACGCAGTAGCGGCACATCGGCCTTCAAGTTCGGCGGCAATTGAAACAGCACCGGCCCAAGTTGCGCCGCAAGCGGCTGCAGCGTGGGAAGAAATCGTTGCAGCGGCTCCTCTACGTTCTTCAGCCGGCGAGTGTGGGTGATGAACTGATTGGCTTTCAGCGCAAAGCGGAAATTTGGGCCAACGTCGGCCATCCATCCGGTGGCAGCTTTTTCCGACAGCCGGCTACGGAAGGTGTAATTCACTTCGACCGCGGAGAGTTTCGTCGCGTAGAACTTCAGGAAGTTTTTCGACGCAACGTCGGCGGGATAAAACTCCGGCTTCCAGATGGCATACGACCAGCCGGAGGTGCCGACGTAAAGCGGAAGATTCGAAGATTCGGCGACCGCCGGCTCAGCCGAGGGCGCAGGACCTGCGGCCTGCGGATCTGCCTTCTTTTTGCTGGCTGGGCTCATGCGCGGAAGACGATATCACACGCGCTTGCGGATTGGGGAGGCGGTTGAGCTCTCAGCTACGCGCGAGATGACAAAAGAGCGTGAGTGCACGTCCGGTCATGAGCAAGGCTAAGAAGGATTGGAAAGTCAACCGATACCCAGGTGCCCTAGCTCCCGAATAACTGGTTCAACTTGGTGGTTTTCAGCAGCTCCTTCACATGTGGCGAGAAGTTGATGAACTCCAGAGTGCAATAAGCCGCGGCACCTGCGGAGACTTTCAGCCCTACCAGCGTGCCCAAACCGGAACTGTCCACAAAGATGACGTTGGTAAGGTCCAGCACGATGCGACGGCATTTGGGTATCATCGGTTTGATCAGTTGTTTCAAATCGCCCGCAGTCTCGCTCACCACTCTGCCATGACACTTCACTAGCGTTGTATCACCCGACAGTTCCACCTCGTACCCGAAGGGAGGTGATGAAGGGGTTACCACAGTTTGCCTCCTCGCGCCAGAATCGGCGATATCGTACCACACTTGGTTTTGTGCGCAGTTTCACACGCGCTTGCGGGTTGAGGAGGCGGCCGGCTTCCTGGCGTCACGCGACGATTTTGTGGAGGCGGTCGCGCGCCGCTTGGCCACTGGCTTCCAGCATAACTCACGCCGCCGGTCATTCGATGACTTCAGGTTATCCAAAAGCCCATAAACGTACAGCCTGTTCGCCAACGAACACCATGAGTCCACAAACTCGGCTACCTTCCAATCCGATGGGCCGTTTTTCCGTGACTTAGCGGCTTATCGCGTGGCACGAAATCTGCTACAGGGATATTGGCGCATCCGCATGAACTGCAGCGTAACGGCTTGCGTATCTGCGTCAGAGAAAACGGCGATGACGAATCTGGGCCAGGATATTCGATACGGATGGCGCGCGCTCCGCAAAAGCCCCGGCTTCACCGCGGTGGCCGTGTTGGTGCTGGCGCTGGGCATCGGGGCGAACACGGCAATCTTTAGCGTGGTGAACGCCGTGCTCCTGCGGCCGCTGCCTTTCGATCAGCCGGACCGTTTGGTGCAGCTTTATCATGTTCCACCGCAGACGAGCTTTCCCGGCATTCCGTTGTTTGCCGTCTCGCCGGCCAACTTCCTCGACTGGCGCAGCCAGGCCCAAGGCTTTGAAGGTATGTCGGCTTACGGGTTTGGCCGCTATATCCTTACCGGTACCGGCCATCCCGAGGCGATTCGAACCGTTGCTGTGACCAACGGCTTCTTTTCGATCCTGCGTGCCGAACCTCTGCTTGGCCGGGTGTTCTTGCCCGGCGAAGATCAGGCTGGGCACGATCACGAAGTCGTATTGAGCTATGAACTCTGGCGCACTCGTTTTGGCGCGAATTCAGCTATTGTGGGCAGCAACATCGAGCTCAATGACCAAGCCTACACAGTGGTTGGCGTCATGCGCCCCGGCTTTGGTTTTCCCATCTCCAGTGATTCTGCAGAGGCGCCACAGATGTGGAAGCCGCAAAACTGGACTGCTCAGGAACGGGCCGTCCGCGACGATCACAATTACGGAGTAATTGCGAGGCTGAAGCCGGGCGTCGCTCTCGCCGAGGCGCGCGCCGAATTGAGCACCATTTCCAGCCGGCTGGCGCAACAGTATCCCAAAGACAATAAAGGCTGGGGTGCGACTGCGATCATGATGCGCGAGGATCTGGTTGGCGATGTGCGCTCGGCCCTGCTGATTCTGTTGGGTGCAGTGGCCTTCGTTCTGCTGATCGCCTGCGCCAACGTCGCCAATCTGGTGCTGGCTAGGACGATATCGCGACGCAAGGAGATCGCAATTCGCTCAGCCCTGGGCGCCAGCCGCCGCCGGTTGTTGCAGCAGGTTCTGGCAGAAACGGTACTGTTGGCAATCGCCGGCGGAACGCTGGGGCTGGTCTTCGCGCACTACGGAACCATGTTCATCGTGAAGTTTGTGGGGCAGCAACTGCCCCGCTCCGGCAGCATCAGGCTTGACGGCTGGGTGTTGACGTTCACCCTCGGCATTTCGCTCGTGACCGGGCTGGCTGCCGGCCTGCTGCCCGCGCTGCGCCTGACGAGGGCAGATGCAAGCGATGCGCTGAAGCAAGGGATTGGGCGCACCTCCTCCGATTCGGGCGGCAACCGCACGCGCGGGGTGCTGGTAGTTGCCGAAGTCGCGCTCTCGCTGATGCTGTTGATCGGCGCCGGACTGCTGATTCGCAGCCTGTGGGCGCTGCACAGCGTCAATCCCGGCTTCGATGCCGATCATGTCGTAACCATGGAACTCTCGATCCCGCGGACCAAGTTTTCCGATCCGGCACACCAGATCAGCTTCTTCAACCGCGTTCTCGACGGGGTGCGGAACCTTCCCGGCGTTCGCTCAGCCGGAGTCATCGACAACCTCCCGCTGAGCGGCGGTTCGCATCAGCCGGTGCAGGCGGATGGCCGGCCGGCCGTGCCTATGGCCGACCAGCCGGAAGTGGATGTGCGTCTCATTAGTACCGGCTATATGAGCGCGATGCACATCGCGCTGCTGCGAGGGCGCGAATTCGACGACTCCGATGTCGCCGGCCGCCCCGGCGCAGTGCTCATCAGCCAGTCCCTGGCCAAAGAATTCTGGCCGAACCAGGATCCCATCGGTAAGCATGTCACGCTGTATTTCTTCCCGGGAATGGAGCGCGTTGTCGTCGGTGTAGTGGGCGACGTGAAGATGGATGCGCTGAACCAGACGCGCTCTTCCTCCGCACTTTACATGCCGCTCGCGCAACTGGCGGCCGCTCGAGATGAAGATTGGCAGTCCTTCGGAATGATACTGGCTGCCCGCACCAATACCGATCCGCTGAGCATGGTTTCCGCGATCGGTAATTCTGTTCACCAGGTGGATGCGGAAGTGCCGTTGCTGAACGTCAAGACTATGCAGGATATGGTGGATGAGTCTCTGTTACAGCAGCGCTTCACCATGCTGTTGCTGGCATCATTCGCCGGGCTGGCTTTGTTGTTGGCCGCAGTCGGAATCTATAGCGTGCTTTCGTATGCGGTGCGGCGGCGGACGCGTGAAATCGGCATTCGCATGGCGCTGGGCGCGCCTATCAGCGACGTGTTGCGCATGGTGCTGGTGGCCGGCATGAAGCCAACCCTGCTGGGTGTGGTCATCGGTCTGGCAGGCGCGCTGGCCCTGGGGCGGGTGCTGTCAAGCGTGATCTATGGCGTGAGTGCGCGCGATTTCGCCACGTTTTGCATTGTTGCTGTGATGATGACCGGCGTCGGTCTGCTCGCCAGCATGCTGCCCGCGCTGCGCGCGACACGAGTGGATCCGATGCACACGCTACGCGAAGAGTAAGCCGCGCGTGTTTGGCAGCGGGGCGCCCTGCTCAGGATGGGGCGTCGGAAGATATCTTGCGATTCTTTGCCATGCCCTTCTGCGCCTTTCGTCTTACCGCACCGCCCTTGACGCGGGCGGATTTGGTTACTGCCCTACTCTTTATGACGCCTGCATTCCGACTCGCCCCACCCTTACTCCCGGCGGCTTCCACTGCTATCCCGCTCTGAAACTTCTCCAGCACTTCCACCGTCGGCAGCTTCTGCTTCAACTTGAGCACAGGTTCGAACAGGTCGCCGAATTTGTTGGCACGCGCTCCAGTACCTGATCGGACTCAAATACCAGCAGCTTCGGATCGGCCTTCTTCAGGCAGCTCTCAACTTCCTCCCACTTCAGCGGGGTGGAAACCGTCGGCCTCTCGCGGGCGCGCAGAGAGTAAACGCAAATTGTCGTTTTGTGGTCGTCGTTCTGGCTCCAGTCCACAAAAACTTTGCCGACGCGCAATGCCTTCTTCATATCGGAGACGACCAGCTTCGGATTCCGGCGCTCCAGCAGCCGGGCTATTTCGTGCGCGAACGCCTTCGTATGGTCATAAGTGACGGGCGTATTCAGTGGAACGTAAACCTGCAGGCCCTTCGAGCCGGAGGTCTTCGGGAAACATTTCAGGCCGAGGCCTTCGAAGATGTCGCGCACCCACATTCCTACCTGGCAGCATTGCACGATGTTGGCGGGCGGGCCGGGGTCGAGGTCGAAGACGAGAAACGTCGGTCGTGGGATGTCCTTGGCGAGCGACAGGCTGGTGTGCAGTTCGAGGTCGGCAAGGTTGACCGCCCACACCAGCGTGGGCAGGTCCTGCGCCATGCAGTAGTCCATCCACTTGTTGTTGCCCGAACTCCAGACGCGCGCGGTTTGCACAAAGTCGGGGCGGTGCTCGGGGCAGTTCTTCTCGTAAAAGAATTGGCCGCTTACGCCGTTGGGATAGCGCTTCATAGTGAGCGGCCGGCCGCGCAGATGGGGCAGCAGCACTGGAGCGATGCGCACAAAGTAGTCGATGACCTGCCCCTTGGTGAAACTCGCCTCGGGATAGAGCACCTTGTCAAGATTCGACAGCTTGAGGTGGCGGCCCTCGATGTCAACTACGATTTCTTTGGCCATCGTCGTTTGTTCGATGCATACGGTGCAAGGAAGTATTGCACATTTGCATTGGTGCAAAGTCAAAACCTCCTGCTCCGTGTTGCTGGGCGTGGGTAAGCCGCTCGGCGGCGATATTTGTGTTAGCCGTGGGCGTAAGCCCGCGGTTAGCGTAGTCGCACAGGATTCGAGCCGCGGAGCGGCGGCATCTTTCCCTGAGCTCTTGTGCCGACGCTGCGCGGCTCGGTTTCTCTGCCGGCACTAACCGCGGGCTTACGCCCGCGGCTCAAACAAATGTCGCCGCAAGGCGGCTGGATGGACGGCAGGATTCAAAATTGCATGTCGGAGCCCCACGCGGAGGGCTGGGTAAAATGGTAAAACAAACCGAGCCCCGCTTTTCCAGCCTGAGTTCTCCTGCGTTTGGAACATCGCAAATGGATTCGCCCGATCGCCGATCCGTTCATTTTTCCTTATCCGCAACAACGCCGCGCCTGCTTGCCGACATCCAACGTTAAACCGTGGCCGCCCAGACTCCATTGCCGGTCAGCACCTCTCAGGCTCCGGAATTTCCTCCGGAGCAGCACGCGCTTTTTTGCGAGGTGCTCGCGCATCTGAACCGCGCCCAGGTGCCTTACGTGGTTTCGGGTGCCTTTGCGCTGCAAAAACACACCGGTATCTGGCGCGACACCAAAGACCTCGACCTCTTTCTCCCCGCGGAAGTCGTGCCTGAGGCCCTCCGCCATCTCCGGGAAGAGGGATTTGAAATCGAGATCCGTGATCCGGTGTGGCTGGCCAAGGCGCATCGCGACGGATATTACGTGGACCTCATTACCGGCATGAGCAACGGCACCATCACGGTTGACCATTCGTGGATCGAGCGCGGCTCCGACTTTGCGGTGCTTGGAGTGCCCACACGTGTGCTGGCGGCCGAGGAGTTGATCGCGTCGAAACTGTTCGTCGATTTCCGCGAGCGCTTCGACGGCGCCGACGTGGTCCACATCATCTACGGAACTCGAGGCCGGCTCTATTGGGACCGGTTGCGCCAGTTGGCCGGCGAGCATTGGGAGATCCTGCTCTGGGAGCTGGTACTGTTTCACTACGTTTATCCAACGAAAAGTGAATATGTGCCGCGGGCCGTCTGGGACGACTTGCTCTCGCGGCTGCGTCGTGATCTGGATTCGCCGCCGGCCCGGCCTTCGTTCCGAGGCACTTTGCTCGACGACCGCATGTTCGCCATTGACGTGCACGAGTGGGGACTGGAGAATCCGCTGCCGGAGTACCGCAACCGGCGCGAACCCAAGATCACGGAAGCTTCTGAAGCGGGCCGGATGAAATGAGAATCGCAGCCGTCGCCGACTTGCATTTCATTCCCCAGAATCATGAACATCTGCGCGACCAGATGAATCGCGTGCGCGAAGAAGCTGACCTGCTGGTGCTCGCCGGAGACCTCACCAACTTCGGCCGTCCACCGGAGATGGAATCGCTGATGAATGCGCTCGTCCGGCTGCGCCTGCCCATTGTTGCAGTGCTGGGTAATCACGATTACGAGAGCGGGCAACACACGGAGCTGATGAAAATTATGACCGACGCGGGCATCAAGGTCCTTGACGGAACAGCCTACGAGCGCGACGGGGTGGGCTTTGCGGGCACCAAGGGATTTCCGGGAGGCTTTGGACGCGGCGCCCTCACCACTTTCGGCGAGCCGGAGGTGAAAGCCTTTGTGCAAGCCGCGATTGACGAAGCGCTGAAACTCGAACGGGCGTTGTCGCAGCTGCGTACGCCCAAGCGTGTGGTTGTGCTGCACTATGCACCCATTGCCGACACGGTTAAAGGCGAACCGCCAGAAATCTATCCCTACCTCGGCAGTTCGCGCCTGGCGGAGGTGGTGGACCGTCATGGCGCCGACCTGGTGTTGCACGGCCACGCGCACTGTGGCTCGCCTGAAGGCAAAACAACCGCGGGCTGTCCGGTGTACAACGTGGCGCTGGGACTGCTCCAGGCGCAAGGGAAGGCGTATCGCGTGTTTGATGTGTGAGGGTCGATTTCGCGAGGTTGGCAAGGGTCGCTGCGTTCCGAATTGGGAACCACCGCCTAAGAGTGGCACTTTCATGTGGCTATGGAACTTTTACATGTCAATAGCGCAAAGGTGTAGTAGCATGACTTAACTCAATGAAAACAAGACGACAATAAAGTTGGCAAAAGGGTGTCCAAAACTGGCTCGGATGTGCTATAATGTACTTAGAATTGAGTAAGGGAAATGCGGCCCAGCCTACAAGCTGGGTTTTCGTGTTTCTGGACCAGCTTTGGCCCCGCAGAGGGATCGGAAACTGCTTCCCTTCGTTTGACTTACTCGTCTGTCCCTCGTAACTTGTTAATCTGCATTAACTTGAGTGTTGTTCGGGAGGCGCGATGAAGCGCTCGGTTGTCAAATTGGTCTGCCTGCTGGTGTTAGTGGCGGCCCTGCCGCTGGCGGCGCAGGATCTGTCGTCCTACGAAAAGCGAGTCTCGGTGAAGACCCTGCCCAACGGGCTGACGGTCGTTCTGTGGCGGCGGCCCGAGGCGCCGGTGTTTTCGTTCTTCACGCATGGTGGACGCCGGCTCGGCGCAGGACCCGCGCAATGAGACCGGACTGGCGCACATGATGGAGCACATGGCGTTCAAGGGAACGCCCGACATCGGCACCACCGACTACGCCGCCGAGAAGCCGGCGCTGGAGAAGGTCGAGCAGACCTATGCGGCGTACGAAGCGGAGCGCATCAAACGCGTCGGCCAGGACCCGCAGAAGCTGGCGCAGCTGCAAGCAGGCCTGGCAGGACGCCATCAAGGAAGCCGACAAGTACGTCATCAAGAACCAGTTCGGCGAGGTCATCGAGAGCCATGGCGGCGTCGGCGTGAACGCTTTCACCAACTACGACGAGACCGCCTACATGTATTCCCTGCCCTCGAATCAGATCGAGCTGTGGGCGGCGCTGGAATCGGACCGCATGATGCATCCGGTGATGCGCGAGTTCTACAAGGAGCGCAGCGTGGTCATGGAAGAGCGCCGCATGCGCACCGACAGCAGCCCCACCGGCCGGCTGGTCGAGCAGTTCCTGGGGACGGCGTTCATGGCAAACCCGTATCACCGGCCGACCATCGGCTACGCCTCCGATCTGCAGAGCTTCTCGGCGACCGATGCCGCCGACTTCTTCAAGCGCTACTACGTGCCCAGCAACATGGTGATCGCGCTGGTGGGCGATCTCGATCCGGACAAGGTTTTCCCCATCATCGAGCGCTACTTCGGCCAGCTTCCCACCACGCCGAAGCCGGTGGAGCTGTACACCGACGAGCCGCCGCAGAATTCGGTGCGTCAGGTTACGCTGCAAGATCCGTCGCAGCCGTTTTACCTCGAGGGCTACCACCGGCCCAGCTATCTGGCGCCGGACGACGCGGTGTACGACGCCATCTCCGACATGCTTTCCAACGGCCGCACCTCGCGCCTGTATCGCTCGCTGGTGCGCGACAAGCAGATTGCGGCCGCCGCCGCCGGCTTCACCGGCATTCCCGGCATCAAGTACAGCCACCTGTTTGCCTTCTACGCCGTGCCGCTGCCCGGCCACACGAACGCTGAAATGCAGAAGGCCTTCCACGACGAGATCGAAAAGCTGAAAACGCAGGACGTGACCGACGACGAGTTGCAGATGTTCAAGACGCGCACCAAGGCCGACCTGATCCGCGGCCTGGCCAGCAATGAGGGTCTGGCCCAGCAGCTTGCCGAGTACCAGACCCGCTACGACGACTGGCGCGAGCTGTTCCGCTATCTCGATCGCGTGGACAAAGTGACTAAAGCCGACATTCGGCGCGTTTCGAACCAGGTGTTCGCGGACACGAATCGCACCGTCGGCGTGATTCAGACGCAAAGCGCGGGAAGACCACCCGCTTCTCCGGCCAGCAAAGGAGGGGAGTAATGCGAGCCACTCAATCGCGTTTTGTGCAGGCGTTGTGCTGCTTCATTCTCGTGCTGACCGCAGTGGCCTCCGCGCAGATCACACCCTGGAACAAAGTCCAGGCGCCGCCACTGCCGGCGTTCACACCGCCGCAGCCAACGCGCGTGCAATTGCCAAACGGCATGGTCATCTTCCTGCAGCCCGATCATGAGCTGCCGCTGATCGAGGCGACGGCGCGCATTCGTGGCGGCTCCGTTTATGAGCCGGCGACCAAGACCGGGCTCACCGATCTTTACGGCGAAGTCTGGCGCACCGGCGGCACGAAGACGCAAAACCGGCGACCAGATGGACGACTTCCTGGAAGCGCGCGCCGCCAAAATCGAAACCGAAAACCAGGCGGACTCGACTACCATCTCGCTCGATTGCCTGAAGGGTGACTTCGATGCCGTATTCGAGATGTTCCTCGACCTGCTGCACAATCCCGAGTTCCGCGCCGACAAGCTGGAGCTGGCCAAGGAGCAGATGTACACGGACATCGCCCGCCGCAACGATCAACGTCGACTCCATCGTGCATCGCGAGAGCCTCATCATCGCGTACGGCAAAGACAATCCCTACGCGCGCGTTCCGGAGTACGCCACGGTCGCGGCGGTCACGCGCCAGGACCTGCTGAACTGGCACCAGCAGTACGTCTATCCCAACAACATCATCTTCGGCATCACCGGCGACTTCGACCCCAAGGCCATGGAAGCCAAGCTGGAGCAGGCGTTCGACTCGTGGCAGAAAGGCCCGGAGGCAAAGCGGCCTGACATCAAGTTCACCGAACCCAAGCCGGGAACGTATTTCATCAAGAAGACCGACGTGAACCAGACCACCATCAGCATGCTCGATCTCGGCATCGAGCGCAGCAATCCCGACTACTTCGCCGTCACCGTGATGAACGAAATTTTCGGCGGCGGCTTTTCCTCGCGGCTGTTCAACAATCTTCGCTCCAAGCTGGGGCTGGCCTACAACGTGGGAGGCGGCGTGGGTTATGGTTGGGACCGTCCCGGGCCTGACCAACATCGAGATGCAGACCAAGAGCGCCAGCACCGTCGAGGGCATCCAGGCGCTCGATAACGAGATTGACGACCTGCTGAAGAATGCGGCGACGCCGGAAGAGTTGAAGCGCGCCAAGGACGACATCCTGAACTCGTTCATCTTCCAGTTCGACACGCCGGAGAAAGTCCTGCGCGAGAAGATGGCTTACGAGTTCTACCACTACCCGCTGGATTTTCTGGAGCGCTATCGCACCGAGGTGGAGAAGGTCACCGCCGACGATGTCACCCGCGTCGCGCGCAAGTACGTCCACAAGGATCGGATGGCCGTGCTGGTTCTGGGCAACGACGCGGAATTCGGCAAGCCGCTCAGCACGCTCGGCCCGGTGCAGAACGTGGACATCACGATTCCACCGCCGCCGGCGAGCCTGATGCAGCAAGGGCCTGGAGGGCCGTAAACTTTGGCCAATCCCAATTTGTCGTAGCGGGTGGGAGTTTTACAGATCCCGACTTGCAGTAAGCGGACAACCGCCTCGAAACGATTTACATCGAATTACCTGGCGCGAGCATCTGTCTCATCCAAATGCCGTAAGGGAGTGGAGGCTCGACGCCAAGCCGTGCTCAAGTAGAACTCGCGGGCGGCGTCCGGCAGGAGGAAATAGATGCGATTCGGCTTATTGATTCGTATTGCATTGCTCACGATGACGATTGCGCTGGTGTCGGTCGCGGGCTTCGCGCAGGTCGGAATTGGCATAACTGTCGGCTTCGGACCGCCAGCCCTGCCGGTCTATGTGCAGCCTCCCTGCCCCGCTCCCGGATGGATCTGGACGCCTGGTTACTGGGCCTGGGATCCCGACTTCGGAGATTACTACTGGGTGCCGGGCACGTGGATACTCGCTCCCGAGGTGGGATTTCTGTGGACGCCGGGTTACTGGGGCTGGAATGGCATCGGCTTCGTTTTCTACCCGGGCTATTGGGGGCCGCAGGTCGGCTTCTACGGCGGAATTAATTACGGCTATGGCTACTTCGGCCGCGGATACGAAGGTGGCCGCTGGGACCACGGGCAGTTCTATTACAACCGCACGGTGAACAACATCAACGTCACCAACATTCACAACGTGTACAACACGAAGGTTAACAATACGACCGTGAATCGTGTCAGTTACAACGGCGGGGAAGGCGGGATCACGGCGCGCCCAACGGCAAAAGAAGAAGCGGCGTTGCATGAGCAGCATATTGGACCGGTGTCAGCGCAGACGGAGCACGTCCAGATGGCGCGCAGCAATCCGGAGCTGCGAGCTTCGGTGAACCAGGGCAAGCCGCCGATCGCAGCTACGGATAAACCGTCATCCTTCAAAGGCAGCGGGGTGGTAGCGGCGCAACAGGCAGGCGCTCCGTATCATCCGCCGGCTAACCGCGCGACAAATGCGCCCGGCGGCCGCCAGGAAACTACACCCGAGGCTCCAACCCACGCCAAGGACCTGCAGCCGCATCCGCCGCCGGCGCCTTCCTACACCGGCAACACCAAGGCTGACCAGCAGTACGATCAGCAGCAACAAAAGCTCAACAACCAGCAGAACCAGGAGCACCAAAAACTGGCGCAGCAGCAGGAAGCTGAACACCAGCGGGCCATGCAACAGCAAGCGAACCAGGCGCAAATGCAGGAGATGGAGCGGCAGCACCAGATGCAGACACAGCAGATGGTACAGAGACACTACGAGCAGCAGCAGCAAGTGATGCGGCAGGCCCCGCCGCCGCCAGTCCACGCAGGGCCGCCTCCGTCGCACGGCGGGCCGCCCCCACGATAGCGGCTGGGAAAGCCTGACTCCCCACCCAAGTAAAACCGGCTTGGGTGGGACACGAGCGGAAACTCACTACTTCCCAATTCAACCTCATGAACCTTGGAGCTGTTACCGGGGCTGCTCTTAGTCTGGGAGCCGCCGCGGTTTGGGGCGGAGGCGATTTTGCGGGCGGCATCGCCACCAAGCGGGCCAATGTGTTTCGCGTGGTCGCGGGCGCGCACGCTTGCGGCTTGGTGCTTATGCTTCTGTTGGCCTGGCTCACTCGAGAGCCGGTTCCGTCTCGTGGGTCGCTGGAGTGGGGTGTGGTGGCCGGCGTCTCTGGCGCTCCTTCGGTATCGCCGCGCTCTACAAGGCACTGGCCGTTGGACGCATGGGCGTCGTGGCGCCCGTCGCTTCTGTGGTCACCGGAGTTCTGCCTGTCCTGGTCGGTATCCGAACCGAAGGTCTGCCTGACCGTCTTCAGTTGGCGGGATTCGTGTTGGCGCTGGTGAGTATCTGGCTGGTGGCGCGGCCGGACGGCCAAATCGATTCGCATCGCGGCCTCGGGCTGGCGGTGCTGGCCGGAGTGATGTTTGGACTGTTCCTGGTGGCAGGAAAGCAGGCGGGCCACGACGGAGTTTTCTGGCCGCTGGTAGCAGCCCGCACTGCCTCCACGCTGCTTATGGTCCTTATTATTGCGTTCTCGCCGCGCGACACGCGATTGCTGCGCACCGCCGTTGTCCCGATTCTGCTTTCCGGATTACTGGACTCCGCCGCCAACGCCCTGTTCATTGCTGCCACGCGCCACGGTCGCCTCAACGTCGCAGCCGTGTTGTCGTCGCTGTATCCAGCCAGCACAGTGATCCTGGCGCGCGTGTTGTTGAAGGAGCGCCTCTCCGCGACGCAAAACGCAGGCATCGTCGGCGCTCTGCTCTCGGTCGCGCTGATCTCCGCGAGGTGAGAACTACTCCTTAACCCACGCGAAGCGGAAGATTGCCAGCGGATCCTCGGCGTAGGCCGGTTGCAGATCAAGGTGTCCTTCGGCCACTATCCAGTAGTAAGTGGTCAGCGTCGAGATCATAGCGTCAATGGCCTCGTCCAGGGCACGATGGGTTGAGGCCAGCGCCGACGGCGTCCGATGCGAGAAGTGCGGGTCCCACACCGCTCTCAGGTTCTCGCCTGCGCGCTCCAGTGCGGCACAATCGTTGGCGAATTCACGCTCGCCGACCTGGTCATGGAGCAGTTCGGGATACTCCCCGATCTGCGCCAGTACGCGCCGCAGCGAGAGCCCGGAGCTTTCGGAATCCAGCAGCCGAAGAACACGCACCGCCATGGCGTCGGTGTAGGCGCCGCGGACCATCGGAAGGAGGCCGCTTCGCGAATCTTGCAGTCGTGGGTTTTTCTGGATGACCTCGGTCTCCAGCTTGCGATAGATATCGCGGTCAGTCGCCAGGCTGGCTACTTGCTTCCCGATCTCCCGCATTTCAACTTTGGTGCGCTCGCGAAACTGCTTTTCACTCAACATGCGAAAAGTGTAACCGAAGGCCTGCACATCAAGTTGTGAGGTTGGTCACTCGGCGCGCCCGACTTGAGACTTCGTTACAATGAAACCTTTCCCGAGGTTCATCGTGACATATCAAGAGATCGTCGAACGCGAACAGAAATACCTGCTGAACACCTACGCGCGTTACCCCATTGCCATCGCGCGCGGCAAGGGCGTGTACGTTTTACGACGTCGAGGGCAAGCGCTATCTCGACTTGCTCGCCGGCCTCGGCGTCAACGCGCTGGGCCACGCGCACCCGCGCATCGTGAAGGTCATTCGCGACCAGGCAGCGAAGGTCATCCACGTCTCCAACCTCTACTACAACGAGTACCAGGGGCTGCTGGCCGAGAAGCTGTGCGCCAAGTCGGGGCTCGACCGCGCCTTCTTTGCCAACAGCGGCACCGAGGCCATCGAAGGTGCGCTGAAGCTGGTGCGCGCCGCCGGTCACGCCACGGGCGGGCCGGAGAAGTCCATCGTGGTCGCGCTCGACAACTCCTTCCACGGACGCACCATGGGCGCGCTGGCGCTCACCGGCCAGCCGAAGTATCGCAAGGACTTCGATCCCATGCTGGAAGGCGTGCGCTTCGTGCCGCGCAACGATGTGGACGCCCTGCGCGCCGCTATGGACGAGAAAGTTTGCGGCATTGTGCTGGAGCCCATCCAGGGTGAAGGCGGCATTCAGGCGGTGTCGCCGGAATTTCTGCGGGCCTGCCGCGAGGCCGCCGATCAGCATCACGCCGCGCTCATCTTCGACGAAATCCAGTGCGGCATGGGACGCACCGGGCAGCTCTTCGCCTTCCAGCATTTCGGCGTCATGCCCGACGTGGTCTGCATCGCCAAGCCGATGGCCGCCGGCTTGCCCATGGGCGCGTTTCTCGCGAAGCAGGATTTCGCGCAGCACATCACGCCGGGCAAACACGGCACCACCTTCGGCGGAGGCCCGCTCGCCTGCCGCGTCGCGCTGGAGTATCTGGCGATTCTCGAAGACGAGAATCTGCTGGAGCGAGTGCGGCGCGTTGGCGCGTACTTCTCGCAGAAGCTGCAGGAGTTGGTCGGCAAGTTCGACATCGCGATCGAAGCGCGCGGCGTGGGCGCGATTCAGGCGCTGC
The DNA here is from genome assembly GCA_963703645.1 of uncultured Acidobacteriaceae bacterium. Lineage (GTDB taxonomy): Bacteria > Acidobacteriota > Terriglobia > Terriglobales > Acidobacteriaceae > Bog-257. The sequence continues at coordinate 37,300 of CAVPFD010000044.1, forward strand.
AGTTGAGCATTCCCGGCAAGCCGATTCTCGAAGGCGCCCACGCCAACGGCCTGCTGATCAACGTGACGCAAGAGACAGTGCTGCGCTTCCTGCCGCCGTTCCTGCTGGAAGAGAAGCACGTGGATAAGGGAGTGCGAATATTGCGGAAGCTGCTTGCGGCGGCACAGAAGGAGCACAAGAAGACGGCGAAAAGCGCGGCAGCGGTGACCGCGTAAAGTCCGTGGGCCGCTCGGCGTTTTGCCATGAATCTATGGTAAATGGCATAATCAATGGCATGAAATTGCGAATGGACAAACTGGGCCGAATCGTCGTCCCCAAGCCGCTCAGAAACAGCTTGGGTCTTCAACCCGACGCGGAGCTGGAAGCCGTGGAACAGGGGGGCGGTGTCCTGCTGCGTCCCATAAGCCGGCGACCATCCATGATCCGGGTGGATGGACTCTGGGTCCACACAGGAGCGGCCGAACCAGGCGCGAAGTGGGAGCGTGTTATCGATGATGTTCGCGAAGAACGGATTGAAGACCTTCTGAAGCCGCGATGAATATCTTCTTCGATACCTCAGTCCTGGTCGCGGCTGCCTCGCAGGGCCATCCCCATCATGTGCAAGCCTTCCCTGCATTGCGTAAGGTCACGGCGCGGAAGGACAAAGGCTTCATCAGCACACATTCGATTGCCGAGGTGTACGCAGCGCTCACGCGCCTCCCCGTGGAGCCGCGCATTCATCCCATGGAGGCAGCTCGCATCGTGACCGAGAACCTGCTGCCCCATTTTGATACCGTGGCTCTTGCTAGAGCGGACTACCTGGCAGCCCTGAACGTAGTGAAGGACGGAGGATGGAGCGGGGCCGAAATCTACGATGCTTTGTTGCTGCGCTGTGCCGCAAAAAGCGCCGTGGACCGCATATATACGTTCAATCTGACGGACTTCAGAATGTTGGCTCCGGATAGTCTACGGGACAAGATATGCGCTCCCTGAAGTTAAGAGCAATTTACTTAGGTTCAGGTAGTGAGAGTTTTATTATTAAGCGCCCTTGCGAGACTCCGCCAGCTTGCCGTCCCACTTAACTTTACCGCGCGATCGGCGGATGGAAGTCTGCGCATGGGTCTTCACCAACAATCGCAGGCCCCTTTCCCACCTCTGCCTTCTCGGTAACCGAGCCGCTCCGGCGCATCGCATGGCGCATCAGTTGTTCGTCGATCTCAACTGTGATTCGCACTGCTTTTTCTCGTTCACACCTGCTGCGAGATTGGGTCCAGCGCCGTCTGCTGGGCGCGTTTTGCCCCGTGCGGATGCCGCTCCAACGCCTCCATTGTCGCCAGGATGGTTTCGGTCGCATATATCATGCCCGGGTCAGAATTCAGCAGCACGTGATACAGATGTCGGCTCGGCCACTCGGCGTTGAAATACTTGCGAACGAAGGCCGCACGCTCGCCGTCGATAGTGTCCACCATCAGCGTCGCTTCCTGCTCCTCCATCTTCAGCTTGAGCAGGCGGCGAATTTTCTCCTCGCGCGAGCCGTAGATGAAGACGCGAAAGGTGTCGTCGCGATGGCGCAGAATGTAGGGGGCGCCGCGGCCCACGATGACGCAGTTCCCTTCCCGCGCCACCTTCTCGATTACCTGATGCGCAAGCTCGACCATTTCATCGGCATCGAAGATTTTGTCCTCGCCGATGGGCAGTGCGCGCTCATGGCTGCCCCGCCAGAAGACCTTGGCCAGGCGGTGCACCAGCGGATCACACCTCTCCGAATGCTGCGCCACCGCCTTCTCATGCACGCCTGCGAGCTTGGCGATCTCACAGGTAAGTTGCTGGTCGAGAAGTTGCCATCCTTTGCGACGGGCCAACTCCGCAGCCACCAAACTGCCGCCGGCGCCATATTCGCGCTCTACCGCGATGATCTTGAACACTGGCCACCTCCACCTCTGCCAGCATAATAACGCGAATCCAGCCAAAGGAGATGATGTGACGTTGCCACCGATGCGCGGGATCCACCGGCGCGCCCTGCCAAGGGGCATTTGTTAAGTCTTGTAAGACCGCAGTCGTCGTGCTACCCGGCGGGTTTGTAACTGCATCTAATGCGTTAGGAATGGAGAATTCATAACATGCGTACAACATTGCTTACCGTCCTGCTGCTTGGGTTCAGTGTGGGAGCCGTGGCGCAGATGTCGGAGGCCGCGTCCGCGACCCAGACGCCGGAAACCGCGATCTTCGCCAGCAACGGCCCAGTGGTTGCCGACTACGGCAAAGATGTCTATCCCAACACGCCGGAAGGACACATCGCCAAGGAAGTCCGTCACGAACTGCTGATGCTGCCCTACTATTCGCTGTTCGACGACCTGGAGTACAACGTCCAGGGTCGCACGGTGACGCTCAGCGGCGCGCTCACCAGCGAACACTCCATTACCAAATCAGAGGCGGAGGGTGTGGTGAAGCGCATCGAAGGTGTGGACAAGGTGATCAACAACATCAAGATCCTGCCTCCGTCGACCATGGATCAGGAGGCGCGCGAGAAGGTCTATCGCGCCATTTCCAACACGGGTTCGTTATCTCGGTATTTTTGGGAGGCCGCGCCTAGTATCCATATCATTGTTGAAGGTCAACGGGTAACCTTAAAGGGATACGTGAATAGCGAAACCGATAAGAACCTGGCCACTATTGCCGCCAAGGGCGTGCCCGATGTCTTCCAGGTGACCAACGACTTGCGCGTCGTAAAGTAACCTGCCTTTCTAGCGACGAGACTCGATCCACGGTTTCGTCTACTACTTTTGTTGTAAACGCGGCTTTACCCAGCCTGAAAAGCTACTACAATCACAACTACCGTGGAATCTGCGGTTGCCGACGCTTCCACAAATCTTGAACGTACTGCACCAACCTGGGTCGCGGCCGAGCCGCGCGCACTTTCGACGTAGTCTTTGACGGTGCCGGTTTTGAATCGGCGCCCTAGATTGGAGTAATCATAATGTCCTGCCTGAAGCAGGTCGTAGCCTTCGTCCTGACTTGGGGAATCCTGCTGGTCACTTCCCCAGTTGGCCCTGAAGCGTGGGCTTCCGTCGCCGTTCACTCACCCGTGTTTGCCATGCAAGACGCGCCGCAGGCCGCCCTGTCGGCAGCGCAGATCGATGAGCTGGTTTCTCCTATAGCTCTGTATCCCGATGCGCTGGTGGCGCAGATTCTGGCGGCTTCCACGTACCCGGACCAGGTCACGGCCGCTAATTCATGGCTGCAGGCCAACTCCAGCTTGAACGACGCCCAGCGCGCCCAGCAGGTGAATGGGCAGTCCTGGGACCCGAGCGTGAAAGCGCTGACCCAGTTCCCGTCCGTCCTTAATAACATGGCGACGAATCTGTCATGGACCTCGGCCCTGGGCGATGCCTTCTACAACCAGGAGGCAGACGTGATGGCCTCGGTGCAGCGCTTGCGCGCACAGGCCAAAGCGGCCGGCAACCTGAAAACAACGCCCCAGCAAACCGTGACCACCGAGACCCAGAGCGGCCAGCAGGTCATCGTCATCCAGCCGGCTAACCCTCAGGTGGTGTACGTGCCGACCTATAACCCGACTGTGATTTACGGGACACCGTACTATCCTCCGGGCTACAGCACCGGAGCGTTGGTGGCCACCAGCATAATTTCGTTCGGTGCGGGGCTGGCGATCGGCGCGGCGTTGAGCGGCGGCTACGGCTGGGGATGGAACAGCTGGGGCTGCGGGTGGCACGGCGGAACCGTCGTCTACAACCGCAATGTGTACGTCTCGAACAGCAATGTCTATCGCAATGGCGGTTACTACGGCAACCGGCCGCGCCCCACTCCTTACGGCGGTGGCACCTACAATCGCAATACCAATGTCAGCGGTAATACCGTCAACATCAACAACGCGAATCGCAACACCGTCAACAACGCCAATCGCAATACCAATGTCAACAACGCGAATCGCAACAACAACATCAACAACGCGAACCGGCCCAACAACGCGGGCAATAATGCCAATCGCCCCAACGCTGCTAATAACGCCAATCGTGCCAACCAGACGGCGAAGACCGATCGCGGCTATGGGCAAAAACCAGCGACCGGCACCAAGACCGGCGCCTACAGCGGGTATAGCACGGGTGGGCAGACGAGGCGCAGAGCAGTCGTGGGCAGCAGAGCTACGGCGGAGGCGGCGGACAACGCAGCGCGCCGGCAGCCCGTAGCGGCGGCGGAGGCGGCGGCGGGCGCAAGCGGTAAGCAGGCGGCTATTGGCTAGTGGTTAGTGATAGAAACGCAAGTGAATCCGGAAGGTGCATACATGCGGTGGCAATCAAAGTTTATTAAGTTCGTTACGTTCGTGGCATCACTCGTTCTTTTCGCAGGAATCGCTCTCGCCCAGGAGCAGGGGCAGAAAACCTTCGCCAACCCGCAGGACGCCGGCAAGGCGCTCTATGACGCGACGAAATCCGGCGATAAGAGTGCTGTCGAGGCCGTACTCGGCCCGACTTCGGCCGGCATTATTTCTTCCGGCGATGAGGTGGAGGACAAGAACAATCGCGACTTCTTCACCCAGCGCTATGAGCAGATGAATCGCTGGGCCAAGGAGATTAATGGCAGCCAACTGCTTTTTATCGGCCCGGAAAACTGGCCCTTTCCCATTCCGCTGACTAAGGATGCTGCTGGCACCTGGTACTTCGACTCGAAAGTCGGCGTGAAGGAGATTCTCTTCCGCCGCATCGGCAAGAACGAACTGGCGGCCATCCGCACCTGCCATGTGCTGGCAGATGCGCAAGACGAATACTTCTCCCAGAAACAGCAGTATGCGCAGCACGTTATGAGCGAGCCCGGGCAGCAGAATGGGCTCTACTGGAAGACCGCCGAAGGAGAACCGGAGAGTCCCATCGGCCCGCTGGTGGCTTACGCCACTGCGAAAGGCTACGGCGGCCAGCATGATACCCCGCAACCTTACTACGGCTATTTCTTCCACACTCTTACGGCCCAGGGCGCCCATGTAAAGGGCGGCGCCAAAAGCTACATTGTGGATGGCAAGATGACCGGCGGCTTCGCTTACATCGCCTGGCCTGCAGAGTACCGCAACTCCGGCGTAATGACCTTCCTGGTTGGCCCGGACGGGGTTGTGTACGAGAAAGACCTGGGTCCGAAGACCGCCGATGTCGCGAAGGCCATCACGGCGTACAACCCCGACAAGACCTGGAGGGTGGCCTGGAGCGATGAAGACAGCCAGTGAATCGTCGTATTGCAGGCCAACGGGAAGTTATTAGCCTACCCGCGAAAGTGCGGCCTGGCGAATTGAGGCTTTCTTGCTTTTGCGAACTTAAGTTTTAATGGTTTATAGTTTCCGCACCTGCGACGTAGAATGTCAACGACTTGAAATCAGTCTCTGCCAAAGCCGCAGCGACGAGGAGAGAAACCATGCGCGTACAGTCAAGCGTATTCAAAGGTTTGTTATTGGCAAGTTTGCTGTTGTTGATGGCGGTTCCGGGATTCTCCCGCGATAAGAATGAAACCATAGACGCCACCGCCTGGGGCACCAGTACTCAGTTGGGACGGAGCATCGGTGTAACCCTCATCATTTATCAATACTCGACGCCGGAAGACAGGCAGATCCTTGTCGAGGCCTTCCAGAAAGGCTCCAACCAGGGCCTGGTCAACGCCCTGGAGAGAATGAAGGCGGTGGGCCACGTCAATATCACCGGCACGCTGGGATATGACGTCAGCTATATCGGCTTGATCCCAACCCCGACCGGCAGAAAGATCCGGTTCATCACCAACCGCCTCATCAAGTTTGGAGAGGCCTATTACGATACGCAGTCGCAAGCCTTCAACTTGTCGGCCGGTGAGATTGACTTGAACGATCAGGACAAGAGCAAGAGCGCGGGCGTCCTGTACCCTGCAGCCCAGTTGGGGGTCGATGACCAAGGCCAGATCTCCATCAACCTGAGGGAAAATCCCTGGAGGCTGGGCAACATCATTGACTGGAAGGGAACGCCGGGCGAGAACTAGCGGCGAGTCGGACGCTGCGTTGCTCATGGAATCGGTATCGCGCCACGCCTGAGCAAGCGCGGGCTGGTTTCGGGCTCTGTCGTCATTGCATTTTCAACGTGAAAGCGAGGTCAGTTATGAAGATTCAGCGATGCTTCGCCATTTGCTGCGCTCTGTTTCTGCTGGTCGTCGGCCTGCTTCCGAATTCTGCAAGGGCTGAAGAAAAGAAGAAGGGCGGCAATAAATATGCTTGCGCGGAGGCCAATCCGGCGAGTCAGTGCAACGCCGGCAACACCTGCGGCTCGGCTTCCACGCCGTGTTCGGTGGACGTAAAGCGGACTGCTTACTCCTCCAGCGCCACACCAAGCATTCCCGGGGCGAAGGGAAATAGTCTTTTCTGCGTCAAAACCGGGACTACAGTAACCTGGATGTCCTCGTCGAAGAACGTAGGCTTCCTCGTCGATTTCGGTCCTTCTGCCCCGTTTGATCCGCCCGACACCATAATGGGCGGCAGTAAACGGTCCGCGACGGTCAAGGCCGCCACACCGGGTTGTTATATGTATGACTTTCAAGCCAGTGATTCGAGCGGGATCTACGGGATGAGCAAGGCATCGCAGGCGGAATTAATCGTCATTCCGTAGCAAGAATCTGCTGTGGACTGCTCACGCATCGCGGCCGGCGTGAGCAGTTCCCGGCGCTGTCAATTCCGTTGCTTGTTCCCGTGCAGGCCGTTACGATAGTGTCCTAGCGCCCACCAACAGCTACAAAGCTGAACTTGCTTCCGGCAAGCCATTCCGGATTTTCGCCAACACAAGGAGAGGTAATGAATTCGTGCCGTAACTTGTATCTCGCTGTCTTGGTTGTGATTACGATTGGCCTTTTGCTCTGCATGTCCGCCGTTGCCCAAGGGCCGGCCGATTTGACAGCCGCAACGGCTGCGGCTACTGCGACGGACGCGACGGCTAGCCCGGACGCGTCCCCTCTCCCGGATGCTCCTCCTCCGGCGCCACAGTACCCGATGGGAGGCGGCAGCGGCGACAGTTGGCGCGTCGCGATCTCGGTTTACGGGTGGTTTCCGGGAATACATGGCACCGTTGGCGTGCTCGGCCATAATGCCGGCATCCACGTCCCGTTCTCCGATATCTGGAGTAGCCTCAAGGGACTCATTCCTATCGCAGTAGAAGCCGATAAGGGCCGCTGGGTCGCGCCCGTGGACTTCTTCTGGGTAAAACTTGGCGCCGGCAAGTCTACTCCGTTTACCGACCTGACCCAGCGCTATGTCAATATCCACCTAACGCAGTCGATTCTTACCCCGAAGATTGGATACCGGTTATATGACGGCGAGCACCTAAAGATTGATGCGCTCGGCGGGATTCGCTATTGGTACATAGGCCAAAACCTCACATTAGTACCCACGGGCCTGAGCGATTCGCGATCGGCCAACTGGTTGTCGGCGGAATGAGCCAGGGCGGGTTCGTGGCTCTGCGCTTCGCGCTCAACCACCCCGAGCGGGTGGCGGCCCTGATCCTGCTGGACACACAGGCCGGAGCCGAAGATCCCGAGAAGGTCGGGATTTACGGATCGATGCTCGACGTGTGGGAAGAAGACGGGTTGAACGATCAGCTGGCGGAGACGATCGCCGCGATCATGCTCGGCAACGATTGGCCGGGCCGGTTCGAGTGGATCTCTAAATGGCGACAGCAGCCACGCTCGCTGCTGCGGCCCGCGTTCAACGCTCTGGTGGGTCGCGGGGATGTCCACGATCGGCTCGGTGAGATCAAGGCTCCCGCCCTCGTCATCCACGGCACGGCCGACGCCGCGATCGACATCGACCTGGCTGAACGGCTGTGCGCGGGGCTTGTCAACAGCCGACCACTGGTCACCATCGAAGGGGGCGGCCACGCGTGCAACCTGACGCACCCGAAGCTTGTAAATCCCGTTGTGCAGAAGTTCCTTGCTGAGCTGCGGCTCCCGATACCTCGAGGGGGTGATCGGCGAGGCGGCGGGAGGCGCTCCGAGGCGAGGCGCCGGTGAGGCGAGAGGCGGGATCCGGTGCGGGCGAGCGCCGGACGCAGGGTCCTCTATGGCGACAGGCGCATGGCGGAACGACGAGGCCACGAGCGCCGCGGCGGGTTTGGGCTCAGCGCCTGGACGGCAAAGTTCTAGCCGGACAACCCGTGGCTCGCTTCCCCGAGCCAGATTTTCGCCTCAAACTCTGACTCGAATGTGGCCCTGGTCCCGCTGGATCGAGACCCACGGCTAGTCCAGTTCGAGATCTCCTACCGGTGGCGCACCCATTCATCTACTCGTGACGTCGCCTTCTGGCCTCCACGGGGGCGAACTGAAGCAAGGCAGTCTCGAGCGGCACGACTCAGTTGTACGTGTGAGCACGGAGTCTCGTCGCCCGTGACACAACAGCCCCGAGGCACCTCGGGGT
>CAVPFD010000045.1:0-292495 GCA_963703645.1 uncultured Acidobacteriaceae bacterium
CCCCGCAACCAACCTCTCCAATCACTTAAAGCTCTTCCGTCGACCGAGTTGGCACCGTTTGGCACCAGAATTACGCGGCCCCTACGGCCGTGACGGCTCTGGACGGCTCAAGTAACACACCTAGCTCCGAGCGGGCAATACTTCTCTTCCGAGAGGCGGATGTCTTGCCGGCGCCTGGCACGTAAAAAGCACTCAAGACGTAATTGGATTGAGGAAAAGCAAACATCTGCGGAGACGGCTCGGCGGATGCTCGATCAAGCCAGAGTCGGCTCCTCCACGACGGAGTTTGCCGACCCCTCCCCACAACTCTGACCGAGTGGCTGGGCGGAAACTGCATCCAAAGCTTGACGAAGGTCTGCAATCAAGTCCACCGCGTCTTCAATACCGACGGAATAGCGAACTAGACCGTCGCTGTAACCGGCCACGACGCCGGTCCTCGGCGAAATGCTTGCGTGCGTCATCGACGCTGGATGTTCGATGAGCGTCTCCACGCCGCCGAGCGAAACGGCCAGCGTGGCAACCCGGACGTGATCCATCAGCAAACGTCCGGCTTCTATTCCACCCCTCAGTTCGAAGCTGATCATCGAACCGAAACCACTCATCTGTCGCTTGGCCAGCTCGTGCTGCGGGTGGGATTCCAGCCCTATATAACGGACCGCACTCACCTCCGGCTGCCTCTCCAACCAGCGGGCGATTTCCATCGCACTTCGCTGGGCGCGCTCGAATACGGATTCCGAGCGTCTTCAGGCCGCGCAGCACCAGGAACGCCTGGTGTGGATCCATGTTGCATCCTGAGTTGACCATCGTCTTGCGCAGACGCTTGTAGAGATCCGTCTCCTTTGCCACGATGATTCCGCCTACAACGTCTGCGTGGCCGTTTATGAACTTGGTCACGGAGTGAAGCACCACGTCTGCCCCCAGCTCCAGTGGCCGCTGGAGGTAAGGGCTGGCGAAGGTGTTGTCCACCACCACCAGGCAGCCATGAGCGTGGGCAGTGGCTGAGACCTGTTCGATGTCGGTGACCTGCATCGTGGGGTTGGCAGGGGTCTCCAGGTATACGAGTCTCGTATTTGGCCTCAGCGCCTGCTGGACTTGCGCCAGCTCAGAAGTGTCAACGTAGGTTGACTGCAACTCCGAAGCGGGAAAAGTCTTTCTCCATCAGCCCGCGGCTGGGACCGTACACCGATGCCGTACTCACCATGTGAGCGCTGCTCTCCAGTAGGGCCAGATACACGGTGCAGACGGCACCCATGCCAGAACTGGTGGCGATGCCTCCGCAACCATTCTCCAATTCGGCTACGCTGTCCTCCAGGGCGCGAATGGTCGGATTGCCGATGCGCGTGTAGATGAATCCATCTTCCTCCCCGGCGAAGAGCGCCGCGCCGTGCGCGGCATTCCTGAACGCGAAGGTGGAGGTCTGATAGATGGGAACGTTGACCGAACCGTTGGCGTCCGTCTTGTGACCCGCGTGAATTAGTTTGCTGTTAATACCGAGGTGCTTGGTGTCCATAAGATTTCCTTTTCGGCTCCGTGGCCGTGGTCGAGTTGATGACAGGGACCGCCGCCCTCGTACTCTGGCGAGACGAACCAGTATCCCGCACATTTCATCCGGGAACAGTGACAATCAGCACATGCCCCCGTGACCGCCGGGCACATGCCCGTTCCCATCACTCAGCGGAGTGATGCTCGCCGCGGCATGCGACTGTCACGGTGCTATCATTCGCACCAGAGCAGTGACCAGGCTCAGGAAATCACCTGCTCTCACCAGGAATACGCATGAAAGAACAAGGTGTCGAACATCTGCTGGACGATATCGGCTGGAAGATCCTAAGCGAACTGCAACAGAATGCCCGGATGCCGTTCGCCGAACTCGGCCGCACCGTTGGGCTCTCCACCCCTGCGGTGACGGAGTGGGTTCACAAGATGGAGGAGGCCGGCATCATCGTCGGCTATCGCGCTCATATCGACCCGGCCAAAGTTGGCCTGGCAATCCTGGCCTTCGTCAACGTCAAAGTTGGCGGCGAGAACTTGAGCCGCTTTATGGAAGTCGCGGGTATGCACCCGGAAGTTCTGGAATGTCACCGTGTCACCGGCGCGGAGTCTTTCCTGCTTAAAGTAGCCGTTTGTGACGTCGCGCATCTGGAGTCGCTGCTCGATGCGTTGATGCCCTATGTTGCGACCACGACCTCAATGGTGCTCTCCACCGCGTTGGCTTGGGGCAATATCGCTAAACCAGGCGCCAAGCCGCGGCCAGAAGCAGTCCGATCGAGAGTGTGAGAGCGCAGTCCTTGTCCCGCCCCGCCTAATGAACTAGAACTCGACTGTATCTTTCACTTTCAGCCTGCTGGTCATACCAGAAATCAATCAGAAGTTCTTCATGTATTTCTCTGCTCGACCTTTCTACGATTGAGATCGGCAACAGTGTCTGCAGTCTGCGCGTAGCACGCGAGGTCACATGGATTCATCGCAGGGGATTCTTCAGGTGTTCACCTGGAACAACCACGAGGTGGAAGTGGGACGAAGACGGATTTATTCAGCAGCCGGAACTTTGGAACGACCAGTTGGCCCTGGCCCTGGCCCGCACCGACGGGGTCACAGAGCTAACCGACGCTCATTGGAAGATCATCAATTACATCCGTAGTTACTTCCAGGAGTTCGAAATAGCGCCCATGATTCGCAAGCTCTGCAAAGAGACTGGCTTCTCATTGCGGGAGATTTACGACCTGTTCCCCTCCGGACCAGCCAAAGGCGCGTGCAAAGTGGCGGGGCTGCCCAAACCAACGGGCTGCGTTTAGCCGCGAGCTTCAGGCGCACGAGGCCTCGCGCACGCTGCCAGACCTGCGTGGAGGCGTGCCCAATTTACACCGCGAGCGGGCATGATGAGGTGTATCGCCCCACGTTCCGCAGTGAAGTCTTCCGCCGCCTGGTGAAGGAGTACGCCAAGCCCAGAGGAAGAACCCTGGCATGGTTCAAGGGCGAACATATCGAGCTGAATGCGGTCGTCCTCGGCCGGCTACTCGAATCTGCGTACCGCTGTACGCTTTGCCGCCGCTGCGCGCAGGTTTGTCCCATGGGTGTGGACAATGCGCTGCTGACGCGTGAGATCCGCAAGCTGTTCAGCATGGAGATGGGGATCGCCCCGAAAGAGATCCATGACAAAGGCTCCGTGCTGCAACTCCGCACCGGCTCATCAACCGGGATGAATGCGCGCGCGGTGCGCGACAACGTCGCCTTTCTCGACCAGGAGATCCACGACCAGACCGGCCTGACGATCGATACGCCCTGGGACAAGGAAGGCGCCGACATACTGCTGATCCATAACGCAGGCGAAATCCTGGCATGGCCCGAGAACCCGATGGCCTTCGCCATCATCCTCGAAGCGGCGGGAATCAGTTGGACAATGTCGAGTGAGCTCGCCGGTTATGACAGCGTCAATTATGGCCTGTGGTACGACGACGCGCAGTTTGCCCGCGTGGCCGTGCGGCAAGCCGAAGCCGCCCGCAAGCTCAAGGTGAAAAAGATCGTGCTGGGCGAGTGCGGGCATGGACACAAGGCATCTATGGTGACCGCCGATCGCATACTTACCGGCGACCTGAACATCCCGCGCGAGAGTGCGCTGGTACTGCTGCGCGATATCGTCATGAGTGGACGGGTGACACTCGATCCGTCACGGAACGACTTCCCGGTCACGCTGCACGATCCCTGCAACATGGTGCGCATGATGGGAATCGTGGAACCGCAACGTGAAATCCTGCGCGCCATTTGCCCGCGGTTCCGCGAGATGACGCCGCACGGCGTGATCAACTATTGCTGCGGCGGTGGCTCCGGCTTCGCCATCATGTCGGGATACAACTTCGAAGATTGGCGGTTCTCTGTCGCCGGAAGAATGAAACTAAAGCAGATCCTGGACGCCTTTGCGGATTGTCCGAACGCGGACGTGAGGAAGTATGTCTGCGCGCCGTGCTCGAATTGCAAAGGGCAGTTCCGCGATTTGTTCCAGTACTACGGAGTTTGGGAAAAGTCCGGAATCCTATACGGCGGGCTGGCCGAGCTAATCGTCAATGCGATGGCCGATATCAACCAGCCGTTCATCAAATGGGAGTTCCACTGAGGGTATTGGCCATGGAAAAAGCACTGATCTATTTCGATAATGCAGCAACGGTGTGGCCCAAGCCGGAAAAAGTGTATCGATTCATGGATGAGTTCTACCGCACGCACGGCGTCAATCCGGGGCGCAGCGGCTACGATCTGGCAATGGAGGCGGGTTCGTTGCTCGACCGTTTGCGCAAGCGAATGACGAAGTTCTTTGGCGGCGATGAAGATGCCCCGGACCGCTGGTCTTCAGCTACAACGTGACCGATGCGCTCAATCTCATCATCCCGGGGCTGGTTTCGCCCGGCGACCACGTCATCACCACCAACCTCGAACATAACTCCGTGATCCGGCCGGTCAACCACATGGTGCGCGACCACGGCGCAGAAGCGACCTTTGTCCCCTTCGACAGCGCAGGGTTCCTTGACCCGTGCGATATCGCGAGGGCGATGCGGCCTAACACCAAGGTCGTGGTCGTCAACCACGGATCGAATGTGATCGGCACAGTCCAGCCCGTCAAAGAGATTGGCAAGATCTGCCGCGAACATGGGGTGACGTTCGTCGTGGATACCGCCCAGACTGCCGGCGTGATTCCCATCAACATGAAAGAGATGAACATCGACGTTGTCGCTTTCACCGGCCACAAAGCGCTCATGGGTAGCATGGGCATCGGCGGCCTCTGTGTTCGAAAGCACGTAGAAGTCAAGCAAGTCCGCAGCGGCGGTACAGGCGTGCGATCCATCAATCCATACCACCTCGAAGAATATCCCTGGCGGCTGGAGTACGGCACGCCAAACATTGTGGGTGTGGCGTCGTTGTGGGCCGGACAGGACTGGTTGGACGGGAACGGTATCGAGAATGTACACGCGCGCGAGATGCGGCTGGCACAGACACTGGTGGATGGCTTCAGGCGAATCGAAGGCATGCAACTGTACTGCTGCGACAACCTCGACAACCATCTCTCGACCATTCTCATGAACCTGGAGGGAGTTGATCCCGGTGATATCGGGGTTATGCTCGACGTGGACCACAACATTGCGACCCGCACGGGCCTGCATTGCGCGCCCCTGGTGCACACGCAACTTGGAACCGTCCAGCGCGATGGGGGCGTGCGCTTTTCTATCGGAGCTTTCAACAGCGCCGAGGAGGTGGACGCCGCGATCGCCGCGATTACCGACATCGCCCAGTGGGCACGGGAGCGCAAGGCAAAGTCCCGCGGCGCCTTGGCACATGCTTAAGTGCAAGCAAGACTTTTGTAAGGGAGCGGCGGCAACTGAGGTATACGGAGGTATTGCTCTGGCAGACCCAATCTCGAAGGTGGAAACTATTGCGAGCAGTCCTTCTCCGCTGAGGTTGCCCGTCTCACAGACGAGCTTCGTTCGTCAGCAGTTTCGCGCCGGGACCCGGCGACTTTTCGGATCCTTCAAGTGGGAACGCCGAGCTTCGGCAGAAGCCACTGCGTCAGGAGCAGGTATACAACAACAAACGCGACTATGAACACCCACTCAGGCATAGGCTCCTTCTATTACACCCCGCTGGCCGGTTTCAGTCCAAGCTTCGCCAGCATCCACATTCCCGGACACCAGTTGGTGAATGCGGATTGCAACAAGTTTAGCCCTACGAATGCAGTAAACAGATACCAGTAGGGATTGACCCAGTATCCCAGCGCCAGCGAGAGCAGAACGAACACCCCCGCCATCAGTCGCAAACCGCGTTCGATCGTCATACGTATGCCTCCTCCGACCGTACCGGAGCTGCGTCGCTTCCCGGTGCATGTCGTTTGTGTTTTTCAACCATGTAGTACAGCACCGGCACCGCCATGCGCGAAAGCAGCGTGGACGCCACTTCCCCGGCCATCAGCGAAATTGCCAGCCCCTGAAAAATCGGGTCGAACAGAATCACGCTGGCGCCAACCACTACGGCGGCCGCGGTCAGCAACATGGGCCGGAAGCGCACCGCGCCGGCATCGACCACCGCGCTCTCCAGACTCATACCCTGCTCGCGGCGCAGCTCGATGAAGTCCACCAGGATGATCGAATTACGCACGATAATCCCGGCTCCAGCGATGAAGCCAATCATCGACGTCGCCGTGAAGAATGCTCCCATCAGCGCATGCGCCGGCAGAATACCGACCAGCGTCAGCGGAATCGGGGCCATGATCACCAGCGGAACAACGAACGAGCGGAACCATCCCACCACCAGCACATAGATCAGCACCAGGACCGCGGCGAAGGCCAGCCCTAGATCGCGGAAAACCTCGACTGTGATGTGCCACTCGCCATCCCACTTCATCGCCAGCCGGTCGGTTTCAGTGGGCATGCGCAACGTTGTATTGCGCGATGCCAGTAGCCCTCGGGCGTCTTGAGCTGGTCGATGGCCTTGCTCATTTTCTGGATGGCGTACACCGGGCTTTCTTCCTCGCCCGCCACGTCGCCGAGAACATAAACCACCGGCCGCAGGTTCTTGGCGTAGAGACTGGTGTCGATCGTCTTCTTCTCGACGATTCGTCACTTCCGCCGAAGACACCTGCCCGCCACCCGCGCTCGGCAGCCGCATCGCGGTCAGCGAATCGATGCTGGAGCGGTCAGCCCTCGCCAGTTGTACGCGGATGGGAATGTCTTCCCGCGACTGCGGCGAGTGCAGCAGCCCCGCCGTCGCGCCGTCCAGCCCGATCTGCATGGTACGCGTCACGTCCGCCGCTGAAATTCCGTGCAGCGCCGCCTTGTCGAGATCGACTTTCAGGTCGTACTTTACCTGCGGGTCTTCCACGTACCAGTCCACATCCACCACGCCCGGCGTGGTCTGGAAAATCTGTTTGATCTTTTTCGCCAGCTCAATCTGTTGCTGGTAATCGGGGCCGTAAATTTCGGCAACCAGCGTCTCCAGAACCGGTGGGCCAGGCGGCACCTCCGCGACCTTGATGCGCGCGCCGTAGCGGCTCCGCAATTTGCTACCAACTCGGGCCGCAGACGCTTGGCGATGTCGTGGCTTTGCCGGCTGCGCTCGTGCCGGTTCAGCAGGTTCACCTGGATGTCCGCCTGGTTGGCGCCGCGCCGCAGGAAGTAGTGCCGCACCAGCCCGTTGAAGTTGTAAGGGCCCGACGTTCCCGCATACACCTGGTAGTTCGCCACCTCCGGCTGCCGTCCCAGATACTGGCCCAGCTCCTGCGCCACGCGCGTGGTTTGTTCGAGCGTGGTGCCGTTGGGCATGTCAACGATGACCTGGAACTCGCTCTTGTTGTCGAAGGGCAGCATCTTTACTTTCACCAGCTTGAACGCCACCAGCGAACACGCGAGCAGCAGAAGCACGACCATGCCGCCTAAGAACATCCAGCGCCGTCTGAAGTTTTCGACGAGCGGGTTCATGATTCGACGGTAGAGTCGGATCGTCCAACCCTCAGTCTCGTGTTGAAAGCCGCTTCCCGTCGCATAGTGACCGAGCAGCCGCAGCGCAGCCCAGGGCGAGACCACGAACGCCACGATCAGCGAGAACAACATTGCGGCCGATGCGCCAACAGGAATCGGACGCATGTAAGGCCCCATCAGTCCGCGCACGAAGGCCATGGGAAGGATGGCCGCGATCACGGCGAAGGTCGCAAGGATCGTCGGGTTACCGACTTCATCCACAGCTTCCACCGCCACTTCGGATAGCGAGCGACCGGTACTCTCCGGCAGCCGAAAGTGGCGCACGACGTTCTCCACCACCACGATGGCGTCGTCCACCAGAATGCCGATGGAGAAGATCAGTGCGAACAGCGTCACCCGGTTCAGGGTGTAGCCGAACACGTAGAAGATGAACAACGTGAGCGCCAGCGTGACAGGAATAGCGATGAGTACTACGCCGGATTCGCGCCAACCCAGAGCCAACGCTATCAGCAGCGTGACCGAAAGAGTCGCGATGAACAAATGCTTGAGGAGTTCATCGGACTTGTCCTTTGCGGTCTCGCCATAGTTGCGGGTGACGGTGACGTTCAGGTCTGACGGAAGCAGATAACCGCGCAGCTCGGCGATTTTCTTTTCGGCTTTTTCGGTAATGACAGTAGCGTTCGTACCCTTGCGCTTGGCCAGCGTGATGGTCACCGCCGGATATTCTCCACGGAGCGCACCGTTCGGCGCGCCGGCGGCATTGGCATACAAAACATAATCCTGCGGCTCGGCGGGGCCATCGACGATCTCCGTGCCCACGTCGCGCAGGTACACCGGCTTCCCCTGATAGACGCCAACCACCACCTGCCTCAGGTCGTCGGCCTTACCCAGAAACCGTCCCGCCTCAACTTCAAACTCCTGGTTGCCCTGGGCGAAACTTCCGGCAACGCCGCGCGCATTGGCCTGCTGCAACTGCGCGGTTACCGCCCCCGCCGTCATCCCGTAGGCCGCGAGCCGTTGGGTATCGAGCACCACGCGCACCTGGCGCGGCAATCCCCCAATGATCTTCGTCTCAGAAACGTCGTCAATCTGCTTGAGCTGGTTCTCCAGTTCGCCTGCAATTTGCCGCAACTTGTAGCTGTCGTAGTTCCTGCCCCACAAGGTCAGCGCCATGATGGGCACGTCATCAATGGAGCGCACCTTGATGAGCGGCTGCGAAACCCCTTGGGGAATGCGGTCGAAATTGGAGTACAGTTTGTTGTAGGTCTTGACGATCGCGTCTTCTTCCTTCGTGCCCACGTAGAAGCGCACCACCAGCATGCTTAGGCCGGGGCGCGTGATGGAGTACACATATTCCACGCCGGGAACCTCGCGCAGCAACCGCTCCATCGGCACCGTCGCGCGCTGTTCCACTTCTGCCGGCGTCGCCCCGGGCATCTGCACAAAGACATCGAGCATGGGCACCACGATCTGCGGTTCTTCCTCGCGTGGCGTCACTAGGATGGCGAAGGCCCCCGCCAGCAGAGCGCCGGCAATGAATAACGGAGTCAGCTTGGAGTTGATGAACGCGCGAGCGATGATCCCGGCTATTCGCAGCGGCGTTTTCGTCTCGGCCGCCATCGTCACTGCGCTCCGATCCGTTTGCCGCTGAGTTCGCGCTCGTCGGCGTCCGCGACCACACGCTCGCCGCTCTCCAATCCGGAGAGCACTTCGATGTCGTTGGCGGAAGGTTTGCCCAGAGAGACATATCGCAAGGTGGCGATTTCGTCTTTTCCAACTACGTACACCGCGTCTAGTTGTCCGCGATGCAGCAACGCCGTCTGCGGCACCAGAATGGATTCGCGCTCTCCCCGCGGGAAACGCGCGCGGCCGAACAGGCCCGAGCGAATCTGCGGATTGGTTGGAAGATCGATCTTGACCGTGAACGTCCGGCTGGCGGGATCGGCCGCGGGCACAATCTGCACGACCTTGCCGCTGATCGCCTGATTGCCTAGCGAATCGATTACCACCGGAACACTCCCGCCCAGGCGCACTGCGCCGATCTGGCTTTCATCTACCAAGGCCTCCAGCCGGAAGTGGCTGGGATCTTCGACCGTCAGCAGCGGAACTCCGGGCGCCGCCATGGCGCCGGCGTCGGCGAGTTTGGCGATAATCAAGCCGTCGTACGGTGCACGGATTCTGGTAAAGCCCACGGCGATGTTGGCTTCTGAAACCGCGGCCTCGGCCTGTGCGCTGCTGGCGTGGGCCGCGTCGCGCCGCGCCTTCGCTGCCGCCAGCTTCGTTTTCATTTCGTCGTATTCCTGCGGGCTCACCGACTTCTTGTCGTACAGCATCTGGTAGCGCTTCAGCGTAGATTGGGCCAGATCGTAGTCGGCATCGGCGGCGGCGATCGCCTGCTGCGAAGCTTGCAACCCGGCAGTAGCGCTCCGGTAGGCTGCCCTGGATTGCGCTTCGTCAATCGTAATCAGCACCTGGCCCCGCCGCACCGCATCGCCTTCGCGTACGTTGACACGCGTGATGGTGCCCATCACCTGGCTGGCCAGCTGCGCCGACTGCGCCGCCCGCACCGTGCCGGTGGCTTCCACGTAGTCAGGGATCGTGCTTGGTTGCACCGTGACCAGAGGCACGTTGCCCACGCTTTCCGGCAGGGCGTTGGGGTGATTTCTTTCGCCGCTGCATGCGCTTAAGAAGAGCAGGACGAGGGAGAAGAGAGCCGGCGAGATAGTAGGTCTTCGACTCCTTGTTGGCCCGCTGCCGCGGGCAAATACTCCGCTCAGGACGGCAGCCTTCGTTACCATCTTGTTACCCATCATTGCGTCACCACCGGAGAACTTGGAGTAAGGGACCCAGTCGCCAGTTCCACCCCGGCATAGCTGGTTTGCACGCGGTACACCGCCTGCCAGTAGTCGGCCTTGGCGCGATGCGCGGCCTCTTCTATGCCCAGCAGATCGCTGACCGTGGTCAGGCCGCCTTCGTAGCGGTTCTGGTTAATGCGCAGGCTTTCATCCGCCTGCGCGATGGCGCCGCGCGCCACTTCCACCTGCTGGCGGGCCGCGTCGAAGTCGTAATAGGCTTTGCGCACCTCCAGACGTATGCTGTCGCGGAAAGCGTCGCGCATGGCGGCGACCTTCTCCTGCATGGCTTTCTCGCGTGCCAGGTGCGCCCGCTTGTTGTCGCCGTCGAAGAGATCGAACTGCAACTCCGCGCCGGCAATCCAGTTGTTGCCGCCATTCCATCCCGGAGTCGGGCTGTCCGTTTCCCACGAGCCAAATATGTTCAGCCGCGGGGCAAATGCACCCTTGGCCATGGAGACGTTCTTCGCCTGCGCGCTGCGCTCCGACTCGACACGTTTCAGGTCGGGACGCTTCTCCAGCGCCTGCGCTTCCAAATCGGCCACCGGCGGCGCCGGAAAGCTGCGATCGGTCAGCGCCTCCTGCGGCTCATACAGCGTGTCCGCGCCCATGCCGAGCGCGAGCGCTAGTCGTGCGCGCGCCAGCGCCAGCCCATCCTGCATCTGGATGAGTTCCTGCTTGCGTCTGGAAGTCACCACCTGTGCGCTCAACAAGTCCGAGTCAACGACCACGCCGCTCTCCACCCGGGCCCGGCTGCTTGCTTCAATGGCTTGCGCGGCTTTCAAGGCATCTTCGGCCACCTGTTCTTCCTTTTGTGCAAGCAGCACTCCGAAGTAAGCCTGCACAGCCTGGAACACAAGCTCCTGGTCAGTGCGGTCCAGTTGCTGCTCTGTCGCCTGCTTCACGTACTTGGCGCGGCTGACGCCGTACCAACTCTGCAGGCCGTCGAACAGGCTCCACTGACCGGAGAAGCGGCTGGAGAAATTGCTGATCGGCGTGGGACGGTTGAGCTGGTTGAGCGCAAAGTCGGCGAGAGTAAAGTTCTGCTGCCGCAGCCTTGAGCCGAAAACGAATACCGGATCGTTGCCTCGCAGGGCGCTCTCGGTGAACATGATTTTCGGCAGCAGCGGCGACCGCGCTTCGCGCACCGCGGCCATCGAAATGTGCGTGTCGGCCAGAGCCGCTTTGCGCAGAGGATTCTTCTCCAGCGCGATGCTGACGGCTTGCGGGAGGGTGAGCGGAGTCGCGGTCTGCGCCGACGCCAAGGGCAGCAAGCCCGCCGCAATTGCTGCCACCAGAACCAGCTTCGTCAGCCTTGGATACGACGGGCTTTGCTTCGCCCTCGGCGTCTTTATGTCGAAAGTCGCCGCCATCCCTACGTCCCGACCAAGGCAGTTTCCATCGCCGGTACAATCTCAAATGTGGTATGCAGTTCGGCGCTTAGCTTGATCATCGCGCCTACCGAGCAATACTTCTCCTCCGAGAGGCGGATGGCATCTTCCACCGCCTGGACGGAAATATCGATGCCGTTCACGATGTGGTGAATGCGCACCTGGGTGAAAACCTGGGGCGGATTTGGCGCCTGTTCGGCTTCCACTTTCACTTCGTAGCCGGTTACCTGTTGGCGTTTCTTGCGCAGGATGCCGATGACATCGAACGCCGTGCAGCCTGCCAGCGCGATAGCGACCAGTTCGATGGGCTTCGCCCCGGTGTCGCCGACGGCGTCGTCGATCAGGAAATGATGTCCGGTACCGCTGGTAGCTATGAATTGGCGATTATTGCCGAGAGGTTGAGCTAAGGTTACGCTTCCCGAGATCATGTCGTTCTCCGTGATGCCCGGGAGCCCTCTGGACTCCCGCGGCCATTACATCAAGCCACACGGATAAACGCGGTGACGACGCGCACCGTTACAGCATTTTTGAAGAAATTTCCCAAACCGGGTCCCACTTTGGTTGTAGGCGGCTTACGAGGCCTGCGGGCTCGCGGCGAGGGCGCGCGCCTCACCGAGAGCGGCGACCGCGCACTGGTACTGCGGCAAGAGTTGCTGCCGGAGCTCTTCGGCGCGCCGCGAATCGCACTCAGGACGATACGACCGGCACTGGACCACTGCGTTCTTCAGGCTGGCCAAGAACGCCTGGCAGGGTTGGCAGTCATGCAAGTGGCGATCTATTTCGTCGCACATGGCGTCGTCGATGACGCCATCCATGTAATCGGAGAGTGCAGCAAACAGCACGCGGCAACGGGTTGGCTTGGGGCCCTCGGCGCTGGCATGGAGGGTGAGACCAGTATCCCGGCGGGCCTTTGCCAGTTTCGCCAGATGCCGGCGCACGAACAAACGCGCGCGGTGCAAACGCACCCGCACCGTTCCTTGTCGCAAGTCCATGATCTTGGCTACTTCCGCGGTGCTCAGGTCTTCCATATCGTGCAACACCAGCACCATGCGGTATTGCGGAGGCACGGCCAGCACCGCCTGCTTCAGGTGCTCGGCGCTCTCTCTATTCAGCAGGGCGCTCTCCGGATTGGGCGCTCCACCATCCAACAACTCCTGCAGTTCCTGGCTGTGGGGCAGCAACTCGTCCAGCGACAGGTTTCGGGCAGGTGAGGATGCGACCCGCCGATGTAGGCTGATACAGCGATTGCGGGCGACCTTGTAGAGCCAAACAGAAAGTGCTTGCGGACTCTCGAACTTCGGAAGATAGGGGAGCAACTTAACCAGAACTTCCTGCATGGTGTCTTCCGCGTCCTGGGGATGGCCGCACACTTTCATGCTGAAGGAATAAACCGTGTTCTGTAAAAGCGTCAACGCCCGGTCGACCGATCCCGGCTGGTTTTCACGGATCAAGTCCAGCGCCTGCTCTACCGCATGGGGCATGTGTTCAGGTTAGCTGATATCAGTCGCACAGCCAATCTCATTGTGCGAAGCGTCCATCGGCCGTGCGCGAATGTGCATCCTCGGCGGGTGACATCTCCCGAGAAAAGCGAAGAGGTAATGCATATGTCAGCGCTCAGGGTTTTGTGTCGAGCCTGTTGATGGCAGCTTCGGCCTTGATTGCACAAGAAATTCCAGCAGGAACGGTCATCCGAGGTGGCATTCGCTAACGCCAGGGGGTCTCTGTTGTTTACAGACCTCCCGCAATGACGTGGAATGAGACCGTCGAGGCAGTTACGCGACTTCTCCCATAATAAAGAAACAGCGCAACCCAAAAGACTTGCAGCAGAAGGATGACGGCCGCCGAGAAGAATTGCGCAAAGGCTGCTGAGAGGTCAGGCGTTATCAGGGATGAGGACGGTAGCAGCACGAGAAGAATACTGAGATAGAGAACGGACGATATCGCCATGATCTGGTAAACGGAAATTCGAGAGCCCCCGCGATAATCGGCACGCAGCCACTCCGAGCAAGCTCGCCATCCCCAGGTTCCAATCACCGGGATCAGCGCCGCCAGCCGAAAGTGCTGCAACAGAAAGAACGCGAGTCCCGCCAGCCCCGTGGCGGCAAACACCGCCGAAGTAATGGCCTGCACCGGAATCAGCGGCTCGCCAGCGAGCCCTGAGGCGTAGGCAGCCTTCTTGGTCGAACCATGAATTACGAGATTGTGTCTCCGGAAGAGCCGGGCAAAAACAGGCTTCGCGGCACGTAGCGGCATGCCGTAGCAGCAGCCGAAACTCAGGCAGGCCAGTCTGCCGATCGACTCTCCCAGGGCGTAGGAGATTGCAACCGCGGCCAGAATCGGCAGAACGGCGATCTCACGATGCAACATTTTTGTGGCATACGGTTGGAGCGTGAGGGCGAGCCAAGGGAAGGTCAGACTGGCGACGAAAGCTGCACCCGCCACAGTGAAGGTATTGCGCTTGCCTTCCACAATCGCGGCGATCACTCGCGATGCCGGGACGCAAATGGCCAGCAACACCAGCGCAAGCAGAACCGCGATGCTTGCGGGAATGCCGAGGGACGCCAGCAAGAGCAGCATCATGGCAGAGCCAAATGCCGTCCCCGTCGCGCTGAAGAAACCGTAGAAAGTTAGGTTCACTCCGCGCCAGGATCCATCCGCTGTCTTTGCGACGGGTACCGCCGCCAGCATCTGCCAGCGTTCGGCGGGAAGTGTGCGTACTCCCCAACTTAGGAGCACAAAAAGACCGATTACGAGAGCGACGACAAATGCGAAGTTCATCATGGTTCCTCCCCAGCTGGCATCGCCAGCAGCGAGCGTACGGCCACATCGGTTTCGATCAGAGGCGAGCCCAGCATCAGCGAGAAGCGGCTCTCCACGCCACCGCGACGCTGGTTCTCGACCAAATCGTTAGCGAAGCGAATGCGACGGGGCTGGAATAGCAGAACGACCGTACTGCTGCCCGGGCGGAACAACGCCTTGGGCGCGCCTCTCTGCAGGAACATGTCCTCCTCGACAGACCGCGGGTTTTCGTAGCGGCACTCGCTGTAACGCTGCTCGATCTGGCCGACCATTAGAGCGACGACCTCGATCATCGCAACTCGCCCGACCGCGGTACCGCCGGCGCAGTCTGTATCGAGGATCGTCACCAGCCGGCGGTTCTTCGAAAACGGCGTAACCAACTGCACAGCCGCATTGGGATTGCAAGAGTAGTAGCGGCCTTCCAAGGAGTAGATGTCGAGCACACAGCCCGAAACCGGGCTATGCGTGTAGTGATATTTTTCCGGGGTGAGGCGAAACAGCGCGTAGTCCCCCCCTTCGAAGGAGTGCTGCCAGGGAGAGCTCTCGCCCAATAACTCGGGGAACGAGAAGAACTTCTGCTTCAGAAAGAGCCCTGAGGTCTCTTCCATGGATCCGACCAACGCACGGGCATCGGCCGGGCAAACGACAGCGCGTGGAAGCAAAGCCATGGGCCGGCAATTCCAATAACGAATCTGGCGCTCGAAGATTTTGCGTGGCGTGTCATGCTCCGACAAGTTCCCGAGGAACTCGGAGAGCTGGATTCCCGACTCGCGCAGGAAGCGCAGCATCCCAGTGGCTCGCGACGACAATAGATTGTCGTAGTTCAGGTACCCGAGTGCGCTGGATACATAACGGCTCGAGGCCAGCCGCGTCACCCATGGCGCATTTTCCAAAGCCGGCGAATACAGGGCGCCAATCACAGCGTCAGCGATTAACTTCTCACTTACCACTTTGCCGGTAGCGCGTTCGATGTACCGGTGCTCCACTCGACTCATGACAACTCCTGCGCCGTGCGGCGCGCATCCTGTTCCGTGAGTACGAGGAGCAGATTCAGCAGCGTCCTCACTTCCTGGAGCGAGAGGTCGTCAGCCGGCACGCGTGGCTCAACGTCTTGCAGGAATCGTGCGGGATCCTGCACGCGTACACCATGCCGAATCCGGCCCCTCGACTCGTCCCATCCTGATTTCTCGAGCGTGGCCAGGTCTTCGCGCAAATGTGAGAAGGTCTCGCGGAGATGCTCGCGCCGAAGCCCCTCACGATAGAAATCCTCGGCCATGCGATTAAACTCGCGGGCCTCGAGGTTTAGCGCATTTTCGACGGACCCGGCCATCACCCCATCGATCAAACGATTACCGGCCTCTTGCTGCTTGTCATCGCAGCGTGATGCGAGATCGATGAGCGTCGATTGCATGCTCATCGATTCAACAAGGTCGGCGCCAACCTCCCGCACGAAAGCCAGCACTGCTCTGCGATAGTCTCGAATGGAAATGCGGGCGTATCCCGGATGCCTTCGGCTCGGTCGTGTCTTCTTGCACTTCAGCAGGATCGTGCGCAGCAGTTGATTGCGTGAGTCGCGATGCACGTAGAAGGCGGGCAGTCCAGCGGCGGAGAAGAAGAATGGCTGCCGGCGCTCGCTCTCCGACGTGGGATCGTCAGGAATCTGCTCGTGCGTCAACTCGCCTTGCAGGGCCATCTTATAGGCAACGGCCAGAAGGAATTGCTGCAATCGCACGGCTGGCGCCATATCGCGGTCGTAACTGGGGAACAGGCTGTAATAGCGCGCTTCGAACCCTGAGTAGCCATCGCGCTCCTGCTCGCGCAATCTCAGGGGCATGTAAAACGACATCTGCCGGTCTACGATGCCGAGTTCATCCAGCTCCGACGACAACCGCTGGATATTATGCCGTCTCCCATCTAGCGCCGAGGCGTGCTCCGTAGTCAGCCACGCTACGGGATAGGTCAGCAGCCGCGCATCCGGAACGCAATCACCGCGCAGGCGAAACAGCCGCGCGATCATACGGTCGAGCCAGCGCGGCCCGTAGGGCGTAAGCGGATGCCCGAAAGCGCTGAGGCTGGCCTTTTCCTTCCACTCGCGCCATAGCAGGCGCAGGTGTGTGAAGTCGAGTTCATGCGGAAGGAAAGAAAGCAGGCGCTCAGGATGGAATTGAGTGAATCCGATGCGGTAGGGGGCGGCAGTATAAATTCCGACAAACAGCGCCAGAAAATGTTCGTAAACCTTAATCGCGAGATCGCCGAGGCGCTTCTCGTCCGCGGGCAGGAAACCTGAGCGACATCGCAGGCGGCGATCCAGCAAGCGGCTCGCCATGCTAACGTGGACACCGTTGTTCGCGAGACTGACATTCGACAAGCTTGGTAGCACAATCAGCTCGTTGGCGATGATGCCGGCCTCGCGTAACTTGGCCACGGCGTTTAGCTGGCTGCGGCTCAGGACCTGATGACACAGGTGCATGTACTGATACTTCGCTTCGCCGTCGCTCCATCCCGAGAGGCACGGACTCATAAACAACTCGCGGTAGAACGAATCTGAGATGCACGACGACAGCTCTTCTTGATGCACCGATGGAACCGGGGCGTGATAGACCAGCGCACGCTGTCCATTCTCCAGCAGCCCGAAGCGACGATTCGCCCAGGAAATGAGCAGCGAGGCGAACAGGAATCGTCGCGCTGCTTCGCGTGCGGCCCGCTCCCCCAGCGAATACTTCGAGTCTGCCGTCACAATGTGAAACGAAGTCGTCTCCGGCGAAGTATTGTCATTCAGGAAGTGCCGCATCAGGCGCGAGACCTCCGCGCGCATGGGCTCGGGCATGTGAGGCTGCGTTCCGGCCAAGTCGGCCAGCGACAACTTCATTGCGTAACTGATAGGGATCCGCAACCAGAGCTCGCCGTTCTGTGTGAAACGAAACCGGTCCGCATCGGAGCGCTCGCTGATCAAGTCATTCTTAACCGACCTGAGATCGGCGTGAAAAACCCGAAGCGCGTGAGCGCTGAGCCGCGACTGGGGAAAACGGATCCAACTGTTCTCCCATACTTCGCGACTGTCGCTGAGGAAAGTCTCCAGGTCCAGCAAAGTGCGGCGGGGCGCTTCGCCACTTGCGCGTCGGCGTGCAATATTTCTAAAGAAACGCGATTCGCGGATAGTCAAAGGAAGGTCGCAATCGCCCGGGCGGCCGGCCACAACGGCTTGCAGTTCATCTTCGCTGCCGGCAGTCGCATCGCTTGTGGCAAAGGGAAGCTCATCCACCGAAAGGTGGGTGAGCTCTTGCAGGCCGACGGATTCCAGCAACGCTTCACTGCGAATTGCCATCGGTACCAACCTGCGAGCAGGTGATGTCCATGCTGTTACCTATCCTGCCCTAATTTTGGTGCAATAGGTTGACGGTCAGGTCAATCCAGCATGAATAATGGGTAAATCCGGTTTGGCGGGGACCAACATAACAAATGGCCAAGCTGTCGCAGACGAAAAGGCGGGCCAAAACCGTTTTCGTTTCGGCACAAGTGGTGGGATCTGGATGGCGGCTGCGAACCCATAACCAAAGGTCGGTGGTACAAATCTACCCCTCGCACCCAAACCAAGCTCTGAACGCGAAACCGTTGCGTGGCCGACGCGAGGGTTTCTGCTCGTGAGGCAAATAAACGGGACATTGACACCGAAACCGATGATTACCGCTGAGATGCAGGCCAGCAACACTTGGAAAGCAGGATGCGCATTAGTTCAAGCCCGCAGACATCATTCTGGTCACACCTGACCAATCGCACAGGCGCGGCCGTGCCAGCCTACTTGCACCACCTTGCCGTCTTCGACCAGCACGGGAACAGAACTCTGACCTTGAGTCAGCGCAAGTAGGCGATCGCGAGCGGCGGCGTCTTCTTCGACGTCGTATTCGACGAATTGAGAATGCTTCCACTCCAGCCACTCGCGCATTTCCTGGGTGTAAGGACAACTTGACGTTCCAAACAGCTCAAGCCTGGCCACGATGGAGCACCTCTAGAGATTCGCGAATGATGTGGTACATGGAGGCTTGCACTTCCTGAATGCGAGGAATGTAGTCGCAGTGAACCACGAGCGGGAACTCTGCCAGCCTGCGGCGTTTGACTTCCCCGCCATCGTAGCCAAGCAAAGCTACGGTTAGCAACCCCTGCTTGCGCGCCTCGTCGAGCGCCATGATGATGTTGCGCGAGCCTCCACTGGTGGAGATTCCAATTGCGACATCGTCAGGTTGAGCTTGCGCGATGAGCTGGCGCAGGAAAATGACGTTCTGTGCCCACGTCGTTGGCGACAGCCGTGATATTAGCGGGCTCCAGCGACAGTGAAACCGCCGGAACAGGCTGATAGCCGAGAGGTGGCAGGACGCAATCGATTGCCCAGTCGTTAGCATCGGTGGCAGATCCACCATTACCGAAGAGAATCAGCTTGCCGCCGCGCTGCACCCGCTCGTAGATCGCCTGGGCGGCAGCGCCAATTTGCTCGGCTTGCTCCAAAGCCAACCGGGAACGAAGGTCCGAGTCGTCGTGCACCTTCATTTGAATTGAGGTTGCGACATCGGTCAGAAGATCTCCGGTCTCCTGTTTCTCCTGACCCAGGAACGGATACAGAAACTCAGTATCACCCAGTTCGTGCCCCAGTTCGCGATGCTCGAAGAAGACGTGCACCGTCTCCCACAATGTGTGATAGAGCATCTCAATCATTTCCTGGTGGATAAAGGGATCCTGGGTCTCAGCTCCCACAGAGTAAGAGCCCTCCGCACCCGGCAACGCAAAGGTCATGGCCCCGTTTCCGTGAGCCTCCTGAAGTGTGGCCCATACCTCGGTGTCACCTTCTGGCGGACCGAATCCCATCACGATGTCTTCCGGGCGAAGAATGGTTTCCATCCAGGGCCGGAACAGGATCGAGAGGTCGAGCGCGGGCAAGGCGCGCTTGCCTACAATGACAGGGTGAACGAATTCCACCGAGACATGCTGAGCGTCGGTTGCGTAAGGGCCGCGTCCAAAAGCCAGCAAACGGCCTCCGCGCAGGAAGCGTTCGGACATCTCACGACTGGCTACCGCTAAACGGCCGGCTTCGCGCGCAAAGAAGTTCTCGCAGAGCTGATTGCGTTGCAGCAAACGCTCCTCGACGAGAGTTGCGAGTTGGCATCGGGTCGGCATGTCGCCTCCGGCGGGTCGACATTGGGACTGTCGATCCGCCGCCATCCCCTCCCTTCCGTCTTCTATAATCTTAATCTTGCAACCGACTTACCGCGTAAGTTATTGACTAATAATTACTTACTAGAGATTTGCCAGCGATAATCTTGATAATCATGATAATCAAGCTAGCTGATTAGCATGATTATCAAGATTATCGCCAAGAACGGGAGAGCAGTGGGATCGAAATCACCACTCGGCAGCGCTCGGGTTGTCAAAGACCGTGGTCCCGTCGCGCCCACCAAGGGGAGCGCATCGAGCTAAGAGACTGCGCCTCTGGCAGCATGCTTCGCGGCGACGATGTCAGTGACCCGCATCACGGTTCAGCAGATCCGCGGCAGCGGATCGCCCACCAGCATGTCGATGATGCGGCTGCCGCCATACTCGGTCGTGATCAGTACCGAACCAGCGGGCTGTTCGTGCACCTCACCAATCATGACAGCATCCGCACCGCCGTCGGTCTGCCAAAGCGCATTGAGCGCGATGTCAGCGTACTCCGGCGCCACGACTGCCAAGAACTGTCCCTCATTGGCAATATGTAGAGGATCAAGGCCGAGCAGCTCACAGGCGCCTCGCACTGAGTCACGGACCGGAATTGTGTCCTCACTGAGGTGGATACTTAGACCACAGTCGCGGGCAAGCTCGTTGAGCGAGGTGGCAACGCCGCCGCGAGTGGGATCACGCATCCATCGAATACCCGGCGCAGCCGCATGTGCCATAGCTTCCACCAGAGAGAAGACCGAGCGTGTGTCCGAACGAAGGTCCGCTTCCAGGTCAAGTTCTCCTCGTGCCAGGAGAATCGTGATTCCATGATCGCCGATGGGCCCGGAAAGCAGAACCTTATCGCCGGGACGCACTGAGCGGGGACTGATGTGCACTCCGGGGAGGAAAGAGCCTACGCCGGTTGTCGTGATGTACATGCGGTCGGCCTGGCCGTGCTCTACAACTTTCGTATCGCCGCCTACAATCGTCACGTCAGCTCGCCGCGCAGCCCCCGCCATGGCGCGGACCTCAGCCTCAAGTAGGTCCGTGGGCAAACCGGCCTCCAGGACGAAAGTGACGACAACGGACTCGGGCTTTGCCCCGGAAACGGCCAAGTCGTTCACTGTGCCGTTGATGGCGAGCTCACCAATGGAGCCCCCGGGAAAACTCAAGGGCTTTACCACGAAGCAGTCGGTGGTGATGGCGATTTGCGCTCCAGCGATTTCGAGAGCAGCAGAATCTCCCAGCGGCTCGCTGGCAGAGCCGAACAGAAGCGGGGCAAACAGGCCTTCGATGAGCCGTCGGCTGGCAATGCCGCCCGCGCCGTGCGCCATTTCGATTTGCGGATCGCGGAAACGGACCTTGGCTGGCGCCGTTGCTGACGCCGGACCAGGCTTCAGGCTGGCCACGCGAGGCTCGGCACCATTGCCTTGCGGTGTTCGTAGTTGTAGTAAGCTGCGCACGATCCCTCCGACGACACCATCAGCGCTCCCACCGGATGCTCAGGAGTGCACTCCCTCCCGAACAATTTGCACTGCGCCGGCTTGAGGACGCCTTTCAGCACCTCGCCGCACTGCGCCGCCTTGGGATCGGTGACCCGGACTCCGGGAACGCTGAAGCGCTGTTCGGTGTCCCAATCCGCATAACTGTCCGGATGCGAAGGGCTGACTGGGAGATGAACCCCAAACCACGCCACTCGAAATAAGGACGCAGTTGAAAGACTTCAGCCATGGCCCGCAAGGCCGCGCGATTCCCTTCCCAAGGGACAACTCGCTTGTATTGATTCTCGACTTTGGCCTCGCCCGATTTCAGTTGCCGCAGCAGCATGACAATAGACTGCAGGATATCCAGTGGCTCGAAGCCGGAAACTACGATGGGTTTGCCCTCATCCTTGGCAATCCATTCATAAGGGCGGCAACCGATCACCGTGGACACGTGGCCTGGGCCGACGAAGGCGTCAAGCCGCATGTCCGGTGAATCAAGAATGGCGCGAATCGCAGGAATGATGGTTACGTGGTTGCAGAATAGCGAAAAATTACGGATGCCCTCGGCCTTTGCCCGTATCAAGGTCAGGGCCGAGGAAGGCGCGGTGGTTTCAAAGCCAATCGCGAAGAACATGACGTGCTTTTCAGGATTGGCTTTGGCAAGCTTGAGCGCGTCAGTCGGGGAGTAAACAATCCGCACGTCCATCCCGCGCGCCTTGTGCTCCAGCGGGCTCCCTTGCGTGCCAGGAACGCGCATCATGTCGCCAAAAGCCGTAAAGATGACGTTGGGCTGTTGCGCAAGGGCCAGCCCATCATCAATTCTGCCCATCGGGAGAACGCAGACCGGACATCCAGGACCATGGATGAGTTCGACGTTGGGGGGAAGAATATCCTTTAGGCCGAACCGGTATATCGCGTGAGTGTGTCCGCCACACACTTCCATAATGCGATAGTGCCGGCTGGGATCGGCGAGACGACGGATTTCCTCGGCAGTCTTTGTGATTACTTCCGGATCGCGGAATTCATCCACAAATCTCATGGTTCTTCCGGTCTGTGCTCCCAATGAACACCCGTCGGTTACCCGGGGAAGTCTATGAAATGTCTGTGCCACGCTTCTAAAAAAAGCTGCTCCGTCAGGACGGTTTCTTTTCGTCGGTCCCGTCGAGTCCGTAGCCCCTCACTTCCTGCATTGCCTGCTCGTCCTCACCAAGTATCCTGAGGGTTTGCATCTGGTCGAGCGCGTCCTGCTCGCTGATTTTGCTCATCGCAAAGCCAACGTGGATGAGCACCCAATCCCCTGACGTGGGCAAATCATCTTGCAGAAGCCCGAGATCAACTTTGCGCCGCACACCTGCCACCTCCACGGTAGCCAGATGCGGCGTGCCGGGAGAGAGTTCCACAATCTTCCCGGGTATGGCTAAGCACATCTTAGCGCCCCCTGTTCATTCCG
The DNA here is from genome assembly GCA_963703645.1 of uncultured Acidobacteriaceae bacterium. Lineage (GTDB taxonomy): Bacteria > Acidobacteriota > Terriglobia > Terriglobales > Acidobacteriaceae > Bog-257. Next base: position 22,618 of record CAVPFD010000045.1, read on the forward strand.
GCTTGCGGGCCACGATGTCGAAGGAGAATTTTACTTCGTCCTTCACCTTCAGCCCACCTCCGATCGCGGAAACCGGCTTGATGTTGTAGTCCGATTGCCTGATAGTGAACTCTCCAAAGGCACGCAGCATTTCGCCGGTTATGGCAAATCGTGCCAGGATCGGCTGGCTGCCCGTAACCCCGTGCAGTGTCAAGCTTCCAAGCAGCCTGACCCAATCCTTACCATTCCCGGTATTGTCCACGGACACGCGGGGGCAGTCATACACGATTTCCGGATACCTGGCACTCTCAAGCACGTTCTCCTGCATCTCGCGCTCGATCTCGCGCCGGTCCTTGTCGCTAACGTCATCGGTGACCCTCAACGATGTAGCTTTGAGGGTGATGTGCAAGGACGCGGTTTCCAGATGATCCGGGTCGACGCGAACTTCGCCGGCAAAATCGCGAAGGGCGATGGTGGGGCTGTGTCCGAACGCCGACAGCATCCCACTGGCAAATGCCCGGACGGTGAACCGGCTGACCCTGGGATCGAGCACATAGCGAACGCCGGACGACGCTGACATCTCCGGCGGAGCGTGAAAATCACCGCCGCTTCTGACATCAATGCTTTCAGGCAAGCGAAAAACTCCTTCCTCGCGCTGGCTGGTATTCGTCTGAGTACCGTTTTACATGGACCGCAGCCGCAAGTAACGCTCGATGTCGGGCAGCACCCCTTCGCCCAGATTCCCCACGCCGACTTTGCTCAGCAGACGCTGCGCGCCGGGATTGGAGAGAATTAAGCCTGCTCCGAAGACCATGAGGGCTATGCCGCTCAGCATGAACAGCGTTTCCCTGTCGCTGGAGTGTCCATTGTTTGCATGAATCAATTCTGTCGCCACTGTTGTCTCCTTCCTACGATTGTGTTTCCACCGATGTGGTTGGCCAGTTTCCAACCAGAATTTCGAGTAAGTCCACCGCTTCATCTACCGCCTTCTCCACCGGCTGGCTGAGTCCCATCTGGCCCTCGTCGGGGCCCAGAGTTGCCGGCTCGCAGCCCACCAACATGATCCCTTTCAAAGGCGCCCCCATAGACGCTGCCATGCGCAGCACGTTCATGGGATTCATGCCGTGGGTGTCTACGCCGGACTGTGGAGCTTCTTCTGACCCGAAGGTCTGTAGATCGGGCTCAATGAGAGAGATTGTGCCTGGCTCTTGTCCATGCGGGAAGGCATCAACCAGGATGGTGGTCTTATATCCGTCTTGCAGAGCGTAGGCCAGGTCAAAGCCGCGGATGCCAAAGTCCGCCACCCGCACGCCAGCCGGCAGCTTGCGCTGCGCAAGGCGGCGGACCACCTCCACACCAAAACCGTCGTCTCCGAGGAAAATGTTGCCGATACCTGCGATCAGGAGGCTGGGCTTCTGCATCGCCTGGTCCTGGCCCTCATTCTGCCTGGGAAGAGGTTCTACTTCTTCGGCATCGAAGAAGAAGCGGTGACCGGGCTGGCGCAAAAGCCCCATGTCTCTGCCGGGATCGTTGTCGAGCACCACGCAAACATGGAACTTGCCTTCGTAGTCCTGCTCGAGCGCCTCAATGGTTGCGGTCTGACCGGCGAGCGCTATATCCAGCACGTCGCCACCCTGGCGAGGACGCAATCGCACTCGATCGCCTGCCTTCACCTGAATGCCGGCGATCTCAAGGCTGTCTACCGGCGTTTTGTCTTCCAGGAGCCGCCATTCCCATTCGTTCATCGTGACTCCTCCTCGACCCGGCGCAGGCCACGCAACACGCCGTGCAGCTTCACGAAGTGCTCTCGCGGCATGGTCTCGGTGCGCTCAAGTAACTGACGCGCCCGATCGTCGGACTGCCGCATCTCCAGTTTTTCTTCGTCGGTCATGGTCATGATTCGCAGTGAGAGGATCTCGTCGATCTCCGTGCCATCGAAGAGGTCGCCGGCGCTTTCGGGAGCGATCTGCGGATAGTCGTACAGGATGATGGGAGATGCCAGCATGGTGTCGCGCTCGCCCTCTTCCCCGACGAGAACGGGAAACACTCCTACGTTCCGGCACAGCGCGGCGATTTCGCGAAGTTCCTCTGGAGGATCGAGCAGGGAAACAAAGTGTCCGCCCGCGGCGCCGAGGATGACGTGCGCCGAGATCAGCGACCGCATCAACGCCTCCGCGCGGCGGGAGCTCGCCGGGCTAGCGAGCGGGCTAACGTTTCTTACGCGCACAACGATTTTGTGTACACCCTCTACGACAGGGTCTACTCCGACATAAATTGCGCCGTCGATAGCTCGCTGCGTGTGCACAAGTCGTCCAGCGACTCGGTTGCCGCTATCGAGCAAGGTCTCGCGGGTCTCGCTGGGCGGTAGGTTGATCTCACGCTGACGCGGATGCCGAACCAGTTCCGCCAGCGTCGTGGGCGGGATAGTGACCTCGCGCTCGACGGCCTCTTCCCACGCGTAGAACTTCTGCCCAGCCACTTCTAGGCTTCTGACCGGCACAAAGACAGGCTCATCGGGTCCCGTGGGATCGGGCTCGTTCGCGACCCTCTCTTCCACGCGTCGAGCGGTCAGCTGCAGAAACCGGAGACTGATCTCGATCGCGGTCGTCGCGGACCCTTGCACCAAACATTCTGTCTGCGTGATCCAGGGATCGGAGCCCTTCTGGGCTTCGCTGTAAGACTGCGGGTAAACCACGCCAAAGTTGAAGCGCTGCTGGTTCTTCACGGCCGACGGCCGATAGGGATAAAGCATGTATCCCTCATACAGCACGGCTTTGGCAATCCTTTCCACAGCCGCGGTGTTCATGAGCGCACCGCCTCCTCCGTGCAGCTCAGCACACGCTCAACTGTTTCTTCCCACGTAGGGATCCCGTGTTCGACCTTGTAACGATGCAGACGCTCGAAGACATCTCGCCGCAGGCATAGCCACGCACTGTTCGGATAATAGGTATCGATCAACTCCTTCCAGACTTTCAGCGGCAGCTTGAAACGGACCTCCTTGTCCCAAGGAATCAGCATGACCTGGAGTGGCCCGTCGTCTCTGGCGAAGAAAACGGTTCCACTGAACTGCAGGCAAAGAGGAACATCACCATCGGAAAGGCCGGCAAAATATTTGGTCGTGGCTACATTGAAGTCAAAGGTACACGGTACGGGAAGATCAATTTCGGTGCTGCCAACAAACGGAGGCACTACGGCACTGGTATGAGTCCACAGAAAAGTGCGCAGCGTTTGGCCCCACCGTTCCGGTTGACCGAAAAGGTCTCTAAGCCCCTCCTGTTCCCCCGCGGTATAGCGCCTTCGAGTGGCTTCGATTTGAATCTGGCAGCGTAACGCAACTGTGTGAATGGCCTCCGCCGGGCTCGCGTTGCTCACCCGAAGCTTCAAGGCCAACTGGGGAGCCACGGCGAACGGAACAACCTCAGCACGCTCGACGTGGAAGCTCAAGTCAGGCATGAGCGCCTCCCGTCGGAACCATCGCCTTGCCCTTCAGTTCTTCGAAGAAGCGTCCAATCTCCTGCCAGACTTCCGTCCCGCCGGAAAATCCCTTCCAGTGCAAACGAATCAGTCCGACCAGTTTGAAACACTCATCGATGGGCAGGAGGTAGTACTCCGGAACAGAGAATCCACGGGCGTGTCCAATACGGTTTACCAACAGGGCTTCGACGTTAGTTTCCATAGCGCTGACTTCCCGATTGTCCTGCACGATCTCAGACCACGTCTCCAGCGACAGCAGCGATTCTGTCGCTCCCGCCGGACTGGGATACATTGCGACCATCCTTCCCTCAGGAGAACTCCTGAAGAAGAATGCCATGTTGATAGGAATCATCAAGCTGTCCCACTGCGCATCGGTCATTCGGAAATTCGTCAGGAAGCGGACGTTCCGGGGAACGCGTTTGAACTTAGCGTCCGCTCTTCCGCTGAACAACAAAGTACAGGCGTCGCAAGCGCATAGCACTTTTCGACCGATGGGCTCGAGCAGGTGGGGATGCTCCCGCCCCAGCTCGGCGCTGCACAGCTCACAGCGCTCGACATTTCGAGGCCGACGGGCAAACTGGCGCAGTACTCCAAATGCGTTCTCGTAGCCCTGAAATTCCTGCGCAGCCATAATCAACCCATCGACGGCATGGCGGTGCCGCTCTGCTCGCGCAACGAACTGGCTTCGCCTGGGACCGCCGGCCCGGCCAGCAATTTGTCCAGTGACACGAAGCCGCCGCTCGGCTTGTCTTCCAAACCGTCGATAACGATCGATCCAACATCAGGTGCGGCTTCGTAAATGGCTTCCTCCACCATGGACTTGAGTGAATTGGCCGTGGAGCCGCAGCTGTGCCCGGTCACCGACAGGCGCAGCCGCACACTCCCGTTGTCGATGGCAAGCACTTCAAGTTCACCACCGCCGCGTTGCACTTTAGGAAAGACGTGCTCCACAGCCTTCCGCACGCGGGTGTTTACGTCATCGGGATGCAATCCGTAGAGAACCAGCAGGCTGCTGACTAAGGGATCACGGCCAAGCTCGTCGATCAGACGCAAGCCGGGATCGCCGGTCTTTGCAACGATCTCCAACGCTCGATCGAGACCGGCACCGTGGAATTCCATCAGTAGTTGCACAAGTTCCCTGGTGGAAGCTCGCACGCTGGGATCGGCAATGGATTCAATCTCCTGGACCAGCCCGCCAATTCTTTGGATGCGCTGCTGCAGTTCCTTGTTCTCCGGCATTCCGCTCCTGTTTCCCTAAAGTGAAGAGGAGTGGGCCCTGCAATTGCATGTCTCGAATTGATCGAATTCGCTACGTACAACTGCGCACCTCACTCCTCGCACCGCAACCCCTGCCTAAGGTTGCAGACCGAACATCGGAGAATGGCGGGTTTGCAGTACCTTCCCATTCCCCAGATACATGTGCACTCCACAAGGCAGACAAGGATCAAAGCTGCGGACCGCTCGCATGATATCAATTCCCTTGAACTTGTCAGGCCCATTCTCCTCGAAGATTGGAGTATTCTGCACCGCATCCTCATAGGGCCCCGGAGTACCATACACGTCGCGCGGATTGGCGTTCCAAGGTGTTGGAGGATACGGGTGGTAGTTGGCAATCTTTCCGTCGCGAATCACCACGTGATGCGACAGAACGCCGCGGACCGCCTCGTGGAAGCCGCAGCCGATCGCCTCTTCCGGCACCTTGAAGTCCGACCAAGTCCGCGTGTGCCCGGCGTGCAGCTCTGCCAATGCCTTCTCCATAAAGTGAAGCGCAGCCGCCGCGGAATACGCCTGGAAATATGTCCGGGCGCGGTCGCGTTCGATGGCATTGCTCCACTTAGGGACCTTCCACTCGAACTCCACCTCCGGCAGCGAGGCCGTCTTTGGCAGATAAATCTTGACGCTGTTGCCCGTGGCCTTGAGGTAGCCGATGTCCACCAGCCCGGCCTTGGCGGTTGCCCAGAAACGCGCAATCGGGCCGCCGCCGGTGTCGAGCGCGAGGTGCTCACCGGTCTTCTTGTGGAACCAACGCGGGGACATGACCCACGTGTACTTGCCCGCGAAATCGCGCTTTTGCGGCTTGGGGTTTGTGGTCTGGTTCCAGGGATGACGTTGATCCACTGGGTTGCCCAGCGGATCGTTCTTCACAAACGTTTCGCCTTCCTCCCAGTCGTCGTAATAAGAACTGCCCAGCAGGATGCGAATGTTCAGATTGATGTCCACGAGATCAGTGGTCACCAGCTCTCCATCAACCACCACGCCTGGAGTCACGAACATCTTGCGTCCCCAGTTGGTCATGTTCTTGTACGTGTAGTCGCAATGGTCGGGGTCATTGAACGATCCCCAGCAGCCGAGCAGGATTCGCCGTTGGCCAACCTGCTCGTAACCGGGAAGGGCCTGGTAGAAGAAATCGAACAGGTCGTCATGCAGCGGCACGACTTTCTTCATGAATTCCACGTATTTCATCAAACGCACGAGATAGTCGGTAAACAACTGGACTGTCGGCACGGTTCCGACTCCGCCCGGATATAGGGTGGACGGATGAACGTGGCGGCCTTCCATCAAGCAGAACATCTCGCGGGTCATGCGGCTCATCTGCAGGGCCTCGCGGTAAAACGCTCCCGTGAAAGGATTGAGGGCACGCATGATGTCGGCGATGGTGCGGTAGCCGTGAAGGTTGGAGTGCGGCGACATCGTTTTTTCGGCCTTGGCGAGGACGCCAGGATTCGTCTCCTTGACCATCTGCTCGCAGAAGTCCACGCCAACCAGGTTGTCCTGGAAGATGTTGTGGTCGAACATGTACTCTGCGGCTTCGCCCAAGTTGACAATCCACTCGGCCATTGCCGGCGGCTGCACACCAAACGCCATGTTCTGGGCGTAGGTCGCACATGTGGCATGGTTATCGCCACAGATACCGCAGATGCGGCTGGTGATGAAGTGGGCATCGCGTGGATCTTTGCCCTTCATGAAGATGCTGTAGCCACGGAAAATCGACGAGGTGCTGTGGCACTCGACAACGTGGCGGTTGGCGAAGTCAATCTTAGTAAAGATGCCGAGGCTGCCCACGATTCGTGTGATGGGATCCCAATTCATCTCCACGATCTGTTTCGACTTACTCGGGGCCTCAGTTTCGGTAGCAGCTATTGTGCCCATTGCGCTCGCTCCTTCTAAATTTTGTGTTCTCTTCAGTTAGCTCTGCCGTGATAGCCGGTGGTAAGCTCAGCCCGAGCATGCCGCCACTTCGGTTCTTTGTTGAGGGTTGACTGGGTCAGTGAGCGCAGTCCCCTCACCGCGCGACCGAAGGCGCTGGCGCTTCCCGTTGAAACCCGGGCGCCCGGCGGTTCGTCCATGAACGGCATGAATTTGTCAGGAAAGCCCGGCATGGTGCATCCGATGCAGATGCCTCCCACGTTGGGACAGCCGCCAATTCCAGCCATCCATCCGCGTTTGGGCACATTGCAGTTGACCACCGGTCCCCAGCATCCCAGCTTCACAATGCATTTGGGCGAACCGTAGTCGCTTGCGAAGTCCCCTTGTTCGTAGTAGCCAGCGCGGTCGCAGCCCTCGTGAACTGTGGCCCCAAACAGCCATTTGGGACGCAGCTGATCGTCGAGCGGAATCATCGGCGCCAGCCCCGCAACCTGATAAAGCAGGTAGAGCAAGGTCTCCATAAAGTTGTCAGGCTGGACTGGACAACCGGGAACGTTCACGATGGGAACACCCGCCTTGGATCGCCAATCCCACCCCAGGAAGTCGGCGAGACCCATGCAGCCGGTGGGATTGCCCTGCATGGCATGAATTCCGCCGTAAGTCGCGCAGGTGCCGATACCGACGACAGCGAGCGCCTTCTGGCTCAAGCGTTCGACCCAGTCGGTCGTCTTAATCGGCTGGCCGGTGGTGGTGTCGGTTCCCATGGCAGCCCAGTAGCCAGCCTTGTCGTGATGGATCTTCTCATTCGGGATCGATCCCTCCACCACCAGTACAAAGGGATCAAGCTTGCCTTCCTCAGCAAGATAGAACGGCTTGAGGAAGTCGTCACCGCACTCGTAGGCGAGGACGGGATTATGCAGATGCACCTTAGGAAGGCCTGGAATAGCGCCGAGTAAGACGTCTTCGATGCTGGGTTGTGTCGCCGCGGTGATGGAAACCGAGTCGCCGTCGCATCCCAGACCGGCTGTGACCCAAATAATATGTACCTCCGCGACAGCCGGCTTTTTCTGCGTGGCTCGACCGTACGGAGCTGTTTCTGCTGCCATGTTGGATTCTCCTTTCCAACCTCAGGCGGAAGCCTGCCTCTACATCTTCATTGTTCTGTCCTCCGAACCCACAGGCGCTCTTACTGCGGAATGTGAACCGGAGAACTTTAATCAGGAATAAAGAACTTCCTGGTGCCCCACGCACCGTTGGAAACAGAATCAAGGAAAGGCAGGAACTTCACAACCTGATTTCGCGTTGGGGGAAGTCACCGGAAGCTGTATAGGGGATTCCCTGATACCTTGAGAGCCGGCTTCTTAGGCGACTTTTTCGTTCATGACCCATTGAATGGCGTGTTGCACCAGTTCGCGGCCATTCTTCAGCGACAATTTGTCCTTGATATGCGACTGGTATGACTCAACGGTCTTTACGCTGAGGTGCAGCTCCTCCGCAATGGCGCGCGTGCTGTGCCCCTCGCCGATCAGGCGGAACACCTCGAGCTCGCGGTCGGAGAGGTCGGCGAGCGGGGATTGCCCCGCCCCCGGAGAACCGCTTATGTAGTGATGCAGAATTCGGCTGGCCACCCGCTCACTGACGTAGACTTCGTGGTTGAGAACCTGGCGGACAGCCACCAGTACTCGTTCGGCCGCCTCATGTTTCATGATGTAGCCGTTGGCGCCGGCCCGTAAGGCGCGCTCGGCATAAATCGATTCATCGTGCATGGATAGAATGAGGACCGGCAAACTGGGATAGCGCAAGCGGATGTTCTTGACCAGCTCGAGGCCGTCGGGACCGACCAGGGAGATGTCAACGATCAGAATGTCGGGCTTTTCGATGCTGATCGCCTGCAAGGCCGACGCAGCTTCCTCGGCCTCGCCGCAGACCATGAGATCGGGTTCGCGGTTGATCATCTGCGACAGGCCCTGTCGCACGATGGGGTGATCGTCGACCACGAATACCTTTAATTTGCAGGCCGACCAATTCTCCGGCCGTTTGGTCATCGGGGTCATGTCCGGGTCTGCTCCTCAAGCGCGATCGGGAAGCGGCACGTCACAACCGTTCCGTGTGGTTTGCCCTCGGTCGTCTCAAGGACACCGCCAATAATCTTCGCTCGGTAGTTCATGATGTGAAGCCCCATGCCTTTGTTGTTCAGCGATGACCTCCGGATACCAGAACCGTTGTCGCTTATGGTTAACGCTCCCCGGTCGCCGCTTCCTCCCAAGGCGATAACGACATTTCGCGCGTGACCGTGCTTGATCGCATTGTTTACGGCCTCCTGGGTAATGTGATACAGGTGCGTCGCAACCGAGTCGTCATGGATCAGGACCGGCTCAACGCATAGAAACCTGCACGAGATCCCGAACAGATCTTCGACTTCGCCGGCCCACCGCTGCAAAGCCGACATGAGTCCGCGGGAATCCGACAGCACCGGAAGGAGCCCACGGGAAAGTTCACGAGTCTTTTCGATGGCCTCATTCACGAGCCTGACAATCTTGGCGGCATCCGCTGCATCCGGCAAGCCCTTCTCGGCCAGCTTCCGCTCCTGCACCTTACTCATGAACGCGATTCCCGTCAAATGCTGGCCCAATCCGTCGTGCAGATCCTGGCCGATGCGCCGCTGCTCACGAACGCTGATGTCGAGAACGGCCTGTTCCAGTCGCTTGCGTTCCGTAATGTCAACCCCGGTCGCGATGATATAGGCTGGCGTTCCATGGTCACCTGGCATCGCCGTTCCCGACCATGAGATCAGACGGCGGGCGCCATCGCGCGTCACCCAATGACTTTCGCATTCGTCATGGCCCCGGCCTGCGCGCATCTGCTCGAAGATTGATCGGAAACGGTCGGCCTCATCGGCAACCGTGAAAAGTTCCCACACGTACTTGTATCGCACTTCCTCAAAGGCATATCCGGACGTTTGTTCGCAGGCGCGGTTGAAGCGCATGATGCGACCGGCAGAATCGACCATGATGACCAACGCACTCACGGTATCCAGTATCGCGGACACGACGTTGCGCTCTTGCTGCAGCGCCTCTTCGGTTTTCTTGAGGTCGGTGATGTCGAATCCCACACCGTGAATGAACCAGGGCCGGCCATCCTCGCGTCGAATCATCTTGGCTTCACAGTGAAACCAGATAACTCGTCCGTCGCGCGCGAGTACGCGATAGGCCGACCGCAGAGGTTGCCCTGACAGGAACAGCGTTGAGGCTTCGATACTCCATCGCTGTTTGTCGTCGGGATGCACTTGCCGATACCAGCGCACCGGGTCCTGCAGCCACTCCTCCTGGGTGAAGCCCAGGAGCGCTTCGATCTGCGGGCTTACATAGGCCTCCCCGATTCCCTGATCGAGGTAGGCCATGAACACCACCGCAGGAATCTGCTCGACCAGAGCGCGATACTTCGCCTCCAGGTTGGGGAGCGGGGTTTCAGTAACCGGGCGCGCTTCCTTGGCTGAGGCTTCTATCCCGGCGGCATACGGGGCGCTCTCAAAGAACACACTGGCCAATTCGCGGAGAACGGATTCAGCCTCAGCGTAATCCGTGGCGACCTCGGGCATCTCGCCAATACGGTCTGCATCCTGGACCGCGATCTGGGCGGCTTCGAGCAACGAGTTCATGTCAATCTCGTGCTGAGCGCACACGCTACACACCTAGTCCGCAGACTGCGACTCGCGCCGGGATGCCGCGGATTCTTGAGTGACATCTGCCCGGCGCCGCCAACTTGGCTCTTTGTTCAGCGAGGCTTGCGTAAACCTCCGCAGGGCGTGGATTGCTTTTCCGTATGTCTGTACCGCATTCGATGAAAGTAACGAGCCTGGCGGTTGGTTCATGAACGGCATGAATTTGTCAGGGAAGCCGGGCATGGTGCAGCCAATGCAGATGCCTCCCACGTTGGGGCAGCCGCCGATCCCGCCCATCCATCCGCGCTTGCCCACATTGCACTGCACCACCGGCCCCCAGCAGCCGAGCTTCACGATGCACAGTGGCGATCCGTACTGTTCTGCAAAATCCGCCTGTTCGTAGTAGCCGCCGCGATCGCATCCTTCGTGTACCGTCTGGCCAAACAACCAGGTCGGCCGCAGAGCATCGTCGAGCGGAATCATGGGTGCCCGTCCTGCCGCCATATAGAACAGATACAGCAACGTCTCCATCATGTTGTCGGGCTGCACTGGGCAACCGGGAACATTTACGATGGGAATCTTGGCCGCCGATTTCCATTGCCATCCCAGATAGTCCGCAAGGCCCATACATCCAGTGGGGTTTCCTGCCATCGCATGAATCCCGCCGTAAGTTGCACAGGTGCCTGCCGCCACAACCGCCCAAGCCTTGGGAGCCAGCCGGTCAATCCATTCGCACGTCAGGATGGGCTGTCCCGTGTTTGCGTCCGTCCCCCAAGATGCCCAGTACCCTTCCGCTTTGTTGTGTTCGTTGGGAATCGAGCCTTCGACGACCAAAATGAAAGGCCCAAGCTTGCCGTCCGCAGCCAAGTGGAACGGTTTCAGGAACTCGTCTCCGTTCTCGATGGCCAGGAAAGGATTATGAAGGCGGACTTTGGGAATCCACGGCAGCGCGCCCATGAGCACATCTTCGATGCTTGGCTGCGTCGCGGCAGTCATGGCGATGGTGTCGCCATCGCATCCCAGTCCGGCTGTTACCCACAGAACATCAATCTCTGTAATCGGACCCTGGGCTCCGCTCGTAGCATCCGCCATTGCGAACTCCCTTCGAACGCGCTTGCCTCGTGCCGCTCCTCAGGAGACCACAAACCGAGCACCACCCCGGCCCTGCCACGAGGCCCTGGACATGCTGTCCCGCCAAGCTCACGGCAAACCTGCGTATTGTATACCGGATTCCGTCGCCGGGATTTCACGCGCCCATGGCGTACAAGTACTCGACGAACGACCTGGTTGCGCCGTCGATGCCCTGCACCTTCGGGTTCACGGATTCGATAACGTAATATTCGTCAGGTGCGTGAGCACCGCTGCCGTGTCCCAGACCGAAATGTCCCGCGGGCAGCCGTAGCGGCTCGCCAGTAAAGACGTATCCCGGCCACGAGCCGGCGCTACGAGGTAACACAATGGGATCGATTCCACTCTGACGATAGACCGCAAACTGCACTCGAATGAGCTTGGTGTCCGCCAACGTGCTGTTTGGATCATATCCTCCCGTCATGTTGACCTCGATGTCGCCGAAGCCTTTATTGGCGAGGTGGGCCTTGAGTGCGGCGAGCGCGTCCGCCGCCGTCATGTCGGGCACCAGGCGCAGATCGAGCTTGGCGACGGCCTTGTGGGGAAGGATCGTCTTGCCGCCCGGCCCGGTGTAGCCGCCCACTAAACCTTCAATGTTTACAGTTGGATTAGCCATCAACATTTCCAGCGCCTGCTGCCAATCAACGTCGTGAATCCAATGACTCACGCCGAGCTGTTGCATGGCGACTTTTTCATTGAGCCGTTTTGCAGCTTCGGCGATCATCGCCTTCTCTGACGTTGAGAGCGGGCGCGCCTTATCCGCAAAGCCTGCAATGGCCGGCGTGTTTCCATCAGCTGAGACGAGGGTGCCCAAGGCCAGAACCAGGTGCCATGCCGGACTGTCAACCCGCGCCTTGTTGCTGGAATGGATGTCTTTGCGCGGGCCGCGTCCCCAGCGCTCGCCGCTGGAAACCAGCTCGAGTTCGATCACGCCTTTGGCGCCAAGGGTAAGCGTCACAGCGCCGTCGAGTGCTTGTGCAGCCTCAGGCATGAAGATTCCATCGCAGCGTTGCAACGCCGCGGTCACCTCAGGACGATGAACGATTTGCGGGAAATGCGGCAAGCCGATTTCCTCCTCGCCTTCAGCCACGAAGACAAGATTCACAGGCATTTTCTTGCCGGCGCCGCGAATGGCGTGCAACGCAGCGAGAAACGCGGCTTCGGGGCCTTTCTGATTGACCGCCCCTCGTCCAACAACGACCTTGCCCAGGCCGGTTTTGTCCACGATGGCGGCGTCCCACGGCGGCGAAGACCATTCCGCGGGATCAACCTGCTTAACGTCATACATGAAGTAGAGACCGAGCGTGTGCGGCGCGCCGGCGTCGAGCGTGGCGAACACGCCGGGCTGCCCATCAGTGGGGACCTTAGTGACACCGGTGAATCCGGCGTCGCGCACCAGGTCCATCATCATCTGGCAGCCTTCGGTCATGCCACGGTTCTCGGCAGCAATCGAAGGCTGGTGGATCCAATCCTGCAAGCGCTTTACCGATTGGTCATGCTGCTTGGTGATCTCGGCATAAATGGCGTTCAGGTCGGGCTGTTCGGCCAGTGAGAGACGCGGCAACGCAGCTACCGCGGCACTGAGAGCAGCACCGTGGAGAAAAGTTCGTCTGTCCATAGGCTGTAACAATAGCGGTTGGTGGAGTGAACGTCCAGACCGAATGGAAAAGGTGCGAAGCGCTGCTGTGAACCGATAGGTGTAACAACACGAAGGTGCTGCTGCAAGAAAAACTTCCGCCGTTAACCCCACTCCGTGCTAATCTTCGCCCACATGCGGCCGCTTAGATTGAAGGCCCCGCATTCAGGAGAGACGATGCGCCGGTTGTCCGCCCTATTGCTGTCCCTGCTTCTGCTGGCTCCCAGCTCTTATGGCTGGAATGGTTTCGGCCACATGGCAGTGGCCTACGTAGCCTATCAACACCTCGACCCTCAAACCAAGGCACGTGCCAACCAGCTTATCCGACTGAACCCGCTGTACGCGACATGGAAGAAGCAACTGCCTGCCGGCGTGTCCGCGAGCCAGAGAAACCTGATGCTATTCATGATCGCCGCCACCTGGCCCGATCAGATCCGCGGTGATCATAGTTATCACGCTGATGGCCCCGACAGTGGCGATCGTCCGCCCGCGACTGGCGGTGATGTCAACATCGGTTACACCGACAAGGCGCTGCATAAGTACTGGCATTTTGTGGACAATCCCTTCAGCCAGGATGGCACGCCTGTAGAGCAGGCTCCAACTCCCAACGCCGAAACGCAGGTCAAAGCATTCAGCCAGGCCCTGGGCTCCAACGAACCGGACAAAGTGAAGTCCTATGACCTGATATGGCTAATGCACATGGTAGGCGATGTTCACCAGCCGCTGCACAACGCCAGCCGCTTCAGTAAAGACCTCCCAAAAGGTGATGCTGGAGGAAACTTCGTCTTAATCGCTAAACCTCCGTGCAAGGACGACACGTCGGCCACGGAGCTACATGCTCTATGGGACGGAGCGATTGGTACTTCTTCTGCTCCCAAGGTGGTCATCGTTGTGGCAAAGACTCTTCCCGCCCAGGCCGTGGATGCGAACGATCAGGACGTGGATCTTTGGGTGAATGAAAGCCTAAAGCTCGCCGAAACCAAGGCGTACGTAGCTCCCATTGGCGATGGAAAAGGACCATTCACAATCGACCAGGCCTACTGCGATCAGATGCTCGCCGTCGCGGAACAGAGAGTTGTTCAGGGGGGCATGCGGTTGGCAAATCTTCTGAACGCCAATCTCAAATAGACGGGGAATGTCTAGTTGTTCCCTTCTGCGACCTGCAAGTCGAGGGTAGCGCGCTCGCCGTTCATCACGGGCGTCCCCGAGTCCAGGAGTCGCTGGCCGGTCAATCGTAGCTGACAAAACAGCGCATCATGCGGAAGGGGAAGAAGAACTCCACCGCGAGGGGATAGGGAAAGTTGTGGGCCTCGATCTCGCTTCCGATCGCCATTAATGCCTTTAGGTGCCGCTGTTACAGTTGTTGCGCCTTCGGGTCCGGCAGTTCCAGCGGAGTCTTATAGAGAGTGTACTTGCAGCGTGACGTTTCAGGCGATGCGCATTCGTCGCATTGTTTGACCATTAACACATCGGGACGTTAGCCTCGTATTAACAAAGAATCAGATTCCTGGTTCCACGTCCAGAGCTGCGATCCTCCAAGAAAGCTTACTCAATGGATTTCCGGTTAGTCAGTTCGTACAAGCCGCAAGGCGATCAAGGAAAGGCCATCGAGTCGCTGACGCGCGGGGTCTTCGACGGCGAGAAGCACCAGGTGCTACTTGGCGTGACTGGGTCAGGCAAGACCTATTCGATGGCCAAGGTGATTGAGGAGGTCAACCGGCCGGCACTGATCCTGGCGCATAACAAGACCCTGGCAGCACAGCTTTATCACGAGTTCAAGTCATTCTTCCCGTACCATGCAGTCGAGTATTTCGTGTCTTATTACGACTATTACCAGCCGGAAGCCTACATCCCCGCGGCCGATGTTTACATCGAGAAGGAAGCGACCATCAATGATGAGCTTGACAAGCTTCGCCTTTCGGCCACGAAATCGCTGTTTGAGCGGCGGGATTGCATCATCGTCGCTTCAGTAAGCTGCATCTACGGCCTGGGCTCGCCGGAAGCGTATTACGGCATGCTCCTCTTCCTCGAGAAGGGCCAGAAAATCAAGCGCGACGACATCGTTCGCAAGCTGGTCGAAATCCTGTATGAACGCACCGAGGGGGACTTCCGGCGCGGGACTTTCCGCGTGCGCGGCGACATCATCGAGATTTTCCCCACCTACGACGACAACGCCTACCGTGTCGAACTCTGGGGCGACGAAGTTGAGTCGCTGGCGCAGATCGATCCGTTGTTCGGAACCGTAAAGCAGAAGTACACCCGGCTGCCGCTTTATCCCAAGACCCATTACGTGATGAAGCCGGAGCGCAAGCAGGCAGCGGTGCAGTCCATCCTGGAAGAGCTGGCGTGGTGGGAAGCGGAACTGGAGAAGCAGGGGCGGATGGTGGAGGCGCAACGCGTACATCAGCGGACGCGCTTCGATCTCGAAATGATCAAGGAAATGGGCTACTGCCACGGCATCGAAAATTATTCGCGTCATTTCACCGGGCGGCTGCCGGGCGAGCCGCCTCCGACGCTGTTGGATTATGTCCCTCGCGACTACCTGCTGTTCATCGACGAATCGCACCAGACCATTCCGCAGTTGCACGGCATGTGGCACGGTGACCGCTCACGCAAGCAGAACCTCATCGAGTATGGGTTCCGGCTGCCCAGCGCGCTCGACAATCGCCCCCTCACCTTCGAGGAATTCGAGCACCGCGTCAACCAGGCTGTTTACGTTTCGGCCACTCCTGGTCCTTATGAGCTGACGAAATCTGCCGGCGTCGTTGTGGAGCAGATCATTCGTCCCACGGGCCTCATAGATCCTGAAGTGGAAGTGCGGCCGGTAAAGGGTCAGATTGATGATTTGCTACACGAGATCCGGCAGCGCGCAGAAAAGCATGAGCGAGTGCTGGTCACAACACTGACCAAGCGCATGGCGGAGGACCTGGCCGAGTATTACAGCGAGGTCGGCGTCCGCTGCCGATACATGCATTCAGAAATTGAGACACTGGAGCGCATCAAGATTCTGCGCGATCTGCGCAAGGGTGAATTCGATGTGCTGATCGGCATCAACCTGCTGCGCGAAGGACTCGACCTGCCGGAGGTCTCTCTGGTGGCGATTCTCGATGCCGACAAGGAAGGCTTCCTGCGCTCAGCGGGATCGTTGATCCAGACCATCGGCCGCTGCGCGCGCCACCTGAATGGCCGCGCCATTCTCTACGCGGACAACATGACCGAGTCGATGCAGAAGGCGATTGACGAGACCAATCGCCGGCGAGCCATTCAACGTGCCTACAACGAGGAGCACGGCATCACGCCGGAGACCATTGTGCGGCCGCTGGACATGACGCTGGTCGCCATCGCCGAAGCGGATTATACCGATTTGACGAACGAGGCGGAAGGACTGCCCGAGTTCCGCTCGCAGGAAGAGCTGGACGCCTACATCGCAAAACTGGAGAGCGACATGCGCGAGGCGGCAAAGCGATTCGAGTTCGAACAAGCCGCCAGGTTGCGCGACACGATCCGCGAGCTGCGGATCAAGGAGTTCATGTTTACATAGAAACCGCCCTAGTTGGTGATGATCATGACCGGCTGCTGCAGTGCGCACGAACCGGTGCAGGTCGAATTCTGCGCGGGGGCTGACATGTTGAAGCACCGCATCGTTGACGGTCTGAATAATGGAGATGGACGACTGGTTGGCAATATAAACTTTACTCGAGGTCGGTTCCGAAGCAATCCATCACCGGGTTAGAGCCGGATGGCAGCGAGACTGTGTTCAGGACGGCGAAGCTGGTAGCGCTGACATCGGTCACATTGTTGGAGCCGGCATTCGACACGAAGAACCGGGTTCCATTGGGCAGGGCAGTCACTGAGACGGGGTTCGTTCCGACCGCCACGGTAGCCAGCAATGGAATAGCCGGCGAGCCATTAATGTTGATGTTCGACCCGTCGAAGACGCTGACCGTGTTGCTGCCGCTGTTGGTCACATAAAGGCGGACCAGAGTGGGATCGAAGAACGCAAACGCCGGCTTAACACCGAGGGGCGACGGAAGGCACCACACTGTAATTATTCGTCGAAATGATGTCAAGGGAGCCGGGGTTCACCCCGTCACCTTCGGTCACGACGAAAATGTAAGCGCCATCCGCGCTGGAGGCCAGAAATACTGGGTTGAGGCCCATTCCGTATTCGGCTGTCGTAAACTGAGTCGACGATCGTCTGGCTGGGCGGATCATAGACCCAGACGCTGTCGTCACCTTGATTGATGACATAGACGCGCCCGCCGTTCGCCGCCTGGACCATGGCAATCGGGTTCACACCCACGCAAACCGTACTGTTAACAGCCAACGTTGCGGTACTGATGGTGCTGAGGCTCCGTTGCTCTGGGCAAGCGGAATCGGCTGGAACTCGAGTTGAGGACGTACATGACTCCACTCTGGGTGGACGTCACGGCCACGGGATGCGACCCGACCGGCAGATTGATGGTCGTAACAACACCGGTCAAGCTCACAGTAAACTCGCTGACGGTATCGTCGCCGCCATTGGTCACAAACACAGCGCCCCGGCAGTGTACTCAGAAAAGCTTCATAGTTCGACCCCAGTCCCGTGGTCTGGACTGAGGTGACGCTGTCGCCCGAAACGTCGATTTGCATGGTTGAACCGTCACCGGAGGGGTTATTGGTGACTACATAGGCGTAATGCGTGAATTGTGGCTGTCCGCCCGGGCCGACGATCGGGTTGGCAACAGGACGATATTGATCCCCACAACCGAGCCACGACAGGAGCATAAAAGCCGCAAAAAGTACACATCCAGTTCTGCGCAACAATCTCATCCACACTCCCGACGGTGAATCGCCAACCGCGTTCAGAATGCAAGCAGGAAAATACATTGTATAGGGTGTGCGCGTCACGGCATAGACGCTGATCGCCTCTGTCTCAGAACCCCAGCGGAACAGAATCGTTGCGGTGGAACCTGCGCAGGGTGGAGCCGCCCGTCGTCCCGCAAAACTAAAGCCCTGTCGCTTACGGACAGGGCTTCTTGAATTCCGTGGCAACGTCGAAACTAGACGCTGAAGGAAGAGCCACAGCCGCAGGTGCTCTTCACGTTCGGGTTGTCGAACTTAAACCCCGCACCCTCGAGCGTCTCAATGTAATCCACGTTCACGCCCTTCAGGTACATCAGCGAGGTCGCGTCCACGTAGACCTTCAGTCCGTCAAAGTCGAAGGTCTTGTCCATCATGCCAGCGCCATTCTCGAACGACATCGAGTAGGAGAATCCCGAGCAACCGCCGCCGGCCACGCCTACGCGCAGGCCTGCGGGTACTGGATTCTGCTGCGCCATGATCTCTTTCACCTTGGCGATAGCCGTCTCCGTAAGGTTTAACGGCTTGGTGTCAACGTCGTGGGTGTTGTGGTGGTCGGTGTAGTCGTTGTAGTTGCCATTCGTCTCTCCTCGGGAAACTATCCGGATTATAGCAAACTGATCGCAAATGTCGCGCCACAAATCGGAGGTCTCCGCCGCAGCACAGACGCCCTAAAGCAATTGGATGCCTGCCATGACCCGGCGGTGCAGGAGGCTTGCGCCGCCCGGAACCGCGCCGGAAGCACGCCGGGGGAGCCGCCAACGTCATCTATGCCGAGATCGCAAAATACTTGCTTACCTCAGGAAGGCCGGGTCTATAATGGGGCCAGTGTAGGCGCCCCGAACTTGGTGGGCGCACGAAGTTCTCCATCGGGGCGGGACCACGCCCGTTCGAACCGAGGTGGCAAATGTCCATGATTATGATGTTGCTGATCGTATGGGGTGTGCTGACGGCGGTGCTGATCCTGCTTCTGATTTACCGCAGCACCTTGACCCTGCACGAAGACGATCAACTATTCCTCGACGATGCCAGTGCCACAATGCGCGCCGAACAGGAACAATTGCAGGTCCGAATGAAGAGAGTGACGCCTTATGTGCGTTTGCTCGGCACACTATCCGGCGTGCTGATTCTTGTCATCGCGGGCATGGCAGTGTGGCAACAGATTAACCAGCCATACTGATTCTCGGGCGGCCAGACCGGACGGCCGAGACCGGCTGCGCGTTGTCCTGCGGCAGACTCCGGAAGCGACTGAGCAGGGCTCTGATCCAATATGCGAATGGGACAAACGCGCAGCAGGCTGCGCGTTCGTCTTGTTGTGGCCTGAACTGCAGGAAGTTCCATTCGGAAGCGCCCTCGCCCTCTGCTAAAATCGACTTATCATCCGTGAGGTTGGCAACAGGTCGGGGTAGTCCTTGCTGGCCGGTCATTTTGCCGCGCACTCCCTACATAGGTCCACAGCGGACTCGTGCTCTATTTTGGGCTCACCCGGACGAGATGACATTGCGCGGATCATCGAGGTAAGAATGGCGACCCAAGAGATCAATAACCGCATCCTGGAATTTCCGGCGAAGCCGGAAATGGACTCCGACGAAGAGGTCACCGAGTGGATTGAAGCCTTCGATCAGGTGGTCCAAGATGAGGGCACGAGCCGCGGCTGTGACTGATCGAGGCCCTGATTGAGCACGCCCAAGCTTCGGGCATGGAAGTCCCGATCCAACTGAATACGCCCTACATCAACACCATTCCGGTCGAAGAGGAAGTCCCATATCCCGGCGATCGTCAACTGGAACGGCGCCTGAAGAGCCTGACCCGCTGGAATGCGATGGCGATGGTGCATCGCCAGAACAAGAAAGATCCGGGAATCGGTGGCCACATCTCGACATACTCGTCGCTGGCAACACTGCTCGAGGTTGGATTCAATCACTTCTTCCACGCCCGCTACGGCGAGCAACCGGGTGACTTCATTTACTTCCAGGGGCATGCTTCGCCGGGCGTATACGCACGGGCCTTCTTGTTAGGTCGCATCACCGAGGAGCAGGTGCGGAATTTTCGTCACGAGTTGCGGGGCCTGCCGTCCCTGTCGTCGTACCCGCATCCGTGGCTGATGCCTGACTTCTGGAGATTCCCTACCGTCTCGATGGGACTTGGACCGCTGAACGCAATTTACCAGGCGCGCTTCATGCGTTACCTGGAGAACCGGCGCCTTATCCCGGTGACGCCGCGCAAGGTTTGGGCGTTCGTGGGCGATGGCGAGACCGACGAGCCGGAATCGATGGGTTCGCTCACGTTGGCCTCACGCGAGAAGCTCGACAACCTGATCTTCGTGGTCAATTGCAACCTGCAGCGGCTGGACGGTCCGGTGCGCGGCAACGGCAAAATCATCCAGGAGTTCGAAGCCGCTTTCCGTGGTGCCGGATGGAACGTCATCAAAGTGATGTGGGGCGGCGATTGGGATCGGCTGTTCGCGCGCGACAAGTCGGGCTTGCTGGTGAAACGGCTGGGCGAGGTTGTGGATGGTGAGTATCAGACCTACAAAGTGAAGGGTGGTGCCTACATCAGGCGGGAGTTCTTCAGCAAGTACCCTGAGCTGCTGGCGATGGTTTCAGACATGAGCGACGAGGAGCTGCACCGTCTCACACGCGGCGGCCACGATCCGCAGAAGGTTTACAACGCCTACAAGCGTGCAGTGGAGCACCAGGGTTCGCCGACAGTGATCCTGGCGCATACCGTAAAAGGCTATGGCCTCGGTTCGGCGGAGGCCCGCAATGCCACCCACCAGGAGAAGAAGCTGACCGACCAGGCGTTGACCGCGTTTCGCTCACGCTTTGATATTCCCGTTCCCGAGATGGCGGCGCGGGAGGGGCGTCTATACCGCCCGCCCGATGATAGCCCCGAGATCATTTACGCGAAGAAGCGTCGCGAGGAACTGGGGGGATTCCTGCTGAAACGCGAGGTTCCTCCGCCGAGCTTCGACGCCCCGCCGCTTGCGGAATTCGCGGACTCACTGGCTGGATCGAAGGGACGTGCCGTCTCCACCACCATGGGTTTCGTCAGCATGCTGCGGCAGCTGATGAAAGACCCGAAGATCGGCAAGCTGATCGTCCCCATCATCCCTGACGAGGGGCGCACCTTTGGCATGGAATCCATCATTCGCCAGGTCGGTATCTACGCCAACCAGGGACAACTCTACAAACCGCACGATCAGGACATGCTCCTCTACTACCGCGAGGAGAAGAATGGCCAAATTCTGGAAGAGGGAATCACCGAAGCGGGAGCCATGGCATCCTTTACGGCCGCGGGAACGGCATATGCCAACTACAGGGTTCCGACGATTCCGTTCTTTACCTACTACTCGATGTTCGGGTTTCAGCGCATCGGCGACATGGTTTGGGCCTTTGCCGATTCACGCGGCAAAGGCTTTATGATGGGCGGCACGGCGGGCCGGACGACACTTTCCGGCGAAGGCTTGCAGCACCAGGACGGCCACAGCCTGGTCCTGTCCAGCACGGTTCCCACCTGCCACAGCTACGATCCTGCCTACGTGTACGAGATCGCGGTGATTGTGCAGGATGGCATCCGCCGCATGTACCAGGAGCTGGAGGACCGCTTCTACTACATCGCCATCTACAACGAAGATTATGCTATGCCGGGAATCCCGCCGGGTTGCGAAGAAGGCATCTTGCGCGGTTTGTACAAATACAAACCGGCACCTGCAGGCAAGGCATCTCTGCAGCTTTTCGGCAGCGGGCCGATCCTGAATGAGGCCCTGCGAGCGCAGGACATCCTGGCTGGCAAATATGGCGTGCAGGCTGACGTCTGGAGCGTGACAAGTTACAACGAACTGCGGCGCGATGCGCTGGCGACCGAGCGCTGGAACCGCCTGCACCCCGCGGAGCCAGAGCAGCGACCCTACATTCTGACGGCGCTCGATGGTGCAGAAGGGCCGATCGTTGCCGCTACGGACTACATGAAGGTTGTGCCCGACCAACTGGCGCCCTGGCTGGGCCGGCGGCTGGTGACGCTGGGCACCGATGGCTTTGGACGCAGTGACAACCGCGAGTATCTCCGGCGTCACTTCGAAGTGAATGCTGAGTCGATCGCGGCGGCGGCCCTCTCGCGCTTGGCACGCGATGGGAAGTTCGAATTACAGCGCACGCAGAAAGCGTTCGAGGAATTGGGCATCGACGCCGAGAAGATCGATCCAGCTATTGCGTAGCTTTCAGCGTTCCGAAATTAGAACGAAAACGCGAGGCCGCCCCGGATGCTGCGAGCCGACTGCATCAGGTACACCGTCTTGCCATCAGGACCCATCACAGGCACGTAGCCCTGCGCCAGCAGGTTTCGCAGGTCAATGATGGCTTCCATGTTGAGCGGCATTCCGTGAACATGCGGCAAGGGCTGCCGCAAGAAGATATTGAAGTAGGGGTCGGCCTGTCCCGCCGATGCGTTGAACAGGTCAACCGGGGTTAGAGTGTTTTCGCCACTCGTCCAACGATAGGAGGCGATCCACCGCGTCTTACAATGGGGAACGCCGCCGTTAAGCTTAAGGGCCGCGGTATGCCGCCAGCCATGCTCCAGGCTGCCGCGAACAACATTCCAGTCAACATTGGGCTGTTCCAGATCGAGGACACCGCCATAGGCATAATCCACGGTGGCCGTGATTCCGTCGGAGAACCGTCGTTGCAGCACCAGTCGCACACCTTGAGCTTCGAGCAAACCGCCGTTGAAGCTGAAGGTCCCGGAATAAACGTCGGGTAGGATGTCGTCAGCGCCGGCGCCGATGTCGCCGACACCAAGCAGCGCCGGATCCTTAATGCGATCGTTGAAATAGGCAACCTGCACTTTGGTGTTTCCGACCCGCTGCGACAACGAAACCTCGTGATGGTGGGCATTCTCCATGAGTGGCATGCCATCCACCATGGTCAGGCGTGGAGCATTCTCGCTCAGGTCGGCAGGAGCCGTATCGAAGCCCTTGGTGCCGCGCGTATTGGGCTCCTCGGTCGTGTAGCGGTACTCCAGGATGAGATCGGATGTAAGGTGCAGGTCAGCAGTCCCGGCTGGCCGAAACGCGTTCACCTCCCGTCCCAGAAATTGAACGGCTTGGGCATCGCCACCAAACTGAAAGTCGACCAGGTCGCCAAGCGAAAAGCCGTCGGAGTACGACATGGACAGCGCCTGCAATGCTCCGCCATGGGGAACCGAGTCGGGAGCAGAGAAACGCCGCACGGTGAACGCGAATAGCAGGAGTCCACCCGTCTTCGTTCTGCCGCCGGTAAGACGCGCGGACGACGCCGTCGGGCGTTCCCCCGGCTGGATACCCTAGATCTCCCGTCAGGCCAATCACCGCGGTGCGAAAAATTGAATGTTCGACATTAAAGGCTGTTCCAAGATCCGCAGCGCTGCCGTACCCTTCACTGGAGCCGCCTGCCATGAAGGCCAGCGTTCCCTTCGTGGATCGGTCTTGCTGTGCCGACTCGACAACGACCGGGGCCCCCGCTTCAAAACGAAGGATTGGGCGATTCGCGGTCGAGCGCAAGGTCCACTTCCAACTGTCGTCTTCGTCCGAGCTGCGTTTCAGCTCCGGCACCATGCGAATCGCTTCGAACAACGTGTTCAAGGTAATGTTGAGAACCTTGCTGGCCCCGGCGGCGAGCGCCACGTCTTCGCGCACGGCAGGAAGAAATGAAGGGGCGGAGACACGCAGGTTGTAGGCGCCCGCGTATAACCCGCCGACTCGGAAGAAACCTTTAGCGTCGGTGAACGCCGTCTGGTGTTGGCCGGCATTGCCGGCCACCTCGACCGTGGCACCCATCTGCGCCACTCCGGCCGAGTCTCTGACGTATCCCGATATTGAGCCGGGCGCCACTCCGGCCGTGGCAGCAACGCACAGCGAGATGGTTACCGTAAGAAACGCCAATATTCGGGTCATCACTTAACCTCCAGAGAGGTTCCCACGAAAACCCTGCGGCCCGGGGTTACTTCCACGGGCCAGCGAATTGTTATGCCTACTCAACTGCGAACTTCACCGAAGGCGCGATCTGTTGCTTGGAAACATTGTCAGCCACTTTCACCGTCAACTTGTAGACTCCCGGTTGAAAGCTGGTGAGGGCAAGGCTCTTCTCCAGCGTGATCTGTTCGCCGACATTACCCATTGTATCGGTGGACTCCGAAGCGTGCAGCACCGCTTGATTGCTGGCCACGTTCACGATTTCGTACTCGATGTTGGCCGACGGCTTCTTCGTCTTGTCGTCTGCCTGAAGATTATAGACCTGCATCCAGAGGTTCATGCGCTGGGTACGTTTGAAACTTGCAGGCTGTCCGTTGGGCCCATCCAGATGAGGATACGCGAACTTGGTCTCGCCGATAACGAAGCTTCCAGAGCCTACACTCTTGTTAGGCACCTTCTCCATGTGATCAGCCAGAATAACGGAGGAGGATGAGAGTTTGTCTTCGCTGAACTCCGGCACCTGAACGCCGTGGCTCCATGTACCGACGCGGTCGCCGTTCACGTCCTTCACCACGACATCGAAGCGATAGCGCCCTGGTCGAAGCGGGATCGCCTTCCAGTAGAGCGAGACGTGTTCCATGGTTTTTTCCAGCAGGTCGTTGGGCACATCCACCTGTACCGTGTCTTCGAAGGTTTGAGCAACTTTCCCGGTTAACCCGGTCACACGCCCGAAGATGTTGACCGTTCCGCGCTGAATACCCTCCTTGCTGACGAAAGTGACGTCCTTGTTCTTGATCTGCAGCGTCACCGGAACCAGCACGGTATCGCCGGTCACCTTCACGAAATCGGTCATGACCTCGAACGGCATCAGGTTGACATTGATCTTGTGGCTGACAACTTCTTCTAGGTCTTTGAACTTCACCTTCGGCGCAGAATTAATCTTAGCAAGCAGTTCGAGCTTGGTGAACTCATTATTGTTTTGTATGCCCTGTTCTGGACCAGGATTGGCGGCACCTGATCCGGCATTCGCAATGCGCTGGCCCTTGTTCGCCATGCCCATCTGCTCGTAAAGGGTAAGGCCGGCATTAGGCGTGTTTAGCAACGCATCCTTTTCGTTGGGATCGATGGTCAAGTGATACGCGCCGCACATGCAAGTGTCGACGAATTCCAGATTGATTTCCTGGCCAATGCCCTCAATGTACCGGTAGCGCCAGTCTTCGAAGGGATACGTAGAAGTCTCACCGCCGCCCTCTTCCATCGGACGGTTATAGCTGCCGCCGGAAGGATGGGAGTCGATCGAGTCCGGCGGCCCGTACATGATATAAATCCGGCCCCGGTCGGTCCTCCACCCAGGAATGCCGGCAGGAAAGTGCTCGTTAGCATACGCAATGCGCCGATAATGCTCTTCCTTGTATTCATTCTCGGGCGTGTCAGGAGTGGGATCGCGGCGCAGCCAAAACTGCTCGATGAAGGCGTCCCGTTCTTCGTCATTCGACAGCTGTTTGAACGCCGACAGTTCTTCCGGCGTAATGATCCAGCGAACGTCCTCGTTGAGCCACTTCTTGTAGGTGGAGCTCAACTCCTGCTTCAGGGCCTTGGAGTTGGCTTTCTTCTGTTTCTCCGACATCGGCCGCTTCAACGGGTCCTGCTGGCCGCTGCTTTGCGCCGGCGCGGAAGCATCGGGGGACTTGCCGGTCTGGGCCGCAGCGTCAGCGGATTTGCCATCGGATGCCGGAGCGGAACTTGAAGAAGTAGCTGCCGGAGCAGGACTCGGCTCCCGGGAAGTGGCCGTCTGAGCGGCGGACGGCGCTGGAATTCTGGTTCGACGGCGGAGCGGAACCTTGGGCAACCGCCAACGCGCCGGCTCCGAGAACGATCAGCACCAGCGAAGAGAATACACGAAAACAGCTTGACTTCATGCGCGCCAACAAACTCCTGAAGCAACACGTAGGGCCTAATAAATTGTATGTTCTCGCACCCTTGAATGCAAGGTCGCACTCCAAAGGCCACGATTTCATTTGCCGGATTTGTTACCCGCCGCCACAAAGCGCAAGGTCAACTCATCGCCCGAAATCGAGCTTTGCCCTGCCTGTTGCAAACCCCCTGCCGGAGACAAAAGTCGCTACTAGCGTCACGGGAAGAACCTCGAGGCACTTATTGCGAGGCAGGCGCCGGGTTTTCGATCCACACCAAGTTGCCATGTCAAACTCGCCACCTGAACGGCTATAATCGGGTCTCGGGAGAGATCTGGAAACCGCTGCAGTGCGCGCATGCGTCTCGATCCACGGTGCCGGTGCACCCCGGCGGCCTCAGAGCCCCAATATTGTTGCTCTCCGAAGGAACCTTAAGCCGTCTCACTTCGTACCATGTGGCAGAGGAAGGGTGCGCCTCGAGCAGCGGTTTTCCGACCGAGGACTCGATGAAGAACTGGAAAAAGATCGCACTCATCGTCGGCGGCGTCGTGGTTTTGCTGGCCATCGTCGGTTTCACTGTCCAGCAGAGCCGCAAGGGAGTGGTGACGGTACAGACCGGGAAAGTGGTCCGCGAAGACATCACGTCGGTAGTGACTGCTTCGGGAGAGATCAAGCCCAAGGTGCAGGTGAACATTGGCTCCAACGCGTTCGCCAAGATCACGCACTTGTATGTCAAGGAAGGCGATCGGGTCAAGAAAGGGACAAATGCTGGCCACCCTGGACAACGTCCAGCCCGCGGCTGACGTTTCTGCCAATGACTCGGCGCTGAACGCGGCTCGCACCGACGCGGTTGCGGCCCAGGCCGCGGTCAATACTGCGGCTAGCCGACCTGAAATCGGCTGAGGCCGAATTCGAGCGCGCCAAACTGGACTACGAACGCGCCAAGAATCTGTATGACTCGCAATTGATCGCCAAAGCCGACTACGACACCAAGAAGGCTGCAATCGACACCGCCACAGCGCAGTTGGGAATGGCCAAATCGAAGCTCGCGCAAGCCAAGGCCCAGCAGGATTCTGCCCAGGGCCGCATCAAGCAAAACGCCGCCAATCTCCGCCATGCAGCCGACGTGCTGAGCAAGACCGAATACCCGGCGCCGTTCGACGGAGTCATCACGAACGTTCCGGTGCGCGAAGGCGAAACAGTCGTCCCCGGCATCCAGAACTCGCCCGGCAGTACGCTGATGACGATTGCCGACACCTCTGTGATCACCGCCGAGGTGAAGGTGGACGAGACCGACATCGTCAACGTGCAAGCTGGGACAGCCTGCGGAAGTCTCGATCGACGCCATCCCGAAGCAGAAGTTCAAGGGCATCGTCACCGAGATCGGCCGCAACGCGGTCCTGCGCTCCACCGGAGTTTCGACCGCTCAAAGCACCTCCAGCGGCCAGGAAGCCAAAGATTTCAAAGTGGTTGTGGCCTTGCAGGATCCTCCGCCGAACCTGCTTCCGGGATTGTCGGCGACGGCCCGCATCACGACCGCGACCCGGAGCACTGCACTGGCGATTCCGATCCAGGCGTTGACGATTCGCCAGCGCGGCGAGCTTGAGCCGGAGAAGAAGGGCAAGGCAAAGCCGTGCAGGCGGCGACTGCCGACCAGCGCCAGCGCGAAAGAGGAGTTGCAGGGCGTATTCGTCATTAAGAACAAAAAGGACGCCGTATTCGTACCTGTCACCACGGGTATCAGCGGGACAACGGACATTGAGGTGACGCAGGGCCTGAAGGAAGGTGACGAGATCGTTACCGGAAGTTACAAGGTGCTCCGGACCCTGCGCAACGGCGCCAGCGTGAAAATTGATAATACGACGGCGCCGAAGAAGGAAGATTCAGAGTCGTAGCTGAAGATTGAGCAACCGGCCGTACGGCAGGAAGGCAGACAGTCCGCACTCATGACGCAACCCGGACCAGCTACCTGAGGAGAAAAAGATGGCGACACAACTGGCGAGTCTACCCGAGACACAACCCGTGGTTGCTCCCGACAATTGCATCATTTGCACCGAAGACCTGTGGAAGACCTACGACATGGGATCGGAGCAGCAGGTGCATGCGCTGCGCGGGGTAAACGTACGCATTCAGCGCAACGAGTATGTCGCCATCATGGGACCGTCGGGCTCCGGCAAGTCGACGCTGATGAATCTGATTGGCTGCCTCGATACGCCGAGCAAAGGCAACTATTGGCTGAACGGCCAGTTGGTCAGCGAACTGGATGACGACGAGCTGGCCCGCATCCGCAACAAGGAAATCGGCTTCGTCTTCCAGACGTTCAACCTGCTGGCGCGCGCCACCTCGCTGCACAACGTGGAGCTGCCGCTTATCTACGCCGGCATTCCGGCGGAGGAGCGCCTCGAGCGCGCCAAGCAGGCCCTCACTGCCGTGGGCATGGGGGACCGCATGAACCACAAGCCCAACGAGCTCTCGGGCGGCCAGCGCCAGCGCGTCGCCATCGCTCGTGCGCTGGTCAACAAGCCGTCGATCATCCTCGCCGACGAGCCTACCGGCAACCTCGATTCGCAGACCGGTCGTGGAGATCATGGCGCTCTTCGACAGGCTACACGCACAGGGCAACACCATCGTGCTGGTCACCCACGAGCACGACATCGCCGAGTACGCTCATCGCGTCATCCACATCCGCGACGGACAGGTTTTCAGCGATCAAAAAACAGTAAGAGCATAAGAACAATATCGAGATCATGCGCCCGGTTCGCGCTGGGCGATTTTTTCACGCGAGTGGTGTAATCTGCGGTTGGGTTTACTGCTCTCGAAAGGTTCGAATGCCTGCTCTGGAATTCCGTCGCTCTGCCTTTGTGCTCATATTTGCGCTTGGATCGGCCTGCTTTCTGGGAGCGCAAAGCACGATGCCATTGCCGTTGGGACGCACGGAGCAAGACACCAAATCCGCGGATGTCCGTGAACTGGTTTCAAAGTATTGTCGAGCGGATTACGAGGGCGCACGGCTCGACGACCAAGGCTGGACAAAAGTTGAGCCGCTGGTTTCGTGGAGAACCAATCCTGAATATAGTGAGATCAACGTTATCTCGCGCTACACCGTCGATCCCGAGCTTGCCGAAAGTCACGGCAAGTATACCGTCACTGTCCACTATCGATTGCTGGGAAGCTACAACCTGGTCACAGGTTACATACCTGAGCGGCCTAACACGCCCCAGGACGTGGAATATACCGTTACCGACAACAAAGGCGACCTGCGGATCTCAGACTCTGAGAACAGCCTTCCGCACCCCTCGCGGGCAGCCATGCTCAAATGGCTCAATGCCAAGCTAAGTGCAACTCAGGACGAACAGGCGAAGAAGCGCTATCAGGAAGCCGTACGCCAGTTGCAGGCGCAACCCGCATCGCCGTTTGCTAAATAGAAATTCGTTTGTTACTGCGTCGCGCCTACGCCTGTCGCAGCGGTGCGCACTGGAACGGCTGGTGGTTTCACCGCGAAGAAGTCGTGGTCATACAGGTTGCGGTACATGCGGCCCGCCAACTCTGCCGCCTTGGGGCCGAAGGTCGGACGGCCACCCTCGAGGAACACCACAGTCACGATGCGGCCGTACTCCGTGTTGGCGTACGAACCAAACCACCCGAACCTCGTACCGTTCATGGAACAGGTGCCGGTCTTGCCCAGTATGGGCTCTTCGATAAAGTTGGTGCGCAACATCCGGGCTGTCCCGTACTCCACGGCGCCAGACATGCCGTCCGATATCTCCGGAATCAGCGGAGCAATCTCCAGCTTACGTTTCACCTTGGGCGTGAAGCTCGTGATCTCTTCGGGTGTCGTGGGATGCTGCAAGTAATACAGCGTGCCGCCATTAGCGATGGCGCCCATCAACGCTGCCAGTTGCAGCGGGGTCAGAGAAATGCTCTCCCCGAAGGAACACATCTTGCCCACACCGCCGAGTTTCGGGTCAAGCTCGGTGGAAGGGAACGTGCCCAAGTGCTCGCCTGCGACGTTCCAGCCAGCCAGCTCGCCCAGTCCAAACTGGTGGGCATAATAGCTGACTCTCTCAAAGCCCAGCTTACGCCCCACCGCTTCGAAATACGCATTGTTTGAGTGGGCAAGCGCCGAAGTCAAGTCGACGCGCCAGTACTTGCCGAGTGGTACCTGTGTGTCTTTGGTAATGACATTCTCGCTCAGCGCAGCCAGCGCAACGGCGACCTTGATGGTCGAGCACGGTTGCGCGCCCGCCGAAAGCGCGAGTTTCTGGTTCACCATCGCCAGAATGCGCCCGCTGTCGGGATCCATCGCAACGATGGTGCCATTCATGTTGCCTAGCGCTTCCACCGCGGCTGCCCGGACGATTGCGTCTTCGCCCGCGGTGATGTCACCTTCCACCTGGTTATCGGCGAAAGAACTGGCCGAGAAGCGTTCATAATAGCGATGTCGTTTCGAGACTTGGTTGGTCGAGCTGGTATGGCTAACAGAAACCCGGTAGCTGGAACTATTGCGGCTGGCGGCGCTCTTGCTGCTATGTTGCATCCGCGCCATCTTCTTTTGCGCCGTGCTGGTTTCAGTAATCTTGTGCGATTTCGTGTGCGTCTTATGGGTTGCGATGGTGGCTGCAGACGCGCCCAAGCCGGGCAAGAGCGTCAGCATACTGATTAGCACGAAAATGGCGAAATGATCTGACATCGGAACCCTTGTACCAGAAATTGTCACCCCAGAACCCATGCCTTAGGGTTACCTTCGCAACAGTTTCAGCTGCGAAGGTCTACATCCTAAGGGCCTTGTGCTTCAAATTCAACAACAAATCGCTCGCCCGTTGCCGGAGTCGGCCTCCTGTTACCTTGGCGTCCCAACCGGATGCGGTTGCGGGTCGCCGTTTTGTGCAGTAAACACGCATGTCCTGCGCAGGTCTTCATCCATTAGATATCACACTCTGCTCCGTCTTCAGACTCGTAACCAGGCTGGTTCGCTCGCCAATTGCCTGCTTTGGGCGTGTCGCAGCTTTGTACCGTTTTGGGGCTCTGAGGGTGGGAGCCGGAATCCGCGGTCATGTCTTGATCTCGGCGCTCCATATCAAATTCCAAAGGCAATTTTCTGCACAGCGAAACTTCGCGGAACAGCGTGTGTTTAGCTCGTTAACAACCCTGAGAATGGTCGTGTAAAAACGGCTACCCCTCCGATGTGCAACTCGCCCCTGTCCATCGGAGGGGCTCTTTTTGCCTCCAGAGCACCTCATCCTCTTGCGCGAAACCATCGGATAAAGAATAGGAACACTCGTTTACCCTATTGGTTCCGGCCGAATTAAGCAGGCCTAAATACTCGCTTTGTTTTCTAAGCTAGCCGTCAGCGAGATGGCAGAGGGTGTTTGTTGGTTGTCGCACGGGGTCTCTCCTATCCGCTGGGAATCCCTTGGCTACATAGGAGGGCTGCATGAACTTCCTAAACCGTCTGCAACCCCTGGGGCTGCTGATACTGCGCTTGGCACTCGGTGCAATCATGATTGCCCATGGTTGGCAGAAGATCGCAGATCACATGCACATGATCACCGGGATGATGCATCAGCTCGGGCTGCCGGCGTTCACGGCGTATCTGGTGGTTGCAGCGGAGTTCGTCGGCGGCATCCTGCTCGTAATCGGGTTTCTCACCCGACTGGCCGGCCTGGCAGTCTGCATTGACATGCTGGTCGCAATCCTGAAAGTACATCTGCCTCACGGGCTGTTCGCCAGCAATGGCGGGTTTGAGTTTCCGCTGGCGTGCGCTGCAATTGCGTTTTCCCTGATCTGGAGTGGCGCCGGGCCCATCGCTATCGACTGGCTGTGGGGAAGCAAGGGAAGGTAGGAGCGTCGTACGGGAAGTCCGTTTCAGGCTTTCACTTCTTCGCCCTTGAGTTCGTTATTGCGCTCCTCTAAGTGCTGTAGGACTTCGGCCAGCTCTGGCGGGCTTTGGCCTGCGCGTTCCCGTGCCGCCTTCAAGAGCAGCAAGTTGTCCCAAGTAGTCTTGGTCTGCCAGGAAGCCTTTGCGGCAGCCAGCACCCTCGGCAGAACGCGCGTCACTATTGCCCAATCGTTGCCAATCGCGCCCAACTCCAGCACCGTAGCAAGGTCCCAGTAATCACTTGATGACACGCCTCCACGGCGCGCGACAGCAAAACTCACCAGCGGCACCAGCCGGTCCGCTTGCTTCAGTGCGTCTGCGTCACCCTTCTCGATCAGAAGCGTAATCGCGTTAACGCCCGGATAGTAGTCGCGTGGATCGCTTTCGAAGCCCTTCGTGTATGCGTCGATTGCATCGTCAAGTGCCGCCGCCGCCGTCATGCTCCCCTTCTTTTTCAGCTCCCGATAGCGGTCTTTGTGCACCCGGCCAAGAATCCCAAGCGTCTCCGGGTCGATGCCCTTCTCGGCGATGAGCTTCTGAAGGATCTGCAGCGCTTCGTCACGATCACCAGCGGCATTGCGGCGGTTCAGAGCCAGAGCTCGCTGCTGCCGGACTATGACATTCGACTTCAGATAATCCGGGAACTCATCCGACAGCGTGACCATGTCATCCCAGGCGCTGACGTCCCGAAACGACAGCATCAGATCAACCAGAACTTCGTTCTGCGCAACCTTCAGGTTTCCCAGTGCCCGGCGAATCTCCCTCAGGGCAGCAAGCCTGTCTTCGTCTGTGGACTTAGCACGAGCATCAGCCAATTGCTTCCTGAACTCCTCCGAATGTCGGACCTGGTCTTGAAAGATCTCCGTCACTTCGTGCGGCAGGTCGATCTTGGGAAACTTGGGGATGAGCTGAAAGATCGGACTGTCCTTGGAAGCGGCTCCGCGAATTGCTTCCTCCAGCCGCGTCCCCAAGTCGGCCTGTAGTTTGGCCGCAGCTTCGTCGGTCAGCTTTCCTTTGTCGAGAGTGTAGGGGATGGCCCGCACCAAGCTCACATCGAACGGCAGGGCGTTGATGGCCGCAAAAATCGGCACTGTGGTGAAGGGCCGTGCCGTATGCCGGATACCCAGCTCATAGAAGACGTTTGGGTTCGCCAGTGTGAGGTCGGCGATCACGTAATCGGAGAGAAGAAGGCGGCCGAACATGGGGGCGTGAATGATTCCGCCCGTACGTTCGCGATCGCCTCGAATCGGCTCCAGTCCGGCTTTGACAATTGCCGGTTCGATGGCCGCTTCGTAAATCTGGTCGAAATCGACCTCGACGCCGCTGGCTAGGTCCGCCTTCTTTCCGAAGGGCATATCAACGAAGCATATGGCACGCAGATTCATGGGATCGGCTTTCCGTTGCTCGCACCGTCTTGTCTGGAAGTTATGATTCTGGGATCGCCCTCACCAGAACTGGATTAATAGTTCGCTAGCTCCGCCATGGCCTGGAACAAATCCTCCGCCTGCGGCAGGATTTCGTCCTCCAGGATCGGCTGGTAGGCAACGAATGTGTCCTTCGCCGCCACACGCTTCACCGGAGCATCAAGCTGATCGAACAGTTCGTCGGCGAGGCGCGCGGCAATCTCAGCGCCATAGCCCCAGCTCAGCATGTCCTCATGCGCTACGATGACGCGGCTGGTCTTGGCGACCGACGTCGCGATCGCCTCCCAGTCGTACGGGCTTAGCGTACGCAGGTCTACCAGCTCAACGCTGACCCCTTGCTCGCGTTCGATGCGCTGCGCCGCCTGCAGGGCGCGCGGAACCACCGCTCCGTAGGTTATGACAGTCAGGTCATGGCCGGGCCGCACAATCTTCGCCTTGCCCAACGGAATCATGTAGTCCGGCCCGGGATAGGGCGCGCGGCCGAAGGTCTCGCGGTACAGCCGCTTGTGCTCCAGAAACAAGACCGGATCGTCGCAGCGAATCGCTGTTCGCAGCAGTCCATTCGCATCGAGCGCATTCGACG
Organism: uncultured Acidobacteriaceae bacterium; assembly: GCA_963703645.1. GTDB lineage: Bacteria > Acidobacteriota > Terriglobia > Terriglobales > Acidobacteriaceae > Bog-257. The sequence goes on from CAVPFD010000045.1 coordinate 56,230, forward strand.
GGAATACGACCCGCATCCCCGGAGTGTGCGTGAAGATGCTCTCGCCGCACTGCGAATGGTAGATGGAGCCACCGGTAAGATAGCCTCCGATGGCGACGCGCACTACGGCCGACGAAGAGAAAGCGTTATTCGAGCGCCAGCGGATTAGCGGCAGCTCGTTGCGGAGCTGCTGCATCGCCGGCCAGATGTAATCGAAGAACTGAATTTCCACCACTGGCTTCAGGCCTCGGGTCGCCATCCCCACGGCGCGGCCGACGATGTTTGCCTCTGCCAGCGGCGAATTGAACACGCGCTCGGAGCCATATTCGGCTTGCAGCCCAGCCGTCAGCTTGAAGACGCCGCCCTTGCCCTTCACCTGTTTGTCCTTAAGGTATTCTTCGCGGCTGCAATCGGCGACATCTTGGCCGAAGATGACGATGCGCGGATCGCGGGCCATCTCGTCTTTCAGGCAGGCGTTGATGAGGTCGGCCATCGTCTTCTCGGGATTTGCCGCTCCTGTCTTTGCCGGCGCAGGATGTACTGCCTCGGTCTGAAACGCCGACGACGTCGGGATCGAGATCGGGCGAATACACAAACAGCTTGTACGAGTCGGGAGCTGGCAACGCCGCCGCAACCGCACGATCGCTCGCCTCCTGCACCTCCGCATCTACATCTTTCTCCAGCTCATCAATTCCTTTTTCATCCAGAATGCCTTCGCGCACCAGGAACAGCTGGAAGCCGTGATGGGATCGCGCTCCACTTCCTGCTGACGCTCGGAGTCGGGCCGGTAAAGCTTCTCGTCGTCGGAGAGCGAGTGCGAATACGGCCGGATTACGTGCCCATGCACGAATGCCGGCCCGTTGCCGCCGCGAATGTACTCGACGGCGGTCTTAAGCGCGGCATAGCTGGCCAGCGGATCAGTGCCGTCCACTTCGGCGAAATGAAAATTCGGGAATCCTTTTACCAGCTTGCTGATGTTGCCGCCGGCCGTGCCGACTTCGACCGGAACTGAGATGGCATACTCGTTGTCTTCGATGAGGTAGAGCACCGGCAGCTTGAGGTTCGATGCGGTGTTCAGCGATTCCCAGAACTCGCCCTCGCTGGTGGTGCCATCGCCGCGAGGAGACATAGATCACTTCGTCGCCGTGGAAAACCACATCCTTGAACTGGCGATAGTCGCCGATGGCCTTCTCTGCGGCTTCCGGATGGCGGCTGAAGTAGCGCCCGGCTTCGGCACAGCCCACCGCCTGCAGGAATTGCGTGCCCGTGGGCGACGACTGGGTAACGATGTTCAGCTTCTTGTGTCCCCAGTGCGAAGGCATCTGGCGGCCGCCGGAGTTGGGATCGTCGGCTGCGCCCACGGCTTCCAGCAATTGCTCGTAGGGCGTCATGCCCAGCGTCAGGCAGAGCGCGCGGTCGCGATAGTAGGGATAGAACCAGTCATAGCCGGGCCGCAGCACCAGGCCGGCTGCGACCAGCAGCGCCTCATGACCGGCGCCCGAAATCTGGAAGAAGATCTTCTGTTGCCGCTTGAGCAGGATCTCGCGATCGTCGAGCCGGCGCGACAGATACATCAGGCGGTAAATCTGGACCAATTGCTGCCTGCTGAGCCCTTCGTATCTTGTCGCCAGCAGCAGCCTGCGCGGGTGCGGCTTTAGGCTGTACTTTGGTGGTTGCCATCCATTACCTCAGGAGTGAAAATGCGGGACCCCAATTGCGGCCTGGAACATCGTCCTATTGTAAATGTTCGGCGCCGTTTCCTTAGCCTATCCGCTGCACAAGCTGCTCTGCTCACTCAGTCGAATGGCTATACTGGAAGGCAATGATACGCACTTTTCGTCCCATTCCGCTGAAGAAAATCAAGCTCGTTATCTTTGATCTCGATGGCACGCTGATCGATTCAGAGCTCGACCTGGCAGCCTCGGTGAATGCCATGCTGCGCCACTACGGCCGCAAGGAGCTGCCCATTCAGGTCATCGGCACCTACATTGGCGATGGCGCACCCATGCTTATCCGCCGCGCGCTCGGCGATCCCGCCGACCGGGAATTCCTACAGGACGCGCTCAATTACTTCCTCGCCTATTACCGCGATCACAAACTCGACAACACCTACCCTTACGAGGGCATCAAGGAGGCGCTGCAGCAGATCGGCAACGGAGCATCGCAAGCTGGCCGTGCTGACCAACAAGCCGGTGCGGGCATCGCAGGGCATCCTGGCGGGATTCGGACTGGCTGACGACTTCTTCCAGATTTATGGCGGCAACAGTTTCGAAACCAAGAAACCCGATCCCCTGGGCGCCAACACTCTGATGCGCGAAACCAGTGCAGAGCCAGACGAAACCGTTATGGTCGGGCGATTCTGGTGTGGATATTCTCACCGCTCGCAATGCCGGCCTGTGGAGCGTCGGCGTGACTTACGGCTTCGCTCCGCATACGCTGGAAGAAGTTCCGCCCGACGTTCTCGTGGACACGCCAGCAGAGCTGGCACGCGCGCTTTCGATGAGTCCTGTCGCGGAGGAGCTGCAGCAGAAATAGGAACGCTGCTATCCTGAATGCATGTCGCAGCTCTCTGCGCATTCGCCATTCCAGGACGGCTTCGCCGCTCTCTGGCATGAGCCTGCGCTGCTCGCCGCCGAGCTGACGTGGCGCTGGTGCTTCGGCCTGGCAGCGTGGGGCTTGGCGATCATCTCCGGCGCCTTGTGGCTCGACAGCCTCCAAGTATCTCCCAGCGACGAGTTTCTGCTAAACACACTTCAGCCGCGCTTGCTACAGGGGGCAGTGCAGCACATCTTTCGAGGCAGCCTGACCCGTTTCCTGTGGGGGCAGACTGTGCTGATACTTGGCTTGATAGTGCTCTGGGCTGTGGCGGCAACCGCGGGCCGCGCGGCCACCGTCCGGCGCCTGGTGGCAATGTTCAGCTACGAAGAGCTACCCTACCCGACCTGGGAATTTCATCCAATTTTTGCGCTCAGCTTGTTGCGGGCGATGTGGACGCTGATCGCGTTCGCAGCACTAATGATCTCTTTGGTCGCTGGCAGCATCATGGTCAACAGCCAACGCGCCGCAGCGGCAGCTTTCTTGCTTGCGTTTGGGACTGGCCTGTCGTTGACCTTCGGCGCTATGCTGAACTGGTTCTTCGGACTGGCGCCGCTCTTCTGCATTCGCAACGGCGCCACAGCACCAGAAGCGCTGGCGCAATCTGTTGATTTCTTCTCCCGCCAGGCTAGCCGCTTGCTCGGGTTGGGATTTCTGTTCGCGATGCTTCGGCTGGTCTGGGCAGGAACGATGGTTTTTGCCGTGTTCGCGCCGCTGCGGCTGGTCGAATCATGTCGCTCGGGGATGGATCGCACTGATTATGGCGCTGGTCGCGCTGGTCTACTTCGCGGGAGCGGACCTGCTTTATCTTGCGCGGCTAGGGAGCCTATGTTGCGCTGGCAGAAGACGACTCGCATCCAACAGAGACGCCGCAAGCAGTGAGGCCGGCTGAACCCATTCCGCTGACGGATGGTTTGCCTATCGTCGAACCGGCGTAGCTGTCTCAGTGCGTCAACTGGAAGCGTCTCTTCTTCCTGTCTTCATCTTCGCAACGGCCAGCAGCTCCACCGCCTTCTGCGCGATGTGCTCGGCGCTGACTTCAAATTCCTTGATCAGCTCCCACGGGGCACCGGAATCGCCGAAGCGGTCCTTCACGCCGATTGCGCCCGTGATGAGCGGCATTCCGTAACAGCTCGGGGCTTTCGGTGAGAATGCCGCTGACGCGCCATGCCAGCGCGCCAATCTGGTGCTCTTCCGCGGTGACCACCACGCCCGTCTCTTTTGCTGCCCGGATGATTGCGCTCTCGTCGATGGGCTTCATGGTGTGCATGTTGACCACGCGTGTCTCGTAGCCGAATTCCTGCTTCAGTATCCACGCCGCTCGCATGGCCTCCGGCACCATCGGCCCGCAGGCGATGATGCTCAGGTCTTCGTGTTCGTTGACGTAGTTCGGCGCAAGCACCGTCTCGAACGCGTCAATCATCTCCGGCGCTTCGCGGCGCAGGCGGATGACGTTCGCCATTCCGAACACAAACGGCGTCTCTTCGCGAGTGACGATGGGCGTGGCCTCGCGCGCGAAACGAATGTACTTCGGCCCAACATGCTGTAGCAGCAGGTAGTCGGTGGCCTTGCGCGTTTCGATGGCATCGCACGGCACCACGACCGACATGTTCGGCAAGCCGCACATCGCGAACAGGTCTTCCAGCGCCTGGTGGGTCGCGCCGTCCGGCCCAACCGAGACCCCACCGTGCGCTCCTGCGATCAGCACATTGAAGTTGCCGTAGCAGACCGACACGCGAATCTGGTCCAGGTTGCGCGCCGCGGCGAATGTTCCGTACGTCCCGAAGACCGGCAGCTTCCCTTCGCGCGCCAGTCCCACCGCGGCGGCAGTCGCCGACTGCTCGGCGATGCCCATGCTGATCCAGCGGTCCTTACGCTCCGGCTTGCCGGTATAGAAATCGCTGATCGTGATCGAACCCGAGATGTCGAGCCCCAGGCAAACCACCCGCTCGTCATCACCGTTGTTCTGCAGCGACTGCCCGAAGCCCTTGCGCGTGGGCTCCATCTTCACTTTCATCTGGCTGGCGCTGTTCCACCAGTAATCGCGTGAGAAGCTCGGCGTCTTGGCGGCGAGCGTCGCTTCAACTTCCTTCTGATACTCGTTCGCCTTCTTCAGCAGCGCGTCGTAGGCGATCACATTTTTCAGGCCAAGCTCGTCCAGCGCCTTCACCATCTCGTCGTAGCTCGGGGCCTTGCCGTGCCATCCGGCAACGTTTTCCATGAAGCTGACACCCTTGCCCTTCACCGTGTTGGCGATAATCACCGTCGGCTTGCCGGCTACCGGGATGTTCTTCGCTTTCTGCAGGGCATCCACGACTTGCTTAATGTCGTGGCCGTCGATCTCGATGACTTCCCAGCCGAAGCTGCGATAGCGGTCCTCCAGCGGCTCGACGTTCATCACGTCCTTCACCCAGCCGTCGATCTGCAGTCGGTTGCGGTCGATGATGCCGACCAGGTTGTCGAGCTTGTAGTGCGAGGCTTCCATGACCGCTTCCCAGATGTTGCCTTCCTGCTGCTCGCCGTCGCCCATGATGCAGAAGACGGTGTGCTTGTCGCTGATCGAAGCTTGCCTGCGATCGCCATGCCTACCGCGATGCTCAGCCCCTGCCCCAGCGAGCCGCTCGACACCTCGACACCCGGCAGCTTCAGGCGGTGCGGATGTCCCTGGAACGGCGAATAGAGTTTGCGCAGCGTGACCACGTCCTCGATTGGGAAAGTATCCGGCGAAGGCCAGGCCGAGATACAAGCGCCGGCGCTTTGTGCCCGGCCGACCAGATGATGCGGTCGCGCTCGCTTCCAGTCAGGATTGTTGGGATCGTGAGTTGGCGACCTTCAGATACAGCGCCGCGACGATCTCCATCATCGAGAGCGTGCCTCCGGAGTGTCCGGAGCCCGCGGCGCACAGCGCTACCAGGTCGTAGCCGCGCATCAAGCGCGCAGCCTGTTCAAGTTCCTCGAGGGAAAACTCCCGAACTATCTCTTGCGAAGAAGAGTTAATGAGTGGCATAGACGAATCCTTTTGTGCGGGTGAGAGCCAATGTCACAGCGTGCGTTCTACATGGGCCTCGCGCACATGCGGCTGATGCGCCTCTGGCCGTCCGACGGACAAGCACTATTGGGCCGGGCGCGGCAATCTGGAACCCGCGATTTTATGGCACCCCAGTAACACTTAAGGCTAGGAGAGAACAAACATCAGGTCTGTGAGCCAAATCACCAGGGGTGGTGACGCGGCTGTGCAAAAGCTGTCTGGGCTTCGGTGGCCGTAAAGGTCTTTTATCCCGCCAATGACGACTTTCACTTGACATCAAGTCACTGGCTGCTATGCTTTCCCCGAACTCCACATCCGACTCCCGGAGGATAGCCAGATGACTTCGCGCCATGGTCGGTCGGCTTTCGCAGTTCTTGTCTCTTCAGCAGCGGTGTTTTTTGTTTGCGCTCAGAGTGCCAGCGGCCAGACGTGCACCGCTACGGTAAGCGCGACATTGTCCATCGATACCACAGGCAAGTGCTCCCAGAAGGGCGTGGGAGCCACGCCGAATTTCGTCGATGTCCACAAAGATAACTGTGTGGCATGGAAGGCCGAAAATAATCAACCGTTCGACCTTGAACTCCCGTCCGGATCTCTGCTCTTCCATTTCAGTAGTCCTACCGGTGCGGCGGTGCCTTCGCCGCCTATAACTGGGAGCGTTACGAAAACCGTCAAGTACGATAGTGTTACGATCAACGGTCACAAATGCAATAAGGCAGGTTCGTTGGGTCTCGTCATGCGATAGCCAGCCGCGATCGCGCTAAGGTTTTGCGCAAGGAGGATCAAATGTCTAAGCGCCAGCGTAGTTTCGCTGTCATTTCAGTTCTCTTGTTTATGCTCGCCTTTCAGGCGTGCAACAAGACCCCAGTGGTATCTCCGCCCGCAAACACAACCGCAATGCAAATCCAGCTCACGGTCGGTCCAAACAATGCCTGTCTCCAGAATGGCTTCATGGGAGGAAAGGCGGCTATCGGCACAGACGGAGTCACCTGGTCGGGCCCGAGTGCCACCTCGACCATCTCAGTAACGCTTTCCGCTTGTCCATTTGCGACGTGCAGCTTCAGTTCTCCCAGCGGCGGCGGGAGTACCTCTTCGGGGTCTGCATCGGGTTCTTCCGGAACGACGTACACCTACTCTTCGATAACGATCGGTAGTAGTCAATGCACGCTCAACGGTGATGGACTAGTAATGCGGTAGTAGCTTGTCGTCATTGGCTGTTGCCGACCAGCGCCTTAAATTGCGGACTCTGTTGCAGAGCCTCGAAGTCTGGGGTGTCCCTTATGATCGCTCGCGAATAACCGACATCTGCCGCTTTCTTCAGATAGCTGAGCGCTGGGTCTGTCTGGTTGAAGTGGTTGTAGACAACCGCCGACCTGAACAATACCTCTCCGTCGTCTGGCGCCGCCGCTAGCGCCCTTTGCATATAGCCGAGAGCTTCCTTCCGGCCACCAAGCATAGCCGAGTAATTAGCAAGGTACGCGAGGATCAACCCGTCTCGCGGATTAACCTGCACCTTGGAAGCCGCAATTGAGATGGCCTTCTGGTATTTACCGGCTGCTTCTGCCCGCCGCTGCGGACTCCAGTAAAGGGCATCAGCAAGGTTGCCCCAATATTCCCAGTGTCCGTCATTGAGTTTCACAGCTTGTTCCTGCGCGCTTATCGCTTCCGGGAAGCGATGCATCAGGAAATAGGTGTAGCCAAGATTTGTGTAAGCGTCCGAGCTCGGGCGAAGATCGATCGAGCGTTTAAAGGCGTCAATCGCATCCTGGTACCGGCCTTCGGTGACGTACACACCAGCCAGGGTGAGGTAGCCCTGATAGTTGTCCGGCGCGAGCTGGGTCACCTTCAGGAACATCTCGGCAGCGTCGGAATAACGTGCCTGGCCGTAATAGAAAAGACCCAGTCGGCTGTAGCTGCCCCAGTAGTTGGGACGGAGGGCTACCGCCTTCTTGTACGTTGACTCGGCGGCGGCGAGGTTCCCCAACTTGGCGTAGGTTTCGGCGAGCCCACGCAGAGCTTCGTCGCTTTCGCCATTTGACGCCACGGCGCGTTGGAATTCTTCCGCTGCCCTGTCGTACTTCCCGGTGCCGTTCAGCACATTACCCAGGCAAACGTGTCCCTCGACGAGCTCCGGATTCAAGGACAGAGCTTTTTGGCAGGCGCTGGAAGCCTTCTCTACCCATTCCCTGCCCTTGTCTAGCCGCTGGTACTCCATCCAATAGGCTTTGCCCAGCTCCGCATACGCCAGTGCGTAGTTCGCGTCGATGTTTATGGCTTGACTGAATTCAGCAACCGCATTCTCGATGTTTTCTGGTTTCTCGTACTCCTGCAGATAGCCGCGACCGCGTATGTAAGCCTCGTAGGCGGCTGGCTGGGTGTTCTGACTGACATTCAACTTCCGGCGCTGGTCGGGCTGTATTCTCGCCGGTAACATGTCCAAAGCCGCGCTGACGACCTTGTCCTGCAAGCCGAAAGGATCGCCGACTTCAGCCTCGATGGTCTTGGCGGCAAGTTGCCGGTGGGTCTTCGAATCGACCAGATAGCAGTTAATCCGGATGCTCTGGCCTGACCGCTGGAGGCTGCTCTCCAGTACAAAGTCAGTCCCAAATTCCCGCCGCGCATCGTCAGCGGTCTTTACCCCCTGATTTCGAAGATCCTGCGGTGAAACGACCTGGACGTCATCGCTGTTGCTGGCCTGCACCAGTTTCGCTGTGACCGTTTCCGTCAGGCCCAATCCCAGGGCGTTCGTAGCCGGATCCCGACCCAGGGTATCCATAGGCAAAACCGCCATAATCTTCTGCTGCGTTGGCGGGTGCCACGGCCGTTTCCGGGCGAGAATTCCAACTGCGACGCCGAGCAAGAGGACGCCCGCCAGGATCACGACAACATGGCTCTTTACAGTCCTGCCAGCTCGAACTGGGGCAGAACCTGAAGGTACGGTAAGCGGCCGATGCGGGTCCGAACTCCGTGCCAGATTCTTTAGGTCATCCAGCAACTCATTCGCCGACTGGTAGCGCAACTTCGGATCTTTCTCCAGGCACTTAACGATTACCGCTTCCAGGGCGGGGGAAATGTCTGTGTTCTTCAATCGCGGGGACGGCGGCAAGGAATGAAGAATTGCCTCCCAGAGCAGTTGGCTCTGCTGGGGGAACGGCCGGACGCCCGTCGACAACTCGTAGAGCACGACTCCGGCACCATAAATATCGCAGCGGGTATCCGGATCGAGTCCCTCCAGCTGTTCCGGAGCCATATAGGCGGGAGTCCCTGCGAAGCTCGGAGGGACGTCCATAGTGACGGTGGCAGACTCGGTGAGGGTTCCTGCTCCAGGCGCAGCAAACAATTGGGCCAAACCGAAGTCCAAAATCTTCAACACGTTATCCGGCGTCACCTTCAGATTGCCCGGTTTGAGGTCACGGTGGATAATTCCTTGCGCGTGGGCGGCTGCCAGCCCGCGCGCGAGCTGGATACCGAGCCTCAGCACCTCATTCTCCGGCAGGGGACCGTTTTCCAGGCGTGCAGCAAGCGAGACGCCGGGAACGTACTCCATAACCAGGTAGTCGATTCCATTCTCGGTGTGAAAGTCGTACACCGACTCGATGTTGGCGTGATTGAGGCGGCTGAGCATGAGCGCCTCGCGGCGGAAATGGTGGCGCGCTTCGGCGTCGCTCAGGGTCTTAGGATTGAGGACTTTAACGGCGACATCGCGAAGCAATCGCTCATCGCGGGCGCGATAGACGACACCCATGCCGCCCGCACCGATCTCCTCGATGAGGCGGAAATGGCCAAGGGTCTGCCCGGGGATGAGCGTAGGCGCCGCCATACTGGCCAATCGTATAGGCGAATCGTATGATGCTTCGGTCTCGCGGTCAACGTCAGCCATCGAAATCTTTCGCGATGGGTATTACTCTTCCGACGCACGATTACGCCAAACGGTCACCAATTGATGCGGTTTTGTTCCTTGGGAAACTTAGAATGTGCCATTTCCCAGTCAGCTTATTTCTGCTAGTTTGCGCGATAGCTGGCGCGCAATTCGTCGACGATTTCGTCCGCCGCCTGGCGCGCCGTCTCCAGCTTGTCGGGTGGGAAGGAAATGGCCCCTACGCGCGCGTGGCCGCCTCCGCCGTAGCGCTCACAAATCTTGGCGAGGTTCTCGAAGTGGCCAATCGGCCCCAGGGGTTGGAGCCGACGGAGACCTTGGTGCGAAAGCTGCTCTTGCTGAGTCCCACGGAGTAAACGCAGTCGGGATGCAGGTAATACGGAATGAACTTGTTGTAACCCTCGAGATCGTAGCCGGTAACGTCGAAGAAGACGGTGCCGTCCTTGCACTGGGTGCGCTCGCGCAGGATCTCAATCGAGCGGCGATGCCTTTCCATCAGCGGCGGAATGCGCTCGGCGATCATCGGATCGGCGACGATTTCGGCGAGCGGCTTGTAGGCCAGCATCGGAATCAAGCTGGGGATGAACTCCGGGTCCTGGTTGGCCTCGATCACCATGGTCAGCTTCGTCGCCGGCGCTTTCATCTCCACTGCCGTCTGCGGATCGTCGTAGAGCGCGCCATCAATGATGTCGGCCCACTCGACCAACTTCCGCGACCGGAGCGGGGTTGAAGCCAAAGCGCTGCTCAGTCACCGTCGCAATGAATTTTGTGCAGGAGCGAAAATCGGGGTCGTAGAACTTGGTATTGCTCTGCTCCTGCTCGAAATGGGAGGCGTCCTCCGGGGTGAGAAAGGCGCTCTGATGATGGTCGAACCACCAGGTGATGCGCGGCGAAGAGGAGTACTTGAAATCGACGATGGCGTTCTCGTCGCCGGTGAAGTCGGCCTCGTTGAAGAGCGCGCCCGCGCGATGCACCAGGCCCATGTATTCGAACTCGCGCGTGCTCGCGAATGCGCTCGCGGTAAAAGCGCGTGAACAGCGCAGCCGAACAGGCCCCGTCGAAACACTTGTCGTGATAGAAGACCCGTATCCTCACAAATCCTTTCTTGGGTAGAGCGGGCCTTTAGAGTCCCGCGTTTGAGCTTTCGCTCTCCCTCCTGGCCGGGCTTCACCCCGCAAAACCGGTTTTTCTCGCAAAACGAAAAGTAAATAGAAATGACACTTAGGGAGTGGGTGTGTCAAGCGCGGGCTAGACCGCAATAAGAAAGCGGGGCCGATCGGCCCCGGCCCGATTCATACGTCATCAGCATTATGCGCCTGCCTGTTTCTCCGCCAGGTCGCCGACGATCGGCAGTTTGAACATCTCGTGCTGATACGCCTTGACGACCAGCAGAATCCAGAGCGCCACCTCGGCCAACCCGAGCAGGCCGTAAACCCCGAACATCAGCACCGGAATAATGTAACTGAAGAACGACAACGCGATCTGAAGAACGATCAACGCCGCACAGGTGAACAGGCACTGAAACGAGTGGAAGCGCACGAAGCGATTGCGATTGTAAGGCTCAATCAGCAGGAAAATGATCGCAGGAATTATGGTGAAGTAGGCGAGCATGCCTGCCACGTTCTCTGCCATCGGAGTGGCCGGGGCCGCAGTTGTGCCGTACGTGGCCGATGGCGCTGACGGTGGATCCTTAGAACCAGCCGCCGCCGATGCTGCCGCTTTGCCACATTTTGGACAGAACGCTGCATGGTCGGCCATCTCAGTACCGCAACCTGAGCAGAATGCCATGAAAACCTCCTCCCGAGTCAGGAGAATCCGGCCCTGATGCGAATGCCGAGCTCCCCACCACGAAAGTCCGTCGGGGACGTAAGAAATTCTCTATCTGCGGCGGACAATAACAGAGTGGCAAGGGAACGCAAAAGAAAAACTGACCATTCCAGTAAAGGCGTCCCGAAAGGAGAAAATGGAGACTGATCGTGCGAACGGCGAAAAGCGAATCGCGGAATCTATGCCCCGCAGCACTTCTTGTATTTCTTGCCGCTGCCGCACGGGCAAGGATCGTTGCGGCCAACCTTCTCGCCGCGCACGACCTGCTGCACCGAACCTTGCTCGCCGGCGCCTGCCATGCGCGCCTGCTCCAGTTCGCGGCGCTTGCGGCGCTGGAAGGCTTCTTCCATGTCGTCCATGGAGGTCGCAGCTCGATTGCGCCGGGCACTCGTGCTGAAGGCAGCGACCGCGTCGCCGTTTCCAGTCTCCGGGAGAAAGCACAGGTTGCGGAGCAGGCCGCGGCGGCGCTTCGAAGACCTGCATCAGGTACAGGTAGCGGACCGTTTCTTCCTCGAAGCGCTCCATCATGGCCTCGAACATGTCGAACGATTCGCGCTTGTACTCCACCAGCGGATCGTGCTGGCCGTAGCCGCGCAGCCCGATGCCTTCGCGCAGGTGGTCCATGCTGAGCAGGTGGTCCTTCCACTGCTGGTCGATCACGCTCAGCATGATGATGCGCTCGTGGTGCCGCATCGCGTCCGGGCCGATCAGCTGCTCCTTGGCGTCGTAACGTTCTTTCAGCTTCTCGAAGATCGCGTCGCCAAGTTCCTGCCGGTTCAGCTTTTCCGCTTCGACGCCCTCCGCGGCGATGTCCACGCCGAAGCGCGTGAACAACTGGTTCTTCAGGCTCTTGATGTCCCAATCGTCCGCGTGCGCGTCTTTCCCGCAGTACTTGTCGAGCAGCCCGCCGAGAATGTCACGAACGTAATCTTCGAGGATGAGTTCCTTCTGGTCGATGCCTTCCAGCAGTTGCCGGCGCAGTCCGTAAACCGCCTGGCGCTGCTTGTTCATCACGTCGTCGTATTCCAGCAGGTGTTTGCGGGCCTCAAAGTTTTGCGCCTCGACCGCCTTCTGCGCCGCCTCGATGCGCCGGGTGATCAGCCTCGACTCAATCGGTACGCCCTCTTCCATGCCCAGCCGCTGAAGCAGGTTCGACACCCACTCCTTGGCGAAGATGCGCATCAGGTCATCTTCCAGCGACAGGTAGAAGCGCGACGCGCCGGGATCGCCCTGGCGGCCGGCGCGTCCACGCAACTGGTTGTCAATGCGCCGTGCCTCGTGGCGTTCGGTGCCGAGGATGAACAGCCCGCCGAGCGCCGTGACCTCGTCGTGCTCAGCGTCGGTAGCTTGCTTATAGCCGGGCGTTGATCTCGTTCCATTGCGCGGTCGGAACCTGATACTCATTGCCGCCGTAGTAGAAGTACGAAATGTTGGGATCGTCCGGCTTGGCCGTGACCTCACCGGCGGCGGCGTGGAGCTGCTGCGCAAGTCCCTTCTTCAGGCACTCCTGCTTGGCCATGAACTCGGGATTGCCGCCCAGCAAAATGTCGGTGCCGCGGCCAGCCATGTTGGTCGCAATTGTGATCGCGCCCTTGCGTCCGGCCTGCGCGACAATCTCCGCTTCCTTCTCGTGGTACTTGGCATTCAGCACCACGTGCTTGACGCCCTTCTTCTTCAGCAGCTCGGAGAGGCGCTCCGACTTCTCCACCGACGTGGTGCCCACCAGCACCGGCTGGCCGTTCTCGGCCAGCTGCTTGATCTCGTCGGCCGCTGCGAAGTACTTCTCTTTCTCGGTGCGATACACGACGTCCGAGTTCTCGATGCGCAGCAGCTCCCGGTTCGTCGGAATGACCACTACTTCCAGCTTGTAGATCTTGTCGAACTCGGCGGCTTCCGTCTCGGCCGTGCCCGTCATGCCGGCCAGCTTCTTGTACATGCGGAAATAATTCTGGAAGGTGACGGTGGCCAGCGTCTGGTTCTCGCGCTCGATCTTCACGCCCTCTTTGGCTTCGACGGCCTGGTGCAGGCCGTCGGACCAGCGTCGACCCGGCATCAGGCGGCCGGTGAACTCATCCACGATGAGCACTTCGCCGTCCTTCACCACGTATTCGACATCGCGCCGATAGAGCGCATGCGCCTTGATGGCGGTATCGACGTGGTGCTTGAGGTCCCAGTTCTCTGGATCGGCGATGTTGCCAATGCCCAGCAGACGCTCAACCTTCTCCCAGCCAACGTCGGTGACGGTGATGGTGCGGTGCTTCTCGTCGACCACGAAATCGCCGGTCAGGACCTTGTTTTCGCCCGGCCCGGGATCGATCTCTTCGCCTTTCTCCAGTTGCGGGATGATGCGATTTACGCGGTAGTACTTGTCGGTGGACTCCTCGCTCTGCCCGCTGATGATGAGCGGCGTGCGCGCTTCGTCAATCAGGATCGAGTCCACTTCGTCCACGATGCCGAAGTTATGGCCGCGCTGCACGCAGTCGCGCAGGTCGAACTTCATGTTGTCGCGCAGGTAGTCGAAACCGAACTCGTTGTTGGTTCCGTAGGTTACATCGGCGCCGTAGGCTTCGCGCCGCTGCTGGTCGTCAAGGTCATGCACGATGACACCGACTGTCAGCCCCAGAAAGGTATAGAGCTTGCCCATCCACTCCGAGTCGCGCTTGGCGAGGTAATCGTTGACCGTCACGACGTGAACGCCGCGCCCGGAGAGCGCATTGAGATATACCGGCAAGGTTGCAACCAGCGTTTTACCTTCGCCCGTCTTCATCTCGGCGATTTTGCCTTGATGCAAAACCACGCCGCCGATAAGCTGCACGTCGAAGTGCCGCATCTTCAGCACGCGCCAGCCCGCCTCGCGCACTACCGCAAAGGCTTCGGGAAGGATTTCATCCAGAGCGGCAGCCAGCTCGCGATCTTTTTCGTCGGGATCCTCTGCCGCATCTACGCGCTCGCGAACCCTCTGACGGAATTCGTCCGTCTTCGCCCGGAGCTGCTCATCGCTGAGCTGCTTCATCTCGGGTTCGAGCGCGTTGACAGCGTCAACCAGCGGCGTAATGCGCTTGATTTCGCGCTCGTTGCTGGTGCCGAAAATCTTGGCAATGGCCTTGTTGATCAATTCTCTGGTCCTTGCGGAGTGCCCGTTAAATCAGGGGATTACGCGAGCGAAACAGCGCTCAGCGGCGACACTCCGACCTTTTTAGAAGGCTAACACATTCGATGCTTGGCAAAGGGTTGGGTCGCAGCTAGCTGCTGCCCTTCGCGTGCGGGTGGGTGCGGTCGTACACCTCCATCACGTGCTTCACCGTAAGCTGCGTATAGCGCTGCGTGGTGGCGAGGCGCTCGTGGCCGAGCATCTCCTGGATGGCGCGCAGGTCGGCGCCTTCCTCCAGCATGTGCGTGCCGAAGGCGTGGCGCAGCGTGTGGGGATGAACATCGGGTGACAGTCCGCGCGCCACCGCGATCTGCTTGACGATGCGGCCCACACTGCGGGTGGTCAGCCGGCTGCCGCGCAAATTGATGAGCAGCGCTTTTTCTGCGGTTCGCCGAGTTTCGACCAGTGCTCGCTGGCGGGCTGGCAAATAGGCCTGCAGCGCAGCTTTCGCCGAATCGCCGAACGGAACATATCGTTCTTTCTTGCCTTTCCCGCGCACCAGAAGAATCTCTTGCGACCAGCGGATATCCTCAAGGTTGATGCCGATCAGCTCCGAGTTGCGAATTCCGCAGCCGTACAGCAGTTCCAGAATCACCAGGTCGCGCTCCGCAAAAGCCGACGATTCGGGCATTGCCGAGTCCAGAACGCTGTTGACCTCCTCTATGGTCGGCACACGTGGCAGCTTCTTGGGCAGCTTCGGTGTGGCCACCAGTGCGGCGGGATTTTGCTCGACCTCGCCCTCCTGCGCCAGCCATCTATAGAGCGAGCGCAGCGCCGCCAGCGAACGCGCCACCGACGTCTTGCTCAGGCCGCGCTCGTAGAGACTCGACAGATAGCCGCGAATCAGCACGTGGTCAATGTCGCACCAACTTTGTGGGCCAACATAATCAGCAAACTGCGCCAAGTCCCTCATGTAAGCCTTGATGGTATGCGGCGAAGCATTGCGCTCCCGGAGGGAGCGAACGAACTGCGCCACTGCCTT
This sequence comes from uncultured Acidobacteriaceae bacterium, assembly GCA_963703645.1. Lineage (GTDB taxonomy): Bacteria > Acidobacteriota > Terriglobia > Terriglobales > Acidobacteriaceae > Bog-257. Next base: position 71,669 of record CAVPFD010000045.1, read on the forward strand.
CTCGACGATGGTGCCGCCGCGCCTGCTCATGCGCTCTTCCTTGCCCGCCCCTTGCTGCGCGGGTGGTGCTGTTTGTACACGCGGTTGAGCCTTTCAAGCGCGAGATGCGTGTACACCTGCGTGGTCGAAATGTCGGCGTGGCCGAGGATAGTCTGCACGGTGCGCAGGTCAGCGCCGTTCTCCACCATGTGCGTCGCGCAACTATGGCGCAGCATGTGCGGGCTGGCGTGGCGGGCCGATTGCGCCGAGGCATCGTTCACCACCTGCCACACCCGCTGCCGCGTGATGTGCTTCGCTCCGCGCGCGACGAACAGAAACGGCGACGACTTCCCCGCGGCCAGCACCGGACGCGGCATCGTGGCAGATACTGCTGCACAATCTCCTGCGCCGCCCGGCCCAGCGGCACGATGCGCTCCTTGTCGCCTTTGCCGTGCACCAGCACGTAGCCCAGTTCCAGCTTCAGGTCCTCCAGCTTCAGGTTGATGATCTCGGAGACGCGTAGCGCCCCGGCATAGAAAACCTCCAGCATCGCGCGGTCACGGCCCGTGAGCGCCTGCGACAACCGGTCGTCCTTGGCTCGCGGCGGTCCCCGCAATACGGCTTCGACCTCGTCCGCCGCCAACGATTTCGGCAGCACCTTCCATTGCTGTGGCGTATCAATGTTCAGCGTGGGATCGCGGGCGATGTAGCGGTCCAGCAGCAGGTACTTGTAGAAGTGCCGAAGCGCCGACAGCTTGCGCGCCACGCTGCGCCCGTCCACTCCGTTGGAGAGCAGTGCGTTAAGGAAGTCGCGCACGTCCTGGCGACGCGCCTCGCGCAGCCCGCGCTTTCGCTTCAGCAGAAATTGCGAGTACTGCTCCAGGTCGGACCGGTAAGCCGAAACCGTGAGCGGCGCCAGCCCTTTCTCGACCTTCAGATAATCGAGAAACGACTCCAGCAGCCGCAAATTGGGATCGGCACTCTGCACGAGATGAGTATGAAGTGCGAAGACGTGGCGCGGGAATAACGAGGCGGGTGCGGCCTCGGACATTCAGCCGTGTGTCGAGTCTTCCATCACGCGATGGCTGGTAGGGTGCGAGCCATATTCTTAACTTCCGCTTTTGCCCGTTATTCGGGCGCAATCGCTGATTTCTGTGCCGTGCGTTTGGATCGGCTATGGCGATTTGTGGGGAATAATCTCAGAGCAGCACTTCGACGACATGGCGACTAGACGTTAAAGTGACCGCGAATTGGGGAGCCGACTTCGCCGACGCCCAGCAACCGGGGTTCCGGGCGGTGAGCCGTATCAATCGTCTTGCCGTGTACTCCATTTCTGACCGTAAGTAGCTGCCTTTCTGCATCGCGAGACAAACCCTGCACATCTTCAACTGCTAAGGAGAAAATTCCATGAAGATTGCACTTACCACTCCTACGGGCCAAATCGGCAGCAAACTCGCCAACATACTTCTTGACCGCAACTCCGATGTCACTCTGATAGCCCGGCATCCGGAAAAAGTAAAAAACTTAACCAGCCGCGGCGCAAAAGTCATAGCTGGTGAACACAGCGACCCCGCTCTTGTCGAGCAGGCGGTGCGTGGCGCCGACGCACTGTTCTGGCTGACGCCCGCAGAGATGACCTCGCACGATCCGTTGGGCATGGCTCGACGCATGGCCGAGGCTGGAGCCAGCGTTATCCGCCAGCATCCCGAATTGCATGTGGTTCAGCTTTCGAGTGCAGGAGCGTTCCTGCCCAGTGGCACGGGGCCGATTGTTGGGCACTACGAAACGGAAGAGAAGTTCCGTGCTGCCGGCAAGAACATCGTCTCGCTGCGCCCGAACGAGTTCATGGAGAACGTGTTTTTCTCGCTGCCGACGATCATCGCGCAGGGGACCATCTACACTTCGCTCTCGGGATCCGTGAAAGCGCCGATCATTGCCACGCAGGACATCGCTGAGGTTGCCGCTGAGTCCCTGCTCAAACCGATCGACGGCCATCACGTGGTCGATATCGTGGGCCCGCAGGAGATTTCGTTGGACGAGTGGGCTCGCATCGCCGGACAGGCCATCGGGAAACAAATCCGCGTGGTCACCGTCCCGGGCGACAAGTTGAAGGCCGCAATGAGCCAGAGCGGAGTGTCGCCGGAGATGGCAGCGCTGCTGGTTGAAATGGAAGAGGCATTCCCCAGAATACAAGGGTCATTCAAAGGCGAACAAAAACGCACCGGCAAAGTTACATTCTCGCAATTTGCCGGGGAGGTGTTCGCCCCCGCATATAAGAAAGCCGCGCAATCGGCGGCGTAGTCAGTTCGCGGTCCCGCACTTCGGGGTTCTCCGATTTGCGGGACTGGCGAGTAGTTTGTCCATTGCAAGGAAAGCAAAATCAAGGGGCAAGACAAAAGTGTCCGCCGTCCCACCGATTCCCGATGAATGCAAATCGGAAGTAATGCACCTGGACGTATAACGCCCAAACCGTGCTGTCGAAGAACTCCACCAGGTCGCGGCCACAAGGACGGAAAGGCGACAACCCGTCAAACTGGATTACTTCCGAGTAGCCGACGATTCGCTCAGGATCAAAATTGAGTCTTGCCACCTGTCTCAAAACGCACATGGCGCAAGGAGCATGAATTGCAAATTTCTACAGGGCCGAGGGGGAATCGGGTCAAGAATAGGTGTGAACGGACCATCCGTCCTGCAACTTTCAGGCGGGTGCGGATTCTAACCACTGGGATTCGCCCGCAGCGGAGCAACCAAATCAGAGAGGAGAGTACGATGCAACTTCAAAGTGACTACTTCACTGCTTATCACAACCTAAAGCTGACCCGAGACGACAAAGGTGTGCTCGTTGCTGAGTTCCACATCAACGGCGGGCCGTTCATTATGTCCGCGCCATCTCACACGGAACTTGTCGATGCCTTCTACCGAATTTCGCAAGATCGAGCGAACAAGATCGTAATCCTCACGGGTGCAGGTGGGGAGTTCATTACTGATGTTGATTGGTCCTCTTTCGGCGATGTCGCCGATCCCGGGGTTTGGAGCCAGGTTCACGACGAAGGCGTTCAGGCTTTGGAAAACATAGCCAACATACGCGTGCCGGTCATCGCGGCCATCGAGGGACGCGCCCACGTGCACTCAGACTACGCGCTGCTTGCCAGTGTAATTGTGGCGGCGGATGGTGCGACCTTCCAGGATGTGGCCCACTTCTCCGCAGGGGTTGCACCCGGTGACGGAATCTTTACCACTTGGAGTTATCGCGCGGGAGCGGGGCGAGCGGAGGCGTTCCTGCTAAACCCACAACCGCTGCCGGCGCATACTGCATACGAATGGGGAGTGGTATCCGAAGTTGTGCCGAACGGTAAGGCGCTCGCCCGGGCGCGGGAATTGGCCGAGTTGTACCTGAAGGCCCCAGAAGTGACCCGCCGAAACACACGCATCCACTTCATTCAACCGTTGAAGGAGCGCATCGTGCGAGAAGTTGGATACGGATTGTCGCTTGAAGGAGCGTCGTCGGCCGACCTCGTCAAATCAATGCGAGTCAAGAGTGAATCTGTCGCTCGGAAAGGAAAAGTCGCATGAACCGCATGGAGACACCGACCAAAAGAAACTCACCAGCGGAACTGCCTAAACGGAAGACAATACGCAACCCGGTGGCTAAGATCCAAAGGGTTTTGGGCCAGAGGTTAACCGCACGAGTGCGCTGAGTTATATACCTGGCCTGTATGTGCGTTGAGACCTAATCCCGAAAGGTAAGGGTTGCCGACCATCCACTCAGAATGGTATCTGGCACGATTCACGACACGACGACCGGATCTGCTGTCGATAGAATCAAGAGAGGCATTGGAATGTAGTCGGGAAGAACATTCTGCCAGTCACATTGGCTAACTGTGGCGCGGGGGTTGAGCCGCGCCGGATTCTGGCCCCTTAGCGGTCTCGGGATTGCGGAGGACTGTTGCGATGCCGCTTCTTGTTACGAGCGCGTCCGGTGCAAATGGGGACGGTTTTGGCGCGCTGCTCAGCTTTGAGTTGGACGGCACGCTGCGCGGAACATTTATTGATGACGATCGCATTGTCGATCCGCGTGGCCTTGCCGTCGATCCAAACGAAAACTTGCTATTTCTAAACAGTGGGGCCGATAGGGTGTTAGCGATTTCCTCGCACGGGCGCATCGTTCGTGATACTGGCCGCATTGAAGGCCTGAATCCCGGCGGTGGCAATTTCGGCCCCGATGGCCGGTATTTCGTCGGCCTCCGCAGCGAACGCACAATCGTCGCCTTGCCGACCAGCTTCGATGCTGCCTTGGAACATGTCTTACCGCCCAGGGTCGTACCTTTCCCCCGAGGATTTGCTTTTGGTCAAGATGGCCGCCTGTTCCTCGCCTCAGGAATCGGACCCAACGGCCAAGGCGATAACACCATATTGGCCTTCACTCCCCCCACACCTATCAATCCCTGTCGGCTGGTCGCAGATCCGGAACTGAGCCCACTCGATCTTGCAATCGCGCCCAACGGCAATATCATTGTCTCTAGCGAGCGTCCATTCGGCGCGGGGGACGCGGTGACGAGCGTTCGGGAATATGATGCGATGGATGGACACCTCGTCCGAGTTTTCTCTCCAAATGGGAAGGCCGAATTCTGCAAACCGCGCGGCCTCCGCTTTAGTCCCGGTGGACTGCTCTGCTGTGTCGCCCGCAATGAGGTTGTTGGCTTCGATTTCGCGAGTGGCGAATGCCTGGGGGCTATCGCGCGATTGCCGCAGTTGAATGGACAAGCCTTAGTGTTTTTCCCGTAGTGAACCGACTACTACAATCTGAGCTTGTTTGTAAGAGTTCTTGGCCCATTGTGTCTGGATGACGAGCCACCCGGAAGTTGGCCTGTTCGGATTCAACTTGACGGGAAACGCCCAAACCGTTGACATGGTCGGTCGCCCAATTTCGCTGCTGGCTCCGTTCGCAGTCGGCGCTCCCCATCACACGCAAAAGTGACCTATGCACTTGCCGATAGTCGCCGGGGCGCGGTATCGGTGAAGGCGAGGACGGGGTTGTTGTGTCTTCGCGGGCCGCACCCAGTGCGCAGGCCTCAAAAGCTCTTTGACAGGCCAGTGGATCGTGGGCAGTGGATAGTTGGATAGAACGGACGTTGATCCCGGCGCTGCCCGTAGATGTTGTCATGTTAGCAAGAAGTCATCTATATAATTATATCGCCTTAAGTATCGGAAGTTGCCGGTTTTTTGCCATCTAAGTCCTTATTTTACTATTGAGTACGTGTAAGCTATTTAGAATCTATTAAATGCCGGTGACATCCTCCTAAGTCATTTGTTTCCAATTCAGGGCAGGGGGAGGAGCATTAGGTGGCGAAGAGGACGCCTCAGAGAGAAAGATGCTCGATTGTGGACAAAATTACTGGTTGGTAAATGGCCCGTCGGGGAATGGCAAACGGGGATATTTGTGCGGCTGCTAAGGTCGTGCTTTTTCCACTTCCAGCTCCAGGCCTTCGACCTTGCGGACGACGACTTGCTCTCCGATACCCACTCGCGAGGGCGCGTGGGCGTTCCACAGCTCGCCGAGCACCCACACTTTCCCTTCCGGATCGATGTCGGTGCGCGCCTCTCCGACCGCCCCGATCATCCCTTGCTGGCCGGTCACAACTTTGTTGCGTCGCGCGCGCAGCGCAATGGTCATCAGAAAGACGGTGATGACGCCCAGCGGCACGCTGACGGCCAGCGCAGTCAGAAGCTTTACCCGCAACTGCGGAATGGGACCGTCCACCAGCAGAAGGCCGCCCAGTGTGAGCAGAACGATGCCACCGATTCCGAGGACACCATGCGTCGCAAACTTGGCCTCCAGCGCGAACAAGACGAAAGCTCCCATGATGAGGGTGAAGGCGGCGTAACGCGTCGGCAGCAGGTTCAGCGCGAACAGGGCCAGCAGAATGAAAACGATGCCAACGACGCCCGGCACAACCGCACCGGGATGATTGAACTCCATGTAGAGGGCCAGCGCCCCGATCGCGAGTACTAGAAACGCGATGTTGGGATCGAGCAGGAAGTCAAGAATCCTCTGCCGCAACGTCATCGGCAACTCGTCCACCGAAGCGCCGGTAAGATTCAACTTGACCTGCTTGCCGTCAAAGCGTTTGACGGTGCGGCCTTCGAGCTGGTGAAACAGATCGCTCTGGTCGCGAGCGACGATGTCGATGAGGTGCTGCTGCAAAGCTTCCTGGTCGGTCCACGACTTCGATTCGCGCACTGCGGTTTCCGCCAGCGCAACGTTGCGTCCGCGCGGCCCGACGAACGAGCGCATGAAGGCAGCCGAGTCGTTCTCGACCTTCTGCTTCATGGTGTCGTCCATCTTCTCTCCTCCCAGCGTGACGGGATGCGCCGCCCCGGTATTCGTGCCTGGAGCCATCGCGGCAACATCGGCGGATTCGAGAATGAAGAAACCCGCGGAGGCTGCCCGCGCCCCGGTTGGAGCAACGTAAACGATGACAGGGACGGGCGACGCTAGAATTTTTTCGATGATCGCGCGTGTGGATTCGAGCAGGCCACCCGGCGTGCTCAATTCGATCAACACCGCGTCGGCGTTGGTCTGACGGGCGCGTTCGACGGCGCGGTCAATGTACTCGGCGCTGATCGGCTGGATGGTGTCGTCGATGCGAATTTTGACAACGCTGTTGGCCCAGGCCACGCTCGTGCCCAGCAGCGTCAGCAGAATGCAGCAGAGAAAAGTACGGCTTCGCGACATAGCTGCCTCCTTCCGGAGACCTGCACTAATTCTATTTCGAAACCGTCTGTTGCGCCGTGATATCCCGCTTCAGCGCCAGAGCGGAAGGATTGGCGGGATCCAGCGCCAAGGCGCGGTCCACGTCCCCCGCAGCCGACTGGAAGAGATTCTTCTTCAGATCAATGCGCGCGAGCACGAGAAAAGCGTCCACATTCGGCTGCAGACGAACCGAGGTCTGCGCTTCAGTCAATGCATTCGCCATATCGCCCTGCTTTTCCAGCAGAAGGGCCAATTGAGCATGCGCGGTTGCATTGCCGTAGTCGGCGCTGATGGCATTGCGAAGCTCGCTCTCCGCCTGCTTGGGCTGGTTCTGGGCCAGCAATTCTTTGCCACGGTCTACATGGTAGGCAGCTTGCGTGTGCCGGTCCGTCTTGGCCAGCCGGGCTTCGGTCAGATTATGGATCTCCATCTCCAATTGCCGATAGGACTCTTCGTCGTAATTCCGTTTAATTCGCTCTTGCGGAATGTGAGGCTGGTTCGACGACAGCAGGGCATTTCCAGTCGTCGGAGTCGAAGCCGCGCTCGCCGCCGGCGGCATTACGCCGCGGCTGATCATGTCGAGCAGCGACTTGGCCTCTCCATCGGTCGGTCGCCGTTGCAACTCCTCCCGCAATTGACGCGCAGCACCCGCGCTGTCGCCATTCTTGAACAGCGCGACCCCCAGGTTGAAGCGGTAGTCGGCATCGTTCGGGTCAGCGTTGACCGCTTTCGAGAAGTACTCCACAGCGGCGGCACGCCGCCCGCGCCGGGCCTCCACTACGCCTACATTGTTGTAAACCTCCGTCAACGGTAGCCGAGTGGCCAGGAAATTAAATGCGTTGAAGGCCTTGTCGAAATTGCCGCGATAGTACTCCGACATTCCCAGCAAGAAGTTGGCCTCGCCCGCTGCGGGATCATCTTTCGGAACGCGGCTAAACCAAACCGAGGCCGATTCGTATTCATGATCGTCGTAATAGGTCTTGCCCAGGTGCGTCATGGCCGGCGAGTAACTCGGATTGAGCCTCAAGGCGTTGCGGAAATAGCGCATCTTCTGCTGACGGTCCGGCGCCGTGATTCCGCGCACGTAGCTCTCGAAGGCATCGAGCCGGATTGGCGGAGAAGCCTTCAGGAACTGTTCGCGGGTCATCGAAGGAGGAGCCGGCATTTGTTCCAGCAGCTCCCAGGCCAGCACTGTCTGCACTTCGATCAGGTTGGTGAGGGGGCCGCTGCCCAGCACCGCCGGATACAGATGCAGCTTCTTCATGTCGAGTAGTTGGGCTGAGCCGCTGAATCTAGTCCCGTCGTAGCCGTAGCTGCCGAGAACAACAAAATCCGCATCCATGAGTTCGGCTACGTGATAGACAGTCGCCCGCGAGGGACGCACTGCGTCCGGAATACCGACGCGGTCGAAGGCGTAAAGGCGGTCATCGCGGCTGATGAGATACAGCCGTGGGGACGCCATTCGCTGGGAAAGGACTTGAGGAAAGGCTTCGCTGATCCACTCCAGTCCCGGCACACTCGACTGGTTTTCGAATGGCATCACCATTACGGTTTGAGTGCCAGGAAGGGATTGCCCAGACGCAGCACCGCACCAGACGCAAGGCGCAAGCAGCAGGAGAAGACGACAGAAGAACCGCATCAAGAAATGTCGCAACGTACCTCGATTATAGCCGCCACCGTTGCTTATGGTCGCAGACCCGCACAATCAAAAGCCACCAGCTCAGGGACTGGTATCCTCCTTCGAGTTGTTAAGCTTTGCTACTTCGACACCGCGGCAAAGAGGTCTGACTTCAGCAACGCCTGAAAGCGCTGATCATCGGCCTGGAAGTGCATCTGCAACATCTCGTGCGAGTTGTCCACCGTGGTATTTTCCAAGGCTATCTTCTCAATGGGAGTGGCGTTCATTTTGCGGTATAGAACTCCCGCCTTCAACAGTGTGGCGATGGTGGCTGCGCTCATCGTGTCCGAAGTTTTCACGTTCAGGTCGAAGGTTACACCGTTGCCAAAGTTCATCATATAGTCCGATGCCAGGAGCCGCTTCTTCACCGTGTCGTAGTCGGTCAGTGATCCCGCCTGGCCCAGCACGGACCGCAACATGTATTGCGTACCCACCTGATCAAGCACGCTCCAGATGGGTGAGCCGTCAACATCGCCGATCAGGCCATTGATAATGGTGTTCGCTTGCAGGGACTCGGCGCCGTTGTCACGCACGTCAATCGCCCCTTTGACGGCGGTAGCATCGCCAAAGAGAATGGTAGACGGATCAAGGAACACCAACTGCATGTCTGAGCCCATCGGGTAGAGATACGAAAGTGCATATTTCTCCGGATGGATCTTCTTCGCCTTCATCTTCTGAAGAAACTCCGCCTTCTTGAAGGGACCCTGCGCGATACCGATGCTGCGCGGTCCTTGCGACGACCGATAATTGATGAGCGTGAGTTGTTCTACGTCCTTGTCGGCATCGATCCCCGCACCCTTCAGCGCCGTCTCAAATTGTTTTAGATTTTCAGGCAGCACACGGTCCCGGAGAGCGAGCGCGGTCGGTGAATCGCGCAGCTCGCGATAGTCCACAGAGATCATCTGCTGCACGGCGGACGGAACTACGGTGCGGGCGTTGCTGCTTAGAGGCGCGGCGAAGGCGGGGATGCAAAGCGCCACACTCAGGAAAAGGACGGTCAGAAACTGCTTCATAGGCATCTATTCTACTTGAGAATGACGGCACAGATTCGCAATGGTGAGCGAGAGCTCTATCACCCTTGCATTCGGCTCTTGCATATCAAGTCTCAGCTTTTCAATCCTGCAATCCGTTTCTCCACATCGGCGAGAAACGCTTCATCCCTGATGTCCCCTAGATTGATCTCCACGTTTGCCAACGCACCCTGGATCGCAGCATTCGCCTGAGCAATCGCCACCGTCAGGTCCGACGCCATTCTCGGATTGGTGATCGGCCGCAGCGACTCCACAATTTGACGCACTTCCTTCGCCCGCTCCGCCACGAGCAAGCGGAACCAGCGTCGCTCTCTTGGTCGCAGCTTCAACCTCGGCCTGCGCCTCGGGATGATCTTTGACCTTCTTGAATGCCGCCATCACCTCGTTGAACGACTGCGGCATCGGCGTCAATGGACACCTTGAAGTGCTCGCGCAACTCGGCGAGCCGAGCCAGCGCATCGCTGAGTTGCCGCTCGTATTGCACATAGGCCTTCTTGCCGCGCGACATACCGGCCACCATGCTGCCCAGCGCCGCAGCCATCGCTCCGCTAGCCGCCGACGCACATCCGCCACCGGGCGCAGCGGTTGGCGCGGCGAGTTGCTCGATGAACGGCTCCACACCGGCGCGAATTCCGCCGACTGCCATCTTGCCGCTCATCACCGCCGCCAGCCGGTTCTCAAGTATCAACGACGAATCGAAATTCTCGATCTGGAGAAACCATTCGGCCGCATCTTCCAGCGCCTTCTTGGGAATCAGTCCGACAATCTCGCTCGACTGCGGCATCACGCCATAGCGCGCCGCCTCGCGCTTCACATACTCGAAGACGCGCGCGATCGGCGTCTGGTCGGTGTCGGTCAGGTTCATCGAAACCTGCGCCAGCCCGCGCACCGGCACTCCCATGCCCTTCACGTAGCGCAGTCCACCGTTGGAAAACCGGATCGGCTTTCGCGACCTTCTTCGCGATCTCCACGTCCGGCGTATTGAGATACACGTTGTACGCCACCAGAAACTTGCGCGCGCCCACGATGGTCGCGCCAGCCGTCGGATGCAGCTCCGCGTTCCCGAAGTCCGGCTTGCGCGCCGGGTTCGTCTTCACCTCTTCGCGAATGCCCTCGAACTGCCCGCGCCGCACGTTCTCCAGGTTCTGGCGCTCCGGCGTCTGCGCCGCCGCCTCGTACAGATACACTGGAACCTTGTAGCGCTTCCAGATCTCCTCCCCGACGCGACGCGCCATGGCCACGCAGTCTTCCAGCGTCACGCCCTCGATCGGAATAAACGGGATCACGTCGGCCGCGCCGAGCCGCGGATGCGCTCCCGTGTGCTTCGTCAAGTCAATGAGTTCGGCGGCCTTGCCGACGCCGCGAATCGCAGCTTCCACAATGTTGACCGGGTCCCCAACCAGCGTGACGACGCAGCGGTTGTGGTCGGCGTCCATCTCGCGATCGAGCAGGTAAACGCCATCCATCTTCATGGCTTCGATGATGGCGTCAACGCGGGCTTTGTCGCGCCCTTCCGAGAAGTTCGGTACACATTCGACGAGTGCGGCCATAAGGAATGAGGATAAAGAGGCAGCTAGCAACTAGCAACTAGTGGAGGGCGGGAGACGAGCAGACTCCCATCCATGTCCAATCCGCGGCGGCACTTTAGCTGGTTACTAGTCGCTAGCTGCTAGTTGCTGCTTCTAATGCCACGTATATCCCACCATGAACTGCACCGCGCCGTTGATTCCTGGGTTCTTGGTCCCAATTGAGGCGTTCGACAGGTGATAGACCTTGGCAGAGAAATTGATCGACCGCCGCTCGCGATGGAACCACTGCAAGCCCAGCTCCGCGCCGCTGGTGAAGTTGACCTGCGCCGTGTTGCCTGGTGGCAGGTTATGCGTGCTGAACAGTACACCACCGACAGCCGCTACATACGGCGCCACGGTTTGTCCGCCGGTGAAGTTCCATTTGGCGATGAAGGGATCGATTCCGCCTGCGTATTGCGCCCCGTGAATCCAGAATTCGTTCAGCGGGATGATGTCCACTGCCATTTCAAAACTGCCGCGCAGGGCGTTTTGGCCGACCTCGTGGGTGAGCACCCGTCCAAAGCGCCCTGCGATGACGAAGCTCTGCGCGCTGGGAGTGTTTGCGAACGACTCGCTGCCGCCGACGAACAGGCCCGCGTTCCATCCCGGGCTGCGTAGCGCTTCGACAAAATCGTTGGCCGGCGCCTGTGCCAACAGCGGAGCACAGACCAGAAGAGTGAACAAGGCTAGGCAAGTGGCGGTCTTCATTGGCTTGTTAAGGCAAACGCAAAAGTTATCAGGTTGTGACTGCTGGGGCAAATCCGGCGAAACACAAAGCCTATCTGCTCACTCATAAATCTGTCATCCCGAGCGAGCGCTGCGGGTTGAGGGATCTGCTTTTTGCACACTGGTCCGTTCCCGCAGCCGAAAATATCGTCTTGCCTTGTGTACGTCTCTGGCGATTTGCTCGCGCAGCGCTTCCACCGAAGGAAACTTGACTTCCGGCCGCAGCCGCTTCAGGAAGAACAACTCCAGCTCCGTCTGCGCCAGCAACTCGATAGGATGGAAGTTCAGCAGGTGGCTCTCGACAGCGAACGAATCCGGCCCAAACGTCGGACGATTGCCGACGTTGGTGACGGCTTCGAAGCACTCGCCGCCGACGCGCAGCCAGGTGATGTAAACGCCATCGGCCGGAACCAGTTCGTCGTAACGCGAGAGGTTGATGGTCGGCACCGTGTACTTGTGACCATATCCGCGGCCTCGTCCCGGAGTCGCGACGATGCTGAACGGACGTCCCAGCAGTGCGCGGGCCTCAGCCACTTCTCCGCTCGCAAGCAGCTTGCGGATTTCGCTGCTGGAGACATGATGTCCGCGCAGCAACTGCTCGGGATAGACAACGGCTTCGAAGCCCATTTCCATGCCGAGCGCGCCCAGAGTGTTTACGTTCCCCTGCGCTTTGTGACCGAAGTGAAAGTTGTAGCCCTCATGCACTTCGCGGGCGTGCAGAGTCCCCGCGAGCACATCGCGCGCGAAGTCCTGCGCCGTCATCAGCGAAAGATCGCGCGTGAACGGTAGCACCAGCACGGCATCGACGCCCGACTGTTCCAGCAGTTGTAGCTTGACTGGCAACGGCGTCAGCAGCCGGGGCGCAACGTCGGGCCGCAGAATACGCAGCGGATGCGGCTCGAAGGTAACGACCACCGCTTTGCCGCCAAGCGCATGCGCGCTCTGCGCCATTCGCCGCACTACCTCCAGATGCGCGCGATGCACCCCATCGAAGTTGCCCACGCTCACGATGGTGTGACCTAACTGCGGCGGAACGTCCTCAAGTTTGTGAAAGACTTGCATGCGGCTGGCATCCTAGAGGTCGAACTCGAGTTTTAGGCCATCGTGCGCGAGGCGCACGTTGGCTGGCAGCTTGGCGTTGGTCTCTGCGTCCGGCAGATCGTGCGAGATGTGGGTGAAGAAAGCCCGCTTCGGTTTGAGCAGGTCCACCAGTTCCAGCGAATTCTGCACCGTCGAATGCGTGGGATGCGGATGATGCCGCAGCGCATCGAGAAACAGGATGTCAAGCTCCTGCAATTGGGCGAGCGATTCCTGCGGGACGCTGCTGAAATCGGTGAGATAGGCAGCGGAACCAAACCGGTAGCCTTCGATTGGAACGTCGCCGTGATGCACCACCAGTGGGGTAAACGTTGCGCCGAACAACTCCAGCGGGCCATTTACCGGTCGTATCTCAACTTGCGCCAGTCCGCCGTACTTGTAGTCCCCCTCGAAGATGTACCGGAAGACGCTGCGCAGCACCTGGGCCGTTGGGTCGCTGGCATACAGCGGAATCTTCCCGCCACCAGTGATGCGCGGAAAGCTGAGCGGCCGCACATCATCCAGTCCGAGAATGTGATCGGCGTGGCCGTGCGTGTAAAGAACAGCATCAATCTTCTTGATGTGCTCGCGAATGGCCTGCTCGCGGAAATCGGGCGTGGTGTCGATGAGGACTGTATGCCCGTCCCATTGCACCATGACGGAAGGGCGCGTGCGGCGATCGCGCGGGTCTGCTGAAGTGCACACGCGGCAGTCGCAGCCAATCGTGGGAACGCCCATCGAGGTTCCGCTGCCCAGCACGGTGAGCGTTGCCTTCATCCGGCCTTAACGTCAGCGCCTGGACCACCCTGCGGCGGGCGCGTGAGCAGATTGGTGACTTCCAGATAAGCCATGCGCAGCTCGTAGAGGCAGTTCTGCAGCATGTTTTCCTCAGCCGGCGTAAGATTGCCCTTCGTCTTTTCCTGCAGGATGGCGAGCGTGTCGATCGTCTGCCGTGCGCCGATCAGGTCAACGCCTGGCTTCTCTCCCGGCGGCGCGGCAAGTCCGAGCTGCATAAGCGCGCTCATGTAAATCGAGGCGACGAACTTCTCGAAGGTCATCTCGAAGTCCTGCGCGCTGCGCGGCTGTCCCTGCTTGCGCATCTCCTTGTTGATCTGATCATCCATTTGCCGGGTCGAGTCTTTATAAGCATTAGCCGAGGCTTGCTGCTCGGCAGCGCTGGGCGGTTCAGGGTCCGGTCCTGTTGGCGGTGGTGAGATCGTCTGCTCCCCAGTAAACTTTGCCGGCTGGTTCTGTGCAGCACGTTCGTCGTTGACCCGCTGCTGGGTTTCGCTTTTCTCGCGCTCCCGTTCAGCCCGGCGTTCCTCGTCTTCCACCACATCCTGGCGCAACTCGCCGTCGCTGCTGAAGAGCCTGCGGTCAGTCACTACAAATTCGGATTTCTTCTCTTTGTCTGGCATAGATTCGCTATTCACCGCTCGTTCGGTTGTTATTCATGGAAAGGTAATGTCACAACGGTGGCGCTTTGCTCACCGATCTGCACTGTCCTACCTGGAACCGCAATCTCCCGATGCGCATATCCGAGCGCCAGGGTACGCTCACCGCCGGGAAATGGAACACGTGCCGCGCCGGTCATCTCGCCTGCGTTTTTGTCGTTGACGCGCACCTTGGTTCCGGACGGCGGTGGTTCGCCGTGCACCTCGAAGCCGACAAACGTGCGGTGCAGAATCGCGCGCGAGCGAATGCGCTCCACAATCTCCTGCCCGATGTAGCATCCCTTGGCGAAGTTCAACGCGTAATCCTGGCCGGTCTCCTGCGGCAGATCGCGGTCCCGCAGATCAATACCAAATCGTGGTACGCCTTTAACGATGCGATACAGCTCCAACGCATCACTTCCAACGGGACTCGCTCCTGCAGATTGCAACGCCTCCCAAACTTTCTCGCCATTGTCATCAGAAAACCAGACTTCGTATCCGTCCATCGCTGGTTGCGCGTTACGAGCAATCGAAACGCCCATGTCGTGCCACGCCGTATCCAACACTTGACCGGACTCAAGCTGCGTCACCTCGATGCCGGCTTTCGACAACACTTCGCGCGTCTTCGGCCCCGCAATTCCAATTGTTGCCAGCTTGTCGCTGACGTCGGCCACCTCGACGTCATCCATAATGATGTAGCGATCGAAAATAGCTGCGATGGTCGGCGCCTGCTCGCGGTCGGTAGTGACCAGCAGGTAGTCGCCGCGATTGTAGGAGACGAGATCACCCTGGATCCGCCCCTGCGCATTGAGCAGAAAACTGTACACGCCGTGACCGATAGCAAGATCGCGAACGTTGTTGGTCACCATCCCATTCAGCCAGCGGACGCGGTCTTCGCCGGTCAGTACCAGCTTGGCCTGCCAGCTCATGTCGAAGATGGCACAGCTTTCCAGTAGCGCGCGGAACTCAGCCGCGGTATCGCCAAACAAGGCGGGCGTGTCCGCTCCACGGTAGCTCCCCAGGCGAGCCGCCGAGGCCGCAAGCTTCTCTTGAATCGCAGTCACACTCATACCGCAACGTTGATTATAGCTAAGAGAAATAGGTCGCCGTGCGCATCTGACTCGGCTCTCTTGCCTCGTCACCAATAGTTTCGGATCCAGCGATGCTTCCGCAGTTTGCCTAAAGTTGTTTCCGGAAGCGCCCCAACATCGGACGCTGCCGTGTTGGCTGCCACGTGCTTTGTGTTTCTCATGCCGGGAATAACGGTGGAAACGGCAGGATGCGACAGACAGAAGCGGAGCGCAACTCCCGGGAGCTCGTCGATGTTTATGCCAAGATCGCTGACGATCGCCTGCACCCGTTCCCATGCCTCGCGTTTGCGCCCCCCCGAGAAGTATGCGTTCCGGAAATCGCCCTCAGGAAACTTGGTGTCGGGCTGAACGTTCCCGCTCAAACTGCCTTCATCAAACGGCACGCGCACAATCACACCGATGCCGTTCTTCTGGCAGTACGTAAACAGTTCGTCTTCGGGCGACTGGTCGAAGATGTTGTAGATGACTTGTACCGAGTCAACCAGTCCAGTATCCAGCGCCCTCAGCACGTTCCTTGGCTGATGGTTCTGGATCGAGATCCCCACGAACTTCGCCTTGCCCGATGACTTCATCTCGCGCACGGTCTGCCGCCATTCATCCTCAGACGCCCAGTCGTCAATCCAGGTGTGAAATTGATAGACCTCCACGCTCTTCCGGCCCAGGTTCTTCAGCGACTGATCAAGACATTCCAGGACATACTTCCTGGGGAACGCAGCGTTAAGCCGAGCGCCGGGCTTTTGTGCCCAAACGTAATCCTTAGGCGGGACTTTGCTCGCAATGATGACGTCACTCGAGTCGCCAAAGCATTGTGCGATCAGCCGCTCGCTGTGACCGTCACCGTAAACCAGCGCAGTGTCGTAGAAATTGACGCCCGCATCACGAGCCGCCTGCAACGAACGCAGAGACTCCTCGTCCTCGGCCCCAACCCACATCGCTTTGCCGATGCCCCAAGCCCCGTAGCCAATTTCGCTGACCGTCAACCCGGTCTTGCCAAAGCTTCTGTAGCGCATAATGAGTTCCCTTTCTACCCACTCGGAGCCAGATGATTGCTGTCACTAGGGAGCACACCGAACTCAGGGAAAGAAATCAACTCTGTGCTTTCCGTGTACTCCGTGGTCAGCAACTAGCCGGCTTTGCAGCGCTTGCCGCAGCAGATAGCAGCTCTACAGGTTACGCTGTGGCACCGCAGATCGAGCTGATGACCTCCAGCGCCTGCGCGCACTGTTCCCGACTCACGTCGAGATGGGTAACAAATCGCATGAGTTCCGGGCCCACTCCGTTGGCCAGCAGGTTGCGGTCGGCAAGCCTGCGCGACAACTCCGTCGAGGTCATCCCCGTGCCGGTGATATCGCAAATCAGGATGTTCGTCTGAACTTTGTCTGGATTGATCTTGAAGCCTGGTATCTGCGCCAGGCCTTCGGCGAGGAAGCATGCGTTGGTATGGTCCTGTGCCAGCTTCTGCGGCCCCCGCTCCAACGCAATCAGCCCCGCTGCGGCAAGAATACCCGCTTGCCGCATACCGCCGCCAAGCGCCTTGCGGTAGATGCGGCCGCGGTCCATCAACTCGGCGTTGCCCACCAGCAGCGAGCCCACGGGGGCACCCAGTCCTTTGGAAAGGCAGAACATCACCGTATCGGCTTTTGCGGTCAGTTGCGTCACCGGAATGCCAAGCGCGACCGCAGCATTGAACACGCGCGCTCCGTCAAGATGCACCGGCAAGCCTGCGGCGTGCGTGTTGTCGCACACCTCGTCGAACACCGCTAGCGGCGTGACCGTTCCACCCGCTATGTTATGCGTGTTTTCCAGCGAAACCAGGCCAGTCTTCGCCGCATGGTAGCTCTTGGTCTTGAGTTTTGATTTCACGTGCTCCCAAGTCAGAATGCCGTCCTCGGCCCACACCGTTCGCGGCACCACACCCGAGAAGTGCGCCATCATCGCCATCTCGTAGTTAAAAACGTGACCGCGTTCTTCGCAGATCACCTCCTGGCCATGTTGGGTATGCAACTTGATCGCGATCTGGTTGCCCATCGTCCCGCTGGGAACGAACAGTGCAGCCTCGCGGCCAAAGATCTCCGCCGCCCGTCTCTCCAGCCGGTTGATCGTTGGGTCCTCGCCGTAAACGTCATCGCCAACCTCAGCCTCAAACATGGCGCGCCGCATCTCCAGCGATGGCTTGGTGACGGTGTCGCTGCGCAGGTCTATCGCCGGCGCGGATTGCGTGCCGTCTTTCATCTCGTGTTCCGGAGCGGACGTGTACATGATTACTAGTCTATCGAATATCGGTGGCGGTCTCAGCGTTGCGCAGAAAGCGCGCAAAAACTTCGTTCGAGAGCAATCGGCCTTTCGTGGTCAATCTCAGCTGTTCACCAGAGCTCTCGAGCAGCCCATCAGCTGCGAGTTCCTCGATAACGGATTGATAACCACCGATGGCGTCATCGCCGAACTGTTCCTTCAAACTGCGAAGCGCAACGCCACAGTTCAGGCGCAGCCCCAGGAAAAAGACTCCTCTAGCGCGGCCTGCGAATCCACGAGCGTTCGCGAAGCATGAAGCTGTTCCGCGCGCGCGGCTATCGGCTCGAACTGGTTCGCCGCAGCCCAATAGCCCTCAAGGGAATCCGGCGTGGCAAAACGGACCGCCTGCGCACCCGCCTGCCTCGGATTTTCGTCGGCAAGGAGCATCGAGTGCGCGTCCACCCCAAATCCGAAATAAGGCTGGCGCGTCCAGTACTTGAGATTGTGACGCGAATCCCTGAGCCCAATGCCGTGCGTCACTGGCCGGGCGAAGTTCGAAATCTCGTACTGATGCACGCCGCCGCGTTCCAGCCGTTCGCATGCAGCCAGGTAAAAATCAGCCGTCAGATCATCGTCGGGAACGAAATGCGCGTGGTATCGGCTGCCGCCGGCGAGTAGTTCGGTGCCCAGGCGCGAGTCCTCGTCCACCTCCAGCATGTACACGCTGACATGCGGCACCCCGGTCGCCAGTGTTTCGTCGAGCGAAACGCCCCAGCTTTCTTCTGTCTGATGAGGCAAGCCCGCGATAAGGTCGATGCTGACGTTTCCGACGCCGCCGGCGCGCAGCCGCGCAATGTCTGACAGCGTAATCGCTCGCGTATGCAACCGCCCGACGGACGAGCATTCTTTGTCCACAAACGACTGCACGCCCAGGCTCACGCGATTGACGCCACACCGGAGCAGCGATTCCAGAATCTCGTCTGTGATGGTTCCCGGCGCGCACTCTACCGTGATCTCGACTGCGCGATCTACTTCAAAGTCGTTGCGGACCGCCCGAAACAAGCGTTCCAGCTCGTGCGGCGCCAGCACCGATGGCGTGCCCCCGCCGAGGTAAATGGAATCAACGTGGCGCTCGAAACTACCGCCTAACCTCTGCGTAATCTGCTCCGCAGCCTCGATTTCGGCGGACACCTGCTGGATATACCTGTCGAACAGGCTCCGCGAAAACACCCCCGAAGCAAAGTTGCAGAAGCTGCACTTGGTTTGGCAGAACGGAATCGAGATGTAAATTCCGAGTGGCATCAAACTCGCGGAACTCGCTTCCAAGCTACTACAGTAGCAACTAGCAGCCAGCAATTAGCAACTAGCTGTTACCATATGAGACTTCGCCTCGGCACCCGGCATTTGTCGGGAAAAGAGGCCCACGACATTAATAGTAGCCGCCAATCACCAGGTGCTAATCGCTAATTGCTAGTTGCCATGAAGAAACGCGTCGTCATTACCGGCATGGGCGTGGTTAGCCCGAATGGCATCGGCAACGACGCGTTCTGCCGCGCCATTCTGGCCGGGACCAGTGGCGTGAGGCGCGTCTGCAGCTTCGATCCCAGTGACCTTCCGGTGCAGATTGCCGGTGAGGTGCAGGACTTCGATGAACTCGCCTGGGTTGACGCACACGAGCGCAAGCACGTCTCGCGCGCGGTGCCTCTCGCGCTGGCGGCATCTACCGAAGCACTGCACGATGCCGGCGTCGAACCTTCGCAACTCCCGCTGGAGCAGCAACGAGAAATCGGCGTCCTGCTGGGTTCCGGCGGCGGTGCGCAGGAGTTTTCGGAAGAACAAGTCCGGTTGTGGCTGCAAGGCAAGGTCAAGCAAGTCAGCCTGTTCTGTATTCCCAGTGGAACGATGGGCACGCTCTCCAGCGAGATCAGCATGCGCTTCGGCTTGCGCGGCATGAGCCATGTCATCACCACCGGCTGCACGTCATCCACCGATGCGTTCGGCTACGCGCTACGGCAAATTCAGTTTGGTTTTATCCCCATGATGTTGGTTGGTGGCGTGGACGCGCCCATCGCTCCGGGAATCATGAAGGGCTTCACCTTGATGAAGATCATGACGGCATCCTGGAACCACGCCCCGGAGCGTGCCTCGCGGCCGTTTTCCGCCGATCGCGACGGATTCGTCGTCGCTGAAGGCGCGTGGATGTTCTTCCTCGAAGAGTATGAGCATGCCCGCGCCCGCGGAGCGCGAATCCTGGCCGAAGTTACCGGCTACGGTTCAACCTGCGAGGCCTTTCATCGGGTTCGCCTGCAGGAATGCGGCGAGGAGCCAGCGCGCGCCATTCAGTTGGCCATGGAAGACGCAGGCATCGCGCCGGCAGATGTCGGCTACGTCAACCTGCATGGCACCTCGACGCAGTTAAACGATCGCATCGAGACACGCGCTCTGAAGCTGGCGCTCGGCGACAAGGCATTCGCTACGCCAATGTCGAGCCTGAAGTCGCAGATTGGACACCCGCAGGGAGCCTGTGGTGCGGCGGGAATTGCCGCCACGTTGGTCGCCATGCATCACGGACAGATTCCGCCGACCATCAATCTGGAAAAGCCTGACCCGGACTGCGATCTCGACTATGTGCCGGATGTGGGGCGGCATGCCGAAGTCGAACATGCGATATGCAACTGCATCGCCTTCGGCTCGAAGAACTCAGCACTGGTATTGCGCAAGCTCAGCTGAACCGGCTCGGCAATGTTTTCCATCCCGGCTCGCCCTGCACTCGTCTATATGACTTCAACCGATTATTTACAATCATTCCAGGGACATGGCCGGATTCCACGAAGAAGAGGTGCTGGGCAAGGCGTACGACAGCAGGCTGATGAAGCGCCTGCTAACGTATCTCCACCCGTACCGGCCGCAGGTCGTAATCGCCCTGATCGCTATCGTGCTGAAGGCGGGCGCCGACGTGCTCGGCCCCTATCTCACCAAAGTCGCGGTTGACAAGTACCTCGCCAGCCATACCGAAGCCCACTCGCTGCTCGACCGCTTTCTCAGCCCTCGCCCGCTGACCGGCATTGCGCAGATTGCCGGCATGTACATCGGCATCCTGCTGTTCAGCTTCCTGCTCGAGTTCACGCAGACTTACGTCATGCAGTGGACCGGCCAGAAGGTGATGTTCGACCTGCGCGCGCAGATCTTCCGCCACCTGCAACGGCTGCACATTGCATTCTTCGATAAAAATCCAGTTGGCCGACTGGTCACGCGTGTCACCAGCGACGTCGACGCGCTGAACGAAATGTTCACCGCCGGTGTCGTCTCGATTTTCGAAGACATCTTCGTGCTCTTGGGCATTCTGGTCATCATGCTGAACATGAGCTGGCGGCTGGCCCTGGTTACCTTCGCCGTGCTGCCGCTCATCTTCTATGCGACGTCCATCTTTCGCCGCAAGGTTCGCGAGAGCTACCGCCGCATTCGTATTGCCATCGCCAGAATCAACGCCTACCTGCAGGAGCATGTGACCGGCATCGTCGTTCTGCAGCTTTTCAACCGCGAGAAAAAAGCCTACGACCGCTTCGAGAAGATTAACCGCACCCACATGGACGCCTTCAAGGATGCGATCATGGCTCATGCCGTGTACTACCCGGTGGTGGAAGTGCTGTCAGCCATTGCGATCGCGAGCGTGGTGTGGTTCGGGGGCGGTTATGTCATCCAGAATCTGGTGACACTTGGTGTGCTGGTGGCATTCATGCAGTACGCGCAGCGCTTCTTCCGGCCTATCCAGGACCTGAGCGAGAAGTACAACATCCTGCAATCCGCCATGGCATCGAGCGAGCGCGTCTTTAAGCTGCTCGACACTCCGGCTGAGATCACCTCGCCTGCCGTTCCCAAGGTTCCCGAGGGACGCGGGCGCCTCGAGTTTGACCACGTATGGTTCGCCTACCGAACACTGGCGCAGGCCGCCGAGGAGGCCGCCAGCAAGGGCGAAAAGCTCAAAATCACCGGCAGCAACGGCGACCTCGCCAAGGAATACGACTGGGTGCTGCGCGGTGTGTCGTTCACCATTGAGCCCGGCGAAACTGTCGCTATCGTCGGCCACACTGGCGCCGGAAAGACAACGATTATCTCGCTATTGCTGCGATTCTACGATGTGCAGAAGGGCGCCATTCGCATCGATGGCGTTGACATCCGCGACATGGATTTGATCGACCTGCGCCGCCGCTACGGCGTGGTGTTGCAGGACCCGTTCCTGTTCTCGGGTACGGTTGCTGCCAACATCCGCCTTGGCTCGAGTTGGATCGAGGACGAATCGGTCGAAGAGGCCGCCGAGCAGGTCAATGTAGCCGACTTCATTCGCTCGCTGCCCGCCGGCTTTGCGGAAGAAGTGCGCGAGCGCGGCAGCACGCTTTCTACCGGACAAAAGCAGCTCATCTCCTTTGCGCGGGCCCTGGCGCACAACCCGAAGATCCTCATCCTCGACGAGGCCACCTCCAGCGTTGATACCGAAACGGAGTTCAAGGTTCGCGAGGCGCTGACGCGTATGGTCGAGGGGCGCACCTCAATCATCATTGCCCACCGGCTGAGCACGATTCAGCGGGCCGACAAAATCATCGTCATGCACAAGGGCCAGGTGCGCGAGATTGGCACCCACCAGCAACTGCTGGCCAATCGCGGCATCTACTGGAAGCTCTATCAGCTGCAGTATAAGGACCAGGAATTCCCTGCACCGATTTTGGCTGGCGAGATCGCGGGCCCTAGGGTCGGAGTCTCGGCTGACGACTGACACAAGATTATGCCCGCCAGAGAACCATCCGACATCCATGTTCTATTTCTTGACGCCTTCAACCGTGGAGATGTCGAGGCGTTGGTCGCACTCTACGAACCCGGCGCGGTCCTCGTTACCCGGGACGGAGCTGTTGTTGGACATCAGGCTATTAGCGAGGCCTATCGGAGCATGCTTGCGGGCGGCGCTCGCATGGAACTGGAAACTCGAGCGGCAATTGAATCCTGCGAAGGCCTAGCCGTTCTGCACGCGAGTTGGACCTACCATCGCGGCGGAACTGCAACGCCCGGGCTGAGCACCGAAGTCGTCCGGCGGCAGCCCGATGGCACGTGGCTGTTCGTCATCGATGAACCTCGCACGCCCGCATAACGCCACTTCACGCAGTCGCTTATATTTCTCGCTTGACCACGACACCACCGAATGTTGCAATCGCGTTCTGCCCACCTTGAGGTGAGAACGTGTCCCAAATTCATCCCTTGCTTGCCCTTGGCGTCGCCGTATCCACGGCTGCGACTGACGCTGTCTATGTCATGTTCAGCGCCGCGGTGTCGTCGCGGCGGCGGGTTCCGGCCGCCACCTGGAGCAGCTTGTGGTATCTGCTCTCCGCCTTTGCCGTCATCAGCTACACCCGCAACTGGGTGTATGTCTGCTTCGCCGCCTTGGGCTCCTGGATCGGCGCTTATATCTCAATGACGGTGCTGCGGCGGCCAGGGAGCGGCTCAGCCGACCTCGACCACGGCGACCCGAAGATCTCCGCTTAGGCAGGCGTTACACCCGTGCGCCGACTGGTTACCCTCCCCGCCGGATGTTACGAAAGGACAGTTACCTACCCTGTACCTTCGTAATCTTGACAAAGCCTCGCACCGCGTTACGCTAGTGAAGGGGGCGATTCGGGTACGTGTCCGACGCCATCCTCAACCGCCCCAGGGCGAAGGTGAATGGCTCTTTGACAATCTGTAGCCACGCTTTGCCTTGTCGTTGAACCTGAGCTTCTTGCCCGTAACTGTTGCAACGAAAGAAGATACCAATAACACCATGCGGCTCAAGAAGATGCCGGTAAAAAGCCCGTAACATGATGATTCCAAAGAACCGGCTATGGAGGGGTAGAGGCGCGAAACAAGAAGTTGAGCAGGGGGCCCGCTTCGGTAATCGCCGCGCACGGACGGCTCTTTCGCACCTGTCATAATCGAATGGTGCGAATCCTCATCTCGGCTGGCGAGGCGTCCGGCGAGTTTTATGGTGCAGAGCTTATGAACGCCTTGCGCCAACAGGCCTCAGAATCCGGGCTGGCCACCGGCATCGAGTTTTTCGGAGTCGGTGGAGAGCAGATGCAGGCGGCCGGATGCGAACTGGTGGCGGACGCGCGTGAACTGGCAGAGGTCGGTATCGTCGAGGTGGTTAAACACATCCCGACTATTTATCGCCGCTTCCGCGAAGTCGTGCGTGAGGCGGATCGACGCCGGCCCGACGCGGCCGTACTCATTGACTTCCCGGACTTCAACCTGCGGCTGGCGCGCGAAATGCATCAGCGCGGCGTGCCGGTCATTTACTACGTCAGCCCGCAGCTCTGGGCGTGGAAGCAAGGACGCATCGAACTCGTCCGCAAGTACGTTAGCAAGATGTTGGTGATCTTTCCATTCGAAGAGAAGTTCTACCGCGAGCACGATATTGAGGCCCAGTTCGTCGGGCATCCGCTGGCGGACCTGCCTTCGCCGACGATGACGCGTGAGCAGTTTGCCGCCGAATATAAGCTGGACGCTGGCCGAGAATGGATCTCTCTCCTTCCCGGCAGCCGGCGAGCGGAGGTTTCCCGCATCTTTCCCACGCTGCTGGAAGCAGCGCAACTTCTGGGTCCGGATTACGTTTACATAGTCCCGGTTGCTTCAACTCTCGATCCGCAGTGGATGTCTTCGCTCCTGCGCGGATATAGAGGTCCGCCGATTGCATTCACCAGTGACGCGCGCGCGACATTGTTGCATGCACGCGTGGGGGCGGTTGCCAGCGGCACTTCGACCCTGGAAGCAGCACTGATCGGGACGCCATTCGCGATGGTTTATCAGGTTGCGCCGCTTACCTGGACGCTCGGCCGCCGTCTAGTCAAGGTGGACCGTTTCGCCATGGTCAATTTGATCGCCGAGCGCGATGTTGTGCCCGAGTTGGTGCAGAGCGATTTCACTGCCGAAAGAGTACGCGACGAATTGCGGCGGATCATTCCCGATGGCGGAGCGCGGGACACCATGATGTCTGGCTTTTGTGAAGTGAGACAACAGTTGCACCTGCGTGACTCAGGCGGCTACGCCAGCGTGCGCGCGGCAAAGGCCGTGCTGACCGCAATGGAAACGCCAGCATGACCAGCCTGGCCGCACCTTTCCATGGAGTTTTTTCATCATTTATAGTCAGTAGGAGAGCAGGAGCCTTCTCCCTGATGCAAGTCCTGGCGCGATTCCGCGGACGCGTTCTTATCTTTCTCATTTTCGCCCTGTCGCCGGCCGCATTCGCGGTCGAAAAACCGCGTATTCAAATCAATGACGTTGCCGTCAATGCGGTCATTCTTCCGCAGACGCACCAGATGAAGGCGCAGGCTCGCGTAAAATTCACCGCGCTCGACGACATCACGATCGCTGTCTTTGAGCTGCACAACGGGCTTAGGCCTACGCGCGTACTCGACTCCTCGGGACAGCCGCTCTCCGCGGAACGCGTGAGCCAGGATTCCACGGTGCGCATCGCATTGCCAAGCGGCATGAGCAAGGGAACCAGCGACACGCTCTTTTTTGAGTACGAAGGAGTTCTTCAGTCATCCGATGACAGCCCGGTGCAAGGGCTGAAACTCGCCTACATTGGCGACCCCATCACGTATCTGCTTTATGCCGGCCGTTGGTTTCCTATGACCGGTTACGGCATCAACCGATTCACGTCGACGCTGAGCGTCAGCGTCCCGGCCGGTTACGTGGCGGTTGGAAGCGGCAAGCAAAGTACCGGAGCAGGTCCCGAGCTGAGCGCTGATGCCGGCTCAGCTCGTAAGCCCGCGGCGGGCCATTCGTCGCTCGCCAAGTTAGCGGCTCCGGCCGGATACAAGACCTACACTTTCACCTATGAGGAGCGGCCGAGTTTTCCCGGCACCGTTTTGATTGGAAAGTACGAGGCGACGAAGAGCACTGAAGGTGGACTGAATCTCACCGTTTACACGACGGCTGACAAGAAAGCAGTTGCGCAGCAGTACGCTGAAACCGCAGTTAAGGAATTCTTTTTCTACACCAGCACCTTTGCACCTCCATACAGCAGCACGCTGAACGTCGTCGAGCTGCCGAACGATACCGTTCCGTCGGCCTGGGCACCGGAGATCGCCGCTCTCGCTTCGTATTCCTTCAACGAGAAGGTTAGTTACCGCCTGTTGGCCAACACCATCGCACACCAGTGGTGGGGGACCATGGTAAGCCCGGTATCGAAAAACGATTGGTGGCTGAACGATGGCTTCGCGCGATTTTCCGAGGCCCTGTACGTGGAGCACATCGCGGGCAACGCTGCTTTCGAAGAAGTCGCCAAAGACATGTCAGTCGGTGCGCTCGCTTACGTTTCAGTGCCGCTCGCGGACGTTGGCAAGCTGGACACGTTTTCTCCTGAGTTTCAGTCGCTTGTGACTGACAAGGGCGGCATCATCTTGAACATGTTGCGTTGGGTCATCGGCGATCAGGCCTTCGACAAGACGATGCGCAGCTTCCTCTCCCAGTATTCCAGCAAGTCGGCCTCGGTTGACGACTTCCGCAAGATCGCAGAGCAGGCCTCCGGCCAGCAGCTGACCTGGTTCTTCACGCAGTGGCTCGACTCCACCGGCGCACCGGAGTTCAAGAACAAATACACCGTCTATCGCACCCAGAAAGGCTTCCGCGTCGTAGGCGAGATCCAGCAGGACATGGACTTATTCCGTATGCCGGTGGAGCTGAAGATCGATACCGACGGCAAGACGGAAACCAAGCGCATCGAAGTAGAAGGCACGAACTCCGCCTATGCTGTGGAGACCTTTGGCAGGCCGCGCAAGATCAGCATCGACCCTGGGAGCATGGTCCTGCAGAATTCGAAGGAACTGCAGGTGCGCACGTCGATCATGCGCGGGCAGCAGGACGTTGAGCAGAACGACCTGGTGGAAGCGCTGAAGGAATTCCAGAAGGCGCTGGACATCAACAAGAACAGCTCCCTCGCACACTACCGCATCGCTGAGGTTTTTTTCCTCCAGCACAACTACCAGTCGGCCGCGAACGCGTATCGCGAAGCCTTGAACGGCGATGGCGTGCCGCGCTGGACCGAGGTCTGGAGCCACATTCAACTGGGCAAAATCTTCGATCTCACCGGCCAGCGCGAGCGCGCAACCAACGAATACCGCCAGGCGTTACAGACCAACGACAATACCCAGAACGCACTCGATGAAGCGCGCAAGTATCTGCAAAGCCCGTTCCAGCCGCCACAGAGCGGAACCAACGGGATGCCGTAGCTCCGTCGTCTTAGCAGCGCTTCCGGAGTCGCTCAGCCCAGTGGAATGCCTGACTGGAGCCAGCTCAAGAAAAAAGTCAGGCACGGGAAGGAGAAACCTGTGCCTGGTAGAGAAGGTTCGATGCTTCGCTTTTTAGAGGAACAACCTTAATCGTTGGCGGCGACGCTGCCACCCCGAATGTGCTCGTGGTCGTGCTCGCAGGTCAGCGGACACTCGCCTAGGATCGGCCGGCAAGACGGATCCTGTCCGATCTCGATCATCTGCGCCGGGACCTTGACCTCCGCGAACTGCTCGGCTTCCGTGGAGTGCTCCAGCGCCGTCACCGAGGACTTGCCGCTGGCGATCACCTGCGTGACAGCATCGAAGTAGCCGGTGCCGACGAAGCGCTGGTGCTTGACCGCTCCGTAGCCGTGGCTGTATTCGCGCGCGAATTCCTTCTCCTGCACACGCGAGTACGCGGTCATGCCCGTGTCTTTGTAGGCGCGCGCCAGTTCGAACATGCTGAGGTTGAGCACGTGGAAGCCGGCCAGGGTGATGAACTGGAACTTGTAGCCCATCTCGGCCAGCGCCGGCTGGAAGCGCGCGATGGTCGCATCGTCCAGCTTCTTCTTCCAGTTGAACGAAGGCGAGCAGTTGTAGGCCAGCATCTTACCCGGGATACTTCGCGTGAATCGCCTCGGCGAAACGCTCGGCTTCCTTCAGGTTCGGTTCGGAGGTTTCGCACCAGATCAGGTCCGCAGTAAGGCGCGTAGGCAAGTCCGCGCGCGATGGCCGAGTCGAGGCCGCCGTGAATGCAATAGAATCCTTCCACGGTGCGCTCGCCGGTGAGGAAGATGCGGTCGTAGGGATCGACGTCGCGCGGTCAGCAGATGCGCGCTGTTGGCGTCGGTACGCGCCAGAACCAAGCGTGGGAACACCCAGCACGTCGGCCGCTAGCCGCGCGGCGATCAGCTTCTGCACCGCTTCCTGCGTCGGCACCAGCACCTTGCCGCCGAGGTGTCCGCACTTCTTGGCCGAGGACAACTGATCTTCGAAGTGCACGCAGGCCGCGCCCGCCTCGATCATCGCCTTCATCAGCTCGAAGGCGTTGAGCGGTGCCGCCGAATCCGGCTTCGGCATCGGCGATGAGCGGCACGAACCAGCTCATGCCGTTCTTGCCCTCGGAATGATGGATCTGGTCGGCGCGAATCAGCGCGTTGTTGAGGCGTCGGCAGAGATTCGGGTACGCGAGTCGGCCGGATAAAGGCTCTGGTCGGGATACATCTGGCCGGCGTTATTGGCGTCGGCGGCGACCTGCCAGCCGCTCACGTAGATGGCCTTCAGCCCGGCGGCGACCATCTGCACCGCCTGGTTGCCGGTCACCGCGCCGAGAGCGTTGACGTACTTCTCGCTGGTCAGCATCTCCCACAGGCGCTCTGCGCCAAGGCGCGCCAAGCGTGTGCTCGATGTGCAGCGTGCCGCGCAGGCGCACTACGTCTTCCCCCGTATAAGGGCGAGTGATTCCGTTCCAGCGTGGATCAGACTTCCATGATTTTTCAAGCTCAACAGCAGATTGATAGGACGCCATTTTGTGATCTCCTCTCGAGTCGGGATTTAAGAGCAGGGATAACGGCCCAGGCCGACCAGGATTTTCTTGTGTTCATTATGCTGAACACTTATTCCGTATGGTGCACATACCATAGCTGCGGTCGTGCCGGCTTCGCAATAGCATTGTTCAACATACTGAACAGCCATTCATTATTTTGCAGCCCCCCAAGGATTATTCCCGAAATGGAACGCTAATGGGCCGTTGCCCGGCCTGCCGGACCGTTACACCATCTCCAAGGCTAAGCACTCCATCCTGTCCTTGTCTGTGATGTAAGCGTATTTTTGCTGCGTTCGGTTTGGTGAATGCCGATTCGGCATTTCGCACAGCCCACTGTTAGACTGGGGACATGGCGCGTCCAATTGAAAGCCCCTCGACCGCCGTAGAGCGTACGCTGCTAATTCTGGAAGCGGTGGCGCAGCGAGAAGGCGGCATGTCGAACGCGGACTTGAGCCGCAAGTTAAAGATCCCAAAGAGTTCGGCCAGCTACATTCTGCGAACCCTGGAGAAGCACGGATACCTTCGCCGCGACAAGGACGACAGTAAGTACAGTCTTGGCATGAAGGTACTAAGCCTGTCGCGCGCGGCATTGAGCCGAGTGGACATTCGCGAGGTCGCACTGCCCATCATGCGCCACCTGGTGGACCAGATCCATCTCACGACCCATCTGGCGATTCTGGACCATGAGGAAGCGGTGTACGTGGAGAAGGTGGAGGCGCCGAGCTTCATCAAGATGGACACCTGGATCGGGCGCCGTATGGAAGTGCATTCGACGGCGGTTGGCAAAGCGCTACTGGCATATCTTGACGCCGAGGAGAGGGAGACGATCATCCGCCATCGCGGGCTGAAGAAGCTGACCCCCTACACCATCACCAGCGTGGCCAAACTGATGAAGGAGTTCGAACGCGTCCGGCAGTTGGGCTATTCGGTAGATGACGAGGAGAACAGCCTGGGCGCGCGCTGCGTGGGCGCTCCCGTCTTCAACAGTCAGGGGCAAGTGGAAGCCAGCCTGGGATCCACCGGAACCATCACAGCGGTGCCGCGCGAGGCGGTGGCGCGCCTTGCGGAGGTGGTGAAGGAGGCGGCGCGGCGAATCTCGCACCAAATTGGCTATCGGGGGGCGTACCCCCGGCCGGGCTGACGAAAACCGTAGAGATGCCTGGGGCTTTGGAACACCTTTTTCTCGAACGGCAAGGCTAATTCCCTTCCCTATGTATTGTCGTAAGAACATTCTTCCTGTAAAACTTCATGTTCGGAACTTTCGGCTTGCATCTGTGCGCAGGAGCGTATGAAAGCGAAGGAGAAACTACAAGAAATCCTCGCGCTTGCAGACATCGAGCTGGACGGCCCCGACCCCTGGGACATCCAAATACACGACGAGCGCTTCTATCAGCGCGTGCTTAGCCACGGCTCGATGGGGATGGGCGAGTCGTATATGGACGGCTGGTGGGACGTCGCACAGCTCGACGAGTTCTTCTCCAAAGTCCAAAAGGCAGAGCTGCACCAGAAGGTCAAGACATTTTCCGTTGTCTGGCTTGCGGCCAAGGGCAAGGTTCTCAACCGGCAGACCAAGTGGAGTTCGACGCGAGTTGCCCACCAGCACTACGACCTGGGCAACGAACTTTACCGGGCGATGCTCGACAAGAACATGCAGTACACCTGCGCCTATTGGCCCCGCGCCAAAGATCTGGACGAGGCCCAGGAGAACAAGCTTCATCTCATCTGCCGCAAGCTCTACCTGAAGCCGGGCATGAAGGTGCTTGAGCTGGGCTGCGGATTCGGCGGGCTGGCGCGCTTTATGGCCAAGGAATACGGCTGCGAGGTGGCGAGCTACAACATCTCGCGAGAGCAGCTGAAGTTTGCCCGCGAATTCTGCGCCGGGTTGCCGGTGCGCTTCGAGGAAAAGGACTACCGCGAGGCAGTCCATGAGCCGGGGCAGTTTGATCGCGTGGTCGCAGTCGGGCTGTGCGAGCACATCGGACCCAAGAACCACCGTCCGTTCCTGGAGCTCGCGCACAGCAAAGTGAAGGACGGAGGCCTGTTTCTGCTGCACACCATCGGCAACAGCAGGACGCTGACCCACACCGACCCATGGTGTGACAAGTACATCTTCCCCGGCGCAGTGATACCGTCCATGCCTCAGCTCGCGGCGGCAATAGAAGAACTCTGGGTCATGGAAGACTGGCACAACTTCGGGACCGACTACGACCGGACGCTGATGGCGTGGTGGGACAACTTCGATACCCGCTATTGCACACTCGACAAGCGAAAATATGACAAGCGCTTCTATCGCATGTGGAAGCTCTACCTGTTGATGTCGGCAGGGGCGTTTCGGGCGCGCCGCCTGCAGCTCTGGCAGATTGTGCTGAGCAAGGGTAACGCCGAGGGCTATGTGCCGGTCAGGTGAAGCGCTTCCCGAGTTGGCGTAGCAAGGGTGGAGCAGCGCTTTTAGCGCTGCATCCTGGATCCTCTTATGAAGTCGGCTTTAGCCGCTGAGATAATTTCCTCGTCGGAAACCAAGGCTTATGAGCAGCGACGCGAGCGGCTCATCCGCGAGCTTGCGGCGGCACGAGCGAACGGCGCCAGCATCGGCCTCGCCAAGCCCACCTCAAACCTCTTTCGTCGTCGTCTGCAAACCGGCACTCGGCGGATTGACGTGCGCGCCTTCCACCATGTGCTCAACGTGGACGCTGAGCGCCGTGTCGCCGACGTCGAGGGCATGACGACCTATGAAGAGCTGGCCCATGAGACCTTGAAATTCGGCTTGCTGCCGACGGTCGTGCCGCAGCTCAAAACCATCACCATCGGCGGAGCCATCAGCGGGTTGGGGATCGAGTCATCGTCATTCAAATACGGGCTGGTGCACGAGACCGTCGAGGAGATGGAAATTCTTCTCGGCGACGGCAGCACCATTGTCTGCTCGGCCACACAGAATCCCGACCTGTTCTACGGCTTTCCGAACTCTTACGGGACTCTGGGCTATGTGCTGCGCCTCAAAGTCAGGCTCATTCCGGCGAAGCGATTTGTCAAGCTTTCTCACGCGAGATTCACCGAAGCCGTCACGTTTTTTGCGCGGATCGAAGCGCTATGTGCGAACCCGCATTTTGACTACCTCGACGGCGTCGTGTTCAACGGCCGCGAGATGTACATCGTTACCGGCGAGTTCACCGACGATGCGCCCTTCGCCAGCGATTACACCTACATGAACGTGTTCTACCAGTCCATCCGGCGGCGTGACGTGGACTACCTCACCGCGCATGACTACATCTGGCGCTGGGACACGGACTGGTTCTGGTGCTCGAAGCATTTCTACGTGCAGCATCCATCGGTACGGCTGCTGGCAACGAAGTGGCTGCTGAACTCGAAGACCTACCAGCGCATCATGCGGCTGTCACATAAGATCATGCCCGGGTCCGGCACCGAATCGGTCATCCAGGACGTGGACATTCCCCTCGAGCACGCAGTTGAGTTTTTCGAATTTCTGCTGCGCGAGATCGGTGTCCTGCCTGTCTGGATCTGTCCCTTCCGCAGCTACGATCCGGGAGCCACTTACGATTTGTGCCCGTTCGACGGCAAAAAGCTTTACATCAACTTTGGCTTCTGGGACACGGTGCCAAGCACCCAGCCCGACGGCTACTACAACAAGAAGATCGAAGCAAAGGCCTTGGACTTGCAGGGCACGAAGGGGCTGTACTCGACCGCCTACTACGATGAAGGGACCTTCTGGCGGATCTACAACCATCCGGTGTACGAAGCGTTGAAAAGCAAGTACGATCCCGGCCGCTGTTTCAAAGGCTTGTATGAGAAGACGGTGAAGCGGATGTAAGAAACAAGCCGCTGGCCGTTAGCTGTAAGCTAAGGCGCGCCGCATTTCTCTCGCGGAGTCAACGCGACTGACATACGTCTGAGCAGTGTGAGGGTACATGACACCCAAGGAGGCCGAGCCACAGAAGTCTGCGGATGGCGCCGGGCGTTGGCTGACCCTAGTCGCCTCGCTGGCGGTGGGCTCGGCTTTCTTTGCTCTATGGTTCTGGTTGCTGCCGTCCTGGCTCGGCTTTAGCGTTGACACCGCCGGCGACGCCCGATGGCGCTGGATTGCAGCCGTGCCCTCGGTGCTTGGTTTCGCCGTGGCACTGCGGTGCATCTGGGACTTCGGATGGACGGGACGCGGCACTCCCGCGCCGATGGCTCCGCCGCAGAGGCTGGTTGTCGTTGGCTTCTATCGCTACGTGCGTAACCCGATGTACCTGGGGTTCTTCGTGGGATGGGCAGGTCTGTGGGTGGTCTTCGGACGGGCTAACCCGGCCGCAATCGCATGGGCCTGCGCGGCCATGCTAGGTGTGGTGTTGTTCGTAATGTTTTACGAGCAGCCAACCCTGCGACGGAAATTTGGGGTCGACTACGAGGAATATTGCGGGAACGTCCCTCCGTGGATACCGCGCCTGCGGGCATGGAGGAAGTGACCATACTCGTCCAGCAGACGGGCAACACTTTTCATTGACTTCATCGCGTCGTGCGGAATTGGAATGCAAGCCTGACCCGTCCGCGGCCGCATTCATCGAACCTTGATGATTCTGTAACAGTACAGCAATTCTTCACTGAGAAAATCCAAGGCGAGCCCTGTGGTGCCGAAGGGTTCAATCCCTGAGATTCCTAAGGAGATTTCCTATGACAGATACCATCCAGAGAAACCTGGATTGTCTGCTTGCGAGCGCTCCGCGGTTGGCGATGATTTCGTCGATCATGAAGGCACGCGCCCTTTCGCTCTCCCTTCTTGCTTCGCTCTGTCTCCTGTTTTCGGCGTCGGCCGTGGCGGGTGACTTTAACCTTTATGACAACGGTCCTATCAACGGTGGAAACGAGGCTTGGATCATCAACTACGGCAATGTCGTGAGTGACACGTTCACTCTCTCACCTTCTGTTATCAACATCTCAGGCTTCGCATTCGGCGCCTGGGAATTCCCGGGTGATACGCTGAGCTCAGTGCAGTGGTCCCTGACCACCGCGGCAAACGGTGGAACGGTGATCGCCTCCGGTACGGCTAGCGGCTCAAGCCTCATTGACAAATTTCTCTTCACAAATGTCTATGGCTACAACGTTGACCAGATCTCAGTGACCGGCCTGAATGTCCTCTCCCCGAAGGGTGGTGGAACCTACTGGCTCAACCTGTTTAACGCGACCGTTCCCAGCGGCAACCTGGTGGGCTGGGATGAGAACAGCGGCGTGGGCTGCACCGGCCAGGGCTGCCCGTCCCTGGGGTTTGCAAACAACGGCATAGGTCCGATTCCTTCCGAAGCTTTTACCATCACCGGCATTCCAGAGCCTGACGGCCTCATGGTCATGTTTGGTGGAGGATTCCTGGCGCTTGCCGGAGTGTCGCTGCGCAAGCTGAAAGTCCTCCATCGTTCCACCTAGGCCACGTTCATCGAAACCAGGGCGGTTCTGTACAGCAGTTCTTGACTGCGAACATCAATTGCGAACCCTGCGATGCGGATGGGTTCAATGCTTTGAGATTTCAAGGAGATTCCCGATGACAGATAACGTCCAGAGAAAGCTGGATCGTCTGCGTGCGCGCGCTCTGCGGTTGGCGATGGTTTCGTTGACCATAGTAGCCGGCTGCGTGCTTGCGTCTGCCCAAACCTATTTCCAGCCTGGCAACCTGGTGGTAAGCCGGAGCGTTTACGATAACAATGCGAATAACGTTACGGTGGGCGAAATCTTGCCGCCAAACTGCCAAGCCACTCAGGCCGGCTGCGCCGGGGCCGCGACTAACAACGGCACCTATCCCACCGTTTGGAACAACGACACTGTCGATGGCAGTTTCGGCATCACTTCGAAGATCCTGCTCGACCAGTTCACTCCCGCAGGCTCGCTGGTCAACACACTCCAGGTTCCCTACAGCTCGAAGCGTGGAATTCTGCCGCTGAATGACGTCCTGGTCACCAGCTTCTCCTCCAAATCCGAAATCGCTCTCAACCTCTCGACCGATGGCCAATATTTGACCTTTATGGGCTACATTGACTCCATCGACGACCTTGATGTGTCCAACTCTAATACCCCAATGGTCATCGATCCGACCAATCCGGTTGGCACGGCCTTCTACCGCGCGGTTGCGCTCGTGGATGTGCACGGCAATATGAGCTTCACGAAAACCAATGCCTACAGCGGGAACAATGGCCGTGCCGCCATCTACAACGACAGCAACGGCGCCAGCTTCTTCTACACGGCCGGCAACGCTGGCAATGGTGGCAATCCTCAACCAGACGGCGTCATTATCGGAGCAGGCGCACAGATCCTCACTCCTCTCTTTGAGCGTGAAGTCCTCCAGCACCCTGGAATGCCCACACCGGTAGCGAGCTTCAACATCACGCAATTAGGGGACCCGGTGGACAAGATTGGGAAAGACACCAACTTCCGCGGGCTGACGATTTTCAATAACGTTCTCTACTACACCAAGGGCAGCGGCGGTAACGGTGTCAACACCGTTTACTGGGTCGACCCCACGCTTACCATCTGTAACGACAACAATGGCATCGGTCTGCCGCCGGCAGGCGCAATGCTCCCCACTGCGCCGCTCGCCTACGACCCCACGCTGCTGCAAACCAAGGGCCTCGATCCCAACAACATGTGCATCCTTAAGGGCTTTCCCGTTGCCCTCAAGTCGAAGACCTCCTTCCCCTTCGGCATCTGGTTTGCGAACGCCACCACTCTCTATGTTGCCGATGAGGGCAACGGAGACAATACTTATTCCAGCTCCAAGAACCTGTACACGAAGGCCGCAGCCCAGACAACGGCCGGACTGCAGAAGTGGATCTTTCAATCGGGCGGCGCGTCAGGCGCGGGTGGTGAGTGGATACTGGCTTATGTTTTGCAGAATGGCTTGCAATTGGGCGTGCCTTACACGGTCAGTGGCTACCCGACTGGAAACAATCCGGCGACCGGACTTCCCTGGTCCCCCGGGACGGATGGCTTGCGTAACATCACCGGCATTGTGAACGGAGACGGCACGGCGACCATCTACGCCATAACCTCTACGGTGAGCGGTAACGGCGATCAGGGGGCCGATCCGAACAAAGTGGTGGTGATTACGGACCAGATCGGTGCCAGTTCCCTGCCCCCGAGTGAGAGTTTCTCCGTCTTTGATAGCGCGAACAACCTCGAAGTTTTGCGGGGAGTTTCGTTTACTCCAGTCTCAGGCGCCCACTGAGCCCAAAGTGAAGTCAGCGCGAGTAAGAAAACCGGCGGGATGTCTCGGGCATTCCGCCGTTCCACGTCAGCCGCGATGTTGGTAGACGCTGAGCACGTTTCCCGCTGGGTCACGGAAGCGGGCGGTAATCTCGGGTGCATCGGCGCCAATGGGCTGCACGATCTCGCCCCCGTTGGCGACGATGAGGTCAAGCGTCGAAGCCACGCTGTCCACCATGATGGAAATCAAAATGCCGGGCGTCGTTGACGGCGGACGTCCCAGTACCCAGGTGCCACTCACTTCCTCGACGATATCATCAAAGGCGACGCTGCCATCGCCGCGCTGCCGAGTGTGCCAGCCGAACACGCGTTGGTAGAAGTCGGCTGACCGGGCGATGTCGGTGGCAGGAATTTCGATGTAGCAGATCTTGCCGTTGCCGAAGGTGGGAGGCATCAGTACTCCTTGAAGGCGTAGAGATTCTAGCATGGTATCGAAGGGGCGCGGCTTCAGCCCCTGGAGGGGAATTCGAATTTTGCTGGCGCAGAAGGCGAATTCCCTCAGCGGCTAAAGCCGGCTAGTTTGGCGATTCTTCCGGCGTGCCTAAAAGCGCGCCCCTCCAGGAGGGTACGTGAACCCAATCCGATCGGGCGCCGAAGCGCTCTAACCGAACCTGGCCTGAATGCCCCACCTCAAAAATTCACCTAGGGCCGTGCCGCTTCCAATTCGGCAAGGCGGCGGCGGAGATATCTGCGCTCGACGGCATTCGTGGTCAGGGCGAGGGCGCGCTCGTAGGCTTCCAACGCCCGCTCGCGGCTTCCCATACGGCGCAGCAGGTCGGCGCGGGCGGCATGGTAGAGGTAGTAAGAATCCAGCTCGCCGGACGCGCCCAGCTTGTCAAGCAGGGCCAAGCCGGCTTCCATTCCTTCGCTCATCGCGACCGCGACGGCGTGGTTTAGGGCCACGATTGGAGAGGCGGTCAGCCGCAGCAGAACCTGGTAGAGGGCCGCAATCTGCCTCCAATCGGTCTTGTCAGCGGCGCTGGCTTCGGCATGAACAGCAGCAATGGCAGCTTGCAGCTGATACGACCCGACCCGGCCGAGGCGCAACGCGCTTTCAGTCAGCCGCAAGCCTTCTTCAATCTGCTCGCGATGCCAGAGACTCCGGTCCTGCTCCTCCAGCGGTACCAGTTCCCCGGTGGCGTTGATGCGGGCATCCCGACGGGAATCGTGCAGGAGCATAAGCGCCAGCAAGCCGAGGTTTTCCGGCTGGTTCGGCATCAGCTCGCAGAGCGTGCGCGCCAGCCGAATGGCTTCGGCACACAGCTCGCGCCGGATGAGCGAGTCGCCGGCCGTCGCGGTGTAGCCTTCATTGAAGATGAGATAGATGACAGTCTGTACCGAGTCCAAGCGCTCCGGCAGGGCCGGCTCCTCGGGCACTTCGTACGGGATGCGCGCGTCCTGAATTTTGCGCTTGGCGCGGACGAGCCTTTGTGCCAGCGTCGGCTCCGGTACGAGAAAGGCGCGCGCGATTTCCGGAGTGGTGAGCCCGCCCAGCGTTCGCAAGGTAAGCGCGACCTGCGCTTCGCGATTCAGCGCCGGGTGGCAACAGGTGAAGATCAGCCGGAGCCGATCGTCGGGGAAGCTCATATCGCCATCTCCGATGGGATCTTCCGCCGAGGTGGAGGTTTCGGTCTCGTAGAGTAACTGGTCCTGCTTGTCGAGCCGTGTTCGTTCGCGGCGTATATAGTCGATGAGCTTGCGGCGGGCCACCGCGGTGATCCACGCGGCCGGATTGTCAGGGATGCCATTTTCCCAATTGACAAGCGCCGCCGCGAAGGCATCCTGCATGGCCTCTTCGGCGAGATCGAACGAGCCCGAAACGCGGATCAACCCGGCAATAATCTTTCCCGACTCGCGCCGGAAGATCGCGTCGGCCGCGCTGCGCAGATCATCCATCTACGCCTTCGCGTATTCCGAAGCCTTAGACTCCAGAGCGGGCTTACGAATCTCGTGGATGGGACGCACCTCGATGCAACCCGCCGCGCCTCCGCACGAGCTGGGAATTCTGGCCGCCCATTCCAGTGCCTCGTCAATATCTTTGCACTCCAGGATGTAGTATCCGGCGAGCTGCTCTTTGGTCTCCGCGAAGGGCCCGTCGGTCACCACGACTTTGCCGTCCTGCACGCGCACGGTGGTTGCTGTAGTCGTCGGCTCCAGTGGGTCGGTCCCGCGCAAAATGCCGCGCCGGGAAGTCTCATCCATAATGGCCCAATGCGCCGCCGACACCGCTTGCATCTCTTCCGCGCACGCCTTTTCCGTTTCCTTGGTATAAATGAGCATCATGTAACGCATGGCATCCCTCGTAATCTGATTGGCAACCGTATCTCTACTTTAGTTTCCGAACGGGCCGCACTTCGATCGAGCCGTATGAAGCGATGGGATTCTTCTCCGCCAGGGCAATCGCCTCGTCCAGATTCGCAGCCTCTACCAGGTAATAGCCGGCAAGCTGCTCTTTGGTTTCGGCGAACGGCCCGTCCGTGGTCAAACGCTTCCCATCGCGCACCCGGACCGTGGTGGCGGCCGTCGTGGGCTGGAGCGAGTTGGCGCCCTTGATATGCTCGGCGTGTTTCTCCCCGAACGCCAGGCATTTGGCGGCCTCAGCGCTCCAGGCTGGTTCGTCCATACCCGCCCAGCCCTTCTCGTCCGCATAAATCAACAGCAGATATTCCATTGATTTCGTCCTTCCTGCGATCAGGTTACGGAATCGTCATGATAGGCCGCACTTCGACGGAGCCGTAATGGGCAGCCGGAACCTTCGCAGCGATCGCGGCTGCCTCGTCGATGCCAGGCGCCTCGATCAGATAGTAACCGCCGAGCTGCTCCTTGGTCTCGGCGAAGGGCCCGTCGGTATCCAGCCGCTTGCCGTCGCGAACGCGTACCGTGCGCGCGGTGCCGGTGTGCTGCAGCGGGTTGCTTCCCAGGATGGAGCTGGCGTGCTCTGTGCTAAACGCGCGGTATTCGGCGATACCGGCATTGCGCTCAGCGTCGTTCATGGTGGTCCAGCGTTTTTCGTTACCGTAAAGCAGCAAAAGATATTGCATGGTTTTCATCCTCCTATCCGTACGACGTATGGACAATCCAAAATCGACAGCGCCAATTTCTTTTTTCTGCACCCGAAATCGAACTAGCTCTCCGGCTCCAGACAGCGGAGCGCCACCAGAGTGACATCATCGCATGGACTGCCCTGGGCAAACCGGCGGACACTATTCACGCACTCTTGCAGGAGCATGGACACCGGCAAGTGGTCTTGAGCGTTCAACATCGCCAGCAGCCGGTCTGGTCCAAATTCTTCCCCGGCGCCGTCGGTCGCCTCGGTGACTCCATCGGTGTAAATCAACAGCGTGTCACCGGGCTGTAGCTGAATCTCGGCGATGGAACACCGCCAGTCATTGAACAGTCCAAGCACAGTGGCCGTCGGCTGCAGCCATATGATCCTGCCATCACGAAGAACTGCCGGCGCCGGATGGCCACAGTTCACGTACCGAAGCCGCCGCGACCGTTCGTCGTACTCGGCAAAGAACAGCGACGCGTACATCGCCTCCGGTGCGCTTTCCAGCAGCAGCCGGTTGGCCAGCGTCAGTTGGCCATCGAAGTCATCGAGACCCGTCAGACGCAGGGTCCGCAGGCTAGCCTGCAGTGTTGCCCGCAGTAATGCGGAGGCCACACCTTTGCCAGACACATCGCCGACGACTACTCCGAGGCGATGCGGACCGCGCTGGAAAAAGTCGTAGAAGTCGCCACCGGCATACCGGGCCTCGATGCACACGCCCGCATAGGCCACGCTCGCCAACTGCGGAAGCTCCTGCGGAAACAGGCGAGCGTTGACTCGTTTGAGATCTTCGAGGTCCTGGATCGCTTGCTGGCCATCGCTCAGCAGTTGCGCCGCGATCAAGTCGTCGGCCACGCTGTTTATAGCTCCCCCCGATACATCCATTCTCCGAAGCGTTTCCGGCATCTCAAAAACCAGCCAACCCGCTTTCTGCGCCGTGGTGTTGTGTATCGCTTGCATGGTGTCAGCTCCCAATGTCGTTTCTACCCTTACACCGATACGACGTACGGGGAACCAAGGTTTCGACAGGGGAAAAGCTTTTCCAAGACAAAAAACGGCGCTCCCGGGGAAGCGCCGAATCAAATCTTTGAATTAACGGGACTTATTTTACCGGGCCGAGAGTGGCCGTTTGGCAGCAAGATCGGGCCACCAGGTAAATTCCACAGAAGTTGTGAAGTCCGTCTGGCGCAGAGGGGCCGAAACGGGTTCCAGCCATGACTCATACTGCAGAAAGGCCTTCATCTGGAGATCCTTGCGAACTCGCACCATGGCTGACACAGCGCCGTCCCACTGCGTGCTTCCGCGAGGGATAAAGTCCTTATCAATCTTGGCGTAGCGAAAACTCGCCTGGATGCTGCTCTGTGGGCTGATGGAATAAGTGCTCCATGCCTGATAGCCCTTGCCTTCGCGGCCAATCCAGCTTCCCATCAGGTTGCCGTCATTGATATACAAGTCGTGATAAACAATTTCCCAATAAAGAAAACGTCCACCCTGGGAGGTCGCGCCCGGCGGGTCGGTGTAAACCGCCTCGGCACGGAAATCAAGCTTGGGGAATTTTGGGAAGTGCGACAAGTAAATGCCGGGATTGATTCCCGAGCGCCCATTAGGCAGCGCGTTAACGTCGTCGTGCACGATTGAGTCGCTGTAGAACGTCAACCAGCGCTGTAACTTGGGCAGCCTCCAGGA
The DNA here is from genome assembly GCA_963703645.1 of uncultured Acidobacteriaceae bacterium. Classification (GTDB taxonomy): domain Bacteria; phylum Acidobacteriota; class Terriglobia; order Terriglobales; family Acidobacteriaceae; genus Bog-257. The sequence goes on from CAVPFD010000045.1 coordinate 112,060, forward strand.
AAGGTCGAACTGGGCGTGACGGGCGCCCGGATCGTTGCGCGAGAACTTGACGTCGACCGGAACGTTGGTAAAGCTGGTAAAGCTGTTCCAGAAAGATCCGAAGGTCAGGGGCACATGTCCCTGGCCAGCAAATATCACCGTTCGGCTGATGCTGAGTTCCAGGTCGCGGAGCGGTTTGCAACTGAACTTCTGGCCGAACATGTACGGCCCGACTGGAAAGTGATGGTCGGCTAGCGAGCCGAAGAAGTTGTTCCCCTCAATGGGGCCCAGGATCTTCGAGACGCCAGGAATATAAACAGGCGAAGTGCTGTTGAGCTGCGCCATCCATAGAGGTGTGGCGTTGTTACTCATGAGCAGCGCACCACCTTCGCCCGGGCCCCACCACAGGCTCTGCTTGCCGATAGACCAGTCCAAGCCGGCAAACTTCATGGCAACGTAGGTATCGAGCAACTGGAACCGGTCGATGGTCGCGAATGGCGTCGCAGGCTGCAATGGGTTTAAGTCCACTTCGGCGATGACCGAGCGCTGCAGCAGCGAGAACGCGGGCGCGGACGGAGTGTGCTGGTACTCTCCGGAGGCATAAAAGGCAAATCGGCCATCCTGAGCGCGAGCCGTGAAGCCGGTTATGTTGTTCACTCCTTGCTGGTAGGGCCGGCCTTCGTCGTTGATCAGTGTCTGTCCAAAGTGATAGCTGTCGTTGATGGGCTTGCCGGCGATATCCAGTACGCGAGTGTAGAGCGTATCGAGTTGGATCGACTCGGTCGGTTTTCCCTCCAGGGCTTCGAGTTCTTCGGCGAACTCCGTGTCCAGATACTTCTGCAACTGCGCAATCCGAGGCGGCAAGTCGCCGTGGCCTTCAACATTTTCATGCATCTCAACCATCAGGCGAGCGCACGACATTCGGGTCCACGGCCGGAGGCCCAGGAAAGCCGTGTCAATGTATCTCTCGCCGATTAGCGTTTCCAGCGCGGGATAGACCCAACTGTCCAGCGGAACATAGGTGCTGGCCAGAGTGCCCGGACGAATAGCCGACGTCTGCTCGGCGACAATCTTCAGATCGTCATCGAGATTCTTGTCGTGTCGCTGCTTGTAGATTTGCCGCCCGATCTGGTAGCCCATTAGGCTGCCAACGAAAGCGTCGGACAGGAAGTGTTGTTCCGATGCCGCGCGCGCCAGGCTGGTGCCTAAGGCCAATCCGTAAGCGCCAAATTCAGCCCAGGGATTGGGATACTCGTGCGCGATGATGGAGGCGAAGGCCCACGTCACGCCTGCGTGACCAGAAGGAAACGAAGAACCGCTGTGAAAGAAAATATTCTGATAATTGGAAGGTTGCGGGCGCAGACGTCCCGTGGCGGCCTCGATCGCAGAATCCACAGCGAGAGCATTGAGCATGGCCTCAGTGGCCAGCACTCCAGTCTCGCGCAATCGGTCGTTGCGAGTGATGCGTCCCCAGACGTAGGCGGCTCCCGTCATGCCTACGGCCGATGCCAGGCCGACGTTCGACGCGGTCTTCCATGCACTGAGGTCACCCAGGCGCATCGCGTAGGAACTTTGAGGATCCGTAACCATCAATCCGGTTGTGATGCCGGCCGCCGGCAGCAGCCACTTGGCATCGCCGGGCTTCAGATGAAAAGGGCTGCTCCAGATTGCCGCCTGATCTTCAGCAAGATGGATGAGGAACTTGGATTCGTTAGGATGCGTGACGGGCGCGTAGAACGGATCCGGAGTCGGAGTCGCGGGCGCGGGAGTTCCGGCCTGCGCTGAGGGCGTTTGCGGAGCAGGATCCTGCGCGATGGCAGCCATAGAGACCATAGCAATGACAGCCAGACCGAAGAGAATGGCCACCATTTTGCGGCTGAGGATATGCGACGGCTTGGTCATTACGCGGTATGCGGGCCGAACACCTCGTCGGGCCTAGGCGGAAGCTGAATAGTAGCGGCAAATGCGAGTCATCGCAGTCGCTACGTCAGCAACATCCCGCTCGGACATGGCGGGCGAGAGCGGCAGCGAGATGGTGCGCTCGCCGACAAACGTGGCATTTGGAAAATCCGCGTCCTCGAACCCGAACTGCCGCCGGTAATAAGGATGCTGATGCACCGGAAGGTAGTGAATGCCGACTCCGATGTTCTCCGCTTCAAGTGCAGCGATGATTTCGGAACGTCCAGAGCGCAACTCCTCCAGTTTGAGAAGTGGCGTGTAAAGATGGCACGCATGCCGCGATTCCGGCTCATTGACCGCCGGTAGCAGGAGTGGCAGCTGCTTCAGTTGCTTGTTGTACTGCGACCAGAGTTGCTGGCGTTGCTGCCAGCGCTCTTCGATCTTCGCCAACTGCGGCAATCCGAGAGCCGCTGCCAGGTCCGTCATGTTGTACTTGAAACCTGCTTCGACAACTTCGTAGCCGCTCGGACCTCCGACGAATCGACTCCATGCATCGGCTGTCATGCCGTGAAGAGAAAGGACCTTCGCCCGCTGAAAAAGCTCTGCATCGCGGGTTATGACCATGCCACCGTCGCCGGTAGTGATGTTCTTGGTGGGGTAAAAGCTGAAGCAACCAATGTCGGCCATCAGGCCAGCCGCCTTGCCATGGTACGTGGCCTCGATGGCGTGGGCACAATCCTCGATGACGCGCAGCTTACGCCGGCTGGCGATCTCCAGGATAGCGTCCATCTCGCAACAACGGCCGCACATGTGCACCACCAGGATGGCCTTGGTTCGCGGTGTGATGCGGCTCTCGACCTGCTCGGGATCGATGTTGAAGGTGTCGCGGCGGCAATCCACCAACACGGGTTTCGCACCGGTGTGCACTATGGGGTGAATGGTCGAGCAGAATGTCATCGCCGGAGCGATGACTTCGTCGCCGGGACCAATTCCCAAAGTGGCAAGGGCGAGATGAATAGCTGCCGTGCCGCTGCTCACGGCCAGCGCATACGGTGCTCCTTTGTAGCGGGCAAATTCCTGTTCGAAGCGTTCAACGCGCGGCCCCAACCCAATCCAAAGGCTGCGGATACACTCTGCGACCGAGGCGACTTCCTCCTCGCCGAGCACGGGAGCGCCAAAGACCAGCCGGGTTGTGAGGGTACGCACTGGTGTTCCACCCGCAATCGCGGGCAGACTGTTAGTGGCTGGATCGATGGATGTTTTTTCGCTGGTGAGCGGAGCGGGTCTCATGCGACTAGAGTTGAACGTGTGTATGGCGATTGTAAATGACTCCACGTTCACAGGCCGGAAGCCGTCGATTCTCTCGGCTATACTGCAAACGGTATGGTAATCGCCGGTCGAGAGCCGCCTGGCGATTGCGATTGACGGTCCAATTGCCGCAACCCGCAGCCACTAGTGGCCCTCGGAGCCTATGCCCTTCACTGTTGCCCATGCAGCCGCGGCGCTGCCCTTCAGAAGATTGAACCTCGTCTGGTCGGCTTTCCTTGTTGGAAGCATGGCGCCGGATTTCCCCTACGTGATCGGCACCACGCAGTATCGGGCCCTCGGCCACGCCTTTCCCGGCGTTCTGCTGTTCACGCTGCCCGCATCGTTCGCCGCCTTGTGGTTTTATCACTTCGCCATCAAAAGACCCGTAATAGGGCTGCTGCCGGTTGGGATGCAGCGGCGTCTCACTGGCGAGTTGGAAACGTTCGACTTCGGCGCCCCGGGCCGAACTGTCGCAATAACCCTCGCCATCGTGCTTGGCATTGCGACGCATTTGCTGTGGGATTCGTTCACTCATGCCCACACCTGGCCGTGGATGCATTTCGCGTGGCTGCGGCGCTGGCTCGATCTGCCGATCGCAGGACGGACGCCAGTGTTCATGCTTCTGCAGTATGCAAGCACATTGGTCGGCTTACTTGCGCTGGCGGTGTGGATTCTGTTGTGGTATCGCGAGACGGCGCCGATTGCGGGCGCCGCCTCCCTGCCGCCAATGACGACGCGCGTCTCACTGGCGGTGATGATATTCGCGATAGCGATCGCGACAGGATTCCTGCGGGCGTGGCTACTGATTGGCATGTTGCCGAGGACGATCTACCACTTTGACTGGTTCATGCTGAATTTCGCGGTCACTGCCATTGCGGTGGCCTTTTGGGAATTGCTCTTCTACTGCCTGGTAACAACCTCCTGCCAATATTCCGGCAGCCGCCTAAGCTCAGTGTGATGTAATCTGCGAAGGTCATGCCCCTGGTCAGCGTCATCATGAACATTCGCAACGGGGCTTCCACCCTGCGGGAGGCGCTGGACAGTGTCGTGGCGCAAACCCTCGCTGACTGGGAACTGATCGTCTGGGACGACCGCTCCAGCGACGACAGCGCGGACATCGTCGCTCAATACTCCGATCCGAGAATTCGCTATTTCCTCTCTCCTGAGGAAACCTCCCTTGGCAAGGCTCGCGACAATGCCATTCGCGAGGCGCGCGGCGAGTGGGTGGCGTTTCTGGATCAGGACGACGTGTGGGTGCCGCGCAAACTCGAGATGCAGATGACGATCGCTGACCAGTCCGCAGGCATCATCTACGGGCGCACCGTCAGGTTTTATCCCAGCGGACTGGAGCGCGACTACGACCAGGCGCACGAGTTCAAGCAACTGCCGGAAGGCGACATCTTCACTCAGTTGTTTACCACGGGATGCTTCATCGCCATGAGCTCTGCCGTTTTTCGGCGCTCGGCGATTGAGGAGATCGGCGGAATACCGGATCAGATTGCGATCATTCCGGACTATTACCTCTACACCGCCGTGGCACGACGGTATCCGGCACGGGCTTCGCAGGAGGTGGTTTGCCGTTACCGGATGCATGGCGCGAACACGTCGCGGTTGGCAGCAATCGCCGTACAACAAGAAGTGTTGTGGCTGGTGAACCACTGGGCCGATTCGCTTGACGCGCGCACCGTCGCTCTCTGCCGCAAGCGGCACGCCACCGCCATCGCACTGGAGGAGATGCGAAGTCCAGGCACTGCTGTTCGCGGGATCGTCCGGATGTTCACGAAAGGCTCTGCGATTTCGCAGTTAAAACGTCCGTTTATGTTCGCTTTCCACATCGTGCGGCGGAACATTTTGTCACCATATTGGAAGACGTCCGTCGGGCAAGGTACCGGAGGCGTTGCAGAACCAATCCCCGCCGTTCAAGCGGCTCGTTCGCCGAGCCGGGACGAATAGCCAACTGCGATCAAACCCATACCGGTGCGGTCACGGGCTCACGCTTTTCGGAGCAGGCGAGAACTTTCTTCCTCAGGACAAAGATGAGCACGGCGGCGAATAGCAAGGCGTAAGATGCCACCGTCGCCCACGCCGCAGCGTGGGCCTGGAAGCGCGGGATGAAGACCAGGTTGAGAACCACATTCGTCGTCGCGGCGGCCGCCAGAGAGTACAGCACCGTACGGTCATAGCCGCGGCTGACCAGGACCGTCCACAGCAGCGAGAAGCAAAAGTCCAGTGGCAGAGCGATCAACAAGATTCGGAGAAGTCCGGCGGCACCGAGCGTTGAGCCATAGATCAAAGTAAGGATCTGGGGCGCGAGCAGGCCGAGTCCGAGAGCTGCCGCCGAAGCTAGAACTGCCAGACCTGCCACCGCCAGCAGCAGGACATAGTGCGCCCGCGCCCCTGCTTCCAGCTTAGCCAGATGCGGGTAAAGCGCGTCGGTCAGCAACCAGAAACCCGTGAAGATCACATACAAAGGCTTGCAGGCGGCACTGTAACGTCCCACTTCGGACGTGGATGTCATGGCCCCTAGCAACAGGATGTCGGCGTTCATGAAGACCAGGTTGAGCAGGTTCGACAGCCCGAGCGCAAACACTCGAGTGGGGCGCAGTTCCTCGGCAGAAGTGGCGAGCACCGAATCGGGAGTTCGTTGACTATGTGAGCGGCTCCAACGCAGTTTCCAGACGACCCACAGAAAGCCTGCACCCAGCAGCGCGCTCACGATGTTGGCGCCAGAGATCGAGGCGATAGGACGCATGGTAAGCTGCATCGCCAACACCGCCAGCCCCACATACACGATGCTCACGCCACTGCGCCAAAGCGACAGCACTCCAAAGTGGCCGAGACCCCAAGCGACCCAGTCAAGCGCGAACGCATAGGGAACCACAGCGAAGTCGAAGATGAGCACGCAGGCCCGGGCTTCAGGTGGAATTGGGCCGAAGACAGCGTAAAGAGCGCCCAGCGCGACTGCCCCCGCCGCCAGGGCGGCGCGGCGTTTCAGCACGAATGGCACGACGTACGAAGCCAGTCCAGCGTTGCGCGCCAGCAGGCGAGCCCCGATCAGCTTCAGTCCCTGATCGGAAAGCTCCATCACATAAGAGGCGACCGTCTGCGCGAGCGCGATAACGCCGAGTATTTGCACACCGAAATAACGGGATACATAAACGAATAGCGCGAAGGTCGCGATCCTCCCAAATACCTCACCCGTAGCCAGCCGGACGAAGGAGAGGAAGACGTTGCGGAGCTTCATCGTGTCACGCGAAGTACCCTGAGCCGCGCTCACCGACACCCCAACTCAGATATGCTCTAATCGCCTATGCCTTTGGTCAGCGTCATCATGAACATCCGCAACGGGGCTGCCTTCCTCCACGAAGCCCTGGATTCGGTGATGGCGCAAACCTTCACGGACTGGGAGCTGATAGCTTGGGACGACTGGTCCACCGACGGCAGCGCGCAAATCGTCGCCGGCTACACAGACCCGCGAGTGCGATATTTCCTGTCGCCGGAAGAACCCACGCTCGGGAAGGCCAGAGACAATGCAATTCAGCAAGCCAGAGGCGAATGGGTCGCTTTTCTTGACCAGGACGATCTCTGGACAAGAACCAAGCTGGAAAAGCAGACCGCGCTGGCCCGTGATGGCGTGGCCATCATCTATGGCCGGACCCTACTCGTGTGGCCCGATGGCCGAGAGCGTGATTACGACCAGGCGCATGAGTTCGCCTCCCTTCCGGAAGGCAACATTTTCAGCGAGCTATTCCGCAGCGCGTGTTTTATCGCCATGAGTTCTGCTGTACTTCGCCGGTCGGCAGTGGAAGAACTGGCGGAATTCCGGATTTCATCGAATTGACTCCGGACTATTACTTTTACACCGCTCTTGCGCAGCGGTATGCGGCACGCGCTGTGCAGGAAGTCGTCTGCCGATACCGCGTCCACCCTGACAGCATGACCTACTCCAACCGGCGAAGGCTATTCGAAGAACCGCTGGCGCTTGTGGAGCGATGGGCGCACCACCTCGATCCGCAGATCGTTGCCTACCGCCGCATGACGTATTCCACCGCACTGGCTTTGGAGGAAATGCGTAGCCTGAGTAGTGCTCGTCAGGGAGTCGTTCGCTTGTTCACGCAAGGTTCGCTTTGGTGGCTGGCTTCCCGGCCCTTCATCCACGCTCAACGCGCGATTCGGCGAAGGGTGCGCCGGCCGTACTGGGAGGCATCTCTGGTTCAAACTCAAGAGCCGGGTCGCTAGCCGCGCCATTGCCCGGACTTCCGATGAGAGCCGCCAAGGCCGCGACCTCCTTCGTCGGAGCGCCAGGGCCCTTGATAACACGCTTGTCCGAGGTCAAGTGGTATCCCAGGATCTTGGAGTAATACCGGATTCCAATTCCGAAGCGCACGACCGCCTTCGACAGTCGTCCCTTACCGAAGTAGTTGTAGCGCGAACTGAAATCGATCAGCGCGCGTCGCTGATCGAGAAGTGAAGCGGGTATATTCTGGTTAATGCTCTGCCCTCCGAAGTGAATCGCCTCGCTGCAAGGTGTGAAGTACACCTTATATCCCTTCTGATTGAGCATGTAGTTGTACGATAGATCGACAACCGCGAGGCGGAAACCCTCATCGAGCATTCCTGCCTGCTCCCACGTGGAACGCCGAATCATGTACACGGACGTTCCGATGCTCTCTACTTGCCGTGCTTTGCTGTAGTCAAAATTGGTGTTGTAGTAGCGGTCCATCAGGCGGCTGCCGGGGAACAGCTTGTGCCAGTTGAGGGTCTGCAACAGGAACGTGCTCAGGCCAGCAAAACTGCGAATGTGGTGCTGCACGCTGCCGTCGGGATTGAGCAGCTTCGGCCCGCAGACCGCGGCTTGGGGATGATCGTCCATGAACCGCACGAGTGCAGCCAACGTGTTGCGAATCAACATCGTGTCGCTGTCCAGCAGGCAGACGTAGCGCGCCCGCGACATGCGGATTCCCAGGTTGCAGTTCCTGGCATACGACTTATTGACCGGGTTTCTGACCAGAGTTACATCCGGAAACTCATCGGCCACCATGTCTGCGCTGCCGTCGGACGAGGCGTCGTCAACACAGATGACCTCGAATGTGATGCCACTCGTGTAGCGGTAAACCGATTCGAGGCAATTCCGCAGCAAAGCACGAGTGTTGCAATTTGAAATGATGACCGTTAGGTCCAATGGGCTCCCCGACATTTGTCCTTCCCTAAATAATATGATGCTTGGAGGCATTTGCGAAAGAGTGGTGGTCGTTCCCGCTGCATTTTTCCGAACCGGCACGCTCTGCCTCGACCGCGTTCCGTCGCCGACGGCTGGTTACGGACATGGCGATCTCTGGTGCCTCCATTCCGGGCGCGCCACGGCCGCAATTTCTCCACGACAAATCTGCCAACGGATAGCCTTCGTCGCTTGCTCCCGGAACGATCTCGGTTCGCATATTCGGAATACCAAACAGAGGGCCGCGATCATAGGAGTCCCGCTGTGTGTGCGTTTCGTACGGCTCGCCGGTACGTCAGAGTAATGCACCTTGGGGCCTACGCGCCAGAGCGTACCGGCAGGCGCCAGATTATCACCCCTGTCGGAGCGTACGGCAAGGCCTAAATGCAAAACGTTCCAGCCCCCCGAGCCATCACCTAATGTTCGAAGATCCAAGCCGCACATGTGCAATTTCATGACCGCCGAAAGGTTTGAAATCGGTACGTTTGTGAGAAATTCTGGTGATCCACTGCGCAGAACGTCGCATACTTCTGGAAAGTTTTCTCTGCCACATTCATCCGCAATAACACGCCCGGCTCCATTTTGGGCGTCGATTTCCTTTGTGCAGAAGTTGAACTTCTGGCCAGAAACACTCTCGGTAAAGCGCCATGTCTGCCGACCGCGCTTATGATCGGGACGAGAACTTCAGCGAGTTCCACAGAAGCCCCAGGCGTGCGCCTTCGCGTCGGTCCTGTTGCTTGCGGCGCAGCGCTCCCACCAGGAGCGCTCCCAGACACGCCAGCACAAATGCTGTGAGTGTGGACACCATCACGATGAGCATGCGTTTGGGGCCAGACTTTCTTTCCGGTTCGACCGCCTTGTCTACCACCTGAACCAGAATCGCGTTTTGGCCCTCGTCGATTCGCGCGGCCTCGAGTTGCTTGCCAAGAAAATCGTAGAGCGCTTCGTGGTACTTCACCTCGCGCGAACGGCGCAGGTATTCCAGTTCGGCTTCCGGCATCTGGCGTGCCGGAATTCCAATGTTGCCGTTCCCTGGGGCTACGTTGTTGTGCTCCAGTTTGGCCAACTCCCCGCGCAACCCGGCCAGCTCCACCTCTGCCCGCTTCAGATCAGGGTTGTTCGGAGTCGCATACGAGCGCATCGCTTGCAGTTGTACTTCGTGACTTGCAATTTGCGCCCGCAGGTCCGCGATGCCGGCGATGATCGCCTTGCCCTGGGCATCAGGCTGGAGCAGTCCACTCTTCTCCTCTACCTGCTCCAGGGCCAGCTCTGCGGACGAGAGTTCCTTCTGCTCCGCCTTGATCTGTTGCTCGTAGAAAAGCCTCCTCTGGCTGGCCTCGGTGATGGCCAAGCCCTGGTTCAGGTTGTAAAGCTCTTCAACGTACGCGTTGGCGATCTCCGCCGCACGCTTGGGATCAGCGTCCGTGACCGCAATGGAAATCAGCCCTTCTTTCGTGGCGATGATTTCACTGCGCTTCTCCAGCTTCTTGCGCGCGTCCTGGTACCGCTTCACTCCATAAATTTTGCGCAGATCGAAGCGGTTGATCAGATTGTCTTCGATTGTCCGGCCGGTCAGCATGGCAACGAATAGGTCTGCTGGGTTTTTCAATCCAAGGTCAGCTGAGCCCAGCCCCGCGATCATCCCGATCTGCCCAATCATCGAGTTCAGCGCCGACTGCTTCTGCTGGGGCGGCAGCATCGTAGCCGTCGCGGTGTAACTCTTCGGCATGATCAACACGATGATGGTCGCCAGTAGCGCTGCCGCAATCGTGATTTGCAGGATGCGCTTCTTTTCGCGGGCCAGCACCAGCAGGATCTCGATGAGGTCAGGCTTGTCACGGCCCTCGATTTCCGCGTCTGGCGCTAGGACGGCCATGCCATTCTCCAGCGCTACCCCACTGCGTCCATGGGACTCAAATGGTTTTGGGCCTTGCAGCATCCCGATCACTTCCCACCCCTGCACTGCCTACTTTAAGACATTGATGGCTGCGGCAGCTAATCCGAAGTTGAATAAGATTTGCGACCAGTCTTTGAAATTGCGCAAGCCCGCGCCCCTGTCGGTGTTGGGCGGCACCACCACCGTATCTCCTGGCATCAGGGCCATGCCTTCGAATCCGCCGCCCCAGAATTTGGACGCCGCATCTTTACTAACCACCGCTCCATTTGCACGCACCACAAAGATCCGCCCGGAGTCGGCATCGCGCGTGGGACCGCCCGCGTTCTTCAGGTAATTATTCACTGTCTTGCCCGGCTCCTGAATGTAGGATCCTGGGTTGTACACGTCGCCCACGACACTGACCGCAATGGGCCGGCTGGGCACATAAAACTCGTCGCCGTCCTCGAGCGGAATGTCCGGTATGGAATCCACCGAGTGGTCATCGGGATGAATGTTCAGAACAATCCGGCCCTCGGCCTTCAACTGCCGCAGTTTGTCCAGGGTGACGCGCTCGGCCTCGAAGCTCGCATTGGCCGCCGAGATCTCCTGCGCGGTTTGTGCACTCTGCGCCCGCCTTGCCGTGCTGGTGGCCACGCTCCGCTCTGCCTGAGCGACCAGTAAATCAAGCCGCGCCTGCTGCTCCGTCCGCGCCGATTCGCGCGTGAACTTCGACGCGTACAGGTAAGCCGACGGCGTCAGCCCGCCTGCCTTCTCCACAATCTCTCGCAGTTTTTCGCCCGGCTGCACGCGGTAGACTCCCGATGAGCCAAACTCGCCTTCCAAGCGAATGAGCTTGGTCTGCTGTCCCTCGGGCACCTTGAGATCAGCTTGCGAGAAAATCGTTACGATGTCTCCCGATTCCAGTGCGACATTGCTGCTTGCATCCTGACCCAGAATTGCCTTCCCCAGGTTGAACGGGATTAGTTCAGTCGACAGATCCGCCTTGCTCATGCGCTGCACAACGGCGTAATTCCAATCAATCTCAGGAGCATTACGCTTGACAGAGTTCACCGTCTCTGCGGTTCCCTTCACATGCCCGCCCGTTGTCTCCGATTCCAGCACAACTGCATTCTGTTGCTTCCAGTACTCACGGGTGACTAGGAACTCCCGATTCGGAATCAGATCGTTAATCCGCATGCCCGAATGCCAGGGATACCTTCCCGGCTGCGCCACATTCCCGCGCAGCGTGACCGAATTCTCAAACTTGGGCGATATCGGAGTGAAATTGAGGATGTCGCCGTCGGCCAGTGGATGGCCCATCCCCCCGGCGTCCAGCGGAACTTCCTCAATGCTATGCAGACGATGCTCTAAGATGTGCTCGATGTACACTTTGCCGCCGTAGGCCGTGTTCGTCAGACCACCTGCCAGTCCGATCACGTCCGAAAGTTTGGTTTCAGCCTTGAGTTCGTAAATGGCAGGTACGTTGATCTGGCCTCCCATGCCAACCTGCGGGCCAACGGCTGCGACGTAAATGACGTCTTCCGGCTGAAGCACTGCGTCCTTGCTTTTGTCGCCACGCAGCAGCAGGTCATAGAGGTCGAACGTCGTAACGATATTGCCGCCGCGCTTCAATTGGACCACCCGCATCGAGCCGTGGGGCGACGGGCCGCCGCTGGCAAAAATTGCGTTGGTGAGCGTACTGAGGGAACTGACGGTGTAGCGGCCAGGACGTGCAACCTGGCCAACCACGTAAATATCGATCGAGCGCAATTGGCCCATGGTCACGTTCAGATCGAAGTTCTGATAAATGCGCCCGATATGCGACCTCATGAAATTCTCGATCTGCGCATAGCGCAAGCCGGAAACATTCACGCTGCCGACCTTGGGCAGGAAGACGCTTCCGTTGCGATCCACCCGGGCATGCACGTCAAGGTCAATCTGTCCCCAGGCTCGGATCATGAGCTCGTCGCCGGGACCTATGACGTAGTCAGCCGTGACTGGAATGTGGTCCGCGGGAGCAAAGGTGCTGGGCACATTCTCAAAAAGACTCGCGCCATAAATCGGCAGCGGTTTACCCAATGATTCCTGCACCAGTTGTTGGAAGTCCGTCAGCGCCACCTTCCTCTCTTGAATTGGAAGCTGAGGCTGGGGGCGATTGGGTACATTGCCCGGAGTTCCAGGCTGGACCTCCTCTGGCGCTACCGCCGGGCTGGGAGTAGCTATGCAAGGTCCCGTCTGTACTTCTCCCGGAGCCTCCGAACATAAGGGAAGGCCATTGGGATTGGGATAGTTATTCTGACCGGGATTAGCACCGCTGTTGGCGCCGGTGCTGGGATTCGCGCCCCCCTGACCCGTCGGGTTCTGGGGCAGCCCGTACAGAGCTTGAGAAAAAACGAGCACCACGGCAATCAAGCCCCGGGTGTCGAGTGCTTGCCAGAATCGTCGAGCTGCACGAACTGACGCCAATCCCTTGATGTTTGCCGGTCGCAAATACTTCACGCTCGATGTTCCTCCCAGCTCGATATTAATTGGACTAGAGGCGACGTCATACATGAATGCGCTGCAGGATTCTACGCCCTTTGCCCATTTGAGAGCGTACGCGACCTGCCGGGCTTCGGCTTTTGCTGTAGCCCGTGCAGCCAGAACTGCGCGTACGCCGGGGCAGCCGCCTGTGCGTCCCACGGCGTGCCATTCTCCGTGAACAACTCATATAGGTTCAAGTGCGCACTCACCGCCCCCGCCAGTCCGAGGGTGGCGATCGCCGGATCGAGGTCTCGAATCAAACCTTTGGCTGCGCACCGGGTGAAATAGGCATGGATGGCGTCAAATAGAGGCCCCAGGTGTTCGCGGAAGACCTGGTCGGCCCCGGGCAATTCAAAGCGGGCAACATACAGCAAGCGCACCAACTCGGGATGCTCTGACAAGTTCTCTACCATGAACGAGGCCAGCATCGGAACGACGATGTCCGGATCGAGGTCCCTCGCCAGGCCGCGTTGCAGCTCGCGCCCAAATTTCAGGCGATTCAACCTCGATTCCGCCGCCGCCCAGAACAAGTCTGTCTTTCTGGCAAAGTAGCGAAATAGGGTTGCTTCATTCATGCCTGCCAGTTGAGCGATGTCTCGCGTGCTGGTTCCCCTAAATCCATGCTGGGAAAACAATTGCACTGCGGCCTCGACCAGACGCACTTCGGTAACACTTCTTTCGGCAGTTTTTTTCACGGGGACACCTTGAGCGGTAAAACCGCTGGGGGGCTACATCCTCGCGGGCTCAATCTCGTCAATGCCGATTTCAACCGAAATGCTCTGCATGATGAGATTGAGAGTGAGGACTACCCGGAGACTGTTTTTCTTGCGGACGAGTACGCCAACCAGGCCAGCGAGCGCGCCAGAATGGATGCGTACCCTTTCACCGACGACCAGGTACGGATGAGGTTCAAAGTCGCGCAGCGGCAACCCCGCGCGGAGGGATTCAATTTCTGAAACCGGTAGTGGTGACGGCTCACGCCTCGAACCAACGATTGAAAGAACTCCAGGGGTCTGGAGCACGCGGGGGTAATCGCGCCGCTCTACGGAGACGAAGACATAGTTGGGAAATAGAGGCTGCTCGACGCTGACCCGGCAACCGTTCTTCCAACGATGCAGGGAGCGGTAAAGGGGCAGAAATGTCTCGACTTGCCGCACCTGAAACTGCCTGGCCACCGCCTTTTCGTGCCGCGGCGTGGTGTACACCGCAAACCAACGCGACAACCGTCCCCGCCCGGCCACCGTCTCCGCACCCGGTGTGCTCGAACAAGATAACGGCAGGATCATTGGATTGCCCGTCGTCGACAAGGCTTCGCCCTCCTCACTTAGATGTAAGGTGTTTCCCTGCGCCTTGACACTCTGCTGCCATTTGCTGATCCAGCCCCGGTAACCGGTTTCGTGCTGGACAAACTTGGCGAAACCCACTCACCGCCACTGTCTCGCGCGGCTGAGATAGTAAGCGCCTACTTACGCCAGCGTACCTTGATCTGCTTCTGTTTGGCTTGCTGTACGATTCCCGAAAGAATAAGGGCCGGCAATTCGGCGCGTCAAGAAAAATCGTGAGCAGGGAAAGGAAAAAGGTCCCTTTCGGCCAACTCATGCGCTGCCTCCGCAAGCTTTGCCTTCTGGCATCCACGGCGGTGACTCTGGCGATGCAAGCACACACTTGCGTCAACAGTTCGCGCACGAGTGTGACTCTCCCAAAGTATAGATCCATCTAAGGCCTCGGCAACCGCTGAAAATGCTCTGGGCAAGAAAAAACGGGGAGCCCTTGCGGGCTCCCCAGTCTGGCAACTCCTGCAAATTCGCATCAACCAACTAGAACAACAGCTTCAGTGCGAACTGAATGTTGCGCCGTTCGTCGGGAATGGAGCAGTACACGCAGCCCGCCGATGGTGTGCCTCTCTCGGCCTGAACCTGCTGCGAGGTCCCTGGCTCGATGTCCAGGTTGCTCGCCAGGATGTAGTTGTTGTGGTGATTGAAGATGTTGTAGAACTCCCCGCGGAACTGCAAGTTAAACCGCTCCGTCAGCTTGAAGTTCTTGGTGGCCACAAAGTCAATGTTCCAGTAGCCCGGAGACTGGAAGCCGTTGCGCGGCGGGATCCCCTGGCCGTTGTTGCTATAGACGCAACCCACACCATACAAGCCGCTGCAGGTCGGAACCGCCAGCACGTTGCCGGCTCCAGCCACATTTCCACTTGAATCCATGGGCAGGTTCATGTACGTGAACAGGTTGGGACCTTGCGGCGCATAGCCCGCATTGCCCGTACCCGACACGGGTGCGCCTGGTATCCAGCGTGGACAGGTGTACCCGACGGCTCCCAGGTTCGAGCAGTCATAGATCGAGAACGGGTAGCCCGAGTGCACCTTGATGATCGGAGACATGCCCCAACCGCCCAGCGCCTGACGGGCAAACGCGTTGCTCGAGTTCTTCATCCACGGCAGGTCCCACACCCCGCTGATGACCAGCCGGTTCGTGGTGTTGTAGTCCGCATTGCCCTTGTCCAGACTGGGATTATAGGCATTCAGGAAACCCAGACCGTAGGCGCTGGAATATCCGTCACTGAACGTGGACGACAGGTTGTCGATGGCATGCGACCAGGTGTAGTTGGCGACCAGTTGCAATCCCTTGTTAAACAGATTGTTGGTCGAGAACTTCAGGTTCAGGCCATCGTAGTCGTTGAAGCCACCGTTGCTGCGATAGTTGATGTTGGTGTACTGCCAGTTGATGCGGTTCGCGATACGGGCATCGCCCATGAAGGCCGAACCGTAACCGGCATCGTTGAGGTTGGCAATCGAGTACAGCCCCGTGCCCTTCGAGCCGGCGTACTCGACCGAGAACACCGAGTTGCGCCCGATCTGACGATCCATCGCGAACGACCAGAACTGGGCATAGGCCGTCGGCAAATTCTGATTCACCGCGCGCAAGCTGGCATTGGGGAAGCAGGACTGACCGACTGGCACGGGGATACCCGAGTTGGGCACGCACTGCGCGCCAAGCGGCCCAGCCAGGGGACCGAAATTATTGGTAAAGACCGGCATAAACGGTATGTCGCTGCCACCAGCAGCTTCGCTGGTGAGGCTGACCACAGCATAGTTCGGCGGGTTCTGAATGACGTTGTAGGTCACGTTGCCGAAGTTGCGTTCGTAGCCGATGCCGTAGCCACCGCGAAGGCTGGTGGACCCGTCACCAAAGACGTCCCAGGCAAAGCCAACGCGCGGTGCAAAGTTGTTCGTGTCCTTGGCCCAAAGTCCGCCCACCGGGCTCTGGTCGGCAATCATAACCGATCCGCTACGAACCTGCTGGTAAAGATTCGATCCCGGACCAAGATAGAAGTTGGAGTCCAGGTTCGGGTTGGCGTTATGCTGCACACCGTAGTAATCCCAACGCAGCCCCAGGTTCAGGGTCAGTCGCGGGGTAACTTTCCAGTTGTCCTGCGCGTAGAACGAACCGTCATTGTAGCGGTTGTTGCGGCTGAATGACGGTTCCGAAACCGGCAGGTTCAGAAGGCAAGCCGGGGTAACCACATACGTCCTGCCAGGAATCGTGCCATTTCTCACGCAGGGGTACTGTCCCTGCGGATAACTGGCGCCCTGGAACTGGTAGATCTGGCCGGTGAGCAGGTTGGCAAGCGAGGAGGGGATGTCGCTCGATCCCAGCGACTCGACGGCATTTTCGTAGGCGCCGAACACCCGGTTGTCACGCGTCTGGATATAGCCCCCGCCGAACTTGAACTGGTGTTTGCCTTTGGTCCAGCTCAGGTCCTCAAAGATCTGGTACAGATTCTGCGGACCGCCGAACGGTATCGCGTTACCCGGCGTGAACTCCGAATAGCCCGGATAAATCATGGTGCCGTTGGTGCCCGGCAGAGCGGGAGTAGCTACGCTCGAGGTGTACAGGGTGGGGCAGACGATCTGCGCCCCGCAGCCCCCACTGGCCCCGTTCAGCGGCTGTAACTGGTTCAGCCGGTTGTAGATCAGCTTGGTTGAGCTGACAAACGAGGGAGTGAAAACATGGGTCAGATTGATGGTCACGTTCTGATTGAACAGAGTCTGGCCGGTGTTGAAGCCCACATAGGGACTGCTGTTGATGTAGCCGGAGAAATCGTCTTCGCTGTAAAGCGCGTAGCGCCCATACAGGGTGGTCTTGTCCGACAGATTGTAGTCGACGCGCTCCACCGTGCTGTAGGTGTTTTGTGGAGCCCCGGCGCCTGAGTCTCCGGGAGCGTTGTACTGACCAGCCAGGGCAAACGGGGCGTTACACGACAGAGGCGCACATATGGTGGGATCGCCTCCGGCGGCAAGCGCCTGTCCCCAGCTCACCTTCGAGACGGGGTGAAAGTTGGAGCCGATCTTGCCATACTGATTGAAAAAAGCCTGCGTGGCGGGGGCAGCCAGGGGCAGCCACGCCGGATCGACAATATCGACCGTCGTGGTCGTATTGCTGCGCACTCGGGTCCATTCCGTGCTGCTGAAAAAAAACAGCTTGTTCTTGACGATCGGGCCGCCGATCGAATAGCCGAACTGGTTGCGGGTAAAGCCAAACGTCCCCACGTTGCACGGCTGCCCAAGAACGCACCCACCGCTGAGGAAAGCAGCCTGACGCTGAGCATCGTTGTTGTAGGTGTTCGCGGCCAGGGCTGAAACCCGGTTGAACTCATACAGCGAACCGTGGAAGCTGTTGGTGCCCGACTTCGTGGCCACGTTCACCACGCCGCCGCTGCTGCGGCCATACTCCGCGGTGAAGTTGTTGGTCAGCACGCTGAACTCCTGCACCGAGTCCAAGGGCACGCTCTGCCCCACCGTGGCGGTGAACAGGTCCACATTTTCTCCGCCGTCCAGCAGGATGTCGGTATCAGCCGAGCGCTGGCCGTTAATCGAGTATCCGGCTCCGCGCATGCTGTTATTGTCTTCTGTCACGTTGCCCGCGGTACCAACCAAGTCATACGGATTGCGCGTCAGGGTGGGCAGCTCCATGACCTGCTTGGAAGTGATGACTTGCGACAGTGTCTGGTTTTCGGTGTTAACCGTAGCTGCCTCCGCCGACCCAGTCACTTCCACCGTGGTCGAAGAGCCGGTAACGCCGAGTTTCGCCGAAACATCGTTTACCGACCCCACGCCCACCTTTACACTCTGGGTAAACTTCTGGAAGCCCTTCGCATCGATGGTGATGTCGTAGGTGTGCGGCGGCAAGTTGGTGATGGTGTATTCACCGGCCGACTTGGTTGTCGTGGTGCGAACCAACCCGGTGTCAACCGAGGTCGCCGTAACCGTTGCCCCTACCACCACCGCCCCGGTTTTATCGGTGACCGTACCGTTGACCACGCCCGTCTCGGCCTGGCCGAAAGCCCAGATCGAGAACAGCGCCAGGATCGCCAGCAAGGAAATTGTTCGTAGCGCAGTTCGATTCATCGCTCTCTCCGCTTCTCGAAATTCGATGGGGAATAACATGAAATCGCCCCGCGTTATGGAGTGCAAGGGTGTGGCCATTCTGTACACCTTTATTTTCAGTGGCTTATAGGTATCCAAAAATCGGAGCTACTTTTTTTGGTAGGAGTTGGGGCAGTCACATTCCAGATTCCGTAGCCCGATTCGGGACGAGCCGCACAGCCTACGACTTAAGTCGCAGAAGATGGGGGCGGAAAGCGGTATCTGGAAAACGACAAGCAGTCGCCGGAATCCCTGCGCCTAAGAGAGAGCACGGCACATGCGTTCTATCTACTCATCGCACGCTAGTGTCATAAACCGGCGCGGAGGGACCTACAAAGGCTTGCCCAGCGCGAGCGTGATCAGCGTCTTCTGCTCCAGTTCGTGGGCCTTCGCCGAGCCGGTTGCCGGAGTCGAGTTCGCCGCGCGCTTGATGCTGCGCAGCTTGGAACCGAGAATCCGCTTCAGCCGCGGCGTCACAAACGACAGCGCACCCATGTTGGCCGGCTCTTCCTGCACCCAGATGAACTCCGTGGCGTTCTTGTAGCGGCCGAGACATCTGCGCGAATTCGTCCTCCGGGAACGGGTACATCTGTTCGAGCGAGACGATGGCCGGCGCGGCTGAGCTCTCAGTTTCTTGCGCTCCATGCGCAGTTCGTGGCCGATCTTGCCGGTGCACAGCAGCACGCGTTTGGCGTCGAGCGCGGTCTCGTCGGGAATGACGTTCTGGAAGCGTGGCCGCTCCAGTTCAGAGAGCGGCGACTGACGCTTCGGGATGGCGCAACATGCTCTTCGGCGTGAAGCAGATGAGCGGCTTGCGCCACTTGCGCAGCGCCTGCCGGCGCAGCAAGATGGAAATACTGCGCCGCCGTCGAAGGCTGGCACGACCTGCATGTTGTCGCGCGCGCAGAGCTGCAGATAGCGCTCGATGCGCGCGCTGGAATGCTCCGGTCCCTGGCCTTCGTGACCGTGCGGCAACAGCAGCACCAGTCCGGTCAGCAGGTCCCACTTGTCTTCGCCGGACACGATGAACTGATCGATGATGATCTGCGCGCCGTTGGCGAAGTCGCCGAACTGCGCCTCCCACATCACCAGCGCCTCGGGATAGTCGCGCGCAAAACCGTACTCGAAGCCCATGACCGCGGCTTCGGAAAGCTCCGAGTTGTAGATTTCGACGCGCGCCTGTCCCGGCGCCAGGTGGCACAGCGGCACGTACTCCTTCTCGTCAACGATGTCGATCAGCACGGAATGCCGCTGATTGAAGGTGCCGCGGCGGCTGTCCTGGCCGCTGAGGCGGATCGGAGTGCCCTGCAGCGCCAGCGAGCCAAACGCCAGCGCCTCGGCCATGCCGAAGTCGAGCGGACGCTTGCCGTAGCCCATTTCGCGGCGCTGCTCCAGCAGCTTCTGCACCTTGGGATGGATGTGAAAGTCTTCGGGATACTTCACCAGGCCGTCGGTGATCTCGTGCAGTTTGCTCGCCGGAAGTCCGGTGTCGACTTCATCCGCAGGATTATACGGGCCGCCATGATACGGCGCCCAATAGCTCGGCAACTGCCGCATGGGCGGCTTCTTGACCATGCTCTTGCCGGCCTTCTCCGCGGCGTCGAGCTCCGCCTGGAACTTCTCGACGTACGGCGTTGCGGATCCAGGCCCACGTTCTTCGCGTAGATCTGGTAGAGCAGCGGATGGTCTTTGATCTTGCGGTACAGGATCGGCTGGGTGATGGTCGGGTCGTCGACTTCCGAGTGACCGTGCCGGCGGAAGCCGATGAGATCGACCACCACGTCGCTGCCGAACTCGTAGCGATACTCGAGCGCCATGCGTCCGGCGCGCACCACGGCATCGGCGTCTTCGCCGTTGACGTGAAAGATGGGGATCGGCAGGCGCTTGGCGAGATCCGACGAGAAGCGGCCGGAGTAGGCGTCGCTCGGATTGGTGGTAAAGCCGATCAGGTTGTTGACGATGATGTGCACCGTGCCGCCGACGTTGTAGCCGCGCAGGTTGGCGAGGTTCAGCGTCTCGGCGGTGATTCCCTGCCCCGCGAAAGCGGCGTCGCCGTGCATGAGAACCGGCAGAACCTTGAGCTTGCCGTCGCGCCCGATGCGCGTCTGCTTGGCGCGCGCGCGGCCCAGCGCCACGGGATCGACCGCTTCGAGGTGGCTGGGATTCGATACCAGGTGGATGCGCACCTGGCGGCCGTTGGCGCCGGTGAACATGCCGGTCGCGCCGATGTGATACTTCACGTCGCCGCCGCCGAGCACGCTGCGCGGATCGACATCTTCGAAGCCGGCGAAGATTTCCGCCGCCGGACGGCTCACGATGTTGATGATGACGTTCAGGCGGCCGCGATGGCTCATCGCCAGCACAGCCTGCTCGGCGCCGTTCTCCGAAGCCGAGTTCAGGATCTCGTCGAGCAGCGGAATCAGCGCGGTGTTGCCTTCCAGCGAGTAGCGCTTGGTACCGATGTAGCGCGAGTGGATGGTCTGCTCGAAAATGTCGGCACGCACCAGTTGGTCGAGAACGCGAGAGCGGTCGACTGGATATTCTTCTGCCGACTCCATGCGCTCCTGGATCCACTGGCGCCGTTCGGGATCGGGGATGTGCATGAACTCGACGCCGATGCTGCCGCAATAAATGCGGCGCGCGGCGTCGACGGCATCGCCGGATAGGTCAAGTTCGGGATGGGGGAATGGGGCAAAATGGCCCAGCGGGTCAAGGTTTGCCTGCAGATATCCCCAGCGGCGGAACGCGTCCATAACGCGCTCCTGTTTCTCGCTGTCAACGTTCATCAGTACGGTGGACAAGAATTGAATAGCTCCCTGGGCTCCGGCGCCCGGGTTCAGGACAGCGACGCCGTTTGCCTAACAAGAGGTAATAGTTATAGATTCCCTACCGGCCGGACCGATGCGCGCACTGGTAGCAGTGCGTAACCAGTGGCGCAGGAACTTTTCAGTATATAGAAACGTCTGCAGATATGTAATGTGGAGCCCGCAACGCCGGAGTGTGCTGCGCCTCGGCCGAACAGTCACGAAACGCAGATTTCTTGCAGGAGGTACCTCATGGGTAAGAACAGCGGCACCGCGCGCGGAGCCTTCACCGTTCTGCTCATTTTGCTTGTAGCCCCGGTAGTGTTCGCGGCCGATTCACCGAATGACCGCCAACCCACCGATCCGAAATCCGTCAATTCGACAGGGAATCCGGCGGCGCATCCGGTTGCGATCGAGGATCTCTTCTATAGCCGGCGCGTGTCTTCGCCGGCGTGGTCGCCTGATGGCAGGGAGATCGTGTTCAGCACCAACTTCACGGGCCGCATGAACCTGTGGAAGGTAAACTCCAGCGGTGGGTGGCCGCTGCAGCTAACTGTCTCCGATGACCGGCAGTTTGGCGCGATCTGGTCACCGGACGGTCGCGGGATTGTGTATGACCAGGATTTTGGTGGTAGTGAATATTTTGATCTGTTCGCCGTGCGCAGTGCCGGTGGCGTTCCCGACAATCTGACCAATACCCCTGACATCTCTGAAAGTGGGCCGCTGTTTTCTCCGGACGGAAAAACGATTGCATTCTCGTACAAACCAAAGACCTCACCGACGGTGAACATCGCGCTGTTGGCTTGGAAATCACGGCAGGTAAGAAAGTTGACTAATGAGCAAACCAAGGACCACCTGTGGCAGGCGGTCGAATGGAGCAGCGATGGTAAATACATCCTCGCCAACCGTGGTAACGTGGCCTCCACCGATTCCAGTGTGTACCTGATCGAGGTCTCGAGTGGCAAAGCGGAGGAACTCACGCCACACAATGACGAAGTGCTGTTCAGCGCCAGTGCAATTTCTCCTGATGGCAAGACCGTGTTGGTGACCTCTAACCAGAAGGGCGGATATCAGAACGCCGCGCTCCTCGATATTGCCAGTAAAACGTTGAAGTGGATTACCGACACCCAGTGGGAGGCTTCCAGTGGAAATTTCTCGCCGGACGGAAAGCTCGCCACTTACGATGTGAACGCTGACGGCCTGTCGACCACTTATCTGTACGACCTCGCGGCGGGAAAATCTCGCGCTGTCGCTATGCCCGAAGGCTTGACCTTTGTTGTGGGTACTCCCACGGGGTTCTCGCCTGATGGCGGGTCACTGCTGCTTAGTCACCAGAGTTCGCAACGGCCGTCGGACTTATGGGTGTACGATCTTGCGGCACAGAAGCCGCGTCAGCTCACCTATTCAGCGGTCGCGGGTCTGGATCCGAGCTCGCTGCCCGAAGCACATCTTGTCCACTACAAGAGCTTTGATGGGAAGATGATCAGCGCGTTTCTGTGGATGCCGTTTAACCTGAAGCGTGACGGCTCGAATCCCGCCGTTGTTCTGCCGCACGGAGGGCCCACGGGGCAGACGGTTGACTACTTCAACTCGCTGGCTGCGGCCCTTTCTTCCCGGGGATATATCTGCATTGCGCCCAACGTTCGCGGCTCGACGGGCTATGGCATGGCCTTCCAGAAGGCGAACTACCAGGACCTAGGCGGCGGCGACTTACAGGACGAGGTTTATGCCACCAAGTTCCTGGTTGACACCGGCTACGTGGATGCGAAGAAGATCGGCATCACCGGTGGCTCGTACGGCGGATTCATGACCCTTATGGCAATCGGCAAAGCCCCAGATATCTGGGGCGCGGCGGTCGAGATGTACGGCATCATCGATTGGTACACCATGCTGCAACATGAAGACCCTCTTTTGCAGCAGTATGAAAAAACCTTGCTCGGCGACCCAGTAAAAGACAAAGCGGTCTACGAGAACACCTCTCCGATTAAGTACATCCGCAACGAGAAGGCCCCCCTGCTGGTGCTGCAGGGGGACAACGATATTCGTGTACCCAAGGAGGAAGCCGAGCAGGTGGTAGAGATACTGAAGAAGGAAGGCAGAACAGTGGATGCGCATTACTACCCTGCCGAAGGTCACGGCTTCGCCAAGCGGGAAAACCAGATTGACTCGATTCGCCGGACCGTGGCTTGGTTCGACAACTACCTGAAAGGTGGCGTCGCTTCAAGCGCCGGCGCGCCGGCGGGCGGGGAATGAAGCCGCTGTCGCCGGGCGACCGGGTATTTGTGCTCACCGGAGCCGGAATCAGCGCCGAGAGCGGCCTGCCGACCTTTCGCGGCACGGATGGGATCTGGCGCGGCCGTCGGGTGGAAGAGGTGGCCACTCCCGGTGCATTCCACGCCAATCCCGAGCTGGTGTGGCAGTTTTATTCCGAGCGCCGCAGGCGCCACGCCACGGTGGTTCCCAACAACGCACATTTTGCCCTGGCCGAGTTGGAGCGAGCGCTCGGCGATCGTTTCTTCTTGTGTACGCAGAACGTTGACTCACTGCACGAGCAGGCCGGTTCGCAGCGCGTTACGCACATGCACGGCCGCCTGATGCAAACGCGCTGCTCGCGCCCTAGCTGCCGCACGCCGCCCTTCGACGACGAGCGCCTCTATCTGACGCGTGCGGAAATTCCCACCTGTCTGAAGTGCGGCGCGATGCTGCGTCCGCATATCTGCTGGTTCGGCGAAGTTCCGTTTGGCATGGAACGCATCTTCGGCGAGCTGAAAGACTGCACTGTGCTGCTGACGATCGGAAGCTCGGGAGTGGTCGAGCCGGCCGCCAGCTTCGTCCGCATGGCACGCATCAATCAAGCCAAGGCAATTTATATCGGTCCCGAAGAGCCGGCCAACAGCATGTTCTTCGATGAGGTCGTGCTGGGGAAAGCGGGAGAAACCTTACCCAAGTTGGTGAAGGACGCCGTTCGAGCCCCCTCCTAGTGAACGAAGCGTCCTACGATGTTGTACGCCGCAAACGCGGCGACGTAGGCGACCACCGTCATGTAGCCGAACTGCAGGGCGGGCCACTTCCATCCATTGGTTTCGCGACGCACGACGGCGAGCGTGGACATACACTGCATCGCAAAGGCGAAGAACACCAGCAGCGCGACGGCGGCTGCGGGTGTGAGCTCGTGACGCAGCGCGGCCTGCAAATCGGTGGCGTGCGATTCGGGATCGACTCCATTCAGCGTGCCTAGAGTAGCGATGATCACCTCGCGCGCAGCCAGCGAGGTCACGCAGTCCGACCCCGATCTTCCAGTCGAACCCCAGCGGACGAATCACGGGTTCGATGGCGTGGCCGAGCCTGGCGACTACGCTATCCTGAACCGCAGGCGGCTCGCCATGATGCATGGGGAAGTTGGTCGCCGCCCACAGCAGCAGCGAGACCAGCATGATCACCGTTCCGGCGCGATAGAGGAAGGCCTTACCGCGATCTACCAGCCGCAATCCCAGCGAAGAGGCCTTGGGCCAGCGGTATGGCGGCATTTCGAGAATGAACGGCGCATCCTTGCTTCTCAAGATGGTTGACTTCAGCAGACGCGCGGTCACCACGGCCATCAGGAAACCGAGAACATAAAGTCCCAGCATCGCCACGGCGCGCGTCCCGAGGAAGACGCCCAGCAGCGGGCGGTTCGGCAGGAACGCGGCGATCACCATGGTGTACACCGGCAGTCGCGCCGAGCAGGTCATAAAGGGCGCGATAAGGATGGTCGCGATGCGGTCGCGCTTGTTCTCGATGGTGCGGGTCGCCATGATCGCCGGCACGGCGCAAGCGTAAGCCGACAACAGCGGAATGAAGCTCTTGCCGTTCAGTCCCACGCGCGACATGGTGCGGTCGGCAATCACCGCCGCGCGCGACAGGTATCCGGAATCTTCCAGAATGCCTATCACGAGAAACAACAACAGAATCTGCGGCAGAAAGACCAGGACAGACCCGGTTCCCTTCCACACACCGTTAACGACCAGCGAACTGAACATCCCCTGCGGCAGGCGACTCCCAAGCTGGGCCCCGGTAACGTCGAGGAACCGCTGAAGCAAATTTGAGAGCGGCTGCCCGACCGCGAAGATCGTCTGAAACACTGCGACGACTACCACAGCGAAGATCACCGATCCCCAGATGCGATGCAAGAATAGAGAGTCGAGGCGCTGTGTCCAAACCGGGGTGGCAGGACGGCGATACTTTGCGTTCTCGCCCACGCGCACGGCCCACTCGCGATAGCCGCGTGTGCTGCCTACTACCGGGAGTTCCAAAGGCTCGGGGCTGGCGACGGCGGAGATCGAGGAAATTCTGCACCGCCACAATGCCTTCGCCGGTGCTGGCGCTAACGAGTGCAACGGGCGTCCCCAGTTGACGCGCCAGCGAAACCACATCCACATGGCCGTCCTGCTTGCGCAGTTCGTCGGCCATGTTCAGAAGCACCAACGTGGGCGTTCCCAGCGCAATAACGCGCGCCGCCAGCACAAGGTGGCTGTGCAGATTGGTGGAATTCAGAACCAGGATGATGGCGTCAGGACGCGGTGTGCCGGGCATTTGTCCGGTCAGCACGTCGACTGCGACTTTCTCGTCCTCGGACTTGGGCGTGAGGCTGTAAACCCCCGGCAGGTCGATGAGCGCGATCTCGTGCCCCTCGGAATCACGCACGTAGCCGGTGTGATGTTCGACGGTAACGCCGGGAAAATTGCCGACCTTCTGGCGCAAACGGGTGAGGCGGTTGAACAGCGTGGTCTTACCGGAATTAGGAGGGCCAACGACGGCAACCGTTCGGTAGGCTGTGCCGAGCGCCTCATCACTGGGTCGCGCTACCGCATGGCAGCTCACCGCCGAGGCGCTCATGCGCTAGTCTCCAAAGGCCGGTGCGCCGAGCAACTCCACATGGATGTGGCGCGACACGTCGCGACGCATGGCAATTTCAGTCCCCTCGACGCGATACACCCGAGGATCGCCGCCAGGGCCGCTGCGCGCGACCGTGACCTCCAGACCAGGGATCATTCCGAGGTTCATGAGATGCTCCGCTACCGGCGGAGACAGTTCCAGGTTGGAAACGATCGCGCTTTCGCCGACGCGGAGATCGGCCAGCGCATTGCATTGGCGATGATGCTTTTTCTTATGACGCCCGAATATGAAGTTGAAAATCATTTTCAATTCCAACTCTATTCTAACTCTTTCCCCGTCACTGGCAACGACTAAAGTCACAGCCTTTTGTGACGTACAAACATCGGGGAAACCCCTATGGGAGCTTCCCAAAATGGGCAGGGCGAGCGGCCTGCATTTGGGAGGTCACCGCTCAAGGTGCCGAGCGTCGCCCAGATAACCGCAGCTAATACCGTCCATAAATAGTTTGAATTTCTCATTCGTCACGAAAACAGATATTCAACTTCTTAGGGTTAAGAAGTACGGGACCGGCCGACCGATCCCGCATAAAGCTTAACCGTCCCCTTATTGTCTTGCGGGCCGGGTGTTTTTCGCCGCGCCCGAAAAACGCTCCTTCAGGCCGTTGCAGCTTGATCGATATCGCTCTAATGGGAGTACTTCATGCAGTTGGTTCGAAGGTTCTTGCCATTTCTCTTTCTGATTCTGTTGGCTGGTTCACTCGCGGCCCAATCAACGTCAGCAGCTCCTGATACGGCGGCGCAGATCGCGCAGTTGCAACAGCAGGTCGCCGACGCGAAAGGCTCGGCTGACAACGCCTGGATGCTGACCAGTACCGCACTGGTGCTGATGATGACCGGACCGGGCCTGGCGCTCTTTTACGGAGGCCTGGTGCGCAAGAAGAACGTGCTAGCCACCATGATGCAAAGCTTCGCCATGATGGCTCTCATTACCGTGCTGTGGGCCATTGTCGTGTACAGCTTGTGTTTCGCATCGGGAAACAGCTTCATCGGCGGGATCAGCCACGCATTTCTGCGCGGCGTGGGCGCACAGCCCGATCCTGATTATGCTGGCACCATTCCGCAGCAGACGTTCATGATCTACCAGTTGATGTTCGCCATCATCACTCCGGCGCTCATCAGCGGGGCCTTCGCCGAGCGGATGAAGTTCAGCGCCATGGTGCTGTTCATGGCACTGTGGTCGCTGATTGTCTATGCGCCGATGGCGCACATGGTATGGGGAAAAGGCGGAATCTTGAACGCCAGCCTCGGTGGACGCTTCCCTACTCTCGATTTCGCCGGTGGAACCGTGGTGCATATCACGTCGGGAGTCTCCGCTTTGGTTTGCGCGACCTATCTTGGGCGACGCATCGGCTATCCCAAAGAACCAATGATGCCGCACAGCGTGGTTCTCAGCTTTATTGGAGCCTGTTTGCTGTGGGTGGGCTGGTTTGGCTTTAACGCCGGCAGCGCCTTAAGCGCCGGCGCTCTGGCCACCAGCGCATTCGTCGCAACACACTTTGCGGCTGCCACAGCGGCGATCGGCTGGGCCGGCGCGGAGTGGATTCGCAACGGCAAGCCCAGTGCTCTGGGGGCGATTTCGGGATGCGTGGCTGGGCTGGTCGCGATTACGCCAGCTTCGGGATTTGTTGGTCCAATGCCAGCGCTGCTCATGGGACTGGTCGCGGGTGTGGGCTGCTACCTGATGGTCGCCAGGGTGAAAGCTGCTTTGGGTTATGACGACTCGCTCGATGCCTTCGGCGTTCACGGAGTGGGTGGAACCATCGGGGCGCTGCTGACCGGAGTATTCGCCAGCAAGCTCATCAATCCCATATTCAAGGACGCACAGGGCAATGCGCTGCCGTCGGGGATGATCGATGGAAACTACCACCAGATCCTCAACCAGGCGGTTGGCGTTGTGATCGCTATTGCGCTGGCGGTAATTGGGACCTACATCATCCTAAGGATTGTCGACTTCGCGATCGGGGTTCGCGTTACAGCCGAGGAGGAGGTGCAGGGACTCGATCTCACGCAGCACGGCGAGGAAGGGTACTACTGGGAGGTTTCGCTGCCGTGAAACGGTGGATAGTGGCTAGTGGCTAGTAAAGATCGCTGCAAGTCGGGTGCGATCCCAGAACCAGCTTCGTTCGTGGAAATCGGATGCACCGCAAAGGGAAACTATCCACTAGCCACTAACCACTGCTTTAGTAAGGCAAATTTATGACCAAGCTGGAAACAGTAATTCAACCTTCGAAGTTTGAAGCCGTCAAGGACGCGCTGCTCGAGATCGGCGTGGAAGGTATGACGGTGACCGAGGTTCGCGGACACGGACGACAGAAAGGGCCACACCGAGTTCTATCGCGGGCGCGAGTACACGGTGGACGTTCTGCCCAAGGTGAAGATCGAGACGGTGCTTCCCGATCGGCTGGTGGATCCGGCGATACAGGCGATCACCAACGCCGCCCGAACGGGGAAGATTGGCGATGGCAAGATTTTCCTGTCGCGCATCGACGATGCCATTCGCATTCGCAACGACGAGCGCGGCGAAACCGCATTGTGAGCGCATCTGCCTGAAGCGAGTTCAGGGGAACCATGTCCAGTTCGACGGCCGACTCCACGCTCCGCACCTATTATCGGCAGGAGTTCGAGCGGCTGCGGACGGAGTTCGAGGCCAACGGTTCGGGTGCAGCTTCGGTGCGTGATCGAACGGCGGTTGTTGACAAGCTTGCCACTCAGCTCTGGGACCAGCACGTTTCTGCAGGCTCCGGCTTCGCGCTGCTCGCGCTTGGCGGATTCGGCCGGCGCGCTTTGTTCCCTCACTCCGACGTTGACCTTCTCTTTCTCGGCCGAAAACGAAGCGCTGCTCGCCCGAATGAAAGATCCAGTTCGCAGCATTTGCCAGGAGATGTGGGACATCGGCCTGCGCGTCAGTCCCGCCACGCGCACCCTCGACGACTGCGCGCACTTCGACCAGGACAACGTCGAGTTCACCATCTCGCTGCTCGACTGCCGCTTTCTGACCGGGGAGGCGGCGTTGTTCGAGCGCTTGCGCGGCAAGCTCCTGCCGCAGCTCGTGGCACGAGAATCGGACGTTCTGGTGCAGCGGCTCACTGAGGTAACGCGACGCGCCATCTGCGCTTCGGCAACACCATCTTCCATCTCGAGCCCAATCTCAAGGACGGCCCGGGAGGACTGCGCGATACGCACGTGGCGCAGTGGCTGAGCGCGATCTCAGCGCTCGATTCCGGAGGTAAGTGGCCGGAATCGCATAGCCTGCAGCAGAGCTCCGACGGCAACGAGTTGCTGGATGCGATGGAGTTTCTCTCCGCCAGCCGATGCTATCTGCATTACCGCAGCAAGCGCGACGAGAACGTCATCTCGCTGGGAGGCGCAGGACGAGATGGCCGCACGCGGAATCGCCACCCGCGATCGGAGCCCTGTCGTCGGCGGAATGGATGCGGCTGTACTTCCGTCACGCGCGGGCGATCTACCGCAATACGACCCAGTTGCTGGAGCAGGTTCCCGCGCGATCGTTCTTCGTTGTATCGCTCGTTTCAGCGCTGGCGCTCGCGTGTCTCCAACGAAGACTTCTCCGTCGTGGACGGCCGGGTTTATCTTCAGCAGTCGGCCGGAGCGCGCGATCCGCTGGTGGTGCTGCGGCTGTTCACCTTCATCGCGCGGCACGGAGTTGCGCTGAGCCTCGAGACCGAGCGCCGCGCTGAAGAATGCGCATCGCGCACTCGCCGACGCCATGCCGCAGGACGCACGCCTGTGGGAGCACCTGCGCGAACTGCTGGTGCAGCCGCACGCCGCGGAGGCGCTGCGCGTGATGCATTCGCTCAACCTGCTGACGCGCGCCCTTCCCGAATTCGAGGCCATCGATTCGCTCGTGCTGCGCGATCTTTACCATCGCTACACCGTGGATGAGCACAGCTTCCTCGCCATCGATGTGCTGCATCGTCTGAAGAACAACGACGTCGAATGGTTGCAGCCGTTCGGCGAGCTGCTGTCGGAATTGGAGCGGCCCGAATTGCTCTTCCTTGCGCTGCTGCTGCACGACACTGGCAAGGGACTCGCGGGCACGGACCACGTCCACAACAGCCTGCAACTCGCAGCGGCAGCCGTGGAACGCATGGGCCTTCCGGCCGACGATGAACAGACGGTCTGCTTCCTTATTGCAACTCACCTGGAGATGTCGTCCACGATGCGGCGCCGCGACATCTACGATCCGGAAACTGTTCGCGAGCTGGCCAGCAAGATGGGCATTCCCGAGCGGCTGAAGATGCTGACGTTGCTGACGCTCGCCGACATCAAGTCGGTGAATCCTGAGGCGCTCACGCCGTGGAAGGCCGAGAACCTCTGGCGCCTTTACGCAGGCACGGCCAACTACTTCGACCGCAGCGTGGACGAAGAGCGCTTCCATGCGGAAGCCTGCACCGAACAGGTGGAGCGCGTCGCTGCGTTGCTTCCCAAACGGCGATCGCAATTGCTGAAGTTCCTCGATGGCTTGCCGCAGCGCTACCTGATGTCACACTCACCCGACCAGGTGATCCTGCACTTCGACATGGCGAGCCGTCTGCGCAAGGATCCGGTGCAACTCGCCGTTCGGCGGGTCAGCGGGCAGCACGAACTCACGGTTGTGACCGCCGACCGCGCGGGCCTGTTTTCCATGCTGGCTGGAATCCTTTACGGATGGGGCATGGACATCACCAAAGCAAGCGCGTTCTCCAATCGGGCGGGGGTGATTGTCGACAGCTTCTACTTCAAGGACCGCTTTCACACGCTCGAGCTCAATCCTCCGGAGCGCGAGCGTTTCGAGAAGTCGGTCGTCGCAATCCTGATGCACGAGGCGCCCCTCGAGCCGCTACTGGAATCGCGTCTGAAGGCCGACACCAAGCCGGCGAAGCTCAAGGTCGAAACTCGACTGCGCTACGACGACGAGTCATCGCCCGGCAGCACATTGCTGGAAGTGATTACGCAGGACCGCCCGGGATTGTTATTCACCGTCAGCTCAACGCTGACCGCGGAACACTGCATTATCGAAGTCGCGCTGATTGATACCGAAGGCGCGGTGGCACATGATGTCTTTTACCTGACCTGCGACGGCGTGAAGCTGCCCCGCGAGCAGCAACGGGCCATCGAATGGGCGCTAACGACGGAGCTGAGCGATTCGCTGCCGTCGAACTGGTAGGGAGAGCCTCTTTTCGCTTTTCGCTTTTCCTCTTCTCCCTTCGCTTTTCCCTCGGCAGGGCTGGCTGAGGACGAACAGCGAAGAGCGAAAATGATATAGTTTGCGTCGACTCGACAAGATTTCTGCAGGAGGCTTCATTGGACACGGACCAAACCCGGCGCCTGTTCCTGGGCCAGGCTGGCGCTTCAGTGGGCTTGCTATGGCTTGGTTATTTGACGCCCGAAGTACTGGCCCAGGCGCAAGCTCATGCACAGGCAGCCGCTAACAGCGGGAGCAAGTCCTACCGCTTCTTCACCCCGCAGCAGGCCGCTGAGTTCGACGCCTTCTCCGCACAGATCATCCCCACCGATGAGACGCCTGGCGCGCGCGAGGCCAATGTCGTGCACTTCACAGACTACGTGCTGAGTACGATCGACAGCGATCAACAGGCTCCTGTAAAGGACGCTCTCAAAGCGCTGCAGCAGCAGGTGACGAAGACGGTTCCGGGAGCGAAGTCGTTTGCAGTGCTTACTTCTGTCCAGCAGATCGAGGTCATGAAGGCGATGCAGGACACGACTTCGTTTGGCGTCCTTCGCGGCTTCACGCTCACCGGCTTCCTTTGCGATCCGGCCCTGGGCGGCAACCAGGACAAGATTGGGTGGAAGCTGATCGGCTTTGCGGACGACTTCTACTACAAGCCGCCGTTCGGTTACTACGACGCCACTACGACGGCGGCAAGTCATGAGCACGCTTCCTCCGCAGCGGCACTACAAACTGACCGACAAGGTGGATTTCGTCATCATTGGTTGCGGCGCCGCGGGCGGCGTACTGGCGCGCGAGCTCTCGCGCAACGGATTCAGCGTGGTGGTGCTGGAGCAGGGTCCGTGGCTGACCACCAAAGATTTCACACATGACGAGTACATGGTCTGGAACCACGCGGCACTAACCAATGACTTCCGCAAGCAGCCGACGACGTTCCGTAAGACCCCGAATGACAAAGCCGTCAAGCAGCCGGCGCTCACTTACGGGCGCATGGTGGGCGGCGGTCCGGTGCATTTCACCGCCAACTTCTGGCGCTTTCATGAAATTGATTTCATCGAGGCGAGCAAGAAAGGAACCATTGCCGGCACCGGCTTCGCCGATTGGCCCATCACCTACTCTGATCTAGAGCCTTACTACACTAAGGCCGAGTGGGACTTGGGCGTCTCGGGACAGGCTGGAGCAAGTCCGTTTGATCCGCCCCGCTCCAAGCCCTACCCGCTGCCGCCAATGCCAGTCAAGTCCAGTGGCGTGCTCTTCGAAGATGGCGCGCGAAAGCTGGGTTATCATCCATTCCCTGCTCCGGTAGCGATCCTCTCGCAGTCGTACCAGGGACGCATGGCATGTGCAAACTGCGGCTTCTGTATGGGCTTCGGTTGTGAGATGGGCGCCAAGTCCAGCCCGCTGCCGACCATGGTCCCCCAGGCCATTGCCACCGGGCGCTGTGAAATCCGCCCCCACAGCTACGTACGCAAGATTGAGCTTGACGCGAATGGCCGCGTTACTGGCGCCATCTATTTTGACCAGATCGGCAAGGAACACCTACAGCGTGCCCGCGCGGTGGTGGTTGCGGCCAACGGATCGGAGACCCCGCGCCTGCTGCTGCTGTCGAAGTCGAACCGCTTCCCCGACGGCCTGGCTAACTCCAGCGGTCTGGTGGGCAAGTACCTGATGTTCAACACAGATTGCCTTACCGGCGGGCTGTTCGAGCACGAGCTCAACGACTACAAGGGTATAGAGGTCACGCGCATTATCCACGACTTCTACGAGATCGATCCCAAGCATGGCTTCTACGGCGGTGGCGGGATCGATGCACGCTTCTTCTTTTATCCCATTTCGTTTGCGCAATGGGGACTGCCGCCAAAGGGCCCACAGTGGGGAAGCGATTACAAAAGGGCATTGCGGAAGTATTTCAATCGCAGTATGTATCTCGCCGGGCATACGACGTCGCTGCCCGTGGCCGACAACAGCATTTCGCTCGATGACACGGTGAAGGATGCATGGGGGCTGCCGGCCATGCGGGTGACCTACAAGGACCATCCTGACGACCTGAAGGCCAATCAGTTCATGATTGACCGCTCGATGGAAATCCTGGAAGCCGCAGGGGCTGAGGACAGGTGGAACTATGGGGTGCAGGAGTCGACCTACGGATTTCATCTGCTGGGCACGTGCCGCATGGGCAACGACCCGAAGGCCTCGGTCATCAATGCCGACCATCGCACGCACGATGTGCCGAATCTGTTCCTATGCGACGGATCCAGCTTCGTAACCAGCGGGCGCGGCCAGCCAACGGAAACCATTTCGGCCCTGTCCTTCCGGGCATCCGACCGCATTACCGCACTGGCCAAGCAGAATCAGATCTAGAGTTGGGGCGACCATGACGACCCATGCCACAGGAACATTTGAAGTGAAGCTGGCCCCTTTGGCGTCGGACGGCGATGCCAGGACGCGTCCCTGGGCAGGATGTCAATCGACAAACAGTTCCACGGCGATCTGGAAGCCACCAGTAAGGGCCAAATGCTCACCGGCGGCTCGATAGTCAAAGGTTCAGCTGGTTACGTCGCGATCGAAAAGGTCAGCGGCACGCTGAATGGGCGTAGCGGGACCTTCATCCTCCAACACAGTGGTACGATGACGCGCGGGTTACCAGAATTGAAGATCACCGTCGTTGCCTGATTCCGGTGCTGGTCAACTGGAGGGCCTTACGGGCGAGATGACGATCAAGATCGACGACGGAAGACATTCTTACGACTTCGAGTACGCACTTCCCGAAGTCGCCTAATCCGTCCCCTTGGTATGCACACTAGCGCAAGGAACCTCGCTCTCGTCGGTCTGTCGGTGTTGCTGATCGCTGCGCTGATCGCCTTTGTTCTGACTCGCCAGACGGTAAACCCCGAACCGCTGAAGCATCAGGCGGGTAACACGGAGGCGGCACCAGCCAAGCTCGTGGACCAAAGCCCGTTGGAGACGGCTCATAGCCTGTCCAGTGTGCCGAGCACGGCAGAGGAGCAAAGACTCGCTTCCGAAGCTGTCCGCATCGCCGATCACGAGGTGGACATAGCGTTCGCGTCCGCATTGCAGAATGCGCAGCTGCACCCTCCCGCTGAAAACGGCGAGACCAAAGAACTCAACGCAAGAATCCTCTTCCTCGATAATCGGCTTCAGCAAGTGCAGGCAGAAGTCAGTCAGGCTAACGAAGCTCGTGGCCAATCCGGGCAAAAATGATGCTCACGCGATCCAGCAGCAGCTGGAGATGGCACAGGCGCGGGCCACTTTGCTGCAGGACGCATTGGACGATGCCAAAGAGGATTTGGTTCGAGCAGGCGGTGATCCCCAAGCCCAGATCAAGCAGGAACTAGAAGAGCACGAGGCGCTGCAACACGGCAGTGGCAACGCCTCGACGGGCTCGCCGACGAAACCAACGTCCTTCGAGGTTGAGGGAAATCTCGTCTCTCAGTTCCGCACCTGGCAGCGTTTGCGTAGCAACCAAATGCGGCTCTTGGAAGCCGAACAACAGGCAGAAACCTACGCTGGGACTCTGGCGCGAAAGCATGAAGCCCTTGAGAAGGGATTGAGCGACGCGCTTGGGACTGCGAATACGGGCCCGGAAGAAAGCGAAACGCCGGCCACAACTGCAACCGACCAAACCCAGCATGCAACGAAGATCGCCAAGCTTCACAACCTCTCGCAGAACACCAAGCTGCTGGCCCAGTACGACAAGCGCATTCAGTCCGAAAAGCAGCTTGGCGGCTTGTATGGCCAATGGAACGGTATCCTTGCCGTTCAACACCGGGCTGCCTTGCACGCGATTCTGCGGTCGCTGCTTTTGGTTCTGCTGGCGCTGATCGGCCTGGTCCTGGCGGAACGGCTGATCGAGCGCTTCTACATGCGGCTAGGCCCCGATCGCCGTCGCCTGGGAACTATGCGGCTGGTACTGCGCTTCGTCTCCCAACTCATCGGCGTTCTGATTATTTTGCTGGTGCTGTTTGGACCGCCGAGCCAATTGTCCACAATATTGGCTTTGGCGGCGGCTGGTCTTACCGTGGCGCTCAAAGACTTCATCGTCGCCTTCTTCGGCTGGTTTGTTCTGATGGGCCGCCACGGTATTCGCGCCGGCGATTGGGTTGAGATCAACGGGATTGGTGGCGAAGTGGTTGAGGTCGGCTTGCTGCGCACCATCCTGCTGGAGACGGGAAACTGGAACGACGCCGGGCATCCCACCGGCCGCAAGGTGTCCTGCGTCAACAGTTTCGCCATTGAAGGGCAATACTTCAACTTCACCACTGCCGGACAATGGCTTTGGGATGAGTTGGACATCCTGATTCCAGCCGGAGAAGATCCGTACTACCTGACTAATTCCGTACTGAAGCTGGTAAGCGAGCAGACGCTGGCGGACGTGGCGGCGGCAGAGCAGGAATGGCGACGCGTCGCACCGCACTCGACGATCCAGACGTTTTCGGCTGCGCCTGCGATCAATGTGCGGCCAACCAACCTCGGCGTGAATCTGGTGGTGCGCTACGTAGTGAACGCCCACAACAGATATGAGGTTCGGACGCGGTTGTACCAGGCGATCGTCGAACTCCTGCATGGTAAGAAACTGGCGCAGGAAGGCAACGCGGCAGTTGCAGGCAGCTCCTAACAGGTCAATTCTTGGACGCCGCGGCTGTCTGCGGCTTGTTGGTTTTCTTCCCTGGCAACTCGCGAACCTTCTCGCGCATTTTCTGCCGCGCTTTGCGAATGCGGTTCTCGCGGGACTTATCTCCGTTGCGAAACGACATGAAATCACCTCGCTGTGATGCTACAGGATTTGCGGCAAGAGCGTGATGGAATATGTCCCGATTTCAGGTCGGAAAGGAACGCAGGAAAGCAGACCTCTGTGCTCGTCACGCTAATCGCAGGTTACGGCCGGAGGCCTGAAACTGCGGTTAGGTTCGACGCCGGGTGGAAACGCAGCGGGGGGCGGAGCGCCGCGACCGCGAACGACTCGGCCTGTTTTGCGCCACGGTTTTCAGCTGCTCAATCTCGGCGAACTGGCGTGCTGCCATCTCCATCACCAGATCGAGGACCGTCTTTTGCCTGACTTCACCAATCTGTACGAGTTGCATGGCGGAGAGCTTAATCCACGGGGAAACTCACATCATCCCCTATAGGTCGCAGACGTTGTACCACATCGGCACTAGGGCTGAAAACGGGAAAATGCGCTTGCATGGAACCAGTGGGTGGTGGGTCACAAATTGAGCCACTACCACCGGCTGACGGGACGGGCGCCCATTACTATTTTCGAGTATGCTTGCCGGTTCCTATTGACCCCAGTGCCCACATACTCCCAACCCGACCGTCAGGCGCTTACTGTCCGCATTGTTGCGCTCACTGGCTTTATGGGCGCAGGCAAAACCAGCATTGGGCGGGCGCTGGCCGAACTGCTTCGCTGGTCGTTCATCGATCTCGACGAGAAAATCGAATACTGGATGAAGATGCCCATT
Source organism: uncultured Acidobacteriaceae bacterium (assembly GCA_963703645.1). GTDB lineage: Bacteria > Acidobacteriota > Terriglobia > Terriglobales > Acidobacteriaceae > Bog-257. Next base: position 148,698 of record CAVPFD010000045.1, read on the forward strand.
CGCGACATCTTTCAGCGGCGCGGCGAACCACATTTTCGCGAAATCGAGACCAGGATTTTGCTACAGGTGCTCGAGGATGTTTCTGTCCCAACGGTCATAGCGCTGGGCGGTGGCACATTCATCCAGGAGGCTAATGCTCGATTGCTGGGAAATGCAGGCGCGCGAGTTGTTTTCCTCGAGACGCCCATTGAGGAGATGTTGCAACGCTGCCGGGGCGGGACGGCGTCCTCGGCGGAGAACCTACGGCCCTTGGCTGCCGATCCCGATGCCTTTCAGACACTCTACGCGCAGCGGCTTCCTGATTACCGCAAGGCTGATTTGACGGTGAGCACCGCGGGCAAGACGGCCGATGAGAACGCGCGTGAGATCACTGAAAGCCTGCAGTTTCGGGCAGGCAAACGCTGAGGGCATTCGACCTGTAAGTCAGCAACTCTGCTGGAGCAGTGAAGGTTGAATCGGTCGCAACGTAGCTCTCACCGCCAGTCACCGGTGAGGGCTGCCTCGCGGAGGATGACAATCACACCAGGGCGAGCGCTTCTCTTGCCGCCGAGATTGTGTCGTCGATGTCTCCTTGGGTATGTGCGATGCTGAGGAACGCGGCTTCGAATTGCGACGGTGGCAGCCACACGCCGGCATCGAGCAACGCTCCGTGAAAGCGGCCAAACTTCGCGGTGTCGCAAGTGGACGCGCTCTCCCAATCCGAGACCTGCTTGCCGGTGAAGAAAAACGTAAACATCGAGGCCACTTGATTGGCCGTCATGACAACGCCCGCGTCTTTCGCCGCTGCTGTGACACCCGCGACCAACTTGCCGGTCATCTCGCCGAGCTGCTTGTAGAACGCCTCGCGGTTCGCCTTCAATTGGCACAGCGTGGCAATGCCCGCCGCCATCGCCAGTGGATTACCACTCAGCGTACCTGCCTGATACACCGGACCGAGTGGCGCGATCAGGTCCATGATTTTCGCCGGGCCGCCATAAGCACCGACAGGCAGACCGCCGCCAATGATCTTGCCCAACGTTGTCAGGTCAGGCTTGATGTTGTACAACTCAGAGGCGCCGCCGAAGGCCAAGCGGAAGCCGGTCATGACCTCGTCGAAGATAAGCAGAGTGCCTTCTCGGGCGGTGATTTCGCGCAGGGCAGCAAGGTAGCCGGACTTGGGAGGAACGCATCCCATGTTGCCAACGACCGGCTCCGCAATCACGCACGCGATCTGGCCCTTGAACTTCGCAAAGGCTTCCTCAACCACGCTCACATCGTTGTAGGGCAGCGCCAGCGTGAACTCGACGAACTCCTCCGGAACGCCTGCCGAGCCGGGAATGCCAAGGGTCGCAACGCCCGATCCGGCCTTCACCAGCAGCGCGTCGCTGTGGCCGTGATAGCAGCCTTCGAACTTGACGATGATCTTCCGTTTAGTCGCCGCACGCGCCAAACGGATGGCCGACATCGTCGCTTCCGTTCCTGAGCTGACGAAGCGCACCTTCTCGATGGCCGGAAACGCCTCCGTGACCAGCGCGGCCAGATCAGCTTCCGTTGGCGTCGAGGCGCCGAAGCTGGTGCCGTTGCGCGCGGCCTGGATGATCGCCTCGATGACCTCGGGGTTGGCGTGACCCAGAATGAGCGGACCCCACGAACCGACATAGTCAATGTAGCGGTTGCCGTCGGCGTCCCAGACGTGTGCGCCTTCGCCGCGGACCAGGAACGGCGGATCGCTGCCGACCGACCGGAAGGCTCGGACCGGCGAATTCACGCCGCCCGGAATAAGCTTCTCAGCGCGCTTTTGCAGGGCGCGAGACTCGTTAAGCCTGCGTGACATGGTTCCTCACTGTCGAAACAAAGGAGTCTATCAGGATGCCCTCGTAGCTCCTTGTGAGGGAAGTCACACTACCGTTCTTGCCCTTTACCCGTCCAATCATCAAAGGATGGCAAGACATAGCCAATTTCCTGCCACCTTGCAGCTTAGCCGGCATCGAAGTGAGATAGAATGGGAGTGAGCCAGCGGGAATTCCCTCCCATCAGCGAAACGCACAATGTCAAAGAGCACCAAGCTTATCGTTCTAGGCCTATCCTTTCTGCTTGCCTCGTTCGTCGTACTGGGCGGACTGGGCGTCAAAGCCAAAACCAATGACGACGGTTCTTATCGCCAGCTCGGCGTTTACAGCGAGGTGCTGTCGCGCATCCGATCTGAGTACGTTGAGGAGCCCAATATTCCGGCGGTGACCAACGGGGCGCTGCACGGGTTGCTGGAATCGCTCGACGCCAACTCCAGCTATCTCGATCCAACTGAGTACAAGGACTACAAGCAGCGCAAGGAAGGCAAAGCCGGCATCGGCGCGGCTGTGTCGAAGCGGTACGGCTACGCGGCTGTGATCTCGGTGATTCCAGGTGGTCCTGCTGAAAAGGCAGACGTCGCGGGCGGAGACATCATCGAAGCCATTGAAGGAAGATCCACGCGCGAGATGTCACTGGCAGAAATCGACGGGCGTCTCACGGGACCGCCAGGCTCAGTTGTCAACGTTTCCGTCGTGCGGCCGCGGCGCGTGCAGCCGCTGAAACTGGCGCTCACGCGAGCGCTGGTGAACGATCCGCCGGTCGGTGACAAGATGATGGAAGATGGCATCGGTTACATCAAGGTGGACGACTTCCCCAAAGGCCGCGCGCAGGAGGTCGCCGCCAAGGTGAAGGCGCTGCAGAAGGATGGCGCGAAGAAGATCATCCTTGACCTGCGCAACTCCGGCAATGGCGACGAAGACGAAGGGGTGGCCACCGCAAACCTGTTCCTGAATCACGGCACCATCACATACTTGCAGGGGCAGAAGTATCCCAAGCAGACCTACAATGCTGACCCGCAGAAGGCGATTGCGCCCAGTTTGCCGCTCGTCGTGCTGGTGAACCGCGGCACCGCAGGTCCAGCTGAGGTCGTGGCTGCGGCCATCATGGAAAACGCCCGCGGCGACGTGCTCGGCGACAAGACCTTCGGCTCAGGCTCCATCCAGAAGATCATTGACATGCCCGACGGCGCAGCGCTGGTGCTGTCGGTCGCGAAGTACTATTCGCCTTCGGGCAAGGCAATCCAGGACACAGCAATCACGCCGAACATTCTGGTTGCTGATGCGAACGATGAATTCATCGCACCTGACGAGGACGAGAATGCGCCAGATGAAGCCCAGCAGGAGAAGCAGAAAACCAATCAGCCCGACGAGCAGCTCAATCGCGCGATCCAGGTACTGAAGGGTCAGGGAAACAAGGCGTAGGACTCGAAGGGAACATCCGTGCGAAATCCAGACTCGCATGAGCGTGGAAACATGCTCTGCGAGTTTTTTTCGTTTGCGTCCTTTCGAGAAACGGCTGCTTTCTCACCGTTTCGGTCTCGCTCAGGCTGCCGAATATTCCTCCTTGGGATTTTAGTAGAATCAATAACTTAGGCTGGATTCATATCGCAAGCATTAGTATCTAAAAGAGTTATATGCATCCATCAGATTCCAATTGACTTAGCTACAGGAATTAGCGAAAAGAACCCCCTAAAAGTATGGGAAGCTAGGCTTGTTAATAAGACAACAAGCTTAGCAATCCAGGCAAGCTAGACTCTCTGGCGCCCCCCTACGCGCGAGTCCGGCCCTCCGGGACGAAACAGGTTAGGCCGGGGTCGGGGTAGCCGCCATCACCCATGCCAACGATTTCCTTCTTACCTTCTGCGATACTGCTCTAAGCTTGTTGCTCTGGAGGACGGCATGAAACGTGTCACGGGACTGGGCGGAATCTTCTTCAAGGCGAAAGACCCGGCGGTGCTGTACGACTGGTACCGGAAGCATCTGGGCGTCGAGAGCAACGCTGATGGCTCGGGCATAACGTGGCGCGACGCGGATCATCCCGAAATTCCCGGCTGCAACGTGTTCGCCATCTTTCCGGCAGACACGAAGTACTTCGCCCCCAGCCAATCTGGTTTCATGATCAACTTCCGGGTGGAGAACCTCGATGAGTTGCTGAAGTCGCTGCGCGAGGAAGGCGTGGAAGTCGATCCCAAAGTCGAAGCATACGATTTCGGCAAATTCGGGTGGATCACAGATCCGGAAGGAAACCGCATCGAGTTGTGGGAACCGGCCGAAAATCCCAGCTAAGCAGGTCGCCACCTTGCTGGCGCTCATCCCTGGGCTGCTAGGGATCAGCTTTGGGCTGCGCCGCAAGCTATTGGTGTAGAGCATTCGGTTTCTCAGTTGTGGAGTGCATTATGCCATCCCACTTCCGAGTTATTCACCGCGGCGATCACTCCTTTTTCTTGTCATCCCGAGCGAGGGCAGCGCCAAAGGCACATCCCGCTGCCTTTGGCGGATGCGCTGCGCGGCCCGAGTCGAGGGACCTGCGGTTCGCGGAAACTTTCTATCTCCGAAGGAAACAGCAGATCCTTCGACTCCGCGCTCGCCCGACCCGCAAAAAGCGCGGGTCGGAAAATCCAGGCGGCGCTTCGCTCAGGATGACAAGGTAAAAAGGAAGGCGAGCGCTCCGCTCAGGATGACAGCATCGAGGGTTCGCGCGGCATGAAAGAGTTCGTGGATATTGTGCAGGCCGGGGTAGTTCTACTCCGTCCAGCGTCTGAACACCAGGCAGCCGTTGGTCCCGCCGAAGCCGAACGAGTTCGACATGGCGTAGTCCATGGTGACTTTGCGGGCGGCGTTGGCCACAAAGTCGAGGTCGCAGCCCTCGCTCGGGTTGTCAAGATTCATGGTGGGAGGCACGATCTGATCGCGCAGCGCCAGCACGGTGATGGCGGCTTCCAGTCCGCCGGCGCCGCCCAGCAGATGCCCGGTCATGGACTTGGTGGAACTGACCAGCATCTTGTAGGCATGGTCGCCGAAGGCGCGCTTGATGGCCGTGGCTTCCAGTTCGTCGCCCAGCGGGGTTGAGGTGCCGTGGGCGTTGACATAGCCGATCTGCTCCGGCAGCACTCCGGCGTCCCGCATGGCATTGCGCATAACGCGGAAGCCGCCTTCGCCTTCAGGCGCCGGCTGGGTGATGTGGTTGGCGTCGGCACTCATGCCGTAGCCAACGACCTCGGCGAGGATCTTCGCGCCGCGTTTCTGGGCGAACTCGAGCTCTTCCAGTATGAGAATGCCTGCGCCCTCGCCGATGATGAATCCGTCGCGATCCTTGTCCCAGGGGCGGCTGGCGCGGTGCGGATCGTCGTTGCGGGTGGAGAGCGCGCGCATGGCCCCGAATCCACCGACGCCCATGGGCGTGATGGCAGCTTCGGCGCCGCCGGCGATCATCACTTCAGCGTCGCCATAACTGATGACACGGGCGGCGTCGCCGATGGAGTGCGCGCTGGTGGTGCAGGCGGTACAGGTGGCCTCGTTTGGCCCTTTGGCGTGGTGGCGGATACTGACCTGCCCGGCGGCGAGATTAACGATAGCCGCGGGAATGAAGAACGGTGAGATCTTGCGCGGACCGCCGTTCAGCAGGTTGGAGTGCTCGCGCTCGATGATGTCGAACCCGCCGATACCGGAGCCGATGTTGACGCCGGTGCGCTCGGCGAGTTCCTCGTTCACGACCTTGTAATTGGCCATCTGCAGCGCTTCGTCGGCGGCTGCAATGGCCACATGAATAAAGCGCGCCATCTTGCGCGCTTCCTTTTTGTCGATGAATTGCAGGGGATCGAAGTTCTTCACTTCGGCGGCAATCTGGCAGGCAAACTGCGAAACGTCGAAGCTGCCAATACGCTCGACGCCGCTCTTGCCGGCCAGCAGCGCCTGCCACGCATCGGGCACAGTGTTGCCGACGGCGCAGATCATCCCAATTCCCGTTACAACCACGCGACGCCGCAAACTACTTCGATCCTTTCGCGTGCGCGTTGATGTAGTCGGCGGCGTCCTTGACGGTGCGGATCTTCTCCGCGTCTTCGTCGGGAATCTCGATTTCGAAAGCCTCTTCGAAAGCCATCACCAGCTCGACGGTGTCGAGCGAATCAGCGCCGAGGTCATCCACGAACGAGGCATTGGGTGTCACCTCCGCCTCGTCCACGCCTAGTTGCTCCACAATGATCTGCTTTACCCGCTCATCCACGGATGCCATAAGGTCAGCAATCTCCTTTCGCTCCGCCTAGCCTGGGCGGAAGAAAACCTTGCCGGATCGGCAGTCTATTTCTTGGCCTTGGCGTGCTGCTCGATGTAGGTTACCGCGTCCTGAACGGTGCGGATCTTCTCTGCGTCCTCGTCCGGGATCTCGATCTCGAAGGCCTCTTCGAAAGCCATGACCAGCTCGACCGTATCCAGCGAGTCGGCCCCAAGATCGTCCACGAAGGAAGCGCTGGGCGTCACTTCCGCCTCATCCACCCCCAATTGCTCCACGATGATCTGTTTCACTCGTTCTTCAGTCGAAGCCATCGATCTCTCCTGTCGCGCCGTGGTATCTGCCGCGGCGGGCAAACCTGTAAGTGTAATTGCAGCGATGAAACCGTGTAAATGATGCCAAGGACCTCCCAGAACGCACACCCACCCCTGTCGAGGACGTTGGGCAGTGCCGGGATAAGCCCGATTCATCCTAACCGTTCGCGTTTGCAATGGTCAACGCGGGAGTTCGAGGAAATCTCCCGCTCATCCAAGCCGATAAAAGCTGAGCGACGCATCACCTTGACCGAGGAGGCGATAACGCACCAGCGCGCCGAAACGATCGCCGGGATCAAACTTCTTCTCGTGCTCGGCTATGACCGTAGTTGAGGGCTGCAGCAACCGTGATTGCGACAGGTAGCCGAGCGTCCGGTCATAACTCCCGCGCATACGGTACGGCGGATCGAGGAAAACATAGTCGCAGACGACGCCCGTGCTATCGAGCAGCGGCAGCGCTTGCGCGACTTCGCGCTCGTGCAGTTCATATCCGTCGATAATCCCGAGCGATGCCAGATTTTCGCGCAGCAAGCGTGCGTGTTTCTTTGTCGACTCCACGAAGTACACCTGCCGCGCGCCGCGGCTCAGCGCTTCGAGGCCAACCGCACCGGTGCCAGCATACAGATCGAGCCAGACGCTGTCGCGCAGGTCACCCGCGGCCGCCAGAATATCGAAGAGCGTCTCGCGAAGCCGGTCGCTGGTGGGACGCAGATCGAGTCCCGGCAGAGAGCATAGAGGACGGCTGCGGTATTGTCCAGCGATGATGCGCATGGGAAGAGCTGTCAGCCATCAGCATTCAGCATTCAGAAAGAATTATCAACTCGGAGCGAACTTCAGAATAGGTGAAGCGAGTCGAACCTGATCTGCGAACGCAAAAGGTAAGCGATTCTGACTGCCGAGCGCTGACTGCGGCCTTCGCTATAGAATGAAATCAATGCGGAGCTGGTCGTTTCCTGCGGGGCATTTGTTTGGCGTGGATATCCGTATCCACCTGACATTCGTGTTTCTGCTGGCATTTGTGTGGTTCACGCAATCGGTGACCATGGGTACGGCCGGGGCCATGCGCGGCCTGGTGCTGGTTGGCATCATCTTTGGCTGCGTTGTATTGCACGAACTGGGGCACGCCCTCGTGGCGCGCCGCAACGGTTTGGCGGTGCGCTCCATCATTCTGCTGCCCATCGGCGGCCTCACCCTGATGGAAGACACCGGTCAGCGCAATGCCGATCCGGCGCGTGACATCCGGATTTCGGCGGCGGGGCCGCTGGTCAATCTGGTGATTGCTGCCCTTTCGGGCGCGTTCATCCTGGCGTTCATGCCACAGGTCAAGTTATGGAGCCAGCCCTTCGTGCATGCCGGCAACCTGCCGCGCGCCTTGTTTTGGGGCAATGTATTTCTTGGCGCCTTCAATCTGTTGCCCGCTTATCCCATGGACGGCGGCCGCATCCTGCGTGCCATCTTCGCTGAACGCATGGACTACATACATGCCACGCGGCGGGCAGTCGCCATCGGGCAGGTGTTCGCCATGGTGTTCATCTTCCTTGGGGTGGTGTGGAACACCTGGCTGATGCTCATCGGTTTCTTTCTCTTCGTGGGCGCGCAGCTCGAAGACCGCTCGGTGCTGTTCCAGTCTGTGCTGGAGAGCGTGCGCATGGAAGACGTCATGCTGACCGGCTTCTCCACTCTGTCGCCGGCCGACACTCTGGAGGCGGCGCTCCACAAGGCAGTACACACACTCCAGGATGACTTTCCCGTAGTACGCGGCTGCGACATGGTGGGCGTCATCAGCAAGCAGCGGATTGTGGAGGCGCTGCGCGTCGAGGGCAATGGATACGTGCAGTCGGCCATGGTACGAGCGTTTGAGGTCGCGCAGCGGTCGGACTCGCTGGCCGCGGCCTTTCGCAAGCTGGGCAAGCGCGGACTGAGCATGATTCCGGTTGTCGACCAGCAGATGTTAGTGGGCATCGTCACCATGCAGAACCTGATGCATAGTATGGCGCTGCTGGCCGAAACGCGAAGATTGAGAAGGCAACAGGAGACTGGATAGGCGGCCACATTGCGTTGCCTTTGCAGCCATCCTGTAGTCAGTCATTTACAATCCAGGCGCAGTACATTCTTTCCGGAGCCGCTCATCATCGCAATGCGACAGCTTCCCAGGATGCTCTTCCTGCTGCTCCTCTGTGCGTCTGTCGCCTTTACGCAAACGTCGCCTCCGGCATCAAAGCCCGCAGCACCAAAATCCACAGCTTCTGGCGCTAACGATTGGCGCACCATTCACAACTCCGCGCTCGTCGTTGACACTCACGCCGATACGCCCGGCCGCTTTGTGGACGAGAACTTCGACCTCTCGCAGGACGCCGGCACTGGCTACCTTGACTTCAACAAGATCAAGGCCGGCAACCTGGGCGCGGAGTTCTTCTCCATCTGGGTGAATCCCAGGACCTTCAAAGGGCAGGAAATCAAGCGCGCGCTCGACATGATCGACTCGGTGTACGAGCAGGCGCGCCTCCATCCCGACAAGATGATGATGGCCTTCAGCACGCAGGACATCCTCGCGGCGCATCGCCAGCACAAACTGGCGGCGCTGCTGGGCGTCGAGGGCGGGCACGCCATACAGGGCGACATGCGCGTTCTGCGCGATTACTACCGCCTCGGCGTGCGCTACATGACGCTGACCTGGTCGAACACCAACGAGCTGGGCGACTCCAGCGGCGATCTCGACGACAAGACGGTCGCAGCACCACGACGGCATCACCGACTTCGGACGCCAGGTGGTGCGCGAGATGAACCGAATGGGCATGATGGTCGACATCTCGCACGTCGCCGATCGCACCTTCTTACCAGGCTCTGATCACCAGCCGCGCTCCGGTCATCGCCTCGCATTCGTCTTCGCGCGCGCTGACCAATGTGCCACGCAACATGACCGACGACATGCTGGTGACGCTCGCCCGCAATGGTGGGGTTGCGCAGGTGAATTTCTATTGCGGGTTCATCTCGCAGAAGTATGTAGACACGGCGAAAGAACTCAAAGCGCAGCATGATCCGGATTACGAGAAGGTGCAATCGCTGTTCATCCAGCCGCAAACGCCGGAGATCGAAGAAGCAGCTGGATGCGGCCAAGGCGGCGCTCGCGACGAAGCTGCCGCGTCCGCCGCTCAGCGACCTGATCGACCACATCGATCACATGGTGAAGGTCGCCGGCGTTGATCACGTCGGGCTCGGCTCCGACTTTGATGGCATCGACTGCTCGCCGCAGGGGCTCGATTCGGCCGCCGACCTGCCAAAGATCACCCAGGCGCTGTATGAGCGCGGTTACACCGCGGCCGACCTTGACAAGATTCTCGGCGGCAACCTGATGCGCGTCTTCGGCGAGGTGGAGAAGCTGGCCAAGCAGATCCGGTCGGAGACCAATCGCGATACACGCATCGAGATCACGCCCAGTATGAAGCAACAGTAGAATATGGACTGTCTGCTCCGAGCGGCTGGGAGTATTTTTTTCAGTTACGATTAAGGCGTATGGGAGGAACTATGCGTAATTTTCTGACAGCATTTCTTTGGTTCGTCTTGACTGGCTTCGGGTTTGCTCAGGCGTCGGGCGGCGCTTCGCAAGGGACGGCGGCCGACTCCAAGGAGCCGACCGCCATCATCGAGACGACCGACGGCAACATCACCTGCACTTTGTTTCCTGACAAGGCCCCGCTGACCGTGGCCAACTTCATTGGGCTCGCCAATGGAACGAAGGCATGGAAGAATCCGAAGACGGGCGAGATGATGCACACTCCGCTTTACGACGGGACCATCTGCCATCGCGTGATCCCGAATTTCATGATCCAGTGTGGCGATCCAGCCGGCAACGGTACTGGAGGTCCAGGATTCAGCTTCAAGGACGAGTTCAGCTCGGACCTCACCTTCGACCAGCCCGGCCGCCTGGCGATGGCCAACAGCGGACCAAATACCAATGGCTCGCAGTTCTTCATCACCGAAGTGCCAACGCCTCACCTGAACGGCAAGCACACCATCTTTGGCCAGTGCGAGAACCTCGATGTGGTAAAGAAGATCGCACGCCTGCCTGTCGATTCGCGCACCGACCGGCCATACGATCCGCCAAAGATCACCCATATTAAGATCATCGATCCACGGCATCCGGCAGCAGCGGCGAGCAAGACCTCGGGAGGCAGCGCGACAAAGAAGACCGCCTCTCCACCAAAGCAGCAGTAGATTGGTATTGCTTGTTTCAAGAACAGATTTGTGTCAGGGCATGACTTTAGTCGTGCCGCAGCGGCAGATATAAAGACAACGGCTTTAGCCGCTGAGGACAGGGGCAGAAGCCCAAATGAACGAGGGGTCTCTTCGGCACGGCTGAAGGCGTGCCCTGATACAAATCGGGTTATAAGACACGCGATAGTCTGAACCGAGAAACTCACAACTGATCCATGCTCCTCGACGCTCTGCACAAGATCGCCAACCATCGCTCTTCGCTGACCGCGAGGAGGCACGCGAGGTGATGTCGGAAGTCTTGCGTGGCGAGGCGACCGACGCGCAGATTGCAGCGCTGCTGGTGGCCCTGCACATGAAGGGCGAGACGGTCGAGGAAATCGTCGGCTTCGCGCAAGCCATCCGTGCCGCGGCTGTGCCGTTGCAGACCGAGGACGGCGAAGCGCTCGACCTCAGCGGCACCGGACGCGACGCGCTGGTGGACACCTGCGGCACCGGCGGCGACACCAGCGGCACCTTCAACATCTCGACTGCCGTCGCCTTGGTCATTGCGGGGGCGGGCGTGAGAGTCGCCAAGCATGGCAACCGCAGCATCAGCTCCCAGTGCGGCTCGGCCGACGTGATGGAGGCGCTCGGAGTCAACATCGATGTGCCGCCTGCGCGGCTGGCCGCTTGTCTCCACACCACCGGCATCGCCTTTCTCTTTGCGCCGGCAATGCACACGGCCATGAAGTATGTGCAGCCAGCACGCCGCCAGTTGCACTTGCGCACAGTGTTCAATCTGCTCGGCCCGCTCACCAATCCGGCGCGGGCTTCGGCGCAGGTGGTCGGCGTGTATTCCGCCGATCTGGTGGAGAAGCTGGCCGAAGCGCTGAGCGAGCTCGGCTTGCGGCGCGCGCTGGTCGTTCACGGGCGCGACGGGTTGGACGAGATCACCATCTCCGGGGCAAGCAAAGTCGCCGAGGTACGCAACAGCGCTGTGCACGTGTATGAGGTTGCACCGGAAGACTTCGGCCTGCAACGCGCGCCGCTGAACGAGATTGCGGGAGGCGACGCACAGCAGAACGCAGCCATTATTCGCGCTATTCTGGACGGCGAGCGATCCTGCCGGCGCGATGTTGTGCTGCTCAATGCCGCCGCTGCGCTGGTCGCTGCCGGAAGTACCGACCATATCGGCGACGCGATTCCGCTGGCTGCGTTCGCCATCGATTCGGGACATGCGCGCCAACGACTGCAATTGCTGGTGGAGTTTACGAATCAGTGGCCAGTGGCGAGTGGATAGTTGGAGACCTGGAGTGTCGAGCAGTCTGGGCCGCAGCCAAGGCGCGGGCCACCGCCGAAAGAACAAACAAAACGCGCTGACGGCTGTCTAGTGCGGTAGGTTCTGGTCAGGTGGGTACTGGTTGGCCGGTGAATTTTGTTGCGGCGGATTCTGTTGTTGGCCAAAGCCGCTCGACGACTGACCGAAGGCGCCCTGCGGCTGGCCGAAAGGACTTTGGCCGCTCTGGTTTAACTGCCCGGCAGGAGTTCCCACCTGCGCTCCGCCGATGATCGTGGGCTGATACGGACCGCGCAACAAAACGTTGACCTGGTCCATCATGGGGTTGTAGATGAACTGCCACTCGTTGTAGGTCTTCTTCTTGTTGTAAATGCGGATAGTGGGGTCCTTGCTTACGCTGGCGACGCCGACAATCGCTCCTCCGCCAAAGGTCTGGCCAAGTGTCTGGTTGCCAGAAGCTGTGCCGCCGCTCTGCGGCTGATTGCCAGCCGCGCTTCCCTGCTGACCCGTGTTCGAGCTCAGGCTAAAGGTGTTGGCGAACTGACTGCCTTGTTGCGCATTGCCTTGCGGTGAGTTGCCGGCAAAGCCGCCGGGAGTGTTGCCCGCAACGCCGGTTTGTTGCTGAGCGCCAACCTGGCTGTTCTGGTCAAAACCGGTGGTGGAAGTGTAGACAATGTTTCCCGGAGCCGGGGATGAACCCTGCAACGCAGCTGCGCCGCTCGTGCCAATCGAGGTGATTGCGCTAGGTTGCCCAAAGGCGCCCTGTCCCTGCGCCGCCAAGGCCGCCGCAGGAGTTCCGGGAGCATTAGGGTTGAGCGCAGTCTGAATGTCGCCGTAGCTGAGCAGCTTCCACTTGCCGTCTTTGGTGAGTGGGTCTTTGTAGCGCTTTCGCAGGAAGCGTATCTGGTTGGTGTTGTCCAGCTGCTCCAAGTTTGCCGGGTAGCGGCCGAACTTCTTGTAGAACTTCTTGACCGCGCGCGCGTATTCAGTGCCGCGATGGATCATCTCCTCCTTCGCGGTCGCGCTTCATCTGCTGCACCATGCGTTGGGCGCTTCGATGGTGGCGGCAATAATCATCAGCGCCATCATCAGCAGGACAGCCAGGAAGCATATAGCCGCTTTCGTGCTGGCGACGTGGATTAATACAGGTCGCCTGGCAAGCGAACTGTGACGCCGAGATGGCGCCGGACGCCCTGTGTGCTCTGGGATGGGAACGACTTGTTGCATACTGCGATTCAACCGGCAACCCTATTACGTAGACGACCGCGATCGATATATGTCGCGGAAAATCATCCTGCCTGCAGCGGAAGCGTCTGGCGATTGTTGGTCAGTACATCCTCCACATCGACCGAGGTTTGTCCGATGTGCACGATCTTGTAACGCCGGTCGACAATGTCGCCTTCCTTGGCGATGAAAATGTCTTCGCCCTTGGAAAGGAAAATACGCTTATAGCCGTCTTTGCGACTGGCAAAGCCGTAGAACTTCAGATCAATGGGCGGTGGCGGTGGCGGAGCTGGTGGTCCCGGCTTCACATCCGGCGTGGCCGGCTTCGGAATCGGCGCCGGCTCCGGCTGCGAATGGAAGATGTCGCGTCCGCTACCTTTGTAGGTCACGTCTTCGCTGGACTTGAGCAAGTCAAAACGCAGGGTGGGATCGAGTGTCTGCGCCAATTGCGGATATGCGGTCTTGCCGGCGGTCCCGGTGTTGCCTGGGGTCGCTGTCGACGGCCGGGGTGCAGCAGTCGCCGGGCTGGCGGCGGGAGCAGAGTTCTCGTCGCCGCCGCGGAAAGCGTTCACCACCAGGACAACCGCTACCACGGCGAGAACCGCTGCTATTGCAGTCTTCGTTTTGTTCTCGGTGCCCAGCTTCATGATGCCGTTGTCCCGGTGTGCAGGTAGGTTTCCAGCTTCAGTTGCAGGCGCACATTGCCCTGCTGCTCGGCCAGATTGACACCGTCGATCAGGAAGAACATTTTGTCACGCTCAAGTCCGTTGATGAACCTGACTTCCTGCAAATAGTCGCCGGAAAGCGTGATCTCAATGTTCAACTTACGTAATCCCTCTACGGTTGCCTCTTTCTCCTCATATTTCAGCGCGGCCAAGTGGACCCCTGTGTCTGCCGCAACCTTGCCCAACTCCTCGGCTACGTCCGAGTACTGTACTGGAAAGCGCTGATCTTTGAAGCCCGTGGCGTCCTGCGACGCCTGTTTCAGCTTTTGGTCCATGCCGCGGGTGGGCAGCACCTCCTGCCGCTTCTTCGTAAGCTGAGCACGCAACTCGTAATACTCGCGCTGCCGCGCCTGCCGTGAACGCCCAGCCGGCGAAAGCAAATACCCGACGCATGCCAGGTCCAGCACCAGCAGCGCGATGAGCGCGGGCATCCACTTCCTGCGAATCTCGCCGATGCTGGCCATCAGTGCTCCCTCTCTCGCATGGGACGTGACTGACTCTTCGCCTGGGCCTGCACGGAATCGGCACTCGATACCGGAGCTGCTGAGCCCGACGGCAGCTTTGCTGCGGAAGCCGTCTTTTGTGTGCCGGCGCTCTTGTCCTTATCTTCGTCGCTTGTCTCCGCGTCCTGCACTCCAGGCAGGTACACTGCCGTAATGTCGAACTGAATATTGCCCGGGCCGGCACTCTGGTCGCCGAGATTGGCGGTCACGGTTTCAGCCACAATCTCCGCCTGGCGGAAGTGGTTTGACTTTTCCATGCGCCGCACGAGGTCGACGGCGCGGCCGCGCGAGCCGGTCGCCACCACGATGCGCACCATCAGGTCGTTCGTCTTGGTGTATTCCGGCTTCATGGAAACGACATGCAGGTCGTACGGCATGATTCGTTCCATCTCGGTAAACACCCGCGTCCACGACAGCGCCTTGCGGGCGAACAACTCGTTCAGGAACAGCGATTGGTCTGCCACATCGCGGTTGTCAGGCTTGTTCAGAATGGCCCGTGCCTGGGCTTCTTCCCGATTGAGCTGGTCAATCTCCTGACGTGTCTCGGATAGCTGCCGGTTGATAGCGCGAGAGTGGATCCTCTGGTAAACGATGTAGCCGACCAGTATCGTCGCGATGAGGGCCAGGGCAGCCACGACCGCGCCCATGCGCTGGCGAAACTGCCGCGCGGCTTCGTAGGGCTGACTCGCGAGGTTGATGTTGAACCGCATCAGGACACCAGCGCTCCCGCAACTCCGGCCAGCGCCGAACGCGACACGTTGCCCGCCGCCGCGCCCGCCATGCTGCTCGAAATCAGTTCCTCGACGCGGATGTTGGAGGTTGCGCTCAACGCCGTTTGGAACTCCTGCGCCGACTCGACTCCCACCACGAGCACGCGGTCAACTCCCACCGCATACCGGTCCTCGAAGTAAACCAGGGAGGTGTTCACGTCATCCACGAGCGATTCTCCGCTCACCCCCGAACCGCCGTTCTCCAGCGCGCGGTAGAGCAGCAACTGGCTGTCATTGACGATGGCGAACGTTGTGGTTCCGCGCTCAACCCTGATGATCATGGTTGGCCGCGAACCATCCACGGCGCCCAGCGCAGCAATCATGGCAGGCAGCACCGCGCCCGGGTTGTACCCCGCCTCGCGAACGATGGACTCGTACTCATCCAGAACGGCGCGCGGCGTCACGGCAGCCACCACTCTCACCGGATTTGACGTGCCCTGGCGATCGAAAGACACCGATGACTGGTCTACATCAAACGGCAGCGACTTCTTCAGACGGAAGCGCACCACCGCGTCAGCCTCCTGCGGCTTGTCGGGCAACACTTCGAAGTCAAGCAGCATGATCCGCGTGGCGGCGTCCGGGATCACCAGACAGAGATCGCCGGAGCGGCCGGCGACTGATGACAGCGAATCGCGCAGCGCCGACACCACGGCTTCGCGGGCACCGATGTTGGCCTGTGTCAAACCCGGGGTCAGCGCGCCTTCCGGCAGCTGCCGCACGGCAGCCGCTTCCAACGTCTTACCGCGTTCGCCAGCGCGAGCGGCAACCACCCGCTCGGCGGTTATCTCACAGGCCAGTCTAGGCCGCGCAATGTTGTGTTCAGCCATTTACTTTCTAGTAATAATGTAAGCGATGAGCGGGTCTTCCCTCCCCCTCACGCCTCCTCCTGAAATCAACAACTTAGCCAAAAAATCATTGCACATAATAGATAACAAATGAGTTATACGTTCATAATACAAAACAAAGGACTTAACAACATCTATTTCAGATGTTGCCCTACCACAGTGGTCCGGATGAGTTTCTCAGTCAATCAACATTCCGCTCCGGGTTGCGGGTTAGAACTCACTCTTTTTTAGTGTAACGCCGCGTCAATTGTTGTCAAAGCTACGAAGGTGCCCGTATACCCCGGCCAGAGAAGTTCCAAAAGGTACGCCCCGGAAGCTCGCCGGTTTATATCAGGGCACGACTTCAGTCGTGCCGCCAGCGATCAAGAAATGGTGGGCTTTCAAGCCCTGCCACCGCGAAGGGCCCAGGGGCTGAAGCCCGCTCTATACCTCCGGTCTTTCGGCACGACTGAAGTCGTGCCCTGATACAGATCACAATCGCATCCGCAGTTGATCGGACAAACCTACTCTGTAATTGCTCACCAAGTACGCGAGCCTTCCGGCGCGAACATGCCCCCGACTATGTTGCCCCCTTCACCGTGTCGTCTCGATGAATGTGACCTTGTTGATTTCTTTCAGCGTTGTCAGGCCACGCCTCACTCTATCCAGTGCCGACTCGCGCAGGAAGTGCATCCCGTCGTCGCGCGCGGCGCGCCGGATCTCGCTGCTTGGCCGCTTGGCCAGAATCATCTCGCGCACATTGTCGGTCAGCTCCAACAGCTCGTGGATCGCCGACCGGCCACGGAATCCGGTACCTGAACACTCGATGCAACCTTCTCCTTCATAGAACGGGATACTCCCCCATTCTTGCGGGTTTAATCCGCTGGCTTCCAACTCCTCGTCCGAGTAATGCACTTCTTTCTTGCAGAACTCGCAGATGAGGCGCACCAGCCGCTGGGCGAGGATGCAATTCAACGAGGAAACGAAGTTATAAGCTTCCACACCCATGTTCAGGAAGCGGCCGAGCACGTCCACCACGTTGTTGGCGTGCACCGTGGTGAATACGAGGTGTCCGGTGAGCGCGGCGTTGATGGCGATCTGCGCCGTTTCCGTGTCGCGGATCTCGCCCACCATGATCTTGTCGGGATCGTGACGCAGGATGGAACGCAGGCCGCGGGCAAAGGTCAGACCCTTCTTCTCATTCACCGGAATCTGAGTGATACCGCGAATCTGGTATTCGACCGGATCCTCGATGGTGATGAACTTATCTTCGTCCGCTTTGATTTCGTTCAGCGCCGCATACAACGTGGTGGTCTTGCCCGAACCAGTCGGGCCGGTCACCAGCACCATGCCGTATGGCTCCTTGATGTAGCGGCGGAACTTGCGCAAGTCTTCGTCGCTGAAGCCCACCACATCCAAGGTCAGCTTGTGAAACTTTTCGCTCATCGATTCCTTGTCGAGCACGCGGAGCACGGCGTCTTCGCCGTGAATCGAAGGCATGATGGAGACGCGGAAGTCGATGGAACGGCCGAGATAGCGCACACGAAAACGCCCGTCCTGGGGCACGCGGCGCTCGGAAATGTCGAGCTCGCTCATCACCTTGATGCGCGAAATGATGGTCGAGTGGTGCTCTTTTGCGATGGGCTGCATCGCCTGTTGCAGCACGCCGTCGATGCGGTACTTGATGACCACCGAGTCGTCGCGCGTTTCGATGTGAATGTCGCTGGCGCGCCGCTGCAATGCCGTGAAGATCGTGGTGTCCACCAAACGGATGATGGGGTTGATGTCGGTTTCCGCCGTGAGCTTCTCGATCGAGATGGTCTCGTCGGAGTCCTCGTCCTCGGCGATGACATCGAGGGCAAAACCCTCGCTGGCTTCTTCCAGCACGCGCTGCGACTGCTCGGTCTTCTTCAGAATGTCGCTGATCTGCGACAGGCTTGCGACCTTGGTAGTGATGCGGCGTCCCAACAACAGGCCAATCTCGTCGATCATCATCAACTGGCTGGGATCGGCAATGGCCACCACCAGCCGCCCGTCCGGCCGGTCCTCGAGGGGCACGAAGTTGTAGCGGAACATCAGGTCCACGGGTATCTTGCGGAACAGTTCGTGCTGGATGTGGAAGTTCTTCAGGTCCACGAACTCGCAGCGATAGCGCCGCGCCAGGTCCTTGCCGTGTTGCACTTCATCCTGCGTGGCGATCGGGCTGCCGTTGCCACCGTCGACGAAAATCGCTTTCTTGGGTTCAGTCATGGCACTGCTTCTCACTTTTCTTAAAGGGACTGTGCCGCCCCTGCGGGGCTCGCATCAATTCCTCACTCTAACCGGGCTTACGCCCGGGGCTCATTGCAGTGCGGCCGCTGCGCGGCTGGCTCCTGCGCTCTCGGTTGATTCCTGACTAGTGACCGCTCTTTACGTGCGACACAGTCGCTTATGGACTCGCCTTTGCGGTCACGATTCACTATCCACCATCCACTGCTTCAATGGATTCCGCCTGCGCCCAAGCTGAAGATCGGCAAATAGAGCGAAATCAGCACAAAGGCCACCACCACGCCCATAACAATCATGATGACCGGCTCGATCAGCGCCATGGCGGTAGCCAGCGCGTTCTGCACGTCTTCCTCGTAAAACTCAGCCACCGAATTCAGCATGGCCGGCAAAGCCCCGGTGGATTCACCGACCTCCATCATCTCCACCGACATTTCCGGAAACACCTTGGTCTGCTCCAGGCTGCGGGCCAAGCCCTGCCCTTCGCGCACCGCCCGGGTAGCCTGTTCGATGCCATGCGCGATTAGATGGCTCTGCATGGACTCGCCCGCAGTCTCCAGCGACGGCACCAGCGGCAACCCCCCAGAAAGCAGCGTAGAAAGCATGCGCGAGAAGATGGCCACCTGATACTTCAACCAGATGGCTCCCACCAGCGGGATCTTCAGCTTGAAACGGTCCAATTGTGTGGCGCCCTTGTCGCTCTTCATCCAGCGCCAGAAGAAGAAACCCCCGCCAGCCAGCACCAGCAAGGTGTAGGGAGCGTATTCTCTCGCATTGACGCCGATGGCCAGCATCAAGGCGGTCATCGGAGGCAGCTCGGAGCCCAGCTGGTGATACAGGTTGGCGAACTGCGGCACAACGAACGTGATCAGGAAGGTCAACAACACGAACAACATAAGCGACCAGCAGCGTGGGATATACCAGCGACGACACCAGTTTCTTCCGGAAGCTTACCGCCAGGCGTTGAAAAGCAATGAAACGTCCCAGGACCTCCTCGAGGTTGCCGCTGCGCTCGCCGGCCAGCAGTGTGGTCGTATAAACCTTGGGGAAGACTTTCTGCGCCGCGAAGGCTTCCGACAGCAACTCACCGCCACGCAAACGGTCACGCACGTTCTGCAGCACCGAGCGGAAGAAGGGATTGCGCTGCCGTTTAATCAGCAGCTCCAGAGATTGAATGATCGGCAGGCCGGCATGGATGAGGGTCACGAACTGCTGGTTGAAGATGACAAAGTGGTCCTGCCTGACCTTCCGGCGCTGCGGCAGTCGGAGCTCGGCTGTGAGCAGTCCCTTGGGCTTGACCGAATACACCAGGAACCCCTGCTGCGCGAAGCGGTCGCGCACTTCGGCTTCCGATGTCCCATGCTCGAACTGCTCCAGCATGTGGCCCTGCTCGTCCGCCATCCGGATCGTGTATTCGGCCATAAGGTTAAGTGTTTCCTCGGAGGGTCTGGAGGTAGTCTAGCATTCCGAAAAGCTATCAGCCGTCAGCACTCAGCATTCAGCCCGTGTTTAGTTATCGCTGAATGCCGAGTGCTAAATGCTGACGGCTATTCCATGAACTCCGTTCCTACGACGACCTCCACTCCCGCCGGGGGTACGAAGTGGAATCGCTGGTCTGGTATTTCGACGTTCTCCTTCTGCTGAAGAAAGCGAAACTCGGTCACCGAGCCGTCGAGCTCTTCCACTACGATGTTCGAAATGAGACCCTCGGGAGTAACTTCCAGCAAGGTTTGCGCCACCCGCTCGCGCATCCCCTTGGGAACGCCTCGTAGTATCACGTCACCCGCATTTACGGGTTTCACGTCCGGAGCGAGGGAGAGGCCGTCCAGCTCTTTCTCCAGCTTGGCTTTGCCGAGAAGGTAACGCAGAGGCGAGCGCAGGTCCTCAAGCTGCTTCACGGGGGTCCGGCGCGCCTGCTGCTCGCCCGGAACGTAGAACCATGCCGTGCTTCCGTCGCTCAGAAATAACTTGGGACGTGGCTGGTCGTAGTCCCAGCGCATTCGTCCGGGCTTCTTGAGCAGCAGGGTCCCGCTCTCAGTGCGAGTTATGCCTGCGCCCTTGTAGGTTTCTGTGAATTGCGCTTCGAGGGTGCGGATGTGATCGTAGTGCTGGTCCACCTTGGCGGCCAGCGCGTGTACGTCAGTTTGCGAGAAGAGGGATACCGGGCAGAAGAAGAGTAAGAGGCCTGGAATCTTCCGGCGCAAGAGAATTCGTGAAATTGACATCAAATGAAGTGCTCGCTAAGAGACGCCTTCGCCAAGAGATGGCCACCGACTTTCTTCGCCACCACTGCCGGCAACAGAACGCTTACGCTCAGCTGAAGGAGCTACTGAATTACTGGACTAGCGGCATCGGCAGGGCCGGCGCCGTTGTAATGTACCTCGCCCGATTCATCCGAGTAGAACCTGCGCTGCCCGGTCGTGCCCACTTGGTCCGGTACTGCCGTGATGTTGTAGGAGCGAATGGCGCCGTTCACCTTTTCGCCCGGCGTATAGGTGAAGGTGTAACCGCTTCGCCGGCCGCTGGCCAGATTATTATCGATGGTCTGCTCGCCGCCGCCCTGCGCCGTGCCACCGAGCAATGCCAGGTCCGGCGTATATCCCACATCCGGGTGCATGCTTGAATAAATCATCTCCGCCTCATGAATCGCCTTGATGCTGGCGATGGCAGACGCTTCATGGGCCGGAATCTGCGATTTCATGATCTTGGGAAGCGCGAAGGCCGCGATGATCAGAATGATGGTTACAACGATGATAAGTTCGATCAGCGAGAAACCGCGATCGCGATTACGTCTGCGCATTGTGTTACCTCTCTTGGCGGCTCGCTCCCTTTCCGGGCCGCAGAACATGGCATCGAATTCGACGTGGGGAGAATCGTATTTCCGCGGGAACTGCCAAACAAAATTATTCTTCAGTCGCTAAGCTATGTCAAAGCAAGCCCGGAAGTTGGACGCGCGCAATCAGGAAAAGTCCTTCGTCCATGTGTCCCAGAAGGATATGACCCCTGCCGGTGGACCCCTGACTGCTGGTTCTTAGCACGCCAGGGAGTTGCGCGTGATCTTCAACCCATTCAGATTGCCAAGTACGGTGACGGCGATCAACTTCGGCTGGAACAGCTCGTTCGCCGATTGCAGCAGGTCTTCCACGGTCACGGCCTGGATGCGTTCGATGATTTCGTCCATGCTGAAGAAACGGTTGTAATACATTTCCTGACGCGCCAGATTTGACATGCGCGCGGTGCTGGACTCAAGGCTGAGCATGAGGCCGCCCTTCAGTTGGTCCTTGGCGCGCTTCAGCTCTTCCTCGGAGATCGCACTGTCCTTCAGTTGGCGGAACTCCCGAACGATCGCCTGCACCACTTTGGGCGCCGATTCGCGCGAGGTCCCGGCATAAACCGACAACAGACCGGTATCGCGGAAAGGATTCAGCTCGGAAAAGATGGAATAGACCAGACCCTGCTTCTCGCGAACGTTCTGGAACAGACGCGAACTCATGCCGCCGCCCAACAGCGTGTTTAGGATGTAAGAAACATAGCGCTTCTCGTGACTGATGCGGTAGGACGGAACACCCACGCAAATCTGCACCTGCTCCAGCGCTTTCTTGTTGCGCAGGATGATGCGCGAATTGATCTTCGGCGGGACGTCGTGCCAGCCATTGGAGCCCGCCGACAATTGCCCAAATTGCTTGCGGAGAAGCTCAACAAATTCTTGATGGTTCAAACTGCCTGCAGCCGAAACTACGAGGTTGTTGGGAGCAAACTTGCTGCCATAGTAATCCAGGACCGCCGGTTGATCGAAGCGGCGGACGGTATCTTTGGTTCCGAGGATCGGCTTGCCCAGGGGGTGGTCCTTGAAGAAGTTCTGAGTGAATATCTCGTGCACGAGGTAGTCGGGGTTGTCCTCGTCCATCTTGATCTCTTCCAGGATGACGCCGCGCTCGCGCGTGATCTCCTTTACATCGAACACCGGATGCAGGACCATGTCACTCAACACGTCCACGGCGATCGGCAAATGCTCGTCCAGCACCTTGATGTTGAAGCAGATGGTCTCCTTTCCGGTGAAGGCGTCCATGTTGCCGCCGATGGAGTCCACTTGCCGGGCAATGTCCTCAGCCGAGCGATTGGTTGTGCCCTTAAAGACCATATGTTCGACGAAATGGGAGATGCCATTCACATTGGGATCTTCGTGACGCGAGCCGGACTTCACCCATATCCCCATGGACACCGAGCGGATGTGGTCCATCTGCTCGGTCAGGATCGTGAGCCCGTTGGGCAAGACCTCGCGTTGAATGTTGCGTAGTTCTTCCACCATGATGTTGACTGCTGCCGCACGTGCTTCAGTCGGTTTCCGTGGCCCGATGGCGCTCGCACCCGTTGGTTCGGCCCGATGCGGGATAAAATAGGCGCACTGATAATTCGCCCGCAGCGTCGTCGGGCGCACAGGAATCTAACAGCCAGCATATTTGATGCATGAGCCAGCCGCAACATACCGAACTATTGGGCCTTTCCCTTCAACAACTTACAGGGCTGGTTGAGGATTTGGGCCAAGCCTCCTACCGCGCGCGACAGCTATTGGACGGTTTGTACCGGCAAAGGTGGTCGGCCCTGGAGCAGTTCACGACACTGCCTTCGGCCTTTCGTCAGCAGCTCGGGGAGTCGGCGTATGCGGTCGGCTTCCCGCTGATTGAGAAGAAGTTTGTCTCCGCCGATGGCACCATCCGTTACCTGCTGGCGTTCTCCGACGGCCACAGTGTCGAGACGGTTTGGATGCCCGAAGGCGACGGCGGCGAAGCTGGTGACGGCTCTGAGGATGGCGATGCCGAACTGCGCGAATTAGCATTCAGCACTCAGCACCCAGCGCTTAGTCGTCAGCGCTCAACACTCAGCCAAAACGAGCCGCTACCAACTACCTCTTGTCATCCTGAGCGAGCCGACCCCGCGTTTGGGTCGGCGAGTCGAAGGGCCCCTATATCGGAAGGATCTCGCGCGGGCTCCCTCCAGCTAAGAATCGATGGGATCGCGCCACCATCTGCGTCTCCAGCCAGGTGGGCTGCGCCGTCGAATGCGCCTTCTGCATGACCGCCTTGCTTGGGCTGAAGCGCAACCTGACTGCTGGTGAAATTGTCGGGCAGGTACTCGCGGTGCTCAACGATCAGCGAGTGGAGCTTGCGAGCGACCGCGTGAATCTGGTCTTCATGGGCCAGGGCGAGCCGTTCCTGAATTACGACAACTTCATGCAGGCGGTGCGATTGCTGGTCGAGGCAGTCGGCATTCCCGAGTCGCGCATGACAGTTTCGACCTCTGGGATCGTAACTCGCATCGCCGACTTCGGCGCCGAGCCAGTGCGGCCGAAGCTGGCCGTATCCCTCAACGCGCCCAACGAAGTCCTGCGCACCGAGGTCATGCCAATTACGAAGAAGTGGACGATCTCCAAACTGATGGCAACGCTCCGCGAATTTCCCCTGCGCAACCGCGAACGGCTCACCTTTGAGTACGTCCTGCTCGGAGGAGTGAACGACGACGTTCAACACGCGCGCGAGATGGTGGAGCTCATCCGCGGTTTGCGCGCCAAGGTGAACCTGATCGCCCTGAATCCCGGTCCGGAAATTCCCTTCTCCATGCCAACCGACGATCGCGTGCTGGCGTTTCAGAACGTGCTGACAAGAGCGGGCATTCCAGCATTCATACGGCGGCCGCGCGGGCGTGATATTTACGCCGCATGTGGCCAGCTTAAGCACACGACGGAGCTGGTGCAACTTGGAGCCTAAGCCGAACCCCGAAGCAAACTGAATCTTGTGCCAACGCACGCCCTACGTCACTTAGGCGCGGGAACGTGATCGTAACTGATAACTCGGGTGATCTTCCAGCGCCCGCCCTGGTTTTGCCAGAGCGTCACGAACTTCGCCTCGCCTACCCCTTCGGTGTCATCGTGCCCAGGATGATGGAAGCGATGGATTCCCATCTCGACGGCACCATACCCGTTGATGGGATAAACCTGCATCGTTCCCGGCACCAGGTCCCTTCGCACTTTGCCGCAGATGTTCTGCTGGATAGCCGCGAGGAATTTCTGTTTGCCGACGGACAGTCCGGTCTTGTCGTGGTAGAACTCAAGATCGTCTGCGACAAGCGAGCCCAACTTCTCCAGATCGCATCGGTTATAGGCATCGAAGAGCTCCGTGTCGAGCGCTGCAACGGTCTGAAAGAGCTGATCGGGAGCCGGCGGATTCTTTGCCGTTTGCGCCTGCGCGTGGATCGCGGGTGGGCCAAGTAGTGGGAGTGCGAGCAGGATATTTCGCAACGCAGGCAGGTTCTTCATGGAATCCTATACGACAAGGGACAACAGCATGTTCCACGCAGACGTATTGCAGCTCTAGGACCTGCACTGGTCGTGTACGCGGATTCTGGGACTTGGTCTTCGTCCCGTGGCGCCATATCCGATCCTTAATCCTTGCGACGCCAGCCGGTCCCAAGTCATCTAAACATTGACAATGATTCACTCAAGGTTCTATAGTGGTTTGGCAATAGGGGTTTGAGCTGTAGTCAAGTTTATTTATTATCAGCAGCTTACGGACTGATATACCTATTAGGAGGGTGCTGCAATGGGAAAGATTATCGGAATTGACTTGGGCACGACCAACTCGGTGGTCGCCGTCATGGAAGGCGGCGAGCCCAAAGTCATCCCCAACGAAGAAGGCGGGCGGACGACGCCATCGGTCGTCGCTTTCACCAAGAATGGCGAGCGGCTGGTCGGACAGGTCGCCAAGCGCCAGGCCATCACCAATCCGGAAAACACCATTTACTCCATCAAGCGCTTCATGGGCCGCCGTTACGACGAGGTCAATGAAGAGATGAAGATGGTGCCCTACAAGGTCGTGCAGTCGGGCGATCACGTGGCCGTGATTGCGCAGGGCAAGGAATACACCCCGCCGCAGATTTCGGCCATGATTCTTCAGAAGCTGAAGAAGGCCGCGGAAGATTACCTCGGCGAAACGGTGACCGAAGCCGTCATCACGGTTCCGGCGTACTTCAACGACGCGCAGCGCCAGGCGACGAAGGACGCCGGCCAGATTGCCGGTCTCGAAGTCAAGCGCATCATCAACGAGCCGACGGCGGCCGCGCTGGCCTACGGGCTCGACAAGAAGAAGGACGAGACCATCGCCGTGTACGACTTCGGCGGCGGCACGTTCGACATTTCGATCCTGGAAGTCGGCGAAGGCGTCATCGAGGTGAAGTCCACCAACGGTGACACGCACCTGGGCGGCGACAACATCGACCAGCGCATCGTGGACTGGCTGATCGACGAGTTCAAGAAGGACGAAGGCCTGAACCTGCGCGACAAGGGCAACGAGATGGCGCTGCAGCGTCTGCGCGACGCGGCCGAGCGCGCCAAGATCGAGCTCTCGACCACGATGCAGACCGAAATCAATCTGCCGTTCATCACGGCGGATGCCAGCGGTCCCAAGCACCTGGTGAAGACGCTGACTCGCGGCAAGCTGGAAGAGATGGTGAAGGACATCATCGATCGCTCCATCGGCCCGTGCAAGGCTGCGATCAAGGATGCCGGCATCAACGCCCGACAAGATCGACGAAGTCGTGCTGGTCGGCGGCCAGACGCGCATGCCGCGCATCCAGGCAGCTGGTGAAGGAGATCTTCGGCAAGGAGCCCCACAAGGGCGTCAATCCTGACGAAGTGGTCGCGATCGGTGCTGCGATTCAGGGCGGCGTGCTGGGCGGCGAGGTGAAAGACCTGCTGCTGCTCGACGTGACTCCGCTGACGCTGTCGATCGAGACGATGGGCGGCGTGGCGACGCCGATGATTCCGCGCAACACGACCATCCCGACCAAGAAGACGGAGATGTTCTCGACTGCGGCGGACAACCAGACTTCGGTCGAGGTGCACGTGATGCAGGGCGAGCGTCCCATGGCGCGCGACAACCGCACGCTGGGCAAGTTCCACCTGACCGGACTGCCACCGGCTCCGCGCGGCGTGCCGCAGATCGAGGTCACGTTCGACATCGACGCCAACGGCATCCTGAACGTGAACGCCAAGGACATGGCCACGGGCAAGGACCAGAAGATCACGATCACGTCGTCTTCGGGCCTGAGCAAGGAAGAGGTCGAGCGCATGGCGAAGGACGCCGACGCGCACGCTGCCGAGGACAAGGCCAAGCGCGAGGAAGTCGAAGCGCGCAACCAGCTCGACGGCATGGTGTACAGCATCGAGAAGATGCTGCGCGAGCACGGCGACAAGATCTCCGGGCAGGAGCGCGGCGATGTGGAGAACGCGCTGGCCGACGCCAAGAAGGCGCTGGAAGGCACCGACGCGGCTGCCATGAACAAGGCGCGCGAGAACCTGACTTCGGCTTCGCACAAGCTGGCCGAGGCGATGTACAAGGCGACCTCGGCGCCAACAGCCACCGCCGGGCGGTCCGGCTCCGGGTGGAAACGGAGAAGCCCACGGCGAGCAGAAGAAGAAAGACGAAGGCGTGATCGACGCCGAGTACGTGGACGTGGACGAGAAGAAGTAACGCTAGTCGCTCTTCGCTATTCGCTTTTCGCTGAAGAGGGGCGCCGAGTGCGCCCCTTAGTTACGACAGGCGACTCGTTGAGCGTTAGAACATCGCAGGGCGACGCTAGATGTCGGCATGTCACGCAAAACCGAGTCCCGCTACTGCGGAGACGGCGTACATGATAGCCCAGCACTGCGAGCCGCAGGACGGAGTCCTGGGTAGGTCGAGTTGATGAAACCGAGTCCCGCTTGCGGGACGGCATAAGAACAGGCGGGGCGGCCTTCAGCTGCGCTCGAGGGAGCGTTTAGCCCCGCGCTAACAGCAAACGAACTCCCCGGATAGAAGGAACAATTGAGATTCGAAGTAAACCATCAGTCGTACATGTTGAGTTTTAACAACGAGACATGGGCGCTGGTATCTGCTGACTTCCAGCATCGACGGCCGCATGAAGGCGATCCCGGTGATCAATGACGAATTCGGCTTCGTTGCGAATACGATTTTCCCGATCGGAGACGCCGGGGCGGCGAACAGCAACTAACGCTGGAGAAGACGAATGGCTGACGACGGCTAACTAAATCATGCCCACTACGGCCAACAAAGACAAAGATTACTACGGCACTCTCGGGGTCAAGAAGACCGCCTCGGCGGAGGACATCCGCAAGGCCTTCCGCAAGCTCGCGCGCAAGTATCACCCCGACGTGAATCCCGGCGACAAGTCGGCCGAAGAAAAGTTCAAGACGCTCTCCGAGGCCAACGACGTCCTCAGCGATCCCAAGAAGCGCAAGATTTACGATCAGCTCGGCTTCTACTCCGACAACATCGATCCGGCTGCGGCCGAGGCCTACGCGCGCGGCGGAGGCTTTGGCGCAGGCGGATTCGGCGGCCCGGGCAACCGGCGCAGGCACCGGCGGATCACGCACCTACACGCAGGAAGTCCCATTCGATTTCAGCGGCTTCGACTTCAACGACTTCGCCGAAGGCGCAGGCGCGGCGGCCGCCGGGCGGGTGGCGGCGGATTCCGCGACATCTTCTCCAACATCTTCGGCGGCGGTGGACGCGGCGAGGCGATGCAAGAGCGTCCCGAGCCGGGCAGCGATCTCGAATACCAGGTGAACGTCGGCTTCTGGCAGGCGATCAAGGGCACGGTGATGAAGCTCAACATCCCGCACCTGGAAGTCTGCGGGAACTGTCATGGGCACGGGCTACATCGAGAGCCCCGGGGTCTGTCCGGAATGCAACGGCAAGGGACAGATCACGCAGAAGAGCGGCAGCATGAAGTTCAACGTGCCGTGCCCGCGCTGCGGCGGCAGCGGCAAGAACCGCACCGTGTGCAACGTCTGTCACGGCGAAGGCCGCGTGGAGCGCACCGAGTCGCTGGAGGTCCGCATCAAGCCGGGCACGCGCGACGGCCAGCGCATTCGTCTCGCCGGGCCGCGGTAATGCCGGAACGATGGGCGCGCCCGCGGGCGATCTCTACATCATCGTGCGCGCGGGCGAGCATCCCGTCTTCAAGCGCGACGGCGACGACATCTATCTCACCGTTCCGGTGAGCTTCACGGAGGCTGGCCTGGGCGGAAAGATCGAGGTGCCGACCATCGACGGCCGCGCGCTGCTGAAGATTCCTCCGGGCACGCAGTGCGGGCAGAAACTGCGTCTGCGTGAGAAGGGCGTTCCGTCGGCAGTGAACGAAGGCAAGCGCGGCGACGAGATCGTCGAGAGTCAAGATCGTGCCGCCCAATGTGCGCGATGAACGATCGAAGGAGATCCTGCGCGAGTTGGCGAAGCTGAATCCGGAGGATCCCGCGCGAGTCGCTGTGGAAGCAGGTGTGACCGTGGCTGCGAGCGTGCCGGCGGGCGGAACTATTGTCCTTGAAACTGGGCGGCTTATATTGCGTCGTCTGACACTGGATGACGTTGACGCCGTCTTCGCTGTTATAGGTGACCCGCAGACTATGAAGTTTTATCCGCAAGAATTCACTCGCGTGGACGCGACACGTTGGGTGACGAGGAGCCAGGAGCGCTATCGTACTGACGGCTTCGGGCTGTTTGCGGTCGTCCTGAAGTCTGGCGGTGAGGTCATCGGCAATTGCGGAGTTGTCCGGCAGGATATTGAAGGCGAGTCGCTGCTCGAGGTGGGTTACCACCTTCGCCGCGACCACTGGGGACGGGGCTATGCCACCGAGGCCGCCCGGGGCTGTATGGCGTATGCCTTTGAGCATTTGGGCGCGAAAAGAGTGGTCTCGCTCATTCTGCCCGAGAACCTGCCCTCGCGGCGTGTAGCCGAAAGAAACGGAATGACGGTCGAGCGTCAAGTCATATTTCACGACTTGCCGCACTTGATGTATGCAATGAAGCGGGAGGAATATGCCCAAGCGTAAGAAGCAAGGCGCGTACATGATCAGCTCGGTGGCGGAGATGTACGGCATCCATCCGCAGACCCTGCGCCTGTACGAGCGCGAAGGATTGCTGAAGCCCTCACGCACGGAAGGCAATACGCGCCTCTACACCGACCAGGACCTGGAGCGGCTGGAGTTGATTCTTTCGCTGGCGCGCGACCTGGGCGTGAACATCTCCGGCATCGCCATCATCATCCAGATGCGTGAACGCATGGAAGAAATGCAGCACCAGATGGCGGAATTCTTCTCTTACGTCCGCAACGAGGTGATGACGCGCGCGCAGCACGCTGCCGATCCAAGCCGCGGGGCGATCGTGCCGGTGCGGCCTTCGATGGTGGCGAAAACGAAAAAAGAACGATAAAGCCAAGTGGGCCCCCCGGACCTAAAAGCTTGTGGTATTCACGATATTTCGTTCCGACTCGTGAATGTCAAAAAACAGCTTGTGTTCTGAGATAGACGAGCGCACACTTGCCGAGTGTTGGCAAGAAAATCCCCCTTAATAATCCGAGGAGAGTAAATGAGAGTGAAAAAGATCGCGTTGATTCTGGCGGTGTGTTTTGCCGCCGTAACGGTGTGCTATGCCAGTAACCCCAACATGGGCACATGGAAACTGAATGAGGCGAAGTCGAAGTTTTCCCCCGGGGCTACGAAAAACACCACCGTCGTATATGAGGCGGCCGGCGATATGGTGAAAGTCACTACCGACGGAACCAACGGCGAAGGCAAGGCGGTCCATACCGAGTGGACAGGCAAGTTCGACGGCAAAGACTATCCGCTCGCCGGAGACCCGTCCAGTACCCGTTCTTTCGTGGAGGTTAACGACCACACCTTGAAGTTGACCATTAAGAAGGACGGCAAGGTCACCAGCAGCGGAAACATTGTCGTGTCGGCCGACGGCAAGACGCGCACCGTTACCCTCAGCGGAACCAGCAACGACGGCAAAAAGATGACCACTTCCGCCGTATACGACAAGCAATAGCGGCTCCCTGGTCCTTGAGGCGATCCGTTCCCGCTCAGGCCGATGCTGCCTGGGTGGGATTTGTTTTCAGGAGTGGATTATTGCCCGCGCATCAGATTCGAGCTATTTCCTCGGCTTTCCCACCCGCTGTGCGGTGGCGAACATCAATGCCACGGTGTTCATGTCTTTGGGTTGCACCTTGCCCGCAGGGATGCGCAGGTGGGTGATGTCTTCGAGCTTTATCAGCAGGTCCACAAGCGCCATCGAATCGATCAGGCCGGATGATACAAGTGGTGTGTTCTCGTCGATCTGCAGGCCAGGTTTCCGGATGAGCTTTACGACCTGGTCAATCATCTGTTGGGATTCAGGTGTCACGCGTTTTTCTCCCTATGGTTCCCTTGCCAATTCCGAATGCTCTTTGAGAAGCTTTTCGCGCGTGGTGGAGCGCGCGGCTTTTCCGGCGGTGCTCTTCACGATCCACTTGGGAGGCTTGAGGAAGATCGTTCGCACAGCCACTCCCATATTCGCGACAACGCTGCTGCGGATTTCGCGCTCGATCTCGTCCGCCTCCTGCAGAAATTCCTCTCGCTCTACCTCAGCTACGACCACGATGTCCTCGGTACCGAGATCAGGATTGAAAATGCCCATGGCGATGGCGCGGCCGTCGTGAATTGCAGCGTGGCTGCACACAATCTCTTCGATGTCCTGCGGGTAGATATTTTCACCGCCGATGATGAGCAGATCTTTCTTGCGGCCAACGACATAGAGCTTCGTCGTCAAGGCAAAAGCCGAGGTCGCCGGTGTAGTACCAGCCGTCGCGAATTGCCTTCTCGGTGAGATCAGGACGGTTGTAGTAGCCCTGGAAGAGCGAATCGCTTTGGATGGCGATCTCGCCCACGTACCCGCTCTTCAGCACCTCGCCCGAATCGGAGACGACTCGCACGCGATTGCTGGGGAGCAACTGGCCTGACGAGGTAAAAGCAGACAGCGCCCGGACGTTCCTTCACGAACCGGCGCGATGAAATGCTCGCCGCGAAAGCGCTGTCCGTCGGCCCAGATTACTTCCGGTCCAGGCTTTGCCATGAATGCCCGACTGCGTCACCGCGAAGACATTTTCGGCCATGGCATAGGACGCCTGCAGCGCAGATCTGCTTCAGTCCACATGGCGCGAAATGCGTCGTAAAACTCGTTCATGCTGGAGGCGCGCACCGGCTCGGAACAGTTGATGAGTGCACGCGCCGACGACATGTCGTAATTCGACCAGCGCTCCTCGAGGAGTGCGGCGCGGCACGAACTGGAAGGTAAAGTTCGGGAGCCATGCCAGCGTGCATTTGTAGTCGGTGAAGATCTGCAGCATGCGTGTCGGGATGCATGACCCAGTCGAGTGGAGACTGCATCACGACATGCAGATGGCAAACCATCGGCAGGATGAAGCAGGCGATCAGCCCCATGTCGTGATAGAGCGGCAGCCAACTGTAAACGATGTCCCTCTCATCGATCTTCAGTACCGCGGAGAGATGCTCGAGGTGTCGCAGGACGGCGGCATGCGTCAGCGCCACACCTTTCTGCAATCCGGTGGTACCCGCGGAGTGCTGGATGAAGGCGAGCGAGTCCGGCTCGGTTCCCCGGATCGGGCAGTTCCGCCTCGCCGCCAGAGACACCGGCTTCGGCTGCGCGAAGCAACCGCGCGTCACCCAGACTCACATGCCCCAGCAGGTCATCCGGAAATTCATTGTCGATGACCACGACCTTCGCGTGAAGGTTCGCGGTCACACCGGCCAATCCGAAACGATACTTCGAGGGCTCGACCTTGAAGTTGGGATAGGCCAGGATGGCCGGTACGGCGCCCAGAAGCATGGCTCCGACGAAGGTCGTCATCAACGGGATGCCCTGCGGCATGATGAGCACAACGCGATCGCCGACGGAAACGCCATTGTCCTTGAGCAGTCGAGCCTGCACTCGCGCCATGCGGCGAAATTCGCCGAAGGTGGCAGTCTCCTGCTCGTCTTCGTCGATCCAGGCGGTCACAAAAGGCCGGTCCGAAGGCGCTGAGAACAACGCATCAACCAGGGTGCGGTACTTTGTTGTGACAGGCAACCGGCTTCAGTTTCCTTTTGCCTCGCGTTTGCGAGAGTGACAGGATTCTCGATGCAAGTGAGAATTGTAATCGCTCTGCTGTCGTCTGGTGAATAGCAGCTACGTAAATGCGAACTCATGCAATCACTTACCGCCAAGGGCGGCCTTGCGGCGACCGCCTTTCCGAAGCCTGTACGCCGACGGGTGTCCTCAGCGTAACCCGCTGCAGATTACCTTAGTTCTCGCCACAAATTTTTTTGCTTACACAAAGGTGCTTGTCGTGATACTTTCTTTCGCTACTCTTCCGCTCGAGTAAAGGCGCCTCGTGAAGCTCCCACGGGCCAGCGGGAGAACATCTACCAGTGGGGAGAAAAGGGAAAATACAATGTTGGTCGCCTCGTTGAGACGTGCGCTCCCGTATGCCTGCGCGCTGAGTTTCTTATTGTTCGCCCTGCCGCTGGCTGCCACGGGCAGCTTCACGCTAGCGGTGACGCCTTCCTCTCTTTCTATTGCGCAAGGCGGGCAGGAAACGGCGACGATCACCACGAGCATCAGCGGTGGCTTCAATAGCAACATCGCGCTCTCCGCCTCCGGCACTCCCCTTGGAGCGAGCACGAGTTTCAACCCGAGCACGATTGGAGCGCCCGGCGCCGGCATTTCGACGATGACCTTGACCGTGCTGCGCTTGGCGGCGGTCGGCACTTATACCATCACAGTCAACGCGAGTGGGGGTGGAGTCAAGCAATCTGCCACTCTGACGCTCACGGTTACGGCGCAAGGGCAGCCTAACTTCACGCTTTCGGCTGCACCCACCTTGCTCAGCATTGTGCAAGGCACCCAGGGGAGTTCGATCCTAACCACCGCCGTTCATAACGGGTTCAATAGCGCGATCAGTCTCTCCGCTTCGGGCATGCCTTCGGGAATCACCGTCGCGTTTAACCCCAGCACCATCTCGGCCCCCGGGGCGGGCAGCTCGACCATGACCATCACGGTCAGCGGAAACACACCCTCCGGCACCTACCCGATCACGGTAACGGCCAGTGGCGGCGGACTCTGGCAAGCCACGGCAGTCACCGTGACGGTGGCGTCGTTTACGATCTCGGCTTCGCCCACCTCGCTCACCATTGCGCCAGGTAACCAGGGGACGTCTCGAGATAACCACCACCGTCAGCGGTGGGTTCAACTACCCAATCAGTCTTTCGGCTTCCGGCATGCCCAGCGGAACCACGGTGACTTTCAATCCACCCACGATTCCGGCTCCCGGCGCCGGTAGTTCGATCATGACGATCAACGTCGGCAGCGGCACTCCCTCCGGGACCTATCCCATCAAGGTGACGGGAAGTGGCGGCGGTCTTTTACAGTCGGTCACGGTCACCCTGACGGTGGCCCAATCCGGCTTCACGCTGGCCGCGACGCCGACCACGCTTTCTCTCGCGCAGGTGGTCGAGGATACCTGGCCGTTACCACCCGAATCAAAGGCTTCAACAACTCCATCGCGCTCTCAGCTTCGGGGTGCCTCTGGGGGTAACTCTGAACTTCAACCCGCAGACCATCCCGCGCCCGGTGTCGGCAACTCCACCCTGAACATCCGGTCGTTCGTCACAACCCGCGGGGATCTATCCCTTCACGATCACGGCTACTGGCGGGGGGATCAAGCAGACGGTGACGGTTACCCTCACCATCACCGTGGCAGGACAGCCTAACTACGCGCTGACCGCCGCGCCGGCTTCGCTGAGCATCGTGCAGAACGGCCAAGCTTCCTCGTCAATTAACAGCACGATCGCGGGGAGCTTTAACAGTGCGGTCAGCCTGTCTGCCTCGGGCATGCCCAACGGCGTCACCGCCGGCTTTGCCCCGGCCACGCTGGCATCGCCGGGCAGCGGCAACTCAGTCATGACCCTGGCGGTGAACAATAGTGT
Organism: uncultured Acidobacteriaceae bacterium; assembly: GCA_963703645.1. Classification (GTDB taxonomy): domain Bacteria; phylum Acidobacteriota; class Terriglobia; order Terriglobales; family Acidobacteriaceae; genus Bog-257. Next base: position 182,730 of record CAVPFD010000045.1, read on the forward strand.
GCCCGCTGGGACCTATCCCGTCACGGTGACGGGGAATGGCGGTGGAATCCAACAGAAGGTGACGGTCGCTCTCACCGTAGCTCCCGCTGGAGCCCAGGGCCTTCCCGCCGCCTTCTTCGTCGAGCCGTACTCCTATACGCTGCAGGCTTCTTTCGGCACACCGCCTTATAACTATCAGCTTGTGTTGGGCGGTCTTCCTCCCGGGCTGAATCTGGACCATTCCGGCGACATCACCGGGGCAGCGACCGCAGCCGGCGATTCCCGTTCAGTGTGCAGGTAACCGACTCTTCCCAGCCACCCAAGCAGAAAACTTTCAACTACGCGATCAACGCCATCGTTCGACTCGATAGCTACAGCGGTTACGCCGCTGCGCCTGTTGCCGGCTGCACGCCAACCGGCTTCTTCCAGATAATGAAAGCTAACGGAAGATGGGTTTTTGCTGACCCCGTATGCAACTCGTTCTACCGGCGCTCCGTCTATGACGCCGACCGGCTGTTCATCCTGCAGCAGATCATGCAGCAGCGCTACGACAACGACACTTCGAAATGGGCCACACATTCCTTGCAGCGGATGACCGGTTGGGGCTTTAACTCTGTCTGACATCTATGCCTCCCTGTATATGCTGCCTGTGGGTACAGGTAACAACCAAGGCGCTTCCATCCCAGTTCCGTTTGTCCTCTATTACCCCGCGCTCAAGGATGTCCTGTTGTATCCACAGACCCTCGGACTGCCCGAAGCGGTAAAAGACATCTGTCGCGGATTTGACGGCAACGGCTACAACTATTACTGCACCAATCTGGTCGATGTTTTCGATCCCAAGTGGACAACTGGCAATCAAGGCGAGCTCGCCAATCAGGTGGCGCTGTACACTGGCGGCTTCAACACCGACCCGTGGATTACCTCCATCTCGCTGGGTGACTCTGACTTCGTGTTCGCGATCAAAGGTAATGCAGCGAACCCTTACAATGTGGGCGCCTATCCTCATGCCGGCATGATGATCGCCACCGTGAACTTCCAATACTCCGGCTACCAGGACAACGAGCTTCATTCCAAGTATGCCTGGGCCAGCTATCTGCAAAACAAGTACGGAACTATTGATGCGCTGAACGCCGCGTGGAATACCGGCGGCTTCTATACCACATTCGGCGATGCCGGCGGCTTCGGGAGTGGGACCGGAATACTGGACGAGGATGGACGGCACACCGGATGGTTCGGCAGCGACCTTGCCAATCGCTACTTCACCCTGGTTGGGGTGAACTCCAATCTAGCGGCTGACATGGATGCTTTCTTGTATCAGTATGCCTATCAGGTGTATGCAGTGCAGGCCAGCACGATAAAGACCTACGACCAGAACCACCTTATGGAGTGCGGAAATTTTGGTGGCATCGGTGAGGGTGGAATGCGGCCGCAGGTCATGCAAGCCTTGAAAGATGCGGGCTGCAATATTGTGGTGGGAAATTGGAACTCGACCTATCCTGCGGTAGCCCTCTCCGGCAATCAAGCGGAATACGATGCAGTAGGACTGCCGGTAGTTCTGTGGTATGGCGTCAGTGCGCAGGAAGATTCTGACACCAGCCAGTATCCGACCCGCGGCGCATCATTCGCTGACTACCCGAGCCAGTTCGCGCGTGGCCAGCAATATAGCAACGACCAGCAGACCATCTTTAACGCCCAAGGGAGCAACGGTGATTACTACGTAATGGGAACGGCGTTATGGTCGCTGACGGACAACAGCAGTGAGGGTACTAACTGGGGGATGATCACTTTCATGGACAATGCCTACGATGGCAGATGCGCTGTGGTCGCCCAAGGCACCGACCAATACGGTGAACCCTGCGGGGGTGAAGCGGTCAACTACGGCGACTTCCTGGATGGTGTAACGCAATCCAATTCGAGCATAGTGCAGCAGTTCATTCAGTTGCTGCAGTAGCTCTCAAGGCTCTTTACTCAGCCCGGAACTGGGTGCCCGTGTGGTTGGCGGCATACGGCGTGATTACTTTCGTAATAGGGCACTATCCGTCATTTCCTATTTTGGGAATCAAAATGGTCTATTTAGTAACTAGGACCTAGTTACTTTAGTTTGTGAAAATACCATTCCACCGGCACTAAATCTGCGTTACAAAACTACAATCATGTCTAATCTGGTTCGCTGCTTCTATTCCCAGAACAGCCGCGCGTCGGATTCGAGAAGAGTTGAGAGATAGCAACTGGAGGCGAGTCCCAGTATGCGTCGAGGTCTTGTCACGTTGACAGAACGCGTCACTCTCGGTATCTGGCTCTTGAGCCTGTTGCTGTTTAGCTTGCCGCTGCACGCTGGAAGCGGCTGGCAGCAGGGATTCGATTTCCGCAACACTTCAACCTTTGTGAGCGATCCTTCCGGTGATACTTACGTCCTCCCTAGCACAGCGTATCCCACGAAGAGCAATGGGGTCACGTTTGGCTGGGTGAAGACCTCGCTGGTGCAGGGTCGCGACCGCAGTACCAAAGTGGATCCGCGGCTGGCAGGTATCAATTTCGCAAGCAATGGTTCGCCCGCGACCTTCTACGTGGACCTGCCATCCTCCGGCACTTACAACCTGTCGCTGGCTATCGGAGATGCCGGCAACGAGCAATGCTACGTGCAGTGTCAGGTGCAGTTCTTGGACGGCACCAAGGTATTGGGTACGGTGACCGGGGCAATGATTGCGGGAGGCTACTTCTACGATGCTACAGGCAAGCAGTGGTCGGCGGCGGCGTGGCCGGGCAGTAACCTAAGCCAACAGGTAACGCTGGCCAGTACGCGTCTGACGGTGGTTGTGGGCACGAACAAGGCATCGGGAGATTATACGACGCTCGCTTTCCTTGGGGTGACACAGGTCTCTGGTTCGCCAAACTTCGCCATGTCGGCGTCACCGTCTTCGCTGAGCGTCCAGCAAGGCAACCAGGGAACGTCAACGATTACGACGACGATCAGCGGTGGCTTCAACAGCTCCATTGCGCTGTCAGCTTCCGGGATGCCATCGGGAACGACAGTGAGTTTCAACCCGCAAACCATTCCAGCGCCGGGGTCGGGTAGCTCGACGATGACGATTACTGTAGGGTCGGGCACACCGGTGGGAACATACCCGATTACAGTGACAGGTAATGGCGGCGGCATTCAGCAGAACGCCACAGTAACGCTAACTGTGACGGCGCAATCCCAACCCAACTTCTCGATCTCGGCCTCACCGTCTTCGCTTAGCGTCCAGCAAGGCAATCAGGGAACATCGACGATTACGACGGCGATCAGCGGCGGGTTCAACAGCTCTATAGCGCTGTCGGCTTCGGGGATGCCGTCGGGGACGACGGTAAGCTTTAACCCGCAGACTATTCCGGCGCCGGGGTCGGGTGGTTCGACGATGACGATCACAGTGGGCGGCAGTACTCCCACAGGGACTTACCCCATCACCGTGACCGGTAATGGCGGTGGCATCCAGCAGAACACAACCGTTACGCTCACGGTAACGCCGCAGGGCGGGAAGAACTTCAGCATTTCGGCGTCGCCTTCGTTGCTCAGCATCGCCCTGGGCAACCTGGGCACCACTACCATCAGCACTACAGTCAGCGGGGGCTTCAACAGCGCCATTGCGCTGTCGGCGACCGGCATGCCCTTAGGCGTGGCTGTGGCCTTCAACCCGCAGACCATCCCTGCGCCCGGGTCGGGCAACTCGACCATGACGATTAGCGTGCTCAGGCTGGCGCCGCTGGGGACCTATCCCATCACGATCACCGGCAGCGGCGGAGGCATAAAGCAGACCACCACGCTTACGCTGACGGTTGCGGCGGCGCAAGACTTCCAACTCTCGGCTTCGCCGGCTTCGATCACCGTTGAGCAGGGCTATCAGGGGAACACCACCATCACCAGCACTATCAGCGGCGGCTTCAACAGCGCCGTCAGCCTCTCGGCTTCAGGCGTGCCCACGGGCACCACGGTAACTTTCAATCCGCAGACCATTCCAGCGCCTGGCTCGGGCAACTCGACCGTGACCATCGCGGTCACTTTGGCCACCTATCCCGGCGTTTATAGCCTTAACGTGGCGGGCAGCGGGGGCGGCATACAGCGCTACGTGCCCATCACGCTGACCGTGACCCCCGGACCCAACTTCACCATCGGAGGCTGGCCGTCGGCGCTGACGATACCGCAAGGCAATCAGGGGATGACCACCGTCACCACCTTCGTTTGCTGCGGCTTTAACAGCTCCATCGCGCTGACGGCTTCGGGCGCTCCGTCAGGAACCACTTTGAACTTGAATCCCAGCACTATTTCGGCGCCGGGGTCTGGCAACTCGACGCTGACGCTGACGGTGGGCAAGGGCACAGCCACGGGAACGTATCCGCTAACTCTGACCGGCAATGGCGGCGGAGTGCAGCAGCAGGCGACCGTTACCCTAACCGTGACTGGAGGGCCACCGCCCACCAACGCCAACTACCTGGAGCCATACTCTTACAGCCTGCAGTCCGGGTTCGGCCAGCCGCCTTACAGCTATCAGATCGCCTCCGGCTCTCTGCCGTCGGGGCTGAGCATGAACTCTTCGGGCGCAATCTCCGGCACAGCGACAGCCGTCGGCAAGTTTCCCTTCCAGGTGCTGGTGACCGATTCCTCGCAACCGCCGCAGCAGCAAAGCAGCAGCTATACCCTGAATGTGGTCATCGGCATGGACGAGTACAGCGGCCTGACCGCGGCTCCGGTGCCGGGTTGCACCCCCAACGGCTACTTCCAGCTGGTGAAGGTACAGATCGGCAGCGATCCCGCGCGCTGGGTCTATGCCGACCCCAACTGCAACGCCTTCTATCAGCTGGCTGTTTATGACGCCAGCTCCTACTTCATCCTGAGCAGCATCATGAAGAGCCATTACGGCAACGATTCCACCAAGTGGGCCAAGCACTCGCTGCAGCGGGAGATCGCCTACGGGTTCAACTCCAATGACATCTTCTACGACGACTACATGCTGCCTATACCGAAAGGCGGCAACAACAACGGGGCCTCGATCCAGCTGCCCTTCCTGCTGTTCTTCGCTACTACCGACGACGCCATCACCGACCCGTCGGATTTAGGCATACCGGAGTCAATCAAAGACCTGTGCTCGGGCTCCGACAACAACGGCTTTGGCAAGTGCAATTACACCCTGGACATCATGGATCCCAATTGGCTGGTGGCCAACCAAGGCGAACTGGCGCTGCAACTGAATCCTGCCCTGCAAGGTTTCCAGAACGGTTTCAACACCACGCCCTGGATCGTGGCTATTTCGCTGGGCGATGCCGACGAGCTGTTCATGTTCAAGGGCAACGGCTCAGGCCAGAACGGCGCAGGCGAGTATCCCCACCCTGCTCAGGTGGTGGCCACCAATGCCTTCAACTACAATCTGCCGCCCATCAACGGCAGCTGGCAGCGGCCCATCGTGTACTCCAAGGTCGCCTGGGCCTGTAACGCCGCGGCGAACGACTCGAAGAACTTCCCGCCGGGACAGTCCTTCCTGGAGAAGAAGTACGGCAGCGTCGCCGCGCTCAATGCGGCATGGGGCAGCAACTACACCTCATTCTGCGATGCCGGCGGCTTCGGCTCCGGCACTGGGGTGATTGACGAAGATGGGCGGCACACGGCCTGGTTCGGCAATGACTATTACAACCAGACAGGGATGAACTCCAACCTCCTGGCCGATCTCAACGCATATCTCTACATCCTGGCCTACCAGATCTACGCCCCGCAGGTCAGCGTGGTGCAGGGCTATGACCCCAACCACCTGCTGATGTGCGGCTTCTACGGTGGCTCAGGAGCCGGCGGCATGCGGCCCATTGTGGCCGAGGCGTTTCATGACGCGGGCTGCCAGATTCTGGTGATGACCTGGAGCTCGACTTACATCTCGCAGGCGCAGGCCTCCAATCAGGCGGTCTACGACCAGACCGGATTGCCGATTACGGTATTCCAGGGCAGCACGTCGCAACGCGACTCGGACATGAGCAACTATCCCAACAACGGAGCGGGAGGGGCCGACTACACGACGCAGCTGATTCGCGGGCAGCACTACGGCACCGACACGCAGGGCATTTACAGCGAGCAGGGATCCAACGGGGATTACTACAACCTCGGCGTCGATCTCTGGTCCTTGACCGACAACAGCAGTGAGAACCGCAACTGGGGTTTCATCTCGCTCAGCGATAACACCTACGACGGAGTCTGCGCCACGCAGGCGGCCAGCATCGATCCCTACGGTTACGCCTGCGGCGGGGAGGCCGCGGACTACACCGACTTCACCGACGGCGTCACCTCAGCCAACACCACCCTGTTGCAGCAGTTCGTCCAGCAGATGAAGCAGTAGCGCCGAACTTATTGCTCTGACTCCGAACCCGCCTGTTCAATGGCTGCACTGTCGTGCATTATGGCGATAATACTCCGCGAATGGGAGAACCGAATCGAGCATGCATTGTCGAAGCCGAGCAAATAAGGACATTCGAGAGGAGCAAAATCCCACTCTTCTTCGGAGATTTGCGACTAACCAGATTTTGCGTGATAATCCTTCCTACCTTTTTAGTCCGCTCGCATAGCTTCGATCCACGACAGGAGACGTTTGCGAAATGAAGAGCTGGTTGATCTGCTCCACCGGTGTGTCAATGTTGATCCTGCTATTGTCGTCCTCAATTATCGGGCAGGTAGCGGTTACTACATATCACAATGACAACTATCGCAGCGGCGTCAATGCAAACGAGACTATTCTGACGCCATCCAACGTCAACGAAGTGCAGTTTGGCAAACGCCTGGTGCTACCCGTCGTGGGATACGTCTATGGGCAGCCGCTTTACGTTCCCAACGTAAACATCAATGGCACACTGCATAACGTGGTATATGCGGTCACGGAATACGACCAGGCCTACGCTTACGATGCCGATACCGGCCAGCCGCTCTGGGAGAAAAACTTCCTCATTTCCACGAATCCCACCAAGACGATCCTTCCCCTCGATGGCGGCGATACGAATTGCCTCATCAATGGATGGCAACTTGGCATCTCCAGTACGCCGGTCATTGACCTCGCAAGCAACCAGATTTACATGGTGGCGGCGACCAAGGAGATCGTCAATGGCAAAACCACCTATTACCAGCGGATGCACGTGCTGGACATCCGCACGGGAGTGGAAAAGCTTGCGGGTCCGTCCTTTGGCGCGCCAATTACGGCGAAAGTACCTGGCACAGGGGCTGGCTCCGTGGACGGGTACATCACATTTGACCCCGTGCAGGAACTCCAGCGCTCAGCCCTGACGCTGGCCAATGGATTAGTCTACGTTGCCTGGGCAGCCCTCTGCGACTTCGACCTCGCCCATGGCTGGATCATGGCCTTTAATAAGAATTCCATGTGGCCCAGCGGCGTGTTCCTGGACACCGCAGACGGGTACCTGGGAGGAATCTGGCAGAGTGGTTCGGGTCTGGCGGTGGACTCTGCCAACAATCTCTATGGGGTAACCGGGAATGGCTTATTCGACGTGAACATTGGGGGGAGCGATTACGGCGACAGCATCATTCGCCTTTCGTGGACGGGTAACCAACCCGTCGTGCAGGACTACTTCACGCCCTGGGACCAGGGATGGCTGTCCTCCCACGATTGGGATTTGGGCGCTGGCGGAGCTCTACTTCTGCCTGACCAGCCCGGCGCACCTTATCCGCATCTGCTGGTCCAAGCCGGGAAAGAAGGCACCATTGACCTGGTGAATCGCGACAACATGGGCCACTTCAACCCTGCAGGTGATACCCAGATCGTGCAAACCTTGCCCCGAATCCTCTCTGGCGGGGGCATCGGCAGCGGATTCTGGGGCGCGCCAACCATGTGGAACAACAATATTTACTTCGGAACCCCGAGCGCGCCACTAAAGGCCTTTCATTACGATCCCCAGGCGCAGCAAATTCAGGCCCAGTACACTTCCGCGACTCCTGAATACTTTAGCTACCCCGGCCCAACGGTTTCCATCTCTTCCAACGGCACCAGCAACGGGATTGCCTGGATATTTGGTTCCGATTCTGTCCTGCGGGCCTATGACGCCAACAATCTGGCGACCGAGTTCTATAACTCAAATCAGAACCCGCAACGCGACCAGGCCGGAAGCGTCCTGCAGTTTGCGGTTCCAACAGTTGCCGACGGCAAGGTCTTTCTCGGCGCAAGGAACGAGGTGGATGTTTATGGGCTGCTCAATTAGAGAACGCTTTGTCCACTCTCGCAAGCCACTTGTGCCCTCTTGCAGAAGTTGATCGAGGAACTGTAGGCGCAAAACTGACTTGCTGTGCTGCACCGTCGGCCGTTCAAGGGCGGCACCGCCGTGTAGCCCTTAGCCGCCATCGAAACAATATGCAATAATTGGCGCGCTATGCGAGTGAGAAACTCCTTCATCATGCCCGCATTCCTGGGCCTGGCCCTGTCTACCGCTTCTCTGCTGGCACAATCGGCGGCTTCGCAATCCTCGACGGGGCAAACGCCCTCGAAGGCGTCAGACGCGCTGGAACTGGTCAAGCAGGGCCAGAAGCTGAACAGCGAAGGCAAGCAAGAGGAGGCCCTGGCTCTCTACAACCAGGCACTGCAACTGTCTCCAGACCTCTACCAGGCGCAGCTTGCATCGGGAATGGCGCTCGACCTGGAGGGCAAGTACCAACAGGCGCGCACCCATCTGGCGAAGGCAATAGCGGCGGCAACGCCTGAACAGAAGATCCAGGCCCTACGGACGATGGCAGTTTCCTATGCGTTTTCTCGTGACGCCGGCGAGGCCGCAAAGTACGAGCAGCAGGCGTTCGATGCGCAGTATGCGGAGAAGAAGTTCGACGATGCTGCGGGCACAGCCAACGAACTGGCGCGCATTTACCTGGAATCGGGTGACGTGGACAACGCCTTTCAGTGGTACCAGACGGGACACCTGACCGCTCTGCTGAAGCCCAACATGACAGCGGCCGAGAAAGACCTCTGGGAGTTTCGCTGGGAGAGCGCCATGGCACGAATCCGCGCGCGCCAGGACCGCAAAGAGGAGGCGCAGAAGCGCCTCGCCGCCGCCAAGGCGATTCTTGACAAGGGCACGAATCCCGACCAGGCGCGCTTCTATCCGTACATTGCCGGTTATGTTGCTTTCTATGGCGGAGACTACAAGACCGCGATTGCTGAACTCCAGAAGGGCGATCAGAAGGACCCATTTGTTCTGAACCTGCTGGCGCAAGCTTATGAGAAGTCTGGCGACGGAGAGAAAGCTACCGAATACTACAAACAGATCCTTACCATCAACTCACACAGCCCAGGGAACGCCTTTGCGCGGCCGCTGGCGCAACGAAAAGTGTCGGGATAGGGCAGACGTTTGAGCTTGTGGCGGCGGTTGACACGCCTGCTCCAGCCTCGTACAGTTCCGTGCGGAACTGTTTCCCGGCAGAATACGTATTCATCACGGGCTGAATAGCTCCAGGAGGTTCCATGTTGCGGAAGGTCTTTTTGCTTACCAGTCTTGCTTTTCTTCTGACGCCGGCACTGTCGGCGCAAACCGTGGACGAGATCATTGCCAAGAATATCCAGGCGCGCGGCGGGATGGACAAGATCAAGGCAGTGCAGACCATCCGTTCCACGGGCGTTATGAGCATGGGTGGTGGGATGGAAGCTCCGGGATCGATGGTGCAGAAGCGTCCCGACATGGCGCGCCTCGAATTTACCGTCCAGGGGCTGACGGCGGTCCAGGCCTACGACGGCAAGGACGCCTGGCAGATCATGCCGTTCATGGGTAAGAAAGATCCGGAGCTGATGTCGGCCGATGACAAGAAAGACATAGAAGAGAACGCTGACATCGATGGCCCGCTGGTGGATTACAAAAGCAAAGGGAACAAAGTCGAGTTGTTGGGCAAGGAGAAGGTGGAAGGCACCGACGTCTATAAGTTGAAGGCCACGCTCAGGAATGGCGACGTCGTGACGATCTATCTGGACGGTGACTCCTTCCTGGAAATCAAGGAAGAGACCAAGCGCATGGTGCGAGGCAGCGAGCAGGAGGTAGAGTCCTCGCTCGGCGATTACAAGGAAGTCAATGGCCTGATGTTCCCGTTTGCCATGGAGAATGGCATCAAGGGCAGCCAGGAGAAGGAGAAGCTCACCATCTCCAAGATCGAGATCAATGTCCCCGTGGATAACGCCATTTTCAAGATGCCCGCAGCACCCGCTGCGCCACCCAAGCCCGAAGAACCGAAAAAATAGCTGTCGCACTCTGTAGTCTTGACCGGAAGGCATGCCATGTCAAATCGCCTGCGTCTCTGCGGGTTCGCCCTGCTCCTTGCGTGTTTGTCCACTCTCGCCGCGGCGCAACAGGTAACGGTTGATTCCGATACCTTCAGTGGACTTGCGGCGCGCCCCATCGGTCCCGCGGCTATGGGCGGGCGCATCGCCGACATCACTGCCGTGCAGGACGGACCGCGCCTGACTATCTACATCGGTTCGGCCGGCGGCGGCGTTTGGAAGTCCTCCGACGGCGGCACAACCTTCAAGCCTGTATTCGACAAGCAGCCTTCGCAGTCGATCGGCTCGGTTGCCATCGATCCTTCCAATTCACAAACCGTCTGGGTGGGCACTGGCGAATCATGGGTGCGGAACAGCGTTAGTGTGGGTACCGGCATCTACCGCTCGCGTGATGGCGGCGACGGTTGGGAAAACCTGGGCCTCAAAGATTCCGAGCACATCAGTCGCATTGTCATTCATCCCAAAGACGGCAATACGGTTTACGCTTGCGCTTTGGGACATCTGTGGAATGCCAACCAGGAGCGCGGCGTATTCAAGACCACGGACGGGGGCAAGAGCTGGCAGAAAGTTCTATATCGCGACGAGAACACCGGTTGCGCCGAGATGGTGATGGATCCCCAGGATCCGAATGTACTCTATGCCGCAATGTGGGATGTGCGGCGGCAGCCATTCAACTTTCGTTCGGGTGGTCCGGGAAGCGGACTGTTCAAGAGCACTGACGGCGGCGCCACCTGGCATGAGTTGCGCAAGGGGCTGCCAGAGGGCAACCTGGGGCGCATTGGGCTGGCGATTCCGGCAGCGAAGAATACTCGCGTCTACGCCGTGGTGGAAGCTAAGAACCACACCGCGCTTTATCGGTCGGACGACGCGGGCGAGAGTTGGAGCGAGGTCAACAGCTCGTTCAACATCGGTGCCCGCCCGTTCTACTTTGCCCGCCTGATTGCCGATCCCAACAATCCAGACCGGGTTTACAAGCCGGGATTCGTGCTGACCGTCAGTGAAGATGCAGGAAAGACATTTAGCTCGGCCATGTCGATGAGCGAGGGTCCCGGCGAGAGAGTGCATAGCGATCATCACGCAGTGTGGGTGAATCCTGCCAACTCCGATCAGGTACTCGATGGCACCGATGGCGGTGTGTACCAGTCGCTCGACCGCGGCACGCATTGGCGGTTCCTCTCCACTCTGCCGGTTTCGCAGTTCTACCACGTCAGCGTTGATATGGCCGATCCTTACAACGTGTATGGAGGGTTGCAGGACAATGGCACTTGGATGTCCCCGTCGCGTGCGGTGGACGGCATCGCCAATCGTCAGTGGCGCAATATCGATTTTGGCGACGGCTTCTGGGCATTCTCCGACCCAGCCGATTCCGATTATGCTTATGCCGAATATCAGGGCGGTAAGATTTCGCGCTTCCGCAAGACCACGGGCGAATCGCGGGACATCAAGCCCTTGCCACGAGCCAATGAGCCGGAATTTCGCTTCAATTGGAATGCACCGATTCACCTCAGCCCGAACACCCCGGGCACGATTTATCTGGGCGGGCAGTTCCTGTTCCGCTCGCGGGACCACGGTGAGTCCTGGGAGCGCATCTCGCCTGATCTCACCACCAACGATGCGACAAAACAACACCAGGAGAATTCCGGCGGCCTGACCATCGACAATTCCGACGCCGAGAAGTACGAAACTATCTTCACCATCGCAGAGTCGCCGAAGAATGGGAATGTGATCTGGGTGGGCACCGACGACGGCAATGTGCAGATCACGCGGGACGGTGGCAAGCACTGGACCAATGTCGTGAAGAATGTCCCCGGGCTGCCTCCGAACACTTGGGTTTCGACCATCGAAGCGGGACACTATGATCCGGCGGTTGCTTATGCCACGTTCGACGGCCACGCAACCGGAGACATGAAGACGTACGTTTACAAAACTACCGACTACGGCGCGACCTGGAAGTCGCTCGCCACGCCGGAGCTGAAGGGATACGCTCACGTGGTACGCGAAGATCTGGTCAATCCCAACCTGCTGTTTGTAGGCACGGAGTTCGGGCTCTTCGTTTCCATTGACGGAGGAGCGAACTGGGCGCAGTTCACCGGCAAACTGCCCAATGTGGCGGTGCGCGATGTCGCCATTCACCCGCGCGAGTCTGACTTGGTTATCGCGACGCATGGTCGCGGGATCTTCATTGTTGACGATCTGACTCCTTTGCGTGCCTTGACGCCGGAAATCATTGCCATGGACGCAGCGTTTCTGCCATCGCGCCCGGCAAGGCTGACTCTTCCCGCCGGGGAGCAGCGTTTCGACGGCGACTCCGAGTTCGTCGGGCCGACGCTGCCCGAGGCGGCGCCGATTGTGTACTACCAGAAGAAACGTCACATCTTCGGCGACCTGCTGGTGGAGATTTACGACCCGCAGGGAAAGCTAATCACCACGATTCAAGGGGACAAGCGGCGCGGCCTCAACCGTGTGCAGTGGCCCGAGCGCGCGAAGCCACCAAAAGTCCCGCCAGCGGCGGGACTGGTCGAGAACGAGTTCGCGTTCCTGGGTCCGCAAGTTCAGGAAGGCACATATACCGTAAAGCTGATCAAGGGGAAGGAGACTTACACCACCACGATCGACCTGGTGCCTGATCCGCGTACCAAGAGCACGGCGGCGGATCGTGCCTTGCAGCACAAGACCGTGACGGAGCTTTACGACATGCTGGGCCAGCTCACCTACATCACAGATGCCACGGTCGATCTGCGCAACCAGGCCCATGAGCGTGCCAGCAGCACGTCTGATAGCCAGACCAAGGCGCAACTCCAGAAGCTGGCCGACAATCTGGAGGAATTCCGCTCCACGCTCGTTTCAACAAAAGAAGGCGGCATGATTACGGGCGAACACAAGCTGCGCGAAAACCTGGGAGAACTGTACGGAGGCGTAAACGGCTTCTCCGGCCGTCCGACCCAGTCGCAGATCGAACGCGCCGGCGTTCTTAAGAAGCAGCTCGACGACTCTACCGCCAAGTTCCAGTCGCTGACTTCTCAAGTGCCGCAACTGAACTCGCAACTCCAGAACGCCAAGATTGCGCCCTTGACGGTGATGTCGCAGGAGGACTGGAACAAAAAGCAATAAAGTCGTCTCAGAGTTGGCGTGTCCGGTAGAGCGGGCCTTCAAGCCTGCGTTAGTGATCACGAACCTGTTTCGCCTTCGCGTCTGAAGGTCATCGGACCTCAGCCGCGAAGGCGTTTTCCTTGCTTGCTGTGGACGCGGCCTGAAGGCCCGCTCTACCGAGCTATCTCATTTCACGACGGGGATTTCCAGCGAGCTGGGATGTTCGGCGTCGTGGTACACAGTGACGTGCGCCACGTGTGCATCTTTGCCCGTTTCTCCCTCTACGTTGCCGCCTGCGTTGTAATTCTTCTCGTAGTTGATGCTGTTGATGCAGTTCAATACCAGCCGCAAACGGCTGCCCTTCGACACCCGCCGGGAAAACCATGTGAAGCCATCGAAGTCGTACTGGATGATCTGGCCGGGCGTGATGAGCTTGGCTTCGCGGAGCGACTCGCGATAGCGCGCACGCAAAGCATCGCTCGTCAACTGCACGCTAGTTCCGTCGGGCAGAATCTCGTAGAGCGTAACCGTGAAGTCGGTGTCCGGCACATCCATCGCCATCCAAACGCTGAGCTTCACGTCCCCCGAGATTTCCGTTGCCTCGGGAAACGGCGCGCTGTGATACACCACTCCGTTGCCGAACAGGTTCAGAGCGTAACGCTCGTCGGTGATGGGCTTGTTGATGTCTTCCTTTTCCAGTTCGGCTGGACGCAGGTCATTTGGGTCGTACACAAACTTGTCGGGCGCTGAAGACGGCGGCTGCTGAACTATCTGTCCGGAATGAAACACGTCATTCGCGGTGCTCGCCTGCGAAGTCAGGTAGAGTTTGCGGTGCTCAGTGGCGATAGCGTCCAGGTCGTCAGCGTACTTCCAGTTTTCCGCTCCCGGGCCAATTACGTAGTAGGCAACGCGTTTCTTCAGGAACTCGGGCTTGGGCCCGTTCTTCAGCGTCCAGTCGTACCACTGGCGATGAAGATCGTTCATATCAAGCAGGCTGGCATCGCCGAAGGTCAGCCCGCCGACTTCCTTCTTCGGGGTGCGCGTTCCCGCATGGTCCCAAGGCCCGATGATGAGGTAGTGCTTTGCCTTGGTCTCAGCATTGCCGTACTTCATGTGCTCGCGATAGTAGGACATCGCGCCCGGCTGATCGCCGTCGTAGTCGCCGGTGATGGTGAGAATCGGGACGCTCATCTTGGCGTATTGTTCTGGCGTCGGCGCCATCGCCTGCCAGTAGCTGTCATAGGTGGGATGCTGCAGCCATTTCTGGAAGACGGTGGTGTTGTTGCCCACAATCTGGTCCAGTGTGTTGAATGGCCGCTGGCCGAGATACATCTCGCGGAACTTCTGGATCCAGAACGAGCTTTCGCCAAAGAGATTGGCGTTGCTTGTGTGGCCGCTGGTGAAGGTGAGCCACTGCATGTCGTAGCTGGTCCAGATTCCCCGGTAGAACGGGAAATCCACGCCGGCGTGCGCGGATGCTACGGGGACAACGGTCGCCAGATGCGGCGGCAGTTCTTTCAGTGTCGCCCACTGATCGTAGCCGGCGTAAGAGCCTCCCCACATAGTGACTTTGCCATTGCACCACGGCTGATGAGCCAGGAATTCCACAATGTCGTGGCCATCGTGTGGCTCCTGCCCGAAAGGCTCAAAAACGCCCTCGGAATTGCCACGCCCGCGGACATCCACCAGCACGAAGACGTATCCGTGCTGCGAAAAGTAGGAGGCGCGATTCTGATAGCTGTCGGAGATATAAGGCGTAAGAGTGAAGATCACAGGCAGCGGCTCTTTCTGCCCGGAGGGCTTAAAGACGGTGCCGTTCAGACGCACGCCATCGCGCATCGGGATCTTGAATGCCCAGATGAGGTCAACCCCAGCCGACGGTTTCCCCTCGGCGCTTTGCGCGGCGACCCCAGAAGTTACTTGGGCCGCCGCTATGAGGCAAGCGAAGACGACGGCTCGGAACACTGCAACGAAGTGGGGTTTCATAAGCGTTCGTTTCACCCGAGCTTGGACTTCTGGATTATTCGACCACTGCAGACAAGCCTCTATTTGGTCTTGTTTTCCTTGGGCTGGATCGAGAGCAGCTCTACCTCAAAAATGAGCGTGGCGTTGGGACCGATGTCGGGACCTGCTCCGCGCGCGCCGTAGGCAAGGTCGGGCGGAATGAAGAGTTGCCACTTCGATCCTACGGGCATCAGTTGCAGCGCTTCCGTCCAGCCTTTGATGACTCCATTCACCGGAAAGGTCACAGGCTGGCCTCCCTTATAAGAGCTATCAAATTCCGTCCCGTTGATGAGTGTTCCGCGATAGTTGCAGGATACAGAATCAGTCGGTGTGGGCTTTGGACCTGTACCTTCTTTCAGGATCTTGTACTGCAGTCCGCTGGGCAGGGTTACAACGCCGGGCTTCGCCTTGTTGGCGGACAGGAATGCTTCGCCTTCTTTCTGGTTTCCCTCACCGGCCTGCTGCATCTTTTCGTCCTGCTTCTTGCGCATATCGGCCTGCAGCTGCATCAAGATCGCCTGTGCCTCCGCTTCCGTGAGAAGCGTCTTGCCGGCCAGAGTGTCTTGCAGGCCCTTGATCAGGATGGCCGGGTCAATGTCGATGGACTGCCGTTGCAGGTTCTTCCCGACGTTCATTCCGATGGCATAGCTGACTTTGTCCTTCTCAGTCTTAAGTACGGCGTTGCTCTGGCTCGGTTCCGCCGTTGTTTGCCCGGCCTTCGCAGGCGCCTGCTGAGTGTTCGAGGCGGGTGTTTGTTGAGCGCTCTTGGACGAGGTTCCCTGCGCAAGAGCGCTTCCGAGGAACATGATTCCAGTCGCCGTTAGAGTGATTACTGTAGTGAGGATTTTTGCCATAAATGCATTGTCACATTGATGTAAGGTCTACGCAAACCAGCTGCCGTGCACGCAGGGGGCGGCCGACGGGAGCACGAACTTGACAAAGGGTCGATGATACCCTTGCGCGGTCTCGCATAGGGGAATAGGGAATAGTGGATAGTGGACTTACTCTCCACTATCCACCACGCGTCACTGAATTACAAGATTCGAAATCGGCGGTACATACGCCAGCAGGTAAACGTATATCCCAACCAGTGCAGCCAACGCGAGACTGTGGAAGAAGACGTAACGCAGGATGTCTCCTTCGTGGCCGTACCAGTTGGTCGCGGTACTGGCAACGACGATGCTCTGGGCGTCGATCATCTTGCCCATGACGCCACCGCAACTGTTGGCCGCCGCCATCAGCGCGGGGGAGACGCCGACCTGCTGCGCCGAAATCTTCTGCAGGCTCCCGAACAGCACGTTCGACGAGGTGTCCGAGCCGGTCAGCGCCACGCCCAGCCAGCCGAGCAGAGTGCCGAAGAACGGGTACAAGATGGCCGGTTCGGGCGAACGCCAGACCCATGGTGGCGTCCAGCCCGGAGTATCGGGTCATGAATCCGATGGCCAGCATGGCCGCGATGGTGAGCAGCGAAAATCGGACCTTGACAATAGTCTTCAGGTAGATTTTGAAGATCTGGCCGACGCTGAAACCCATCACCAGCCCGGAGATGAGCCCGGAAATGAGAATGCCGGTGCCCGTGGCGCTCAGCCAGTTCAAACCGAATACCGCACCTTCCTTGGTTGGCTTCGGAACCACGGGAGGCATGCGCATCGACAGTTTGTTAAGGCCATCGACTGGGAACTGCGGATTGGTGATCTTGCTGGGCGGGGTGCTCCAGCTGGCCAACGAGGTGAAGACCTTTTCCGGAGTGTTCATGATCTTCTTGCCGGTTTGGGTGCCCCAGCAGAAGACGATAAGGCTGAGAATGATCCATGGTACCCAGGCGCGCGCCACTTCGCCGCGGCTGTAGCCGTGAGCGGCACGGTGCTCGGTCTTGGCCTCTTCGCCCTCGAAGGTCCAGACCCGCTTGGGATGCCAGATCATCAGGAAGCCGACAAGGCACGCCATCGAAACCAGCGCAGCGCCCACGTCCACCAGCCAGGGGCCGTGATGGTTGGAGATGAAATATTGGGTCACAGCGAAGGACCCGCCAGCAACCAGAATGGCCGGCCAGATCTCCAGCATCTCGGAAAAGCCGACGAACGCCCAGATCAACCAGAAAGGCACGATGAGAGAGAAGACCGGCAGAATGCGCCCGGCCATGGCTCCCAGCGTGATCTCGCTGAAACCGGTGACTCCGGCCAGCGCGATGATCGGCGTACCCAGCGCGCCATAGGCCACCGGCGCAGTATTGGCAATGAGCGACAGGCCTGAGGCTTGCAGCGGCCGGAAGCCCAATCCGATGAGCAACGCAGCGGTCACGGCCACGGGAGTGCCGAACCCTGCCGCGCCCTCAAAGAAAGCGCCGAAGCTGAATGCGATGAGCAGCAGTTGCAGGCGGCGGTCCTGGGTGATGCCTGTCAAGCTATGCTTCAGCACGTCGAAACGGCCGCACTCCACCGTGAGCTGGTACATGAAGATGACGTTGAGCACGATCCAGCCGATGGGGAACAGGCCGTATCCGGCGCCCATCACGGCGGTTGCGCCGGCCATGCGCGCCGGCATGTGGAAGCCAAAGATGGCGATGATCAGAGCTGAGGCCAGGCCCAGCAGCGCCGCATAATGCGCCTTCATGTGCAGGGCCAGCGCGCCCAGCAGGACGATCACCGGCACGGCGGCGACCAAGGTCGACACCCACCAGATTCCAGTCGGATCGTAGCCCTGGGCCCAAGGCTGAGAGAGAGGAGGAATTTTCAGGATGAGAACGGCAGCAATTATCACAACAAAGGTAAGAATTGCGGGAAGAAGCAGGTTCTCCTTGGGCGGAGCCGCCTTGGCAGGAGTTGTTGCTGTGGTCATGAGTTGATCACCATCTCTGCCGGAAATCCGGCAGGCGCTTTCCTGGAGTTTTCGATTGCATCAAACCACTCTCGCCAGCCGTGTGGGCGCTAGCAAAGGAACGGCAGGAAGATGAGCAGCACTGCTGGCGCAAACAGCACCTCGTTCCCCGATTCGAAGGGCGCGTTCCCCATCATCCCGGTGACACCAGGCATAAACCTGACGGGAGCAGGGTTAAAGGCGCTAGCCCGAACGCGCCCTCCGAATCGGACACTGGGGTCGCGCCAGCAAGTTTACACAGCGCGAACAGCAAGTCAATGAAGTTCTAGGTTCGGCCTTACGTCTTTCCGGTGACAGGGACAGCGTACTTTCACTACAGAGAACACCCGACGAATTTTCTCAACCACGGATTTCCACGGATAAACACGGATTTCTTAAACAGAATTAGTTTTGGATCCGTGTCCATCCGTGTATATCCGCGGTTGGTTTTCTTTCTTGGTCTCTGTGCCTCTGTGTCTCTGTGTTAAATGAACTCTTCGCACGCGCTACAATGGGCAGGCAACCTGCGCTCCGCCGGAGGACTGATGTCTTCAATCATGAGCACCATTGCACCCGATGCCACCGAAGCCGCGCGCCGGCCGCTGCAGGCCGATCACTGCGCCTTGATCGTAGTGGACATCCAGGAAAAGCTGTTGCCGCCCATCTTCAACAAAGAAGCCATGGTCAAGAACTCGCAACTGCTCATCCGGCTGGCCAAGATCCTGTCCATTCCCGTCATGGTGACCACGCAATACAGCAAAGGCTTGGGCTCTACAGTTCCGGAAATCGCTACGCTTCTGGCCGATGTGCGCACCATCGACAAGCTGGAGTTCAGTTGCTTTGGCAGCGATGATTTTCGCTCCGGCCTGAAGAAACTTCCCGGCAACCGCAACACCGCGCTGCTGTGCGGCATGGAAGCGCACATCTGCGTGACGCAAACTGCGCTGGGCGCGCTCAACGACGGATACCTTGTCCATGTTGCCTCAGATGCCGTCGGTTCGCGCTCGGAGTGGAACTGGAAGGTCGGCCTCGACCGCATGCGCTCCGCCGGTGCTGTCATCTCCTCCACCGAGATGATGATGTATGAGCTGCTGCGCTGCTCGGGAACGCCGCAGTTCAAGGAACTGCTACCATTCATCAAGTAGCAGAGTTCGATGTGGAGATTCTGGACGCTTGCGCTCGGCTCTTGCCGTTGGCCCTTAGCATTTTTTGGATTCTAGCCAGCTGCGCTGTTTTGTTCTTGTACGGCTGAGGGGGACCCATCCCCTCCCCTCCCCCCTATAGCACCCAAAGTATTGAAAACAAAATGGCGGCAAGAAATAACTCAACGCAAGTTATTCTACCGAAAAGAGTTACAGTCAAAGTATTCCATTTAAATGACTTAGATGAAGAAACTGCCCCAGTTCGCCGCTTTGCGAAGGCCATCGTAGCCAAATTCGACCATTACGGGCACGAATGCATCCGCTAGGCACTTCCCACTATCTCCTGAAGTTGTCAAAGATCGCAGCCCGGTGCCTCAGCAATCGCACTGCCGCCGGGCAGAGACACTAAGCCTCTGGTGAGCAGTTTATGGATTGGTGCGCCGATGGTCTGTGATGATGCTCACCGCTGGCGGTGACGGTCGGACGCGAGATCGAGGCCCGAACCGACACGCCGATGTGCAGATGTCGGCGGCCGAACCGCCGCTCGCACTGAAGTCCCAGGTCGGGACGACAGATCGAATCGCTGAGAGCGGATGGCGAGGAGCGACTTACACCTGGCTCGCCGCGATCTGGACGTAGGCTTGCGGCGCGCGCGGACGGCGTGAGACAGCTGCGGCCTTCGGCAGAGTTCCCAGGTACATCGCGATCTCGTCGCACGCATTCTGGCGCGGACAGAGCAGGCAGTCTTTGAGCACCTTGTCGGGCAGCGCTTCTTTTTCCACCTCCTGGAATCCCATGCGTGCCGAAGAAGTCCGGGATGCGAGTAAACAGGCAGACGCAGGTCACGCTCTGATGCTGTGCCTCTTTCAGCAGAGCGTCGATCAGCACTCGTCCCGCGCCTCTTCCCTTCGATTTCGAGGTAACCGTGATGGAGCGGATCTCGGCCAGGTGCATTCCGTAGAGATGCAGGGCGCCGCAGCCCACGATCTCGCCTTCGTTCTCGACCACGATGAAGTCGCGGATGTTCTCGCAGATCTCGCGCAGCGAGCGCGGCAGCAGCGTGCCATCGCCCACGTGGACCTGGATCAACTGCTCGATGGCAAAGGCGTCGGGAAGTTTGGCGCTACGCGCACGCATGGGCGACTCCTGAATACATGGATAGTTTTTCCTTCGCCGTCGGTACAGGGCCTCCCGCACGCGCGCCGGAGCCGTACCTCCTTCGACGTCGTGGATGGCCAACACATTGGCGAGTGTCAGCGCGTCATAGAACTGCTCGATCGGCCTCGATGCCGCAGAGCGCAAAATCTTCCGGCGATAGTTGCTCAAGTTCGCAACCTTGCTCCAGACAGCAGCGCACCGCCTTGCCGATCAGTTCGTGTGCGCGGCGAAATGGCACTCCCTTGCGCACGAGATGCGCAGCCGCCGCCATGGCGTTCATGAAGCCGCGCGTCGCCGCTCGCTGCATGCGCTCGTAGTCGAACTCGACCGTCGCCATGAAGCCGGTCGCCACGCGCAGCATGCTCGGAGATCTGCTGCGGCCGCAGCGAAAACCGGCTGCTGCGTTTCCTGCAGGTCCTTGTTGTAGGCCAGCGGCAGGCCCTTCACGCCGATGAACAGCGCGGTCGCATCGGCGAAATCGTTGCCCGCCTTGCCGCGAATCAGCTCCAGCGCGTCGGGATTCTTCTTCTGCGGCATGGCGCTGCTGCCGGTGGAAAATTCCTCCGGCAGCTTCACGAAGCCAAACTCGGTGGTCGAGAAGAGGATGAACTCCTCCGCCCAGCGGCTCAGATGCAGCGCGACGAACGACAGCGCCTGCACGAACTCGATGGCAAAATCGCGATCGCTGGTGGCATCCATGCTGTTGGCGGTCGGCGCCTCGAAGTCCAGTTGCCTTGCGCAATGGCCTCGCGGTCCAGCGGCAGGATCGTTCCGGCCACCGCGCCCGAACCCAGCGGACACACATTCAGCCGCTTGCGGCAATCCGCCAGCCGATCCAAGTCGCGCAGAAACATCTCGACATAAGCCAGCAGCCAATGCGCCACCAGCACCGGCTCGGCGCGCTGCAGGTGCGTGTAAGCGGGCATGGCGTTCTCGCCCGCCGCGTCAGGCCTGCTTCACGAACTCGCCGACAAACTCCGACCAGCAAGTTGCGTGACTGTCGTCGATCTGCTCGCGCACGTAGAGTCGCAGGTCGGTGGCGATCTGCTCGTTGCGGCTGCGGCCGGTGTGCAGCTTGTAGCCTACTTCGCCGGCCAGTTCCACCAGGCGCGTTTCGACGTAGTGGTGTACGTCCTCGATGGCCGGATCGTCGGTCGAGGCATTCTCTCCGCGCGCGATCTGATCGAGCGCGAAGGACGGTTCGGCCAGTTCGTCGCTGGTCAGCACGCCGGCCTTGGCGAGCGCGACGGCGTGCGCCTTGCTGGCGGCCACTTCGATAGGGCAGCAGCACGCGGTCGAAGGGAAACGACCGCTGCCACTGCTCGAAATCGGCATTCTGCGCCTGGCTGAAGCGGCCTGACCACATCTTCATTTCACTGTCTCCGCATGGATCGATCGCACGCGAGCGCGCCGGCAGACCGAGGATGCGGATGAAGCCCTCCGCGTCCTTCTGGTTGTAGCTGGCGCCCATGGTGAAGCTGGCGACGTCGGGACGATACAGCGAGGTCTCCGACTTGCGGCCGGCGACATCGATGTTGCCCTTGTAGAGAGCGAGCGTGACCGTGCCGTTCACGTCGCCTGCGAGCTGCTGACGAATGCCTGCAGCGACTCGCGCAGCGGCGTGAACCACAGGCCGAAGTACACGATCTCGGCATACTTCAGCCCGATGTGCTGCTTGAAGTGCGTCAGGTCGCGATCGAGACAAAGCGCTTCCAGCTCGCGATGCGCGGTCAGCAGCAGCGTGCCGCCCGGCGTCTCGTAGCAGCCGCGCGACTTCATGCCGACGAAGCGGTTCTCCACCAGGTCGATGCGGCCGATGGCGTTGCGCGCGCCGATTTCGTTCAGCACTTCGACAATGGCCACCGGATCGAGCCCGACACCGTTTACCGCGATCGGCAGGCCATGCTTGAATTCGATCGTCACCTTCTCGACCGCGTCGGGCGCGTCCTGCGGCGACTTCGTCCACGTCCAAGTCGTCGGCAGAGGCGCGTTGTTGGGATCTTCCAACTCGCCGCCCTCGTGGCTGACGTGCAGCAGGTTGCGATCGCGGCTGTGGATCTTCTCGCGGCTCTGCGGCTACGGGAATTCCATGCGCCTCGGCATAGTCGAGGCAGTCTTCGCGCGATTGCAGCGTCCACTCACGCCACGGCACAATGACCTTCAGCTCGGGCGCCAGCGCCTGATAGGCATGCTCGAAGCGCACCTGATCGTTGCCCTTGCCGGTGCAGCCGTGAGCGACGGCGGTTGCGCCTTCGCGTAGCGCGACTTCCACCTGATACTTGGCGATGATCGGCCGCGCCAGCGATGTACCCAGCAGATACTTGTGCTCGTAGACCGCGCCCGCCTGGATCGCCGGGAAGACGTAGTCGGTCAGGAACTCCTGCCGCAGGTCTTCGACGATCACCTTGCTGGCGCCGGTCGCGTAGGCCTTCTCGACGACGGCGTCGATGTCGTCGCCCTGGCCAACGTCGGCGACGAAGGCGATGACGTCGCAGTCATAGTTTTCCTTCAGCCACGGAATGATGATGGAGGTGTCAAGGCCTCCGGAATAAGCAAGAACGACTTTTTCACGCATGGGCACTCCTCGGCGGGAAGCGGTGAACACCGCCTTCCAGCAACAAAACAAGAATGGCTTTCTGAATGTGCAGGCGATTCTCCGCCTGATCGAAAACGACCGAACGCGGCGAATCGATTACCGCCGCTGTCACCTCGTCACCGCGATGCGCCGGCAGGCAGTGCATGAACACGGCATGCTTGGCGGCATACGAGAACAGCTTCTGGTTGACCTGATACGGCGCGAAAATCTTGCGGCGGTCGCTCGGCTTCGACTTCCTGACCCATGCTGGCCCACACGTCGGTGTATACGGCATCAGCGCCGGCGACGGCTTCCAGAGGATCGTTGAACCACTTCGACGCTGCCACCTGTGAGCGGCAGCGAGGTCCTGCAGCGGCGTCGGTGATGTCCGCATTCGGCTCATAGCCTTCGGGCGTGGCGATCGAGATCGACGCCCCCAGGCTGGCGGCGGCCAGCATCAGCGAATGCGCCACGTTGTTGCCGTCGCCGACGTAGGCGAGATGCACGTTGCGCAGATCGCCAAAGTGCTCCTGCAAGGTCAGCATGTCGGCCATCGCCTGGCAGGGATGCTCCAGATCGCTCAGCGCGTTGATGACCGGGATGGAGGCGTGCTGCGCCATCGTCGTAACGGTCTCGTGGGCGAAGGTCCGCAGCACCGACGCCGTCAATCCAGCGCTCCAGGTTGTGGGCAACATCGCTCAGGCTCTCGCGCGCGCCCAGTCGCGACTGCGTCTGGTCGACGAAGAACGAAACGCCGCCCAGGCTGTTGATGCCTGCCTCGAAGGTGAGCCGGGTGCGCAGCGACGGCTTCTCGAAGAACAGCACGATCTGCTTTCCCGCCAGCACTCGGCGATAATCCGCGGGACGGGCCTTCATCGCCGCCGCCAGTTCCAGAGCGCAGGCGAGTTCTTCGGGCGTGAAATCCTGGATAGAAACCAGGTCCCGGCCCGTGACGCCAGGGTGGACGTGGGGACTCAGGCCCGGGGGAATCGTTGTTGCAATCAATGGACTACCTCGGTGCCGCAGTCGATGGGATGGGTAAAGAATCCCGGCAAAACTTCGGCGCGAGCGGCGGGCAGGATGCGCACGCGCGTAACGCCCTTCTTCAGCGCGCTGGTGCAGGCCTCCAGCTTGGGCAACATGCCTCCACTGACGGTGGCCTGCTCCACCATTTCGCTGAATGGCGTCCACGTCGAGCCAGCGAATGACAGAGACCGTCGGCGTCCTTCACGCCGGGAACATCGGTTAGGTACACCAGCGCATCGGCGCCGCAAGCTACCGCACAGGCCGACGCCATCTGGTCGGCGTTCACGTTGTAGTATTCGCCGTCGAAGCCAAGCGCCAGGCTGGAGACGACCGGAACAACGCCGGCGGCCCACAAGCGCTCGATCCACGCAAAATCGACCGAGCAGATTTCGCCGACATAGCCGAGGTCGGGCTGCTTCTTCTTCGTCGCGCGAAAGATGCGCAGGTCGCCGCCGCAAATGCCGATCGCGGGCTGCCCAGCATCGCCGATGGCCGCCACCAGCTGCTTGTTGAGCTGCCCGCCAAGCACCATCATGGCAACATCGCGGGTCTGCGAGTCGGTTACGCGCAGTCCGTTGACGAACGTCGTCTCGACACCGAGCTGCTTCAACGTCCGGCTCAGCGCCGCGCCGCCGCCGTGCACGATCACCAGCTTGTGTCCTTCGCGGCACAGATCGGGAATGGTTTTGGCAAACTTGCCGACCAGCTCGCGGTCGTCGAGCGCGGCCCCGCCAATTTTCACGACGAGCTTCATTGCAATCCCTCCTTCTCGTCGAAGCCGAACATCAGGTTCATGTTCTGCACCGCCTGTCCGGCGGCGCCCTTCAGAAGATTGTCGAGGCACGAAACCAGCACCGCCCGCTGGCCATCGGGCGAGAGCGCGAAGCCGATGTCGCAGTAGTTGGTGTTCACAGAGAATTTGATCTGCGGCAGACGCGCAGCACCGAATACGCGCACCCAGGGCTTGCCGGCATAGAACCCACGCAGCGACTGCTCTAATTCTTCCGAGGTTGCAGGTTTCGCCAGCTTGATGTAGATGGTCGAAAGGATTCCGCGCGGAATGGGAAGCAGATGTGGCGTAAATTGCAACGACCCGCCCTCGAGTCCAAGCTGCTCCAGCATCTCGCCTGTGTGCCGATGGCCAAAAACGTTGTATGCCGAGAAGTCGCCGTCCACTTCCACGAAGTGTGTCTTGGGCGTCGGCTGCTTCCCTGCACCGGATACGCCGGACTTCGAATCGCAGACGATTCCGTGTTGCAGGTCGACGAAGCCCGCTCGAATCCACGGTGCCAAGGCGAGAATGATGGACGTCGAATAGCAGCCCGGATTGGCCAGCAGCGCAGCTTGCTTGATGGCATCCGCGTGCAGTTCCGGCAGGCCGTAAACCGCGGACGCGTCGAGTTGCGACGCGCTGTCGGCGAAACCGTAGACCTCACGGTTCGCCGACTGCTTCAGCCGCCATGCGCCGCTAAGATCAATCACGCGAAAACCGTGACTGATGGCCTCGGGCACTAGCTCGCGCGAGAACTCGTGCGGCGTGGCAAAGAACACGACGTCCACTCCCGCATCCTTCATCTGCTGCCATGAGAGGCTCTTCAGCGGAAAGCCGCCATTGCCGGCCAGCTGGGGATAGACGTCGGCCAGATCGCCGTACGAGCCACTCTCGCCATTGCGCCGCAGCAGCAGTGGTTTCTGGGCTCCGGCGTGACGGGCGAGCAGACGCACCAATTCGAATCCGGAATAGCCGGTGGCACCGAAGATCGCGGGTTGGATGCGAGTATTCATTTTTATGCAAGAAATACTCGCGATACGCTGCGCCAAGCTGCCGGCTGATTTCACGCTTGGCGTGATTGCCAGGATGGTGTCGTCACCGCCGATGGTCCCCACCACTTCGTCCCATTCCTCCGCGTCCATCGCGGCCGAAACCGGTTGCGCGCTGCCGGGCCCTGTCTTTACCACCACCAGGTTCTGCGCCGTTTTCACTTCGTACACAAATTCGTGAATGAGGCGCTCGATCGACGGCAGGTGGATTTCCACTTCCTCGCCCTGGGGAACTTTGTAACCCTCGGCCGTCTTAACCAGTCCCAGCTCATGGATGTCACGCGACAGCGTCGCCTGCGTGACCCGATGCCCACGCCGGTAAAGCGCCCGCCGAAGTTCTTCCTGGCTGGACAGCTCGCGGGCGGCGATCACATCGCGAATGGCGGCATGGCGGGACAGTTTCGACATCGCATAAATATACAGCTATATGTATATTAATACTGACGCCTGTTATGTCAATAGGTTTGCACGCTTTTGCGGAATTATTTTGCCTCCTGGAGCAGCCAGTGGCGCCATGCGCGATGGGACGCAGGACTGGACGATCGGGAAACGGGATAGACCTGGAAGTAGCGCCGCGGAACGGCGGCTATTTGTTAGGTACGAGGCGGCTTTTTTCGTATTGGCTGAAGACCGCGTTCGCGCCTTCGTGGGCGGGCGTTCCGGCCAGCAACTGCTCTTTGCGGTAAACCAGGCTGCTGGCGTTGTAGGTGGCCAGCTCGAAGCCGTGACCATGGGTGATGGCGTCGGTGGGGCAGGCCTCGACGCAGTAGCCGCAGAAGATGCAGCGGTTGTAATCGATGTTGTAGACCTTGGCGTAGCGCTCGGCGCCGCTCACGCGCTTCTCCGCGGTGTTCTCGGCGGCCTCGATGTAAATGCAGTTCGCCGGGCAGGCGGCGGCGCAGAGGAAACAGGCGACGCACTTCTCCAGCCCGTTCTCATCGCGCTGCAGCACGTGCATGCCGCGGAAGCGGTCCTGGAACATCGCGCCCCGCGTGGGGCCGGGGCCATCGGGATAGTTCTCCACGATGGTCGGCTTGAACATCTCGATAAAGGTGACGCTCATGCCCTTGGCGATGGCGGCGATGTTCTTAACAATTCCCATGAGCTTGACCAGTATAACAATTTGGGTTGCCGCTATGCCCGCGCCTTCAACAGTTCGTAATGATGCTGGGTGTGGCCGGCGATGATGTAGGCCATGGCGCGCACCGTCACCGGAGCACCGTTGGCCACCCCTGAGCGTTGTCCAACGTCCGGCGGAAAGGACTTGAGCAGCGTGACCGTAGAGCTCCGGATTCCATCAAACTCATCCAGCAATTCGCTCAGGTTGCGCGTGTCAGAGTGAGCTTCGCGGACGTAGTCGTCCTGCTCGAATCCGTGCAGTTCCTGCTGGTCGCCGCGGGCGAAACGCAAGGCGCGATAACTCTGAATGCGCTCCGCGTCGCACAGGTGCCCGATGATCTCCTTCACATTCCATTTGCCTGGCTGCGGGCGCGCGGAGGCCGCATCGTCGGAGAGGCTGCCCAGCAGTTTCCGATAAGCAGCGGGCTGGGTGGACAGGAATGCGATGACGTCCCCGTCGGGAACCTTGGCAATGTAGTTGGCGTAAAAGTCGGCGTATTCGGAGCGATCGGGACGGGTAAGCATGGGTTAAGTCTCCAACATCGCACTGCAATTTTCAATCTTGCCCGTGCTCCCACCAATGCAGCTGTCGCACAAAAATAATCACCTCGCCCGGCTTTGCCGCGAACTTCCCTGAGACCGCTCTAGACGGACTGCACCACTCATGGCTGGCGACGATGCCGCGCTCAATGATTTCGCGGGTTGAGAACCCGCCGGGGCCGCAGCCACTAAGTTTCCCGTTCTCCTCGCCAATCAGTATGTTGCTGGGAAGGGGGGTAGGAAGATGAATGAGTGCAGCGCCGTCTGCAGAGGTGGTCGCGACTATTCTGGGGATCAGATGTACGATTAGCGTCTGGTTCGCTAACGGGCGGCCATCTTTCACATTGATTAGACGCACAGTAAAGTCTTGCCCAAGAATTGAGCTCAATGCTCCGCCGCTTAGAATCGCCATCAATACCGTCAAGCCCCGTGTCACTTGGGCCGCCTTTGCCCCGCGCACTTTCAGAATGAGACGCCTGTCAACGATTCACTAGCAATCGAACGCTGACTGCTGAGTGCCGAATGCTCGTTCACTCCAGCCCAAACTCTTTCCAGCGCTTCGTAACTAGCTCCTTGGTCTTCGCGTCCATGCGGATTTCGTCCGGCCAAGGACGGGTGAAGCCTTCGCTGGGCCACTTGCGGGTGGCGTCCACGCCCATCTTCGAACCGTAATCAGGCAGGCGGGACGCGTGATCCAGCGAGTCCACCGGCCCCAGCGTGAACTGAATATCGCGCTCGGGATCGATGTTGTTCAGCACCTTCAGCGTCACGTCGGCGAGATCCTGCACGTTCACGTCCTCGTCCACGACGAGGATGCATTTGGTGGACATCGCCTGGCCCAGCGCCCAGATACCGTTCATTACTTTGCGCGCCTGGCCAGGATAGGACTTCTTAATGGAGACGATCATCAGATTGTGGAAAATGCCCTCGATGGGCAGGTTCACGTCAACGATCTCTGGAATCGTGAGCCGCATGAGCGGCAGGAAGATGCGCTCCACGGCTTTGCCCATCCAGGCGTCTTCCATCGGCGGCTTGCCGACTATGGTTGTCGAGTAGATCGGGTCCTTGCGGTGCGTGATGCAGGTGACGTGAAAGACCGGGTACAGGTCTTCCGGAGTATAGAAGCCGGTGTGGTCGCCGAAGGGGCCTTCCATGCGCAGCTCGTCGAGCTGCACGTAACCTTCGAGCACGAGCTCCGATGTGGCTGGAACTTCCAGGTCAACCGTCTCGCACTTGACCAGCTCCACCGGCTTCTGCCGCAGGAAGCCCGCGATCATGTACTCCTCGATATCGGGCGGCGCGGGCACGATGGACGAGAACATCGTGGCCGGGTCGGTGCCGATTGCGACCGCGACGTCCATTCTTCCCGCGACCTGCTTCCCGTCTGCTACGCGCGAGCCGCCGCCGGAGCGCGCCATCATGTCGAGCGCTGCGGTAACGGGATGTTCCTCGCCGGTAGCCGCAGCCCTTCGCATCTGCTCGCGATAGTGTTCGGCGCCATGCTTCTGGCGCTGCCAGTGCATGCCTGCGCTGGTGGCGTCGTAAATTTGCATGCGGTAGGTGCCGCTGTTGCGCTTGCCTGTCTTCGGGTCTTTGGTGATGACCGAGGGCAGCGTGATGAAACGCCCGCCATCCAGGGGCCAGCACCGCAGGATGGGGAAGTCGAGAAGCGAGAAGTTGTCGCGCTTGATGACTTCCTTGCATGGCCCGGTTGAAACTTCCCTGGGGAAGAACTTGCCCATCTCGGCGAGCATGGGCAGCATCTTGATTTTGTCGAGGAATCCCTGCGGCGACTTCACGTCCATGAAGTGCTTGATGCGGCCGGCGATTTCATCGAGCGAGTCCACGTCAAGCGCCAGCTTCATGCGGCGCTCGGAGCCGAACTGGTTGATCAGCAGCTTGGCGCCAGGATGGCCCTTGATGTTTTCAAAGAGCAACGCTGGGCCGCCGGGGCCATGTTTGCCGCGCGGTCCCCATTTGGAGACCCGGTCGGTAACCTCGGTGATTTCCAGGATGGGATCGGCTTCTGCCTTGATGCGCTTCAGTTCTCCCGCCCTGTCCAGCGCGGAGATCCATTCCCTCAGATCGTAGTAGGCCAACTCAGCCTCACTTTGATGGCAGACAACGCTGCAGCAGATTTGATGTTCAAATGTCCCAAGGATTATAGAAGGCCGAGGCTTCACCTAGAATCGCTGATGCAAAACCGGGCCCGGAGGCGATGTTGGCAAAGAAGAAAAGGATTCAAGGAAGTGCCGGTGCGTACTAGTTACACATGTTGCAAACTGGTTGCCATTAATTTCGCGGTTGCGCTTGAAGCCGTGCGCAATCTCCCTATATACTCTCCGGTCATGGGGAGAGGCAGAGGAGTGGTGTCCCCTCGCTCGTCAAGTCCGTACAAAGTGGCGTCACGCAGGTCGTAAAATAGTTCTTGCCGTGAGAGATTTCACCCGTTCCGGACTTCAAGACAATTTCTTCGCCCCCCGTCCGTCTGAATCCTCGTCGATCGTTCCATTTTGGCCCGTTAGACCCCAGGTAACAAGCAAGCAAATTCACATAAAAAGGACGTTGCCATGCCTGTGACTCACATCGATTTTCCGCTGGATAAACTGACCAGTCAGCCAACCGAGGAAGAGATTCAACGGAAGCTGGCGCACGAACGTGCCCGGCTGGCCAGCATGATGGGCCTCGACAGTGGCCCGGTCCGTCACTTCAAGCGCCCGGTTGAGCGGCCTTTTACCGCCGAAGAACGCAATAAGGTGACAATCCTGTTTGGTGGGCTGACGTGGAAGCACGAGAAGGTCATCCAGGCTGTCTTCGAAGGTTGCGGATATCGCTGCGACATCCTGCCGGTGCCGGATGTGGCGGCATTCCAACTCGGCAAAGAGTACGGCAACAACGGGCAGTGCAATCCGACGTATTTCACGGTGGGCAATCTGGTGCAGTATCTCCAGAGCCTGGAAGCCCGCGGCATGACCAAAGAGGAGATCATTAACAATCACGTCTTCTTCACCGCCGGCTCCTGCGGTCCGTGCCGCTTCGGCATGTACGAGTCGGAATATCGCCTGGCTCTGCAGAACGCTGGCTTCGACGGCTTCCGCGTGCTGCTCTTTCAGCAGAATGACGGGGTGAAGGCGGCCTCCGGTGAGGCCGGGTTGAAGTTCACCGTGGACTTCGGCATGGGCATGTTCAACGCGCTGAACCTGGGCGACATCATGAACGAGATGATCTTCCGAGTGCGCCCATTTGAAGTGGAGAAGGGCACAACCGATCGCGTCTTCCACGAGGCGGTGGACACGCTCTGCACCATGTTGCGTGAGCGTAAGCCGTTCGAGGACCACGAGGACCTGCCGGAGTGGATGGCGAAGAAAATCCGCGCCAACAAAGGCAAGAAATGGGAGGTGTGGGTCAACTCGCTGGCCAAAGTCCGCGAGCAGCTCTATGGCGAGCCCTACAAGGAAGCCCTGACCGCGGTGCGTGAGAAGCTGGCGACCATCCAGGTTGACCGCCTGCGCGTGAAACCGGTGGTTAAGATTATCGGCGAGTTCTGGGCGCAGACCACCGAAGGCGACGGCAACTTCCACATGTTCGAGTTCCTGGAGCGCGAAGGGGCGCAGGTGCTGGTCGAGCCCATTGCAACCTGGGTGATGTACATGATGTACCAGGCCAAGGCCCGTGCGGCAGCCCGCCGCTCGCTGGATGCTCCCTATAAGAAGGTGCAATGGTATGAGCTGCACAAGATGGCGGTAAACGAGCTGAAGTTCCGCCAGAAGCAGTGGCTGTTCGGCATCGGCGAGCGCTTCTATGCCCGCCAATATCACCGCATCGTCGAGCGGCTGGGCAATATCGCGCACCATTTGATCGACCAGAAGGAAATGGCCGAGATGGCCAACCCGTTCTACAACGAATTCGCCCGTGGCGGCGAGGGCCACCTCGAGGTCGGCAAGAATGTCTATTACACCAAGAACCACCTCTGCCACATGGTGCTGGCGCTGAAGCCGTTTGGGTGCATGCCCTCGTCACAGTCGGATGGTGTACAGTCGGGCGTGGCCAATCACTTCAAGGAAATGATCTTCCTGCCCATTGAGACTTCCGGTGAAGGCGAGATTAACGCCCACAGCCGCGTGCAGATGGCGCTGGGCGAGGCCAAAGTTAAGGCTCGCATGGAGTTCGACCAGGCTTTGAAGTCAACCGGCAAGCGGCTGGAAGACATCAAGGAGTACGTCGCGGAGCATGCAGAGTTGCGCAACCTGTTCTATCCCGTGCCGCACGTTCACGGATACGCAGGGATGGCGGCTAATTTCGTGCTGCACGTCAACGACCTCATGAACGGCAAAAAGCGCCTGGCGCGAGTACCGGTGAGTGCGCCGAAGCACCTGGCGGTGGCCCCTGCATTCGGTGACTAGCGAACGTTGATTTTTTTGAGTTTGAAAGTTTGAGGAAGGAAGGATATCCGACCCATGCCCGAAGCGGAGATACTTAAGGGACCCGAAACGCCCCCGTCGTATCGCCTTGATGTTCAACTGCACGATCTGCTCATGAAACCCCCTGAGCAGCCGCGGCTGCTGCCTCCTCCGCCCAACGGCAAGGAGCAGAAGCTGCCGACGCCGGTCTTCCCGCAGTATCCCGAGCTGATGACGGCGCGGGATGAGGATTACTTCCCCAAGAAAACCCATAACGGACACCGCACGCACAGCGCCAAGCACATCTACCGCGCGGCCAAGGGATGGGCGTTCCCGTTCTTCCGCTCGAGGATCATGCCTGGCGAGTTTCACCCCATCATCGCCTACCTGTTCAATGAATGGAAATGCAACCTCGATTGCCACTATTGCTGGGCGTTCGATAACAGCGTTCGCGGCATGACGGAAGATGTGGCCAAGCGCTCCATCGACTGGCTGCACGACACCGGATGCCGGGTGCTGGCATTGATGGGCGGTGAGCCCCTGCTCCGTCCCGACTTCGCCCACAAGATCTGCTATTACGCGGCGAAGAATGACTTTTGGATCTATCTGCCGACCAACGCTCGCCTGATGCGTCCGGAGGTGATCGACAAGTTGGCGGATGCCGGCGTCGCCACCTTCAACATCGCGGTTGACGCCTGGGATGTCAAGCCCGGCCTGCCGAAGGCCATGGTGCCCATCCGCTCGTACTTCGATTACCTGATCAAGAAGCAATACAAGTACGGCTACTCGGTGTTTCTCAACATCAACATCTGCCACAACAACATGGATGATGTTCGACAGTTGACGGAGCTGGCGCACGACAGCGGCATCGCCACCGACTATCACATCTGCGAGTCGCCGATGACCGAGCAGCCGCACTTCAAGCACCTGTACTCGAACCCGACGTTCATCCGTGAGGAGGACCACCCGCTGGTGGCCGAGCTGGTGGACTGGCTGATCGCGAAGCAGAAGTCGGGCTACCACATGGTGAACTCGGTGGAGCGCCTGGCGCAGATGAAGGAGTTCGTGCAGGGCGAGCTGGAGGACTGGAACTGTCGCGCTGGTCACAACTCGCTGATTGTTCGCGTGGACGGCACGCTTGCACCCTGCTTCCCCATGTATTCAGCGGGATACGATTGGGGCACCATTGAGAACCACAAGTTTGAATCGAAGCAGTTGAAGGAAATGAAGAAAGAGTGCCAGAAGAATTGCTTCTCTACCCTGAACCACATCCTCGCGTTCTGCTACAACGATCGGCGGGTGATTACCTGGCTGTTGCGGCAGGCCAGGCATGGGTTCCGGCACGTGGACGGCAACTTCGGCGATTCATAAACCGTTTGGATTTTCAGGAGGGTCAGTGGATTCGCATCCTCACCATCACGGTTCCTGCAGCACCGGCGAACAGAAAGTTGACGTTCAGCTGGATTCGCTGCTGACTTCAGCGCCCGTTGAAGAGTCGCTTCCAGCCCGGGTTATGGCCCGCTCCCGCGAAGTGAGCGCGCAGTCCGGATTCAAAGCGGTCTATGCCATTGGCATGGATATTGGCTCGACCACGGTCAAGGCCGTGATTGTCAGCACCGAGAATGACCAGATGATCTGGCAGGACTACCAGCGTCATGAGACCAAGCAGCCCGAGAAGTTGCTGGAATTCCTCAAGCGCATGGAACAGGAAGTTGGTGTCGCTCCCCACAACTGCCGCATTTTCATTACTGGCTCAGGCGGAGGCGCGCTCGCCAACCTGATTGGCGCCAAGTTTGTGCAGGAAGTCACAGCGGTCTCGCTCGCCGTCGAAAAGCTGCATCCGGAAGTGAACTCCGTTATCGAGCTGGGCGGACAGGACGCGAAGATTATCGTCTTCAAGGAGGACGAGAACACTGGCCGCAAGAAGAAAATTCCCTCGATGAACGACAAATGCGCCGGCGGCACTGGCGCAGTCATCGACAAGATCAATGCCAAGCTGAAGATTCCAGCGGCAGAACTCTGTGAGCAAGGCTACACCGGAATCAAATTGCATCCCGTGGCCGGCAAGTGCGGCGTCTTTGCCGAAACCGACATAAATGGCCTCCAGAAGCAGGGCATCCCACCTGATCAATTGATGGCGTCCTTGTTCGATGCCATCGTTCTCCAGAACCTCACTGTTTTGACTCGCGGCCACACACTGCGCCCACACGTCCTGCTTCTCGGAGGCCCCAACAGTTTTATTCGCGGCATGAAGGAGGCCTGGCAACAAAACATTCCCCGGACCTGGGAAGAACGTAAGGTCCAGATTCCCGAAGGCAAGACGCCGGAAGAGTTGATCAAAGTTCCGGACAATGCCCAATACTTCGCGGCCCTGGGCGCGGTCGAGTTCGGAAAAGACGAGGACCCCGAAGTCGGCATCTACATGGGCACCGAGTGCCTTGAGGACTACATTTCCGTCGGCCGGCAAGTCGAGAAGGCGAAGTCCGGCAGTGCGGGCCTGAGCACATCGGACGAAGAGCTGTTGCAGTTCAAGAAGCAGTACACGATTCCGAAATTCATTGGCGCAAAATTCGGCACCGGCGAAACGGTACGTGGGTTTGTGGGTTTGGACGGCGGTTCGACCTCGACCAAAGCGGTCCTGCTTTCTGAACAAGGCGACGTGCTCTGCAAGGCGTATCAGCTATCTGGCGGCAATCCGATCCAAGACACCATCGACATGTTCGTGGCGCTCCGCGAGCAGGTGGAGTCGCAGGGCGCGACGCTGGAGGTGCTGGGCGTCGGCACTACCGGGTATGCCAAGGACGTGCTGAAGGACGTCCTGAAGGCCGATGTGGCGCTGGTGGAAACCGTGGCGCATACCGAATCGGCCATGAAGTTCTACAAGAATCCGCACGTCATCGTGGACGTTGGCGGCCAGGACATCAAGCTGATCGTCCTCAAAGACGGCCGCGTCAAGGATTTCAAGCTGAACACGCAGTGTTCGGCCGGTAACGGTTACTTCCTCCAGGGCACAGCGGAGTCGCTGGGCTACAAGGTTGAGGAATATGCCGACATCGCCTTCGCGGCGCAGACGATGCCGATCTTCGGTTATGGCTGCGCGGTGTTCATGCAGTCCGACATCGTCAACTTCCAGCGGCAGGGCTGGCGCGGCGAGGAAATTCTTGCCGGACTGGCAAACGTTCTGCCGAAGAACATTTTCCTTTACGTTGCCGGTATTCCGAACCTCGCCAAACTGGGTTCTCGGTTCATTCTGCAGGGCGGGACGCAAAAGAACCTGGCAGCGGTGAAGTCGGAAGTAGATTTCATCCGTTCGCACTTCCACGGCGTAGGCCACGATCCGGAAGTGATCGTGCATGAACACTGCGGCGAATCGGGCGCTATTGGCGCGGCCGTAGAAGCCAGCCGGCTTTATAAGAACGGCCTTCGCACAACGTTTATCGGACAGGATGCCGTCCAGAAAATCGGCTATCGCACGACGCGCAGCGAGGATACCCGATGCTACTTCTGCAAGAACAACTGCCTGCGCACATTTATCGACGTCACGGTGGGTGATGTGGAAGAAGCCCCGTCGCCCTTGCCGGTTTTCAAGTCGAAGGTACCGCTGCAGACGGGCGAGCGCCGCCTGATCATCTCCACCTGCGAAAAAGGTCAGGTCGAGGATGTCAACCAGATGCGCGGCATCAAAGCGGGTTTGGACGCGGTGAAGAAGGAAAACCCGAACTTTGTTGATCTGGCGGCCCACGAAGTCTGGCGCTCGCGGAATCCGCAGAAGGTCGCCGACCCGCTTCCGACGCGCCGCACCTGGAGTGCCGCGGTGAAGCAGCGGATCGCGCTGATGAACAAGCGCTCCACCCTGCGAGTCGGCATGCCTCGCGTGCTGAACATGTATTTGTACGCGCCGTTGTTTAGCGCCTACCTGGAGAGCCTGGGCGTGGAGCCGGAGAACCTGGTGTACTCCGAGTTCACCGGCCAGGAGATGTACCGTGCCGGCGCCGGGCGTGGGGCCATCGATCCCTGCTTCCCCTCGAAGATCGGCATACCGCACGTGTACAACCTGATCTTTCAGAAGCATCAGAAGAAGCCGCTCGATGCCATCTTCTTCCCCATGATCGATACGATGCACCAGCCGCTGAAGAATTGCACCGGCAGCAACGCTTGCCCCACGGTCACGGCCACGCCCAACGCGGTGAAGGCGGCATTTACCAAGGAGAGCGACGTTTTTAAGGAGAATGGGATCGAATATCTCGATCCCATCCTGAACCTGCACGACCCGAAGATGTTGGGCCTGCAGATGTTCCAGACATGGGGACCGGTTTTGGGGCTCTCGGAGGAAGAAAACCAGCGCGCTCTGGAAGCCGGGTTCAAGGCCTTCGAGGACTTCGACCGAAGCATGCGCCAGCGGTCGCGCGAGGTGCTGGACACCCTGGAACGCGAGAACCGGCTGGGCATCGTGATGCTGGGCCGCGTCTATCATCACGATCCCGGCTTGAACCATGAAATCATGGAGGAGTTCCAGAAACTCGGCTACCCGGTTTTCTCCCAGACCTACTTGCCCAACGACGAAGACCTGCTCGACCGCTTGTTTGGCGAAGAGGTTCGCTCCGGCGCCCTGACCCACGCCCTCGACATTAAGGACGTGTGGAAGAACGCCTACTCCGGCAGCACCAACATTAAGATCTGGGCGGCAAAGTTTACCGCCCGGCATCCGAACCTGGTCGCGCTGGAAGTCAGCAACTTCAAGTGCGGACACGACGCGCCCATCTACAGCGTGATCGAAGACATCATCGAGAACTCGGGTACGCCGTATTTCGCCTTCAAGGACCTCGACGAGAACAAGCCGACTGGCTCCATCAGGATCCGAGTGGAAACCATCGATTACTTCCTCAAGCGCTATCGCGAAGACCTGTTGAAGAAAGCTGAGACCGCGAAGGAGTTGGAGCGCCAGCTCGCCGAATACGAGCGTTCGCTGCGTATGCAGTTGACGCACAAGTCGCTCCGGCGGGATGATGTTGTGGTTCCATTCCCTCAGACCGTGACCGAACCGGAAGCAGCGACTGCGTCGGGCGACGACTAGGCGGGAATGGCTCAGATTGCCTCTGAATTGGGACCGAGCCTATGCCGCTGACCAGCGATACCAAGAAGGTAATGTTCGAAATCTACCGCGATGCCAACTTCGGCGGCCACTACAAGGTCGTCTATTTCACTGAGCTGGGCGAACACGACAAAGAGAAGGAAATCCAGGACGCCATGCGCGGCGAGCACGTCTATGACGGCTTCCTGCTGCACCGCGAGCGCAACCAGGCCAAGCAGGTTGTAGACGAGATCCTCGAGCAGCTGAATAGCGGCGAGCCGGTGGACGAAAGCGCCATCGAGCAGAAGCTGCAGCCCTACCTGGCCTGAATCACGATTCCGATTCGTTTTTCGGGTGGATCCCCGCTCAAGAGTCTTCTCCATCCCACTTTGTGCTGTGCGGCTTCTTCAAAGCCTTGACTTGCGCTCGTGTATATACGCGTGGTATACACTCCGATGTGAGGTCCCGCTTATGAGCACTGCCCGTATCTTCAAATCTGGGAATAGTCAGGCTGTACGACTGCCGAAGCAGTTTCGCTTTCATGTCGATGAAGTAGAAATCTTTCGTCGCGGAGATGAGATTGTACTGCGAGAACCAAGACGCAACCTGGGACGCGCTTTCGCAGCGCTGGCGGCGATGCCCGAGGACTTCATGTCTGAGGGACGACAGGACGAGGCACCGCAAAAGCGGGATACGTTATGAATCCGCGCTATATGCTGGACACGAATATCTGTATATATATCGCCAAAGAACACCCGCCGGAGGTAAAGACTCGTTTCCAGCGCCTGAGACCGGGACAGATTCTGATGTCAGCAGTTACCTACGGTGAGCTTTCTTACGGAGCGAGCAAGAGCGGCCAAAAGGCCAAAGCTTTGGCCCAGTTGGAAGAGTTGATCCAAGATATCCCTGTGGAAGCACTTGATTCGCGGGCAACCCGAGCCTACGGAGAAATCCGGGCAACGCTGGAGCAACAAGGACGGCCGATTGGCAACAATGATCTTTGGATAGGAGCTCACGCGCTGGCTTTGAGTCTCACCCTCGTTACGAACAACGAACGCGAGTTCCAGCGAATCCGCGGGCTCTCTGTCGAAAACTGGACGACGTAAATTTCCAGCTTTGCCCTACCTGCGGCGCCTCTTCGCGGCTGCTTTCTTCGGCGGTGCTTTCTTTGCCACTTTTTTCGCCGAGGCTTTTCTGGCTGCAGGCCTCTTCGCAGTGGGTTTCTTCTTGGGAGCGGTCCTCTTTTTCGCAGCGGGTTTGGCGTTCTTCGCCGGCTTGGCGGACGGCGCTTTCTTGGCCGCAGCCTTGACAGCGGGAGCTTGGACCGCTTTCTTCGGTTCCACCGCGGGTGCTGCGGGCTTCTTGGCAACTGGGACCGGCTTCACTTCCTGCACAGGCGCAGCCGGTGCGGGCGCTGGCACCGGGACCGCCCCGCCCTTGGGCTTGCGTCCTCGCGGCTTCGCCGGAGCCGCTGCTTGCGTACCAGGCGCAGTCGCAGCTGCGGCTACCGCCTTTCCACGTCCGCGCTTAACCGCAGGTGGCGGTGGCGGCGGTGGCGGCTCATACGGCTTCAGGAAATGCATGATTTCCGTATGCGAGCGAAGCTTGCCATCCAGCAATAGCAGGAAGGCCTCGTCCAGGATTTTCTGGTATTCGGGAAGCTGAGGCGTGATGCGCAGCTCGGGCATCTCCGGAAATGGCAGCTTGTCTTTCATCTGCCGCCACTTGCCGAAGAAGTTCTTCAGCTTCTGATCCACCGCCTGCTGCCGGGTCGTCAGGCTGAGAAACAAAATGTCCTCCGGCGGAGTACTCGTGAGGATCTTCCACGATCCCGAAGGCACACTCGCCTCCTTGCTGGTCAGCTTCTTCGTCAGATCGTGGGCGCGTTGCTGCAAGTGCTTCCATTTGTCCACAAAGTCGCGCCGCGGGATCATCCTCTTGATTTCGGTAATGTCGCTATCGCTCATGCGGCGGGTGAGGAAGTACATCACGATGGGGCCGGTCTCGACAGAGTAGCCCAGATCGTTCATCATCTGGCGGGTCTTTACCACGTGTCCCAGGTCCCCGGCATCAATCTTGGCCATGCTCCAGTGCGGATGCAGCACCTTGAGCCAACCTTCCTTGTCCAAGGCGCGCATGATATGTAGGGGATCGTCTTCGTGGGCCAACTGCTCCAACTCATAACCGATAGCCGGCTTCGCGATGTACTCGATGTAGTTATTCTCTTTGGCTGCGTCGTAACGGGCCTGGGTGCGCTCTTCGAGTGGCCAGTGGAAGCGTGCGCTCAGGCGCGTTGCCCGGATCAAGCGCACCGGCTCCTCCAAGAAAGCGTAGTTGTGCAGCACGCGAAGCACCTTGGCTTCGATGTCGGCAATGCCGTTGAATGGATCCAGCAGCAAGCCGCGCGAGCCGGGATTCAGCGACAGCGCCATGGCGTTTACTGTGAAGTCGCGGCGGCGCAGATCTTCGTTTATGGTGGCAGGCGTTACGGCCGCCGGCTTGCCGGGCTTGTCATGGATCTCGGCGCGCGTCATGTTCAACTCGGCGCGAACATTTCCCGGCATCAGCAGCTGCAGTGTTCGCAGGTCCTCATCGGCACCCTGCACCGAGATGCCAGCCTTGTCCAGCTCCCGCTGCAGCCTGAGCGGGTTGCCCTGGATGCTCAGGTCGATGTCGCGGATGGGAAATCCAGTAACCAGGTCGCGGATGGTTCCGCCTGTGAGATATAGGTTTAAGCCCGCGTGTTGGGCGATTTCTTGTACCTGGTTCACACCACGTTGTTGATCCGGGGTGAGCCGGGTTTCCATGCTATAAATGTAGTCGGCCATCTAAATGTATGACTCTAAAGGTGATATCCGCAGATGAACGGATCCAAAACGGGGGCACCCACTGCGCTCAGACCGACGCCCGGCAACTCCTCCGTTGCGCCGCCGCTGCAGCTACCAAGAAGTGCTACAAAACAGTCCATCGAACGTGCAACTGACTCTTTCGACGCAACTTAAGGGCTCTTTACACTCGGGCTGCCGCTGAGCGAACAATAACACAAGGTTGACAATTTGGCTACAGAGCTACTTCTGATTGGCCAGATTTTGTGCAATAGTGCGACAATCGGGGCAGGCAACACGCGCGGGCAGGCATGGCAACGACACACAAGAAAGTTATCGTCCGGAAGATGGACCGCGACAGCGTAAACGGCTATGTCGGCGCATCGTTTATCTCCGAAGGCAAGGTCGAGGTCTTGAACACTGCCGGCAACGTGGTTTCGATCGAGTTGCGCGACGTCAAAGGCGTGTACTTCGTACGCGAATTCGGCGATTCTGAATCGCTGACTCGTAAGACATTCACCTCGCGGCCGCGCACGGAAGGGTTGTGGGTGCGTCTGCGCTTCAGGGACAACGAGACGATTGAAGGCATGATGCCAAACTCACTGCTGCAAGAGGGAGTTGACGGCTACTCGATCATCCCGCCGGACACCCGCTCCAACACGCAGCGCATCTTCGTGCCGCGTTCGGCGCTGGCAGAACTGACGGTGCTGGCGGTCATCGGTGACAAGAGGCCGCGAAGTCGCGGCCGGCGCCCTGAGGATACGCGCCAGGTGCCGATGTTCACCTAAGGGCTTTCCAAGATCATTAAGTTCGCGGTCAAACATTTCGAATATGACGCTTGCTGAAATCGCCTCGGCGCTTGGCGCCACGCTGGAAAATGGAGATCCGAACGCCGAGATCACTGGCGTTGCCGGAATCGAAGAGGCTGCTGCCGGGCAGATCACCTTCGTCGCCAACCCTAGGTACGCGGCCGCTGCCAAAACGACAGCCGCCGCCGCTGTAATCGTTTCCGAAGACTTCCCCGCCGTCGCCACCGGCATGCTACGTAGCAAGAATCCGTACCTTGCCTTTGCTCGAGCAATCGATCTGTTCTACCGGGCGCCTCACTATGATCTGGGAGTTCATCCCACGGCAGTGGTTGCGCCAACTGCAAAGCTGGGAGCGAATGCCCACGTCGGCGCCTATGTTGTGATTGACGGCAATGTCGAGATTGGCGACAACGCCGTACTGCTGCCGCATGTGGTCATTTATCGCGGCGCGCGGATCGGTAACAACTTCTTCGCCCACGCGCACGCCGTGGTGCGCGAACATTGCGTGCTGGGCGACAACGTCATCCTGCAGAACGGAGCTGTAGTCGGCTGCGACGGCTTTGGATTTGCCCGCGACGGAGACCGCTGGGAGAAGATCTCCCAATCCGGTCCTGCCGTGCTGGAGAACGATGTCGAAGTGCAGGCAAACGCCTGCGTCGATCGGGCAAGCATTGGCGAAACCCGCATCGGCCGTGGCGTCAAAATCGACAACCTCGCGCAGGTGGGCCACGGCTCAGCGGTCGGCGAGCATACGCTGTTGTGCGCCCAGGTGGGCCTCGCCGGTTCCACGGTCGTCGGCAAGAACGTCATTTTGGCCGGACAAGTTGGGGTTGCTGGACACTGCAACATCGGCGATGGAGTCATCGTAACGGCCCAGAGCGGCACCCACGGCGATATCCCGGCGGGCGCGATGGTAAGCGGTTCTCCTGCGTTCGACCACAAACAATGGTTGCGGGCGGTAGGCATCTTCAATAAACTGCCAGAGCTTGCAAAAGCGGTTCGAAGTCTGATGGCTGGCCGCCATAACGACACCGATCCCCAAAAGAACGAACCGTAGGATCTGCGTTTTCGCGCACATTCGTCTGACGTACTAACCTGGCAAAGCTGTTGACTACCGAGCGACGTTGATGGCGTGCGGCTGCATAACGATGAGCGAGAACACCTCCAGTCCCAACCCTCCGCACAGCGCGGGGCCGCAACCAGTGCCCGCTGCCCCGATTCGCGTGCTGCTGCTCGATGACCGCGAGGAGAACCTGGTCTTGCGTTCGGCCATCCTGCGGCAGAAGGGATATCACGTCGTCGCCACCAGCTCGATCGAGGAAGCTGAAGCCAAGCTGCACGTCATCGACATCGCGGTGCTCGACTACCATCTCGGAGCGGGCAAGTTCGGAACGGATGTGGCCGAGACGTTGCGCCGCAAGCGTCCGCAAGTTCCCATCATCATTCTGTCGGCAACTCTGGAGCGCAAGTTCGGCGGCATTGCCGACATGCACCTGCTGAAGGGATACAGCTCGGTTAACGACCTGGTGGCGGCGCTGCGTTCGTTCGAGGGGAAGAAGCGCGGCCGGCCGGTCGTGGTGGACGCGCGTGACTTCTACTATTCCCGCATTTCGATGGCGATGGCCGACGATATTGTGGTGGAGATCGTCGATCGCGACGGCAATTGGCAATACGTCAACGACTACTTCGCCGCCATGAATGAGCACAAGCGCGCCTGGTTCATCGGCAAGAACCTGTTCGAGCAGTTTCCGCAACTCGGCGACGAGTGGCGCGAAATTGTTCGCACCGTTGCCGACACACGGGAGACCTACATCGACCGCCGGGCATCGAGGAGCACATCGCATCTCCCTGCCGACAGCCCACACTGGACGTGGAACGTGCTCATCTTCCCCATCAAGCTGCACGATGACCGCGATGGGGCCCTGCTCACAGCGCGCCTAGTCGAAAAGAAATGATGGGACCTGCCGGGCGAAGGTCAGGAAGCGAAGTGCCCAACTTAACACCACATTTCACTTCGCCGGTCGGTAGAAGTAGTAATCGGCGCTGTAGCTACTCTTTACTTCGAGGTTCTGCTTTGAGGGAGTACAATCGGCCGCCGGCGGCGGTACCCCGCCCTTGGTGTGAATTCGCTGGATGCTGGTAACACGGCTGAGCACCCCGTCCCCAGAATGACCAGTAACGGTCACAAGCAGCCAGGGAATCGAACCCGCATCTGGTGAATCGACCCGGGCCACGGCCTTACCCGTAACTTCACTTCCATCGTTGTCCCTCCACGTGGGTCCGGCGTAGTGCCGCCCGACAATCGCTCCGTGCTGGTCCCGAAGTTCTGCTTCCGGGGCCTTCAAGGTCCAGGCGAGCCTGCCGTCCGTCGCTGGCTGACACACGTATATCTGTGAGCCCGACGCATGCACCTGCAGGACAATTTCCTCGCCGGCAGGTGCTTTGATTTTGTCGGGCACATCGGGGCGCAAAAGGCCTTGCCCACTTGCCTGTATGGCAATTCCAGCCAAAACGGCGAGTTGCAGCAATCTTGTAATCACGCGCAGAAGTGTAACATCGTGGGCGGGAAATGCGACTGTTGGTGTCTGCGGGTGGAGCGGTGCCTTGAAAAATTTGCACCTAATATACCTCGTACCCCAGAGGGGGAGAACGGAAGTCGGGCTTGCGAGCGATCAGCAGCAACGCTCCGATGCGCTTAAATTCCCGCAACTCCCCAGCGTTCTTGAACCACTTGCCGCTGTATTCTTCGGGCGTTGGCGTCAGGTCGGGGACGCGTACTGCGCGCACATCTTCAAATGTGTGGGCCTTGAGCAGATCCAGGTACTCCTGCTCCGAGCGCACTTGCACCGGTACCTTTAGCTCATCCACCCAGCGCAGCGAATACGGATTGTCTTTGTACAGGTTGATAAGGATAAATAGCTCGCCTCGCGGCGCTATTACGCGAAACAGTTCGGCCAGCGCCCGCTCCTGGTCGGCGTAATAGTAGAAGGACTCGACCGACAGCACCTTGTCGAAGAAGTTCTCCTCCCACGGAATATGCTGGGCCGAGCCGACTACAAACATCACGTTGTCGTAGTCGGTGGAGTTGGCGCGCGCGCGGCGAATCATCTCGTCCGAGACGTCGAGGCCGATCACTTGCCCCGGCCCGCTCGCAGTACGACCATCCGCGCCATAAGGCGCGTGGCCCATCCGGCACCACAGCCAAGATCGAGCAGCCGCTGTCCCGGCTTCAGGTCCATCAGCGCTAACGTCTGCTCCGTGATGCTGATGTGATGCTGCTCCATCTCCTCGCCGCGGCCTTGCTCGGCCCATTGGTTGAACTCCTGGCGCAAGCGCTCGTCGGCAGCTACGGTCTTGTTGTTGGTCATTGCGTCCTCGCGGATTTCGAATGTCTATGCTACAGTCTCCGGAACTGATGCCTCAACTTCCTCCGACACCTGCCGACGGACGCGACCACGCTGGGTTCTACTGCCCCGCCTGTGCACGCGAAGTGGATGATCCGCTTACCTGCGGCGACTGCTCAGCTGTGATCTGCCGCGTGTGCGGTACGCCCCTGGAGCTGCCAGAGGATCTAGGCATCGGCTGATTCATGGCGCATCCGGCAACATCGCAGCAAGTAGCGCCGACACACCGCGAATCCTCACTGGTTCGCGGCCTATCACTCATGGACGCTGTGATGCTGCTGGTCGGCGGCATCATCGGCTCGGGCATCTTTCTTACCGCCGCGCCCATCGCGTCTGCTGTGCACACACCCTGGTTCTTCCTTGGCATCTGGCTTGTCGGTGGCGTCATCACGCTGCTGGCCTGCTTTGCTTTTGCCGAGATGGCGGCGATGTTTCCCGAAGCCGGAGGGCAATACGTGTTTTTGCGCGAAGCTTACGGCGAGTTTCCCGCATTTCTCTACGGATGGATGATCTTCGCCGTCGGCCAGAGCGGCACGATTGCCGCGCTGGCGGTGGGATTCGCCGAATACTTTGGCGCCATGCTTCCCTTCGCATCGGCCCACGTTCCCGTCGCAACCATCCTGGGATGGTCGTTCACGCGCGGGCATATCGTCTCCATCTGCGCGATTGTCCTGCTGACTACAATTAACGTGCTGGGTCTGAAGCGGGGCTCGGCCC
Organism: uncultured Acidobacteriaceae bacterium; assembly: GCA_963703645.1. Classification (GTDB taxonomy): domain Bacteria; phylum Acidobacteriota; class Terriglobia; order Terriglobales; family Acidobacteriaceae; genus Bog-257. Next base: position 227,540 of record CAVPFD010000045.1, read on the forward strand.
TGATTAATGTGGCGACTTGGGCAAAGTTCGCGGCGATCGGAACGTTCGTTCTTCTCGGCCTCGCAATCGGTCACGGCCATTGGTCGAATTATGCGGTAAGCATTCCCGCCGACCAGCCAGTCACTATTGGCCATGTCATTTCCGGTTTTGGAGTCGCGCTCATTGGCGTTTTCTGGGCGTTCGATGGCTGGGTTTACGTCACCTGGGTTGCGGGCGAAATCAAGAACCCGCAGCGCGTGTTGCCACGCGCCATGGTGCTCGGGGTTCTGCTGGTCGGCGTCATCTATCTGACCATCAACGCCGTGTATCTTTACGCGCTGCCAATAACCCGGGTCGCGCAAGAAGAGACCATCGCGCACGCCGCCGCTGTCACGTTGTTTTCCTCAAGCGCCGCGCGCTGGCTGAGTGCCACGATCGCCCTGTCCTGCTTTGGCGCGATGTCGTGCGCCATTCTCAGCAGCGCGCGGGTTTCGTTCGCGATGGCGCGCGACGGCTCGTTCTTTCATGCCATGGGCCGCGTTCATCCTCGCTACCGCACGCCGGCGTTCAGCCTGATCGCTCTCAGCTCGTGGTCCGTAGTGCTCGCTCTCAGTGGCAGCTTCGACCAGCTTTATACGTATGTAATGTTCATGATGGTGCTGTCGTACCTGGCCGCTGTCGTCGGGCTGTTTGTGTTGCGGCGGACGCGGCCTGAGGTTCCGCGTCCCTACCGTTGCACCGGATACCCGTATCTCCCGGCGCTGTACGTGTTCATGGCTGGAGCGTGGGCGCTGAATTCGGTGGTCACGCGTCCGAAGGAAACACTGATTGGCATTGCAATCGTATTCCTCGGCGCTCCGTTCTACCTCTTCTGGCATTGGCGGTTGAAGAAGCATCCTGAGGAACTGGTCGAGTTCGAGTAGGGCGTGAGCTGGCACTCCGGGCATCGGCGAGTCGAAACAATTCCCCGATAATGGAGTTTGTTAATCTGGCATGCGGCAGGGCAAACTCGGTCATGAGAGAATGCGACTACAAAGGGACACTGATGAATAGTCGATTCGTGCTCTTATTTGCAGTGGGAATAGTTCTGTGGACGGCCGCCTGCGGCTCCAGCAACAACTCCACAGTGACCGGCGTGACCGTGAGCTGCTCGTCGTCAACCATCCAATCCGGCCAGGTTGTCCAGTGCATTGCGACGGTAACTGGGACGGGGAACAACTTCGCTACCACGGTCACGTGGAAGGCGACGGCGGGCTCCATCGACCCGTCCGGACTGTTTACCGCCCCCGTCACTACGTCGCCTGTTGTGGTGACGATTACAGCCACCTCCACGCAAAATACGTCCCAGTCGGGCACGGCGACAGTGGCGGTGACGCCAGTGAATCTTCAGCCAATCACAGTGGATAGTGGCCCTCAGCCCCAGACTTTTACTACGGTGAACGAGGCTTTTGTCAGCGTGACAGTTTGCGTGCCGAACACTAATACCTGCCAGACCATCGATCATGTTCTGGTGGACACCGGTTCTTCGGGGCTGCGCCTGCTTTCGTCGGTGCTGACGATCCCCCTGCCTCAGCAAAATGACTCCAGCGGTAATCCTCTGGATGAATGCCTAGTGTTCCTGGACGGTTACGTCTGGGGGCCGGTGGCATCGGCCGATATTTCGATCGCGGGCGAGAAGGCGCCTTCTGCCCCACTGCAGGTGATAATCCCCGCCAGCAGCTCTCCATCGGTTCCAAATAGCTGTTCCAGTCAAACTATGGGGCCGAACGAGGGCAACAGCGTGAGCGCTTTGGGCGCCAATGGGATCCTTGGCGTGGGATTGTTCCAACAGGATTGCGGGGCCGCGTGCACCACCGCGAACGGCAGTATCCCGCCGTTCTATTACGATTGTCCGGCGTCAGGCTGCAATCCGACCTATGTCACCCTGGCCCAGCAAGTGCCAAATCCGGTAACGATGTTCTCGCTCGACAACAATGGCGTGTTGGTCTATCTGCCATCTGTGCCGGCAGGTGGCTTGCCCCCGGTGAATGGCTCGTTGATCTTCGGCATCGGAACGCAATCGAACAATACGCTGCAGAGCGCTACTGTCTATACCGTTCCTGACAGCGGCGCCAATGCCGGCAATATCACGACCACCTTCAATGGCATCAGCTACCCGTCGAGCTTCCTTGACAGCGGCTCGAATGGCATTTTCTTTCTCGATAGCGGCACGACTAATATCCCCAGCTGTACCATCGAGGGGTCAATCTGGTACTGCCCGACGACGTCGCCCGACAATCTCTCGGCGACGATCCAAGGGACGAATGGAAATCAGGGTGTGGTGAACTTCAGCATCGAAGATGCCAATCGGCTGTTCAATTCGGGTAATTCAGCGTTTAGTACGCTCGGCGGACCGCAGCCTGGTTCCTTCGATTGGGGGCTGGCATTCTTCTTTGGACGAAGTGTGTTCACGGCCATTGAGAACAAGAGCACCCCCGGGGGAACAGGGCCCTATGTCGCCTACTGAGAGCAGACCCAGCAATTGGATCGCGAACGAGAGCGCCGTAAGCACGAAAGGTCATGGCTCAGCGCTGAGTCAGCGCGCTATTGAGTAGCCGGAGTCGTAGGCACGACAGACGCCTACTCACGAAAGGGTGGGCTAAGATTTTCGTCCCGCAATGCGGGACTTTATCTTTTTTCAAACGGCTGGCATCGCTTTGTCCTGGGTCCTCAAAATGGAGCATTCTGAGACCTTAGTATTTCAGCGCTATGTTCACCAGCCTGCCCTTCACCACCAAAACCTTTACGATCTCTTTCCCGGCGATTGCGGCTCGGACTTTTTCGTCAGCCAAGGCAAGCTCGCGCACCTGATCTTCGGTCGCCTCAACGGGCACTACGATGCGGCTACGGACCTTGCCATTGATTTGAATGGCGATTTCGATTTCCTCTTCCTTGGCCAGCGCGGGATCGTAATGCGGCCATGGCGCGCGCAACAGATTGGAGGTTTCGCCCAGCATCTCCCACAGTTCGTGCGCGAGATACGGGGCGAACGGCGCCAGCATCAGCACCAATCTGCGCTGCGCGTCGGCGATCAGCGAAAGTGGAGCTGCCTGCTCGCCGCGTTGCACGCCGTCTTCGTAGGCGTAGAGTTCGTTCACCAGCTCCATGATGGCGGCGATGGAAGTGTTGAAGTGCCAGCGGCCGCCGAAGTCCTCGGTCACGCGCCGGATGGTCTGGTGCAACTTGCGCTGCATCCGACGCGCCGCCGGTGAAAGCTGGCCTCCACCGTCGCGGCTGGTCCAAGCTTTGTCCCCAGGGCGGGCATTGCGCGCCACAAAGCGGTACACGCGCGACAGGAAGCGGCTGATGCCCTCGACTCCCATGTCCTGCCAGTCGAGGTCGCGGTCCGGCGGCGAGGCGAACAACGTGTACATGCGCGTCGCGTCAGCTCCGTAGTGCGCCACCATGTCGTCGGGCGAGACCACGTTGCCCAGGCTCTTCGACATCTTTGCGCCGCCCTTGATCACCATGCCCTGCGTGAACAGCCGCTCGGCCGGCTCGTCATTCTTGACGATTCCCATGTCGCGCATCACCTTGGTCCAGAAGCGCGAGTAGATGAGGTGCAGGATGGCGTGCTCGACTCCGCCAATGTACTGGTCGATGGGAAACCAGTATGCGACCGTGTCAGTGTCCAGCGGCTTGGTGTCGAGCGTCGGATCGGTGTAGCGATAGAAGTACCAGGACGAATCGACGAAGGTGTCCATGGTGTCGGTCTCGCGGCGCGCCGGGCCGCCACACTTGGGGCAGTTCACGTTGACGAACTCCGGCACGTTGCCCAGCGGCGAGCCGCCAGCCAGCGTGATCTCAACGTTGTCCGGCAGCAGGACGGGCAGGTCCTTCTCCGGCACCGGCACGATGCCGCACGTCGGACAGTAGATCATCGGGATCGGCGTGCCCCAATAGCGCTGGCGGCTGATCCCCCAGTCCTTCAAGCGATACGTTACGGTTGCCTTGCCAAAGCCATGTTCTTCCGCATACTTCGACATCTTCTCGATCGCTTCCTGGCAAGGCATTCCGTTGAACTCGCCGGAGTTGATCAGCAGGCTGTTGCATCTCGGTGAACGGCAATACCGGCTCGCTCGGTTCGCCATCGGGAGCGTCGCCTTCGCGACGAGGCAGAATGACTACGCGGATGTCGAGTCCGTACTTCTTGGCAAATTCGTAGTCGCGCTCGTCGTGCGCTGGCACGGACATGATGGCACCGGTGCCGTAGTCGAGCAGCACGTAGTTCGCCACCCAGATGGGCACGTGCTCGCCGTTGAACGGATTGATGGCGTAGCGTTCGGTGGAAACACCGTGCTTTTCGATGGCGCCGATGTCGCCAGCCTCCTTCGCCTTCCGCTGCTCGCTCTTCAGGTCTTCGACCTTCGCCGAGCAGGTCGGGATTGATGGCGACCAAGTCCGCCACCATGGGATGTTCAGGCGCAAGCTGCAGCGACGTCGCGCCGAAGATCGTGTCCACGCGCGTGGTGAATACAGTGATCTTGTCGCCTACCGGACCAGCTGGGCCGTCAAGCTTGAAGTCCACCAGTGTGCCTTCGCTGCGACCGATCCAATTGCGCTGCATGGTGCGGACTTTTTCCGGCCATCCTGGCAGTTTGTCCAGACCCTTGCAACAATTCATCGGCGTAGTCGGTGATGCGCAGGAACCACTGCTCGAGCTCGCGCTGCTCGACCAGCGTCGTCTCATGCCGCCAGCAGCATCCGTTGGGCAGCACCTGCTCGTTGGCCAGCACGGTAGCGCACTGCGGACACCAGTTCACCTTGCTCTTCTTGCGGTAGGCCAGCCCGCGCTCCAGGAACTTGAGGAAGAACCACTGGTTCCAGCGGTAGTACTCAGGCAGACAGGTGGTGACTTCGGTTGACCAGTCGTAGGCAAAGCCCGAGGCGGTTCATCTGCGCCTTCATGTTGGCGATGTTGCGCAGCGTCCACTCGCGCGGCGGAGTCTGGTTTTGAATGGCCGCATTCTCGGCAGGAAGGCCGAATGAGTCCCAGCCCATGGGATGAAGCACATTGTGGCCCTGCATCCACATGTAGCGGGCCAGCGCGTCGCCGATGGAATAGTTGCGCACGTGTCCCATGTGCAACGCGCCAGATGGGTACGGCAGCATTTCGAGGACGTAGTATTTCTTGCGCGCGCTGGTGGGAGCTTCGGCGCGATAAAGATCGGGATTCCGAGCCCAGCGCTCGAACCATTTCTGCTCAATCGCCCGCGGATCGTAGCGATCGCGACGTGCCGGCGGCGTCGGTCTGCGCTTCCGTATTCGGCTCTTGAATTTTGGAGTCGGCCATAAGTGTTCTCTAGATGAGCTTGGGGTAAGCTTTGATTTTACAACGGAGAGCGCGTCGAAATTGGGCTGGATTGCCTCAGCCCTCGGTGCCAAGATTTCCCCTTATGGCATCATAGTTGTGAGCGACACGATGCCAACCTCGCGGTCAATGCGGACGTCCGGTCCAATTATGAAAGCACCTAAGTCCCGCAGCGTGTCCAAACCTCTGACACAAGCACAGTTTCGCGCCATCACCAAGGCCCTCTCTGATCCCCAGCGTTACGACATTCTCCAACACATTGCCGGAAACCGGGCCTGCAGCTGCGTCGAACTTCGCGAGCGCTGCCCTATCACGCGCAGCGACCTTGTCGCATCACCTGAAGGAACTGGAGGGCGCCGGTCTGATCACCATCGCCCGCAGGGGGAAGTTTGCCCATGCCGTCCTTCCGGCGCCAGGTGTGGAAAACTTACCTGGCCCAACTCTCGGAACTCTGAAACTTTCTTCGCGATCGCACATCAATTAGACATTCATCGAATTGATGAACGTCGAAATGAGGGTGAAGGAGGAAAGCAACAATGGGTAAACTAACGGGCAAGACTGCTGTCATTACTGGTGCTTCAAAGGGCATTGGCGCAGGCATCGCGCTGGCATTTGCCAAAGAAGGGGCCAACGTCGTGGTCAATTACGCGCGCGGCAAGGACGACGCCGAGAAGGTTGCCGCCAACATCAAAGGCTCCGGCGGAAAGTCGATTACCGTCCAGGCCGACGTCTCCAAAAAGGCCGACGTGGACAAGCTGTTCAGCGAAAGCAGGAAAGCATTCGGAAACGTCGACATCCTGGTCAACAATGCGGGCGTGTATGAGTTTGCGCCTCTGGACCAGATCACCGAAGAGAGCTACCGGCGTCAGTTCGACCTCAACGTCCTAGGCACCTTGCTGAGCACCCAGGCAGCCGTCAAATCGATGGCTAACGGTGGCTCCATCATCAACCTGAGTTCCGTCGCCTCTCTCACGCCCCCTGCCACTGGGTCCGTGTACAGCGCCACCAAGGGTGCCGTGGATGTCATCACGCGCTCGCTGGCGCAGGAACTCGGACCGCAGAACATTCGAGTCAACTCATTGGCCCCCGGACTGGTGGAAACCGAAGGCACACGGGCCTCCGGCAACGCCGAGGGGGAATTCAAGAACTACGCGGTTTCGCGCACTCCCCTCGGGCGCGTTGGCGTGCCGCAGGATATTGCCAAGGTTGCCGTCTTCCTGGCATCCGACGACTCGGCCTGGATCACCGGAGAGGTACTGCCGGTTGGTGGCGGAGCGCGGCTGTAACGATTCCTACGGGGCGCGGGGCCGGCCGATACGGCCCTGCTCTCCGCGCGGTCTCTCACTTCCTTACCAGCGCCTTCAGCGCGTTTATGTTTCTCAGGTCGTCCAGCGGTTCGTCAATTGGCGTCTCGGCGATGAAGGCGGCGAGCGCCAGGCGTGGATCGTTCAACAGCCGTCGAAACAGCCCTAACCCGATGCTTCCCTCCCCGATGTGCTGATGCCGATCCAGCTTTGATCCGCGTGCAGCCTTTGCGTCGTTACAGTGCCAAACGTAAACATTTTTCAGCCCGACGGTACGATCGAGTTGGGCGAGGGTGTCGGCAAAGCCTTCGTCACTCACGACGTCGTAGCCAGCGACGTGTGTGTGGCACGTGTCAATGCACCCGCCGGACGGCACAAAGCCGCCCAACAGATACAGCAACTCTGCGACCTGCTCGAAATTACCGCCAAGCGAGAACTCCGACCCCGCCGTATTCTCGATGAGTATGCGCAGCTTGCCCACCTTTACATCGAGTCCATCCACAGCCTGCTCGATGGCGAGGGCAACCCGCCGCAAACCTTCTTCACGACTGCTGCCGCGAAACGAACCCGGATGAAGCACGAGGAATTCCGCGCACAGCGCCAATGCCCGCTCCACCTCGCCGCGGAACGCCGTGATGGATTTGGCGTGGAATTCCGGATTGCCGCCAGCGAGATTCACCAGGTAGTTGGCATGGATGACCAATGGCTTCAGCCCGTAACGCTCGCGGAGGCGAGTCATCTCATCGCATTGGGGCCGTGCAAGTCCGAACGGCTTCCATTGCCGAGGACTAGACGAGAAAATCTGGAACGCATTACAACCGAGGCGATAAGCGCGCTCCGCAGCAAGTTCCACTCCTCCAGCGGTTGAAGTGTGGATGCCGATACGCCGTGAAGTCAGCTTGGGCGGACGCTTCGGCGGAGGCAGCAGCTTCAGGATGTCCTTTTCCTGCCTGGTAGAGCTTGCAGCCATGTGGTGTGATTGTAAACGGCCTTCCGCGATACACTAGGGTGCGGTACCAAGGGGATTCCCGATGCTTATTGTCATGAAGGCGCACGCGACCGAGGATCAGGTGCGGAGCGTCTGTCAAAAGATTGAGTCGCTGGGTCTTCGTGCCCACTCCATTCCCGGCACACAACGCACCGCCATTGGCATTACGGGCAACGAGATGGAGCTCGATCCCGGTACCTTCGACGAGATGCTGGGAGTGCAGGAAGTTATCCGGGTCAGCAAGCCGTACAAGCTGGTGAGCCGCGACGTGAAGGAGGAAGACACGGTCATCAGCTTTCCGGGCACAGACGCCAGCTTCGGTGGCGATGAAGTGGCGGTCATCGCCGGTCCTTGCGCCGTAGAGTCACGTGACCAGGCGCTGGCCACGGCTGAATGCGTTGCCCGCGCCGGGGCAAAGTTCTTTCGCGGAGGCGCATACAAGCCACGCACTTCGCCGTACTCATTTCAGGGCTTGGCGGAAGATGGGCTGAAGATTCTGGCTGAAGTTCGGGAGCGCTTCGGCCTGCTGATCGTCACTGAGGCCATCGACAACGAATCGTTGTACCTGGTGGAGAAGTATGCCGACGTTGTGCAGATTGGTGCGCGTAACATGCAGAACTTTTCGCTGCTAAAGCGGGCTGGCAGAATCCGCAAGCCGGTACTGCTTAAGCGGGGCATGTCGGCCACGGTGGAAGAATTCCTGATGGCCGCCGAGTACATCATGAGCGAGGGCAACTACAACGTGATTCTGTGCGAACGCGGCGTCCGCACGTTTGCCGATCACACCCGGAATACGCTCGATCTCAGCGTTGTGCCCGCGGTGCAGCGCCTGAGCCACCTGCCGATCATCGTGGACCCCAGCCACGGCACCGGCAAGCGCAACAAAGTAACCCCGCTTTCGCGCGCCGCGGTTGCTGTGGGCGCGGATGGCCTCATCATCGAAGTTCACCCCGATCCTGACCGCGCGCTCAGTGATGGTAAGCAGTCGCTCTTCCCCGGGCAGTTCGACGCGCTCATGGCCGAGGTGCGCGAAATTGCCAAGGTGTTGAAACGCACGATCGCCGATCCTGTCGCCAACCCCGAAGCCCGTCGCCCCAGCCCGGTCCTCGCGAGCGTGGGATCGGTCGCCTCTCGCTAATGCGTGAAGCAACTCGCTGGATGGTTGCCGCGTTGTCATTGTTGGCACTGGTGTCGATCGCCTGCCATCAGCGTAAGCCGGTCGCTCCGGACTACCACGAATACGCCTACGTCACCAACGGCAAGAGCAACTCTGTCAGCGTCCTTGATCTGCTGCAGCTCAAGAATGTAAAGACGATCGCGGTGGGCGCAAGCCCGACCGGCATCGCCGCCAATCCCACGCGTAACGAGATCTACGTCGCCAATGCCGAGTCCAATAACATCAGCATTATCGACGCGGAGCGTAATGAAGTCGTCGGCGCCATTGGCGTTCATCGCTCGCCCTACTTTGTTTCCGTCTCTCCCGACGGCAGACGCGCCTACATTGCCAACTCCGGCTCGGCAAATGTCTCGGTACTCGACCTCGGCAAGCGTGCGGTAGTCACGACCATTCGCGTAGGCGGTGCTCCCGGGCTGGCTAAGGTTTCTCCCGACGGAAAAGCCGTCGTCGTAAGTAATCGCGCCGACAGCACAGTCTCTATCATTGACACGGACAAGCTTGCAGTACGCAGCACCGTGCCCGTATGCCAGCAGCCTCAGGATGTCATTATTCTGCCTGATTCCAGCAAGGCGTTCGTTGCATGTCCGGCGTCGAACCAGCTTGCGTCGATCGAACTCAAGTCTGACCGGCTCCTGACGCTTCTTGATGTTGGCAAGCTGCCGATTCAGCTTGCGCTGAAGCCTGATGGCGGCGAACTGTTTGTCAGCAACTTCGAGGGAGGAAATTTCTCTATCGTGGAGGCGGGGAACAACGAGGTCGGCGGCAGCTATCTGATCGGCAACAACCCCGTGCGCGGGATCGTCACCTCAGACAACAGCCTCCTCTACGTGAGCAATTTTGGATCGGATACGGTCAGCGTTTATGCCATTGACGAAGGCCGGGTGATCGGAGCGGTGCAGGTGGGCAGCCATCCCGATGCGCTGGCACTGACGCCGGACGAAGCGCATCTGCTGGTGGTAGATTCCCGCTCCGGCGACGTAGCCGTGATACGCACTGTGAAGACGCGTGACAACTCGAAAATCAGCGCCGATCGTGCGCTGGTAACTCTCATACCGGTGGGAAGTCAGCCGAATGACATCGTGATCAAGGCTTTCCGAACGGGCGCTAAGTGACGCTCGAAATCCTATGTTGATCCGCGAACAGGTTCCGCTGGCTCCGCTCACGACGTTGGGCGTCGGGGGTCCGGCCCGCTACTTCGTCGAAGCCAGCAGCGAACACGAGGTTATCGAAGCTGTGGAGTTCGCGCGCTTGCGTCAACTGCGGTTGTTCATTCTGGGCGGCGGCAGCAACTTGGTCGTCGCCGATGCAGGTTTTCCAGGGCTAGTCCTCAAGATCGCTATCGCGGAGGTCTCGCGTTTCACCGCTCTTCACGGAAGCGTGATCTTTTGTGCGGGAGCCGGCGTTGATTGGGATTCTCTCGTAGCACGCTCTGTCGAGGCGGACTGTGCGGGGCTGGAATGCCTCAGCGGAATTCCCGGCACGGTGGGGGGCACGCCAGTGCAGAACGTTGGGGCGTATGGGCAAGAGGTTTCGGAAACAATTCGAGAAGTGCGAGCGCTCGATTTGCGTTCAATGGAAACTAGGACGCTTTCTAATGCGGATTGCGGGTTTGCCTATCGCTCCAGCATCTTCAACACAACCGAACGCGACCGGTACATTATCTTACAGGTCTTATTCGCGCTGCGGGAAGGTACAAAACCGAGCATCCGCTACGCCGATCTGCAGAAGTTCTTCGAAGGCCGTGCCGGTGAGCCAACCCTGGCCGAACTGCGAGCGGCGGTACGCGAAATCCGTCACCGCAAAGCAATGCTGATTGTTCCAGGCGATGACGATGCTCGTAGCGCAGGCTCGTTCTTCAAGAATCCACTCGTGCCACAGTCGTTCTTCGAGCAGCTCTCGACCCGTCTCGAGCCTCGCGGACTAAAACTGCCCAGCCATCCCGCGGCTGATGGCTTCCGCAAGCTTCCGGCGGCGTGGCTGGTGGAGCACGCCGGCTTCGCGAAAGGCTATACGAAAGATGCTGCGGGCATTTCACGCAAGCACGCTCTGGCCATTATCAATCGCGGCGGCGCAACAGCGGCCGAGATCGTCGCTCTGAAAGATGAGATTCAGGCGTGTGTGCTCGATGTGTTCGGAATAGAGTTGGCGCCGGAGCCTGTCTTTGTTGGATTCTAGATTGCGCTCGTCACAATTGCGGCCTTCGCTTGTGCCACTCCGCAGCCCGCTCGTAGGCATAAGCCAAACGTAACACGGTCGCGTCCCCTCCGGGCTTCCCTGATATTTGCATGCCTACCGGCAGTCCCTCGCGCGTGAATCCACATGGCACGGACACGCTAGGCCAATAAACGATACTGAAGGGCAGCGTGTTGCGCAGCAGATAGTTCTTCTCGAATTCCCGCAGCTTTGGCTCTCCCAATGGTGTCAGGTCAGAGATCATGGGAGCCGAAATCGGGACGGTTGGCGTAATCACAACATCCACTTCCTCACATGCCAATTCAGCCTTACGCCGTTCAACAATCAATTCGCGCTGCGCCCGGATGTAATCGGTCGCACTGATCCCGGCGCATCCCGATATTCTCACCAGGGTTTGCGGGTCATAAAGCTCAGGGTGGGCCGCCAGCATCTCCTGGTGGTATTCGTAAATTTCGGCGTCAAAAACGGTGCGGCGCGACGAGACTTTAATCGGCACTTGGCGTATCTCGGACACGAGCGCCTTGACGTCTCGGAGCGCCTGGCTAACGCAGAACTCCACATCAGGCTGAAGGTCCTGAAAGAAACCTTCTCCGGGCAGACCGACTTTCAACTCAGAGACACTGTTTTCCAGCGAGGCAATCACCCGTGCACCGCTTAATATCTCAAACTGGACGGCAGTGTCGCGCACTGTCTGCGCCATTTCTCCGGGGGTGTCGAATGAGCGAGCCAGGGGAATCATTCCTTCGGTGCGCAGCGCACCCGCGCTCGGCCGATGTCCAACAATCCCGCACAGCGCAGCCGGACAGCGAATCGAGCCAGCGGTATCCGTGCCGACCGCGGCGACACACATCCCGCTCGCAACCGCAGCGGCCGAGCCCGACGACGACCCCCCGGTGATGCGCGCAGTATCCCAAGGGTTCCGAGCCGGACCAAATGCGCTGATGACGCCGCTCATGCCAAAAGCAAACTCGTGCAGGTTCAGCTTGCCAATAATGACCGCACCGGCGCCCTTCAGCTGCTTTACCAACTCCGCGTCTTCCGTAGGCACTCGCTCGCGAAACTGATTGCTGGCGGCAGTAGTTGGCACACCCGCCGTATCGAGCAAGTCTTTCAGTCCGATCGGAATGCCATGCAGCGGGCCGCGGTAGTTTCCCGCCATCACCTCCGCTTCAGCCCGGTGCGCCTGTTCGAGGGCAAGCTCGCCCGTTACCGTAATGAACGCGTTCAGGACCGGATTCAACTGCTCGATGCGAGACAGGAACTCGCGAGTGAGTTCAACGGGAGAGAGCCGCCGCGTTCGAATCTGTTCCGCAGCTTCGGTGAGGGTAAGCATGAAGGAGAATGTGGCTACAATGGCGGCCGTTTCTGCTTCCTCTGGCACTTGTCGCAGATGCCGTAGATCTGAAAGGTGTGGCGGGTTGGCAGGTACTTGTTCTTGCGCCCGATTTCCTGTTCGATGCGTTCGATGCCGTGCGCGAAGAACTCCACGGAGGCGCCGCACTCCGTGCAGACCATGTGGTGGTGATTGCGCCGCTGATACTGGTGCTCGTAACGGGCCACGCCATCATTGAACGCCACCTCGCTGGCCAACCCACACTCGGCCAGCAACTTCAGCGTCCGATACACCGTAGTGAAGCCGATGCGGTCGTCCTTCTTTTTTACCAGGCGGTAGAGCTCGTCGGTGGAAAGATGGTCCCGAGTATCGAGGAAGGTGCGCAGGATGGTGTCGCGCTGTCCGGTGTGCTTCAGTCCAACGCGCCTGAGGTGACCGTGGAAGATACCTTCAGCCTCGCGCACCATCTCACGCGAAATTGTTGGCTGATCATCAATCCGCTTATGGAGCATGGAGCCCACGATTTGCTATCAGCATAACACCGTCCGCGAGGGCGCTGACCATGTTCTCGGCGCTGATTTCGTTACAATCGTGTCTTCATGGTGACCACGACGATTGCCCCGCAGGCACGGCCATCCCACCGCAAATTCATATTCCGCATCGTGGTGGCAGTTCTGGTGCTGCTGCTCATCATCTTTGTGGGTTTTGACATCTGGTTTTATCGCGCGGTACGCGCTGCGCTGCCGCAAGTGGACGGGACGATTCATCTCGCAGGACTCACCCACCCCGTCATCGTGACCTACGATTCGCTCGGTGTGCCGCACATTGCCGCCTCCACCCTGGCGGACCTACTTTTCGCACAAGGGTTCATCACTGCGCAGGACCGACTCTGGCAGATGGACATGACCCGCCGCTACGCTTCCGGCGACCTAGCTTCCGTGCTGGGACCGGAGTACGTCAAAGTCGATCGCGAGCAGCGTATCCTCGGCCTACGGCAGGTGGCGGAGCAGGCCGTTGCCCACATGCCCGCCGCACAACGGGTGCAATTCGAAGCCTATGCCGCCGGTGTGAATGCCTACATCGCGCAGCACCAGAAGACGCTGCCGCTGGAGTTTCGCTTTCTTACTTACTTCCCTCACGTGTGGACGGTCGAAGATTCGGCGCTTGTTGGATTGTCGATGACCGAGTTTCTCAACCACGGTCTCTACAGGGATGAGCTGTTTAAGGAGAAAGTCCTGGCCCAAGCTCGGACCGGAGTTGACCGCCGACCTGTTCGTGAATTCCTCGTGGCGCGACCATCCTCCAGGATTAGATGCGACGTCGATTGAGAACGAGATTCCGCAGCCGACGACGCCGGACGAGCAAGAAGATCCTGCGTCGCGACATGACAAAGTACCGCCGCAAAGACCTGTCAAGCATGGACTGCTGCAGCCATCGGAGTTCCTGCACTCGTAATTATGCGGAAGATCGCCTCCGGCCCGGCTCCAACAACTGGGTCGTTTCCGGGGCACATACCGCCTCGGGCAAGCCGCTGCTGTCCAACGATATGCATCTTGACCTGCGGATCCCTAACGTCTGGTACGAGGCGCACCTCACCGCCGGAGACTTCGATGTCGCCGGCGTGACGCTGCCGGGCGTGCCATTCGTCATCGTGGGACACAATCGCTATATCGCGTGGGGCTTTACCAACCTCGGGCCGAATGTCGAAGACGTTTACATCGAGAAGTTCAACGACCAGGGCGAATACCTGACGCCGCAGGGCTGGGTGCAGCCGGAGCATCGCAAGGAAATCATCGAGGTCAAAGGCAAGCCGGAGGTCAACCTCGATGTCGTGACCACACGGCACGGCCCGATCATCACCGACATCGTTCCCGGCGAAAAACGCCAGCTCGCGCTGAAGTGGGTCATCTACGATCCGGATGTGTCGAAGCACGGTTTTCTTTGACGTGGACTCAGCGAAGAACTGGCAGGAGTTTCGCGCTGCCTTTTCGCACTTTGGCGCGCCCGGGCAGAACGTCGTCTATGCCGACGTGGATGGCCACATCGGCTACCAGGCCACCGGCTGCAATTCCGATTCGCGCGACCGGTGACGGCTCGGTCCCCGTGCCCGGCGACGATGACTCACACGAGTGGACAGGCTATGTGCCCTTCGACCAACTGCCGACCGTTTACGACCCTCCTTCCGGCATCATTGCCACTGCCAACGGGCGCATCACGCCGGATGGCTATCCCTACTTGCTAAGCATCGAATGGATCGCTCCCTATCGGACGGAACGCATATACAAGCTGCTCAATGCGAAGAAAAAGTTCACGCCGGCGGACATGCTGGCGATCCAGATCGACATTCTGTCCGAGTTCGACCGCTACTGTGCCGAGCGCTTCGTGTACGCCGTCGATCACGCGCCTGGTACGTCAGCCCGCGCGAAGCAGGCCGCCGACTTTCTGCGCAATTGGGACGGCACCATGACCACCGACTCTGTGGCGCCCACGGTCGCGTATTTCTCCCGTAAGAAGCTGCAAGAGCTGCTGCTCAAGCCCAAGCTTGGCGACGACTGGAAGCAGTATCGGTGGTGGATGAGTCCGGTGTGGCTGGAGAACGTGCTGGCCCACCAGCCTGCGCGTTGGCTGCCGCGGGGCTACGCCAATTACGACGAGTTGCTGACCGCTGCTGTGGAAGCTGCCGTCGACGATACGGACACTCCCCGCTCGCTTGGTCTATGGAAGTGGGGACGCGCACACCGGGTGAATATCGAGCATCCCTTCTGGAGCCACTTTCCGATACTCAAGAGAGGTGCAGGGCCAGGTAGCCAGCCGCTCTCTGGCGACGGCGAAACCGTGAAGCAGGTTGCAACCCACTTCGGGCCGTCGGAGCGTCTGACGGTTGACTTTTCCGACCTCGACAATTCCACCCTCAACATCGTGAACGGCGAGTCGGGCAACATCTTCGACGAGCACTACGACGATCAGTGGGAAGCGTACTATCACGGCCGCACCTTTAAGCTGCCGTTCACCCGGCAAGCCGTGCAGCAAGCTGGCGCCCATCATTTGAAGCTGGAACCGTGAAGGGAAGTCGCGAAACAAGCGCACCTGCGAAGGGCACACACCAAAAGCAAATCCCTCGATTCGGACTGACGACCTCGCTCGGGATGACAATCCGGTATTTTTATCTACCCCTACTGGTCCACTTGCACAATGTCGGATAGCGCACCGGTGAAAATGACCTGGGTCTGCTGCTGCGTGTCCGTGGTGGTGTCGTAAATAATCTGGTATCCACCCTCAATGACATACACCACATTGCGATTGGCAATGGCGATCATGCCGGTTACAACGCCCTTCGGCGGCAGCGGCGGGTCCGCGGTATTGTTGGTAACGTTTACCACCGACAGGCATCCGGCTGTGGTATTGCTGCAAGTCACCGCGCCAATGTAGAGCTTGTTGTTGGTCGAAAGGGCCATCGTGGTATGAAGCCCGTCGGTGATCGCAACCGAGTTGGTGGTGTTGCGGGACATGTTGCTGATGTTCACCGAATCGAACGTTGGGCCGGCAGTAAACGATGTCCCAGCCACATACAGAGTGGTGCCACTCATCAGGCCCACGCTTGCGCCCCCGACGGGCACGGTAGCCTGGATTGTCTTTGACGGGATGTTGAGCTGCGCCACCGACGCCTGTCCCGGAGCAGGATCGCCGCATTCCCAGCCGCAATTAAGGACGTAGGCAGTGTTGTTGTCGCTACTGAAGAAGGCATTCACCGGTCGGGAGAAGCCCGGAATCTCCACGGCAGTCGGAGTCGTGGCGGTTGTGTCGATGAGGAAAACTGAGTCTGAATTGTCGGCAAACACCAGGAGGTATTGTCCGCTGGGACTCAGGGCAGCGAGACTCGCCGAGGGCACGCCCCAAGTGGCGGAGATATTTGAATTGGTTATACTCACCACCTGAATGCCACCGGCGCGGGAGCCTGAGGCGGCAGCAGTTCGAACCGGCACGTAGGCACTGTTGCCGTCCGAAGAAAACAGCCCCATCGTAGCCGGGCCGGCAAGCGGGACTGAAGTGATAATGGCTTCTGTAGAGTTATTGAGGAAAAAGACCGTATCACTATTCTGGTCATACACCATAGTCTTCGAGCGGTCGGAACTCAGCGTCTCCCACGTCACTGACGTTCCTACGCTGATGGTCACTGGTACACCTGGTATGACCTGTCCCGCAGAGTTGGTCGTCTCCGCCGTGTACGAGGTCGTGTCGTTCTGTGTGTCCATGATTTGCAGATTGCCAGTGTAAGTGTTGCTGATCAGGGCGCGATGCTGGACCTTGCTGGGGGGGGCGGTGGAAGTACCGCTGCCACCGCCGCAATAGACAAGGATTAGGACGAAGATGAGGGAAAGAACAAGGACCGCGACCCGCTTCAAACGTGTACTCCGAACGTCATGAGGATTGAGACAAGCTGTTGGAAACCAATGAATTATAACAGAGCCCCATAGAGTCGCTGCGCCGGCGGAGGTGGCGATTTCCCGCCATTTGCGATAAAGTTCAATCAAGGTCGGCACTTCCAGGGTCTAGAACATCAATGCCAACGGATCTCATTCCTCGCTTGCAGGCCGGCGCTGTCTTATGTGACGGCGCTATGGGCACACTGTTGTACTCCAAGGGCATCTTCATCAACCGCTGCTACGACGAGCTCAACGTTTCGCAGCCTGATCTCATCCGCGATATCCATCAGGAATACCTCCATGCCGGAGCAGAGGTTATTGAAACAAACACCTTTGGCGCGAATTCGTTTCGCTTGTCGAAGCACGGATGCCTGGACAAGCTGGCTGATATCAACCGCAGAGGCGCTCGCCTGGCCCGTGACGCTGCGAAGAGCTTCGATGCCCTGGTTGCCGGCGCTGTCGGCCCGCTAGGAGTCCGCATTGAACCTCTCGGCAAGATTTCGCTGGCAGAGGCCCGCAATGTCTTTCGCGAGCAGATTGCGGCCCTGAATGAAGAAGGCATCGACCTGGTCATCCTGGAGACCTTCGGATACCTGGAAGAGTTGCATCAGGCAATTCTGGCCGCTCGCGATGTAAACCCCAATCTGCCGGTCGTGGCGCAAGTCACCATCGACGAGGACGGCAACTGTCTGGATGGATCGGCCCCCGAGCATTACGGGCCGCAGATTGAAGCCTGGGGGGCCGACGTCGTGGGCTGTAACTGTAGCGTCGGCCCGGTGGCCATGCTGGACGCCATGGAGCGGGTTCGGGCCGTCACCACTAAGCCGCTGTCTGCGCAACCCAATGCCGGCATGCCACGCTCGGTCGAGGGACGCAATATCTATCTCTGTTCGCCCGAGTACATGGCGGAGTACGCCCGAAGTTTTGTTGGCGTCGGTGTGCGCCTGGTCGGCGGCTGCTGCGGCACGACGCCGGAAGCATATCCACGTGATGAAGTCCTTCTTGCGCTCCGTCCCCCGCCCCAAGGATGGGCGCAAACCGGCCGCGCCTCCCAAGGCCGAGCCGGTGGAGGTGCCGCCGCTCAGAGAGCGCTCGCAACTGGGCCGCAAGATTGCCGAAGGCGAGTTCGTCACGATGGTGGAGATCGTTCCACCGAGGGGCACGGACGGCAGCCGGGAAATCGAAGGCGCACGGTTCCTGAAATCGGTGGGCGTGGACGGCGTCAACATCCCTGACAGTCCTCGCGCCTCGGCACGCATGAGCAACCAGGCGCTGTGCTTGCTTGGTGCAGCAGCAGGTTGGGATTGAGGCGATCCTGCATTACACCTGCCGCGACCGCAATGTGCTGGGGATTCAGTCGGACCTGCTGGGCGCCAGCGCCGTCGGCATTCGCAACCTGATCTGCATCACCGGCGATCCGCCGAAGATGGGCGACTACCCTGACGCCACCGCGGTCTTCGATGTGGACGCCATCGGCCTTGTGAACATCGTTCACAATCTGAACCGCGGGCTCGATATTGGTGGCAACCCGATCGGCGCTTCCACGAAGTTCGTCATTGCCGTAGGCGCCAATCCTGGCAGCCCGAACATCGACGAGGAAATTCGCCGCTTCGAGTACAAAGTCGAGGCTGGAGCGGAGTTGGCGGTCACGCAGCCGGTTTTCGATATCCGGTTGTTGGAAGAATTCTTGCGCAGGATCGAGCATTGCCGAATTCCCGTCGTGGCCGGCATCTGGCCGCTCACCAGCACGCGTAACGCCGAGTTCATGAAGAACGAGCTGCGGGTGTCCATCCCGGACGAAATCTTCGCCCGCATGGCGAAGGCGACAACGGCCGACACCGCCCGCGCCGAGGGCGTGGCCATCGCGCGCGACATGCTCGCCGCCGTGCGCCACATGGTTCAGGGCGCTCAGATCAGCGCTCCATTCGGGCGCTACTCGTCGGCCGTGGACGTGCTGCGAAGCCCTCGGCGCGACCAAACGCGCTAGCGGTGGCTAAAATCCGCTCCGAATTTTCACGTTCAGCGCCCCCAATCTGCACTAGAATTGTTTCAGGAGCTTGAGCTTGCCCAAGTTTGAAGAGTGCCTGCAGCGGCTGGAAAAGATCGTCGCCGAACTGGAGAAGGGCGATGTTTCTCTCGACAAGGCGCTGGAGCTCTTTGACGAAGGCATGAAGCTTTCCGGCTCCTGTCGCAAGGAACTGGAAGAAGCCGAAGGCAAAGTCGAAATCCTGCTGAAACGTAATGGCAAGCTTCAGCCGGAGGCCTTCGAACCCGCAACGCAATCTGGCGACGCTGTCAAATAGCGCCGCCGCTCGTCCATAACTGTGTGTGCCGCGTCGGGGTGATGCGGAGTCGTTTACCAGTCTACCGAACATCATCATCGGGTTGGCTCTTGCCGCCCCCTCCGCCATTTCAAAAGGGGATTGTCATGCGGCCCATCAATGCAGTTCTCGCCTATCACGATCCAGCTTCCGCCGAGCGCCTGACGGCAACGCTACGCAACCAGTTTCGCAATCTCGCCGTTGCAAAGTCTCCTGAAGAGTTCGCCTCCGCGATTGCCCGATTGCAAGCTCCGTTCGCCGTCGTGGACCTGGAGCTCATCAGCCTGCCTGAGCTGAAGCGCTTGTGCGCGCAGTTTCCCTCCACTGCATTCGTCTGCATTCATCGCCTGGCCGACGACCGCATGTGGGCCGAGGCGCTGGCAATGGGAGCAGTTGACTGCTGCTATTCCAGCGACGTGCACGGGATTCTGGTTGCATCCGAGCGCTACGTCGCGCTGAGCCGCTCGCACCACGCGGCGGCCTAGCGCTCGAAGAATCGGCGGTTCGCAGTTTCCTACAATCCCTCTGTGTCTCTGTGGTTCTGTCTTCGCGCGCCATTGTTATACTTCCCTCTTCATGCTCAAGGACACCCTCGACGAAGGCCGCATCCTGACCGACGCCGCGCTGGAGCGTCTGCTGCCGGCCGCCACGCAATATCCGTCGTCCATTCACGCCGCCATGCGGCACAGCGTCTTCGCCGGAGGCAAGCGTCTGCGGCCCATCCTCTGCATGGAGGCCGCGCAGATGGTCGAGGGCTGCGTTCCCATCGGCATCGAGGAGCTGGGCGCCGCCCTGGAGATGCTGCACACCTACTCGCTCATCCACGACGACCTGCCCGCGCTCGACAACGACGACCTGCGCCGCGGCCGTCCAACCTGCCACAAGGCATTCGGCGAGGCCACGGCAATTCTCGCCGGCGACGCGCTGCAAACTCGCGCCTACGAGGTGCTGGCGCGACTGCAATGTCCGGCCGAGGCGCGCGTGGCCATCATCGCCGAGATCGCGCGTGCCACCGGCACCATCGACGGCATGATCGGCGGCCAGGTCATGGACCTCGAAGCCGAGCACGTTCATCCCGACGCGCAGACGCTGGAGTACATCCATCGCTCCAAGACGGGCGCGCTGCTCACCGCCAGCGTCGTCACCGGCGGCATGTACGCGGGCGCCAGCGAGACGCAAATCGCCGGCCTGCGCAGCTTCGGCGAGAACATCGGGCTGGCGTTCCAGATCGTGGACGACGTACTCGACGTGACCCAGACCTCGGAGCAGTTGGGCAAGACCGCCGGCAAAGACACCGCGCACGACAAGGCAACGTATCCAGCGCTGTTCGGCGTCGAAGCATCGCTGAAGAAGGCCGATGAACTGGTCGCTCAGGCCGACGCCGCGCTGGAGCAGTTCGGCGATCGCGCCGCAACTCTCCGCGAGCTGGCGAAGTTCCTGGTCGAGCGAAAAAAATGAGCCAGACTGCGATCATGTTGACCATCCTGCTCTGAAGGGGCGTGGCTTCAGCCGGCCAAAAGACGACCCCTTTCCTGGACTTGTCATCCCGCCTCTTTCAACTTTGTCATCCCGAGCGAGCGGAGCGAGTCGAGGGATCTGCGTTTCGCAGGGAGCGAACCACCAGGCACAATGTCCGATAACGAGCACCCCTCCCCTCCCCAACCGGTTCTTTAGAATCATGGTGTTACGGAGATTTTACCGGCATCTTCTTGAGCCCCAAGGGGTTATCGGTAAGTCTCAATTATTGCAACAGTTAGCGCTGGACTTTCCGCTGCCAAACGTCGGATCGGGCAGAGCAGTATGCCCCACCCCCCTCCCCTTGCCATTGTTCTTTAGAATGAGAGGATTGCGCAGATTTTCGCTGCAACTTCTTGAGCCACAATAAGTTATCGTATAATCTTGAGCGACAAGGACTTAGTCCAGGTCGCGTCGAAGCGCAATCGCCACGCGCACCCTGGTCGGCGGGCAGGCCACAGATTGTCAAAGAGCAACGACCCGCTCCCGCTCTACGGGCGGGTGAGGACACATCTCCCCGGCAGTCGCCGGGGCGGCCCATTCTCCAAAATAGCGCAGCGCGGGGCCTTGTCAAGATTACGAAGGTACAGGGTGGGTAACTGTACTTTCGTAACTTTCAAAGGGGAAGGTAACCAGCAGGCCGACGTGCGGCAGGCCCGGGCTGGCGTCCAAACGACGGGGGCGAACCTGGGCCTGCAGGCAAACCTGGGGCCGCCAGTGCCGGGAAGGTAGTAGTATGATCTTGCGCATATGCCACTTCCCGTCCTGACTACAGCCGATGACGTCCGCGACCTAGTCGGCTACCTGAAGACCAAACCTACCGGCGCGACCATCGCCGAAGCCAAGGCTGCCATAAAGAAGAGCGTCTTGGATCCGCGAAAGTTCACGGCCTACACGCTGTGGGGATTCGTCACCAGAGACGGTGAGCGAATTAAGCTCACGCAGCGCGGCTGGGACTATGCCCGGAAGCCGGAGTCAGAACAGGAAGTATTCAGACGCGTCATAGATTCCATACTTCCATACAAGTCCGTTCTGGAGTGGGCATACCACCAGAAGATGGAATCGATGACGAACGTGGACGTGGCCGCACATTGGCACGAGCACCACAAGGAAGCTCTAGGCACGGACAACGAAGACACAATCAAGAACAACGCCGTCTGCTTCTTTCATCATCGCCCAGGCAGCGGGACTCGGGACTCTCAGGTTGGTCGCAAGGGGCAAGCACACGGCTTAGTTTTAGACCGGGAGCAGTTGAAGCAGTACATCGAGGCTGGACCGAGCACGCCACCGTGGACCGCCAAGTCGGACGAAACTATCGCCAAGCATGGAAGTGATTGACCAGGACAAACTTGCGCGCGGAGAATATGTCCGGTTGCTCGCGCGGCGTCAACTCCGGAACCTCCGCCCATTACGCCAAGACCAGCGAAGACCACAGGGGACATTCGGTGCTTCATATCGCATGGGAGCAACATGGACCTCGTGGACCAGGTCCAAACCATGTTGGGTTTGGCCGATATACAGAGTGAAGTGGCTGTGAAGGAGGAGACCTCCGCGATTCCGGTTCCGGAGAAGGTCTTCAGCGCGATGCGGCGGTGTAGCACGGGCATTATCGTCGTGAGCGTAGACGAGACCCGCAAGGACAAGGACGGCAAGTTCACCATCAATGAGAATGTGCTCATCGAAATCGGCGCGGCGTTCGTGCTCTACGACAAGCGTGTCGTTCTCCTGTTGGGACAAGCGGCTGAGCGTTCCCTCCAACCTGCAGGGACTGTATCGCTGCGAGTTTGAAGGGAGCGAGTTGAGTTGGAGTGCTGGGATGAAGTTGATGAAAGCGATTCGCGGATTCAAGACTACTGAACCTGCTTGAGCCTAGTTCCCCAGGTTCGCCCTTCCGTTGCGCGAACCTTGGGGGGCCAAGCACCAGGCTCATCATAGCGTGCGACTCCACCCCCATGAGAGCGCAAATACCTTGGCTGGACCGGGGATAGTCTCGCACCCCTAGAATTTGAGTTGGTTGTTGTTAGCGAGGTGCAGCGGTGAATTCTCACTGGCTCCTTGTTCCCTTACTCATTGCCGTCCTGTCGCCTTTCCTTGCGTTTATGGCCGTGCTCCTCGACTGGTATCACGAGCGGGGAAGCGAATTTCCGTTTCATAAAGGGCTGGAACGGTTTTCAACCTGGGCGGTCGCACTTTCCTTACCCCTGTCCGCATTGGCAGTAGGACTAGTAGTCGGGATACAGATCTACAACGACCGGCTGACTAGAGAGGCGAACCAAGAAGCCACCGCGCATGCACAACAAGAACGTAGCTTACTTGAAGCAACAGTAAATTCTCTCAAGGAGGCGTCCGCGCAGCTGAAGCAGGAAGTGGAAGCATCAGCCACCGCTGCCGATATTTTGTCGAGAGAGCGCAAGGACGAGTTGAAGCGCCGAGCGATGAAACCAGACATACGGATCGTTTTATCCTGGCTAAACCCAACCAGTGTGGGGGGCGAATTGTTGGGATTGTTGGAAGCGGATCCCCCGTTACTTATCGATGGAACATTACCCAAGCGAAGGATCAGTCGGACTTGCGCATAAAATTGGAGGTCTTGAATACCGGTGATGCGCCCCTGCAAACGGGATCGGTTGTTCTCCGATGCGTTGCTACGGATGGAGGAAAAGATCCTATCATTGCTTTCGATCAGGTAGCGGGCGGTAAATTCCCGTTTGACAATGAGGATCTCGATACTTTTTTTACTAATGAGCGCACACTTCCCATAAAAGACCTCCCGGTGGCGAGGTTTGGCGTCGAAGGGACTTACCTTATCAAGCTTCATGTGACACCAATGGAGGGTTTAGCAGAGCGAAGATTTAAGTTGTTCGTCTCATTCGTCGGTGCTGCCAAACCTCGTGATGGCGTCATTGAAATCAAATCTAGATTCGGTCAACCCGCCGAAGGGATGTACTCCCAAGCACAGTCAGCTATCCAGACCAACGCGTTGAGCCAGGGGCGCGACTTGCTAGGGCAGGCGGTTGAAGCGGGCAATAGTGATGCCATGGTAGCCCTTGGCCGACTCTTGGAACGGGGTGAAGGCGGCATTCAGGACTGGTCAGAGGCGCGGAAATTATATGCAAGCGCAGCGGATTCCGGAAACGCCATTGGAATGAATAATCTAGGCTACATGTATCAAAAAGGGGAAGGCGTAGCGCCAGATTTTAGGCTTGCTCGCCAATGGTATGAAAGGGCGGCTGAAGCAGGATGTGCTGACGCGATGAGCAATCTAGGTTGGATGTACGAACACGGCGAAGGTATGTCTCATCCAAATCTCGATAAGGCCAGAGAATGGTATGAGAAGGGAGTGGCGGCGGGGAGCGCGACCGCTATGAACAATCTTGGCGCCATGTACGACTCGGGCAGAGGTGTACCCGCTGCAGACTAGAGCAAGCCCATGTCCTATACGAGAGGGCATCTGCTCTAGGGAATGTAGACGCGATGGTGAACCTTGGCGGACTTGATGAGAGGAAAGGAAATTACGAGGGTGCCTACAAGTGGTATTCTCGAGGCAGCGTCGGCCGGAAGGGCGGACGCTATGGCTCACCTTGCATTCTTATATGCCACCGGCAAGGGTGTGACACAGAACGACGACGTTGCGTGTCACTGGCTCAAGAAAGCCGCGGTAGCTGGTGACGCAGACGCGAATAGGTGGCTGAAAGAGCGAGACGCCTGTGCTGGTGCCGGCACTACAGAAATCAAATGATCTCAGTTTAGCCTGAATGACGATTCAGCATTCGAATTGTGGAAAACCCTTGCCAGGGGTCACTGCGCTCGGTAGCGGGTGCCCCACTCATTCCTGACGTTGGAATGAGTGGGAGTGAATTGTCGTACGACCAGTCTCGGCGAGGTTGCCTCCAATTGGTCCATGGTCTCCCACACATTCGAAACCCACGAATGTGTGGGGCACCCAGCTTCTTCTTCTTTTCCGCAACCTCACGCTCGCGGGCGTTGAAAATTTCCGTCTTCACCCGGTTGCTGCTCATGCTGTGCTCCGACAAGATCAGGAGCAGCTTGTCATGCAGGCGGATGGCCTGGTCGATCTGCTCGTGGAGCTTCTCGCCGGCTTTAACATCGTGAGGCGCGGACCAGCAGCGCACGCCTTTATTCTGCAAGCCTTCGTACAGACGGTCGGCAAACTCCTGGTCCTTGCCTGAATAGCTGATGAAGCAGGAGTAGAACTCAATTCCGGTGTAAACGAGGGAGTGGATCTACTCGATGAACTTGTCGGGAAGGCCCGCGCCGCGCAGGAAGACTTCTGGGATTTTGCCTTTCGAGCGATAGATCGTATCGACGCCGATGGTGGAGGGGCCACTATGGCGCACGGTCTCCAGTCCTTTGGCTGTGCTCAGATCGACATCACCAAGGACAGTCAAACCCAGAGCGGCTTTGCTGAAGCAGGTCTCCTTGAGGTCCGCCCGGGTGAGGTTCGCCTGGCTGAGGTCCGCCCAGCCGAGGTTCGCCAAACGCAGATGCGCCCCGCTGAGGTTCGCCTGGCTTAGGTTCGCCCCTCCTAAGTTCGCCGCGATGAGGTTCGCCCCGCTGAGATTCGCCCCGCTGAGGTCCGCCCCGGTGAGGTTCGCCCTGGTGAGGTCCGCCCCGCTGAGGTTCGCCCCGTGGAGGTTCGCATGGCCGAGGTCCGCCCTGCGGAGGACCGCCCCGGAGAGGTTCGCCCTGGTGAGGTCCGCCCTGACGGCCCACGCCTCGCTCAGGTTCGCCCGGCTGAGGTTGCACCC
This sequence comes from uncultured Acidobacteriaceae bacterium, assembly GCA_963703645.1. Lineage (GTDB taxonomy): Bacteria > Acidobacteriota > Terriglobia > Terriglobales > Acidobacteriaceae > Bog-257. Next base: position 252,893 of record CAVPFD010000045.1, read on the forward strand.
GTGGAGGTACACATCGCGGAGGACCGCCCTGATGAGGTTCGCCCCGCTTAGGTCGCTTATGCCCGGATGCTCCCCCCTCCACTCGTTCCAGGTAGGAACTCCCTTTTTCAGGATCGCCAGATGTTCTTCATTCGCCATCGCCTGTCACCCGCCGCACCGCGTGAAGCTCGATTATTCATCAGGCTCTCGCGTTTTGAAGGGGCACGGCTTTCAGCCGTGCCGTTACGTGTGTGTAGGGTTGGGCTTCAGCCCCTGAGGGAACTCGCATTTCACTTTCAAGAACTCAGTCCCTCAGTGGCTAAAGCCATCTCTAAAAGCGGCTTTATGGCACGGCTGAAGCCGTGCCCCTTCAAAGCTTGCTGTCTTTCAAAGCTTGCTGTCTTCAACCGAAGAAGCAGACGAATAATCCAGGATGAATTCCCGCGCCACATTAGTCGAGAGCGGGAGGGAATGCAACAGCTTTCAGCCGCCAGTTGGGTGCCCCACTCATTCCTGACGTTGGAATGAGTGGGAGTGAATTGTCATACGGCCAGTCTCAGCGAGGTCGCCTCCAATTGATCCATGGTCTCCCACACATTCGAAACCCACGAATGTGTGGGGCACCCGACGAATCTTTCTTGTCCACGAGAGGGCGGGCAATCATTCCAGCACCAGTACGTGATCGCGGAATTCGCTTCCCGCCAGCGCGTGAATCGCCCGATCCAATGTCACCAATTTTCCGCTTTTCTTTATCGCCATTCCCAGCAAATAGGCGTCGCTCACCTGTTGGTGGCCGAAGAGCCTCTCCGCAAACGGAGCCACTGCGTCGGGGAAAGCAATGTCCATCGGCCAAAAGCGGTGGCCAGGCAGTTTGGTGACGATGTCGAGCATCTCCAGGGCCTCAGCGACGTCGAGCGACGGCTGGGAGAACTTCGGGTTGGAGATGATTCTGACAAAGCTCGCTTGTGTCAGCGGGCAAGTAACCCAATGCTTCGCCCCGATCCGTTGGAACCAGCGCCTCACCGTGCGATGCGCCACGTGGTCCTCACGAACGAGCGCAATCAAGACATCAACGTCGAGGAGTGATGGACTCACTTTTCTTCCGCTTCCAGGGCCTTCACCTGCCGGCTGGTGATGGGACGCTTGGACTTCGGCAAGTCGAAGACCGGCAGCCCGTCCACGTACTTAATGCGGGACGACTTCCGTGTCCCCCGCACAATCAGCTCAGCTATCGCCTTGCTCAGCGACAATTCGCGGCTTTCCGCATATTGTGCGGCAATGCTCGCTACGTCATCATCCAGGGTAACCGTCGTTCTCATGCTTAATATTATGCCGTCTTGTTACAAATGATGCAACAAACTTGATTTTGCATCATTGAGGTTGAATGCGCGCCGCTATGAAGCCTCGTGCCCCGGGCACGGCGACCGACAAAATAGCGCGGAATGGCGCAATTCCACTCCCATTTCCATGCTCGCGAGGCACCGCCCAGCTTGAAAAAGTATCTCCCAACGGCGCTACCAGAAGGTAGCTTCGCGCATCAGTAACGTGATCTGAGCTTGGCCGACTTGGCGGGATGGTCTCAGCCATGGCCGGTTGGCAAGGTTTGCCAGATCACGAAGGAAGGGTGGCCAATGGCAAAAATGAAAGCAGTGCAAGTGCCGAAACCGGGAGCGGACTTTGAGGTCGTGGAGCGTGACATCCCGGAGCCTGGCCCGCGACAGGTGAGGATTCGAGTTCAAGCCTGTGGCGTCTGTCATAGCGATGTAATCACCAAAGATGGCCTGTTTCCAGGCATTTCGTATCCTCGCGTTCCCGGACACGAGATCGCCGGCGTGATTGATAAAGTTGGCGCGAATGTGAAGGAGTGGAACAAGGGCGAACGCGTCGGCGTCGGGTGGCATGGCGGCCAGGACGGCACGTGTCTGGCGTGCAGGCGGGGCGACTTCGCGAATTGCGCGAGCACAATCGTTTGCGGGATCAGCTACGACGGCGGCTACCAGGAATTCATGGTCGCGCCGGTGGAAGCGGTGGCCCACATGCCGGAATCGCTCGACGCCGCCGAAGCCGCGCCGCTGATGTGCGCCGGCATTACCACCTTCAACGCTCTCCGCCGTGCCGGTGCGCTCCCCAGCGATCTGGTCGCGGTTCAGGGGATCGGCGGGCTCGGCCATTTGGGAGTTCAGTTTGCAAAGAAGTTCGGCTACCGTGTGGCGGCGATAGGGCGCGGTCCGGAGAACGGCGCGCTCGCGAAGAAGCTCGGCGCGGATGTTTATATCGACAGCGCCGCAACCGATGCCGCAGCCGAACTGCAGAAACTCGGCGGCGCACGCGTAATTCTTGGTACCGCGCCCAGCGGGAAAGCCATGTCGTCACTGGTCGACGGTTTGGGGGCAAACGGCGTACTGGTCGTCATAGGGGCTTCGCCAGATCCTATCGAAGTGCTTCCCATCCAGTTGATCTTCGGCAGAAAGCGTATTCAGGGCTGGTCGGCGGGTATCCCAACCGATTCTGAGGACACGCTGCGCTTTGCCGAAATGACGGGCGTGCGCGCCATGATCGAAAAGTACCCGCTCGCCAAAGCCGCAGAAGCCTACGCTCGCATGATGAGCGGGAAAGCAGAATTCCGCGTCGTCCTGACCATGTGAGGTCCAACAGCGTAGTCGCAGTTCACAGCTGGAAGGACTCGTAACCTATTAGCGTTGTGCTCGGATCGTAGAAGTTGAAATCATAGGTGAGGCCAGCGGTGAGTGCTGGGACAGAGATGCTGATGACTGCTCCCTTGCCCGGATGAAGCAGGGGGACGGAGGCGGAAAAGGACTGCGCGGGGCTGTTATCGCTGGGAGTCATTTCGACGGTCAGCGTGCTCGCAGGAGCGTTGGCTCCGCCGCTGTTAATGATGTTGATGGACATCTTGAAAGCCTGGCCGGCGATGGGCCCGGGTATCTGATTGCCGTTGGAGTCAAAGGTCGTCACCGAATAGATGGACAACTGTGGAAGAGCAGCGCCGGTGTATGTAGGAGGAGGCCCGTTGTACCACGAATCCCAGATCGTGCCTTTTGGGTCTCGATAGGTGAAATGTTGTTGCTGGGCGGCAACGGTCCAGACGAACGGGCCACCGGCCGCGGCCGGGCCTATGGTCAGCCCACTAACGCTGATCCGTTGGAGATTCCAGCGACTGGTTGAACCGTCGTACCAGGAGTCCCAGATCGCTCCGACTCCGTCCCGGTAACCGAGGTGCATCTGCTCCTTGCCGAACAAGGAGACGAACGGGTCGCCAGCCGCGGCAGGAGCGTTAGTCACACCGCCGGCGTTGTTGATGTGCTGCAGACTCCATCTGTGGCCGTTGTACCAGGAATCCCAGATCGTGCCCGCGGAGTCCCGGTAGAAGACATGCTGCTGACTGCCGAAGCTGGCGGCGCACGGCTCGCCAACTGTCGGGGGGGCGCTGGTCAGGCCACCGGCGCCATTGACCTGCTGCAGATTCCAGTGACCGTCGTACCAGGAATCCCAAATCGTGCCTTTGGGGTCTCGATAGGTGAAATGTTGCTGACTGCCAGCGGTCCAGATGAACGGCCCACCGGCTGCCGAGGGGCCTTTGGTTACACCACCGGCGTTGATGTGCTGGAGACTCCAGTGACCGTCATACCAGGAATCCCAGATCGTGCCTTCGTGGTCTCGATAGCCAACGTGCTGCTGGCTGCCGAAGAGTGAGGCAAACGGGTCGCCAACCGCCGCCGGACCTTTGGTCACACCACCGGCGTTGATCTGCTGAAGATTCCAGTGACCGTCATACCAAGGATCCCAAATCGTGCCTTCGGCGTCCCGGTAGGTGAAATGCTGCTGGCGGGTGCTACCTGGGACGATCCAGACGAACGGACCACCAACCGCTACGGGACTTTTGGTGAGACCACCAGCGGCGTTAATCTGTTGGAGCTTCCATTGACCGTGGTCAAACCAGGAGTCCCAGATCCATCCGGCTCCGTCGCGGTAAGCGACGTGCTGTTGACTGCCGAAGACGCAGGCGAACGGGTCGGCAGCAGCCGCTGGACCCTTGGTCAGGCCACCAGCGTTAATCTGCTGCAAGTTCCACGGTTGGTAGACAGCACCAGTTTTGGCCATCGGTACTCTCCTTGGTTCAGCCAACCCTGGTGGGCGGAATATAGTATGAGTCGACGTTTTCAGTCAAGGTAAAACGGCCAGTTTTGGCCGGGTGGCCAGACTTTCGACGAGTGACTCTTGAACTGGGATGTCCTGGCCCTCCATTGACACGAAATCCGTGTAACACTAGAATCGTGTTATGAAACCCCGCCTGCGGAACATGACCGTCACCCTGGAAGAGGACGTCGCACGCTGGGCCCGTATGGAGGCTGCCCGCGAGGAAACCAGCGTCTCGCGGCTGCTGGGCGGAATCCTGAAAGAGCGCATGACCGGACAGGACGGCTACCAGCGCGCCATGCGCCGTGCGCTGGCCCGCAAGCCCTTACTGAAGTCGGACGGCCGCTACCTGTCCCGCGAGGAGACCCATGACCGCGGCCGTCTTCGTTGACACTAACGTCCTGATTTATGCCCTGGATGAAGCCGACCGGAAGAAGCACGAAGCAGCGCGCCTCTGGCGGACGGAGTTGTGGAAGAGCCGTCGCGGCCGCATTAGCTACCAGGTTTTGCAGGAATTTTACGTGAAAGTCACGCAGAAGTGGCCCGCCTCGCGTGAGCCGGCCCGCGCCGAGGTGCGCGATCTGCTGGCATGGCAGCCGGTGAGTGCCGATGCTGCGCTTTTGGAAAGAGCGTGGAGAATTCAGGACCGTTATCGCTTGTCATTCTGGGACGCGCTCATTGTGGCCGCGGCGAAGGTGGCTTCCTGCCGTTACCTCCTGACTGAGGACCTGCAAGCGGACCAGGAGATCGACGGGGTCATCGTCATAAACCCTTTCCGGCACGACCCAGCATCTCTTTCGGCGTAGCCCGACCGCGATACAGACTTCATGCCTTCACGGTTTTTGTATGGCTTCGGCACCCGCCCTGGCGCATTGGCCGTCGTGCTCGCTGAGATCGCCGGAGAGGCCGATGGCGCCGATGATCTTTCCGTCCACGATGAGCGGCACCCCACCTTCGACCGGCACTGCTCCCTCCAGGCCTAACACGCGAAGACCATTACCACCACCAGCCAACGCGTCCTGAAAGGCTTTTGTCGGGCGCTTGAAGAGGGCGGCCGAGCGTGCCTTGTTCACCGAGACTTTGGCGCTGCCGAGCTGGGTGTTGTCCATCTTCTCGTAATAGACGAGGTCGCCGGCGGGATCGACGACCGCGACCGCCATGTACCAGTTATTCTTGCGCGCCTCGGCGAGGGCCGCTGCGGCCGCTTTCTGCGCAGTCTCCAGGGTCACGGGCGAACCGTAGGGCGTGAGATTAGTGTTGGCTGCTGGCTGCTGCGCGAATGCGCTCGCCACGCAACACAGGAAAGCAAGGCCGAGCAGGAACTTCGGGAAGGACTGGGCTGACATGGTGCCTCCATACGGGATTTCTAAGGTGCGACCTTCAGGGTGACAGAATGCGTGACACGCAATCTAAGAGGTCAGCTCTCGGTTGTCAAGAAACCAGGCAGGAGTAGCCGTCAGGCGTTGCTTGCGACATACGTGCGCGCCGGCAGGAAGTTCCGCATCTCGCGGCCGCTGTGCACGAGACTAAAGTTTCGCTTGAGCGCCGGCTCGATGGAGTTGCTGAACTGGTAGATCAGGAGCTTACCCCGCGGGCGGAGAGATTCGCGAGTGCTGTTCAAGATGCGCTGCACCTCCTTCGGCGGAAGCAGCGAGAATGGAATGCCGGCAACGATGCAGTCGCCCGCCTTGATGCCCTGAGAGGTGATGATTTTTCGCACGTCGGCGGCGGAACCGTGCACGATCTTCAATCTGGCATCGCGGCCATGAAAGCGGTGGCGGAGATGTGCGACGAGTTCTGGGTTCTTCTCGATCGCGATGAGCATGCCGTCGCTGCGCAGGTTTCGCAGAATGTGCCGGGTAATGGTGCCAACGCCAGGCCCGTATTCGACGACGTAGCGGGTGTCAGTCCAATCAACCAGACCCATGAGGTGGGAACACAGGCTGTCGGAACTGGGCCACACCGAGCCGAGCATCGCAGGATTCTTCAGAAACATGCGCGCGAAAATCATTGCATCGGTCATGATGTGACACCCCACCTTCGCTACAAGATTCTATCGCGCCCTCGACGCGCGCGCATTGCGTAGAGCTCGACTCAGATCGACTGCACGGGAATCGCGAGCAGGTCGTCCACCAAGCCGACTTCCTTTTGGACGAACGGCTCGGCGTAGCGGACTCCGGCGAGTAATCCATAGAAGGTGGCCATCGCAGCGATGCGCTCGCGAATCTCTGCCTGGCGCGGAAACAGGCCGCTTCCCTGCCGCTGATCTTGATATTGCGAACGGTAAGCCATCAGTGCTGCAAAGCGCGTCTCAAACTGCTCCGAGATGTCCACCACAAAGGTTGGGCGAACGTCGGCGTAAAGACTCGCATAGATGATCTTGTACGGCCGATGCGGCGGAGCATCGAGGTCGAGCTTGGCAAGTCCGCCGAGGAACGCTGCTTCATAGCCGAGCACGGACGCGGTTGCGTGATCAGGATGACGCGCCTGCCAGTAAGGCAGAATGAGCACGCGTGGTCGCAGCGCACGAATGACCCGTGCGACCTTGAGGCGATTCTCGTAAGTGTTCTCGACGCGGCCGTCAGGAATGTCGAGTGCTCGACGCCAGCTGGCCTTGAGGATATGCGCAGCCTGGTCGGCCTCGCGTGCGCGGTCTTCAGCGGTGCCGCGCGTGCCCATCTCACCTTGCGTCAGGTCGAGAATGGCTGTGCGGCGTCCGCTCTCCGCCATCTTGAGCAGCGTGCCACCGCAGGTCTGCTCGAACGTCGTCGCGATGAGCGGCGATGGCAAGAATGTCGAACGAGTCATGCACGCAGTGATAATAAATGGAAGTCCCCCACACTAACGAGTTGACATACGTGTACTAATTAGTCACTTGCTTGCAGGTATCCCCGTTGGGGGAAATGGCGGGCTACACTTAACTAGGATTGCCAAGGCCGGCGGGACGAATACAAAATGGAGGTCTCCAGCGAAACAATCCGAGAGGACTTTCGATCGGGGGCTGATACGGAGCTCGTGAACCTAGCTGCGTCCAGCCGTGGAATGAGGCCTGAGGCGAGACTTCTTCTTACTGAAGAGCTCGAGAGTCGCCTCGCGAGGGTGAAGGAATCGAGGGAAACAGTCCAGAAAATTCATGGTTGGTATACCGTGGTCGCACCCAGAGAGGGGATCGGGTTCCCCTCCTTCTGCCCGAGATGTTGCAGGTCAGAAGCTGGTTCGTTGTTACCATTCAAGTCGCTCGAACACAGTAAGTTCCGTTTGCTCTATTGGAAGCACGACTGGGTCGTTTCGCCAATACCCCACTGCTCTTCCTGCGCAGCGGAACTCAGGCGAACCCGTAGGATATGTTCGTGGGGGGCGGCATTTTGTGCGCCGTGTGGTTTGCAGCTGCTATCTGGTTTGCGATTGAAAGATTAATTGTCATCGTCGGATTTGCAGGGATATCTATGGCCACCGCATTTTTTCTTGACCGGACATCTGCGGTTAAGCTCGGGGACTACAGCGACGAAGTCGTAGAGTATCGCTTTAAGTCACGTCAGTATGCGGATGCTTTTGCGACTGCAAATCATGTAGTAGCTGAAAACGCGGAAACCCTCGAGAAAGAACTGAGCGAAGCCATCTCCACGATGCAGGGGACGCCACTCTCCGACTGAGTCTATTCCGCGAATAGTCAGATTCCCGCCGTAAACGAATTAGAGTCTCAGCGCCACGGCCACGCCATCACGCAGCGGAACGATGGTGGTGTACCAGTCTGGCGAAGAGTAGAGCAGGCGGTTCAGCTCGACCACGCCCTCGGTCTGCGGCAGGCGGTCGGGGTCCTTGGCCTGGCCGGGATTGCCGGCCGCGTAAGCCACCTTGCCAGACCACAGGGCGTTGTCGGTAATGAACAGTCCGCCTTTGCGGACCCGCGCCGCGGCCATGCGGAAGACGCGCGGATAATCATGCTTGTCCACGTCGTTGAAGAGAATGTCAAACTGCTCTTTGCGTTCGGAGAGGAGTTCCAGCGCGTCACCAACGTGCACTTCGATCCGGCTGGAAACGCCAGCCTCCTGAAAGTAGCGCCGCGCCTCATCAGCGTTCTTGCGGTTGCCGTCGGTGTAATGAACCTTGCCGCCGTCTCCGACCGCCTTTGCCCACCAGATCGTCGAATAGCCAATCGCCGAGCCCATCTCGAAGACGGTCTTTGCATTGAGCAGCCGCGCGTACTGGTAGAACAGACGGCCGACCGCGGGACCGACGATCGGGATATCGCGCTCCTTCGCCTGCCGCTCCATCTCCTGCAAGACGGGCTCCCTCTCGGGCAGCATCGCGTAGAGATAGTTTTCAACGCGTTCGTCAGTAATTGGCTTCAAATCAATCCGCTCCTCAGTTCAGTGTCTGGCCCGGTTCCAGGTCCAGTACTTCCGGCCCGCGTGGTCCCACCGACTTCCGCAGGTCCACCGGACGCCCAACCAGTACAGGAAATGTCCCAAAGTGCATCGGGACGACTGTCTTGGGCTGCAGCAGTTTGCAGGCGTACGCAGCCTCGCGCGGGCTCATCGTAAAATGGTCGCCAATCGGCAACATCGCAATTTCTGGCGAGTACAGTTCGCGGATGATCTGCATGTCGCCAAACGCAGCCGTGTCGCCCGCATGATAGAGCTTGACTCCGCCGGGCAACTCGAGCACATAGCCGCACGCTTCTCCGCCGTAAACAATGTTGCCGTCATCGTCCAGAATGCCGCAGGAGTGGACGGCGTGGGTCATAGTGATGTTGATTCCAGCGACGGTTTGCGTTCCGCCCTTGTTCATGGGAGCAATCTGCTTCGCCCCCTTCTTTTCCATCCAGGCACAGAGCTCGAAAATGCCAACCACGGTGGGATTGTGCTGTTTGGCGATGGCGACCGCGTCGCCGATATGGTCGAAGTGGCCGTGGGTGCAAATGAGCGCGTCGGCTTTCTTTACCTGCTTTTCGCTTTCCGGACACTTGGGATTGCCCATGACCCAAGGATCCACGATGATGGTTGCACCATCCCTGGTTTCGATGCGAAAGGTGGCGTGGCCCAGCCACGTGATGCGATTGCCTTGCAGGTTCACGGTTCCTCCGAAATTCGCAGAAGTGAAGCTCACGACGAAGAGCTAGAGGGTGTCGCCTTCGCGCCAAACGCGATAGCCGCCGGCGAGCGAAAGGACGTTGCGAAAGCCCATCTTCTTGAGATTGAGCGCGGCCAGTGCGGAGCGGCTGCCTCCGCCGCAATACAGCACCAGCTTGCGATCTTTGTCGGTGGTGATCCGGTCGATGTTCACTTCCAGAATGCCGCGTGCGAGTTTGATGGCCCCAGGAACAATGCCTTTCGCCTGCTCGTCGGGCTCACGCACGTCAATCAAGGTGAAATCTTCTCCCGATTGCTGCATTCTCCGGAGCTCGTCGGGCGCGATTTCTTTGATCTGCGATTTTGCCTCGTCCACCAGCTGCCTGAATTCAGGTATTGGCATACCTCATCTCTCCTGTAATGCTGTGAAATTCTAGTGGCTGCGGCGCAGTGCCGCAACTTAGTGACAATTTGAAGCGGCCATTCACGAGAACAGTTGCGGTGTTACCATGCTCCCTTGATTTGCCGCCTGCATTCTTTGCTCTCGCACACCGCTGTTTCAGCGGTTCGGCAGGTGGGGCGACGAGGGTGGTCCGGCAACTGCCGGTTGTTATGATGGTGAGTAAGAACTCCAGCTTGATGCCATCCTCGATCCATCAGTCCCTGGTGTCCTCTGCGTTCGACAGTTACCTGCTCGAGGTTGCCGACGCGGTTAACACTACGCTCGACCTGAACACGCTGCTGCAGCGCGTAGCCGAGATGCTCAAGCGCTTTATCGACTATGAAATCTTCGCCATCCTGTTGCTGAACGAGAAGACTCAGGAGCTGCGCGTGCGCTTTCAGGTTGGACATCCGCCGGAGGTCGCTGAGCGCATCCGCATTAAGGTTGGGCAGGGTGTCACCGGGCGCGCCGTGCAAACGCGCCAGCCCGTGCTGGTCAACGACGTTACCGCCGAAGACAATGTGATCAACACCACGCCGGGCGTGCGCTCCGAGCTGGCTGTGCCGCTCATCGCCAAGAACAAAGTTATTGGCGTGATTGATGTCGAGGCGGCCCAACCGGGAGCTTTCACCGAAGAGCACAAGCGGCTGCTGACCCTTTTTGCCTCCCGCATCGCGGCGGGGATTGAGAATGCGCGCCTGTATACACGCGTGTCACGACAGGCGCGGCAGCTCACACTTCTGACGGAGATCAGCCGCGAGCTAACGTCGATTCTGAATGTTGACGAGCTGCTAAAGCGCATTGCCGACCTGGTGACTCGCATTATTGATTACCAGATGTTTTCCATCCTGCTGCTCGACAAAACCGGAACCGTTTTGCAACACCGGTTTTCGCTGCGCTTCAAGGAGAACGTGCAGCTCAAGCACGAGATTCCATTGGGCGTTGGGCTGGTGGGTTACGCCGCCCAGCATGGCCAGGCAGTGCTGGTTCCGGATGTCAGCAAGGATCCCCGCTACATCAAGGCGAACCCTGAAACGCGCTCGGAGCTGTGTATTCCACTGATTTACAAAGACAAGGTGATCGGGGTGCTCGACATTGAACACACGCGACGTGGCTACTTCAACGAAGACCACGTGCGCATCATGACCACGCTGGCGGCGCAGGTGGCAATCGCAATCGAAAACGCTACGCTGTACGAACAGATCGCGCGCCAGGAACAACGGCTGGAGCAGGACCTGGCGCTGGCACGGGAGCTTCAGTTCCGCCTGTTGCCGCCCAAAGTGCCGGTGTTTCGCAACGCCGAGGTCGCCTCCCGCTTCGCTCCTGCCCGGCAAGTCGGTGGCGATCTCTATGACTTCCTGAAGTACAGCGGACAGGGCGTCACTGGCATTGCCGTCGGCGACGTGAGCGGCAAGGGCGCGCCAGCCGCCATTTACGCGGCCCTGGTCAGCGGCATCGCGCGCTCCCATGCCAGCGAAGAGCCCAGCGCCGCGGGGATGTTGGAGGCCATCAATCTGTCGCTTTCAGAGCGGCCGATTGAAGGGCAATATGTCTCCATGATTTATGCCATCTGGGATGACAACCAACGGCTGCTGCAGATCGCAAACTCGGGATTGCCGCGTCCGATTCATTGCCATGATGGCAAGCTCAATGTCATCCAGGCGACCGGTCTGCCGATCGGACTGTTCAGCCACGCGACCTATGATGAGCTGAACCTTCACGGTCATCCGGGTGACGTGTTTCTCTTCTTCAGCGACGGCATCGTCGACGCAACCAGTTCCACAGGGGAACTTTTTGGCCGCAAGCGTCTGGAAAAGATTGTCCGCGACAACGCGCACCGCAGCGCCGAAGAACTGGTGGACATCCTATTTACCGCGGTATCCGGCCACGCCGAAGGAGTCGAGACCTTTGATGATCAGACCATCGTCGCCATCAAGGTGAAAGGAACCTCCACCCAGAAGTGACAGCCGAAACTCCCGCACAGAGATCGCCCGCATTTACCTACCGCCGGGATAAGCGGCAGGTTCGCGAATCCGGCGTGGAAATGCACGCCGACGATGTTCCGCTCAGCAAGCTGGCGAGAGAGTATGGCACTCCGCTGTACGTTTATTCGGGTACGACAATCTGTGAGCGGTATCGCCAGTTCGACCAGGCTTTCCAAGGGATAGAGCACACCATCTGCTATTCGGTGAAAGCGAATTCCAATCTAGCGATCCTGCGTTTGCTGGCACAGCTTGGAGCAGGGTTCGACATCGTTTCCGGCGGCGAATTGCAACGAGTTGGAGCGATCCGCCCGGGAGCAGGACGCAAGATCGTCTTTTCTGGTGTCGGCAAGCTGGCGGACGAGATGGATCTGGCGCTGCGAGCTGGCATCCTGATGTTCAACGTAGAGAGCGCCAGCGAATTGGAGTTGCTGGCGGTGCGAGCGACACATCTTCGCAAGGCGGCGGAGTTTGCGGTGCGCGTGAATCCTGACGTTACTGCGGAGACACACCCTTATATTTCCACTGGCTTGCATGAACACAAGTTTGGAGTGCCATGGCGCGACGCTCCCGCGCTTTACCGCTGGGGCTCCGAATGCCGACAACTTAAGGCGGCAGGAGTCAGCGTTCATATCGGCTCCCAGATAACGGACTTCGAGCCGTTCCGCCAGGCCATGGACCGCGTCGCTTCCCTCGTCCGCTCGCTGCGCGCCGATGGGCATGCTATTCGCTACGTTGACGCTGGCGGCGGACTTGGCATCTCGTATGAGCGAAACCCCCGAAACTTCGCCGCCGCAGCGAAACAGTACGCGAAAGGATTACTAGGTCCGCTCAAAGGCCTTGGTGTCCATCTCCTTTTGGAGCCAGGCCGAGCCATTGTCGGACCCGCGGGAGCACTGCTTACCCGTGTGGTCTATCGCAAGGACAACGATGGCAAGCAGTTTGTTGTGGTGGACGCAGCCATGAACGACCTGCTCCGGCCTTCGCTCTACGGCGCCTATCATCAGATCGTTCCCGTCGTTCTAAGGAACGACAGCAAAGTGTCCGAGATTGTTGATGTCGTGGGACCGATCTGCGAGACAGGAGACTTCTTCGCACGCGACCGCGAGATTCGAAAGCTCAACGAAGGCGACCTTCTGGCGATCCTTGATGCGGGAGCTTATGGAATGGTGCTGGCGTCGAATTACAACACGCGGCCGCGGCCCGCTGAGGTTCTGGTTGAAGGCAGCCGCTCCAGACTGATACGTAGGCGAGAATCGGTCCGCGATCTTCTGGCACCTGAGCGCATCTGATCTCACCACTTCTGTCGCAGGAACCTTAGTCGTACCGATTCCACGATTTTGCTGATTGCGTTTCCCGCCAACTTGGCCTATTGTGGCTACCCATTGGAGAGGCCATGCAACCAAACCAATATGATGCAGCCACTTCCACAGCCGTTTGTCTTTGGTGCTATTCCCAGTACCTGAAAAGCACCAGCCGGGCACGTGACGGGCAAACGTTCTGCTGCAGGAAGTGCGAATACGAAGCGCAAGGCTGGCTTCACGAAAACCTGAAACTCGCCACTGATTAAGCAGTCGGGCGCGGCTGTTGGCAGTCGCGCCCCAACACCAAAAGGAATCCTTCCCTTCCGGCATCTCAAAACCAGGTTCTTTCAGGTCTTAGCCGAGGAAAACGCGTTCCGCCATTTTTCATCAAAAGAGGCGTGACGGGTTAGTGGTTAGCTGCCCGTGTGCGGATGGCGTTCTGCGCTTTCGTCCTCCCACTGGAGGAATTGGCGAAACGCGGCCCCGCGGTGGCTGTAGCGGGCTTTCTCTTCGGCCGTCAGCTCGGCGAAGGTCTTCGCGATCTCGGGAAAATAAAAGAGCGGATCGTAGCCGAAGCCATTCGTGCCGCGAGGCTCATGCAAGACGATCCCTTCGGCCTGACCTTGAAAAGTTGCCAGCGTGTGCCCATTGCGCGCCGCTGCGATCACGCAGACGAACCGGCCGGTGCGGAACTCATCCGGAACATCGTGCAGTTCGCGCAGCAGGCGTGCGTTATTGGCCTGGTCAACGGATGTCTGTCCGGGGGCTCTGCCCCCGTCACTGGCGTAGCGTGCCGAGCGCACACCGGGCGCGCCCCCCAGTGCATCAACCTCCAACCCCGAGTCGTCGGCGATGATCAACTCGCCTTCCGCATACCTGCTATAGTGCTCGGCTTTCTTCCGCGCGTTGGCTTCGAAGGTCGCGCCGTCTTCGATTACCGCCGGAAGCGCATCGAAATCCGGCAGCACATCGACGCTCACATTGTGGAGTGTGGCCGCTCCCAGCAGGTCGCGGACCTTGCCCGGATTCGAACGTCGCCACCAGCACCCGCTTCATCGGTACCTCCTCTCTTCCATGGTAACGCGCAGGCGCACGACGCTTCGCAGATTACGAGAACGCGCCTTCTTCATCTCTCAACCCGAAAATTTGGAAATTATTTTTTCTGCACCTCTCTTGTAATGAATCGTGAGCCTCAGCACGGTCGGATGCCGCGCGTGACCACCGGTATGCCGGATTCCAAGTTTCGTCAATGATGGAATCGCCAGCATTCATGCGGCTTTCATACGCCTGCTGAAGAATGCGGCAAGGCTGCATGCCCGTCGCAACGACAGTATTTTAGGATGATGATGTGTAAGGAGGTCGCGTGTTGGCGACCTAGTGCTGGTTCTGCCGTGCGTTTTTCGCTTGACTATTTTTTTTATTAACTCTATACAACTATCAAATTGCGATTATGTAAGGTCGCAATGTTCCATGACAAATGGAAGGGAGAATAGAAACCATGGCAACGAAGAAGAAGGCTAAGAAGGCTGCCAAGAAGAAAAAGAGATAACGCAGCTTTTCCGTTAACCCAAGGGGGCGCGCAAGCGTCCCCTTCGCTTTTTGGTGTCAGTCGAGTTGGGCATGTGCCGCCGGTGTGGATGTGGTCCGCTCATGCCCGCAAAGCGCTTCCACCTCGTGCGCCGGGCAGATGCTGTGGTAGGAGCAGCCGTTGCAATTCAATCCGGGCTTGGGCGGAAACTCACCCGCGGCTATTCGGGATGCAACGGCGGTCACTTTCCTGCACGTATTGTCGAGTTCCTTCCCTGACCGCGAGGAACTCACTGCGCTGCAGTTTTCCAGATTGACAAAGACCAGTGAGGACGCGGTAAAACCCATCTCACGGGCTGCCAGCGCGTAAATCGAAAGCTGCAGACTGTCGTCGGCCACTTCCTGCGTTTTCGGCTTGCCGGTCTTGTAGTCCACAACCGTGACTTCGTGCTCGCCGGTCCGGTCGAGGCGGTCCATCCTGGCCCGTACGATGGTGTCGCCGATGTTGAAGCCTAAACTGCGCTCGGTCTGCAGAACTTCTCCTCCCGGTTGCGCCAGTGGAGAGCGCAGGAAGCGCGTGAGTTGCGCGCGTCCCTCCTTCTCGTAGAGTTCACGCTGGACCGCGTCTTCGACCTTCGCTTTCGCGAACTCGTCGAGGAAGCAGGCGATAACGGTTTCTTCATCGGGCGGCCGTCCGGCGCGAACCCCATCGAAATACGCTCTCAGAGCGAAGTGCATCGCCGCTCCGAATTGCATGCGGGCTGCCGGCTCCTCGGGGATCAGCCAGTCGCGCTTTAGTTTGTAAGCCAGGGGACAACGCTCGTATTGGTCAATGGCGCTGGCACTCAACTCAGTCAGCCGCGGATCGGCCCGCGGGGGAAGTTGAACCCATTGCGAGACCAGCGGCAGCGGCTCCGCGGCAGCGTGCATTTCGCCGATCAGGGTCGCCTGCGGGAGTTGGACACATTCGATGGCGCTCTGCAAAATGCCACTCCGTTTGAGCAGCAGCTCGCGCATGTATCCGGGTGGAGTTTTGTCCTGACCACGCGCGAATTGTCCGCACAAATAGAGCTCGTCCATGGCGCGGGTGACGGCGACGTAAAACAGCCGGCGCTCTTCCTGTTCGTTAAGGGGCCTGGGTTCGTCCTCGGCAGCGGTGTCTTTGCTGCGAAGCTCCTTCGGGAACTCCACCAGCGCTTCCTTGTAGCTGCTGGGAAAGGTTGGCGAAACGACGCGCAGCACAAAGACGCAGGGAAACTCGAGACCCTTCGCCGCGTGCACCGTCATCAGTTGCACCGCGTTGTCCGGTTCGCCCCTGACATCGCGGGGCGCGAGCGCTGCCACCGGGTCGTCGTCTGCCGTATCCTCCGACAACACTCCCTCTGCTTCCTGAAACAGCGCCATGTACTCCAGAAACTCGCGCAGCGTACCTTCGCGAGTGATTTGCTTCGGCTTGTTGCCCCAGTCGGCGGCAAATTCTTGCAGGCGGCTCAGCGGAAAGGAGTCGTCAATTTGAAACCGGCTGCGCATGATCCGGATTGCGGCCGGCATCATGCCGTTAGCGTTGGCAAGATCATGCCTCGCTTCGCGGACAGCTTCCATCACCTCGAACCCGCCGGGCACCTTTTCGAGCACGGATTCCACCGAGGCATCCCGGCCCGCCAGCGCAAGCTCGGCGCGGAAGCGCTCGGGCTCCACGTGGAATTGCGGTAACGCCGCAACCCGAAAAAGCGCAACCGGATCGGGACCATCAAGGACATGCAGCACGGCCATGGCATCGCGCACTTGCGGGGCGTCGAAGAGATTGGCGCCCCTGACCTGCACCGGAATATCGCGCCGGCGAAGCTCGTCAGCCACCTCCTGACGATGGCGATGGTTGCGATACAGCACGGCGAAATCGCGATACTTCGTCGTGGGCTTTCGCCGGCGCGTGGCCTCGATGGTATCGGCGATGAAGCGCGCATCCTCGTTCCGGTTGTGCACGATGGCATGTACCGCCGAAGCTTTCGCCAGGTTCTTCTCGCGCTCCAGACGGGCGCAGGTGAGCGGCTGACGGGGCCAGCCTTCATCCGGCAGCTCCTTGCTGCCAACCGCGGGATTGCACTGGATGACCTGGTAGGCGCAGCTCAGGATGGGCGGAGTCGAGCGCCGGTTGTCCGACATTGTGACGCGCTTGACCCGCTCCGGACCGAAGGTCTTGAGGAACTGATCGAAGGCCCCGCTGGTAGCGCCGCGAAAGCGATAGATGGCCTGGTCGGGATCGCCAACGGCAAAGACATTGGCAGCTTCTCCCGCGAGGAGTTTTGCGAGTTGGATCTGCGCAACGTTGGAATCCTGAAACTCGTCAATCAGAATGAAACGGGCGCGCTTCTGTTCGCTCTGCAGCACCGCTCGGTCGCGCCCCAGCACCTCGACCGCGCGAGTGATAATGTGTCCGAAAGTGCCGAGACCCTCCTGCGCCAGCAGGTCTTCGATATAACGAAAGGCGCGGGCGATCTCGCGGCAGCGGCCGAGCACTTCCTCGCGTGGCATGGATTCGGCATCTTTCGACTTTGCAACCCGAGGAAGTGAAATCTGCTCGCGCTCAAGCCCGACGATGTAGGCATCGTAATTATCAGGTGTGCGCAGCTCGTCGTGGCAACGGCGAAAGAAGTCCAGGAGGTCACGCAGAAACCTGCCCGGATCGGCAGCCTTGGTGAATCGCTCGAGTTGCAGGTCGCCGATGCGACGGCGCAGCAGCACGAAGAGGTCCTGATCGTCGAGCAGAGCAAACTTGATTCCTGCCCCATGCAGCAGCGAGAAGCAGTACCCATGAAAGGTGTCGGCGTGCAGCCCGCCGGAAAGCACCTTGGCAGCAGCGTGTTGCGGTTCGAGATCGGGATAGAGAACACCGCCCACACGGGTCATCAGCTCGGCCGCGCCGTTGCGCGTGTAGGTGACAGCGAGAATTTCTTCCGGCCTGGCGACTCTTGTCTCGATGAGGTGGGCAATGCGTCGCGACAGCACCGCGGTCTTGCCGGTCCCGGCGCCCGCTACCACGAGCATCGGCCCGTGCACACGCTCAATGGCCTGCCGCTGCTGGTCAGTCGGAACGAACGCGCGATGTCCGTTGTTGCCCACGACGATTTCCTTGCGGTACGAAGAAAAAGCGAAGGTAACCATTATGCAGCCGCGACCGGCAGTTCGGCAAGGGCAAATTCAGGCCAGCGTACATCAGCTTTTTGCAATACATGAGGATCGGCGTGCCGCTGACGCTGGTCACGCTGGCGATTGGGCTACTGTGGTTGGCAATTAGCAGATAGCTGCGGCCTACTCCGAAATCCACGTTTCGGATCAACAGCTGATCCGCCTTAGGTGCAGCGCCTTGTTCAAATTAAAGCTGCTAGGAAGGACAAAACACATCGCCACAGGATCCTATAATCCGAGGTAGCTGTGAGAGTGCGTTATGACGATTGCTGTTTTGGTCCTCCTCCTATCCGCTGCTGTCAGCCATGCACAAATGATAGCCGATCCCAACGCGGACGCCTCTGTCGCCAATCCAGCTTATACAGCAACTCATCCCCGGGTCGCGATCGATCAGGCCCACGGCAACATTCACACCAAGGACGGACTATTTAGGCCCTTCGCCGACCTGGCGAGAAATGACGGTTACAACGTTGTAGCCAACACCGCCAGCTTTACGCACGACAGTCTGCAAGGTATTGATGTGTTGGTGATTTCCAATCCGCTCGGCCAATTGTCGAACGACAACAACAATTCGACTCCTGCCTTCACCAAAGCGGAATCTGATGCAGTCTACGAGTGGGTCCAGCGGGGCGGCTCCCTGTTCCTCATCGCGGATCACGCGCCCATAGGAGACGCAGCGCAGCCGCTGGCCCAGCGCTTTGGCGTGACGCTCGGGAATAATGTTGTGTTCGATACGAATCCCGATAACTTTACTAGCGAAGACATCACGGAGCTTGTCTTTTCCAATCACAATCACTTGCTCGGCGATCACCCAATCACGCGGGGGCGCAACGACACGGAGCGCATACACAAACTAGTCGCCTTCACTGGCGAGTCCGTTACGATTCCGAAAGGCGCGACGACCCTTCTGCAACTCTCGTCCACATCAGGTGAAGTGGCGACCGGCGGCGAGCTACGGCCTCTCTTCGATAAGGATGCGGTCAAAGCGAAAGCCAGTCGCGAAGCAGCTCTCAAGAAATGGCCAGCGTCCGGCCAGGCAATGGCCATTGCGTTTGCGGTCGGCCGAGGCCGCGTCGTTATCAGTGGCGAGGCTGGCATGATGACAGCTCAGGTGTTTCAGGAAAAAGAGAAAGATGGCAGCGAGAAGATCATGGGGAAAATGGGTTGGGACGTCCCCGGCAACGATGATCGGCAGTACGTTTTGAACGTGCTGCACTGGCTCTCCGGCGTGCTGCAGTAGCTAGCCGCGTGATGTCTAGACTAGCTATAGCTAGAAGGGAGAAGCTGGAGGCTCCTCCCTTTCCATAATTCACGTTACATCTCAATGACAGTGACAAGCCCCAAGGGGCTTGCAAACTACCGCAAGCGCTGATGGCCTGTGCTAGTCGCCCGTGTACGCCTTCCAGCTCCCGTCGTTGCCTTCCATGAGGACGATGGTGGCCTTGGTTGGGTCGCCACTATAGAAATCGGCCCCATAGGACTTGATCAAGGTCCCGCGGTCCCAAGTGGTGAAGCTCTTCACCAGGTCCCCTGAAGCATCGAATTCCTTGCCGAGTCGATTCGGCGCCCACTTCCAGGTGTACTCCACCTTCGCCAGATGCGGCTTGATCATGGTGACGTTGTTCACCGCCACCAACTTGCGCTCGGCCAGCGGAACGACATACGTCACAGTCTTGTCAGCGTTGGTGGACTTCTGCACACCCGTGATCTCGCTGAAGAGTTTTTCGCCCGCGGGATTGAGAGTGACAATGAGCGAATTGTAGCCCTTCGGCTTGGTGGTCACGATCCCGATCTTGGCCAGCAGCTTGTAATGCGGATCCATGGGCTTTTCGTTCAGGCTGGAGACCACAGTGCCAGTGCTGAAGCGAACAGTGGCCGGGCCTTGCGCCTGCAAGATCTGATTGATGGCGGTGGTGGCGACGGGAGCGGTCAGCACGTCGCGAGCGCCCTTAACGAAGTAGAAGATGGCCCCGCCAAATACGATCACCAGCCCCAGAATGAACACCAGGGGCAGGAAGTTGTGGGACTTGTTCTCCATCTCAATTTCGGCCGCAAAGAGTTCTGGCTCAACGCGGGGAGTAACGGGTTGCGATTTCTCGTCCTTTTGGACTTCGGGTTCCATGACGGTCGGCATTGTGTCACCTCTATGGGAACGCGCTGTGAGCTTCGAAAGCGCAGCCAGCCTCGACGGTGAGGGTGGCGCATTTCGCTTGCCAGCACGGGCGGAGTCCCACGCCGGACTCACAGCGGCTTAACATCTCCAGTATGAAAACTCTGTGTACGGTGACGCAGTGAGCGGGGTCACTGGACAATGTGAGGAATGAACGTGAGTGGATAGCAGTCAGTGGAGACTTCAGAGCATTAACACCTTGCGCGCGGGATTCATTCTTTCACAAATCAGTAAGATTCCTTGCAGGACAAATCCCGTCAAGAATCCCCACATCAAATTGGTGGTCAGAAGCGAAACTGCCCCAACGCAAATTGCGATAAGCAGTAGCGGCGCTCGCCTCACAATATCGCGTAGATAGGCTGCGTGCTGGATGCCAACGTAAATCAGAAACACTCCCAGAATGGCGATTGGGATGAGATGCAGGACTCCAATGGCCGCTTTTCCGAACAAGGCGAGCAGTATACACAGCCCACCGATGATGTAACTCGATTTTGGTGTTCGTGCGCCGAACCTGTAGTGGGCGGTTATGCCTCCGGAACCGTGGCACATGGGCGCGGCCTGAACCACCCCGCTCGCAAGGTTGACCAGTGCGATGCTCATGCTGAGCGCGCGCACGGTGACGCGCCGTGCCTTGTGGGCCGTACAGGATTTGCGACGTGTTCTCGGTCGCCACGATGGAGTTGCCGAAGGTCAAGGCGAACTGCGGAATCACCAGTAGCGGCAGAACTCTCCAGAATTCATCTGCATGCGGATGCAGGAATTGGAGCGGTAGCGGCCCCCATGCAAATTGCGGCATTTTTCCCCATTGCGTCAGCAAACCCAGCGTAATGCCCACCGTCAGCAGAATCAGTGCAGCCGGATAACGAGTGGATTTGTGAAAACTCAGAAGGAGGATCGCGGCTCCCAGAGCGATCTCCCAACCTGTTACCGATGCGCCATTCGGCAATGCGAGGATCGACTGGCGACCCAGGACCAGCCGCAAGCCCTCACGGGCAAGCAGCAATCCCAGGCCAAGCTGTATACCTCGCACGATCGGCAACGTGAACAGTTTTGCGAGCAGCGCTGCGGTGTTGGTAACGGCGATGATGGCCAGGAGAATTCCCATCAGCACTCCGGCGCTGGCGATGGCTGAGGGCGATAGCCCCATCGCGAGAGCGATAGCGGCAACTGCCTTCAGGGGCTGTACCGAGATGGGTATCTGAAAGTACCAGCCCGCCAGGACATAGGTGAGTCCGGCAGCCAGGAAAACCGCAGTGGGATTAAGATGGTTCAGCGTGATCAACGCGATTGCGATCGGGAACAACACACCGATGTCGCCGAATGCGCCGGCCACGTCCAGGCGCGTCAGCGGCCAAGTGAGTGTTCCAGCCGGCGTTGCTGTCGCGGTGCTCAATCGAACCTCGAAAAACGACGGTAATCCGCTAATTGTAGATGATTCTCAACGATTTTGATCGTTGCATGTCGTGGAGTCCGGGGCCGTCTTGATGGTGCTTAACCGTAACGGGCGGAGAGTCGAAGAGTTCGAGGATAGTCCATACACCCCACGAAAATGCCATTGCCTGTCACTGCTTTGTGACTTCCTGCTTGACCCCGTCCCAGCTTTTCTGTAAGAGTAAGCAAGCGCGGCACGTGTGGGAGCTGGCGATGCAGTCATGCAGCATGCCTACCGTCGAGTTCGATCGCAACAAGCTGATGCTACGAATTGAGGTCACGCTGAACGCCGACCCCACCGCGATTAATCCCGTGGTCGAAGGCATCATGGAGATGGCCCGCAAGCTGGAGTGTGCGGCGGGCAAGGAATTCGAGATCGAGACCGCGTTGCGCGAGGCACTGGCCAATGCCATCCTGCATGGATGCAAGAACGACCCAACCAAGAAAGTCCAGTGCTGCGTTGGATGTGACAGCGATCGCGGCATGCTGATCGTGGTTCGCGATCCCGGCAATGGCTTCGACCCCTTCGCTGTCCCCGATCCTTGCACCGGGGAGAATGTCTTCTCCAATCACGGTCGCGGCATCTATCTGATCAACCAGCTCATGGATGAAGTGAAGTTCGAGCGCAACGGCGCCGAGATTCACATGCGCAAATACTGAGGTAGCAACTAGCAATAAGCCATTTGCTCTGAACCAACTTCATTCTTGGGTCACAGCCCGATCCACGCGCGAAGTTTAGCGAACTAAGAAACGATCGGCGCCGGCCACTTCGACAGTCGCCATCAAGCCATGCCTTCAACGACCTTCCTGATCCGCTCAACTGCCCAATCGATCTCCTCGCGAGTGATGACCAGCGGAGGCGCAACCCGAATGACGTATTCGTGAGTCTCCTTGCAAAGAATCCCTTCGGATTTGAGCGCCTCGCAGTAAGGCCGCGCGGGAACATTCAGTTCGATCCCGATCCACAACCCCTTGCCGCGGACTTCGCGAAGATGCGGGCTACGCATCGTCCGGAGTTTCTGGAGGAAATAGCCGCCTAGTTCGGCGGAGCGCTGAACCAGGCGCTCATCGACAAGCACCCGAAGCGCGGCGCGTGCCACCGCGCTGGCCAGAGGATTCCCGCCGAAGGTGCTGCCGTGGTCGCCTGGCTGGAAGACGCCGAGCACGTCCTTCGAGGTCAGCACTGCCGACACAGGATAGAAACCACCCGACAGCGCCTTGCCGATGATGACCACGTCGGGCTGGACGTCGTCATGCATGAAGGCGAACAGCTTGCCGGTCCGGCCGAGGCCCGACTGGATCTCGTCCGCGATCAGTAGTACTTGATTCACGTGACAAATTGCGGCCACCTGCTTCAGAAAGCCGTCGGGCGGGATGATGATCCCGGCCTCACCCTGAATCGGCTCCACAAGAAAAGCGCAAGTGTTGGGCGTAATCGCTTCGCGCAGGGCGTTGGCATCGCCGAGAGGAATGATTTTGAACCCGGGCGTGAACGGCCCGAAGCCATCGCGGTATTGTTCGTCGGTCGAGAAGCTGACAATGGTTACCGTGCGCCCGTGAAAGTTATTGGCACACACGATGATTTCAGACCGGTCTTCGGGTATGCCTTTCACCTTGTAGCCCCACTTGCGCGCAGCCTTGATGGCGGTTTCGACGGCTTCGGCGCCAGAGTTCATGGGCAGCGCCTTGTCGAAGCCAGTCAACTCGTGCAGTTCCCGCAACAGGAGCGGAAGCTGGTCGTTGCGGAACGCGCGCGATGTTAGCGTCACCTTGTGTGCCTGCTCCACCATGGCCTCAAGAATTCTTGGATGGCAGTGTCCCTGGTTGACAGCGGAATAGGAAGCGAGGCAGTCGAGATAACGATTTCCCTCGACGTCATAAACCCAGACGCCTTCGGCGCGTTGGATGACAACGTCGAGGGGATGGTAGTTGTGGGCTCCATATTGATTTTCGAGCTCGATGAACTCAGCGGTTTGCAAGTGTTCCATGACTGGCATAAGGGTCCCCCTTTGGCAACTAGCAATTAGCAACGAGCAACGAGCAACTAGTCAAAACCGCAGCACCAAAACCCATGTAAAAAGAGCACCGGCTGTCTCAGCCCTCTATATCGACCGCCTTGGCTGGTTGCTAATCGCTAGTTGCTAGTTGTTAATTGCTATTCCAACAGCATTGTCAATAACGCCATGCGCACGTACAGCCCGTTGGTGGCCTGACGAAAGTAAAGCGCCCGTGGATCCTGGTCCACGGTCTTATCCAGTTCGACGGTTCGCGGCAGGGGGTGAAGGATCATCGCGTCCGGTTTCATGCGTCGCAGCACGCTCGAATTGATGGCGTAACGCTGCGTGCCAGAGACTCGTGGCATCCGTTCGGGCCGTATGCGTGTCTGATACACCACATCAACCTCGCCGACCACACGATCGATATCCGGCTCCAGTTCATAGCGGACGCCGTGACGATCCAGATATTGCAGGATGTCAGCTTTCATCTGCAGCTCAGGCGGGCTGACGAAGAATACTTTTACGCGTTCGAATTTTGCCAGCAGGTAGGCCAGCGAACGAACGGTGCGGCCACGATCAAGCTCGCCGATGAATGCCACGCTCAAGCCATCGAGAGGCCGCTCGCGATAGATGGTGTACAGGTCAAGTAACGCTTGAGTAGGGTGCTGGCCGCCATCGCCATCGCCGGCGTTGATAATCGGCACCGGTGAGACCTTCGCCGCGCGTGCGGCTCCGCCGGTTTCGTGATGGCGGATGACAATTACGTCGCAGTAGCTGCCGATGATACGGATGGAGTCTTCCACCTGTTCGGCTTCGATCTCCGACGAAAATGCGCGGGCGTGCTCGGTGGAGAGCACCCGTCCGCCCAGCCGATGCATGGCGGCCTCAAACGAGAATCGCGTCCGAGTGGACGGCTGATAGAACAGGCTGGCGAGAATGCGGCTTTGATAATCCAGAGTCCCGCCCCGCGCCACAATGCGCTCCATCAGTCGCGACCGGTCGAACAGTTCCATCAGCAAAGGGACTGTAAACTGCTGTGACTCGACGACGTGTTTAAGACACACTCGAAACACCTGATTTCTGCTTCGGCCCAATGCGATGGGCCTGCTCCAGTGTTGACATCGCACTCACCTGCTCACCAGTGCCCCTAATTCTTTCTGCAAATCCGTTGTCTTTCCTGGCTCGGCATCCGGGACGACATGCGTGCCGGCCCCTCCTGTAACCGCGTCCAACAAGTGTTCATGCGACGTAATGACGACTTCCCTGCCGCCATTCCGCAGGAAGCGCAGCACCGACTCGATCTTCGGCCCCATGTTTCCCGGCGGAAAGTGGCCGGCCCGGTAATGCTCTTCCAATCGCGAGGCAGTCACATGCGTCAACGCAGTCTGCCCCGGGTTTTTGTAGTTCAGGTAAACGTAGTCGGTGTCGGTTGTGACTACGAACAGCTCCACGCCAAGTTGCGTGGCCAACAGCGCGGAGGCGCGATCTTTATCGATGACAGCCTCCACGCCCTGCAAGCGCCCCTTTACCAGCATGACGGGAATGCCACCACCGCCGGTCGAAACCACCAGCACACCGCGACTGACCAGCGATCGGATGACATCCAGTTCCAGAATCTCCAGCGGGTTGGGCGACGGCACGACGCGGCGATACCCGCGTGCCGCATCTTCCACGATCTGCCAACCCAATAGACGCTTCTTCTCTTCTGCATCGGCCCGGGAATAGAAAGGGCCGATCGGCTTCGAGGGATGTTGCATCGCGGGATCGTCCGCCGACACCAGGACTTGCGTCACCAGGCTCGCGACGGGCATGTCGATGCCCGCGGCAGCCAGTTCGTTCTCCAGTGATTGAGCCAGCAGATATCCGATTTCGCCCTGGCTGCAGGCGCCACAAACATCGAGCGTCTGACTGTAAACCACATCAGAAGCGCGTTCAGAGCGGAGCAACTGGGCTCCTACTTGCGGCCCATTGCCGTGTGTTATGACCAGCTGGTATCCGCGACGAACCAGGCCCACGATTGCTTCGGCGGTCCGGCGAGTGTTCTCCAATTGCTCAACAATGGTGCCCTTCTCACCCGCCCGGATGAGTGAGTTGCCGCCGACCGCGATGAGCGCTGTCCTGGACATGAGCTCACGATTTCGCTGTTCGCTGTTCGCTATTCGCCCTTGGCCATTAGCTTCCAGCTTTTAGCAATCGCCAGTGGTTGTACGTTCTGGCGAAAAGCGAAGAGCGTACCGCGACACGGTTGTCAGACGGGAGGCGGTGAAAAGGAGGGTAGAGGAAACGCCGCTTCCCATCTGAGCAACCGATCTTGCGTCCTACTTCACCAATGCCAACGCCGGTTCACGGAACCGTTCGCGCTCCGCGGCATCGGCGCCCATCAACTGCAGCATGATCGCCTTCTGTGCATGCAGCCGGTTTTCTGCCTGGGAAAAGACAAACGACCGCGGGGAATCAATCACCTCATCACTGACCTCATCGCCGCG
This sequence comes from uncultured Acidobacteriaceae bacterium, assembly GCA_963703645.1. Classification (GTDB taxonomy): domain Bacteria; phylum Acidobacteriota; class Terriglobia; order Terriglobales; family Acidobacteriaceae; genus Bog-257. Next base: position 278,624 of record CAVPFD010000045.1, read on the forward strand.
GTGAGCTGGCAAACAATGCAGAAAGATGGCGTCAGGTTTTGCGCAGGCAAATAGCGTGGCGTTGACCTGGTACGGCCGGAAGGCCTTGCTACGAGCCTCTGTCTCCGCCTCCTGCCCCATGCTCGTCCAGAACGTCGGTATAAACCACGTCCGCTCCGAAGGCCGCGGCCTGAGGATCGTGGGTGATGGTGCATCTCGCTCCGGTCTTGGCGCAGCGTTCCACGGCCCAAACCACCGCGTTGGCGTCGGGCTCATATCCGGGCGGAGTCGCAAGACACACATGAGCGCCCAGTTGCGCGCCCGCAAACATCAGCGAGTGGGCCACGTTGTTACCATCGCCGATATACGCCACCTTCAGCCCAGCGATGCGCCCCTTAACCTCCAGTATCGTCAAGTAGTCGGCCATGGCTTGGCATGGATGGCTGTAGTCAGTAAGGCCGTTGATAACGGGGATACTGGCGCAGCGGGCCATCTCAACTACGATCTCGTGGGCGAAAGTGCGAATCATGATGCCCTGCACCATGCGCTCCAGGTTTCGGGTGACGTCATACACCGACTCCCGCTTGCCCAAGCTGATCTCGGCGGGCGAGAGATACAAGGGATGACCACCAAGCTCCTCGATGCCGACGTCGAACGTGACGCGCGTGCGTAACGATGGCTTCTCGAAGATCATGGCCAGCGTCTTGCCCTTCAGGGCGCTGGAATATGCACCGGGGTTGGCCTTGATCTGGCATGCGAGGTGAAGAAAGTGCCGGATCTGCTGCGGCGAGAAGTCGCGAATCGAGAGGAAATCCTTCGGGTCCATGCTACCTCCCGGCTCCCGCAAACGCCGGCTTGTGCGCTTGCCTAAACTCCTCAAGCATTTGAGTGATCGCGGGCTTGCCGATTTCCTGCACCTCATAGCTCACCCGCACGCTGGGCTTGTCCAGCTTGATGGTGCGCGCCAGATCAATCGGTGTGGCCACCAGCACCAGGTCGCAAGGTACCCGCTTGATGGTTTCTTCCAGTTCGTGCCGTTGCCGTTCGCTGTATCCCATGGCTGGCAAGACCCTCCATAAGTGAGGAAACATCTCGAACGTCTTCTGGATGGAGCCGACTGCGAAAGGACGTGGATCAACCAGCGAAGCCGCGTTGTAACGATTGGCCGCAACTACGCCGGCGCCGTACGGCATCTCGCCGTGCGTGAGGGTGGGGCCGTCCTCCACGACGAGCACATTCTTGCCACGGACCGCCGCTGGGTCGGCAACCGTCACTTTGCAAGCAGTCTCGATGACGCGCGCCTTGGGATTGTGCACCGCAATGTTCTGCCGCACCGTCTTCACGCCATCGGGATCGGCGGTATCCACTTTGTTGATGATGAGCACATGCGCGGTGCGGAAGTTCACCTCGCCGGGATAGTAGGCCAGCTCGTGTCCCGGCCGGTGCGGATCGAGCACGACGATGTCAAGGTCAGGACGATAGAACGAGGTGTCGTTGTTCCCGCCATCCCAGAGGATGACGTCGCCTTCGCGCTCGGCCTGGTGCAGGATCTGTTCGTAATCCACTCCGGCACAGACCGTTGTCCCCTCGATGATGTGAGGCTCGTATTCCTCGCGCTCCTCGATGGTGCACTCGTAGCGGTCAAGATCGGCCAGCGATCCGTAACGCTGCGCACGCTGCACCGCCAGATCGCCATACGGCATGGGGTGACGGACCACAACCGGGTTCCATCCCATGCCGCGGAGCTCGCTGGCGATTCGGCGTGAGACCGGACTCTTTCCGCAGCCGGTGCGGACCGCGCAGACAGAAATCACCGGCACCTTCGCGGCCAGCTGCGTGCGCTCGACGCCCAATAACCAGAAGTCGGCTCCGGCGGCGACCGCGCGCGACGCCAGATGCATCAGCGTCGGGTATGCAACATCACTGTAGGAAAAGACCACCGCGTCGACCTGCTCGTCGCGGATGACCTCTTCCATCTTATTCTCTTCGAGAATCGGGATGCCTCTTGGATACAGGTCGCCGGCCAGTTCTGCGGGATAACGGCGGCCGTCGATATCGGGAATTTGTGTGGCAGTGAAAGCTACAATGTGAAATTCAGGGTTGTTTCGGAAAACTACGTTGAAGTTGTGGAAGTCTCGCCCTGCAGCTCCCAGGATCAGCACCTTTTTCATAGTGTGCCAAAGCGTCATTAGACCCATGAGGTGGGGACGCTTTTCTCCCGTAGCTAATGTTTTCACTTCAGAAGGGGTTGCGGCTGTGAGAGCGGTCACATAGCTGTGAGACGTGCCAGCAGTAACAGGGTGACTAGCGTCTCTTATGTCACGGCAGGATGTGAGCGGTGCATCAGGGCGTGGTGACGGCGTAAGCAGATAGCCTCGGCCCTATCCTTTGCCTGCCTTCTTCGCCACCTCAAAGGTCTGCGTGCGGACGATGCCTTTGCCTTCTTCCACCACGATCAACTGATTCGGTTTGACGTCCTTGATCGTGTCCACCTGTCCGCTGGGCCACCGAATTTCCAGCATACCTGTCCCGGAAACTAGTCCCGGAACCCCATGTCGCAACGCCGGTACCGGGACGGTATCCGGGACGATTGGCGCCATGACTGTCGCGCCCGCCTATGACAACAGCGTCCGGATCGGCTATGCCCGGGTCTCCGGGCTTGAGCAACAACCGAACGGCCAGTGGCGTTAGCAGGCCTGCGGGGACGGCCCAGAGATCCTGAAGCTACGGGGAGCCGCAAGGTCGTAGCAAGATCAGTCGACGGTGACCGGGGCCTCGGCCGATGTGGGCGGACCTTGCTGGTTACTCGAAGATGCGGTCGACGGCGGCTTGTGGGGTCCCCGTAGTCCTAGGCCGAAGTTACGGCCAGTTTGGCGGGTGATTTCGGGTCTGGCCTGGTGTTTTGCCTGTTTGAATCGCCCCGGGTTTTGTGGAGGCTCCCAATCCACGGGAGAGTGGAGAGATGGGAGCAGCACGGAAGTATCCGGACGAGCTGCGTGACCGGGCGGTCCGGCTGGTGCTGGACGTGGTCAAGGACCAGGAGACCAGCGTGACGGCGGCCTGCCGGAAGGTGGGCGGCGAGCTGGGGATCAAAGCGGACACGCTGCGCGGCTGGGCCAAGCAGGCGCAGATCGACCGGGGCATGCGGCCGGGGAGCACCTCGGCGGATGCGGCGCGGATGCGGGCGCTGGAGCGGGAGAACGCTGAGCTTCGCCGGGTGAACGCGATCTTGCGCACGGCGAGCGCTTTTTTCGCGGCCGAGCTCGACCACCGGTAACCCTGGTGGTGGCCTTCATCGAGGCCTGCCGGGACCAGTTCGGGGTCGGGCCGATCTGCCGGGCGCTGCGCCAGGCCGGCGTGGCGATCTCGCCGTCGGGGTACTACGCGGCCCGGGCGCGGCCGCCGCCGGCCAGGGCGGTCCGTGATGCCGCGCTGGAGAAACAGATCCTGCGGGTCTATAAGGACAGCGGGGAGCGGTACGGCGCCTGGAAGGTGTGGGACCAGCTGAACCGCGAGGGCATCGCGGCGGCCCGGTGCACCGTGGAGCGGCTGATGCGCAAGCTGGGGCTGCGCGGGGTGCGCCGCGGCGGGTGGAAGAAGCCGCGGACCACGGTACCCGACCCGTCGCAGGACCGGCCGGCGGACCTGGTGAACCGGGACTTCGCGCCGCCCGCCCCGGACCGGCTGTGGGTGGTGGACTTCACCTTCGTGGCCACCCGGGCGGGCACCGCCTATACCGCGTTCGTCATCGACGCGTTCGCCCGGCTGATCGCCGGGTGGCGCACCGCCGCCAGCCACAGCACCGACCTGGTGCTGGACGCGCTGGTGATGGCGGTCACCTACCGCGCCCGCCAGGGCGTCAAGGTGGCCGGGCTGATCCACCACAGCGACGCCGGAAGCGAGTACCTGTCCATCCGCTACGGCGCCGAGCTGGCCGCCTCGGGCATCGCGCCGTCGGTCGGGACGGCCGGGGATTCCTATGACAACGCGCTGGCCGAGAGCATCATCGGCCTGTACAAGACCGAGGTCATCGACCACCTGGGGCCATGGGAAACCCCCGCCCAGGTGGAGGCCGCCACCAGCGAATGGGCCAGCTGGTACAACACCGCGCGGGTCATGCGGCGTACCGGGGGCCGCCCGCCGGGCGAATACGAGCAGGCCTGGCGTGACGGCACGCTCGGCCAGGTCCCCGCCCGCGGGCCGGGCAGCAGGCCCCGCCGGCCACCAGAAGGAGGCGGCCATGGCCGCCGCTTATGACCCGGGCGGGCTCCGCCCGCACCCGCCGGGGCGCTGCCCCGGACCCCGGCCCTCCTCAGAGATGCCCCCGCAGGTCACGACGGGTGCGGCGGCCGGGCGGGTATCTCCTCGCCGGCCGCGCGACGGGTGCCACGGAACCCCCGCCCAGGTCAAGGGCGCCTCCGGCGTCGCAGGCGATGACGCTGCGCGTCACCCTTGACCAGCCCGGGGAACCCGCGGCGCAAAACCGGGGTGCCCGACGAGGAGATACCCAGCCCCCTGGGGCTTCCTGGCCGGGCGGAGCCCGGCATCAGGCGGGCAGCTGGACAGCGTAGCTGGACAGATGTTCGATAAAACAAAAGCGGAAAAATGATCAGACCGTGGTTCCGCCATGCGGCGGTACCGTGGAAGACAACAGTCACCCAGACGAGAGCATCTGGGGAGAATCGAGTCTCCACCAAACCCGGGGTGCTCCAGTTCGGGCTGGATGGTGTTCTGACCGGAAAATAACTCATCTGGCTACGTCAAGGTGAGCGGGATCGGGGCGCCGATCAGGTCGAAGGCCTGGCGCTGTGCGCTGGTGGGCTCGGTGAGCATGGGCACGTCGGCCTGGGTACCGGCGAACCGGACCTGGTTGCGGGTCAAGGTGGCCAGGTGGTCGAGCAGGCCGCGGAAGCTGCGGTAGGGGCGCCCGGCCGGGTCGTGCTGGCGTGAGGCCTTGGCCTGGGCGGCGGCGGAGCGGCGGGCCGGGGCGACGGGGTTGTCCCGGGCGGGCGGGTTCTGGTCGGTGAAGGTCAGCGGGGCCCAGGCCTGGCGCAGGTGCCAGGTGAGGTAGCAGGCGAGCATGCAGATCAGCACGTGGGCCCGGACGCGTTCGTCCAGCCGGTGGAAGACCGGGCGCAGGTCCAGGTCGTCGGATTTGATCGAGCGGAAGTCGCGCTCGACGTAGTCGAGGTTCTTGTAGGCGGCGACCACGGCGGGCGCGTCGAGCTGGCTGGCGGGGACGGGGGTGCGCAGCACGTAGAACCCGTCCAGGGCGGCCTCGGCGCCGATCCGGTCCTGCCTGCGTTCGACGGTGAGGCTGTCATCGGTGATGGTGATCTGGAAGTGCTTGCCGGTCTTGTACCTGCTGATCACCTTGCCGGCCTCGACGCCGATCGCCGCGGCGCCGGCCAGCCGCCCGGCGGCGACACGGGCGGTGAGGGGGGCGAGCAGCTTCTCGGTGCGCGGCCAGCAGGTCCTCGCGCTTGCGGGCCCGGTCGGCGGCCAGCGCCGGGTTGCGGCAGGCGACCAGCCGCTCGCCGGGGAAGTCCGGGCGAGGTGATCTCGGCCAGGTCCTGCTCATCGAACAGCGACAGCTGCAGCGGGCCGTCCTCGGCCATCAGCTTCTTGATGGCCGGGGCGCGCAGCGCGGTGATCCACCCGTAGGGATCCGGCCGCGGCGTGCCGTCCTCCAGGCGGTTCAGCGCGGCGATCCGGGCGCTGGTGATCATGCCGCGGTCCCCGACCATGACCATCTGCGCCAGCCCGAACTTGCCGCGCACCACCTCCGCGATCTCGGTGAACGCGGCCGGGTCGCCGGTGTTGCCGGGGAAGACCCGGACCGCGACCGGGCGGCCCGGCCGGGTCGGTGAGCAGCCCGTACTCGATCTGCAGCTTCCCCTTCTTGCCGTCCCGGGAGTAGCCGCGGGCGGCCAGCGGGCACTGCGAGCCTTCCAGCCACGAGGAGGACAGGTCGAACAGCGCCATCCGCGCCGGGTTCGCCGCCGGGGCCAGGTGCCGGGCGGCCAGCCCGGCCTCGATCGCGTCCTGCCTGTGCTACCAGCCAGTCCATCGCCGCGTAGATGTCATCGGTGCTGGCTCCGGCCACCCCGAGGTCGGCGCCCAGGCGTGGTGTCGCTCCCACCAGGAGCGGGTGGACAGCTTCGAGCCCGGCCGCACCACCCGGGAGATGACCAGCGCCAGGGCCAGGTCCCGCTGCCGGCCCGCCGGGCCGAGCAGCGCGGGCAGCCCCAGCTTGCCGGCCATCGCGGCCACGGCGGCGACGTGCCCGTGCGGCAGCGACCCGGTGATGGTGACCGCCTGCCCGGCCGGCACCAGCCGCTCGCCCTTCAGCGTGGCCTCGATCGCCGCGACCGCCTCGGCCGGCAGCGCCGACAGGTTCGCCAGCGTCTCATGCCGGACCTTGCCGCCGTCGCGGTAGGTCCGGCGCACCAGCACCGACTCATACACCCGCTGCTCGCCGGACTTCGCCACATAGGTGCGCTTGTTCCGGGCTACGTGCATCGCGCCGCTGCGTGCCATCATACCACGATCCTAGCCGGTAACACCCGGGAGAGACCGGAACGACACGCCAGTTTTCGTGGCTACATCTAGCAGCCGCGAACGCGGACCTTCAGCATGTCAGAGCAGCAATCTCTACGCACAGTTACAGCAACTCCGGCCTGGGGAAACTGTGGTCGGATATCCCTGCCAGGCAGACCAGCTCGGCGTCGGTCACCTCGGGTGGCTTGCCCGGACCGGAGCGGCCGGTGCCCAGCGAGGGGATGATGCGGTCGGTCAGCTCGACATGGAGTGCGGTCAGGAGAGTGTCCAGGTCGGCGATCACGGAAGGCCCCAGGGTCAGACGTGTGTAAATACGCCGATCTTGGACATTCTGCGGCTGTCAGTCACGGATCAAGGAGGGCGTGGCACGCCGTGACCTGCGCCGGATCACGTCAATGCTCTAGTGGCCGGGGCGCGGCGCTGAGGAGCATCCCTGTGGAGCGCTTAGACCGGACTTACGCGATCTTGGGTGGTGAACGTCGGACGGCCTGGTAGCCGGGTCCGTCGCCGCACACGGACGGCAGCCGCCCGCAATCGGTGGGCTCGCCGATGCGTCAGCGAGGCGCACAGAATGACGTTCCCGAAGAGCATTGGCCGACGGGCCAGCCGCGCGCATCGAGATGGGCCAGGCGCCAGCAGGTGCGGGCTCTCCGCTTTTCTCTGTGCCGGTGGCGGTGGCCGGTGGCCGGGACGCTATTAGCGTGCGGCGGCACCGGCAGGGGAGACATCGGCCAGCTGGCCGATGTTGCCGCCGGTCAGGGCGGCAACGATGGGGCAGATGGAGATCCGCATCATCCTAGACAGGGCCGAGCCGCCCGCCGGCCGCCTCCGGGCCGTCCCCGATCCCGGGCATTGCCACGCCGGCCCTGACGAGGAGATCCGCTTCACCGGCTGGCTCGGGTTGCTCAGGGCGCTGTATGAGGTGACCGGGGGGCCCGGCGCCGGCTCTGTTCCGGTGCCCTAACCCGCGCGCGGCCCGCTGCCCTGGGACGCTCCTCGCGGAGTAGCATCCGGCTCATGGGAACGCTGGCGCCGGTCCCGGGCATCCGCGGGCGTGCGGCGGAGATCGCGGTCCTGGGGGATGCTGTGGACCGGGTCGTGTCAGGCCGGCCGGCGGTCGTGCTGATCGAGGGTGAGGCCGGGATCGGGAAGACGCGGCTACTCGCCGGCGTGCTGGAGGACGCGCGCGGCCGCGGCATGCAGGTGGCGGCGGGCCGGGCTGAGGAGCTGGAGCGGACCCGGCCGTTCGGCCTGGTGGCCGCCGCGTTCGGGTGCGTCCGCTCGTCGCCGGACCCGCGGCGGGCGGCCATCGCCGCGCTGCTGGCCACCCGGGGCGGTGACCGGGGCCCGATCACGGTGACCAGCGACCCTGGGCTGCGGTTCCGCGCGGTCGATGCGTTCGCTGACCTGGCGGAGGAGCTCGCGCTGGCCGGGCCGCTGGTGATCGGCGTGGATGACCTGCAGTGGGCCGACCCGTCCAGCCTGCTGACGCTGGCCGCGGTGAGCCGCCGTCTGGCCTATCTCCCGGTGGCCCTCATCGGGTGCCTGCGTCCCTCCCCGCGCATCCCGGAACTGGATCGCCTCGCCGGTCTGCTGCTGGATGCCGGGGGGCGCATTCTCGCCGTGCGGGGCCTGACCGAGCGGGCGGTGGCGGAGCTGGTGGCCGAGGCGGTGGCCGCCGTGCCGGGACCCGGGTTGCTGGCCGGGATATCGGGAGCGGCCGGGAACCCGCTGTTCGTCACCGAGCTGCTGGGGGCGCTGGCCCAGGAGGGCGCGATCGAGACCGCCGGCGGGCGGGCCGAGGTAGCGGAGGTGACCCTGCCGCCGACGCTGCGGCTGACGATCTTGCGCCGTCTCAGTTTCCTGTCCGAGGACACCCTGCAGGCGCTGCGGGCCGCCTCGATCCTGGGATCCAGCTTCACGGTCACCGAGCTGTCGGTGACCATGGCCCGTCCCGCGCTCGAGCTGTCGGTGGTGCTGGCGGAAGGGATCGCGGGGCGGGTCCTGGAAGAGTACGGCGCCGTCATCCGGTTCCGTCATGACCTGATCCGTGACGCTATCTATGAGGATCTGCCGCTCAGCGTCCGCCGGGGGCTGCACCGCGAGGCCGGGCAGCGGCTGGCGCGAACGGGAGCCCCGGCGCTGCAGGTGGCCGAGCAGCTCGCCCGCGGAGCCGGGCAAGGAGACGCCGAGGCCATCGGGTGGCTGACCAGGGCCGCCCGGGAGGCAGCGGCGCGATCGCCGGATGTCGCCGCTGACCTGCTGGAGCGGGCGGCCGGGCTGATGGCGCCGGCCGATCCCGGCCGCGACCGGCTGCTCGCCGAACGGGCCAGCAGCCTGATGGTGTCGGGCCGGAACGCCGACGCCCTGGCGGCTTGCCGCTCGCTGCTGGACCGCGACCTTGACCCGCAGGTGGATGGCCCCGTCCGGATCTGCCTCGGGCGCGCCCTGCTCGCCCAGGGACAGGTGCGCGACGCGCTGCGGGAACTGGAACAGGCGGGCTCATCACCTGCGCTGCCCGGTGCCGAGCGAGCCGCCGCTAGGGCGTGGGCAGGCTTCGCCCGCATGTCGCTGGGAGACCTCGACGGCGCCGCTGCCTCGGCGGAGCAGGCCCGCTCGGCGGCGGCGGCAGCCGCCGATCACCTGACCGTCAGCGTCGCCATGACCACGCTGGCCCGGGTCTCGGAATCCCGCGGTCATCTCCGGGACGCGCTCCAGATCACCGACGAGGCGATGCACCTGGCCGACGAGAGCCCTGGCAGGCTCGGACACCGCTATCCGATCCGCGCAACCCGGGGACACATCCTCATCGAGCTCGGCCGGCCCGAGGAGGCCAGGTCCGCGCTCGGCGCCGGGATGCGGATCAGCGAGGAGATCGGCGTCCGCTGGCCCCTGCTCCTCTACCAGGGGTTCCTTGCCCTCGAGCGCTTCATCACCGGGGAGTGGGATGACGCGATCGCCGAGCTTGAGGCAAGCTTCGAGCTGGCGGACGAGATCCAGACGGTTGTAGCTCGAGCGCACGGCATCCTGTCCCTGATCAGCCTTCACCGCAACGACCTCAGCCGCGCCGAGGAGGCCGCCGGCGCCGCCGCCCGGGATCTCGCCCGCTGGGGCCCCGGCTACCTCACGACCTGGGCCGCGTGGCCGCGCGCGCTCATCCAGGAGGCCGGCGGCGAGCTTGGACAGGCGCTCGCCACCATGACCGGCGCGTGGGACACGTGCGCCCGGCTGGGGCTCGCGCTGGATTACCCGGCCGTCGGGGCCGATCTTGTCCGGCTCGCGCTGGCCGCGGGTGATATCGGACGGGCCCGGGATGCCTCGGCGGCGGTCACCGAGGTAGCGGCACGCAACGAGGTGCCCTGGATGACCGGCGCCGCGCTGCGCTGCCGGGGCCTGATCGAGGACGACGCCGAGATCCTGCAAGCCGCCGCTGTCGCCTGCGCGGGCGGGTCGCGTCCCCTGGGGCTCGCGCTTGCCTGCGAGGACGCGGGCGCCGCCTTCGCGCGGCAGGGCCGCCTGGACCGCGCCCGCCCGCTCCTCGATCAGGCGCTCGGCATCTACGAGCGGCTCGGCGCCGCCCGTGACCTGGCCCGCGCCGAAGCCACATTGCGCGAGGCGGGCATCCGGCGCGGCCGCCGCGGGACACGCGGCCGGCCGCAGATCGGCTGGGCCAGCCTCACCCCCGCCGAGCACGCGGTCGCCGGCCTGGTCGCCGAGGGACTGTCCAATCCCCAGATCGGCGAGCGGCTGTACATATCACGCCGGACCGTGCAGACCCACCTCGCGCACATGTTCGCCAAGCTGGACATCGCCACCCGTGCCCAGCTCGCCGCCGACGTGACCCGCCATCGGGGCAGCGAGCCGGCGGACACCGCGGACTCCGCCGGCGGGTAAGCACGCGCAGGTGCTGAGCAGGCCGCCCGCGATCAGGCCGGCCGCGCCGTGACGCTCATCGCGGCGCAGGTACCCATCGCCCGGTTGGGGTGGCGAAGCCGCCAGCCACGAGGCCGCCGTGAACCGGCCGGATCTTGCGCCCGGCGAGACCGCCGTGGCGATGGGCCCGCCGGTACTCGGCGCAGGCCCGTCCCGGGGAACGACATCGGCCATCCGGCGGATGTCCCCAAGGCCGCGTCGCAGTCAGGCTCGCACTATGCGATCCAAACCCATGATCCTCGTCGCGCTGCTGCTCGCAGCGTTCCTCGTCAACCTGGACACGACCCTGGTGAACGTGGCGCTTCCCGCCATGGTGCGCGAGCTGCATGCCACCACCACGCAGCTGCAGTGGGTCGTCGACTCTTTCAACCTCGTGTTCGCCGCGCTGCTGCTGACCTTCGGCAGCCTGTCCGACCGGTTCGGCCGCAAGGGCATGCTGCTGGCCGGACTGGCCGTGTTCGGGACCGCCAGCCTCGCCGGCGGCTTCACGACCGGCCCGGCGCAGCTCATCGCGGCCAGGTCCGTGATGGGGCTGGGCGCCGCGATGACATTCCCGGCGACACTGTCGCTGATCTCCAACGTCTTCACCGAGCGCAGGGAACGGGCTCGCGCCATCGGACTGTGGGGCGCGGTCGCGGGCGTGGCCATCGCGATGGGACCGATCGTGGGCGGCTGGCTGCTCGAGCACTTCAGCTGGGCGTCCATCTTCATCGCCATGGCGCCGGTCGCGGCGGCCGCCGCCGTCCTGGTGGCGCTGGTCGTGCCCACGTCGAAGGACCCGGACGCGGCCGCTTTGGACATCCCCGGCCTGGTGCTGTCGTCGGCAACCATGGCGCTGCTGGTCTTCACCATCATCGAGGCGCCGGACTACGGCTGGGCCGCCGGCGCGCAGCGTGGCCGGCTTTGCCGCCTCGGCGGTCCTGCTGGCCGCGTTCATCGTGCGCGAGCGGCGTGCCGCGCACCCGATGCTCGACGTGCGGCTGTTCCGCAACCTGCGGTTCAGCGCGGCCAGCGGCGCGGTCACGGTGTCGTTCTTCACCCTGCTCGGCTTCATCTTCCTGATGACCCAGTATTTCCAGTTCGTCCGCGGCTACGGCCCGCTGTCGACTGGTGTTCGCCTGCTCCCGGTGGCGCTGTCGGTCGGCGCCGGGTCGGTCGCCGGGACCCAGCTCGCGGTGCGAGCGGGGACCAAGCTCATCGTCACCACCGGGCTGGTCGCGATGGCCGTGTTCTACGGCTGGGTGGCGGTGACCACCAGCGCGACGCTCAGTTACGGCATCATCGCGGCCCAGATGGTGCTGTACGGGCTCGGCATGGGCCTGAGCTCGGCGCCCGCCACCGAGTCCATCATGGGCGCCATCTCGCGGGCCAAGGCCGGCGTCGGCTCGGCCGTGAACGACTCCACCCGGCTGATCGGCGGCACGCTCGGCGTGGCCGTGATCGGCAGCGTTTACGCATCGGTGTACGGATCACGGCTGACCGCCACCCTGCCCGCCAGCGTGCCCGGCCCGGTCGCGGCGATCGCACACCAGTCCGTCGGCGCGGCGTACGTGGCCGCCGGCAAGATCGCGGCCCTTGGCCATCCGGGCCTCGGGCAGGCGCTGCAGCACACCGCGGCTAACGCATTCCTGCGCGGCCTGACCATCAGCTGCCTCGTCGCCGCAGGTGTTGCTGCGGCGGGTGCCCTCCTGGCTGTCTTGTTCCTGCCCGCCCAGCCCGCCCAGCCAATCCAGATCGCCCCGCCAGCGAGCCCGGCGGCCGGTGAAGCCGAAACACCCGGCGGCGAAAACGAAACCGGGCCCCAGGCGCGTCCCGCCCCGGCAGCCCGGTAATCCGCTGGGACCTCCCCCACCTCATCCGCGCCTGCGAAACCGCGGCTCGCCCGGCCCCTCAGCGGGTCGCAGTCCCACCTGATCAGCACCGAAGGAAACCAATCGTCATGACCGGATCGATCACCCGCGACCGCGACATCGAATCACTGAAGACGGCGGCCCGCTGGCCTGGCGCCGACCGGAACACCACGGTCATCCTCGCCACCCGGCTCGCGGCTGCCCGCGCGGACGGCGAGGGGTACCGCTACTTCGCCGAGCTGGCCGGCGCCCGGCAAGGTGAGGCGCTGCCGCTCGCGCTCGCCGGGTTCTTCCAGGCCCGGCTGGGCGAAGATGCGGACGCCGCGCTGGCCAAGCTGGACCAGGCCGCGGCCACCGATCTTGGCCCGCCGCAGTACTTCCGCGGGCTGGCCCTGGCCGGGCTGCCGCCGGACCGGCGGCGGGCCGAACAGGCCATCGCTGACCTGGAGTTCGTCCTGGCCGTCCGGGACCAGTTCCCGGCTATGCTGCTGCGCGCCGCGTACCACGGCCTGGCCGCCGCCCATGCCGTGCTGGGCCAGCATGACCAGGCCGCCGAGGCGATGCGCAAGTCCGGGCTCGGCGCGGCCCCGGCCGGCACCCAGCTGATGTTCGGCGGCTTCTGGGCCACCGCCGCCGACGGGTTCCGCTTCACCTCGCCCAGGATCTGGCGCCCGGAACCCGGCATCCAGGTCGCCCAGGGCTACGACTTCAGCGATCTGGCGTTCATCACGACCAGCGACGGCGTCGTCGCGATCGACGCCGGAACCACCCAGGACCGGGTCAAGGCCGCGCTCGGCGACCTTGACCCGCCTGCTGACGGCGCGATCAGCCACCTGATCCTCACCCACGCGCACTGGGACCACATCGGCGGCGCGGGCGCGCTGGCCGGGCCCGGCACCCGGGTGATCGCCCAGGCCGGCTTCCCCGCCGGACTGGACCGCCGGCAGGGCGACCGGCCACGGTTCCGCTACTTCACCGGCGCCGCCGGGAACGTCCCCCCGGCCGTCGTCCCCGACCAGCTGATCAGCCAGCCGACGCCACTGACCGTCGGGGACACCGAGCTGGTCCTGTACCCGACGCCGGGCGGGGAAACCCCAGACGCGCTGATGGTCCACCTTCCGGCCAGCGGCGTGCTGTTCACCGGCGACGTGCTCATGCCCTACCTGGGGCAGCCATTCGCCGGCGAAGGCTCCCCGGAGGGGCTCCTGGCGGCCCTCGCCTTCATCGGCAGCCTGCGTCCCCGCCTGCTCATCCACGGCCACACCACGCTGACCGAGCAGTTCACCGCCGAGGCGATCACCGGCCTGCAGGCGGCACTGACCCAGCTGCACGGCCAGGTGCTGGACGGCATCCGCGACGGCCGCACCCTCCCGGACATCCTGGCGGAGGCCAGCCTCCCGGCCGTGCTCCGCGAGCACCCCACCGCGGTCGTGCCCTACCTGGTGATCCGCGACCACTTCACCGAGCGGCTCCACCACCAGCGCACCGGTTACTGGCAGCCAGACCTGCGGGGACTGGAGCCGGCCACCGCCGCCGAGCACGCCGCCGC
>CAVPFD010000046.1:0-158227 GCA_963703645.1 uncultured Acidobacteriaceae bacterium
GAACTTGGCAACAGCGATTTCCAGATTAAAGTGCATAGCATCGCTGCCCAGTATCTGTCCGAGCTGTGATTTTTGGATCATGTCGAACACGGTTGGGTTCATCCCAACCAGCCAGACCGCGATGCCACTCTCGCGCTGTCTCTTAACGCCCTCGGTCAGCATCTTCAAAGCCGTATATTCGAGGTCGGGAACACCCCTGAGGTGGACGGCCACGATTTTCGGCTGCGATTCCTCTACCAATGCTTTCATTTTCTGCGCAATCTGTGAGGCATTCGCGAAAAACACTTGTCCCTCCAGCCTCAGCAGCAGCAAGCCCGGGAATGTTTCATCTTCGGGGTGTTCTTTCGAACGCGGCCGGAAAACATTGGTGCCCGGCTTGCGGCCAAGGACGTATACGGGGGGATCAGCCAACCGATAAGCAAGCGCCACCAGGGAGACGATGATGGCTACGATTATCCCCTTCAGAGTTCCCACCAGCACCACACCCGCAAACGCGACGAGGGCCCAGATGAATTCGGTTCGACGAACACTGAGAATCTCACGGAACTCCAGTGGTTTGATCAATTCGACCGAATAGACGATCACTACGGCGGCGAGCGTGGCTTGCGGCATTAAGGCAAGCAGCTGGGCCAGCAGAAGCATCGTCACCAGCGTCATGGCTGCGGTCACCAGTTCCGATAGCTGCGTACGTGCTCCCGCCAGGCGGTTTACCGCCGTCTGACTGGTGCCGCCGCCGCTGGGCATTGCCCCCAGAAGCGCGCCACCCACATTGGCCAGTCCAGTGGCCACCAACTCGCGGTTGGCTTGCGGCGAGGGCTCGTCATTTCTGGCGAAAGCACGGGCAGCGGCTATGGTCTCGATAAAACTCATCAGGGCGATGCCTAAGGCGCCGTGCCAGAGTTGCGCTGCCAAAGAGAAGGCGGGAGCAATTGGCAATGGCAAACCTTGCGGTATGTGGCCGACCAGTTCGACCCCATGTGCATGCAGGTTTAGCACGTAAGCGGCAGTAGTGCCTGCGGCCACGGCGAGGAGCGGAGCCGGCGCCTTCGGAGCGTAGTGCTGGATCGCGATCAGTAGCGCGATCACTGAAACGCCCACCGTCATGTGGCTAGCGACGTACGGGGAATTGCTTGAATTGTGGCCAGCAGGTTTTGGACGAACGCACCCCTGGTGAAATGAACACCGAGGATCTTCGGCACTTGGTCCAGAACGATTACCACTCCTATCCCGGCCTTGAAGCCAACCAAAACGGGTTCGGAAATAAAATTGGCAACAAAGCCCAGCCGCAGAATGGAAGCGAGCACGAGAATGGCTCCGACCAGCAGTGTCAGCATAGCGGAGGCCGTCAGAAGCGAAGCCGGGTCGCCGTTGGGGACCGCCTCGCCAAGTGCGGCGGCGGTAAGAATCGCCAGTGTTGTCGTGGTACTTACGCTGAGGGCACGCGAGGTTCCCAGCACGGCGTAAATCACCATGGGCAAAAATGCCGTGTACAAACCAACCTGAACTGGCAGACCCGCAATCGTGGCATAGGCCATGGCCATCGGGATGACCACGGCTGCTGTGGTCAAGCCAGCGATCAGGTCCGGCCGTACCCATTCCTTCCGGTACGAGACCAGCCAATCGGGGAATATTGAGCTCGACCTGCTGGCTTTTTCGAGTGTCACGATGATCCTACGAAGGATAGAAGTCCTCGCTGGCCACCGAAACCGTGAAGGACAGTGTCTTCCTGTATTTGGTAGGCCAGGACGGGGATCATCACGTCCCGTTGGAGTTTGAGTTGAGGTGGCTTGGCAAACAATTGCAGCCATAGGGACCGCAGTTGGCATGTTCGGAATCGCGGCAATTCTTTGATGTTGGCATTGATTTCGTTGGACATGCGTACTTCCTGATTACAGAGCGTCAGTTGGGGCGTGCTATGCACTTGGCGCGTCGCGCGATTGGCGAGAACGATAGCGGGTGAAACCCGAACTAGAGCGCGTTCGTCACCTCTGCTCCGCACTCACCACTCTTCATATCGGCTTTGTCGCCAATGGCGAGTTTCTAACGGTCACGCCAGGGCGCACGCCATCAACGACATGACTCTTAATAGCAGGTAAAGGGCCACATCCGGATGCCTGCAATTCCTGAGTGCCCAGTCACTTGGTCATGACCACCGCAAACCAAACGCCATATTTGGCGACAGCTTGCTGCCCGGATTCGGTCAGTGCCCTTTTTACGTCATGCAGAGTCTGCATTGGAGCTATCAAGGTAACTGACACGCGGCGATTTTTCATGCACTTGCAAGTGCTCACGTCTGGCAGCCGAATTGCCATATGAAGTATCGAGGTTCGATCTGCTCCACAGGTTAGATGAGGACATCACGGAATGTCCCGGGGAGATTATGAACGATATCGTCCAATTTGTTCTGAAGCATGGCTACCCAATCCTGTTCGCTGCCTTATTCGCGCACCAGCTAGGCTTGCCGGTACCGGGACCTCTGTTTCTGCTCGCCGCCGGGGCGCTCGCCGCCGCCGGGAAGTTGAGCCTCCTCACCGTGCTCGGTTTGGCGATCATTGCTTCTATCCTGGGTGACTGGCCATGGTACGAGGCGGGTCGGCGGGGTGGCGACAAGGTGTTGCACTTCATTCACCGCTTCGCGCGAGATCCTGACGCCCACGATCGCAGGGCGAAAGAGACTTTTGCCCGGTATGGGCCTCCGATTCTCGTCATCGCGAAGTTCGTCCCTGGACTGGATGCGGTAATGCCTCCCTTGGCCGGGACATCACGCACCAGCCGCCTCCGCTTTCTGGTCTTTGATGCAGTTGGCGTCGGCCTCTATTCATGCGCCTATGCCGGACTCGGCTATGTCTTCAGCCATGACCTGGACCGCGCGGCTGCCTACGCCGGCAGAGCGGGAACAGTTTTGGGTGGGCTTGCGTTCGCGGGGCTCCTTATTTACACCGTCCGCAAGCTGGTTCGCGGCATCGCTTAACGCGCGAATCTCGGCTTGTGCGGATCACACCAGCTGAGCCGATGGGATGTGAAGACTACGTCGCCAATCCCTGCAGGATCGTTGAAGGACTCGACCATGAGCACTAGACCTGTACCGAAACGGCAGGCATTGCCGGATGCTGCCACGCTCATTAACTACTCAATACGGATGCGGTCCAGTGCAGTTCGCCGGAACGGACGAAGCACTGTATGAACGGCACCTGCTGTTTGACAGTGGCGTCGATCTGGCGGCAGCGACGGCGCGCGACCGGTTCGAGGCGCTTGCCCGGTCGGTGCGCGACATCCTATCTCAGCGATGGCTTTTGACCGAGAAGACCTACGAACAACAAAATCCTAAGCGGCTCTACTATCTCTCGATGGAGTTCCTCATCGGCCGCTCACTCGCAAACAATGTTACGAATCTTCTGCTCACTCCGCTCGCAGAACCAGGTCATCGAGGACAAGAAACTCAATCTCGTCGAGATCTTGGAGCAGGAGCCCGATGCCGGCCTGGGCAACGGCGGGCTTGGACGTTTGGCAGCCTGCTTCATTGAATCCGCCGCGACCATGCAGCTCCCGGCCATGGGTTACGGACTGCGATATGAGTACGGCATCTTCCGGCAATCGATCCGGAACGGATGGCAACAGGAGATGCCAGACAACTGGCTTCGTTCTCCCGACCCGTGGGAGGTCGCTCGCCCGAACGAGAAGGTGGAAGTCAGCTTGGGTTGCTCGTTCGAGCTCAGCGAAGGCAGTCTGCGCCCAGTACCGGGGCGTCCATCAACTTTGATCGGCATCCCATTTGACCGCCCTGTAATCGGGTACGGCGGATCGACGATCAACACGCTCCGCCTCTGGGCCGCGGCCGCACCGGACTACTTCAACTTTGAAGAGTTCTCTCACGGCGACTTTGTAGAGGCATTTACTCAGACCCTCTCGGCTGAGACGCTGACACGGGTCCTTTATCCCGACGATTCAAGTTTCATGGGGCAAGGGCTGCGCCTTATGCAGGAGTACTTTCTTGTCGCCTGCTCGCTTGCAGACGCGGTACGCCGCTTCCAACGCGGCAACTCGGATTGGCAGCTTGTTTGCAGACAAAGTGGCGATTCAGATGAACGATACGCACCCGGCTTTGTCGGTGCCGGAACTCATGCGAATCCTGGTTGACCAGGTGCACCTTGGATGGGACGAAGCCTGGCATATCACACAGAACACGCTGGGCTACACGAATCACACCTTGTTGCCCGAAGCGCTCGAGAAGTGGCCGGTGAAGTGGTTTGAAGACATGCTGCCGAGGCAACTCGAGATCATTTACGAAATCAATCGCCGTTTTCTGGGCGATGTGCGCCGGCAGTTTCCGGGCGATGAAGGCCGTATTCAGCGTGTGAGCCTTGTCGAAGAGGGGACCGACAAGAAGGTTCGCATGGCCAATCTTGCGGTCGTAGGTTCCCACAGCACCAATGGAGTGGCTGCGATTCACTCTGATCTGCTGCGCAAGACAACACTAAGAGACCTGGCAGAGATCTATCCCGAGCGCTTCAACAACAAGACGAACGGCATCACGCCCCGGCGCTGGCTGCTACTGTGCAATCCTGAGCTGTCCAGACTGATCACGGATGCGATTGGGGACGGCTGGATCAGCGATCTAAGCGAACTTAGCAAACTGAAAGCTTTCGTGGCTGACAAGGGCTTCCGCGACGACTTCCTGAATGCCAAGCGAAGTGCCAAGCAGGAATTTTGCGATTGGTTGAAGTTGTCAACAGGTCAAGTCCTTGATCCGGATGCGATCTTCGATTGTCAGATCAAGCGTATCCACGAGTACAAACGCCAGCTACTGAATGCACTCAGGATCGTAGTGCTATACAACCGGCTACGGGAAGACCCGGGGTTGAACCTGCATCCACGGACATTTTTCTTCGCCGGTAAGGCTGCCCCCGCATATCGGCTCGCCAAACTTTTCATTAAGTTCATCAACAATCTGGCTGGCACGATCGACGGCGATCCCGCAGTACGCGGGCGGCTTAAAGTGGTATTCCTGCCCGAGTACTGCGTCTCGCTTGCGGAGCACCTGATCCCCGCCAGTGACGTCTCCAACCAGATTTCGACAGCGGGCTATGAAGCCAGCGGCACCAGCAACATGAAATTCATGATGAATGGCGCCTTGACGATCGGCACACGCGACGGCGCCACGATTGAGATGGCCGCGGAGGCGGGCGAGGAGAACTTCTTTCTCTTCGGTCTGACGGCGGAGCAGGTGATCGGCAGCCGCGCACTGTATAACCCAAACTGGCACTACGAACACGAGCCCGAGACGCGCAACGCCTTAGACTTGATATTCTCCGACTATTTCAGCCGCAATGAACCGGGCGTCTTCGCCCCACTACGCGACATGTTGCTAACACATGGCGATCACTACATGCACTTGGCGGACCTGAAGTCGTACCTCGAGGCCGACGAGCAGCTGCGCGCGTTGTATGCCGATCCCGACGAGTGGGCTCGCAAGGCCATCTTGAATGTGGCGGGCTCGGGCAAGTTCTCCAGCGACCGTACCATCGCCGAATACGCAGCCGATATCTGGAACGTGCAACCATGTCCAGTGCCCGAGAAGTCGTAAGGGGAAAGCCGGTTCCGCGGCGGGCGGCTTCCTCGGAGGATCGGTTGGCCGATCAACAGTTACGGCAGTCCGGACACCACGTTAGCAATTGCGGCCTCGCTAGTTCGAAGTCGCTCAATTCCGGACCGGGCGTAGGCAATGCCTTGCTTTGCAATCTGACGGGAAAATCCTGGTAACAGGCGCCGATCTCCTAGGCAAGCCGGCTTCTTCCTAAAGTGCCAACGCCTCGGTTCGTTGTAGTTGATTCACAACGGCCTGGCGCGCACCGAGGCTTTGCCGCCCAGGAGGCGCCGAATAGATGACGAAGCCAGCCGGCGGCAGCGTCAAGGGAACCGCGAGGACACCACCCTTGGCTTCGACTACCAGTTCAGCGGGCGGGGATGTTGCGGCTCGAGGACCATGCCAGAAGATCAGTTTCAACCGGTCGCCTTCACTTCGGAACATGGAGGCGACCGTCGAATATGCAGCCAGAGGTTGTTCGCGATTGGTGCTGAATGCAACCAGCACTTCTTGATCGACGAAAATTCTCGACCATGCGACAATCGAGAGCATCCTGTCGCCCATCATGTGGGGAAAGCCAAAATTGATTCCATCTCCTGAAATCTCGTGCAACATCTGCCGCCCGCGACGAAGGGGAACCAGTTGTTTACGCAGGTCAACCAACTTGGACAGGGCTTCGTACAGAGCGCCGCTTTCGTTGAAGAAATGATGCCTCCGTGTGCATTTTCCACCAAAGTCGCCGCCGAACATGCTTTCCCGGAGAACGAGGTCTGAGCCACTCGGACGGCCTCCGCTGTCGAACTCCTGCTCGGTCCCGTAATAAATGCAGGGAATGCCCATGGTAGTCAGTTGCGTCGCTACCACGTTGAACGCCAGATCGGAATATTGCGGATCTCCGCAAAAGCGCATCTTGCTTCCACCTTTGCGGACTTGGTCGTGGTCATCCACCAAGGTCACAACCTTGTTCCGGTACCAGCGATGCTGCCCCATGTCGTCCAAAATCCAATTCTGGAATACCGAGAAGTAGTCCTCAGGGTTTCCCAGGCCGCAAACCATGCGTTCGAGTTTGCCAGGGATGTCGTCAATTCCCAGTGCAGCGTCCAAACCAGTTTGCTGAACCACCTCCCATGCTTTCTCTCGGCCGCCGCCGACTTCTCCTACCAGCAGAAATCGTTCCTTGCCAATGCTCTCTGCAAATTCGCGAATGGAATCGCAGAAGGCGCGCAAGGCTTGGGTGCCCATGTGCTTGGCGGCATCGAGTCGGAACCCGTCAACATCGGCATAAGCAATCCAGAAGCAATAGGTGAGCACCAGGCACGCTAGCGCGGACGAGAATTGGCGTGTTTGCTCCTCCTGCTCGGCCCAGAGGTCGAGGGTCTTTAGAGAGAACATGTCAGCCTCGATATACTCCGGATAGTAGTCCCAGTTAGTGATGTGTCCGGCCCGGCGGAACTTGGCAATGTTTTGGAATTCGCGAGGCCAGACCGCGCCATCAGGCCACGAAGCTTCCAGCCCGGCTCGATTGACGGGGTCCCAAGCTATGGTTGGCTCACCGTTACGATCATTGAACCCGCGTACGGTGTAAGGATTCCCATCCCAGCGCGGGGCGTAATCGCTCCGGCCGGTGTTGGCATCGTGGACCAAATAACGATCAGGGTGGTAAGCAAAGACATTTCCCGTGTGGTGGGCGATGATGTCGAGAATGATATAGATTCCATGCTCGTGGGCAGCCTGCACGAAATCACCCAGTTCCTCGCGTGTCCCAAAATGAGGGTCGACATCAAGAAAGTTCTGGATACCGTAGCCGTGATAGCTGGGTTCGAACGGGACCTGGCGAAAGACAGGACTAACCCACAGCGCAGTTACGCCAAGGCGCTTCAGGTAACCTAACTTGCTCTTCAGCCCCTTGATTGTTCCGCCCTGCCACGTGCCGCCCGTGCGTAACCACTCTTCATAGTCAACCCGGTTGGTGTCGTTCGCCGTATAGAGAGGCGTGCTTCCTGAAGACACCGGATTACCGCTGTTGTCGCGGTAGCCGCCCCGTTCGTTCCCGTCCGAAAACCGGTCCACAAGCAAGAAATAGAGCACTTGGTCTTCCCACGCGGCTGGTGAGGGGTTAAATTTCCGCGCGGTCAGGGCCGCAAAGTCGATGTCCAGCAGACTCTTCTCGATCTTTTCACTCATTCACTCCTCCGGAACAAACACCACAGCCCTTATCAGCAACACGAATGCCATCGACTTAGTTGGTTTGTGGACGGCTACCATGACCCTGACATGCTAAACCACCGGAGTGGGACCTCATCACCGCACTGACCTGCCGCCAGGTCAGTTTTGAAGTGGAACGGCGCTGACTGCGCCTGATGTTGCGGCAGTGCCGGTATTCGGGCAGTTTGGACGCCGCGAGAGGCCGGCGCAAACCAGCATGTCTAAGCGAAACCGGCAACTTAGCCACAGCCGATTGTTTGGCGCCCAAGTTGCATCTCTCATGATCGGGTGCCTGAAGGCAAGATGTGATGAAATTGGCGAGGATATTCGAGGAGATCATTGGAAACCGCCGCGGTGCGACACCGGACGACATCCGCAAGGTTTTCGGCGATTATCACAACCTGCTGCGCTGGTTAACCGGCTTCCTGATCGGAGACGAAAAGCTCGCAGACGCCTGTATGGTCGATGCCTGCACGATTGCCGAAACTCAAACTCCAGACTTTCACGAATGGCTCGTACACTGGGGCGCTCGAGCCACGGTTGGATGCGCGCTCCAAAGGCAGCAGGCGAACATCGCGGAGCTTGCCCCCAAATATGAAAAGAGTGAACCAGCCAATCTGAAGCATCTCGCGCTTTCACCTGAGTACTTTCTATTGCTGATTAAGAACTCCAAGGACATTCATGCTCGCCTGGACGTGCTTTGCCGGTTCGTGCTCGTACTGCGCGGCATTGCAAATGACTCCTATGACAAAGTTGCCGCGCAGCTCGGGGTCAGCCGCAGCGCCGTTGAAGCAGCATACTGTGTTGCATTCGAGGCTCTCGAACTCGCCTCCGATGGGGTGCTATGCAGTGCAGATGTTCCGGCGCATCACATTAACAACGAACGAACGCTCGCCGACTCGACTGCTTGAGGGTGCTGGTGTTCCGACACCAACCACTCGCGGTGCCCTCGGGTTAGGTAGCATCGTCCGCGGGCGTCCCGCTTGGTCAAAAAGACGGGCCGTAAGGTGCGGACTGAAGGATGAAGTACTGTTCGCCTACCGGCTTTAGCGTTTGTCGGATCCATTCCTGCAACATCCGTTTCACGACCTTATGCTGCCAGTGACCGTATCAGGGCGGGCAACTGTCCCTTCTGAGTCCCTAATGCGACTGCTAATCAGGCACTTAGCCATCATCAGATTCGGCATTAGACCTGCACTCTCCCACAATGGCGAACGCCATGCGAGGTTTCATGCCGAACGTTACAAAGTTCTTCAACTTTTTGTTTGGTTGTCGGCACGGCAATCTCAGCCGTGCCTTCACCATCGGCGGACGGACATATCGGGTGTGCTGCGAGTGCGGCGCAGAGTTCGATTATTCGCTGGAAACCATGTCGATTAAGCACCAGCAAACGCGGCTCCCCGCCCGCCACGCATTGAGGGAGGCGTAAGCCGAAGATGAGGAATCACAACAGGAGCCATACCATGTCGAAACTTCTACTGGGAATACTGATATTTTTCTTGCCCGTCTTTACGTTCGGTCAATCTTCAGCAACGTCATCGACGTACCAGCCGGCGACCATCATCAACGTCAGTCCGCATCAATCTCCGGGAGGCTCTAATTCCGATGACGCGCTTTACGAGGTGTCGGCCGTAGTAGGGCATACAGTTTACGTTGTCTTGACCCCGTCGCCATCACCGTCGGGAGCAATACGGTATGTAGTTGGCCGTGAAGTCCTCGTCCACGTAGGCGAGAAAACGATCACATGGAACGACATCATGGGCCAGTCTCACGAGGTGCCGATCGTAAGCAGAACCCTGATTGCGGATACGCCCACACCCCAGAACCGATAGATGGAGAAGCGCGCGCCACAATTAGTGGCGCGCTGCAGCAGAAAGGAATTGCGGTGAGACTCACGAAGTGTTTGACACTTTTATCAGCTTTGGCTTGGCGCTTGCAATGTGGAAGGCAGGAGTGTTTCATGACCCCTGGAACAAGTAAGTCAGCGTGCGCCCTTGCCTTCGTGCTCTGGGCAGCTATCCTCAGTCACGCACAGCAAGCTCTGCCACAGGCGTCGCAGACGGCAACGATCTTGGGAACGGTGCTCGATATCACCGGCGGCACGGTTCCCAACGCGACTGTTGTCTTGCAAAGGCCGAACGAGAATCGCACTCTCGTGACAGGGGATGACGGCTTCTTTAAGTTCGACGGTATTAACCCTGGAACACCGATCCTAATCCTCGTCACTGCATCCGGGTTCAAAAGCTGGACCTCCAACGAGATTATTCTCCAGTCGGGGCAGTCCTTCATACTGACTGGCGTTACTCTCGCGGTCGCACCTGTAGAAATCTCAGTGAGCGCGGTTACCCCGGAGCAAATAGCCGCCGAACAGGTGAAAGTGGAGGAGAAGCAGCGCGTCTTCGGCGTCGTACCCAATTTCTACGTGACGTATGAGCACGATGCTGCACCGTTAACACCAAAACTAAAGTTTCAGCTTGCAATGAAGGCGTTAACGGACCCGGTCACAATGAGTGGCTTCGGCCTGAACGCCGCAATTTATCAGATGGCCGACTACCCGAGCTACCGTCAGGGTGCAGCCGGTTACGGTCAGCGCCTTGGCGCAACCTTTGCCGGCGGCTACACCAACATCTTGCTTGGCGATGCGCTACTGCCCTCTCTCTTTCACCAGGACCCCCGCTACTTCTATCAAGGTACCGGCACAACGAAGTCCCGCCTTCTCCATGCGATGGCAACCCCAGTTGTCACCAGAGGAGACGACGGGCGTCGTGAGATCAATTATTCGGACATCATTGGCGACTTGGCATCCGGCGCGATTGCGAATGCCTACTATCCGAGCCGGGACCGTGGCGCTGGACTCGTAGCTCGCAGTGCGTTGATTGGCGCCGGCGGCCGCATGGCCTTCGGCATCGTTCAGGAGTTCGTGTTGCATAAGTGGACGTCTCGACACTCCGCTCAGCCCTAATTTTGCCTCGGAGATCGGCTAAGGCGTGACCTGCTCTGGCACCTCGATGAAGTCGGAGTCGAAAAGAGGACTGAATGCGTACCGCTCGCGTTCCTAAAGGTCGAAACCAGCAAGTTGCCGACAGTGGGCTTGAACCTGGATCGTTCTCCACAACCAAGAGAACTTGTTTCTGTCCTGCGCCTTCCTTCCTCGGTTGGTATGCGGGAGGAGCGATGAATTTCAGTGGTCGGGTACCTTGGATGAGCTTCTGGCGCTAGGGAGGATGCCGTGCGGATGGGCCAGGGATTATGTGAAGCGCTGTCGAGCAAGTTCAAACTTCGCGAAGCTTGTTATCTGCTCTTGCCGGCAGTGATTGCGGTCGGGCTCTCGGCCGAAGTTTCGCCTGCCGCATCCGATCTCCCTTCAAACCAGCAAGTCATCGCGTTCTTGACGGAGTCGATAGATTGGTATCGCCATAGCGCCATCGAGCGACAAATCGCAACTGAGCCCGTCGATCTTGTCTTCCTGGAAGACAATCGGCCGGTTGCTTCGCAGATTGTGCAACTATCGTTTGAGTTTGCCAGAGCCGATGCGTCGGTTGCGGCTACGTCCCCGGCAGGTGACCAGAGAGGGAGCACCGCCATTGCGACTGGCTCATCGCCAGACCTGGCGCAATTTGTTCAGTCGGAGAACAATGCCGAGTTAGGCAGACGCCAAGCAACCGAGGAAATCGAGGCAATCAAGAAGAAGCTCCAGACGGCGAGTGCTGACGAGCGTCGTAAGTTGCAGGCCGAGCTGGATGCGACACAGAGCCGGCTGGATGTCTTGCAGGCGGGATCAGCCACTCTTCACCAGTTGGTTGAATGGTTGCGGGCGTTTGCAGGTCGCGAGACCGGGGATTTGGCATCGACTATCGACGCCCTCGCACGAACTGTTCCCGAAGTGACCAGCCCGACGGCTGTGGCACTACAACCGCAAAATTCGCCCTCGTCTTCGCTGCCTAAACCGCCGGATTCCGGAATCCTCACCCTCAGCTCAGAAGTATCAGCACTGGGAAGAAAACTTGGCGTTTTGGATGGCGAGATCCGCCGGACCGACAAGCTGAGGCAATCGTCCAATGATCTCCGCAGTCCGTTGCTCGCTTCTATCAACAAACGTCTTCCAGCCGTAGCTGAGAACTCTCTTCGCGTGAGCGATCTCGGCGAACTGCAACGACAGAAAGCTCGACTGGATGAGCTTGCAACCTTGGTCAAGGCACTTTCTCCAGCGATCGTGGCCTTGGATAAGCAGAGCGTATTGCTCGCAACATACACATCGCACTTGAAGAGTTGGCGTGCCGCCGTTGTCACTGAAGATAAGAAAACATGGAGGAGCCTGATCTCACGGCTGGTCGGCGCTGCCGCGCTGATTGGTGCGCTTGTGATGATAGGAGCGCTTGTGCGGAGAGCCACACGGCGGCATATGCACGACACTGAGCGCCGCCACATCATCCTGGTCATTCAGAGGGTTGTCCTTTGGTTCACCATCGTAGTCGTCGCCGTATTTGCCCTCGCGTCCGACTTGACCTCTTCGGCTACTTTTTTTGGGCTTCTGGCGGCAGGCGTTGCAGTTGCGCTTCAAAGTGTCATCATTGCCGCTCTTGGTTATTTCTTGCTGGTTGGGAGGCGCGGAATAAGAATCGGAGACCGGGTGGAGATTTCGGGAGTGACTGGGGATGTGACCGATATTGGTTGGCTCCAATTTCAGTTAAGAGAGATCGACAACGGAACCCAGCACCCGACGGGTCGCGTGGTCACTTTCTCGAATTCCTTTGTCTTCCTATCACCGGCTACGGGTCTGTCTAAGTTCAATCGAAAGACTTGAAGCCAGCGCAGTCGGAAATTGCCGCAGAGGCGAACAGGCGGTGAAGACATGTGCAGTCTGAGCGTCATTCCGAGTGACAACGGGTACCTGCTCGGCAACCGCGACGAACAAATCGCGCGAGGCGCCGGCCTGCCTCCTGAGGTTTGTGAATCTTGTGGCGCCAAAGTGATCTATCCCGGCGACCGCAAGGGCGGCGCCTGGATCGGGGCCAACGAGTACGCCATCGCACTAGCGGTATTGAATTGGAACGACGTGGTTCCTCGTAGTGCCACCATAAAGAAAAAGCAAAGCAGAGATGGACTGATCCCAGCCCTCATCGCTTCCCGTTCGATGGCGGAACAGCGGGCGGCACTGTGCGCCTTGAGCTTGCAGGAAATGCTGCTCTTTCGGTTGGTTGGCATATCTCCTTCGAAAAAACAGATCGGTGAATGGCGTTGGTACTTAGCGCACACACAGTTCCTGCCTCATGAATGGGAGGTTCGCCACTGGTTCTCCTCGGATCTTTCAGACGCGCAGGCAGAGATTGTTCGTGGGTCGGCATGCCGGGACGCGTGGAAACAACCAGATGCTGGTTCCGTACCGTAGCGCGATTCACGTTAATAATCAACCGTGATGATGGATGATAATCAACCATCAACTGGCTGTTAATCGGCGCCTCTTCCCGAGTTGATTCTGTCCAGACGGCGATCCCCGGGCAGCCAAAGCCTTCCTTGAAACACGGGTTACGTTTCTTCGGCTCCGACGCTTAGAAGCAATGAATTGGGATCAATTGAAAGTAGGGGATTTTCAGAACCTAACAACTGCTGGCCAATTGCTGGCCATTCGTCTGCAAATCAGGTCAATTGGTGCAAGTCAGAGCGCTCTAAGTCGAACAAAACACGTGAAGGGAGTGAGCACGACCAGGACAAGTAGATTGAGCAAACCGCCGCCTTGCTTTGTTTCACATTACGCCGTCGTTCACGCAGTAATCCAGGTCCGATAGCGATCGGTTGGGGGAATCGACCTAGGATGCATTTCGAGAATCGATGCGGAATCGCCGTCGATCAGGGATAACAAGGACACTGCGCGCCGTCGAACCGTCTGCGGCTGAGTATGAATGAAAAAGGCAATGAACTGAACCTGGCCAGCTCGGGAAAACCGTCAGCTAAATGGTCAGCTAAACCCACCAGGCATAGAAGTTCCGATGCCTTCGGGCGGTTGTAAGCCCTTTTAGAATCAACAGGCAGCCTATAATCCGCCCGGCTGTTAACCGGAGGGTTGTAGGTTCGAGTCCTACCTGAGGAGCCATTTTATGCAGTAAACATGAGGCTCCGAGTGAAATCCGATTCGGGGATGTTTCGGTAGGCAAGGCCTGTGCTACCCCTGTGCTACTGTCGGGCTGGAATCTTCGGTTTGCGGTTCAAACTCCTTCCGAGTCAGATAAGTGTCATGCGGGCGCCTCTCACGGAAAGTGTCTCGATGTTTCACTGTGAATGCCCTAACCACTTGAAAGCACAAGGAGTGGCTATTCAGGCGTGTCGAGGACGCCATTCCTGAAGATCACGATCTGCGATCGCCACCGTCAAAAAATCGGAAACGCCAAACGCAAGTTTCCCTACTTGGCAGCAGGTTGGAGTTTCATGATCACCTGTTTTCAATCGTCGTAACCACACGAGATCGCAGTCATCCGTAGCACTAAGGCAACGGCCTTCGCTCCTTTTGTAAGAACACTCGCCTGAAAGTCCTGTCGAAGTGCGCCCTCTCTCGGGCATTCGGAGCGAGATGCTCTAGGTCTCGAAAAAACCGCTACTGTAGTTGACCGCGCTCATAGAGCCGTCGTTCCGCGTCGGTCATCTGAGGCAAAATACGTTGATGAAACGGCTCCGCCGACGTTAACCGCTGCTGCACTGACACCTAACGGCCTGAGCTTGATAGCGGCTTACTCAGACGGTGTTGTGAAGATCAATGAGGATTGGCATTCTGGAAGGGATGCAAGGATTCTGAGCGGACATGGCAGACGAGTAAATGCCATCGCAGTAACTCCTGATGGCAAGTTTCTCATTACGGCATCCACGGATTCGTCCTTGAAAGTTTGGGAACTCTCAAGTGGCCAGAAAGTGCGGACGTTGGAAGGTCACTCGGATTCAGTTGGTGCGGTAACCGTGTCACCCGACGGCGAGCGAATAATCTCTGCCTCGGCGGATCGGACTGTCAAGCTCTGGGATCGGAGTACCGGAAGTGAGATCATGGCGCTCAAAGGCCATTCACATTGGATATGGGATGTGGCAATGACGTTCCGACGCCCGGCTGATAGTATCAGCCTCGCAGGACCGCAGTCTCAAAGTGTGGGACACGACGACAGGCCGAACAAAATATCTTCGTTGCTGGCGATTCACTCGGCCGTGTCCACTTTCTTCATTTGAAAGGAGCGGACTAAGCGATTGTTGATTCTTTGCGTCGCCCGCACGAATACGTATGGTCCGTGTGCCCGAACTAGCCGAGCATCTGAAATGGCTCACCCCAGAACAAAGGCTCTACAGCCTGCAGATGCTTCCTGCCCATCTGGCCGACATCGACGATCGAGAGCGATTTCAGCACTTGCTGATGGACTTCCACTTCATCGAGTCCAAGCTCGATGTGTTTGGCCTTGAACCGCTGATCGAAGACTATGATCTTTCTCCGCGCGGGCATTTGGCTCCGCAAATTCAAACTGAAGATGGATCAATTGGTCAGGTTGCAAATAGACATACGCGCAACGAAGTTCGGATTGCTGTACCACCTTGGAGAATGATTGAGTCCGCACAGTACCTGTGAAACCCAATTGTTCTTGACTCGAAGCATCCGGTAATTTGCCGGAGACTCTATTCCTTGCGAAGATCACGCACCAACTACCATGGTGCCGCCCAAACGAGAGATGTCCCGAGCGGTCGAGCGATGAAGTTCCATCAGCCCGCCGTCAGGAAGGCGTTCAGGCTCCAACGTTCCGTCATAACCTTCCCGAATGCCGACGATCTCCCAACCGAGTCCACGGGCTGCACACCGCACCGTGAATGAGCCCTGTCGCGGCAAGGAAACCTAAAGGCGAACGAGCGGCAGCGGGAAGGAGTTCCGCGTATTCTCTGCGATCAACAACTCTGCGGCTTATCGGACAAGTCAGCAACGCGGGACGTTGCTGCTTATCGACGCGCTGCGGATCGGAGGCCTGACTTGGTCGGCGATCGGCGGGTCACCGGCCGCCGTTTTGCCGTAGATGCCCCATCCAATCGAGCAGCCAGAGAGTCGAAGGCCGATGTAGGACCATTCCAGCGCAACTGGTTCACATCATCGAAGAGCAGGATGTCAGTCCGGAGAGTGGCGAGAGTTCGGAAAAGTATTGCGCGCTCCCGTTCGCGGCAAAGCGTGTCCGCCAGGGCACTCGCGTTAGCGGCATTCACGCGCCACTCGCGGCAGTCCGTGGGAATGGATTCGATATGGAGAAACTTGGCCAGGACGGCAGCCGAGGATTTCGCGCCCCAGCCTGGCAGACCCGGATAGCCATCCGCCGCGTCGCCCACCAGCGCCAGGTAGTCAGGAATCGATGCCGGCGAAACGCCAAACTTCCGGACTATCGCAGTCTCGTCCATGGTGGCGCGCGTCCGACGATTCAACTGGACGATCCGTGCGCCGTGTACACATTGGGCGAGGTCCTTATCGGGCGTGCAGATGATTACATGTTCAACATGCCTATCACGGGCGGCCGCGACCGCTGCGGCAGCGAGCGCGTCGTCCGCCTCGAACTCCACCATCGGCCAGACGACAATGCCGGCCGCTGAAAGAACTTCTTCGAGCAGTGGGAATTGCGCCAATAGTTCGGGCTCAACGCCTGCGCTGGTCTTGTAGCCTGGCCACAATTCATTGCGAAATGACTCGATAGTGTGATCGGTGGCAACCGCGATGTGCGTGGCACCGGCCCGAATCATGCCCAGCATCGACGCGAGGACGCCTCGGACGGCGGCGACCTCACGGCCGTGCTCGTCCCGCGCGGACGGTAATGCATAGTAGTGCCGAAACAATTCGTATGTGCCGTCGACGAGATGGAACGTCCAAAGCGCAGCTCCACGCCAACCCTATAGGATCGATAGCGGCTCAATCAACTGTCAGTGTTGGTTCGAAGGATTTGCATCCTGTGATCTGCCTTTTTGTGGTCAGCCTCTCCGGCTCACCGACCACAGTCTCAATCCAGCGGTCGGCATTTCGGAAGTGCTCTTTACAACAAAGTGTCGAAGACGGCGAAGATCGACGTTCTGAAAGCGCCGGATAGCCAGGAGGGTTGTTTGCACACAAAGCTACGCAAAGCTATGTTTTCGCTAACTGAGCTGACCTCCGGATAGCCGGTGACTCGATGGTTGAAGGGTCGCGGCCGAAGTGGCGATCTTACGGCAACGAGCCGCGACCAGTCCTTCCAGGATGCCATCGTCAAACCTTGCTTGGCTCCGACCAATCTCAGGAGGCTTTTTCAGGTCGTTATTGCCGGTCGTGAAACCCGATAAAGCTGCCAGGCAAACGCTCCCAAACCCAGGCAAACCACACCGAAGTGGACCAGCCCGCCAAGATACGGGATGAACCCGACGATGGTAAGGATCAGCAGGCCCACCAGTAGTCCCAGCAGCCAATCGCTCTTAGTCGCCCCAGCTGGCTTCAGAAGTATCTGCCCCAGGAATGCTCCAACCCAAATCTTTGCCAGGTAGATCGCAACCAGATACACCGCGAGCAACATTAGCGAGGCTGGAAGGCCAACCAGCGTGATGGCGGTCACGATTATAGCCACAGGCACGCCCGCCAGAACCGCAAACCCCAAGCCCGAGGCTGCGCCAGCCTGAGCCCACTGCGTGCGTGCTGGCCTGGAAGAAGCCGGGAAACAGAGACCAGACCCAACCATCCCACCAGCATGGCGGCAGCGAGCCAGACAGCTTGGAAGAAGTAGAATCTGGGGCGCGCGAAATGGTTCTCCCTCACGCGCACCTGGATGTCACGTGTGCCCGTAATCGTCGCGCCGTCGGCGATGTGTACGTTTTTCAGCTCGACGCACGCGAGCGCTCAGGTTGCCGCCGATTCGGGCGGTGTTCGTCAGGGTAAGGCTATCCCCGGTCATGGTCAGTTCGCGGCCGACGCTGCCGCTCACATCGGCATTGCCGGCGTACATGGTCACGCTGCGGTTCACCTCGCCCTCGAGGCTGACGTCGCCGGCGGCAACCACCATACCGTCGCCCACGCGACCCCGGTCATTCACACGCAAGGATTGCATCAACCCGTAGATGCTGTGGCCCAATTGCCCGTCCAGGTCGAGCGAATTCGAAAAGTTGTAGATGTTGCCTTCCACGGTTCCGCTCACCACGGTTCTCTTGGCAAAACTCACCAGGTCGCCCTTGACGGTGCCACGCACTTCCACAGACTGGCCAAAAGCCAGCAAGTCCCCATTGACGACGCCTTCCACGCGCACAATGTTGCCGGAGGCCAAAAGGGTGTCGTCTACAGTCTCGTTCGCCGCCACCGTGACGAACTCACTGTGACGCCGCTCCAGGGCAAAGCCAGGCAACGACAACGCAAGCAGCACGATCAGCAGACGCAGGCCAGGTTGGCGTAGCCGCCATCGGCGCCCCAGCAGCAGTGCGCTGCCGCCCAACAGCAACAGCAAAAAGATCTTCCCGACGAAAGCAGCATAATCAGACAGCATGGCAGTACCTCCGTGTGCAAAGTAATAAGAAAGGTTGAAGATCAGGTTCGTGCGGCCGCTTAAGCTGAAGGGATTTAACCACTGCAGCGCTTCCGGAATGCTCAGCTCATCGATCCAAGGGACAACGATCGAACCTAGCGCCAGCACCGCGGCCACGACCGCTACGTCACCCCACGCCAAAGACCGCGGCAAACGGGAGAAGCCCGCCGGGCTGGCTGCTTCTTCCGGAAGCTCTTGCAGGCTTTCGCTCAGAACACGGTTCTCAGCGCGTAATGCGTCCAACAGTTGCCGGCAGCGCCGGCACGTCGGCCAGGTGGTCTCGCAGGCGCCGCGCCTCCTCCACCGCCAGTTCGCCGTCCACGAAGATAGCGACGATCTGTTCCGAATAACATTCCATGATCACTTGCTCCTGTGGCCCAGTTTCCGGCGCAGCTCCTGCTTGGCCCGAAATATCAACGCCGCCACGTAGTTTCTCTGCAGGCCCAACTGCTGTGCGATTTCGTCATAGCTCAGTTCGCCGTAATAGCGCAGGACCAGCGGCACGCGATAGTTCTCCGGCAGACGTGCAATGGCATCCCGCACCTGCGCCCTTTCTTCCGTGCTGAGGACTGCAGCCAGCGGCGACGGCTCCGAGCTGGCTGCCTCGATGACCGCGACTCCTTCTTCAACTTCCACGATCACCTGCCGTCCACGCTTCCGGCGCCGCAAAACGTCAATGCATTGGTTGCCAGCCACCCGCAGCAGCCACCTGAGGAACGGTATTGACCCGTCGTAGCTCTCGATTGAGCGCTGCAGCTTGAGGAAGACTTCGCTGGTGGCATCTTCTGCGCTCTCCCGTGAGTCCAGCATGTAACGGCACAAGCCGAATACGCGCCGGACATAGAGGCGATAGATCTCCCCCAGCGCCTCGGCATCGTGGCCTTGTGCGCGCTCTATTACGCTCTCCAGATCCGGCCCCTCCATTTGCGTGGCTTTGCCCTCGCGGGGCTGCGATCCTTTCGCATTGTTTCTCTTGGCGTCCATAAAGCAGTACGCTGCAGATCGAACAAAGTTACACAGATTTTAGGGATGGGGAAACGCAAGGCTGGACGGTTCACTGCGGTTCTTGCAAGATTCGAGTTACCAAGAGCCCGGGGGGAAAGGCTGCGAATTGAATATCTTACCTGGGGGCCAACTCCGTGTACGCGGGTTGGGGCGCGAGCCACTACGCCGAGCTGTGGTATGTCTTCGATCATCTGGACCAGTCGCCTTGGAACTGGACTGCGGGAGATCGGAAGCTGGCTGATGAAATGTCCAGCTACTGGGTCAACTTCGCGCGATCGGGCGATCCAAACGGCCCGGGTCTTCCCTCGTGGCCTGCGTTCACCAACGCGGAGAGCAGGGTCCAATATCTTGCCGCGCCCCGATCACAGTCGGTGGCGTGGCGAATATCAACGGACTGACACTCTTCGATGCCGTCTACTCGGCGGTTCGTGGCAAGGCATTTGGCGCACCGTCAATACCGAACTAATCCGGGAACCATCCAGCACTTTGTGTCGCGGCCCGGGAACCGGCTTCGAGGAGATCAGAGTCGTATTGCAGCGTGCAGGTCGTGGCTGCTGCGGACACTATAAACCTCTATCTACGTCTGCAAACGAAGCGGACATATTCTAGCCTGCGAAGGCAGAGGAGATTTTCCGAAGGCAAGATAATCCAACGCGGTTTGGATTTCTTAACGTCTTCCGAACTCTTTACTCCTTTGTCCCCGACGAGGTGCCGATGAGTCAGGCGTAGAGCAGATGGGCCAGGCGCCGTCCCGCAAGTCAGAGTTTCTTGACACTTCGTCCTGCACTTTCTACGGTACTTAGGTTGATGCAACGTCAGCGATGAGTCATGCCAGGGCGTATCAAATTCGTTCTCTTTGCAATCTGGTCGTTGGCATGGTGTTCCTTCGCATGGGCGGAGAAGGTCGCGGATATTCGCCCCGCAGGCTACGTCACCGATCTCGCACACGTCATTGATCCCTCGACCAAAGCCAAGCTGGAGGCTTTATGTGCCGAGGTCGAGCATCAGACAGGCGCCCAAGTTGCGGTTGTTACCGTTGATTCACTCGACGGCCAAAGCAAGGAAGACTACGCGGCCGATCTTTATAAACACCTCGGTGTCGGATCAAAGAAGGAGAACCGAGGAGTCCTGCTTTTAGTAGTGCCCAAGGAGCGTCAGTACAGGATTGAGGTCGGCTACGGGTTAGAGCCGGTGATCAATGATGCCCGAGCGGGAGACATCGGGCGGGAAATGGTGCCTGATCTGCGTCGTGGGAACTATAGCGGTGCCGTGCTCCTCGGTACAACACGTATAGCCCGACTCATAGCAGCCGACAAGGGTGTGCAGTTGAACGGCGTGCCGCCCAACGAGCCGATTGCGCCTGAACGTGAAACATCGTGGTGGATCCCATGGTTAATCATCGTGGTCATTTTCGTTGTCATCCGCGCTCTTTGGCGCTCGGCGCGAGGCGGCGGTCGCGGTCCACGGTCGGGCGGTAGCGGGGGATCCGCTCTCCCCTGGTTTTTACTGGGCAGTGCCCTAGGGGGCCGAGGCGGTAGCTGGGGCGGCGGCTTCGGGGGCAGTTCCGGCGGTTATTCGGGCGGGGGCGGAGGATTTGGGGGCTTCGGCGGTTTTGGCGGTGGTCTGAGCGGTGGTGGCGGGGCTGGCGGCAGTTGGTGATCAACAGCGTGTGGAGGGGCAATGCAGAAGCCGAAAAATAAGCTGCAGGAACTCGTTATCCGATTGCAGCAAGCGTGCGGAGACAATCTGGTGTCCGTCGTTCTGTACGGTTCCGCCGCCCGCGAAGACTTCCATGAGGAATTCTCGGATGTGAACGTACTGGTTGTGCTGCAACACTTGAAGCCGAACTCGTTTGCACCGATCTCGACAGTGCTGCGCTGGTGGAGTCACGAAGAAAAGCTGCGGCCGCCGATGATCATGACGCTCGACGAGTTACGAGAGTCCGCCGATGTCTTCGCGATCGAATTGCTCGATATACAACGCTCGCACCAGACGCTATTCGGGCAGGATGTGGTAACCGCAATAGAAGTGCCCATGAACCTGCACCGGGTCGAGGTGGAACACGAACTACGGACCACACTGTTGCGTCTGCGGCACCATCTGCTGCTGAGTCCTGACAACGAAGACGAACTTCGCGCGGTGCTGGCCAAGTCGATCACAAGCGTTCTGACGCTGTTCCGCCATGCCCTGATTGCGCTCGGAGAGGATCCGCCGCATACGAAGCCGCAGCTGCTGGAACAGGCCGGCGAGGTCTTCGGCTTTGAAGTGACGCCGCTTGAGGCAATCCTGGAGTTGCGCAACGAAGGTCGGCATTCGGACAACTTACGCGAGTTGTACTATGCGTACATGAGCGCGATTCGGCGGGTTGCTCACGAACTGGATGCCCGGGTGCCCAAACGCCACCTGCGGAATCTGCCCTAGGAAGAACGGTAGCAATCAAGGATTATCAGGGAGAGATTGGTATGAAAAAGGGAATCATCGTGTTGGTCGTGCTTGTGTTGCTGCTGCTTTGGTTCGGCGGCACCTTCGTGTCGCATCGTAACGAGATGGTTCGCAAGCGTGAGGCGGTGAATGCAGCCTGGTCGCAGGTGGATGTGGTTCTGCAGCGCAGGGCCGACCTCATCCCGAACCTGGTCGAGACCGTGAAAGGGTTTGCGACCCATGAGGAGAAGGTCTTCGGCGACATTGCGGCCGCCCGCGCCGCGATGATGGGAGCGAAATCTCCCCAGGAAAAG
Source organism: uncultured Acidobacteriaceae bacterium (assembly GCA_963703645.1). GTDB lineage: Bacteria > Acidobacteriota > Terriglobia > Terriglobales > Acidobacteriaceae > Bog-257. The sequence goes on from CAVPFD010000046.1 coordinate 22,065, forward strand.
ATCGCTGCCAATGGTCAACTTGATTCCGCTCTTAGTCGCCTCCTGGTCGTCGTGGAGAATTATCCTCAACTCCGGTCTAATGAAAATTTTCTGCGGTTGCAGGACGAGCTTGCGGGCACTGAGAACCGGACAGCCATCGAACGCCGCCGCTATAACGAAACCTTGCAGGATTACAACACGTATATCAGTTTGTTCCCGAACAACATCGTCGCAAGCCTTTCAGGATTCACGCGCAACGACGCTTACTTCAAGACAGAGGAGGGGGCCCGCCAGGTTCCAAAGGTGAATTTTGGCAGTACGCCTGCGCCGCAACCGGCTCCAGCACCAACGCAGTAAGCGTGCCGTGATTGGATGCCGGATTCTCTCAACTTATTCTGGCAAGCGTACAACCGACCGTTGGGCATTCTCACTTGCTCACGTGTAGGGTTCGGCGTGCTGCGGGCCATGCAAGTCCATGGCGGCATAGCTCAACGACCCGGCTAGAGCCATCCTTTTACGCTTCCGACCCTGATATCTGCCGGACTCACGCTCGCGACCCATCCCTCTTAGGGCAACAGTCCAAACTCCGCTACTCCCGTCTGCGTTCCGACGAAGACTTTTCCGTTTACGATGAGAGGAGTAATAAACTTGTTGCCTGCTCCAAACTGATCCCGTGATCCCGCCTGGTTGCTGTTGTACAGCTCTTTCGCCAGGTTCGTGGCGTCGTAAGCATGCAATACGGCGGGATTGCTGTTCTCGACCGCCCACACGATCCCGTTGGAAGTTCCGTTGGCCGACACTGCGGGAGAGGTTCCCGGATATCCGAACGACGCGGGACTCTGAGAACTGGGCGATGCGGCCAACATCGCATTGCTGATAGGGAAGGCTTTCAGCGGTTGACCCACGGAACCGTAGTACACGGTATTGTTGAAATACGCCGGATTTGCCCACACCCCGCCGGGCAGAACACCGTCCAGCTCCTGATAGATGGCGCTGTCGTTGTTGGGATTAAACTTCCCCAGGTTGTCACGGTTCACGACGTAGATGTTGGAATCCTTCCCTGCGCCCACCGCCAGGTGATGCACTTGGTGGTTATTGTCGGTCAGGTCCGGCAACACGATCGCGCCGCCAGAGCCGAGGTCTTCGTCACTGTCCGACTCTTGCACCGTGTTGGACATATTGAAGTAGTCGGCGACAGCGAGCCCTCCCGAGGTGGAAAGTTTCAGGAAGGCGTTTCCATAGTCGCCATTTATGGGGAAGCCCTGGCCATTGAGCGTCGTGTCGAAGGTACCGTTGCCATCAAGGAAGTAGATGAAACCGTTCGAATCGCCGGCTAATCCAGTTCCCGCCATCCAGATGGCGCCCTCGTTGCCGTTGGGCGTCACGTCGATGACCGATGTCTGCGCCAGAGTCGAGTTGTTGTAGGACATCACCCATCCGGTATAGGGACGAGCGTCGCAATGGGAAGTGAATGCGATGTAGATGACGCCGCCCAGTTCCAGCAGGCCCGAGCGCTGAGCATATTGTCCAGGAGCAAAGATGACCTGGCCGTTCTGGCTCCCGTCGCCGCTGCCGGGATACTTTGCCTGGATCTCAACCGGACCGCCAAACAACTCGGCGCCGGTCTTCAGATCAAGCGCGTGCAGACGGTGATGATAGTTGCCGCTGGAATCCTTGGACATCGCGACCAGGTACATCGCGCCGTTTGGCCCAAGCTGGCGGTCAATCACAGGAGTACTGGTGATGCCGATTTCAGGACTGATCTGGCTGCAACCATGATCATCGCTGGTGGTCTCGCCCGAAAGCAGTGTGGACACCTTCCATGTCTGCGTGCCCGCATCAGGGTCGAACGCGTAAACGCTACCGTGTTCGGTCACCACGAAGAGGGCGTTTTGAGGGAACAGGCCGTGTATATAAAGCGGCTGCGCATCCACTTTGCCATCCACGGAAAGGAAGTTAACCTTCCCAAAGCCGCTGGAATTAACGTTAGCGGGCGCCAGAACCGTCTCCGACATGTTTTGGCCCTGGCGGGATATATCGTAATGATACGTGACGACATCAATCGGCTGGCCTCCGGCCGGAGTCACTGTCAGCGTGACTGTGGCGTTTTGCTGGACGCCCCCACCATTGCCTGTCACGGTGATGGGATAGGTTCCCGTCGCCGTGCTGCCGCCGACCGTGATGGTCATGGTCGAGTTGCCTGCTCCGGGAGCCGGAATCGGGTTGGGGTTGAAACTCACCGTTGTGCCTGAAGGAACGCCCGAAGCCGACAGAGTGATCGCGCTGTTGAAGCCGCCACTGATGGTCGTCGTAATTGACGATGTTCCCTGGTTACCTTGCTGAATGGCGAGCGAAGACGGCGAGGCGGAAATGGTGAAGCTCGGCGAACTGGAAACCTGCTCCACGCCGAGAAAGGCCAGCGTCGTAAAGTCACCCGTGGCCTTACTTGTACCAACTACCACCGTGAGTCGCGATCCCGTCAGCGTTACCTGCTGGGTGAGGTTGTCGGCCGGCCACGTTGCGGCTGACCAAGCCTTTCCAGTGGCATCGTAAAAACTGCCTGCCCCGATCAAACCCCCAGTCACTGTACCCAGCACTGTGCTGCCGTCCAAAAACTGCACCTGACACTGCACGTAGCATTGTTCGTTGCCCGCATCTCCCATGGCCAGCGACAAGTTGTAGATGCCGGGAGAAGGCAAGTCCACATAGAACGTTGCCGGCGAACCATTGCTGGCGAAATTGATCCCCGCTAGCCGCGGATCCAAGGTTGCATTGCGGTCGCGGGCCTGCACCAGCGAGGTTTTCATCCAGCCAAACGTCACACCATTGACTGTAGTCGGATAAGCCGTGGTAGCAAGCACGTACGTATCGCCCGGCGGATCGGTAACGAACGTCTTTGTGTTGCGAAAATCAAAGCCTTCTCCTGATCCCGACACCGAGGTCACGGTCAGGTCCACCGTGGTCTTTTCTTGCGTGCCACCGCCCGTGCCCGTTACGACGATGGGATAGGTTCCGGCCGGAGTGCTGCTTCCCACCGTGATGGTCATGGTGGAGTTACCCGATCCAGGCGCCGGTATTGGATTCGGATTGAAGCTCACCGTCGTCCCCGACGGCACCCCCGAAGCCGACAGACTGATTGAGCTATTGAAGCCGTTATTGATCGTAGTAGTGATCGTTGATGTGCCTTGATTCCCCTGCGCGACGTTGAGCGAGGCCGGCGAGGCCGAGATGGTGAAGCCAGGCGAACTGGAGACCTGCGCCACTCCCAGGAACGCCACCGTCGTATAGTCTCCCGTCGCCTTACCCGTGCCCACTACCACCGTCAGTCGCGAACCGGTTAAGGTCACCTGCTGGCTCAGGTTGTTGCTCGGCCACGTTGCGGCTGACCAAGCCTTTCCCGTTGCATCGTAGAAATTGCCTGCCCCGATCAATCCCCCAGTCACCGTACCCAGCACTGTGCTGCCGTCGAAAAACTGCACCTGACACTGCACGTAGCATTGTTCGTTGCCGGCATCCCCCATGGCCAGTGACAGGTTGTAAGTACCAGGAGAAGGCAGGTCCACATAGAACGTCGCCGGCGAACCGTTGTTGGCGAAGTTAATGCCAGCCAGGCGCGGATCCACCTTGGTACTGCGGTCCCGGCCCTGCACCAGCGAGGGTTTCACCCAGCCAAACGTCACCCCGCTTACCGTGGTCGGATAGGCCGTGCTGGGCAGCACGTATGTCGATCCCGACGGATCGCTAACGAAGGTGCTCGTGTTACGGAAGTCAAAACCCTGCTGCCACTGGGCGACGGCCGCGGTCGCAGCTAACAATAAAAAACCTATCATGCAAGCGCGGGCATTTCTCATGGCGATGAACCCTCCTCAGCCAAACGCCGTCAGACCTTCAATCACGGTCTCCTCTGCGGAAAAGCAAAAGCGTTTCCGTTGGGAAAATCATTTGTAAATTGGACCCCGGGCGCCAGCAACGGCCCCATTTCTCCCCACTGCTAGAGTCCGCCGTCCATCCCGTTGAGGCGGAACAGCTTGGAGAATATGATTTCTTGTACACCTGGCTGAACGAAAATGAACGATCGTGAAGCGATTTTTACTTACGAAAGTAACATCACGTCGGGACACTATGAGGCGACGGTGCGGTTATTGGTTGCCCACCATGCCTCAAATTTATGGACAGAATCGTTCGGAGCTAGTGGCGTGATCTTTGTGTCCTCGCAGTTTTTTCCCCGGTTATTGTGACCAACAAGGAGCAGGCCCGAGGTCGTGAAACTCACCGAACGTAACGTTCCGCTGATCTTGGCAAGCGCCTGTAAATAAAAGCACAACAAATGGTTTGGGAGTGGCCGCGAATGTCGCGTAAGAAGTGCCCTCCTCCAAACAACAAATCTTAACAACGGTCAGTGGACGGCAACCTAGGTTCAAATGCGCCCAAGCACCAACAAAATAACGAGGATCACAACTACCAATCCCAATCCGCCACTCGGATAGTAGCCCCAACTTTGACTATGGGGCCAGAGAGGTAATGCGCCAACCAGTGCGAGTGCAAGAATCACGATGAGGATGGTAAACATGAATTGCTCTCCTTGTTCTTTAGCTTCCCTAACACCGGGGAAGAGGATCCAGGGCATTCCCACCCAGACGGCCGACGCTTCAAGGCGTCCAGGTCTTCGATACGCAGGTTCCTAAGCCGCCTGCGGTTGCTCCGCCCATGGTGTAGCACGCCCACAGGCAGGCCGCTTCGCGCCGCGGGATGCCTTTTGCGTCCTGACTAGTCGCAGAGTGCCTCTTTCGGCGCTGCGTGTCTGAAGATGTATGCGTAATTTCATGCGCGCCTTGTGGAGCTGCGACTTGCTGTTGCCAATCGAACACTGCATCATCTTGGCAATCTCTTTGTGTTCGTAACCTTCAACGTCGTGCAAGAGAAAGATAACGCGATACCCGGGAGCGAGATGGTTGATTGAACGGTCCAGAACCACACGGTCGATCGAGCCAGCCAGTAGATTGTCCTCCGCGCCGAGGTCTCTCTTCGGGCGGTCATCCTGCTCCAGTTCCAGAGGTTCAGTAAGGAGAGATACATTTTTCTTACGCAGGTGCATGAGCACTACATTTACAGCCACGCGATGAAGCCAGGTGGAAAAGGCCGACTCGCCGCGGAAGCTGGCAATTTTGCGGTAGAGCTGCAAGAAGACTTCTTGGGTAAGGTCTTCAGCGTCCGCGGTGTTAGCGGTCATACGCAGACAGAGCGAATAAACGCGACGCTTGTGCAAGCCATACAAGGTCTCGAAGCTGTTGCTGTCACCGAGCTTGGCCCGATTAATTGCTTCCTGTTCAGGAATGCAGCTTAAGGTTCCGTGTTCTGTCGTCATTGGCTCTCCAATCCGATGTGTAAATTCCGACTGTCTGGGATCACAGTAGATTGCTTCGGGATCACTGACCATCGGGTGGAAGCCGTAGGCTGTACGGAACGATACCTTACGCGCGACAGGAGTGTTACTTTTATAGAAATCCCATCTTATGAAAGCGCGGGTTAGTGGAAAAGCTGGCCTGCCAGGTTGGGGTCGAAGGATGGGCTAACGAAGGAATGGCCTTCTTTCAAGCACTCCAGCGCATTAATCAGCAAACGCTCGTCGTCCGATTTCAGGAGGTAACCGGAGGCTCCTGCCGCCGCGGCAGCGCGCAGCATTTCCGCAGAGTCGTGCATCGTTAGAATCAGGATCCTAATCCCCGGGAGCAACGCGTGGAGCTTTGCAGCGACCTCGAGGCCGTTAGGCGGGGACATCGAGATATCGGTGATTAGGATGTCAGGCCGCAGAGACGCCGCCATCTCCAGGGTTTGGTGGCCGTCGCCGGCCTCCCCGCAGACCTCATACTCAGTCATAGTATCGAGTATGTTGCGCAGACCCCGCCGTACAAAGGGATGATCGTCTGACAGCATGATCCTGGTCGGGGTCCCTAGGGTCATTAAAATATACCTATGTCATTGAAGCGCAACGAAGTCAGGCTTGTAAATACGGTGAATCATGTATTTCAAGGATCTTACCAACGCTTACGGCTCGACAACCTTATTGCGGATTGCATAGCGCACCAGTTCGGCCACCGAGTGCACGTTCAGCTTCCGCATGATATTGGTCCGGTGGGTGTCGGAAGTCTTCGTTGCGATCCCCAGCAGAGAAGCCACCTCCTTGGTGGTCTTTCCTTCGGCAAGAAGTTGCAGGATTTCAAGCTCGCGCATGGTGAGCCGATGACGCATCGCTTCCGCCGGGTCCAAAGCGCCGCTTAGCCGATTAGCGAGAAAGATTTCAGTGACCCTGGCGGTGAAGAATGGTTTGTGATTACTCAGTGCCTCGACGGCGTTGACAAGATCTCTATCGGAGTCCGACTTCAGAACATATCCCCGGGCCCCGGCGTCCAGGACTTCTCCTGCCATCTCATCGGAATCATGATGGGTAATTACCAAAACCTCGGTCTTCGGACACGCCTTCCGGATTTGCCGGGTCGCCTCCAGGCCATTCAGATCCGGCATGCTGACATCAATGACGATGACATCGGGGCTCAGTTCGACGCATTTCTCAGCCGCCTCCCGGCCGGAGCGTGCCTCGCCGCAGACCTCCCAGCCGGGATGCTCCTCAATCAGCATTCTCAGACCTTTTCGAACCACGTCGTGATCATCAGCAATCAGAACTCTTAAAGCACTCATGCAGCCTCACGCAGCGGAATTATGACATGAACGGTTGTCCCGTCGCCGTCGGATGTTATTTCCACTTGTCCACCGAGCTGGTGCAGGCGTTCTCGCATCCCGAGCAGCCCGATCCCGATGGTTGGGCTTTCCGGGCGGAACAATAGCTTCTCAGGCGGTATGCCACACCCATAGTCGATTACCCGAAGATGAACACTGTCAGGCTCGACGTCCAGACGAACCACGGCAGTAGGCGCTTTTGGAATGGCGATGGACATTTGTCAAGGCTTTCCTGGACGACCCGAAAGATGGCGGTCTCCATCTCGACTGGAAGGCGGCGAAAAGTGGCTGGCAATTCCAGCTTCGACATCAATACCGCTTCGCTGGGCGAACCCGGTTGCATACCAACGAATGGCGGGCAGCAGACCCACCTCATCCAGCATGGGAGGATGCAGGAGGTGGGAGATCGTGCGCACCTCTTTCAAGCCACTGTCGATGAGTTCCTTGCTCTCCGCCATGGCGTTACGCCCTCGCTCATCCAGGTCCGACGTGTCTCTGCCAGGTAGGAGAGGTTCATCTTCACCGCGGTAAGAATCTGTCCCAGAGAATCGTGCAGATCACGGGCCAGCCGGCGTCTTTCATCGTCACGCAACTGCAGTAGGCGCCCGCTGAGCCAGCGAACGGTATTCTCGGCTCGCTTAAGTGCCGTAATGTCCTGCACAACCGCGCCTATCTGGGTTACCGCTTCGCCTTCCCGGGCTATGGGAAAGAATGATTTCAACCACCATCCTGAGACGCCTGGAGTGGTTGGCGCGTGACCCGGTAATTTCGTAGTTGAGCACGGGCACACCGGTTCTTGCGACCTGGCGAATGAGAGGTTCAATTTTTACCCGCGAGGTTCTTTACGACGTCTCGCACCTGCATCCCGGTGTTTTCCTCGGGTGGCAGCCCATTGAGACGGGAAAAGGGGCCATTGATCCGCTGGAACCGAAGATCCTTGTCGATGATCGCCAGTCCTACCGGGCATTGGAGAAGAAGGCATTCAGTTGGGCCTCTCGTTGCTTTATTTCTTCGCTGTGCTGCCGCCGTTCGGTGATGTCGCGGATGATCAGCGCATAGCCGCGCGGCTGGCCGTCATCGTTCTCAGCAGAGTGACATCCGCCGTCGCCCAGAAGACCGTACCGTCCTTGCGTAATTGCTGACATTCATCATGAATGTGCCCGTCCCGAAGCGCATTGCGCAAGTGTTCTTCGGGAGTGTTCTGGTCGCAGGATTGGAAAAGATCGGACAGCGGCTGGCCCAGAATCTCCAGAGTGTGATACCCGAACAGGCGCTCAGCTCCCAGGTTCCAGGTCATGATCCGGCCCTCAAGGCTGAGTCGAATGACGCGTAATCCTGGATGCCGCTTACCAGGTAGTCGGAACCTCTCTTCACTTTCTTTCGCGAGGAGTTCGGCCCGGGTTCGCCGCCTGACCTCCGAACTCATTATCAGAAACAGGGACACCAGCACCATAGAAGCCAGCAAGAACGCCAGCACCAGTACCATTTCGGTCCGACGTTGGGTGCTGATCGAGACTCTGGACCTGTACCTGAGAAGCTGGTTTTCCTCTTCTTCCATTGCAGTGAGCAGCGTGAGTATTTTGTCTGTCCAAAGCAGCGCTTTGGCGCGGCAAACTCCAATTGTTGGCCGCTGGCTGAGGGATCGCGTTCACGCAGTTCGACGGACTGCGCAAGAAGATCCAGGTTGGCGTCGATCAGGGGCCGCAGCCGCGAGAGTCGTTGCTGCTGCCGCGGGTTATCTGCTGTAAGAGACTGCAGTTCATTCAGACGTTGCGGGACCGTCTTCAATCCCTGCGTCGTATTCAATGAGCAGGGTCCTGTCGCCGGTCAGAACATAACCACGTTGTGCGCTCTCAGCCTGGCTTAGATCTGCGGAGACACTTTTCAGCAACGAGATAACCTGGTGGGTGTGAATGACCCGCTCCTCGCGATCCGCCAGACGGTCGGACATCACATAGGAGGCGATTCCGATGCCCGCCAACAAGGAAAACACCACCACGAAGGCTGCCCTGTACGATCTGGGAGAAGAGTTCCACATATTCTGTTTCTGTTAGCCAGTTGCTGCCCGACACCGACAAACATTGCACGGCCCCAAAAGCTGCCTCATCGACCTTAGGGCATCTGAGCCCGTGAATTAACAACCTTAGCCGCTAGCTCCCATCGTGCGTTGTCCATTCGACGACAAGTTGCCTCTTTAGCGCCAGTCCGAAAGACGGGCTAAGCTCAGTGAGGTCTGTTGCGAATGGCAAACCATTACTACGAGCATGGGCTCGTTGTACCCACTTTGGCGTTATCAATTAACTAAGTAAATCAGGGCTGCCCTCGAAGTCATACCATCCTCCGGCCCTAGACGGTTCCTTAGATTCGTATGGCTTTCACTGTGATGCATATGCATCGGGCGGTGCCGGTTCAGATTGTGCTCCCCGACTGGGTAATTGCTGATCCAAGGCTCGATGGAGCTTGTCAGCCAACTCCATGAGTTTGACTGGGTCTTCTTCTTTGGAGGCCAGTTCAGCGAAGGTGCGCCAGTCTTCCGAGGTCCCCCGTTCGTACATGGTTCCTCCTGAAGTACTACGTGACACTTCACAACAAGGAAGCACGTTCGTTACCGAAAGATTTGATCCGAAGCCGCCTATTCCTGTCGTGCAGCACATTGACTGTTGGAGGGTTAGAACTTCTCCTTCAAAGTGGCTAGGGGATTCCCCGTAGGAAAAATTTACGTGCTCCCGCCCATTTCTTCCCCTATGAATCTCCACGAAAGACTGTCACTTGTTTACTGGAAAAAGTCGTCTTTTTGAGCTATAGGCGAGGTTCAACTCCAATGACGGCTTTCATGGTGTGCTGCTGGCCCGGTGTAAGATCGACTGCAAATCCAAGAACGTTGCTGACCTCAGCGCAGACCATCTGCTGCCATTCTTCGTTACCGAGGTCAGACAAAGACCTCGTACCCTCGCGCCAGGGGTTCCAGACCACGGTCGTGAGCGAATTCCCCTTCGTAATGCGGAGGCGGCGCTTGAGGCCGTCGTCATCCAGCTCGATGTCGCCTTTGGTGTTCAGGTACGCGTTGTCGGTCTGCTTTGTGATGACGAGGTCGCCTCGCTGCGTTTTCTCGCGGTTTGAATCGGTGTTATCGAGGTAGGCAACGCCGTCCAAACCGCGTATCCGGATGTTCGCCACATCACCCACTCTGTGATAGGTGTGCAACGCTTCTTCGAACCGCAAAGGCGTCGGTCCAGTATTCGTGACTGCGAGCTCCAGCTCCAACTCAGACTCGAACTTGGTGGTGAGCACCAACCGGAAATCCGCGGGCCACCATTTTCGTGTGTCATCGTCGCTTACCGTGGACATGACGACGGCTACTGATTTGCCTTCGCATGTAATGGATTCGAGAGACCACGCCTTGGTACGGACGAAGCCATGTGCTGGCGCCTTCGGGTCGTCCGCTTTCGCACGGAACCACGGGAAACAAACCGGAATTCCGCCACGTATGGCGATGCCTTCATGCCACTGCGCGTGACTGCTGAGGAACAGGACTTCCTCTGTGCCCGCAGGTTTCCACGAAGTCACTTGGGCGCCATGCAGGTATATCTCGCCCTCGGCTTGAGGCGCGGTGATGCGGACCTTGGGAAGTCCGCCGTGACCCGGCACAACGCGGGCGATGCCTGCTATTGCAAAGCGTCGATCGAGTTCCTCAATTCCGGGCACCATTTCCATTCCGGGGTCTCTCACTTCAACGCGGCCACTGCTGTAGCCGGCGCTTCAACCGGCTTGGCGTCCCAGATATTGTCGCAATACTGACGTATCGAACGGTCGGAGGAGAACTTGCCCATGCGAGCCACGTTCAGGATCGACATCCTTGTCCAGTGCTCCTGATCCCGAAACGCCTTGTCAACCTTATACTGGCACTCGAGGTACGCCTGAAAATCTGCCAGTACCAGGTAGGTGTCCTGGTTCAGCAGAGAATCAACAATTGGTTTGAACAACTCGCGATTTCCATCCGAGAACACTCCCGAGGCGATTTGATCAATCGTCTCCTTCAGCACCGGATTCATCTCGTAGTACTGTCGCGGATTGTAACCCCTGGCCTTGAGTTCAAAGACCTGGTGTACGTTCAGGCCGAAGAGGAAGAAGTTCTCAGCGCCCACCTGCTCGCGGATTTCGACGTTGCCGCCATCCAGTGTGCCGATGGTCAGCGCGCCATTCATGGAGAATTTCATGTTGCCCGTTCCCGACGCCTCCTTCCCGGCAGTAGAAATCTGTTCTGACAAGTCAGCGGCAGGATAAATCACCTGACCATCCGTCACGTCGAAATCCGGATAGAAGATGACTTTCAGGCGGCCCTTTACCGCCGGGTCGCGATCGATAACGTCGGCCACGGAGTTGATGAGCTTAATGATCAGCTTCGCCATGAAGTAGCCGGGAGCGGCCTTGCCACCGAAGATCAGCGTGCGCGGAACTATGTCGATGGCGGGGTTCTTCTTGATCTGGTTGTACAGGCTGATGACGTACAGAATGTTCAGCAGTTGGCGCTTGTACTCGTGAATGCGTTTCACCTGCACGTCGAAGAGTGTCGCCGGGTCAATGATGGCTCCAGCGCATTCCTTTACCAGCGCGGCCAGCTCTTGTTTGCGCGTCTGCTTCACAGCGCGCCACTTCTTGTGGAAGGCTGGGTCGTCCGCGAACGGCTCCAGTTTCCGCAACTGGTCTTCGTTTGTGATCCATCCCTCCCCGACCTTGCTCGTGATGAGTTGGCTCAGTTCCGGGTTGCTGAGCGCGAGCCACCGTCGCGGCGTCACGCCATTAGTGACGTTGAAGAACTTCTGCGGCCACAATTCATAGAAGTCGTGCAGTAGTGTCTTCTTTAAGAGCTCCGAGTGTAGCGCTGCGACACCGTTCACTGCATGGCTGCCCACGGTCGCGAGGTAAGCCATGCGGACGTATTTCTCGTCATGCTCATCAATCAACGACATGCGGGCAACCCTGTCATTGTCTCCGGGGAACCTGGAGCGCACTTCGTCAAGGAAGCGCCGGTTGATCTCGTAGATGATCTCCAGGTGCCGCGGCAGGATGTTGGCGAACAGCGGCAGTGACCACTTCTCTAACGCTTCCGGCAAAAGGGTGTGGTTGGTGTAGCCGAGCGTCTTCTGCGTAACGTCCCACGCCTTGTCCCAGTCCATCTGGTGTTCGTCCACAAATAGCCGCATGAGCTCGGCGACCGCGATGGAAGGATGGGTGTCATTCATCTGCACGGCAAAATTCTCGTGAAATTGCTCCAGGCTCTTTCCGCGCATGGTGTGGATCCTGATCATGTCCTGCAGCGAGCAAGACGTGAAGAAATATTGCTGCGCCAGGCGGAGCCGCTTGCCGACCTCCGGCTCGTCGTTGGGGTAAAGGACTTTGCTGATGGTTTCGGAGGCGACTTTCTCCTGCACGGCCTTGTAGTAATCGCCGACGTTGAACGCTTGCAGGTCGAAGTCCTCCACTGCCTCCGAGGCCCAGAGCCGCAGGAAGTCCACCAGGCCGCCCCCGTATCCCGCGACCAGCGTATCGTGGGCGACGCCTTTCACGACTTGCGCGGGGACCCAGCGAACGCGCAGGTTGCCTTCTCCGTCGTGATATCGCTCGGTGTGGCCGCCTCCGCCGACGTGATAAGAAATTTCGGGGCGGCAGACTTCCCAGGGATTGCCGAAGTGCAGCCACTTGTCGGTTTTCTCCACCTGCCAGCCGTCGCGAATCTCCTGGTCGAAGAGTCCAAACTCGTAGCGAATACCGTAGCCGACGGCGGGAACCCGCAAAGTGGCCAGCGAATCCATGTAGCACGCAGCCAGCCTCCCCAGTCCGCCATTGCCGAGCCCTGGCTCTGGTTCCAACCGGCTCAGCTTGTCCAAGTCCAGTCCCAATTCAGAAAGAGCCTGTTTGACCGGTTCGCGAATGCCGAGGTTGAGCAGGTTGTTGCCCAATTGCGGCCCAATCAGATATTCAGCCGACAGATATCCGACAATCTTGATATCTTCGTGCCGCATCAAAGAGAACGACTTGATCCAGTCGTTCATCATCCGGTCGCGGACGGCGTAAGCCAGCGCCATGTACCAGTCGTTCGGTGTGGCGAGAGCTGGCACGCGCCCCTGAATGTAGTAAAGGTCGTCAAGGATGGCCTGTTTCAGATCGGCCACGCTATTTCCGGTACGGGCTTCGTCTAGATTGGCTGGCATGACTACTCCAAAGTGTCCAAGGTTGCGTGGTGCTTAAACAGATATAAATACTGGTTGTTACGATTTTGTAAACATGCTGGAAGAAAGCGTTTGCGTCTTTCTTCTGTGAGCGCTGGGGTTGTATGCTTGTTTCCCGGCATCATCAGTGCAGGACTTTCCGGTTGCGCCGACTTCCTCTGGCTTATACTTTCTAGCGGTTTGATGTGAGGAGACAACATGAAAGCCACACAAATACTTCACGATCTCGGCCAGAGTCTCTGGCTGGACAATATTACACGCGACTTGCTCAACAGCGGCACTCTCAAGCGCTATATCGATGAGTTATCGGTCACCGGCCTTACGTCGAACCCAACCATCTTTGATCACGCCATCCGAAAGAGCGCGACTTACGATACTGCCATCCGTGAAAAGCTCGGCCAGGGCAAATCCGGGGAAGCACTCTTCTTTGAATTGGCCTTGGAGGACCTGACCCGCGCAGCCGACCTGTTTCGGCCTGTCCACGATCAGACTAAGGGTGTGGACGGCTGGGTATCGCTGGAAGTATCGCCGCTGCTGGCATACGACACAGCTACGACTCTCGCCCAGGCCAAAGACCTGCATGCCCGCGCCAAACGGCCCAATCTCTTCATCAAGATTCCCGGCACGAAGGAAGGTCTGCCGGCGATTGAGGAGGCGATTTTCGCCGGCGTTTCCATCAACGTGACGCTGTTGTTCTCGCGCGAACAATACCTGGCAGCAGCAGGGGCCTACCTGAAGGGCATCGAGCGTCGTATTGCTGCGGGGCTGGACAGTAAGGTCGGCTCCGTGGCCTCGATTTTCGTCAGCCGCTGGGACGTTGCGGTGACGGACAAGGTGCCTGACTCCCTGCGCGATCAGCTTGGCATCGCCATTGCCAAACGTTCGTACAAAGCCTACTGCGAATTGCTGGCTTCGCCGCGCTGGCAGGCGATTGTTAAGGCAGGCTATAACCCGCAGCGTCTGCTATGGGCGAGCACCGGAACCAAAGACCCAAAGGCGTCGGACGTGCTTTACATCAAGGCCCTGGCCGCGCCGAACACGGTCAACACCATGCCGGAGGAAACGTTGAAAGCCCTCGCAGATCACGGCGAGGTGGGCGCTGTGTTGCCGGCCGACGGCGGCGATTGCGAACAGGTGTTGGCGCAGTTCGCGAAAGCCGGTGTGGACATCGACGCTCTCGCGGCCAAGCTTCAATCCGATGGTGCGAAGTCCTTTGATGATTCTTGGAACGAACTGTTGTCGGTGATCGAGTCCAAGAGCGCGACGCTTAAGAAGAGTGCCTGAAGATCCGGAGGATATGTAATGAATGTGCTGGCCGTTGACGTAGGCGGAACCCACGTCAAGATTCTCGCCACCGGGCAGGAGACACCGCGAAAGTTCGTATCGGGTCCGAAGCTCACTGCCAAACAGATGGTCAGCCAGGTAAAGAAGCTGGCGTCGGGTTGGCCTTACAATGTCGTGTCCATCGGCTATCCCGGCCCCGTGCTTCGGGGTCATCCCATCAACGACCCGAAAAATCTTGGGCCCGAGTGGGTCGGCTTCGATTTCGAGGAGGCATTCGGATGTCCCGTCAAGGTGATCAACGACGCCGCCATGCAGGCCTTGGGCAGCTACGAAGGTCGGAAGATGCTGTTCCTGGGCCTGGGCACCGGCCTGGGTTCTGCCCTGATCATTGACGGTGTCATCGAGCCGATGGAGCTAGCGCACCTTCCCTACCGGAAAGGCACCTACGAAGACTATGTGGGATTGCGCGGGCTGGAGAAGTTCGGCAAAAAGAAGTGGAGGCGCAACGTCGAGGATGTTGTTGCCTGTTTCGTCAGGGCGATGGAGCCCGACGACGTAGTCCTCGGGGGCGGGAACGTCAAATACCTGAAACACATGCCTCCTCACTGCCGGGCGGGCGCCAATGCCAATGCCTTCCTTGGAGGATTTCGCTTGTGGGATGAATCGGTCTCCAGCAAACTCGCGGTGGCGGGGAAACCCCGCCCTTCGTCCAAGCCTGTGAATGGATCGGCATTAAACAGTAAAAACCAGGCGGCAGGAGTGTAAACATGGCGGTCGCAACCGAGACAATCTCTCCTCTCGCAGGTCAGCCAGCCCCCAAGGAGTTGCTGGTGGACTTGGCTCAACTGGAAAAGGCGTACTACGAGAACCGGCCTGACGTTAGTGATCCCAACCAGATGGTCATCTTCGGCACCAGCGGGCACCGGGGCTCGTCGCTGCGTAGCACCTTCACCGAAGCCCATATCCTGGCCATCACGCAGGCCATCTGCGAATATCGGCGCCGCCAGGGAACCGACGGCCCACTGTACATGGGCAAGGACACGCACGCTCTGTCCGAACCGGCCCAGCGCACGGCGCTCGAAGTCCTGGCCGCCAATGGCGTCGAGACCATCATTCAGCAGAACGATGGCGTCACTCCAACCCCGGTCATATCTCACGCGATTCTTGTGTACAACCGGGGCCGCAAAGATCATCTAGCGGATGGCATCGTCGTTACGCCGTCGCACAACCCGCCAGAAGACGGCGGCTTCAAGTACAACCCCACCAACGGTGGCCCCGCGGATACAGATGTCACCGGCTGGATTGAAGACCGCGCCAACGAACTGCTGAGAACCAAGAACGCGGCTGTGAAACGTATTCCGTTTTCCGCGGCCATGAAAGCAGCGACCACCCACCAGGAAGACTTCGTCCTGCCATACGTCAAAGACCTACGGAACGTCGTTGACATGGAAGCGATTCGCGCCGCTGGACTGAAGATGGGAGTTGATCCTCTCGGCGGCGCTGCCTTGCCCTACTGGGAGCCAATCAACTCCACCTATGGACTGAATATTGAAGTCGTCAATCCGAAGATCGATCCCACTTTCTCCTTCATGACGGTTGACCACGACGGCAAGATTCGGATGGATTGCTCCAGCCCGTACGCGATGGCACGTCTCGTCGGCCTGAAGAATCAGTTTCAAGTCGCCTTCGCCAACGACCCTGATTCCGACCGGCACGGAATCGTCACTCCCTCCGCTGGTTTGATGAATCCGAACCACTACCTGGCGGTTGCGATTCAGTATCTGCTGACCCATCGAGACCGTTGGTCGAATGGTGTCGTCGTCGGCAAAACCCTGGTCAGCAGCAGCATGATTGATCGCGTGGTGAACAAACTCGGCCGCCGGTTATGGGAAGTGCCGGTCGGCTTCAAGTGGTTTGCCCCCGGACTGTTCGATGGCACGTGCTGTTTCGGCGGGGAAGAGAGCGCCGGAGCGAGTTTCTTGCGACTCGATGGCACCGTCTGGACTACCGACAAGGACGGCCCCATTATGGACCTCCTCGCGGCCGAAATTACCGCTCGCACCGGCAAAGATCCCGGCGAGCACTTCCGCGAACTGGCGACTGAGTTCGGCATGCCCTACTACACTCGCATCGATGCGCCGGCGACACCCGAACAGAAAGCCGCTCTGGAAAAGCTGTCACCGGAGGCGGTGAAGGAGTCAGACCTCGCTGGCGAGCCAATCACGGCCAAGCTGACTCGCGCTCCCGGCAATGACGCGCCAATTGGTGGCCTGAAAGTCGTGGCGAAGAGTGGGTGGTTCGCAGCCCGGCCATCAGGTACGGAAAACATCTACAAGATCTACGCTGAGAGCTTCAAAGACCAGACCCATCTGGAGCACATAGTCGAAGAGGCCCAGCAAATCGTGAACAACGCGCTCAGAATGAGTTCGTAGGTACTGCCATTCCCGTTTGGGAACTCTCGCGTCAGACGCTGTCCGATTCTTCTTGACATCGTCACCCTCTACTCTCAGAATGTCGTGCAAAGTTCCACCCGAAAGTCTCGTCAGTAACTCCGTTGGGGTGAGTCCCTGGTGAGCTTTCACTCACTCTCTGATGTCTACCGAAGCTGAACACGGCTGGCGAGTTCCGTGTTGCCTATAGGCCACCGCTTGGTGGACCTATTGGCTAACTTCACCCGCTTAGCAGAGCCTGCTTGGGCTCCAAGAAACAAGCGCAAGCCCACACCATGCTCCTATTAGCTGCAGTTCGCGCAACTGGTTTATCCCCCGCAACCGGCCAAAAAAGGGAGTGCCCAAAATGAGTGGAAATCGCCCCTGCGATGTCCTTGAAGCGGAAAGTTCTTCCGCCACAAAAACCTCAAACGGAGTGAACCGGCGGAAGTTTCTAGGGCAGGCAGGAGCGGCGACGGCGCTCGCGGCCGGAGCTCTCGCAGCCCCGCCGCTGGCTTCCGCACAGTCCGACGGCTCTGGTATCCTCAGGAACGTGCATCGACCATCAGGTCTTACTCTCCGCGCTCTTCAGTCCTTCGAGAACCGTGTCAACGCGGCTACCCGCGAAGCCCAAGTGCCCGTGCCTCGGGAGATTACGAACGGCGATGAGCGAAACTTTCCGAACTACATCGGGAACTATTCCAAGGGCTTAGTGCATAACGCCATCGGCGAGGTGACCAGCAGTTCCTACCTCAGCTTGTTGAACGCGGTCAACAGCGGAAACCCGGCAGCGTTCGAGCAGATCCAGCTTGGTGGCAATACGCCACTGGTCGACCCGCAGGCCGGGCTGGCTTTTGACCTGGAGGGAACCGATTCTCACCAACTAGCGATCGGGACACCGCCCTCGGTGGCGAGCCGGACGATTGCCGATGCCGCGATTGAAAATTATTGGATGGCCTTGTGCCGTGATGTGAATTTCACGCAATACGGAAGTGAGCCGCTTACCCAGGCAGCCATCTCCGAGCTGAATTCAATGCCCCAATTCCATGGTCCCAAGCCGGTCACGCCGCAAAACCTGTTCCGCGGATTCACCGCGGGCGACGTGCTGGGCCCCTACGCTTCTCAATTCATCCTGTTGCCGTTCTTGTTTGGCGCGCTGCCGGTCACCCAGGTCATGACAACCTACGCGCCGGGCGTCGATTACATGACCGATCAGGCATCGTGGCTGGCCGTGCAGAACGGCCAGGGTCCATTCGGACAGAATCAAGCCGACCCCAATCTGCAATACATGCGTAACGGTCGCGGACTCGCCGCCTACGTTCACGTGGACGTACTGTTTGAAGCCTACTTCAACGCCTGCCTTGTGCTCATTGATAACAACGCGCCGCTGGACCCCAACAACCCCTACGTGAATTCCAGGACCCAGACGGGTTTTGGCACATTTGGAACTCCACACCTGAAAGCTCTGGTGGCCGAAGTCTCGCAGCGGGCCCTGAAAACAGTTTGGTATGTGAAGTGGTTTGTGCACCGCCACCTGCGGCCCGAAGCCTTTGGCGGACTGGTGCACATGACCAAGAGCGGCCAGGCGAATTACCCCCTGCATTCGGACGTTATGAATTCGGAAGCTTTGAACCGAGTTTTCTCCCAGCACAGTACATATTTTCTCCCGCATGCTTTTCCCGAAGGCTGTCCGCAGCATCCGTCATACGGGCAAGGACACGCGACGGTCGCCGGCGCTTGCGCCACCATCGTAAAGGCCTGGTTCAACGACCTGACGACGCTGACCTCACTGCCCAATTTCGAGGTCATGCAGGCCAGTGAGGATGGCTTGTCCCTGGTTCCCTATCAAGGGTCGGATCGTGACCAACTGACCATTGGCGGCGAGATGAACAAGCTCGCTGCGAACATCGGTCTGGGCCGCGCGCATGCAGCGGTGCACTGGCGCCATGACTACGCGGACTCGTTGCCACTGGGGGAATCCGTAGCCATCTCCATGCTGAACGACATGGCCAACAACTGGAACGAACCCTTCGCGGGCTTCTCATTTGCGAAGTTCGATGGGACACGCATCACCGGTGTTGGCAAGAACACCTGAGCAGATGGAGTGATGAAACCTCGCCCAGCCGGGTAGCCCCGCCGCTATCCGAGCCCCGTACCAAACGTGCGTGCTATTTGTGTGCCAGCGACCGGATGTAGTTGACCAAGTTCCAGAGCTCCTGGGCCTTCAATCTGTTGCCCTCCGGCGGCATCTGGCCTTTGCCGTTCTTAATGATGGTGAAAAGCTCGGCGTCGCTCATACTTTGTAATGCAGCAGGATCTCTATAATCCTTGAGCTTCAGCTTCTCATCGACGGCGACATCACCCTTCCCGTCACCATTCTCACCGTGGCACATTGCACAGTCATACCCGTAATACTTCTTCCCTTGAGCAATGGACTCTGCGGTGGGCTTGACCGGATTGACCTGATGCACCGCATCGGCGGGAATCGTCTGGGAATCTGGCGTTCCCTGTGCTGCTGCCGAAAATGCGCTAAACAAAAGCACCAAAAAGATTGCAAAAGGCTTCAACACAGCGGCCTCCTGATCGCCGTCCCATTCTGGGCGGCCATCTATCAGCAGTATGAGCTTCCTGCAAGAAACAGTCCGTGAGTTCACTCACCTTGAGGTGTGACGTAACCCCCACGCTCCGTGCCCAGGTGGACCGGCCTCGCGGCCTCGTCCTCAGCTCTTGCCGGCCGCCGGGGTGGTTGCGATCAAGATCGGTGCACTCACGCTGCGCACATGAAGGTCGCGTTGCGGGAAGGGCATCTCAATCTTCTGCTGGGCGAACACTTTCAGGATGGAGTGATACAAATCGCTCTTGATTCGGTAGTTATCCTCAGGCCCAATCACTCTCCAGAAGCGCAACAGGAAATGCAAGGTGCTGTCGCCCAGCTCCGCAATCACAACTTCGGGGGCCGGGTTGGTCAAAACGTCGGGATGCTGGCTGGCAATCTGCAAAAGCGCCGCCCGCACTTTCTGTGGGTCGCTGTCATACGAAACCCCCACCGGGATCGACAGTCGAATCTTGGGATCAGGTTCAGACCAATTCGTGACCTGGCTGGTCGTAAACGTGGAGTTAGGGACAATAATCAGCTCATTGTCGTAGGTCCGGATCGAGGTGCCACGGCCGCCGATGCGAACCACCACGCCGCTGGTGTTTCCGATGGCAATACAGTCTCCGATGCGGATTGGCTGCTCGACCAGCAAAACCAGCCCTGCCACCCAGTTGGCAACTAGCGATTGCAGGCCGAAGCCGATGCCAATGCCCAGAGTGCCGGCCAGAATCGCCAGCGTGTTGAGATCCACTCCGGCCAGTTCCAGGCCAACCATCAAGCCGATCACGTAAGTTGCGACCGAGGCAAACCGGGCCAGCATGTAGCTGCGCTCCTGGCCAAGCGCCTTGCTGCGCGTGAGCTTTACGTAGACAAGGTGACTAAGCCTGGAACTGACGAGGCTGAGCGCGACCAGGAAAATGAAGGCCTTGACCAGAAAGACAGGCGTAACCGTCAACTTGCCCACCCTGAACAAAGGGAGCTCGAGCAAGCGCCGCGAGTCCGCTCCGAGGAGATTGATGAGCAAGTGGCCGTGAGGCAACAGTGCGGATCCCAACAGCAGCAAGAGAATCGCAATGCCTGCCA
Source organism: uncultured Acidobacteriaceae bacterium (assembly GCA_963703645.1). Taxonomy (GTDB): domain Bacteria; phylum Acidobacteriota; class Terriglobia; order Terriglobales; family Acidobacteriaceae; genus Bog-257. The sequence continues at coordinate 42,401 of CAVPFD010000046.1, forward strand.
CGAATAGAACCTTGCTCTCCAACGATGAGCGCATGTTTCACCTCCCCGCGTAAATTCCTAGCCAAGCAATCGTCCATTGTAGTGGGGCATGTGGAATGCTGAGCGCCTTTACTGGAACCTCAGAGCTGAACGTGCTCGTCACCTGCGGACGTGATGCGCGCACTTGCTGCAGCTTGGCACGACCCGGTATCACCGGACCAGAGGAGGAGGTCGTTTGTGTTTCTGCGGGTGCGGTGTCCTGTTTGCGAGCCGGGAGCGCCTTCAAAGGTCAAAACGCAGGTTACTCGATCCCTTATCTGCTGGCAGAACGGTGTGGGCCAACCCCTGCGCGGGCGGGGAAATTTAATGCGTAAACTCAATCAATTCTATTGCTTATGTGTAACCCCTTATAATTCTATTATTTACATCACTATTGTTATGCAAATCCTTGATTCTAAAGCTCAGGAAGGGGAAGATGACGCGGTCACGTGACCAGCGAACACCTCAGAGTGCCGGAACCCTTTGGTTAAAGACCTCGAGCGCTATATCGGCACTGGGGACTAGGATGACATCAGGAGAAGAAATGAGCCTTGCTACTGTCGTGGATCGCATAGAGAACCGCACTTTTGACGAATTGAAGGTTGGTGACAGCGCCAGCATCTCCCGCACTCTTACCCAGAAGGACATCGACTTATTTGCCATCATGTCGGGCGATGTCAACCCCGCCCACGTCGACGAAGAATTTGCCGAGAGCGACATGTTCCATAAGATCATCGCGCACGGCATGTGGGGTGGAGCGCTTATCTCGACGGTCCTGGGAACTCAGCTTCCGGGTCCGGGCGCAATTTATCTCGCCCAATCCCTGCGCTTCCGCCGGCCTGTGGGTCTGGGTGACACCATTAGGGTGACGGTCAAGGTGTCAGAGAAGGATGCAGAGAAACACCGGGTCACGCTGGATTGCCAGGCAATAAATCAGCGCGGCGAATTGGTCATCAGCGGCACGGCGGAAGTCATCGCCCCCACCGAGAAAATTGCGCGCGAGCGGGTCACGCTACCTGAGGTCAGGTTGCTCGAAAGAGGCAGGCATTATCGTCAACTCATTGACATGACTCGGGGACTCTACCCCGTTCTGACGGCGGTCGTTCATCCCGTCGAAACGACTTCTTTGCTGGCTGCACACGAGGCCGCCGAAGCCAATTTGATCGTTCCCATTCTGGTGGGACCGGAGGCGAAGATTCGCGCCGCCGCTGAACAGGCCCAGATCGATATTTCGCAGTTTGAGCAGGTCGATACTGAGCACAGCCACCAGGCTGCCGAACGTGCCGTGGCCATGGCGCGGGAGCACAAGGTGGAAGCGCTGATGAAGGGCAGTCTGCATGCCGACGAATTGATGCACGTCGTCGATGCTCCCCAAGGGTTGCGCACGGCGCGTCGCATGAGTCACGTGTCGGCCGTGGAGGTGCCCGGCTTTCCGCGGCCTCTGTTCATCACCGACACCGCGCTGAACATCTCTCCCACGGTCATGGAGAAGCGCGACATCGTACAGAATGCGATCGATCTGGCGCACGCACTCGGCCTCAAAGAACCCAGGGTCGCGATTCTGTCCGCACAGAACACGGTATCGCCCAGGCTGGCGTCTTCTTTCGATGCTGCGGTCTTATGCAAAATGGCGGATCGCGGACAGATTACCGGCGGCGTGCTCGATGGTCCGCTGGGCTACGACGTTGCGGTATCCGAAGTAGCGGCCAAAGCCAACAAGATTGTGTCGCCGGTTGCCGGACGGGCAGACATTCTCGTGGCCCAGGATTTGGAAGCCGGTACGATGCTGGTCAAGCAACTTCAGTACATGTCCGACGCGCAGATCGCGGACCTGGTGATAGGGGCGCGGGTCCCGGTGATTGTCAGCAGTCGAACAGAGAACATGCTGGCGCGCCTTGGTTCGTGCGCTCTGGCTCTGTTGTCAGTGCGCCACAAACAGGTGAAGCAGTCGTCCGGGCCAGCGGAGTTCGAGGACTAGCCATGACCCGACTCAGCGCGCTTCGCGGATTACAGCCCAGTACGCAGCCAGCACTTCGTCGAGCGGCGCTTGGCGGACGCCAAAGAGAGCCGCTACTGACCGCAGCAGCAGTCCGATGACAATTGCTGCCCGTAGGAATGGCACCTGTCCCGGAGAGAAATGTTTTTGCGCATAGCGCTGCATGTTGGTGTACCAGAACATTTGTCTTTCGCGGAAGGACAACTTGCTCACGCTGTGCGCCCCGCTGTGCCGAAAGCGCGCCGTTGGACAATACACGATCTTGTCGCCGCGCTCTAGCAGGCGTTTGCAGAAATCGACATCCTCGAACCAGACAGGAAAGAAGTGCTCGTCAAAGCCGCCGATTTCTTCCCATGCTCTTCGCGTGATCGCAAGGCAAGCACCTGCTGGTTGTTCCACCTCCTGCTGCTGCGAGTAGTCTGCGTCGAGACAGCGATAGCGACGGTTTACCGGATTGCGCGGCCAAAGCTGGTTCACCAGCAGCGTTTCGCAAATCAGAGTCGCCAAAGTCGGAAGCCGCCGGAAAGTGAAGCCCCGCTCAGGTTTTCCGTCATGGTGCAACAGCGCGCCGCCAACCGCTGCGGCTTGAGACGATGCGATGCATTGCAGCAGTGCACTCACGGCTCCCGGCTCAGCGATGGTATCCGCGTTGAGCAACAGCAGAACATCTCCACTGCTTTCGCTCATCCCCTGGTTCGCCGCAGCCGCGAATCCCAGATTACGATCGTTGGCCAGTAGCCGCAGCTCGTGCCACGTGACAAATTCCTCGGCACGCTGCACCGTCGCGTCCTGCGAAGCGTTGTCCACGACGACAATCTCGCAGTCTTCGCGCGCGAGGGCGTCCAGACACGGACCGATCGCTTCGGCCGAGTTATACGTCACGACGATAACGGAGCAACGCAGCATGGATTCAGGAAGCACGCATTATAATCGTCGCTTTGCCTATTCTCAGGAACTAAAGCATGCCCACAACGGTCGCTGGAGCGAACCTGGAGATCATCGAAACGTCGCTTCCTGAGGTATTGATTATCAAGCCGAGAATCTTCACCGACCCGCGCGGGTTCTTCATGGAAACGTATCGCGAGAACCTGCTGGCCGCTGCCGGCATCACGGACCGGTTTGTGCAGGACAATCATTCACACTCTTCTCGCGACGTGCTGCGCGGGCTGCATTATCAGCTCCGCACTCCACAAGCCAAATTGTGCCGCGTTGTGCGGGGCGAAGTGCTCGACATCGCTGTGGACATTCGCGTCGGCTCGCCCAGCTTTGGCAAGTGGGTGAGCGTCGTACTCTCGGGTGACAACCACCTGCAACTCTACATTCCCAAGGGCTTCGCGCACGGGTTCGTGGTACGCTCCGAAACCGTCGACTTTCTCTACAAATGCAGCGATTACTACGATGCCGGTGACGATCGTGGCCTACTGTGGAACGATCCCGAGACCGGCATCGACTGGCAGACGCCTTCGCCAATCCTGTCAGAGAAAGACCAACGCTATCTTCCCTTGTCGCAGATACCTCGTGACCAATTGCCGAGGTACCAGCCGTGAGCCTGCGAATCCTTATCACCGGTGCGAACGGCCAGGTTGGATGGCACTTGCAGCGCACGCTGGCGCCCCTCGGCGAAGTCCTGGCGATTGATGTCGAGCAGGTGGACCTGACCGACCTGGACGCCGTGTCTCGCACTGTGCGCGAGTTTGCTCCTGAAGTTGTGACCAACGCCGCCGCCTACACTGCTGTGGACAAGGCGGAGAGCCAGCCTGAACTGACGCTCGCGATCAATGTCGCTGCTCCGGCGCGAATCGCGGAGGAATGCGCACGCAGCGGCGCGTTGCTCATCCACTATTCCACCGATTACGTTTACGATGGCCGCAAAGCCAGTCCTTACGACGAGAGCGATGCCACGGCTCCACTGAGCGTCTACGGCAGGACCAAGCTCGAGGGCGATCAGGCGATCATCGCCAGCGGCTGTGCGCACATCATTCTGCGCACCACGTGGGTTTACGATACGCGCGGCAAGAACTTCCTGCGGACCGTGCTGCGCCTGGCGCGGGAAAAGGAAGAGCTGCGCATGGTCGGCGACCAGTTCGGCGCTCCAACGTGGGCGCGCGGCCTGGCAGAATCGACGGCCATCATTGTCGCCAAGTCGCTGGAGCGCCGCGACATGACCGGCTCGTGGAACAGCGGCCTGTTTCATCTCACCGCTGCAGGTCAGACCTCGTGGGCTGGGTTGGCGCAAGCCATCCTCGAAGACTACGAAGCTCTGCTCGACTGGCCCGCCGACAGCGGTGAGTTTGGCGGTCCGCTGAAAGCCAAACGTGTGGTGCCAATAAGCAGCGAGCAGTACCAGTCGCCGGCGCGCCGGCCGCGCAATTCGGTGCTCTCAAACGCCAGGATACAGGCTGCATTCGGCATCGTGATGCCTGACTGGCGAAGCCAGCTTCGGCTTGCCTTGCAGGACGCGATTCGCTGATAATCGGGAGTCACCACTACTCTGTTGCCGAACAGCTCACTCACTCGCCGTTCTTGTGTGCCTCCCCAGGGATTCTAGGGCTCGGAAACGCAGGTACGCTCAGTGGTGCTCAGGCGCTGTCCACGGCATCTGAACGGAGATCTATGAAAGGCATCGTCCTGGCCGGCGGCATTGGCTCGCGCCTGTATCCGTTGACCCGCGTCACCAATAAGCACCTGCTCCCCGTGTACGACAAGCCCATGATCTTCTACCCGCTGCAGACGCTGGTAGACGCTGGCATCCGCGACATCCTGATTGTCACCGGTGGGCAGAACGCCGGCGACTTCCTTCGCCTGCTGCAGAACGGGAAGGAGTTCGGCCTGCAACAGCTTAGCTTCGCCTATCAGGAAGGAGAAGCGGGCATCGCCGACGCACTGCGCCTGGCCGAGCCGTGGGCCAAGGGCGACAAGATTTGTGTTGTACTGGGCGACAACATCATCGAGGGCGACGTTCGCGATGCCGCCAACAGCTTCGCGCAGCAGGATAAAGGTGCGATGGTGATGCTCAAAGAGGTGCCCGATCCTGAGCGCTTTGGCGTGCCGGTCCTTGAGAATGGCCGCATCGTTCGCATTGAGGAGAAACCTAAGAAGCCGCTCTCCTCTTACGCAGTGATCGGGATTTACTTCTACGACGGCTCTGTTTTCGACCGCATTCGCGGCCTGAAGCCCTCTGGTCGTGGCGAATACGAAATCACCGACATTAACAACAGCTACCTCGCCGAAGGGACGATGCGCCACACGTTGTTGAAAGGCTGGTGGACTGACGCCGGCACCTTCGAATCCCTCTGGCACGCCAGCAACATGGTCCGCGAGAAGGTGTTGCGCAGCGCGCAAGAACCGGTCATGGTGCGCGGCCTATGAAGCTGCTGGTCACGGGCGGCGCGGGATTCATCGGCTCGAACTTCGTTCATCACACGCTCGCGGGTCATCCTGAGTGGGAGCTCCTGGTTGTTGACAAGCTCACGTACGCCGGGAATCTGAAGAACCTCGAACCCGCATTGCAGCAGGGCCGTTGCGAGTTCGTACAGATGGATATCTGCGATCGCTCGATCCGCGAACCGCTTCGTGGATGCGATGCGGTCATTCACTTCGCCGCCGAAAGCCACGTAGATCGCAGTATCGAAGATGCCGCGGCATTTGTTCGCACCAACGTGGATGGAACGCACAACCTCATCCAGGCATGCCGCGAAGCGCGCGTTCCGCGATTTCTGCATGTCAGCACCGACGAGGTTTATGGCAGCCTGGGCGAAGAAGGGCAGTTTACGGAGGACTCTCCGCTGCGGCCGAACAGTCCTTACGCCGCGACCAAGGCGGGGTCTGACCTGCTGGTGCTGGCCTATGTGCACACCCACAAATTTCCCGCGGTCCTGACACGGTGCTCCAACAATTACGGACCGTATCAGTTTCCGGAGAAATTCATCCCTCTGATGATCGCGCAAGCGATGGCAGGTGAGCGGCTGCCGGTTTATGGCGCCGGGGTCAACGTACGAGACTGGATCCACGTCAGCGATCACTGCAGCGCGCTCGATGCCGTGTTGCAACGCGGCCGTGAGGGCGAGGTCTACAACATCGGCGGCGGCTGCGAGATGCGCAATATTGAGGTGGTCAAGCTAATCCTACGCGCACTTGGCCGTTCGGAGAGCCTTATCCAATTCGTTACCGATCGGCCGGGACACGATCTGCGCTACGCCATCAATTGTGAGAAGACCAGCCGCGAATTAGGCTGGCAGCCGGCAATGCGCTTCGATGATGGTCTGGCGCAAACCATCGCGTGGTATCGCGAGAACCAGCCGTGGCTCGACGAAGTGCGTTCTGGTCAATACCGCGACTACTTCCAGAAGCACTACGTGCACCGCGCCAGAACGTTTGCACAGTAGCGCCGCGGGTTGCCGTCAGTTGCTGCAACGACTTACTGTTCGAGCACGTGCTTAGCGGCGTCGCCCTTGAAGGTCATCTCGACCAGGACCTTTTGGTTCTTGGCATTTTCCGCGAAGCGCTGCTCGTTGCGCGTCGCCTTCGAGGTCAACGGAACCAAAGTGCAATTCGCTTTGACTTCGACCTTTCCGCCGTCCTGTTTGAACACCATGATGTGTGTCTGTCCCTGCATCTCATGCGTGACCGTGTAGTCGCCCGCCGGGACCAGAGTTCCGCCGATGACTGTCGGATCGGACAGCCTCAGGGTCTGTTTCGCGGCAACACCCATGGGATTGTCCTTGGCAGCCAGCACCACCGAAACGCACAGCGTCATCATCAGCGCCGCCAGCAGTGCGGTAACCATTCGCTTTGACATAACGACTCCTTAGCGACCCGCCGAAGCCGGGCCGTATGAATGCAAATTTAATGTAGGTCAGTAGCGGTGAGAGGTGGCGTGCCCTCAGTCACAAAGGGATGTGACTGGCGGCCATTGGCAATGTTTACAGCAGTTTTCGCAGCTCGCGGCGCAGGATCTTGCCCGAAGCGGTGCGGGGCAGCGACTGCACGAAATGCACCTCTCGCGGCATTTTGTAGCGTGTCAGGCGTTCGGCCACGAACTCCTGCAAACGGGTTTCGGTTTCTTTGGAGGCGACTTCGGTGTCGCGCAGCACGACAAACGCGCAGGGGATTTCTTCTCCGGCCTCATTGGTGCGCCCGACAACTCCGCAGTCGCGCACCCCGGGATGCTCCAGCAGCACCGATTCGACCTCAGCCGGCGCAATGGAGAATCCCTTGTACTTGATCATCTCCTTACGGCGATCGACGATGTAATACAACCCCGCCTCGTCGGTGCGAACGAGGTCTCCAGACCAATACCAGCCATCGCGCAGCACCGCGTCCGTCGCGTCCGGAGATTTCCAGTAACCCTGCATGATCTGCGGCCCACGCATGACCAGCTCGCCCAATTCGCCCGGCGCAACCTGGTTTTGGTTGGCATCCAGAACCCGGCACTCGGTCTGCGCTACCGGACCGCCGGCGGATTCAGGCTTGTACAGCTCCGGGGTCAGAAATCCCATGTGGGTTACTGGTGAAGCCTCAGTCATGCCATAGCCTTGTCGGATGCGTATGCCTGTGGCCTCCGTGAAGCGGCGAGCTAACTCGGGCGCAAGCGGGGCGGCGCCGCACTTTACCCAACGCAGGCTATGCTCGCGTGGAAACTTGCCCTGTTCGGCAGCCTGACAATAAGCCAGGACGGTGGGGGGAACGCAGAGGGTAATCGTAACGCCATTGTCCGCGGTGATTTGCAGCGACTGTTGACAGTCGAACCGGGGCATTAGCACCAGCGTGCAGCCCCGCACCAGTGACAGGTTCAGACCGATCGTCAGTCCGTAGATGTGGTAGAGCGGCAGAAAGCAGAGGAGCACGTCGTCATCGGCTATCGCGCCCACCTCACCTATCGTCAGCGTCTGATAAACGTTAGCTACTAGGTTGTGATGCGACAGCATGACGCCCTTCGGCAGGCCGGTGGTTCCGCTGGAGAAGGGAAGTGTCGCCAGCGTCGCACGCGAGTCACGTTCCGGCTCTGGAAGCGTTGCCGTAACGGATGACTTGAAAAGCAGGTCGAATGGCTCGCTACCGGACGGCCCCCGCGCCCGGATCGTGTACACGTGGCGCAGTGCAGGCAGGCCATCGAAGCGAATGCCGGGAAGGAGCGAGCCATCGGTGACGACCGCGACTGCATCGGAATTTTCCAGTTGGTAACGGACTTCGCGGTTGCGATAAGTCGGATTCAGCGTGGTTGGTACGGCGCCCGCCAGGGTAGCAGCATGAAAAGTGACGCCAAATTCCCAGCAGTTGGGAAGGTAGATGCCGATCACCTCGCCGGGCCGAACCCCGTTGGCTACCAGGTTACGCGCTACACGCTCCACCAGTTCGGCATAGGCGCCATAGGTGAGGCGCCGGGCGGGGTTGCAGGATGTGTCAATGATGGCGATTTTGCTCGCATGCTCGCGGCAGGCCTCGAGGATAACGTCGTGGACGAACTTGCCCGCGGGGTCGCCAAAAAGCTGCGTGCGGAGACTCTCGGCAACGGTTGCCATAGTTGGTGCGCAAGAGTGTAACAGGTTCAGTGCAAGACCATGTGGTTGCAGCGTCAGTTCAGGAAGAACTTGGTGTAGAGCGTGTCACGCTGCGCGGGACGGAAGCCGGCGTCGCGGATGATGCGGCGCAGCTCTTCTTCCGTCGTGCAATTGCGGACGCCGGCGGCTCGCACCACGTTCTCCTCGATCATCACCGAGCCGACGTCGTTACCACCGAAACGCAGACCGGTCTGGCAGACCTTGAGACCCTGCGTAACCCAGCTCGATTGCACATTCTCGAAGTTGCTCGAGGAAGATGCGTGCGATGGCCAGTGTCTTCAGGTATTCGACCGCGGTGGCTTCGTCCCAGCCTCGTCCGCCGAGCGCGGTGTTCTGCGGCTGAAACGACCATGGGATGAACGCGGTGAAGCCGCCGGTTTCCTCCTGCAGGTCGTAGATGCACTGGAAATGGTTGATGCGATGCTCGTAGGTTTCGCCGACGCCGAACATCATGGTGGCCGTGGTCCTCATGCCGAGCTTGTGCGCCGTGCGATGCACGTTGAGCCAGTCGTCGGTCAGGCACTTGAGACGCGCGATCTTGTAGCGCACTTCGTCGTCGAGGATTTCGGCGCCGCCTCCGGGAATGGAATCCAGTCCGGCATCGCGCAGCCGGCGGATGGTGTCTTCGATGCTCAGGCTACTGACCTCGGCGATGCAGATGATCTCCGACGCCGAAAAGCAGTGCAGATGGACCTGCGGGAAGCGCTGCTTGATGCCACTCAGCAAGGCCGCGTACCACTCGATCTTCAGGTCAGGATGCAGCCCGCCTTGGAGCAGAACTCCGGTGCCGCCCAGCTCCACCGTCTCGCGCACCTTGTCATAGATGGTCTCGACATCGAGGATGTAGCCCTCTTTTGCCAGTTTGCCCTTGAGCGGACGGTAGAAGGCGCAGAAGGTGCAGTACTCGGTGCAGAAATTGGTGTAGTTGATGTTGCGGTCGATGATGTACGTGACCACGCCCTCAGGATGCAGCCTGCGGCGTATCGCATCGGCTTCCATGCCAATGCCGATGAGGTCGTCGGAGCGGTACATTTCAAGCGCCTGGGCTTTAGTTAATGGCATGGTACTGACAACCTGTTCCGACATTCTAACCCTCATAGTGGTTGCAGGAAAGGGTTGCACAGACGGCCGGTAACTGGTTTAAGCTATGTTGCGGCAGAAATAGCAACAATCGTCGCAGAATGGCGTTTATAAGCGAGGATTGCTGTCGCCCAAGCCCCAGCGCTGAAAGGCGGAATTCCATGAAGGTTTCAAAGTTGACCGGGCTGTATTCCGAAAAGGCCGCGCGAATTTTGCTCTCGGCGCTGGTTCTGGCCCTTCCGTTTCCCGCATTGGCTGTGCTGGGCGATACCGCCGCTTCAGTCCTCAACGACCAGGCGCGCATGAAGGGTACCTTGCGCAGTGTGGACAATCACACCTATGTCATGCACGAGATCACGGCGCCCTCGGGAGCGATAGTGCGCGAGTTTGTCACCCCAAAGGGAGCGGTATTCGGCGTGGCTTGGGAAGGCCAGTTTCCGCCTGACTTGCAGCAACTTCTTGGGCCGTACTATCAACAGGCGCAACAGGCTCAGGCAGCAGCCCACCAATCCCAGACGCAGCAACCGCGCCGAAGCCGCGCTCCTGTTGTTGTCGAGACGCCCGGATTGGTGCTTTACGAAACCGGGCACATGCGCAGCTTCCACGGACAAGCCTACATTCCTCAATTGGTGCCACAAGGGGTCGAGGCCAGCGACATTCGCTGAGGAGAAGTGTGATGCGTAAATTCGGAATCCTGCTCGCGCTCGGGGGTTTCACGCTGATGTTGGCCTGCGGCGGCAGCGGCAGCGGCGGCGGCACCGGCTCCTCCACAATCACTTCCGTCAGTGCGTCTTGTTCGCCTCCAAATATCAATTACGGCCAAACCAGCCAGTGTGCGGCCACGGTGACGGGAACGGGTAATTTCAGTTCCGCAGTGACGTGGTCTGTATCGCCTGCGGGCTCCGGTTCCATATCAAGCTCGGGTTTATACACCGCGCCCAGCAATGGCAATGTGTCGCTGCAGGTTTCGATTACAGCAACCTCGACCCAGGACACCACCAAGTCGGGCACGACGACGATCATTGTTAACCCACCGTCGACCATCACCTCGGTGACAGTTACGTGCTCTCCTTCAACCGTTCAACCCCCCCAGACCAGCCAGTGCTCGGCGATTGTCATGGGCACAGGGAGTTTTAGTTCTGCGGTCTCCTGGACCACCACCGGCGGTCAAATATCGTCCTCGGGCGTACTGACCCCACCCATCGTATCGTCACCAACGAACGTGACCGTAACGGCAACTTCGACTCAGGACTCGACTAAGTCGGGAACCGCAACTGTCACCGTGAACCCGGCGCAGTCGGCGAATAACGTTGCTCCCATCATTGTGGATGCCGGCCCGGATCCGACAAACGCCTTCGATGCCAATGTGCCGTTCGTAACCATCACGATTTGCGTTCCGAACACGAACACCTGCCAGACCATCGATCACGTTACTGTGGACACGGGCTCGTCTGGCCTTCGCATTGTTTCGACCCTGCTGACCATCTCGCTGCCCCAGGCAAGCGATTCCAAGGGCAACCCGCTGGATGAATGCCTGGCGTTTCTGGACGGCTATGTGTGGGGTCCGGTGGCGACAGCCGATATCACGGTAGCAGGCGAGAAGGCTTCTGCTGTGCCGGTGCAAGTCATGATCCCCGACGCAGGTCCGCCGCCGGTACCGAGCAGTTGTTCCAGCCAGAACCCTCCCGGGGGCAATGGTAATGAGGGCGCAAGCGTTGATGCGTTCGGCGCCAATGGGCTGATTGGCGTAGGACTCTTCCAGCAAGATTGTGGACCGGCATGCGTGACGAACAATCCGCCTCCGGACGTTTACTACGATTGCCCTGCGTCGGGCTGCAATCCGACAAATGTCACCCTGGCACAACAGCTGGCGAATCCGGTGGCTATGTTTGCCACGGACAACAATGGCGTGCTGATCCAATTTCCGTCGGTCCCTGACGGCGGATCAGGTGCCGCAAATGGCTTCCTGATCTTCGGCATCGGCACGGAATCGAATAACGGCTTGGGTAGTTCCATGGTTTATCCGGTGCCCGACAGCGGGAACAATGCCGGGAACTTCACCACAATCTTCGGCGGAACACCCTATCCGGGGAGTTTTATCGATAGCGGCTCCAACGGGTTGTTCTTCCTCAATACCGCGACGACACAAATACCAACCTGCCCCTCCCCCAACCAAGACTGGTATTGCCCGACCACCTCGCCCGACAACCTCACGGCTGTCAATCAAGGGTCGGACGGGAAGAGTGGGCCGACAACCCACTTCAGCCTCGAGGATGCGAGCACGCTGTTCAATAACAACAACGGCAACAATACGGCCTTCAGTACCCTCGGCGGGCCAAACCCGGGCTCGTTCGATTGGGGCCTGTCGTTCTTCTTTGGGAGAGACGTGTTCAGTGCCATCGAGAACATGGGCGCGCCGGGAGGCACGCCGCCATACTACGCCTACGACTTACCCTAACCACGGCAGCGATGCTCGTTGAGGCATGGGTGAGCAGCTGTACTACGTCAGCCTTTCAGTGGCGTTGAACTTCTGTGTCTCCTTTGACCTTCGGCCTTAGCTTAGCGCGCGACCGCACGCCTGTGTGCAGCGTCTAATGAACATAAGGTCAAGGAAAAGAGAAGAGATTATGAGGCTGTTAAGGTTGAAATGGCTCGCAAGTTTCTTCCTGGCAGCGATTCTGTCTGCGCCCGCGTGGGCCGCAACTCCAGCGCTACCAGGAAGTCTCAATTACGTAGAGGGTCAGGCTTCGATCGACACGCAGGCCCTGGACGAGAAATCAGTGGGCTCGGTCGATTTGCTGACTGGTCAAACCCTGACCACCGGAAACGGCAAAGCTGAGATCCTGCTTACTCCCGGCGTGTTCTTCCGCATCGGAGACAATAGCGCGGCCACCATGGTCTCCCCTAATCTGACCAACACCGAGGTCAGACTTTCCAAGGGGCAGGCGATGGTGGAAGTCGCCGAGATCCACAAGGACAACCTGCTCCGAGTGCAGGAGGATGGTGCGACGACGCAATTGCTCAAAACCGGTTTGTACGCCTTCAATGCCGACCAGGGCAGCGTCCAGGTGTACAAGGGCGAGGCTCTTGTACAGGAAAACGATCGTAATGTGAAAGTGAAAGGCGGACATGAGTTGGACGTTGACAATTCCGCGAATTTGCGAACCGTCAAGTTCAACAAGGATGCGTACGAACAGAGCGACCTGTACCGCTTTAGCAATTTGCGTTCGGAGTACCTGGCAGAAGCCAATATCAATGCGGCGCAGATGTACTACGGTGGTGCTCCTGGCTGGTATGGACCGGGTTGGTATTGGGATCCGTTCTTCTGGGACTACACTTGGATTCCGGGAGATGGCATCTGGTACAGCCCCTTCGGATGGGGGTTCTACTCGCCCTATTGGGTCGGCTATGCCCCCCTCTACGGGGGCTACTACCCGCATGGATACAACCGAGGACCGGCGAGACCATACTACGGAGCGCACGCCGGTCAATACATCGGACGTTCCGGCTACGCGCCGCGTATGGGCGGCGGATATCGTGGTGCAGCACCGGTCACTCACAGCTATGGAGTGATGGGTGGCGGCTTCCACGGTGGCGGAGGCGGATTCCGTCGTTGAGAACCAGAATCGACGATGGCCCAGCAAGCGGGGCGTGCTCGTCCCGCTTTTGTTGTCTGTAGGTCAACCCAGACATAGAATCTGCGGAGCGGAGGTGCACATTGGCAGAGGAGAAGCCGTCAGCAAGCACTACACCAAAGGCGTCGCGCCCTCAGATGGCAGGCTACGGAGTACCTGAATCCCTGGAAGGCGCTTTGCCGTGGACGTGGGCCGAGCAGCGGCTCAGCAAGTCTCATAATTACTGGCTCACGACGTCCACACCGGATGGCGTCCCGCACACCATGATCGTGTGGGGCGTTTGGCTCGACGGAGCCTACTACTTCAGCACTAGCGCAACCTCCCGCAAGGCCCGCAATCTCCAGCACAACTCACATTGCATCGTGTGCAATGAGAACGCTGAAGAGGCTGTGATCATGGAAGGCGTCGCCAGGAGGCTAAATGACGCCGAAATTCCCCAGCAGGCATTCACTGACTACAAAGCCAAGTACGGTTGGGAACTCGATCCCAAGATGGGGCCTGTGCATGTGGTCAATCCCAAGACCGTGTTCGCGATGCCGGAAAAGCAGTTTCCCAAAGGCGTGACGCGCTGGAAGTTCGACTGAGTCTCATGACCTGCACCAATGTTCATGGTCAATTGACATAGCTGAAACCCACCCGTAACCAGACACCTGCACAATCTTGGAACGGGTTCCCCAGCCCGATGGAGGGAATCTTTCCATTTGAAAGGAATCCATCTATGTCGAAGGACGCAGCGCATCACCACACCCAAGCCGCCGAACATCACGAGCACGCCGCCCGTCATCACCGGGAAGCAGCCAAACATCATGAATCCGGCGCCCACGAGAAGGCTGCACACCACGCACAAGTAACCCAAGGGCACGAGGCCCATGCTTCCGACCATGCTGATGAAGCCGCCAAGGCCCACGCGCAGGCTCACGGCACCACATAGCCCGTTTCGTCTCGCCACTACAGTTCGCTCTTCGCGCGGACAGCGGCCGCTATGGCCGCTGCTGCGCTTTGGGTCACAGTGGCTAGCCGTTACTGCGGCTTGGCGGTCGTGCCTCCTGATGACTTTGTCGTGCCCTTGCTCGCCGCGGTGCGGTGGGCGATGATTTTGTCCTGAATGCCGTCGTAGGTGCTTTGCGGAACGATTTTGCGGGTCAGCAGATCCCGCTTTGAATTGTACGGCCGGCCATCGATGATCTTCTGAGAGTACGCGGCGCCGATGCCCGGCAAGGCGTCGAGTTGCTGCTTGGTGGCGCTGTTGATGTCGATTTTCTGGCTGTCCGGAGTCTTAGTGGAGCTTGCGCTCGACGATGCAGCGGCGGTGTTTCCTGTCGGCGCCGGCTTTGATGATGTGGCTTGGGCCAGCACGACGGAAGAAGCGAGGGCCACAAACAGCAGCCCGCGCGAGACGAATTTCAGTGGCTTCATAATTTGGATGTCTCCTTGAATTAGGGCGCGTGATTACGACGGACATGCTATCTCGCCGGAACCCAGTTGTCACGCAACTTTATGAACCGAGCGTCCAGACCCGGCCTGCTGCCGGCTTCGATAGCGTCTCCAGAAGTAGAAACCCACCACACCACCGGCCACAGCCAGCGCTATCAGTACGTATAAAGCCGGCTGATAGTAGCGTTTCAACCAGTGAATGATGTGACGTCCGTAGATGGATCCAAAATACGCCAGTAGGGTGTAGCGCACGGCGCGCCCCAGGGCAAGCGCGCTCAGGAATTTCCTCAGCGGATAATGCATGGCGCCGGCGGCAATCAGGAAGGGGACGATTGGCATCGGCGGCGGACAAATGGCTCCCACAGAGACCGACCAAAACCCGTGGCGCTCGAAGATGTGGTACACCTTCTGCGCGCGTCTCTTGGAAATTTTCTTCTCGAGAGTTTCTTTGCCGCCCTTCGTCCCAAGCCGATAGGTAAGATATCCGCCGATGACCGATCCGATGGTTGCCATGATCGCGTAGTACCACCACAGATCCTTATGAGCCGCGGACAAGATGATCGTGAACGCGTCCATGCTGCCCGGCAACGGGATTACGGAGTTGTCAACCAGGCCGAGCAGAATCAGGCCTGGACCGCCCAGTTTCCGGAGCGCGGTCCAGAAAGTTTTCTCGATCACTAAGGCTGCAAGAAGACGCATCTGCTCTTTCCCTGTGACTGTGTCTGAAACTCTTGTCTGATTAGAGGCATGATAGGCGGGCGATGGCCAGGGTGGCAGCGAAAATGTTGAAGCTGATGCATATGCAGGCTGGCCCTGCTGAGACTGCAGAGGTTACTTACACGAGCCCGCAAGCGCCACCGGTCCCAGAAAACGCAGCTCTGGCAGTTCCCGAATGAGCTCAATCTCCTGCGCGTACTGCAGGAAAAGCCGAAGTCCAGCGTGGTTTTCGCGATCCAGATAATAGTGAATGTTCTCTGTCAGGTATTGGCGAATGTCGTCTGGCCTAAGTCTTAGCTTCGGAGACCACTCCTTGGCAATGATGGCGACGTTCTCGGGTTGAAGGCCATGATCCCGCGAACGCCGGAAGGTCCCAGCAAGATCAATCTCGTGCGGCTGCCGGCTGAGGGCATCGAGTCTGACCGCCCAGAAAGCGAAGACGAAAGGTTTGCCTGTCCGCTCGCGCCACTCATGCGCCAAGTCGTACAGATGGTAGCCGCAGTTGGCGGGCACTTGTAGTGCGGAGTCGCCGATGAGCAACGCGGCGTCATGTTGTTGCAGCATGGCGTCGAGTTGCGGCGCATGCGGGGTGAGTTGACGGCAACCACCCAGGAACTTCGTAAACAAGATCTGCAAAAGCGCCACCGATGTGCGCGAACTGGAGTCGGTCGCTACGGTCTGCACGTCCTCGATAGGTTTCTTGCTGATTAGCAGGATCGATCGAACCCGGTCTTTCGAGGCAATGGCGATGTTTGGCAGGATGACGAGCCCTGGTATCTCAGCGTAGGTGACCGCCGGGATGATTCCAATGTCTGCCTTCCCAGCGGCCAGCGCCGCAGCACACGCCGAGGGGATGGTGTATTCGATCTGGAAGTCGTGGGCGGCATCGCCGTGCTCGAAGTCCCACATCAGCGGCGCCGTGTTCAGAAACGAGATGGCAGAGATTCGCAGACTCGGCATGAAGCATCGAGTCTAGCAGCCTGGCTTCGGCACTCGGCCCGGTGACGTGGCTCACTGACGGTAACCATGCGGCAGGTTACCCTCCGTTTATCTGAGGAGTTGCGCCGGGGAGTTTCCTATGGAAATCGAAGTGGCGGTCCGAGCTCATGACTACGCTGTAAGCCGCCAATTGCGATGGCTGGCCCTGTCGCTAACCCCGGGAGTCGGTGCGGGTCGTGGCCGCCGATTGGTGGAGAGCTTTGGCGGAGTCGATCAAGTCTTTGCCGCTTCGCTCACGGCCTTAGAAGCGGCAGGTCTTCCGGCGGCGGCAGCGCAGAGCATCGCGCTCGGCAAGTCGCTGGAACTGGCTGCCGCAGAACTGGATCACGCCAGGGAATTGGGTGCTAATGTGGTCGTCCCGGGCGATGCAGAATATCCGCGGCGCTTGCTGGAGATTTACGATCCGCCCCTCGTGCTTTACATAAGAGGAAGCACGGAAGTAATAGATAAGGTGGGAATTGCAATCGTCGGTACACGGCATCCCACCCCCTACGGAACAGGTATGGCGGAGCGACTGGCATGTGATCTCGCGGCCCGCGGGCTAGTCGTCTTCAGTGGCATGGCGCGCGGGATCGACACCGCCGCTCACCGTGGCGCGTTGAATGCCCATGGGCAGACAGTGGCAATTTGGGGTACGGGCATCGACGAGGTTTATCCAAAGGAAAACCGGAAGATTGCCGACCAGATTCTGGCATCCGGCGGCGCGATACTTACGGAGTTTCCTTTGGGCACGTTTCCAGCGCCACAGAATTTTCCCATCCGCAACAGGATCATAAGTGGCATTGCGATAGGCGTCCTTGTGATTGAAGCCGGGGAGTTCAGCGGCACGCGGGTCACGGCACGCTGCGCGCTGGAGCAGGGGCGCGAGGTCTTCGCTGTGCCGGGCAATGTCACCAACAAGCTTTCCTGGGGACCTAACACGCTGATAAAGCAAGGAGCTGCGTTGGTTGCCACCTGGGAAGATGTTTGGGAAGCACTGCCCGCGGACACCCGTCTGGCGCTGACCCCGCCGGAGCAGTCTGAATCGCAGAGCGCTCGTGACGCATCACTGTTTCAGGGGGCAGACCTGCCTCCGGCGGAGAAGAAGGTCTTCGCGCTCTTGCGGTCTGACGAATCGACCCACATCGACCAATTAGTCGAACGCCTGAGTTCGCACCTCTCGTCTTCGGAAATCTTCAGCGCATTGTTCGAATTGGAATTAAGCGGCCGGATACGGCAGTTGCCGGGGAAATATTACGTGAGGACGATGTAGATGTCAGCCGTGCCGCAATCCGTTGAGTTCCAAGTTCTGTAATTGGTTGAAAGTTAGCCTTGATTGACGGCTGACGAGCGACAGCTCTTTTTCGACTTTGCCCCAAATGTGCTAGCTTCGTAAGGATTGAGGTTCAATTGTCAAAAGGTCTAGTCATCGTCGAATCGCCTACCAAGGCGAAGACGATCCAAAAATATCTCGGAGCAGGCTACGAGGTGGAAGCCTCGCTCGGCCACATTAAAGATTTGCCTAAGAAGAATCTGGGGGTGGACGTCGATAACGACTTCGCCGCGGAGTACGTGATCATTCCGGGCAAGGAAAAAGTCGTTGCTCGCCTAAAGAAGCTGGCCAAGTCGGCCGACGCCATCTATCTGGCGCCTGACCCCGATCGCGAGGGCGAAGCCATCGCCGCTCACCTCGCCGAGGAACTCGGCGGCGACGGCGTAGACGGTAAGAAACGCAAGAAGAGTGCTGTCAGCATCCGGCGTGTCACCTTCAACGAGATCACCAAGCGCGCCGTGCAGGACGCCTTCCAACATCCCCGCGACATTGATCGCAACCTGGTGGACGCACAGCAGACGCGTCGCGTGCTGGACCGCCTTGTCGGCTACCAGATTTCGCCCCTGCTGTGGGACAAGGTGCGCCGTGGACTTTCCGCAGGCCGGGTGCAGACGGTTGCACTGCGCCTGATTGTTGAGCGCGAACGCGAGATCAAGGCGTTTGTCAAAGAAGAGTACTGGACCATCGACGCGCACTTGCAGGCCGCCAAGCCGCCGTCATTTTCTGCCCGGTTTATCGGCATCGGCGACGACAAAACGCCGATTCCGAACGGCGAAGAAGCTGCCCAGCTGAAGGCCGCGCTGGAGGACGCCGATTGGAGCGTCCGTGCCATTGATAAGCGCGAGCGCCGCCGCAGCCCGGCAGCGCCATTCACCACCAGCAAGTTCCAGCAGGACGCATCGCGCAAGCTGCGCTTCAGCGTGAAGCGCGCCATGATCCTCGCCCAGCGCCTCTACGAGGGCATTGACCTTGGCGACGAGGGCACGGTCGGACTGATCACCTACATGCGTACCGACTCGACGCGCGTGTCGAATGACGCCATCACCGAAGTCCGTGAGCTCATAGCGAGCAGCTATGGTCCCCAATTCGTGCCCGAGTCCCCGAACACGTACAAGTCGAAGAAGGACACACAGGATGCGCACGAGGCAATACGCCCCAGCTCGGCGCTTCGCCATCCTGACGCGATCAAGAAGTATCTGCAGGAAGACGAATTCAAGGTTTACAAGCTTATCTGGCAGCGCTTTGTGGCGTCACAGATGAATCCGGCCGTCTTCGACCAGACGACTGTGGATATTGACGCGAAGAGTGGAAACGGCACTTACCGTTTCCGTGTCACGGGCTCTGTGCTGAAGTTTGAGGGCTTCCTCAAGGTCTATGAAGAGGCGAAGGACAGCAAGGACGAAGAAGACGAGGCGCTCAAACACAAGTTACCAGCGCTGACCGAGGGACAGAAGCTCACACTGAAGGGCCTGGAGGCGGAGCAGCATTTCACCGAGCCGCCTCCGCGTTTCAACGAGGCGTCGCTGGTGAAAGATCTGGAAGAGCGTGGCATCGGCCGGCCGTCCACGTACGCGGCCATCATCAGTACCATCCAGGAGCGCCAGTACGTACAGAAGACCGGCGGAAAGTTTATCCCCACCGAGATTGGCTTTGTGGTGACCGACCTGCTGGTGGAGAACTTCAAAGATATCTTCGATCCGCAATATACCGCGCGGCTGGAAGAGGAGTTGGACGAAATCGAAGACGGCAAAGAGCGCTGGACAGACGCTCTGGCTGAGTTCTACAAGAAGTTCGAAAAGGACCTCCGTTACGCCGAAAAGCACATGGAGAACGTGAAGCGGATGGAGAAGCCCACCGACGAGAAGTGCGAACGGTGCGGTTCGCCGCTGGTCATCAAGTGGGGCAAGCACGGATCGTTCTACGCCTGCAGCGCATACGACAAGAACGACCCCGACAGTTGCACCTTCACCAAAGAGAACCCGATCGACTTGCCTGATCTTGACTCCGCCGATCTGCAGGAGACGACGCAGGAAGAGTACTGCGAGAACTGCGGCCGGCCGATGGTGCTAAAGCGGGGACGCTTCGGACAGTTTATGGCCTGCACGGGATATCCCGACTGCAAGACAACGCGCCGTTTAGATCAGGCGAAGAAAGTACCCGACATTCCGCTCGACGAAAAGTGTCCGCAGTGCGGACGCAACCTCCTGCTGCGCCACGGCCGCTTCGGGGAATTCATCTCCTGCAGCGGCTATCCGGAGTGCAAGTGGGTGAAGCAAAACTATATCGGCGTGAAGTGCCCCGAGTGCAAGACCGGCGACCTTGCCGAAAAGAAGGCGCGTCGCGGGAATTTCTTCTACGGGTGCTCCAACTACCCAAAGTGTCGGTTCACGTCGGCTTACAAGCCAATCGCCGAGGCGTGTCCGGAGTGCGGCAGCCCGTACCTGCTGGAGAAAAACCTGAAATCGGGTACGTTCGTCGCGTGTCCAAACAACAAGCGAGCCGACCCAGATGAGCCCAAGCGCCGTGGAAAGAGGAAAGCCGGGGATGAAAGTACGGTTAAATGTGACTACTCGCGGGAGATAGCGCCCGTGGCTGTTGCATAATAGACCATTCCGTGCCGTTCCATCGTTTTGCCCCCGGGTATTTGAGTGCGCCAGGCGCCCGTTCAAAAGCACTGTTCTTAAATAGAGAGGAGAAACCAAATGGCAGTGAAAGCAGTTCGTGAAGGACAACACACGATTACTCCACACATCATAGTGAATGGCGGCGAGAAGGCGCTGGAATTTTACCAAAAGGCGTTCGGCGCTGAGGTCGGTCACGTCCACAAAACGCCTGATGGTAAGGTCATGCACGCGGAGTTCAAGATCGGAGATTCCACCCTTATGTTGGCCGACGAGTTTCCCGGCATGAGCTGCCCCTCGCCCAAGACCGCGGGTGGATCGTGTGTCGTATTAAACCTTTACCAGGATGGGATCGACAAATTGTTCGATCAGGCAGTCAAGGCTGGCGCAACTGTCACCATGCCGTTAAGTAATCAGTTCTGGGGAGACCGTTATGGCCAACTGAAGGATCCGTTCGGCCATATGTGGGCACTCGGACAGCACATCGAGGACGTTGCACCGGACGAAATGGCTCGCCGTGCTGAAGAAGCCTTCGCCCATATGGCGAAAGCCTGATAGCGCAGCTAACAGAAATTCAGAGGCACACCACCTCACGCCATTCCAATTGCTGGTTAGTGGAGGTGGTGTTCCGCAACCGATCCAGCCAGGAGACTTCATGAGCAATTCACAAGCAACACCTGCAGATGCCGAGCTGATTCTGAAGCTCTACGATCTTCGCCGCGAGCCTGTTATGCGCGAGGCCCGGAAGTATGTCTTCGAGTTCGCGCCGCAATCCATTGATGACGTGATGGCGGTGTTGGGGGATTTTTCGAGCAAAGAGAACGCGTACTTGCGCCAGGTCTTCGGTTACTGGGGCATGGCGGCGTCCCTCGTGCTTCGCGGCGCTCTCAACGAGGACCTCGCGCGCGATAACTTTACCGAACTACTCTTCGTCTACGCCAAGTTGGAGCCTTTCCTGGCCGAGATCCGCAAGCGGACGGGCATGGACATCTTCGGCGCCAACATGCAGAAGTTCGTAGAGAGTTCGCCTGACGCCCGCCAGCGGGTTGCGAGCTTCCGGGAGCGTTTTGCAGCCATGCGTGCTGAGGCAGTCGGGCAACACGCCTAGCTTAGATATTCGCGAATGTAGGGATCAGTGCAGCGCAGAAGCTCCGCGGCGGTACCCTCGAAGATGATCTTTCCGTCGCGGAGAATCAGGAACTTGGTGTGAAAGTCGCGCGTGCTGCCTTCATCAACCGGCACCATCTTGTTCTGGTCGCGGTCAAAATAATGGCTGGCCATGGTGAAGGCATCCTGCAGGCGATGCGTCACCAGAAGGGAACTCGTCTTATAGACATCGCGCTGCTTGACCACGAGTTCGATGATCGTGTTAGAGGTCAGGGGGTCGAGACCACCCGTCGGAGAATCGTAGAGCAGAACCTCGGGCTGGGTGATGATGGCGCGAGCGATGGCTACTCTCCGCCGCATGCCGCCTGATAGTTCCGAAGGGAAGAGGTTGACCGTGTGTTCCAATTCGACGAAGCGCAACGCCTCCAGCACGCGGGCGTGAATCTCGTCCGTGACTCTTCCAGTTTCCTCGATCAGGCGGTAGGCAACGTTTTCCTCGACGGTCAGCGAATCAAACAGCGCGCTTTCTTGGAAAACCATGCCAATCTTGCGCCGCAGGTCAAATAGGTCCTCCTCGCGCATTCGGGTCACTTCTTCCCCGAGGACCGTGATGCGACCGGCATCGGGCCTGATCAATCCCAACACTAACTTCAGGATCAGCGTCTTTCCAGTCCCTGCTGCGCCCAGCAGGATCTTGGTTTCTCCCCGCGGCAACTGAAACGAGATTCCTTCCAGCACGGGATTGTCGAAGGCAATCGCGACGTTGTTGAAGGTGATGACCGGTTCGTCCGCGCTCAACAGGCGCGACTCCGGTTGCTCGACTTGGGGCGCGAGGCTCGACATGGCTAATACTGGAAAAATCCCATGAGCAGCCGGGTGAGGAAGAAATCGGTGACGATGAGCAGCACCGAGGCAGCGACCATCGATTGTTTGGTGGCGTAGCCCACGCCTTGCGTTCCGCCTTTCGCAGACATGCCGTAATAGCAGCCGATGCTGGCAATAAGGAAGCCGAACACCACGGGCTTACCCAACCCCATAAAAACGTCCCCGAAGCGGAGCGCTTGGTAGGCCGTCGTCCAGTACTGGTTGGCATCAAGTCCCAGCAGAAAGTAAGAGATGACAAAACCGCCAGCCAATCCCACCAAGTCCGAGATGATGCTGAGAAAGAACATCATCACCACGCTGGCCACCACGCGCGGGGTCACCAGCTTCTTGGTGGGATCGACTCCCATGGCGCGCATGGCGTCGATCTGCTCGCTAACTTTCATCGAGCCAAGCTCGCTGGCCATTCCGGTCGCATTGCGGCCAGCCACCATCAATCCGGTCAGCACCGGACCGAGTTCGCGCACCATCGAAAGCGACACCAACTTGCCCGTCAGGGACAGAGAACCGAACTGTTGCAGAGTGCTGGAGGTCTGCAATGCCAGCACCGCGCCGGTGAAGAAACCGGTCAGGATCACGATGGGCAGTGAACCGACGCCGACTGAGTCAGCTTGTAACAGCGTGTCAGCGAAGTAGCGAGGCTTCTGGAAGAGATTGCTCAGCGACCGGCCCGCGAGCAGGGAGTAGTCCTGCACCGCCTTTACGTTTTCTTTCGCAAGCTCGGTCGGCGAAAAGATCGGCATCCTGGTCTCAAAAACGCTGGAACGGAAAATATATCAGAGCGGCACGGAGAAGGTCGGATTACCCCGATTGCAGACCGATGTTTGCAACTCTGCTTTTTGCCCGGCAGATGGTTAGCCGATGGGAAACAGAGGCCCGCAACCCAAGCTGGTGTGAGCGCCATCACCTGCCCCGGTGATCCAGAACACGGCAGGCTGAGACGTGGTTCTTATATTTACCAAACAGCATGCATTATTTGCCGCTATGAAAAGCTTCCAAGATGCGGGACATCTCTTACGGCTGGCAGCCGTCTTCCTGGCGGGGTTCGCGCTGTTCCTGATCGTGCGTGGCTTGCTCGTCCCCCGCAGTTTTGGTGAATACGGACACTATCGCGGCAACGCTATAGGGGAGATCGCAGCACTACCGGTTTCCTACGCTGGACACCAGGTATGCGAAGGTTGCCACACCGAGGTCCTCGACGTGAAGAGTAAAGGCGTGCACAAGGGAGTAGCCTGCGAGTCCTGTCATGGGCCGCTTGCCAGGCATGCAGACGATCCCGCGTCGGTACAGCCTGCGAAGCTGGATACCGCTAAGCTCTGTGTTCGCTGCCATGAGGCGAACATCGCCAAGCCGAAGAACTTTCCACAGGTCGCATCGGAGGAACATTCGAGCGGCGCCGCCTGCAATAGCTGTCACCAGCCGCACAGCCCGGCCATGGTGGCTGGAGGCAGCCAATGAGCATCACCCGCCGCCAATTACTCATCCTGCTGCCTGCAGCCGCTGTCGCCTGGAAGCACATCCTTGCCGGAACGCCCGAGGCCTCGCCCAACTACAACATGACCGACCACTGGTGGGGCATGCTTATGGACATCACCAAGTGCATCGGCTGCGGGAGCTGTGTCCGGGCTTGCCAGTTGGAGAACCAGGTCCCGGATGGCTACTTCCGCACCTGGGTTGAGCGTTACCACGTAGCGGACTGGGAGATGGAATATCCCAAAGTTGATTCACCGGATGGCGGCAAGGGCGGGTTTCCGACGGCCAGGGAAGACGGCGGCAAGAACTTCTTCGTCCCCAAGATGTGCAACCACTGCGCCGATTCCCCCTGCACGCAGGTATGTCCTGTGGGCGCAACATTTGTCAGCCCCGACGGCGTGGTGCTGGTGGACCAGAAGTACTGCCTCGGCTGCCGCTATTGTGTGCAGGCATGCCCCTACGGATGTCGCTTCATCAACCCCAAGACAGAGACTGCAAATAAATGCACTCTCTGTTATCACCGGATCACCAAGGGACTCACAACCGCATGTTGCGAAGTTTGCCCAACCGGCACTCGCCAGCTTGCCGATCTGAAGGACCCCAAGGATCCGATTCACGAATTTCTGAAGACCCACAGCGTGCAGGTACTGAAACCTCACTTGGCGACCCGCTCGAAGTGTTTTTACTACGGCTTGGACGGTTCGGTGCGATAAGGAGACTCCCGAGTGCAGATTCCCGTCGAAGGCTTCATGTATCCCAACGAAGTGGAACTCCAGTGGAGCGTGCTGATTGTGCTCTACCCGTTCCTCACAGGATTGGTGGCGGGCGCCTTCATCCTGGCATCGCTAGAGCGGGTATTTCGCGTGGAGGCGGTGAAGCCTACCTACCGTCTGGCGCTGCTGACGGCGCTGGCGTTCCTGATGGTCGCTCCGCTGCCGTTACAACTGCACCTGGGACATCCCGAGCGTTCGTTCGAGATGTATCTGACACCGCACACCTCGTCGGCCATGGCCATGTTTGGATTCGTGTATCTGTGGTATCTGCTGGCTGTGCTGGTGCTCGAAATCTGGCTGGACTACCGGTGCGACATTGTCGTGATGTCCCAATCCACCACGGGTTGGAAGCGCCTTGTGTATCGCGCATTGACCCTGGGCTCAAGCAACATCAGCGAACGTGCGCTGCACATTGACGAGCGGGCGGGTTGGCTCATTACGGTCATCGGCATTCCTTCGGCGTTCCTGCTGCACGGATACGTCGGCTTCATCTTCGGGTCCGTGAAGGCAAATCCGTGGTGGTCCTCGCCTCTGATGCCGGTGGTCTTCCTGTTTTCGGCGATGGTTTCGGGCATTGCCATCGTGATGTTGCTATACATGCTTATGTGCCGGATTCGCCGCGAGTCCATCGACATGCGCTGCGTGGACACGGTCGCGAAATATCTGTTCTACACCTTCATCATCGACTTCAGCCTGGAGATGCTCGACCTGATCCACCGCATCTACGAAGCTGACGAGTCGTTCCGCAGCCTGGATTTCATGGTGCACACGCGGCTCTACTTCTCGCAGGTCGTGCTGCAGATCCTGCTGGGCACGGTTGCACCGATCGGATTGCTGGCAGTGACCCAGGTGCTGAAGCTGACCGACGTCCGGCGCAAACGCATCTACGTGCTCGCCGGGTGTTTAACTTTGGTTGGCATTTTCGCCATGCGTTGGAATGTCGTCATTGGCGGACAACTGTTCTCCAAGAGCTTTCTCGGTTACACGACCTACAAGATGGGGTTTGTGGCGCGCGAAGGGCTGCTTACCGCGATCATTCTGACCGTCCTTCCGTTCCTTATACTCTGGGTCTTGGTGAAGCTCTTGCCGCCGTGGCCGGAGAAACACACGGTTGCGGAGTCTGTCGCAGCTTCCGGCGACTGAGTCGTCTGCCGGGGAGCGGCTGAAACAACGCGGCTGGCAGGTAATCGGTTCTTTTCGCCCTTTCGCCATTTGGCGCGCCGTAGTCGCTTGATTTAGTATCCTAATCCTGATCGGCAGGTTCGCCGGTGGTGCCACGTATGGCGTTTCAAGTTGATCGCAGCCAATTCGATCCCGAGTCTGGGTTTGAGTACTACATCTGCTTCAAACCGCCTGTTGAGGTCGAAGGTGACGAGGTGAATTCGCGGATCTCGATCGAGGCTGCCCTCTCGGTCTCAGAGACCGGCGACGTTGCCGACCTGAGTTTCATGCTGCCAAAGATCTGCCGCAATGATTACGCGCTTTCCTACCTCAAGAAAGATCCCACCGCAGCCTGCGTGGAGAACCGTGTTTTTATCGCGCTGCCCGGCCTGAGCGGTGATGTGGTCTTCAACGCCCCCGCGACCCTCGAGTTGGACCACGCGGGGCGCATTGTGGCCATCGAGATTAACGGCTGCATTCCGAAGACCAATACTTTTCACCCCGCACGCGCGTAGCGCCTCGATACCGCGACCCGGCTCAGGTATCATGTCGGCGTGGAGAATGTAACTGCATTTGTCCTTGCCGGCGGCCGCAGCTCGCGAATGGGCATCGACAAAGCCCTGCTTACATTTCGCGATCAGACGTTGCTGGCGCGGGCGCTGGAGATTGCGACTGCAGTTTCCGGCAAGGTCGTCATTGCCGGTCCGCGAGAGCGGTACGCAACCTACGGCGAGGTTGTCGAAGACGTGTATCCCGATTGCGGTCCGCTTGGCGGCATACACGCCGCCCTTGGCGCCACCCAGAGCGAACTCAACCTCGTGCTTTCTGTAGACATGCCGCTAATGAAGGCTGAGTTTCTCGGATGGCTGCTGGAGCAGGCGCGTAACGCCAGCGAACTGATTGTCGTCCCCGACGCGCTGGGTGGACAGCAACCGCTTTGCGCGGTGTATCGGCAGCCGGTGGCTGCAGTGGCAGAGCAAGCGCTGAAAGATGGAGACTTCAAGATTGGAAATCTGTTTGCCCGCGTCCCGACGCGTTACATCCCGGAAGGGGCAATCCGCGACGCAGGCTTTTCGCCAGAAATCTTTCGGAACGTAAACACTGCGGCGGAATACGAAGCCCTGTTAAAGGATGAGGCCGCGGTATACGCAAGAGAAGGGAAGGATAGCCATCGGATGAACCAGCAGAAGCCCTACATCGAGTTCCAGGAGGTGCACAAAGCCTTCGGCAGCAATGTTGTGCTCGACGGCGTGAGCTTCAACGTTATGCCCGGTGAGACCGTTTGCATTCTGGGACGAAGCGGCGTCGGAAAGTCGGTCTCGCTACATTTGATCATGGGCTTCCTGAAGGCCGACCGCGGCAGGATCGACGTCGCCTACGAGGACATCACCAACTACGGCGAGGAAGACATGGAGCGCATCCGCAAAAAGGTGACCATGGTCTTCCAGAACGGCGCGCTGTTCGATTCGCTTACCGTCGGCGAGAATGTCGCCTTTCCGCTGCGCGAGCGCGGCGGTCTTGAAGAGGAGCAGATCTACCAGATTATCGACGGATTGCTGGACATGGTGGGAGTGCGCGAGTTCCGCGATCTGCTGCCCTCTGACCTCTCCACGGGAATGAAGCGTTCGGTCGCAATCGCCCGCGCTCTGGCGGCGCAGCCTGACGCCGTGCTCTACGACGAGCCGACCACTATGGTCGATCCCCTGATGGCGCACCTGCTGGGCGACCTGATCAAGAAGCTCAAACAGCAGCTCAAGCTGACCAGCATCGTCGTCACCCACGACATGGCGCTGGCCAAGAAGCTGGCCGACCGCGTGATGTTCCTGTACGAGGCGAAGGCCATCTTCTTCGGAACCTTCGCTGAGATGGCCAAGTGCAACGAGCCGATCGTGCAGGAGTTTCTCGAGCTCGACTCGATGGACTTCGAACGCTACTTCGGCGCGCAACGCCCCGCCCATCAGCCGCGAGTGTGAGACCGCTAGAAGCCCTGCGCGACCAGTCGCTCGACTGTCAGCGTGCCCGTCCGCTCGTCGCGCCGGGTCCACTTCTCCAGGTACTTGGCCACGATGTCGGTCTCGATGTTGACAGGATCGCCCGGCTTCAACGAGCCCAGGTTCGTCATCTTGATGGTGTGCGGGATGATGGCGATGGTCAGCCGCAGGCCCTTCCAGCTTCGCCACCGTCAGACTAATGCCCTCGATCGCAATCGAGCCTTTGAACACGACATACTTCTCGAGGTCTTCGGGGATGTCGATGATGCAGCCAGAAGTCGTCGGCGTTCGGAATCGGCTCGAGAGCGATGAAGCGGCCGGTGCCGTCCACGTGTCCCTGCACCATGTGGCCGCCCATGCGCCCGTCGGCCTTCAGCGGCAACTCGAGGTTGACTTGCGCGCCTTCGGTGATGCGCGAGAACGAGGTTCGCGTCCAGGTTTCCGCAGCCAGATCGGCGCAGAAGGATTCGGGCTTGATGTCGAGCGCGGTCAGGCAGACGCCGCTCACAGCGACGCTGTTGCCCTGCTTCAATTCGCTGGCGGTGTTCGGCGCTTTGATAGTGATGCGGTGATTGCCGCCACGTTCCACGATGCTGGCGATGGTTCCCACTTCTTCGACAAGTCCGGTAAACATGATGATAGCCTCGTTGTAATTTACGAACTCCGGCCCGATGAAGGCACCAGATGGATGTCGTCCGCGTACGGATCGCGCAGATATCCTTCCACCGCAAAGTCTTCTCCGAAGCGGTGCAGCGTGAGCGACTTTCACGTAGGCCGCTTCGCTGATGTGCCGATATCCCGCGCCCAGGGCGAACGGAATGGAGCCGGTGCCGGCGAGAATCTTAGGTGCGTAGTAAAAGAAAATCTTGTCCACAATGCCCGCGGCCAGCGCGGCCCAGTTGACCATGGCGCCGCCTTCGATGATCAGGCTCGTGATCTCGCGCTCGCCGAGGTTTGGCCATCACTCGCTCCAGATCAGGCCGGCCATCGACCGTAGCGAGCTCCCCGGGAAGACAGAATCGTGCCGTCTTCGGGCGGGCGTCGCATCGGAACCTGCTCCACGATGACGCCGAGCGATTCCAGTTCGCGCTTCTTGTTTTCCTCGGCGAAGCAGCAAAAGACGATGAGGTCTTCGCGCGCGGTCTTCACGACCCGCGAGTCGAGCGGCAGGCGCAGCTTGGAATCGAGGATCACGCGCAACAACGGCCTGCGGCGGGGAAGCCCGGTCCGGTCGGTCAGCAGCGGATCGTCAGCGATGACCGTGCCCACGCCGACCATGATGGCATCGTTGGCGTGACGCATCTCGTGCACGTGGGCGCGCGCTTCTACGCTGGTGATCCAGCCGCCGCTCGCCGCCAGTGTGCCCGGAAGCATCGCTTTCCCCCGGAGGAGGAGCGATCTTTCCATCCAGCGTCATCGCCGTCTTCAGCGTGACGAAAGGCGTCTTATGGCGAATGTATTTGGCAAACGCCTCGTTGAGCTTCTTGGCTTCGGCCTCGCAGAGGCCTTCGTGAACGTCAATTCCAGCGGCATGCAACTTCGCCAGGCCACGTCCCGCGACAAGCAGGGTTCGGATCGCGCATGGCCGCAAAAACGCGCTTTACGCCCGGCTGCGATCACTGCGTCCGCGCAAGGCCCGGTACGGCCAACATGCGTGCAAGGTTCGAGATTCAGGTACAGCGTGGCGCCACGCGCT
Source organism: uncultured Acidobacteriaceae bacterium (assembly GCA_963703645.1). Lineage (GTDB taxonomy): Bacteria > Acidobacteriota > Terriglobia > Terriglobales > Acidobacteriaceae > Bog-257. The sequence goes on from CAVPFD010000046.1 coordinate 71,856, forward strand.
CGCTTACCGGCTTCTTCCAGCGCCAGCACCTCGGCGTGCTTCTGCTTTTCGTAGGTGTGTGTGCCGCGACCGACGACCTCGCCACTTTCGGCGACCAGCACGGCGCCGACACACGGATTCGGAGAAGCCAGCGCCACGCCTTGCCGGGCAAGCTCCAGCGCCTGCTGCATGAACTGCTCGTCGCGAGTTGCCTGTCTTAGAGGCATCAGTTGTCTACATGTAGTGAAGAACCATGGTTTCAAGTCGGGTTCTGGAATGTAGCGACACGCTTGCTGGTATATGGCATGGAGCGTACCAACCGCAAGGCTCTTGTGCAGAGGCACGGCCAGCGTCTGCCGCTCTCCGCTTGGCAGAATCCGTCTTAACTTGGCGTGACTTCCTCGAGTGCTAATCACGACGGAAACCGAAGCTGCCTAATGCTTTCAAAACCTCGCGGGCGGACATTTGCCGGAGCCGGGTCATAGGCTCAGGGGTGCCTCAAAAATTACTTGTACGCCGCGGATGGTCGTGAGAGTCCCAAGGCAGCCAAGTCTTCTCCCTCGAGAAAAAGAGCAACCACCTCGTTCAAATTACGAACGACTTCATCCAACGTGCTGCCTTGAGTAACTGCTGCAACTTCCAGGCACTCAGCCGTGAACGCATCCTGACCAGCGTGAATAACAGCGTGAATGACCTCTCGCCGCGCTGGATTCTTGAGCTCAGGCCTTTCAAGTCCAGTCGCGGCTGGCGATTGCGGATGCGGAGACGCGCTTTTCCTTGCTCTGCAATGCGTGTGCTTCGATATTTGGATGTCACTTCATACTTTCCATGGCCGACTCGACGGAAGTAATCCCATCTGCGGAGGTGGTTTCTGGGAGCATTGACGCAGCATCGGCTTACGATGTGGGTGCGCACAGAACTCTCGTTGAGGACGGGAAGCGCCTTGACCACCTCGAAAGGGGTGAAGGTCCAGTCGTCACGCAAGCTTGCGATTTGATTTGCAGCTACCAAGACTTCTTCATGCACGTGCATAATCGATCTACCTCTGGCGGCAAACATAACGAATAATCAACTTGATTGTCAAGTGGCTAATCGAACAGTGAGTTCACGAAATCCTGCGGGTTGAACGGCAGCAGGTCGCCAGCTTTCTCGCCCACGCCGACGTAGCGAACCGGCAGGCCCAGCTCTTTGCAGATGGCGACCACCACGCCGCCCTTGGCGGTGCCGTCCAGCTTGGTGAGCACAATTCCGGTTACGCCCGCAGACTGGGTGAACAGCCGCGCCTGCTGCAGTCCGTTCTGGCCGGTCGTGGCGTCCATCACCAGCAGCGTTTCGTGGGGAGCGGTGGCGCTGAAGCGTTGCGCGGTGCGCCGCATCTTCGCCAGTTCGTCCATCAGGCTGGCTTTGGTGTGCAGACGCCCGGCGGTGTCCACGATGACGTAATCGCGTCTTGCGCGCCTTCGCGGCTTGCAAGGCATCGAAGAGCACCGCCGCGGGATCGCCGCCCGGCTTGTTCTTGATCACTTCTGTTCCGGTACGATCGCCCCAGATCTCCAGTTGCTCGATGGCGGCGGCGCGAAACGTGTCGGCAGCCGCCAGCAGGACGGTCTTGCCCTGGGCGCGGAAGGTATGCGCCAGCTTGCCGATGGTGGTCGTCTTGCCAGTGCCGTTGACACCGACGACGAGAATGACCTCCGGCTCGCCATCAACTTTCTGCACCGGATTCTTCTCGGCGGCATCGAGGATGGCCAGCAGCTCTTCTTTCAGCACGCGCTTCAACTCATCGACGTTCTCCACCTGCTTGCGGTCCACTTTTTCGCGCAGCGATTCCAGCACGGTCGAAGTGGTCGCGGTGCCAAGATCGGCCGCGAGCAGCGTGGCTTCCAGATCGTCGAGCGTATCCCGATCAATCTCCTTGCCGAAAGCAACAACATCTTCAATTCGTTCGCTGAGGCTCTCGCGCGTGCGCGTGACCGCCTCTTTCATGCGTTGCAGAAAACTGGGTTTTTCCTCGGTGCTGCCAAATAAAGTTTGAATCATGAATGAATCCGTCGTGAGATTTCATTATAGACAGGCCATCGCATTAGCTGCTGTGATCCCAACTATCACGCTCTGTGCGAGTTCGCGCGAATCCGGCGTGCAACCGGGTCATCCAAGATATGTTCTTCTTCTGGAGGTCAGATGGCGAAATGCGAACACCTGAAACAAGCAAATTCCAAGGTGCAACCCAGTGGCGATGTTTGCCAGGGATGTGTCGAGGCGGGTCAGCGCTGGACGGAGCTGCGGCAATGTCTCATCTGCGGACATGTCGGCTGTTGTGATTCTTCGCCTGGGCGTCATGCCAGCCAGCACTTCAAGGAGACCGGACATCCGGTTATGCAGGCATTCAAATCGGGCGACTGGAAATGGTGCTATGTGCACGAGTCGTACATGTAGCAACCTCGGCGGCGTCTCGCGCCCGCACCTCCGTTTGTGTACTCTGTATTGAGCTGTAGTGGCTCCGATCTGTTTCTTACAACCAATGGCCCTTCCTAAGTCCGCAAAGCTGCGCCCAATTACGACGCTGTGCTTGCTGCTCACACTTCTGTGTGCCGGCGTCTTCGCGCAGGTCCCATCGCCCTGGGTTGACACCAAGCCCCTGCCCGTCGACACCGGCTCCACGGGCCTGAAGGAGATGTTGCGGCGCCTGCACACCACAGCACGCCTGATGCACACGGTTGCCCATCCCGACGACGAGGACGGTGGCATGCTCACGCTGGAATCGCGTGGACACGGCGTCAGCGTGCTGCAACTCACCCTCAATCGCGGTGAGGGCGGGCAGAACAAAGTCGGCAGCAATCTGTTCGATGAGCTCGGCATCATCCGCACCCTGGAGCTGCTGGCCGCCGACCGTTACTACGGAGTCGAGCAGCGCTTCACCCGCGTCGCCGACTTTGGATTTTCCAAGACGCCGGAAGAGACCTTCGAGAAGTGGGGAGGTCACGACATCGCACTGGGCGACATGGTGCGCGTGATTCGCACCTTTCGTCCGGATGTGATTTGCACCCGCTTTCAAGGCAGCTCGCGCGATGGCCACGGCCATCATCAGGCGTCGGGCATTCTGACGCGCGAGGCCTTTCGCGCCGCCGCCGATCCCACCAAGTTTCCCGAGCAGATTCGCGAAGGCCTGCAGCCCTGGCAGGCGAAGAAGCTTTACATGGACAACGTCCGCGCGAACGAAGACTGGACCGTGCAGTTGGAGACTTCGCAGTTCGATCCGCTGCTCGGCGAAACCTACGTGCAGTTCGCCTGGAAGGGACTGAAGCACCAGCTCTCGCAAGGCGCAGGCTCCTGGACGCTTCCGGAAGGCCGTCGCACCAGCTATTACAAGCTGATCGACTCAGCGCTGCCGAAGCCGCCCGCTACCGACGCCCACGAAAGCGATTTCTTCGATGGAATCGATACGTCGCTGCCGGGTCTGGCTTCGCGGCTCGGCGCTGATGAAGCGAAGGCGCCCTGGCTGCGCCCGCAGCTTGACGCGATTGCAAAGTCGATCGAGGACGCCACCGCCGCCGCGAGCAAGAATGATCAGAGCGGCAGCGAAGCCATTGCTGCAGGGCGTGAATCTCACGCGCGCGCTCATCACCAAAGTCGAAGGCTCAAGCCTTACGGCAATCGAGAAGGCCGATCTGCTGGTTGAGCTCCGCACCAAGGAGCAGCAGTTCGAGCAGGCGGCGAACCTGGCGCTCGGTCTCGATCTCGGCGTAGGGCCGGGAACTCCGGACGGCCGGCCGATGGCCGAAACCTTCTCCACCGGCGACGGCGATGTGCTGGCCGCGGTCATCACTGCGGGCAAGTCATTCCTGCTGATGGCCAAGCTGCACAACAGCAGCTCGCTTCCGGTGGACCTGAAGCAGTTCACGCTCGACGTGCCGCAGGGCTGGAAGTCCGAGCTGTTCATGGACCACGTGCCCAAGCAGCTCGCTCCCGGCGACGGCTGCGCGCTTACCTTCCGCGTTACGCCGCCGACCGATGCGCAGCCCACCAAGGCCTACTTCCATCGCAACGACCCCGAGACCGACGCGATCTACCACATCGACGATCCCAAGTACCAGACATTGGCGCTGCCACCGCCGCCGGTTGCGGCGCACGTGGTTTACAGCGTCAACGGCCAGGACGGCGAGATTCGCAGCGTCGCGCGCACGCCGATGCACGACACCAAGGGCGATGCCTGGTCGATGCCGCTCTCGGTTGTGCCGCCGTTTTCGGTTGAGACCTCACCCAGCACGCAGATCATCCCCGCGGCGACCGATCCTGCAGAAGAGCTCAGCGTGGTGATTCGCTCCACGGAAGATCGCGCCAGTGGCACCGTGCGGCCCGAAATTCCAGCGGGATGGAAAATTGAACCGCAGTCGGCGACCATCGAGTTCAACAAGCCCGGCGAACACGCTTCCGAATTCAAGGTGCTGCCCGACGGCGCGAAGGAGGCACGATACAGCGTCCGCGCGCTGCTCAACTCCGGAGATCACGATTACAGCGAAGGCTACAGCCTGGTTGCGCGGCCCGACATCGGCGGGTTCTTCTACTATCAGCCCGCCCTGCAACGGGCCAGCGTCGTCGAATGTCACGGTCCCGCCCGATCTCAAGGTTGGCTACATCATGGGTGCGGGCGATGACATCCCGACTGTGCTGCGGCAGCTTGGCCTGGATGTCACCCTGCTCACGGCAGATGACGTTGAGCGCGGCAACCTCAGCCGCTTCGGCACGATCGTCCTCGGCATTCGCGCCTACGACACCCGCGACGACGTGAAGAAGAACAACCAGCGCCTGCTCGACTACGTGAACAACGGCGGCACGCTGCTGGTGCAGTACAACACCTCGCCCGGCGACTTCAATGCCGGACACTTCACGCCTTTCCCGCTTCAACTCAGCCGCGATCGAGTAACGGTCGAGGAAGCGCCGGTGACCATTCTCGATCCCCACAGTGCTGATCTTGCACTATCCCAATCAGATCACCCTGCACGACTTCGATGGCTGGATACAAGAGCGTGGTCTCTACTTCATGGACCAATGGGACCCGCAGTACACGCCGGTGCTGGCCTCAAACGATCCCGGCGAGCAGCCGCACAAAGGCGGGTTGCTGGTGGCGCAAGAGCGGCAAGGGTTACTACATCTACACCGGCTATGCCTTCTTCCGCCAGTTGCCCTTCGGCGTGCCCGGCGCCATTCGCCTCTACGTGAATCTGCTGAGCGTGGGCCATGAGCCAAAGTAGTCCGGCCGGGCAGCCGGAACTCATTCGCGGCGTCGGCCTGGCGGGCGCCACCACGCTCAACATGATTGACATGATCGGCGTGGGTCCATTCATCACCATCCCGCTGATCGTGGGCGCGGCCGGCGGGCCGCAAGCCATGCTCGGCTGGATTGCCGGCGCCGTGCTGGCGCTGTGCGATGGACTGGTCTGGGCCGAACTCGGCGCCGCTATGCCCAGCGCCGGTGGATCGTACCGCTATCTGAAGGAAATCTACGGGCCGAAGACGCTGGGACGGCTGCTGTCTTTCCTCTTCATCTGGCAGCTTTCCTTCAGCGCACCGTTGTCGGTCGCCTCGGGATGCATCGGCCTGGCGCATTATGCGGGATACCTCTGGCCCGGGCTGGAGCGCATACTCGCGGTCGCACCCTCGCGGGTCGGAGTGCCCATGCTCGGCGCTCTGCGAGGCCCGTGTGGTGGTGATCCCCGGCGACATTCGTGGCCATGGCAACCTGCGTCCTCGTCGTGTTCCTGCTTTATCGCCGGATTACGGCTGTGGCGAAAATCGCCGAACTGCTCTGGGTAGGCGGGGCTTTAGCCATGACATGGATTCTGATTGCCGGATTCTACCCACTTCAGTCCGGCGCTGGCGTTCGATTTTCCTCCCGGCGCGTTTCGCTTGTCGCAGTCGTTCTTCACCGGGCTGGGCGCGGCCATGCTCCTCACCACCTACGACTACTGGGGTTACTACAACGTCTGCTTCTTGGGCGGGGAAGTGAAGGATCCGGGCCGCACCATCCCGCGGGCGCTCATCATCTCCATTGTCGCGGTGGCTGCGCTCTATATCCTGATGAACCTTGCGCTGCTCGGCGTGATTCCCTGGCGCGAACTCACGCAATATTCAAATCCGCAGAACAACTACATCATGTCGGTCTTCATGCAGCGGATTTACGGCAACTGGGCAGGACAAATTGCCGCCGGGCTCATCATGTGGACGGCCTTCGCGTCGGTGTTCTCGCTGCTGCTGGGATATTCGCGCGTGCCCTACGCCGCCGCGCTCGATGGCAACTACTTCCGCATCTTCGCGCGCGTCCATCCCCAGCACCGCTTTCCGACGGTGTCGCTGCTTGCGCTGGGCGGCGTGGCGATGCTGTTCTGCTTCCTGCGCCTTGCCGACGTGATTGCCGCGCTGGTCGTGATTCGCATCATGCTGCAGTTCATCGTGCAGGCTGTGGGAGTGATGGTGTTGCGCCACCGACAGCCCAACATGCCGCGGCCGTTTCGCATGTGGCTCTATCCGCTGCCGGCGCTGCTGGCCATTGCCGGATTCACCTTCGTCCTTGTCGAGCGGCAAAATTTCCTGCGCGAAATTCGTTACGCAGTTGTGATTCTAGTAATGGGCCTGGCGATCTACCTGGCACGCTCCTGGCGCCGGCGCGAGTGGCCGTTCGCCGCGGCGGCTGTTGTGGAGGCCGCTGGATGAACGTCATCCCGCCAGCGCGGTTAGTCCCAGATTGCCAGCGGCTCGGAACGTTGCCTGCCGAATCCTGCGCCGACGGGCTTACCTTTGACCGGCGAGGCGGTCTGATCCCCGATGGCCACGAGCGGAGCATGGCAGGAACCTCTTGTGCCCACGGTCGCCGATCCGGCGGCTGGCGGGAGACCTGAACCCATGTCCGAACTCGGCTCGATCCCCGAGTTGCCCATCGCCCCGCCGCGCCATAGCGTGCTCGGCCCGCTGCATGAGCCGCTGTTCCGCACGCTGTGGATTGCAGCCGTCGTCAGCTACACCGGAAGCTGGATGCAGAACGTCGGCGCCGGATGGCTGATGACCTCGCTCACTCTGTCGCCCCTGATGGTGGGATTGGTGCAGGCGGCCGGAAGCATTGCCGTGTTCCTGGTGGTGCTGCCTGCGGGCGCCATGGCGGACGTGGTGGACCGCCGTAAGCTTCTGCTCTTCACCCAGACCTGGATGGTCGCCGCCGCCGCTGGCCTCGGCGTACTGACTCTCGCAGGCAAAGTGACACCAGCCTTGCTGCTCTTGTTCACACTACTGATGGGCTTTGGCGCGGTGCTGAACGATCCCGCATGGCAGGCCATTACGCCCGAGATCGTCTCGCACCGGAACTTTACTGCCGGCATCGCGCTCAATTCTGCCGGATTCAACATCGCCCGCGCCATCGGCCCGGCGCTGGGCGGATTGGTCATCGCTGCCACCAGTTCGGGCATCGCGTTTCTGCTGAACGCGCTCTCGTTTTTTGGCGTCATTTACTTCCTGTATCAATGGAAGCGCAGGCCCGGTCGCATCTCGCTACGGGCCGATCACATGTTTAACGCAATGTTCGCAGGCTTTCGCCACATGCGGCATTCATCTGCAGTGAAGGCGGTGCTGGCGCGCAGCGCGGTGTTCAGCATCTCCGCCAGCGCCCTGCCGGCGCTCCTGCCGCTGCTGGCGCATCCCTTCGGCTCACAAGGCTACGGATTGCTGCTCGGCTTCTTTGGAGCTGGAGCCCTGCTGGGAGCGACGCTGATCCCCTTTTTCCGCCGCAGGATTTCGGCGGACAGCCTGGTTGCTATCTCGACTGCGGTTTTCGCTTTCTGTACATTCGCAGGAGGCCGTTGGCAGGCCTTCCCGACGTTGTCGCTCATCATGTTCGCTGCCGGCGTGGCGTGGATTCAGATTCTCGCCACCTTGAACGTCTCCGCCCAGACCATGTGCCCAGGCCACATGCGCGCTCGCGCCATTTCGATGTATCTGCTGGTCCTGCAAGGCGGACTGGCTGGCGGCGCCGCCCTGTGGGGTGAGGTCGCCGAGCGCTTCGGCATGGGACGTTCGCTGTCCTATGCCGCGCTAGGGTTGATGGGGGGAATCCTGGCGACCCTGTGGTTCCGGCTGCATCCCGGGCGAATCGAGGCAACCGCCGTTGGAATGGACTAGAATGCTCGAACGCAACATTCGAATCCGTCTGATAAATGGCGTGGGTTGAGGTCTGTATCAGGGCACGGCTTCAGCCGTGCCGAATAGGTTCGTTACTAAGATGGGCTTTAACCCCTGTCCTCAGCGGCTGAAGCCGTTATCTTCGGTTGCCGTTTGCGGCACGACTGGAAGTCGTGCCCTGATACAAATCTCTCCTCGACTATCTATGAAGCCGGTTCTTGTCTATGATTCTGAATACCCATTCTCTGTGGAGGCAGTTTCCATGAACAAGCAAGTTGCAATGGCAATTCTCGTACTGGCAATAGGCACATCGGGAACGACGATTGCCGCTCACGCCCAAGCCGCTACTCAAGCCAAACCTGACCAGAAGCCGACCTTCGCTATGGTCCTCGACCGCAACCTCACCAATGTTGAGAAGGAGGTCGTCGGCGCTGCCGAAGCCATGCCCGACGACAAGTTCAACTTCGCTCCAACACAGGGCGAGTTCAAAACCGTCAGGACATTCGGACTGCAAGTAAGACACATCGCTGTCGCCAACTACATGCTGGCTTCGGGCATCCTTGGGGAAAAGCCGCCGGTTGAGATCAAGAGTGAGAACGGCCCCGACACCCTGACCTCGAAGGCCGACACCGTGAAGTACCTCAAAGACTCATTCGCCTACGCCCACAAGGCCGCCAACAGCGTCACCGAGGCCAATGTGCTGGAGAAGGTGCAGAGCCCATTCGGTCCCAACCAAGTCACGCGGCTTAGTCTCGCCATCGGCATGCTCTCTCACCCCTTCGATCACTACGGGCAGATGGTCGTGTACCTGCGCATGAACGGCATCATCCCGCCGGCCAGCCGGGGTGGTGGGATGTAGTTGTTCCAAGGGTCTCGCTTTGTGCAAGAGAAAGGCGCGAGCAATCGCGCCTTTTACTTTGGGCGATGAGGCCATCGAATGAAGCTACGGCGTGATCTCCCAGACGACGCCGCAACCGGAGGAGCAAGCATCACTGCCCCCAGCGGAGGTCGTGCCGTAGAGGTTCCCATTCTCGTCGAACACCACATTACTGATCGGATTGGCGCCGTCGTCGCCGCCGGTGAAATCATGCAGGGACGTGTAGGTCCATTGGCTAGTTCCACGAGTCAGCTTGAAGACTGAGCCAAGTCCATAGGCGCCATCAGCGTATGTCGTGCCGTAGAGATTTCCGGCGCTGTCCATGACCAGGGTCGCCCAGGGGCCGACTTGATTGCAGCAGACGCCAATAAAGCTGTAGAGGAGTGAGAACGCCCAGCTACCGTTAACCGGAGTCAGTTCGAAAGCCGTGCCGCCGCCCGTGCCGTATTGCATGGTGGCGCTATAGAGATTGCCTGCATCATCAAAGATGAGGCCTGCCCGTGGACTGCCTCCCTGAACCCCACCATGCAACGCGTAAACCTCGTTGTATACCCAGCCGCCTCCCGACGGCGTCAACTCAAAAGCGCCGCCGAAACCGCCTTCGGCGGTTCCGTAAAGGTTACCCGCTTTGTCGAACGTGACTCCGGCACTCGGGAGAAACAAAGTTTCACCATGACTGAAGGTGTAAAGGACATTCACCGCCCAGCCGACGCCGTTATACGCCAGCTCGTAAACGGTGCCAACGCCATCGCGCCCGCCGTTGTACGTCGTGCCATAAAGGTTCCCTGCGCTGTCAAAGGTGAGATCGCCGATGGGTTGGTAGCCGTCTTTTCCTCCAAAGGTGTGAACGTTCGTTTTTGTCCAAAGACAAAGCGCGGTCTTGCACGCCGTCGCCGGAGGACGCAGACTGAAAACCGCTCCATAACCACGCTCGTGGCATCCATTGCCCTTGGCGCCTCCTCCTTGTGAGGCTGTGCCGTACAGACTGCCGTCCGGACCGAAGATGACTCGCGCCCACGGGCAGGCGCCATCGCTGCCTCCCGCGAAGCTGTACAGGGGAGCGAGAACCCACCCCGACCCTGAGCGCACCAGTCTGAACACCGTCCCAGAATTCGAAGAGCCCCCTTCGTAGGTGGTCCCGTAGAGTCTTCCCGCCGCGTCCATGGTCAATCCCGCGTACGGGCTTTGCCCGTCTGCGCCGGTGAAGCTGTGAATCACCCGGAACGTCTGACCTCGCGCCGGCGACGCAACCCCAGTGACGAGCGTCAGCAGCGTCGCCAGCAAAGCCGTTCTTCGCAAGTTGATTGTGAAAAAGAAATGGGTGGGTCGCAGAGGTCTAGCCATGGCTGCTCTCCTGCTCAGCGAATGACCGTTCTAGGGAAGCTTACTCCGCTGCCCTGTAGCTCAGCACATCACGTCCAGGCGTGACTTGCATCCTTGCGCTTCCCTGGCTCGGCTCGCTATCAAAGGGATGCGAGGAGCAGGTGGTTGTGTCTTCGCCGGACCGCACCCAGTGTGCGGGCCCTGGAAGCTCTTTGAAAAGTAGCCGTCAGCCGCAACTGGTCCAGTCCTTTTGGTGGGTGGCCTGGGCGCATCTCCGCACCCGATGAAGTCATGTTAACATGACTTCAAGAAGTCAAGTAGTCACAAAAAAGAGTGATTCTCGCCGCTTTTTCGTGGGTAAGTCCTTGCGAATCTATTAAGTACTAATAAGTCGTTTGGAATCTATTAAGTGCAGATAGTTTTCCGCTAAGTCATTGATTCTAATTAACTGCAGGGGAGGGGTAGAAACGTATCTGAAGTGGCGGCTGACTCCGAAGAATTCCGGGGCAGAATCACCCCTGCGATTACCTGGGTCGCCGGTTCGCGGTCACGCTTCCTCGGCGTCCGCGGCCCGCCTCGCAAAATCGTCAACCTCGACGCCCATATGCCGAAGATGTTCCAGCATGTGATGGATGTAATCGTCAAAGACGAATTGCAGCGTCAATGGCTTCGAATCCGAAATGGTCAAAGTTCGCGACCAGGCAGAATCCGGCGCGGCTTCGGCGGCGGCCAGCAGCTGGCGGTTGAGCGCTGCCCATCGCTCGATCAGCGAGTGCCAGTCGCGACTTTGATACTGGTGCAGAGCTACCCAGGCATCGCCATCGTAGCCCGGCATCGCAGGTCGCTCCTCCAGTTGCGTGCGAACGATACGCTGATGATTGTTGGCGGCGGAGTCCAGCAGGTGTCCGAGTTCTTCCTTCGCCGACCAGGCATTAGGCGCGGGTTTGGTTCGACTTTGCCGGACGGAAGGCTTTGCAGGCGGCCCGGCAGACGGTCGATGAGCTCTTGCAACACGATCAAGCTTTGCATTTTCAAGCACCCCACGAATGTCGTTTTATTATGCTCCAGCATCGCCAAGCAATCCACAGCTTCACACCGTATAATCGAATTTTCCCTCCATGAGTTATCAGGTTCTCGCGCGCAAATACCGGCCACAAAAATTCTCCGACGTCATCGGTCAGGAGCACGTCACTCGCACCCTGAAGAACGCCATCGAGCAGGAACGGATTGCGCACGGCTACATCTTCAGCGGGCATCGCGGCATCGGCAAGACGACCATCGCGCGCATTCTGGCCATGGCGCTGAATTGCCAGTCGCAGGACCATCCTGTGCCCGAGCCGTGCGGCGTGTGCGACTCCTGCACGCGAGATTCGCGCCGGCAACGCGGTGGACGTGATCGAGATCGACGCCGCCACCAACCGCGGCATTGACGAGATCCGCGAGCTGCGCGAGGCCGCGCGCTATCGTCCCGCGCGCGATCGCTTCAAGATCTACATCCTCGATGAGGCGCACCAGATCACCGACGCCGCCTTCAATGCGCTGCTTAAGACGCTGGAAGAGCCGCCCGGCCACATCGTCTTCATGATGGCGACGACCCAGCCCGAGGACATTCCGCAGACCATCCGTTCGCGCTGCCAGAATTTCAGCTTCCACGCCGTGCGCTTCGACGATATCGTCGCGCAACTTCGCAGCATCGCTACGCAGGAAGGCATCAAGGCCGACGACAACGCGTTGGCCATGCTGGCCGAAGCCGGCGACGGCTCTATGCGCGATGCGCTCAGCATCATGGACCAGGCCATTGCCTCCTGCGGCACGACACTGAGCGCAGAGGTCGTTCGCGGCCTGGTCGGCAGCGTGCCTTCGGAGGTGCTGGAGGACGTGATGGACGCGGTCGCGCGCAATTCCAGCGAGGACGTGCTGCGCCTGGTTGATCGCCTGCTGGTGGAAGGGCAGAGCGCGCAACACTTCGCGCGGCAGATGCTGCGCTTCCTGCGCAATGCGATGGTAGCCAAGGTGGCGGGCAGCGATTCGCAGGTGCTGCAGATTTCATCCGATGAACGGGCGCGAGTGGCGCGAGTGGCCGAGCGCTTCAGCGAGGAAGATCTCGCCCGCTTCATGCAGATCATGCTGCGCACCTATGGCGAACTGGGCTACAAGCAGGAGCAGCGCTTTCATCTCGAGCTTGGCCTGCTCAAGCTGGTGCACGCGCAACGATTGTTGCCGCTGGAGGAGTTGCTGAGCGGCGAGGCAGGGAAGGGCAGTGCGCCGGGAACGGCGGCGCGCTCCGGTGCGAGTTCATCTCGGCCTGCGGCTCCAGCAGCGACGCGACCGGCCATGGTTTCGCGAACGTCCAACGAGGCCGAGCCTGCGGTAACGCGCCCGTCCGCGGTTTCGCCCTTCAGCAAGCCATCACCATTTGAGGCTGATCGCAGCCGCAAGAGTGGACCGAAGGCGGAAGCGCAGCCAAGTTTCCTTGCGCCCGACGCCGTTTCGCCGCACGGCGAAGTTGAATCAACGTCTTCATTGGTCACGGGTGCTGCGACTGCTGTTGCCGTGGAAACGGCAGCAGATCCGCAACCAGCGAGCGAGGAAGCTTCAATCGAATCTGTTCGCAACGCGGTGCTGGCAGCGCTGGAAGACGCTGGACACGGGATGCTGGCGCACAATCTGGAAGAAGGCCAATGGTCTCTGAGCGCGGCGGAGGTATCGGTGAAGGTCGGTATGTCGCAGGTGCTGATTGACGTCGCGCTTGGTCCAGAGCCGAAGCGCGTCATCCAGACTGCATTGGACAAAGTTGTGGGCCGACCTCTGAAGTTCAAGATGGTGAGCGGCATCGTGCCCGGGGCGGCGAAGCCGGTTGCGCCACGTCCGGCCAATGGCGCCGGAGCACGCAGCCGGGCCATGGCCGATCCCGTGGTGCAGCGCATGCAGGAAAAGTTCGGCGCCGAGATTCGCACCGTGATCGACCAGAAGGACCGCGGCTGAGGTGGTAGAGCGGGCCTTTAGGCCCGCGGCATGTCGCCTGATTTAGCGAGGGCTTTGGCCCCTGAGGTAAGAGATGGGCGGATTCAATTTGCAGGAGATGCTGGCGCAGGCGCGGCAGCAGGCGGAAAAGCTGCAGGAAAAAATGCAGCAGATCACCATCGAAGCGTCTTCGGGCGGAGGCAGCGTCACCGTCCGCATGAGCGGCCAGAAGCAACTGCTGAGCGTGATCATCGAGCCTGAGGTGGTCAAGTCCGGCGACGTCGAAATGCTGCAAGACCTCGTCATCGCCGCCGTCAACGAAGCGTCGCGCAAAGTCGACGACGCGCTGAAATCCAGCCTGGGCGGGATGCTCGGCGGCATGGGCCTGCCGGGGATGTGAAAGAGACAAGGAAGTCGGCTGCTGAAGCCGATGTTCGGGTAGAGCTGGCCTTTAGGCCGGCGTCCAAAGTGCCATAAATCTCGAGGGGCCTCAGCCCCGAGGTCACATGTCCAGATTCGCCGAGCCGATGGCTCGACTCATTGAAGAACTGAAGAAGCTGCCCGGCGTGGGCAGCAAGAGCGCGCAGCGCCTGGCGTTTTACATCCTGCGCGCCAGCGACGAAGACGCCGAACTGCTGGCAGGCGCCATTCGCGAGGTCAAAGCCAGCCTGCGTCTGTGCTCAGTCTGCAACAACATTACCGATGTCGATCCCTGCATCTACTGCACCAGCGCCACACGCAATCAGCGGTTAGTGTGCGTGGTCGAAGAACCCACCAACATCGCCGCCATCGAGAAGACCCGCCACTACAACGGTGTGTATCACGTGCTGCACGGAGCATTGTCACCCCTGCACGGAGTCGGACCCGACCAGTTGCGCATTGCCAACCTCGCGCGGCGCGTCGAATCGGACAGCGTGGACGAACTCATCCTCGCGACCAATCCCACGGTCGAAGGCGAGGCGACTGCGACCTATCTCTCCAACCTGTTCAGGTCTCTGCCGGTCAGAGTCACTCGCATCGCTACAGGCGTTCCCGTCGGCAGCGACATCGAATACGCCGACGAAGTCACTATGCAGAAGGCGATGGAAGGACGAAGGGAGCTATAGGTAGCCGCTCGGTCGCCTTTCGCTGTTCACCAAGGTGATTAAGCTTCATTTCGCTGCTTTCCCATTCTTCGCGAAGTACGCATTCATTGCCTCCTCCACTCCTTACCTGCGTTCTCGTCTCCCTTGGCGAAGTGCTGCACGTGTTCGTTCGCCTCGGGAATCAGTGCCGTGCGTTCGTAGACAACGGTGACCCCAGTCTTCTGCGGGCCTTGCCGGGTCAGCGTGAATGTCAATCAGCGTCACCATCGCGTCGTTCAGGACGTAGGCGTACTGAATATGTCCCGCGGTCAGATCGAGCGCAGTGTTGATCCACACGCTCGAGTGATGCCCGTGCGCGACCTTGAACACCTCGCCCTGCTGGTCGTGCGCCGGAGTCGGATAGACAAACTGCGGGTCCCATCCATCCGCCCACTTGCGTTCCTCGTGTGCACCAAACAGCGGAACCACCTGCTCGAAAGGAGCATCGACGGTGAAGCTGAATTCGTTGCGAGTGTGTACGAGTGTGGATGCTGGCTCCTGCGCATGACCGCAGACTAACGTGCGCAACGGCATCAACGCCCAGAGGGCGAAGAGAAACAAAGTTAGTTTCATTGGCGGCGCTCCTTGAACTGATGGCTGTCTGTGGCCTTCAGGGTGAGGCCATAGATGTTGCGAAGCTGTTCGATTTCCTTCAGGGTGCCGGGAGAAAACGGGGCCTTGCCCTCGAAGGCATGCAGCACGATGCCTTCCAGCAGGTCGCCGAGCGTCAGGTCTTTCAGCTCGGCCAGCCCCTTTAGTACTTTCAGCAGCCGCTTTTCCATGCGGACGCCGGTCTGCACTCGTTCGACGATGATTTCGCGTTCGTGACGTTCTGTCATGTGTACCAATGTACCAAACTAACAAACTCCGGGGCAACCTGCACTGAAGACTGTGCGGTCGCGAATTCCACAGCCCGCCTCTTATGCTCTGCCGCATTCCCTGATAGAATCTATAAAATCCACTCCCCGGAGAAGCAATGCAGGCAATCCTTGCGCTGGAAGATGGACGGATCTTCCGCGGCAAAGGCTACGGCGCAAAAGGCGAATGTTACGGGGAAGTTGTTTTTAACACCTCCATCACCGGCTATCAGGAAATCTTCACCGATCCCTCCTACGCCGGCCAGATCGTAGTTCTCACCAATCCCGAAATCGGCAATTACGGCACCAACTCCGACGACAACGAAGCCACGCGCCCCTACATCGAAGGGCTGATCGTGCGCGAGTTTTCGCGCGTCAGCTCCAACTGGCGCTCGCAGGAGGTCGCCGAGGAGTATCTGGAGCGCTACAAGATCCCCGTCTCGGGCGAGATCGACACCCGCGCCCTGGTGCGGCATCTTGCGCGACCACGGCGTGATGCGCGGCGTCATCTCGACGCTGGAGACCGACACCGACAAGCTGATCGCCAAGGCGCGCTCCATTCCGAAGATGGACGGCACCGATCTGGCGAAGGAAGTCAGCACACGCAGCGTGTACGAGTGGGATGAAGGCGTGCGCTCGCACGAGCCGACGGAAGTGGTGGGCGTGAAAGACGAGCCGCCGAAGCATCACGTGGTCGCGTACGACTACGGCATCAAGCACAACATCCTGCGCCGGCTGGTCGGCGAGCGCTGCCGCGTGACCGTCGTGCCGGCAACCACGAGCGCGGAAGATGTGCTCGCGCTCAAGCCCGACGGCGTTTTTCTTTCGAACGGGCCGGGCGATCCCGAGCCGGTGACCTACGCGCAGGACAGCATTCGCAAGATGATGGGCCGCGTGCCGATCTTCGGCATCTGTCTCGGACATCAGTTGGTCGGGCTGGCGCTGGGCGGCAAGACCTACAAGCTGAAGTTCGGACATCACGGCGGCAATCATCCGGTGAAGCAGATGACGACCGGCAAGATCGAGATCACGGCGCACAATCACAACTTCGCCGTCGATCCCGATTCGCTGAAGCAAAGCGAAGTGGATCTGACGCATATCGACCTGAACGACAACACGCTGGAAGGCCTGCGCCATCGCTCGCTGCCGCTGTTCAGCGTGCAGTATCACCCCGAGGCCTCGCCCGGCCCGCACGACTCGCATTACCTGTTCAAGGATTTTGTGAAGATGATGGAGGAGTGGAAAGCCTCGGAGAGGCTGACACCCATGCCACGCCGCAACGACATCGCGAAAGTGCTCATCATCGGCTCGGGGCCGATCGTCATTGGCCAGTCGGCGAGTTCGACTATTCGGGCGCGCAGGCCTGCAAGGCGCTCAAGTCCGAAGGCTACGAGGTGGTGCTGGCCAACTCCAACCCGGCCACCATCATGACCGATCCCGAGATGGCCGACCGCACTTACATCGAGCCGCTCACGCGCACGTATCTGGAAGAGATCATCCGCGTCGAGGCCGAGCTGCTGGCGAGAGCGGCAGCCCAGGCATCTTCGCGCTGCTGCCCACGGTCGGCGGACAGACCGCGCTGAACCTCGCGGTCGAGCTGGCCGACGGCGGCGTGCTCGAGAAGTACAACGTGCAGCTCATCGGCGCGCAACTCGGCGCGATCAAGAAGGCCGAAGACCGCCTGCTGTTCAAAGACGCGATGACCGCCATCGGCCTCGATGTGCCGAAATCCATGCTGGTCAACAATCTGAAAGACGGCCTCGACTTCAGCAGCAAGATCGGTTTCCCGGTGATCCTGCGCCCGTCGTTCACGCTGGGCGGAACCGGCGGCGGCATCGCCTACAACCGCGAAGAGCTGCTGGAATTGCTGGCGCGCGGCCTCGATCTCTCGCCGGTGCATGAAGTGCTGCTCGAAGAGTCGGTGCTCGGCTGGAAGGAGTACGAGCTCGAGGTGATGCGCGACCTGGCCGACAACGTCATCGTCATCTGCTCCATCGAGAACTTCGATCCCATGGGCGTGCACACCGGCGATTCCATCACGGTCGCGCCGGCGCAGACGCTCACCGACCGCGAATACCAGGCCATGCGCGATGCGGCCATCACGGTCATTCGCGAGATCGGCGTCGAGACCGGCGGTTCGAACATTCAGTTCGCCGTCGATCCGCACAACGGGCGCATGGTGGTCATCGAGATGAACCCGCGCGTTTCGCGCTCGTCGGCGCTGGCCTCGAAGGCGACCGGATTCCCCATCGCGAAGATCGCGGCCAAGCTCGCCGTCGGCTACACGCTCGACGAAATCACCAACGACATCACGCGCAAGACGCCCGCCTGCTTCGAGCCGACGCTCGACTACGTCGTCGTAAAGATTCCCAAGTGGCAGTTCGAGAAGTTTCCCGGCGCGGACGAGGCGCTCGGCCCGCAGATGAAGTCGGTGGGCGAAGTCATGGCCATTGGCCGCACCTTCAAGCAGGCGCTGCTCAAGGGCGTCCGCTCGCTGGAGACCGGGAGGCGTGCGGGCGTGGAAGATATCGAGCCGCGCATCCTCACCAAGCGGCTGGTGACGCCGAATCCCGAGCGGCTGGCATACATCCGCTACGCGCTGGCGCGAGGGCATGAGCGTGCGCGAGATCGCGCTCATGACCAACATCGATCCCTGGTTCCTGCACCAGCTCAAGGAGATTTCCGAGGAGCAGGTGAAGCTGGGCACCGGTGAGGTGGACGCAGAGCGCTTGCGCGAGCTCAAGCGCATGGGCTTCTCCGACGCGCGACTGGCGATGGCCTGGTTCAACGGCGACAAAGCGTCGGCGGAGAAGGTGCATCAGCTTCGCGGCCAGCACGGCGTCCAGCCGGTGTACAAGCGCGTGGACACCTGCGCCGCCGAGTTCGAGAGCTATACGCCCTATCTCTACTCGACCTACGAGGAAGAGGACGAGGCGACGCCCACCGCAGCGCAAGAAGGTCATCATTCTGGGCAGCGGACCCAACCGCATCGGGCAGGGAATTGAGTTCGACTACTGCTGCTGCCACGCGGCATTCGCGCTGCGCGAGGACGGTTACGAGACGATCATGATCAACTGCAATCCCGAGACCGTCTCCACCGACTACGACACCAGCGACCGTCTCTACTTCGAACCGCTGACCTACGAAGACGTGATGGCGGTGTACGAGCACGAAGCCAAGAGTGGCGCTGCCGATCGGCGTGATCGTGCAGTTCGGCGGGCAGACTCCGCTGAATCTAGCACTGCCGTTGAAGGCCGCGGGCGTGCCCATCATCGGCACCTCGCCCGAAAGCATTGACCTGGCAGAAGACCGCAAGCGTTTCGGCAAGCTGATGGAAGAGCTTTCCATCCCGCAGCCGCGTGGGGCCACGGCAGCCAGCGTGGAAGAGGCGGTCCTCAATGCTAACCGCGTGCTGCTATCCGGTGGTGGTGCGGCCTTCCTACGTGCTCGGCGGGCGCGCCATGGTCATTGCCTACGACGACGACTCAGTTATTCATTACATGAAGGAGGCAGTCGAGTACTCGCAGGAGCGTCCCGTGCTGATCGACCACTTCCTCGAGGCCGCGACGGAACTTGACGTGGACGCCCTCTCTGACGGCGAGGACGTGGTCATCGGCGGCATCATGCAGCACATCGAAGAGGCCGGGATTCACTCCGGCGATTCCTCCTGCGTGCTGCCAGCGGTGGACATTCCCCGTCACCTGCTCAACACCGTCCGCGACTACACCTTCCAACTGGCCCGCGCGCTTAAAGTCGTGGGACTGATGAACATCCAGTTCGCCATCCAGCGCAACCGGGTTTACGTGCTTGAAGTGAATCCGCGGGCATCGCGCACAGTGCCGTACGTTTCCAAGGCGACCGGCATTCCCCTCGCCAAGATTGCCGCGCGCCTGATGACCGGCCGCAAGCTGCGCGAGTTCTTCCCGGAAAACATCGAGCGCCGCACCGACCTCGACACCGGGAACTTCTACTTCGTGAAGTCGCCGGTGTTTCCCTGGGGCAAGTTTCCCGGCGTGGACACCGTACTCGGGACCGGAGATGAAGTCCACCGGCGAAGTCATGGGCGTGGCGGACAACTTCGGCGAAGCCTTTGCCAAGGCGCAGATCGCCGCCGGACAGACTCTGCCTACCACCGGCACCGTCTTCATGAGCGCCAACGATCGCGACAAGCCCTTCATGCCGGAGCTGGCACATCGCTTCGTCGAACTGGGCTTCAGCATCGTGGCCACGCACGGAACGGCGCGCGTGCTGGAAGCCGCCGGGCGTGCGCGTCGAGCGCGTGTACAAGGTGAAGGAAGGCCGTCCCAACGTGGTTGACCTCATCAAGGGCGAGCGCATTCAGTTGATCATCAATACCCCGCACGGCGTTGAACCCTGGTTCGACGAGAAGGCCATCCGCCGCGCCGCCGTCGTCGCCCACATTCCCACCATCACGACGCTGTCTGCGGCGCGCGCCGCCTGCGACGGTATCGCCGCTCTCCAAAGCGGCGAAGCGAAGGTGTACGCGCTGCAACAGCTCCACGCCGAGCGCATCGCCGCGGCGAAGTAGTTGCGAACCTTGGGGGAAGCGTCGTGCTTCTTCTCAAGTCGCCGCCATTTCGCATTGTGGGAGCCGGATAAGCGTGCTAGATTGCTCTCCGAGATCTCAGGGAGGCGAGATGACTCCATGCGTCTAACACGAGTGTTCTTGAGTGCGTTCGCGATTGCAATTTGCGCAGCGCTGGGCGCCGCTGACGCCGCTGCCCAAGTCTATTGGGTGCAATCCGCCGACTACGGCTGGAACAACAAGCGCCAGGACGTGACGAACCGGGTCCGCCGTCTGGTGACCGGCCCCAATTTCAAAGTTAATAACAACAACATGGGCGTCGATCCGGCCGTCGGTAAGGACAAGACCCTGCGCATCATGGGCCGGCTGCAGAACGGCACTGTTCGCACTTTCACCTATCAGGAAGGACAGACCGTCAATTCGCAAATGTTTGCCGGCGGTCAGGGTGACGTTGGCTGGGGCGGCGGGGGAGGTCCCGGCGGTGGCTGGGGAGCCTCTAACCTGCGTATCATGAGTGCTAATTGGGTTCCGCTTGAAGGGCGAGGCGGGAGTAATGTTACCTCTCAGCTCCAAAGCATGGTGCGCAATAATCGCCTCAACATCATTGTGACCAACCAAACCATGGGCGGAGACCCGACGCCCGGCCGGTCGAAGCAGTTGAATGTCGTGTATCAGTACAACGGTCAGGTTAACAACGCAACCGTGGGAGAGAATGGTCGCTTGAACATTCCCTGAAGAGAGACGGACTCTTGAGTAGGCGGTCACCGTAAGCTCGATGCCGTCGGCAGCTTTCTCAGCCATAAGTCATTTGAATGTAGGATTTTACGTATAACTCTTTTTGATTGAATATTTTGCGGACCACTAAGAAAAATTGTCGTTTGTTTTCAAGATTTTGCAGGCGCATTTGGGGGAGGGAATCACTCTGCCATTCGGGCCTGGCGAAATGCCCATCGCGAAGAACGAAGTGCATTGGAGCGACGGCGAATGCCTGTTGAGCGTCTGCAGAAAATCATTGCGGCCGCTGGCATTGCTTCGCGGCGTAGGGCCGAAGAGCTCATCACCAAAGGCCTGGTCTCGGTCAACGGGCAGACTGTCACCGAGCTTGGCACCAAAGCCGATCCCGATCGCGATCACATCAAGGTCAATGGCAAGCCGCTGAAAGGTCCCGAGCGGCGCGTCTATCTTCTGCTCAACAAGCCTAAGGGATACGTGACCACAGTCACCGACCCGGAAGGACGCGCGACGGTCTTGGATCTGGTTCGCGGAATCGGTGCTCGCATCTATCCTGTCGGACGGCTCGATTACCTCAGCGAAGGCCTGCTGCTGCTGACCAACGACGGCGAGCTGGCGCAGAGACTGATGCACGCTTCTTCGCACGTAATGAAGACGTATCTGGTAAAGATAAGTGGCAAGCCTTCGGATGGGGAGATTGAGAAGTTGCGCGGCGGCATCAGGCTTCCAGCGGAGCGCTCGCCGCTGAAAATCCCTGCAGATAAACCACTCCGCGCCACTCAAAGACGGAGATCAGAAGCTGTGCAGACAGGCCCAGTGCGAATTAAGTTGCTGCGCGAAGCTGCAAATCCGTGGTATGAAGTAACGCTGGTCGAAGGACGGAACCGGCAAATTCGCCGTATGTTCGAGGAGATCGGCCATCACGTCGAGAAAATCAAGCGTGTGCGCTACGGTCCGCTGCAGTTGGATGTTGAGCCGGGAAAATTCCGCTATCTGACGGCGAAAGAGGTTGGGCAATTGAGGAGCGCAACAGGCATACGCGAGCGAGAGGGTTAGGGAGAAAAGCAGGTCCTTCCATTCGGACTGAAGTTCTCTGTCGGGATGACAAGGCGAACTGGGGAGATTGCGCCACTGGAGATTGAATGACGGATTTTGGGAAGCTGGTTCCAGCGTGGATACACACACTGGCTACCTATAAGCCGGGGAAGCCGGTGCGACAGGCGGAAATGGAGAGCGGCGTGCGTTGTATCAAGATGGCCTCGAACGAGAACCCCTTCGGGCCGTCGCCTCTGGCAATGGAAGCGATCCATGCGGCGACTCCTGAAGTCAACTATTATCCTGACAACGGCGTGACGGAGCTCACCGCGCGGCTGGCCGAGTTGCACGAGGTGCAACTGGAGCAGGTCCTGGTTACGGCCGGCTCGACAGGATTTCTCGACATCCTGGCGCGAACCTTGCTGGGTCCCGGACTCAACGCAGTCACCAGTAAGCATTCTTTTATTTCCTATCCCATTGTGACGCGTGCGACGGGCGCTCAACTTATCGAGGTGCCCACCCTGAACGACGGTTACGACCTGGAACGCATCCTGGAAGCAGTAGATGTACACACACGCGTGGTGTACATTGCAAATCCCAACAATCCGACCGGAACGCTGCTGGATGCACCAGCCGTCGATCGCTTCCTCGACCGCCTGCCGCCGCATATCATCACCGTGCTCGACGAGGCGTACTGCGATTACGCCAACTATTTTGCAGCGGAGCGAGGTGTCGAGTACTCGCACTCGCTCAGCTATGTGCGCCAGGAGCGTCCGGTTGTGGTGCTGCACACTTTCTCGAAGGCGCATGGACTTGCCGGGCTACGCGTTGGCTACGGAATGGGACCAGCAGAGTTGATGGGCTACTTTGCGCGCATGAGGCCGGCGTTCATGGTCTCGTCGCTCGGCGAAGCAGCAGCGTTAGCGGCACTCGCCGATGCCGATCACATCCGGCGAGCCGTTGAAGTCAACGCCGCTGGCTCGGAACTGCTGACCAAGGCCATCTCCGAGATAGGAATTCACGTGACGTCGACGTGGGCAAATTTCCTGTTCTGCCGGGTTGGCGAGGAGGCTCACAACCTCTGTCAGAAATTGCAGGGACACGGAGTCATTGTTCGCCCCATGACGGGAGGCTGGGGCGCGCCGGACGCATTGCGCGTCACCATCGGCACGCCGGACCATAATGAGCAGTTCGTCGAAGCGTTGAAGCGCGTGCATTTGCGCATTCCCGCATAGAGGTGATGAGCATGCCGCCCGCAACGAACGGCATGCTCAGGTCTGATCAGTGGTTTTGGGGAGGTTGAGTGGTGGTTGGCGGTTGCGTGCTCGGCGGAGCGGGAGTCATGCCAGGTCCTTGCGGTGGCACGTAAGGTGGCATCGGCGATGTCAACTCATTTACATTTGCCGGGACGACGCCTTTCACCGTAGGCAAGCGCTTCACCTGGCCTTCTTCAGCGTCGGCGATATCAATGCCCAGCTTGCTCAATGTTTCGGCCGTCGACTTGTCAAGTTGCACTTTGGATTTTTCGTAATTGGCGGCCGCATTGAGAACGTTGGATTCCGCCTGGGTCAGATCTCGGGACGCTTGCAATACCAGAGTCGGCGTCGAGGCTCCATAGCCAAATTTCTTCTGCTCCGCGACCAGGCTTTCATTGGCGAAGTCCCGCGCAGCGATGGCGGCTTGCAAGGCAGCGTAATTCTGCTGCACTGAAAATTGGGCCTGCCTGACTTCAATGCTGATCTGGTTCTCAATCTGTTGCAAGCCGACTTGAGACTGGCGGTACTCCAACTCGGAACGCACTTGTTCAGACTGCGCGGCCCGATTGCGAAGAACGATGTTGAGGTTCACGCCGACGCCTTTGTCAGGCCCCGTGCTGTTAAAGAGATCGTGAAACGCATTGGGGTAGCCGCTTCTGGGAATCGTTCCCGGATCCAGGCAATTCTGCCCCGGAATCGCTCCTGGGAAGTTGCAGGGAGGAAGCAGCGCTGTCTGATCGCCTGCCAGTCCTGAAGCACCATAAAACGCATACACGTCCAGTGTCGGACGCAAGGCATTCTTGAGCGCCTTGCGCGAAATCTCGGAATTCGTCAGGTTGAGGCGCGCCGTGGCAATCTCCGGACGTGCCTGCAAG
Source organism: uncultured Acidobacteriaceae bacterium (assembly GCA_963703645.1). Lineage (GTDB taxonomy): Bacteria > Acidobacteriota > Terriglobia > Terriglobales > Acidobacteriaceae > Bog-257. Next base: position 95,590 of record CAVPFD010000046.1, read on the forward strand.
GCTTCCTGGATTAAGTCCTCGACCGGACGGATCTCTTGCGGCTCGGTGGTTTGGAGCGTGTCGGTAGGAATGATGGGCGCAACCGCCAGCATCGGATCGCCCATGTTCTTGGTGATGGCGTTCTTCATGAAGAGTTGCTGAAGCTGCAGTTGGGTTTGGGCAGTAATCAGGTTTTGATTCGCGGTGGCTACACCGCTCTTGGCCTGCGCTAACGTGATGGGTGCCAGCGTGCCAATCCTGACCTGTTCCTGATTGTCGGAGAGCGTCTTTTCTGCCAGTTGCAGAGCGCGCTCGTTCACCCTCACAGCCTCGTAGGCGGTCACCAGGTCCCAGTAGATATTCTCGACCTGGGATACTGTAGCGATGATCTGCTGACGAAACACGATGTCGCCGTTCTCTCGCGTATTGCGGGCAATCCGCAGCCAGCGCAGATTTGGGTCGAAGCCAAAGCCCTGCAACAGGTGCTGTGTCAATTGAAACCGGAAGCTCGACCCTACCTGTGGATTCAACAGGTCGTAGGGTACGTTGGTCGTAACGCGGCTGTTATTGAAGGTGACATTGGCGGTCGTACCTGTGGCAAACGCCTGCGTATAGTTAAAGTTATAAGTACTCGTATTTTGCGTCACGGTCGGTGCGCCACCGGAGAAGAATACGTTTGCCTGAGGCGTGGCTGCATGCTCACCTTGGATCGTCCCGGTGACGATCGGATCAAAGCTCCCGATTGGGGGACCTCCACCAAGCGTGGATCCCACCAGGCCTCCCGCGCCGGCTCCAGCTCCACCAACACCGATTTGCGTGCCGCCAGCGCCCGTGCCAGTCGCTCCTGTGGAAGCGCCGACCCCGCCAGCGGAAGTGCCACCCGAGCCGCCAGGCGTGCCCTGCACCACTCCTTGAGGAACGCCCAGGGCAAACATGCCGGATTTCGTGCGCAGCAAGTCCGTATCTGCAATCGAGAGGTTGTATCGTTGAAGGACGATGTCCAGGTTGTTCTCCAGCGCCATCGCCACCGCGTCGTCGATGGAGAGGTATATCTTTCCATCGCGGAACAGCTGATCAGTCCGGGCGGAATTGCTCAGGTTCGGCGGCGGAACATTTCGAACCTTATAAGGAGCCAGGATATTTGGAAATGAAGATACAGACCTCGCGTAGTTCTGGTCTGAATAAGGATGTACGTCGCTCTGCCGCGCTGGCGCTTGCGGCAACGGCGTCAACGGCGGCAAACTCGGCTGACTGCTTGGTGGAGCTGCATTCTGAGCAAAACTAGCGGTTACAAGCAAACTCACAAACGCCAGTGAGATCGCCTTCCGTAATGTTGATTCGACAAAACGCAAAACGGACATTTCCTTATCTCCTGAAGCTGATGATTCCCTCAGTGGGTTTTCCCGGTTCGCATGTGGTTCTGTGGCTTCTGATTAATACGGACGAAAGTGCCTAAAGGTTCATATTGTTACGGGTAATTCGGACAGCTTTTACGGATCCGAACTTTCTGGGCTTCTGGACCAGCGCTTGCCCGTACATGGACTGTTTCCCACCACAAACGTCAACCTACAATTCTGGAAAAAGCCTTCGTTAACACTAATATCGCGCCCTGGAGGCGGGTTTTGGCGCCGCACGCTTCAAATCTGCTGTCGTTTCCACCGGCCTTGCTTGAACAAAACGATGCTGGCGATGGCAATCGCTCCCTCCGCGATGACGATGGCAAAATATACTCCGTTTGAGCGCAAGCCCATCGGTATCGCCAGTGCATAAGCCAAAGGAATTTCCAGCAGCCAGAAGCCGAAGAAATACACGATGGTTGGGGTCACGGTGTCGCCCGCACCGTTAAATGCTTGTAACGTTACCATCAGGTAAGCGTATCCGATGTTGCCGTAGCTGATGATGCGCAAACAGGAAGCGCCCAGCTGTATGACCTCCGGGTCAGACGTGAAACTTCGTATCAGTGGTTCGGCAAACACCACGAAGAGCACGCCGACAGTTCCGAGGAAGAGCATGTTGTAAATGCCGGTCCTCCAGACCGACTTCTCGGCGCGTTCGGGCTGTTTGGCGCCGAGATTCTGGCCGACCAGCGTCGCGGCGGCGTTGCTCAATCCCCACGACGGCAGAAGAACAAAGATCACAATACGAATCGCGATGGTATAGCCCGCAAGCGCCGCATCTCCGAATGTACTGACGATGCGGACGAGGCCAATCCAACTGGTATGCGCAATCGCGAACTGCAGGACGCCGGTCGCTGAGACGCGCGCCAGCCGCAACAGCACGGGTAAGTTCAGGCGAATCTGCTGCCGCAGAATGCGGATGCGCTCGGTGCCGCGCAGCAACCGATAGAACTGGTACAGCATTCCGATGCTGCGTCCAGTTAGCGTGGCGAGTGCAGCGCCGGTCACTCCTAAACGCGGAAACGGCCCGAGGCCGAAGATCAGGCACGGATCCAGCACCAGGTTGATGATGTTGGAAACCCAAAGCAGCCGCATGGCGATGGCCGCATCGCCGGCACCACGGAAGATGGCATTGTTCAGGAACAACATGAGGACAACACCACTGCCGCCGAGCGCAATCCGGGCGTAATTGCTGCCCAGCGCGACAAGCTCGGGCGAACCGCCCATCAATCGCAACAGCCGAGGCGCAAAGAGGAAGCACGGTATTCCGATGACCAGCGACACGGCAACGCCAAGGATGATCGCCTGCACCGCTGCCACCGCTGCATCGGCCGGATCTTTCTCTCCGATGCGACGAGCCACCATTGCCGTGGTGGAGAGGCTCAATCCCATCGCGACCGCGAACACCAGGCTGAGCATGGACTCCGTCAGCCCGATGGTCGCCACCGCGTCGGCTCCAAGATGCGCGACCCAGAACACGTCCACTACGGCAAAGAGCGACTCCAGGACCATTTCCAGCACCATCGGCACAGCCAGCAGGAAGATGGCGCGGTTCAAACTGCCTGCGGTGTAGTCCTGGTGCGAGCCACGTAGCGCCTCGCGCAGCGAACTCCAAAGCGTGGGTTGCGTTTCGGCCGTGGATGTAGAAGCGGCATGCATAACGGCCTGCAGTCTCTCGCGCTACCGCACGAGCCAAGCGGTGCTCTAGCGCTCTTGCAATCTTACGGAGAACAGGTAGTCCACTTAGCGCACGCGCTCCACGGACTATCGAGGAAGGGCTTGTTACCGAGGGATGAACATGGTCTTGTCTTCACAATCGACGCCGGACTTGGGCCTAGCGTGCGATGGACAACGGATGAGGGATTGTAGCCGAAAATCAGCGAACCGATCAAACCTGGGGAGGGCAGATCAGCTCCAGCGAAAAAGGCCGCCAGCGTCTGGGCGCCGGCGGCTTCTGTCAAGTTGTTACCCGTTACTCTTTCTCAGGCGGAGTTCGTTGCCCCTCCCGCGACGGAATCAGATTGTCACGATCTTCTGGCGATCGAGGCGGATGGTCAGACTTGATACCCGGTATTGGCATGTCGTCCGCCGAGCTGTAAGTCGGCTCCGAACCGCTGGGAAATGGAAATCCGTAACCCTCCGTGTAAACCGCCTGCTGGTAAACGCCGCTGACTGGCTGATTGGCAATCACGTAAATTGGAAAGCCTCTGCCGCCCGCCGGGATTACCGTGGCCACGTAGTCAGCCACCATGCGTCCCGAGAAAGTGTTCGGCAGCCAACTCAGTTGCATCCCATGAGAAATTTGCCGGCCCGCGGTCCAGGTCGTTCCGCCGTCACTCGACTGCGTCCAACCCGCGTACAAAGTGCAGGAATTTCCGCAGTTCGAGACAGGATAATAGTAGTAGGTGACTCCAATGTGGGCAGTGCTGCCCGAAGTCTTGGCATCAATGCCCATTCCGTGGATGAAGTGGTCGACGCCACTTCCGATTGGGTCGATGGGAATGCGGTTCACTGCACTCCAGTGAATTCCGTCGCTCGAGGAACTGTACACGATATCGTTCGCGGCACAACCGCTTTCGAAGCGGCAATCGGGCCAGGATACGAAGACGTTGCCGGCGCCATCAATGGCGGTTGAGGGAAGACCGGCGCTACGCAGGCTGCCATCCTCGCCATGGCTGGGAGCGCTTGAAATGCTGACTGCCGCAGTCCAGGTTTTGCCGCCGTTGGTTGACGTGAAGGCCGACATGCCGCCGTTGTAATCAGCAAATCCTACGACGACATTCCCGTTGGGCTGGACCACGGGATTGATGCCGATTCCGTAGTCGAAACCTTGCGTGGGTTGCGGAGTGCTCCACGTCAGTCCACCGTCAGTAGAAGTTGTCATCTGGATTTCAGAGTTGTCCCATCCGACATAGCAGTTTCCGAAATACGGACTGGTGGACGTGTTATCGCAGATAATCCAATTCTTGTCGGCATCGCCTGGCTTGGATACGAAGATCGGGTTGTCCCAATGCAGGCCGTCGGTGGAGCGGCTGACGGCCACGTCCACTCCGCCCGCAATGGGGATGGTGTTAATGATCCACACACCGTGTTTCAAGTCGTAGGCGACCGACGCGTCGCTGGCAGCCGAGTAGGTGCTGCCGTTGGCCTGATACCACTGTGTGAGTCCGGGCAAATATCCATTGGTCCACGCAATGCCACCGTTGGTGGAAGTTGCCCAGCCGATGTCCATGCCACCACCGCTGGAGACGCGGGCCACTTGGAAGGCAGCCACGATGGTTGGGCCATAGGCGAAAGCGCCAGGCTCAACTTCGGACATATGTTGGCCAGTACCACCGCTGAAGGTGTCCTGACTAAGTTGTCGAAAAAGGTTTTGTGCGGTTGCGGGAATGGCGGCAAAGATGCTCAAGCCGCAAATGAGAGCGAGAACTAACGCCGCGTGGGCGAAGCCGCGGCAGCGGCGCGAAGAAGTTTGTGTCATCGTGAATCTACCTTCTTTATTCCTTGTGGTTAGGTGAGACGAACATCGAGAGTCGCACAAGTGGAATCGCTTGCGCCGGACAGGAGGAGTTGTAGAGACCACCAGTCGAGGCGGCTTAAACTTTATCGTTCCAACTCCAGCATGTCAATGAAAGACTGCCTCAATCTCAGAGTCCATGCTCTTATTCGGGAACGCAGAACTCCGTATCGTGCAAATCGTAGCCAAAACCTGCTACTGGTTATTGCTTCACGGCACGAGCACAATCTTTCCGTGCGCACCCGACGGTTTCATAACTTCGCCATGCGCGCGCGACGCTTCTGCCAGCGGAATCTTCTGCGCGATGACCGGCCGCAAGCTCCCATTCTCCAGCCCCGCGATCAACGCCGCATGTGTCTGCTTATGTTCTTGTTCCGTGGTGTTCGCGCTTGTGGTAGCACGAATATCGGCGTCGCGTCCCATCGCGTCGCGGGGATTGATCTCGACAGGACCGCGGCTGCCAATTACGACAACGCGGCCTCTCTTTGCCAGGACTGTCAGGTCTTTGCCCAGGTTCTTGTTCGCCAGCATTTCCAGGATGAGGTCCACGCCGCGCCCTTCGGTGCGCTTCATGAGTTCATCCAGATAGCCATCAGCAGAGTGATTGAGCACGTGCTGCGCGCCTTCGGACTGCACCAACTTCAACCCCGGCTCGCTGCCCGCGGTGCCAATCACAGTAAGTCCAGCGGCCCGCGCCAGCTGTACGGAAGCGATACCAACTCCGCCGCTGGCGCCATGAACCAGCACAGTCTCCGCTGCTTTCGCATCGCCACGCAGAAACAATCCACGATATGCAGTTCCGTAGGGAACGCCCAGCGCCGCGCCCTGTTCGAAGCCGACTTTATCCGGCAGGCGATGCACCTGCGCTTCATTGCACAGCGCCTGCTCGGCATAGGTTCCCGACAGCGAGCCTGAGACGTACACGCGCTCGCCAACCTTCACTCGCTTCACGCCTTCTCCGATTGCCATGACAACGCCGCCGGCGTCATTGCCTGGCGTGTAAGGCAGGTTCGGCTTGAACACATACGTTCCCGTGCGGATATAAGCCTCTACGGGATTAACGCCCGCGGCATGAATGCGAACCACAACCTGCCCAGCTCCCGGCTTGAGATCTGGCACATCCTCGAGCTTCAGCACTTCGGGACCGCCGAACTCGTGTACGCGAATCGCTTTCACTGTGTCCTCCTTGGCGTTGCAGCCGGATAATCGCCCATCACAGGCGAATGTTTGCCAGCAGTTGCTCCACTTCAGCCTTCTTGTCGGCGGTCAGCGGCAACAGCGGCAATCGCGGCGGTCCGCCGTAGAAGCCGTTGTAATCCATGGCGTACTTCACGCCGGGGATACTGAGTCCGCCGACGATGCGCTCCGCGGCTTTGGCGATGCGTTCCTGCTTCTCGGCCGCAAGAGCCGAATCGCCGTCTTTCCACGCAGCATAGATCTCGTAGCATGCGGTCGGAGCGCAGTCGGCGAAAGCGAGGATCGCACCAACGGCACCAACGTCGAGCGACGGGTGCAGTTTCTGCGCCGCGCCAACCAGCACCTGAAATCCGACTTCCTTCTCGCGTGTCTTGAGTCCGCCGACAACCTTCACCGCAGCGGACGAAGGCTTCGGCGGCGAAGCCGTTCCGGCCAGCGCGCCAACCGGAACCAGCGCGCCGCCGTCGGCATCGGCCGTAGCTGAGATTGCGGCCTTCATCATGCGCGCGGTCACAGCAGCGAAAGTCTCGGTGACGGTCGCCTTGCGCTTGATGTGGCGCGTGCCTTCCACCATCTTCTGCACCTTCTCGATCGAGCCCGACGATTCCTTGATGCCAATGAGATTCGGGTGCTCGGCTAACTCAATCACCACTTCGGCGGGAATGTCGTATCCGGTCGCTTGCGGGAAGTTGTAGATGATGACGGGCAGCGGCGAGCGGTCGCACACGAAGCGATAGAACGCCAGCATGTTCGCCGGGTTCGACATCTGGCCCTTGTAGTAATGCGGCGTGCGCACCATCGCGATGTCGTAGCCAATGTCGTACGCGTATTCCGTCAAACGCAGCGTCTCGATGGCCGACTCGATTCCCGTTCCGGCGATCAGGATCTTTTCGTTGGAAGCCGCATCGCGAGCGGACTTAAGCACGTCGCGCCGCTCGTCGTCGCTTAGCAGGATGGCTTCGCCGGTCGAGCCTTGCACGACGATTCCAGCTATCGGCGCGCGCGAATACTGCTCGACGTTCTGTTCCAGCTTGCGGAAGTAGATTTTGCTGTCGGGATAAAACGGAGTTGTGATGGGAGGAAAGATTCCATGTAGAAGCATAATCGTCCTTTGGAGTTATGAACTCAGTTGAAATTATAGGACGCGGCGGAAAAGGCCGGCTGTGAGTTATTGACAGCGTCGAGCACTCAGCGATCAGCGTTCAGCACTCAGCCAAAGGCCGCTGATTGAATGAAGCACGAATCGGCGAAGTGCGATGCGTTTCCACTCAGCGGAGCTTTCTCTTCCGCCCTCGTGTAGAATCAGCGACTTAGCCGGGGTAGTCCGCAATGATTTGATTATAAATGACTTATTTACACTCTATTCATAATAAATGACTTAGGAGCAAGAATTCGCTGTTTTTGGTGTGAATTAGTACATGCTGTGCATAAGATTATGTGTCATACTGTACATAGAGGTCATAAACACCGACATGCGAGAACACAATACCAACCTGCTCCAAGTCCAATTGACGGAGGCCGAGAAGCGTCACATTAAGACCCTGGCCGTCAGCCAGGGCCTGACCCTGCGGCAAGCCACTCTGCAAGCATTCCAAGCCTGGGAGTCACAGCTTCAAGCGCGCGCTCTCCCCGCTGATCCGGCCCGGGGCACGCGCGCCGCCGCGCCCCAGCAGGACCGGCGCCAGACCAAGGGCCCGCTTTCCCCGGCGTCAGGCGGCGGCCGGTTCTCCAAGCTGGGAGCGCCTGTGCGAGCCACACTCCCCAAGGTCGCGCAGCTGGACTGGTCAAAGTGTCCGGTGGCGCAGAGGGCACCGGGGAAAACCGGCGACGTTTGGGTGGTTCGCGGAACCGATGCGCCGCTGGCCGAAATCTTGCAGAGCATTGCCGACGGCCACCCGTTTTTGGAAATTGCCGAGGTCTTCGAAATCACTCTGCAGCAGCTCATCGCAGTCCTACAGTTCGCGGCTGAGAGTCTGGCGCCTGCCGCTCCTAGCCGCTAGCCATTCGTCGCGTGGTCGTCCCGAATCCTCCTCCGCACAAGTTCGTCCACGAGCAGGACGTGAAGCTGGGGCACTTGGACCAGGCAAGTCTCACCCCTCTTTGGTGCCAGTTATCAACTTATAAAAAAGATTGACAGCGGGTGTGCACAGGAACAGAATTCCCACCACGGGCCAGATCGAACCAGCCCTGTGACAAACGCACGAAAGGAGCGCACATGCGCCGCATCAGCATCGTTCTTGCCCTGTTCTCCCTGTTGTTCGTCCCCGCCGCCTCAACACAACAAACCGCAACTGGGAACCAAGCAAATATAACAAGGTCGGGCGGTGGACCAGACACCATCGTGAACTGCGCGATGGCACAGAACGGTCGGATTTCGGTCTTTACAGGGGCAGCCCCTCCCAACATCACCCTCTGTAACTCCGCGATTTATGAGGCCATGCCCTATGGTTCTGGGCCTATCGGTATCCTGAACGCCAACCCGATTGCGGCGCTCGATGTCACCGGGTCCATCAACACGAGTTCAAATTACCAGATCGGGGAGAGCAGTGTGCTGAGCATTGGCAGTCCCGCTGACGGTAATATGTTTGTCGGTGTGGGAGCAGGCGCCAACAATGTTGCCGGGTCCGGGGCGAAGAACGTCTTCTCTGGCTATGAGGCGGGCTACAGCAATACCAGCGGGGTCGGTAACGTCTTCTCCGGCTACACAGCCGGCTACAGCAATACCACGGGGTTCTTCAACACGTTCTCCGGAGCTCAGGCGGGCGCTAACAACAACAAAGGCGCCCAGAACACTTTCTCTGGTTTTGGGGCTGGATTTGCCAACACCACTGGGGGCGGGAATACCTTCTACGGCGTCAATGCCGGCTCCGGCAACACAATTGAATCGAACAACACTTTTCTCGGCCTCGAGGCTGGCCAACAGAGCGTGTTAGGGTCGGACAACACCTTCACTGGATCCTTTGCCGGTGTAGGCAACAGCGGAGGCTTTAATACATTCTCCGGTGCCTATTCCGGCAACAACAACTACACTGGTTCTAACAACACCTTCTTTGGCTACCAATCTGGCATCAACAACATCACCGGCAACTCCGACATTTACATCGGTAGCCAGGGCCCAGGGTCCGGCGCCGAAAGCAACACCATCCGCATCGGTATGCAGGGCACCGGCGCCGGCCAGCAGAATGCCACCTTCATTGCAGGCATCTACGGTGCAACGGTGGGCGGAAGCGGCATAGCGGCGTACGTGGACTTGAATGGTCAGCTTGGCACGACAGTCTCTTCACTGCGCTTCAAGGAACAGGTTCACGACATGGGCGACAGCACCAACGCCCTGATGAAGCTGCGGCCGGTGACCTTCCTCTACAAGCCTGAGTATGCCAAGGGCGATCGCACCCTGCAATATGGCCTGATCGCTGAAGAAGTTGCTGATGTATATCCCGATCTGGTTGCCTATGACAATGGCGGCCGGCCCTACACCGTTCGCTATCAGTACATCACCAGTATGCTGCTGAACGAGGTGCAGAAGCAGTATCGGCGCGCGGAAGCAGAGGCGAGAGTAATCACGGCGCAGGAGCAGAAGATCGACGAGCTGGAACAGCGATTGTCGCGGATAGAGAGCTTGGTTCGCGCCGAAGTGCGCACGGTGGCGCAGGGAAGGGAATAGCCGGCAATCAGTCGCTCGCCGATCCTCTCAATCATTAAGATGTCATTCCGACCGTGCCGCTGAGCCACGGGTGGGGAACCTTCTTTTCTTATGCGAACAACAAGACTCGGACTCCAACCCCAACAGGCGCAGGGTCGGCGCCTGTCGGGGATCCCGGCGCATCCTTGCTCGGAATGACAACCTCTTATTTGGTGTGAACTTCGCGAGAAGTTAGAGGCGTTACAAGGCGCGTTGTTACCGCCTGGTGCCTCGACGCGGGTTCGAAGAAGGTCTGCTGTGCCCGGGTCACCCAGGTTTTCATAACTCGCCTACCCCAGCCTGAAAGCCTGCCCTGAGCGAAGTCGAAGGGGCCGGGGCCGGGGCTATCACCTTGCGTCGCGCGCGGCGCGACTGGGGGGCGACTTCTTCTGGGCGCCCGGTGTGCGGACAGGGGAGAATTCCCAACACGATGGCTCACCTTCCCAATGGAAATCCAGTCCAAGGAGCGCAGAGGGAGCGACTAAAGGGAGACAATGATGAACTTGCCTAAACATGTTCAGACGCACTTGCTGGTGTGCATCCTGGCCGTCACCTTGCACGCCCTGCCGATGTTGGCACAAAATTCAGGCGCGGCGAAAACCGGGTCTCAGCGGGCTGTCTCTGAACGGGATGGGCAGCACGATTTTGACCCCCTTATTGGTAAATGGAAATATCACCTGAGACGCCGCTTGAATCCCCTGACAGGCTCGAATACCTGGGTCGAATTAGACGGTACCGGAGTCTGCTACAAGATTTGGGATGGGCGCGCCCAACTGGACACCATCGAGGTCGATGGTCCCCCAGGCCACATCGAGGGTCTGACCCTGCGTATGTACAATCCTCAATCCCACCAGTGGAGGCTCTATTGGGCCAATAGTAAGAACGGCATCATGGATCCACCCCAGGTCGGCGAATTCAAGGATGGACGCGGTGAGTTTTTCGCCCAGGATACGATTAATGGCAAAAGCATCCTTATTCGATTTGTTTGGACGGACATGACTACGAGTTCGCCCCACTTTGAACAGTCATTCTCCGATGACGGAGGAAAGACTTGGGAGGTGAACTGGATTACGGACCAAACACGGGTGAAAGATGAACCTGACAAAGCGCACTGAACTCCGCGCATGGAACACAAGTTGGTTGTCGCGCAGGCCCAAATAGCGCTGACGGGCCGAATCATCCGGATTGGTTTTCTGGATTTGCAAGCTCCGGGTGAGGTTCTTCAGCAGATTCAGTTCCGGGAGATGGAGCTTGGGCTTGCGAGGTCGCGGCGGGGAACAGCTCGGCCTGCGGCTCGCCAAGCTTCTCGAACTCTTCCATGCTGGGCAGCTCGGAGACATCATTCAGCCCGAAGCGCAGGAGAAACTCTTTGGTTGTCTCGTATAGGATGGGGCGGCCGATGACCTGCTTGCGTCCGGCGGTGGTGATGAGTTTACGGTCGAGCAGGGTGGCGATGACGCCGGAAGAATCCACGCCACGAATCTCGCTGATCTCGGGCACGGTGACCGGCTGTTTGTAGGCGATAACGGAGAGCGTCTCCAGCGCCTGCAACGACAGGCGGATGGGCGGCTTAAGGCTCTTGGCGAAGGTCACGACCACGTCGTGGTGCTCGGGCTTGGTGGCCATGCGACAGCCGCCGGCGACCTGGCGAATTTCCATACCGCGATCGGCGGCGGCGTAGTCGGCGGTGAGCTCGTCGATGATGCGAGTGAGGCGCGACTTGACCGCCTTGTCGCGGGCGGATTTCTGCTCTTTGCTGAGATCGCCGGCAGCGAGTTGCTCGCCGTCGAAGAACGCGGGACGGGTTTCGGAATCTTCGGCGGCGGTTGCGGCTTCTTCGGCGCGAATTTCCGCGAGAGCAGCCTCGCCGAGCAATGACGCGAGCTGGTCGAGCGTGACCGGTTCTTCGGTGGCGTAGATGATGGCTTCGACTTTGGCTTTCAGGCTCATAAGAATATCGTTGTTCGAACCGCAGATCCCTCGACTGCGCTCGGGATGACAAATAATAAGGTAACGCTGTGACGCGGTGCTAAAGCGCCGCCCTACCTACCGCCAATCATCCTTCACCGGTGGGCTTTCCGCCATCAGGGCGTCAAAGTTGGTGTGCTTCTTGAGCACGATCTCGCCGAAGACGTGGTCCTGGCGTGCCAGCACCGCCTGCAGGCGAATGAGCTCCAGGATCGCCAGAAACGCGCACACCAGCGCCGACTGCGAGCGCATATTACGCAGCAACTGCTTCAACCGCAGTGGACGGTCTTCCAGCGAAAGCCGTCGCCGTACGTACTCGATCATTTGCGAAACCGTGACGCTGTCGTCCTCCACATCGAAGGCCGGCTTCGACTTCGCGCGCTCCAGGATCTGCTGGAAGGTTTTGACCAGGTCCACCACGTCGGCGGCCATCTCCGGCTCAGCGCCTTCGGCGTTCTGGAACTCCTTCAGCGCCGGATTCGACCACACGGCGTCTTCGATCTGCTGCTTCTGCAAGAGCATCTGGGCGGCGGTCTTGAAGCGCTCGTGTTCAAGCAGGCGGTTGACGAGCTCCAGCCGCGGGTCTTCTTCCGTGGCGGGCGCGTTGGGATCGGGCGGCAGCAGCATCTTCGACTTGATATGGATGAGCAGCGACGCCATGTAAATGAACTCGGCGGCGACATCCACATCGAACTGCATGGCCTCCACATAGTGCAGGTACTGCTCGGTAATTTTCGCGATGGGAATGTCGTAGATGTCAATGTCCTGCTTGCGGATAAGATCGAGCAGCAGGTCGAGCGGACCCTCGTACACCGTGCCGACGCTGACGGAGAAGAGAGAATCGTTCGGCCCTTTGTGCGCGTGAACGTGCGAGGCGGGCGGGTTGGGTTCAGGAGTCACGACGTTCTCGGGGTTCTCGGACATGAAGGTTATTGCGATTATAGGGGTCCTTCGACTACGGTTCGCCCGCCACGCGGGTCGAACCTCCGCTCAGGATGACAAGGCAATTGATCCTTCGCTATATCTCAGTGGTGAATCTACTTGCCCTCGCCTGCGCTCTGCGACGGCGGTTCGTAACTGTGTGACAAGTTCGCTGCGTCGCGCGCCTCCACCATGGTAGCCTCGGCCACGGCTCGCGCCTTCTTCGATCCGACTTCCAGAATGTCCCAGGCCAGCTTCGGATCGGCTTCGTATTTTGCGCGCCGCTCCTGGATGGGAGCCAGGACTTTCCACAGGTTGTCCGCCGCCCATTCCTTGCACTCGATACACCCGATACCCGCGGTGCGGCAGCCGTCGTAAACCTTGGCCATAGTCTCGGCGCTGCTAAAGATTTTGTGCAAGTCGCCGACCGGGCACTTGTCAGGATCACCGGGATCGCTGCGCCGGATGCGTGCCGGATCGGTAACCATCGTTTTCAGCTTCTGCCGCAGTGACGCTTCAGGCTCACTCAGCAGGATGGTGTTGTTGTAGGACTTCGACATCTTGCGGCCATCGGTGCCGGGCAGCTTGGCGGCGGGAGTCAGAAGCGGCTGCGGCTCAGGAAACACCACTTCACGTTGCGGGTCGCGAGCGCCAGCACACAGCTTGCGCGGATAGAACTGATTGAAGCGGCGCGCCACTTCGCGCGTCAGTTCGACGTGCGGCACCTGGTCCTCGCCGACGGGGACGAAGTCTGCCTGGTAGATCAGAATGTCGGCCGACTGCAGCAGCGGGTATCCGAGGAACCCGTAGGTGCCGAGGTCCTTGTCCTTGATGTTCTCGCGCTGCTCTTTGTAGCTGGGCACGCGCTCCAGCCAGCCCAGCGGCGTGATCATGCTGAACAGCAGGTGCAGCTCGGCGTGCTGCGGCACATGCGACTGGATGAACAGCGTGCTGCGCTCAGGATCGAGCCCGGCCGCGAGGTAGTCGATCATGACTTCCAGCGAATTCTGTTTGACGGCGCGCGTGTCGGCGTAGTCGGTGGTCAGCGCGTGCCAGTCGGCGATGAAAAAGAAACAGTCATAGTCGTCCTGCAGGCCCACCCAGTTGCGGAGCGCGCCGACATAATTGCCGAGGTGCAGCTTTCCGGTGGGCCGCATGCCGCTCAGGATGCGGCCTTTTTTGGATGGGTTTATCTCCGGCATCAGAATCTCAAGAGTTGATTGAGCAGGCCATAGAAGAACGCCAGGAACGGCGTGATCAACGTACCGACGATGGAGCATCCGACCATCGGCAGAATGAAGAGCACGATGACGAGTCCGATGTAGCCGACCCGATCGTAAATGCGCAGCGTGTCGTAGGACAGGAAATGTCGGATGACGTGGCTCCCATCAAGCGGCGGCAATGGGATCAGATTGAAAACTCCGAGCACGACGTTGATCAGGATTGCGAACGAAAACAGTTTTGCCAGCGGCTCGGCCACATCAGCGCCACGAAAATTTTGACCAATCCCACGACTGGAACCATGCAGAATGATGGCCAGCGCAATGACGGAAAGAAAAGCCGTCAGGAAATTGCTGACCGGCCCGGCCACCGCGGTAAGGATGTCGTCGCGAACCAGGTTCTTGAAATTACGAGTGTCCACCGGTGTGGGCTTGGCCCAACCGAAAGGCGGGAAGCCCAGGACGATCAACAATAGCGGCATGATGATGGTGCCGAAGAGGTCGATGTGAACAATGGGATTCAGCGAAACTCGCCCGAGCATCTTCGCCGTGGGGTCGCCGAGGCGATTGGCCATCCAGGCGTGCGCCGATTCGTGTACGCAGATGGCGAACAGCAAGACGATGACTTCAAAAAAGATGTCAACAGGATTCAGGTGCCCCATCAAGATTCGATACTAACATGGAGGGATTGGAGGCCGAGGTTGGTCATGTAGATGCTTATTTCTGGGTTAGCCGCACGCGCCCGGCCTCCACGATGGCGCTGTCGATGCGCAGCGGCAACTTGAAGGTACTGGTCACACCAACATGCGGGTACTTCGGCGTGAGGTAGTGCTGGGCGAAGAATTGCAAGGCTATCTGCGGTAGCTCAATGCCGTCGAGATAGGCAGATTGCACGCGGATGGTGCCCATTCCCGCGGCCCCAGCCGCCGCGGCCACGATGTGGACGTCATGCGCTCCGCTGAACAGACTGAGCAGCGGGTTCGTGGAACCTTTCCCCTCCATGATGGTCTCGAAGTCAACCTGGGCGTGGCCATCGATGACTCCCGGCTGCGAGGTGAGATGTACGTTGCTGACCCCCTTGGGCAACTTCACTCCTCCCTCATTGAAGTAGGCGTTGGCCTCGCTCTCGGTCAGGTCCGTCAGGCCCGGATCAGGCTTGGGTTTCGCCGCGTTGTGCCGTAGGTATTCGATCTTCTGCTGCATACTGCGGAACTCGGGGCTGTGAGTGGCGTGCTGAGGCGATTGGGCGTCGCCGAAGATCGCAGAAATCAACAGCAGCAGCACAGGCAGGCTCATCGCAGCGCTGCCTCGGCGGCGGCCGGCGCAGGAATGGCTTCGACGCTGGGCTTATCCAGGGGGCCAGAGACGGCATATGCCCGTCCGGCCGCACTCTCGAAGCGAAGATCCAGGCTGCGATCCAGCGAAGCGGTGCCCTTCACAATGTAGCTGCCGCTGGGTGATTGCAACTTGCAATCGGTCAAGTTCAGGGTTCCATTCTGCAAGCTGACCGTCCCGGCAAAGTCTGAGAACGATACCGGAAGACCGCGGCTGTCGAGCGCGACATGGCGCAACGAGCCACCTACCCAACTGAAAACAGCCGAGCCGTCGGCAGAAGCACGCAGGGCAGCTGGAGTCAGGCCCGCCAGGGCAAGGCTGTACTTGGCATCGATGGTGCCGGTTGCCCAGTTGTCGTGCATGAGAGCTGCGAGCTGCACCATGGACACACGCACGACGGTTCCCGAGCCGGCGAATCTAGGCGGCGACACGGTGAAGTCGGCAGTCCATGCCCCAGTGTGATGTCCTGCGAGCAGGTCGGCGCGCAAATCACTGACCCGCAACTCCCCAGCCTGAAGTTCAGCCGTACCGCTGACATTGCTGGCAAAAGCTGTTCCGAGCTCCAATCGAGTCACTGAGAAGCGGCCGCTGGCGCGCAGCTTCAATAGTGCATCCTCGCGGCGCTGCCAGGGAGCCAGCAAGCGATACCAGGGCTGTGGGCGAAGACTCGGATTGACCAGACGGTTCAGGCGGGCGAGGGAAGTGTCGGTGGAGTGCGCGTCGAAGCGCACGACACAAGTTTCCGGAGCCGTGCAATGCACCGGGAAAACGGCCGAGCCACTGAGTTCGGGACCCTGGAGAAACGCCGCCGTGAATGAAGTCACGTTGACCGCTTGGCTGGCCAGGGTCACGGCGGCCGAGCCAATTTGCAGAGGCTCCGAAACGCCCTGCAATTCGGCGGTCACGTTGCGCAGTTGCACTTTGCCCGAGGGAACGGGAGGCGTGAATCCGACCCAGGTTCCGGCCACCCCCAAGTCAATCTGCGCCGGCCCAGCGAGACCAACTCCCGGCGTTCCGACGCCCAATGCCTTGCCCAGGTTGAGGAGCCGTGCGAGTTCGGCCTCGCCGCTCAGGCTAATGCTGTAGTGTTCGCGATCGAATGCCGCGCTGGCCGTCGCGGGCGAAGTTGCGCCCAGCGACAGGGGAAAGGGTTTCACAACCAGCCGCAGTCCCTGGTTGGCGACGGACTGCACGGCGCGAGCCGAGCGTTTGTGTTTGGGAGCTGGAGTGGCCGGATTGGGGACGGCAAACTGCACCTCTCCGACCTCCAGGTCCTGCTTCAACACGTCGGCATGCAAGGCGAGTTGTTGGCAGCGGCCACCTCCGCTCCACACGGGCACTGCATTTCGGTCCTTGCGAACGGTGAACACCGCTTCTACATCGCCCGTCGCAGTCAGGTCGGGCGGCAGGTCCTTCTTGGCGTGGCGGGCGAGGGCCACCAGCCTTTCGGCGGGCACCTGCTCCGCCGAGATGCCCAAATCGTAAGCTTCGCCAAGCCATCCCTGTGCTCTGCCGCGGACGCGCAGAATCCCCGGTCCCACGGGCGATTCGCATTGCACGTCATGCAGTGCGTCATCGGAAGTAGAGTAGCTTCCGTTGCAGTGCGTTCGCAGGCGCAGCGCTTCACCAAGGGCGATGTCATAGCGGCGAAAATCGTCCACCTGGGCATCGAGGGTGATGCCCAACGCCTCCGGCGTACCGGTCAGGATTGCGTTCGTTATCAGGGAGCCGCGCCACCCTCGGTCGTGTCCGTAGATAAGCGTTGTCATTTGCCCGAGAGGCGCGCCGATCAAACTGAGTCTGAAATTGATGGGAGTGTTCGCCAGCGGGGAGCTGCGCTGGAATCGGCCGTCAAGCTTTAGAGTGCCCGTGTCGCTGATGGGAACGTCGGTTCGCGTGGGACGTCCCTCCAGCCGTACGCCCCACTGGTTCTCGGACTCGAGCCAGAGGGCAAAATCGGCGTCGGTGAAGGCAAACGCCTTCTTCACCTGCCCCAGTTTGAAATTGATGCGCCCTGTCGAAGCTTTCACATACGGAAAGCGAGGACGGGCCTCGGGCCGGGTCTTGCTGGTGGGGGCTGAGGCCACCTGCGCCGTGCGTTCGACCAGTTCCTCCAGGTTCCAATGCCCGTCGGACCGGCGAACCAGGTTCAGGCTGGGACTATCAAGAGCAAGAGTCCCGATCTCCAGCCGTCCGCGCCACAGAGAAGTCAGCCGAATGTAGGCCGTGACGGTCGCAGAACGAAGCATGGGCTCTGCACCGTAACTGGGATCATCTGCGACAACGAAGTTCGAGAGTACAAGCCCGGGCCGTGGCAGGACCTTCAGTTCGATGTCGGACACCGATACTTCGCGGCCCAGGGCGCGGCTGATCGCAGCAGCAACGCGCTTGCGATAGCGATTGACGTTGATGAAGGGTGGCAACAACAGTCCAAGCAGGATGAGTAACAGGGCGGCCCACATCATCCGCCGAGGCGTGCGGCCTGCCATCAGCGCACCACGTGGAACATTCGTGACCAGCGCGTCTTGTCGAAGAAGTGGATGACAATGTCGAAGAGCCAGGCCACGCGATCAGCAAGGCCCTGGCGCTGGTACTCATCGCGCGGTGTCACAAACGACCAATAAATGAACATGGGGCGTCCAATCACGTTCTCGCGCGGAACAAAGCCCCAGAAGCGGCTATCCAGGCTGACGTCGCGATTGTCGCCCATGGCGAAGACACTGTCCGGAGGCACCACCAGGTCACCGTTCTCGACATGGGAAGGGAGGTTCTTACGCCATGAGTCGGTTACATCATCGTAAAGGCTGGCCGGGATGGCGGGAAAGTTGTCGCGGTATGCGTTGTAGTCGCCCTTGCGGACAACGTAGGGCTCCTCAAGCCGCTGGCCATTGCGATACACGACGCCATCCTGAAGATGGATGCGATCACCTGGAATGCCCATGACGCGCTTGACCACGTAGAGTCCAGGCTGCGCTGGCGAGATGAAGACAAAAATATCTCCGTGCTGCGGGTCGCGGTAGGGAATGAGTTTATCGATCCACTTGGTGACCGGCGCCAGCATCATGCGGTCCACGAAAACGTGGTCACCGATCAGGAGCGTGTTCTCCATCGAGCTGGATGGAATCTCGAAGGCCTGCAGCGCGAAGGTGATGATGAACAGGCCAGTCACGACCACGATGGCCATGGAGGCGACAAATTCCGGAGCAGTCTCCTTGGGCTTTGCTTGCTTCTGATCTCCCGCCGGCTTTTGGGCTGACGCCGCTTTCGGGGCCTTCTGCGCGGTCTTCATCGGGTTCCTGGTTGTAGCCAAAATCGTTCTTCCTCGATATCAGCTTCCATGCGGTAACTACTGTACGGTTCGCAACATGCGACGCCAACGAAGGCTTTCGACCAGATTGGTGACGTTGTTCGTCAGACTCGAAAGTCTATCAGAACGTCGGCTCGCTGGCGACGGCGAGTGTGCTGCGGTCCATCGACCAGTAAATCAACAAGGGACGGCCAACGACATTCTCCGCGGGAACGAAGCCCCAGTAGCGTGAGTCATAGCTGTCGTCGCGATTGTCGCCGAGAACGAAGAACGAGCCTTCGGGGACGATCAGCTCGCCGTCCTCCAGAAGCTTTTGCGCCTGCAGAAACCATCGGGCTGAAATCTTGTCGCCGTAGAAGCCGCCATCGGGAAAGTTGTCGCGGAACTTGTCGCGCTGCGCCCAGTTAAAGGTAGCGTAATCGTCGTCCTGCCGGATGCCATTGACGTAAACGTGCTTGTTGATGAGCCGTACCCGGTCGCCGGGGACGGCAACGACGCGCTTCACGAAGTGCTGCCTGGGGTTAACGGGATAGCGAAAGACAACTATCTCCTGCCGTTGAACCGTGTGATAAGGCAAAAGCCAACTCCAGAATGGCGAATGTCCGTAGTGGACCTTGTCCACCAGAACATAGTCGCCGATGAGCAGCGTCTTCTCCATGGACTCAGATGGGATCTGGAACGCCTGCACAACGAACGTTATGACAAAAACCGCGATGACAATAGTAGTGGCGAGCGATTGCAGCGAACTCATGCCGTCGAAATGGCTGGCGTGCGGCGCAGGTTTTGCGGCAAGCTTCGTCCCCTCGGGAACGACGGTAACCTGTGGATCGGTGCTGACTTCGCTCATGACTGCTCGGAAGATTCGCTGGCGGGAGCGCCTTCCGCACATCCTGCCTTCAATGATTGTAGATATTCCCAGGCCTTTCGTGCAGCCCCCTGCTCGGCGAGCTTCTTGGTGCTGCCCTCGCTGCGGCGGACAAACCCCTCGTCGCCCTCGGCCGACGCGGAAACATGGGCTTCCATGGTGAACATCTTACGGTGATCGGGGCCTTCTTCCTTAACCAGAACGTAGCGGGGCTGCGGACGGCCGCCGGCATGTGCCGCCTCCTGTAAGGCGGACTTGTAGTCCATCACCGGCAGTTGATTGTTGCCAAGCTTGTGGACCTCGGCGAGTTCAGGCTCCAGAATTGTCTGCAGGATGAAGTGGTGCGCCGGCTCCAGTCCGCCATCGAGATACAGCGCGGCTATGAGCGCCTCGAGCGCATCGGTAAGAAGCGCGCTTTTGCTACGCCCGCCGCTTCGCTCCTCACCTTTCCCGAGACGGAGAAACTGGCCGATCTTCAAAGCTCGGGCCGGCCGAAGCAAGTGACGTGCGCTGACGATGTGGGCCCGCAGCTTCGAAAGTTCTCCTTCGTGGTATTCGGGGAAGCGGCGGAAGAGTTCCTGACTGACGACGAACGAGAGGACCGCGTCACCAAGAAACTCCATCTGTTCGTTGTCCGGCGCAGGGACAACGTCACTGCCGGTAGCACTCTTCGAGTCGACTTCCCGCGCGTAGGAGGC
Source organism: uncultured Acidobacteriaceae bacterium (assembly GCA_963703645.1). Classification (GTDB taxonomy): domain Bacteria; phylum Acidobacteriota; class Terriglobia; order Terriglobales; family Acidobacteriaceae; genus Bog-257. The sequence goes on from CAVPFD010000046.1 coordinate 115,676, forward strand.
GTGGGTCAGCGCCTGTTCCAGTAATTCCTGGTGACGGAAATGGTGCCCGAGAGCATTCTCCAGCGCGGAGAGATCGTTAGAATCGGACTTCATGGCGACAAATGCGATACCTGGCATTCCTCAGTGCGGCGGCGTGGCCGGCGTAGCGCTCGACGGCTGGGTCGTTGCTGGTTTGGCCGGAGCTGGGGCAGCCGCGGGGGTTGCAGGAATCAGCTTCTGCAGGCGGGCCTGCTGCTGCTTGGCCAGGTTCTGCGTCATACTTCCCGGCTGCGCAAAATCCAATGCCTTATTCACCGACTCGAGCGCCTGTGGATACTTCCCCAGGTGGTCTTGCGCGACGGAAAGACGCAAATACACCACCGGGTCAGGCGAAGCTTTGCGGACATCCACCGCCTTCAACAGGTTCTGCTCTGCCGCAGCATAATCCTTCTCATTCAAGCCGACCATACCCAACGTTTCATAAGCCATTGCCGTGATGTTGGTCTTTGCCATGGCGACCGTGTCAGGCGGTGTATTCGCCGAAATTTGAAGGCCCGTGTCAATGTTGTTGATCGCGGCCTGAGCATCCTTGGCAGCCTCTTTCAAACGGTCCTCGCGGTCGAGGTCGGTATCGCGAGTGGTCTCGGCGAGGGCGGATGCAACATGGATCAGAGGCAACGGATCGGTCGGATCGAGAGCAATCGCCTTGCGTCCCATCGCGACCTCCTGCTCTGTGTTGTTGTTCTGCTGATACAGCTCCGTGGCGCGTACGTAAAGGAGCTCTCTCAGCTCGCTGTTAGGAAACTTCGCGGCGAACGCCTCGGCGGCCGCTGCCATTTCGGCGGCGTCAGTCTTAGCGTAAGCGTCCTGGTACGCCTTGTATTCTTCCTGCGACTTGGGTTGCAACACGTGCTTGGGGCCGGGTGCCGGCTGAGATGCTTGTGCGCTGGCGGCTGGGGCGCTCGGCGCGCCACTCTGCCCCGTGGCTGGTTGGTTCTGGCTGCCAGCCTGGGTTTTTGCCTGGGCCATCGCCAGGCTCGCTGCCAGCACGACCGCCAGGATTGTGAACCTCGCTTTCATTCCCTCGTCCTTTCTATTGCCCAAAAACAGCCGCTGCTTGCCGCTCATCGATGAATCTGCTACTGCGGTTGTGGCCTGGCTGCCGGAGGCTGATAAGGCTCTTTCAAGCCTCGCTCTGCCGCGGTTTTCGTATCTGCAGAGTTGTCACCCGTCTTGAGTGCCGCCTGATACTGCGCAACCGCAGCCTCGCGCTCCTCCTGCAGGTCCAGGATGCGCCCCAGATAAATGTGGCACCAAGCTGCCACGCGGGGGTCCTTGGCGGCGCTGAGCGCTTTCTGAAAGTTCTCCTGCGCGCCCTGCATGTTGCCGCTTAGACTCGCCGCCTGGGCCAGAACGAAATAGGCCTGCGCCGGATCCTCGTTCGCCGCCAGGGCTTCGTGCGCCAACTTTTCGGCAGTGGCCGGATTGCCGCTGATCAACTCGCGTTCCGCCAAAACCACCTTTTGTTGCGATGCCGGTTTTACTGCCCGTACCACCTCCGGTTCGGCTTCTGGCGCAAATTGTATCTCGCTGGCCACTTTTTTCTCATGGTCCACATCGATGTTGTGCAGCCAGTCAGGGAAGGCGTCCTGCAGGCCGGTGTTCTCTTTCTCAAAGTCCCGAAGATCTTCGTAGAAGTGTCCGGTGAGGATGAACCCTTCCGTCTCGTCCCGCTGCACCATGATCAGGCGGTCCTTGACCGGCATTTTGGGATCAGAAGGAGTCCGCGCCTCGATGGCGCGGATGAGGCACTCGACCACCAGCAAACCGGTGTCCTCCTTGTAGTCTTCTGCCATGGGCGCCTTTTGCAGTGGTATCAGGATGGGTTTCAGCCGCTCGAGAGCCGTGGCACGCTTCGCGATGAGTGGGTCAAGCACGAAGTGCAAATATGTGTGGCGAATCGCGTCCATGTGGAGGTTGGCGGCGGCCGGAGACACCACCAGGTAGTAATAATCCTGAAGATAGTTGCGCGAATTGATCTGTCCCGGGGCGCTCATCGGCTCCAGATAAACCGTGAAGCTGCGGCCCAGATATCCTGCCAGCGGCATGCGCAAGTAGTTGTCCGTGGCGGTGATCATCTTGGCGACGGGCTCGTGGTATTCGTCAATCAATGCCAGATACTGAGGCTGGTGTTTCAACCAGATCGAATGCACCTTAGCCGCCGCATAATACTGCTTCAGCAGCGGTACAAAGCCCAGCACATAAGTCGAATCCGGCGGCATGTCGGCTTCCTTCATCTTTAGAGCGAAATCCGGCGGATCGCCCAGGGTCAGGGCCAATGAGATGTACTGCGCCAGGTCGTGCGCGCTGTCGCTCTGCTGGTGGTCGTGATAGAAGCGGCACATCTGCTTCTGCGCCGAAGCCACTGCCGGCGCCTTGTTGGCCTCGGCCAGGTCGGCCCGCACTTCCGCCCGAATTGGAGACGATGATTGCAGCTCCGCATCGTAGCCGCAGACGTTCATGGCCGCAACCACACTGAACAAGGTTTCGCTGACGTCGAGAGTGGCCTTGGACTGGGCCGTGGCTGCGCAGGGCAGCAACAGCGTGGCCAGCGATAGGACAAGAATTCGGAGAGAACGGCTCAGCAAAGGCCTCCCTTTAGCATTTGGCCTTTAGCTTTTAGCCTTTGGCAATCGAGGTCGAGCCACTATGGGATTGCTGAGAGCTAAAAGCTGACGGCTAAAAGCTAGTCGCTGATTCGGCAGGGAATCCGTGTCACCAGTTTACGAGGTGAGTTTCGCGGGCGCAAATCCGCTCTCAGACGATACCCCTTTCGAGCCGAAGTGAGTTTCGGACAATCGTAGTCGGTCCGTGAAGCCTTGCGGGCGAAATAGCAATTTCTCAACACCTAGTGTCGCCACCATGCGAGCGCGCCATGAGAAGAGTCCCAATAGAAATTGAAACCTGGTGCCCCACGTTCGCCCGTCTGTCGGCTAACCTGGAGTCACTGCACGCGGTACCCGAACGGGGTGCAGATTGTGTTCATGCCAGATCATGAGTTGGAGATGTTTCGGTGGGCCGGTACGAATCTTCCTCTGCCCCGGTTGGCATCCAACAAGACGGGGGCGAACCTGAGCCACGGGGCCGTGAACGCCCTCCTCGCTCGGGAGTGTCGTGGCTATTCGTCGCAGCATCGCTGTTGTTTTGGTGGTGGGCGCCATTGTTCTTGCAGGCGCGGCCGCCGCCCTCGTCTTTACCAACCCTGATCGATTCCGTCCCGAGGTAATCGCCTACCTGCAAAACAAGACCGGGAAGCAGATACAAATCAGCCGCATTGGGGTCACCCTGTCTCCCACTCTGTCGATTCGTCTCTACGACTTTGGTGTGAAAAATCCAACCCCATTTCCGGCCGGGTATTTCCTCACCGCGCCGACAATCGACGTTGCAATTGATGGTGGCGCGCTTCTGCACAGGCAAATTGTGATCAAGTCAGTGGTGCTTAACGACCCTGTCATCGATGTCATTTCAGACCCTGATGGCCTTTGGAACTTTGAGAATGCCGCCATATTGAAAAGTTCAGGGCAGTCTGGCCGTGAACCTCCGCCCTTTTCTCTGGGAGTGATCCCCACGGTGGAAATTAAAGGTGGCCGGTTGTTGGGTTCGAGCCTTATCGACCCTTCGGACAGGCCCGGACCGGTTGTGTTTGAGGCCAGCAATATTTCCGCTCAACTAAAACAGGTGGACTTCGACGCATTCACCGGTGCAGCCTCTTCCCCGGTTGGAGAGGGGGACTTCAAGGCAGATTCTGTGCGCTTCGGATCGATCCCCACCACCAATGTTAAGTCGCACTTGCGAATACTGACCAAGCAGGTGCTCTTTACTAACTTCAGTGTGGACGCCCATGGCGGGCGCGCCAGTGGCGATTTTTCCTTCGGTCTGGCGGGTCCGAACACGACATTCAGTACGAACATGCAAGTGAGTGGCGTAGACATGGGCTATCTTCTTGCTCAATTTCCAGAGGGTCGTGGCAAGATGACAGGGAAAATGGAAGGTAACCTGAAACTTGAAGGAAAAATCGAGCATTCTTCCAATCCGCTGGAGCGCCTCAACGGGAGCGGCCACATAATGGTGCGAAATGGCGAGCTGCCTACTCTCAATCAGGACAAGAACATGATGAAGATAACCCGGTTCAGAGATCCTGGGTCCGCCTCCCGGCCCCCCTCTTCGTTCTCCTCGTTCGCTGCCGACATGAACCTGGCTAACCGCCGGATATCCAGCCGCCAAATTAATGTTGATTTTTACGGAGTTGACGTCCAATGCTCAGGAAGCTTGGGCGTAACGGGGGGAGGGGGTCTGGACTACAAGGGCGTCGCGAGTGTTCTTAACAGCCAGGGCTTCTTCACCAACCTCGAGGCAAGGATGTCGGGGGGCAAGTTAGAGAAGGGCAAGCTGTCTTTCCCCATCCGGATTGAGGGAACGCTAGGGAACCCAAAATTCTCCGTCGTCGACTAGCGAGCGCAGATTGTTTTCATCTGTGCATCACGTTAGTCATAGCGCAGCGCAATGACCGGATCCACGCGCATGGCGCGGCGGGCGGGAAGATAGCACGCGGCCATAGCGACCAGCAAGAGTAGAATCGCGACCGCGAGGAAGGTAACAGGGTCGGTTGCGGTTATGCCGTAGAGCATCTTAGCCATCAGCCGGGTCAGAGCCAGGGCACAGACGATACCGATGCCCACACCGGTGAAGGCCAACTTCATCCCGTCGCGCAGAACCAGTCGCACGACGTTGGCGCGGTCTGCGCCCAGGGCCATGCGAATTCCGATCTCCTGAATACGGCGCGCCACCAGATAAGAAATTACGCCGTAGATCCCGACGCTCGACAACACCAGCGCCAGCGCAGCGAAGGTGCCCAGCAGGATCATCGAAAAACGGCGCGCCGCCAATGATGCGGAGATGATCTGGTTCATGGTCTGTGCGCCATAGATAACGTTCTCGCTGCTCATCTGCTGGCTCATACGCCGGATGGAGTCGATGACCTGAGAGGTGGGAATGGCGCCGTTGGTGCGTAACAGAATTCTGGTGCCCGAGAAGTTGCCCGCCATGAAGTCGTCGGGCATCTGCATGCCGGCCAGGTAGAACTGGGCGCGCAGCGAGTGGCTGTCGTCGGAGTCGAGTCCCCACTGCTTGACATGCCCGGTCACGCCGACGATTTCAACCGGCGTTGCCCACTCCCGCAGGTTGATGCGCTGTCCGATGGGATTCTGGCCGGGGAAATAGCGGCCGGCAAAGACGTCGTCCACCACCGCAACCCGGGGAGAATGTTCGTTGTCCTGAGGTGTGAGGAAGCGGCCGCGCAGCAGCGGAGTTCCCATGACCTTCAAGTAGTCAGGGCCGACGATGTAGTCGATGGCCCATCCCATATCGTTATCAGTGGCGGGCTTGGGCTGGCCGGCGGGCCAGAAGAGCAGCTCATCGTCGCTCTCAATGGGGACCGCGCCCCAGGTGTCCGAGACGGCCTCCACACCGGGGAGGGCGGCAAGGCTGCGATCAAGCTCGCGGATGGCTGCGCGAATGACGTCCAGTTTCGCCGTCACCATGGAAGGCGGGAAGGAAACGTTGAAGCTCAGGATATTCTCCGGATTGAAGCCGGGATTTACACTCCACAGGCGAGTCAGGCTGCGAATCATCAGTCCGGCGCCGATGAGCAACACCAGCGCCAGCGCCATTTCGACCACCACGAAAACATCCTGCGCACGGTGGTGTGCGCTGCTGGCGCCGCGTCCGCCTTCCTTTAATGTGTCGTGCAGATTGGGGCGGGCACTTCGGAGCGTGGGTACCAGGCCGAAGAGAATTCCCGCGAGCAAGGAAACTGCGAGGGTGAACCCCAGAACTCGAGCGTCGAGGCCGATCTCTGCCGCTCGCGGCAGCGCGGCGGGCAGCGCGCTCAGCGCGGCGCGCGTACCCCAGTGCGCCACGAGCAGGCCAAGCGCACCTCCGGCCAGAGCCAGAAGAATGCTTTCGGTCAGCATCTGGCGAACCAGGCGCGCCTGACCAGCGCCCAGAGCAAGGCGAATGGCGAACTCGCGCGCGCGTCCGGTGGCGCGGGCCAGCAGCAGATTGGCCACGTTCACGCAGGCAATCAGCAGGACGAATCCAACAGCGGCCAGCAACACCAGTAGAATCGGCTTGATGCGCCCGACCATCTGCGCCTTCAGCGGGACAACCTTTGCCCCGATGCCCTTGTCGGCATCGGGATAGGCGGCTGCCAGGTTGCGCGTGACTGTATCCATGTCAGCCTGTGCCTGCGCGACGCTCACGCCCGGTTTGAGGCGGGCGATTCCGTGCATCCCCAGGCCAGCGCCGCGGTTCGGCAGTATGGGATTGTTCCACTGGCCGATGGGCAGATACATGGCGTAATCGTGAAAGAGATGAAAGTTCCCAGGGATGACGCCTACGACGGTGTAGCGCCTGCCGTCCAGGGTGAGACTCGTGCCCAGAACATCAGGCGCGCCGCCCAGCTTGCGCTTCCAGAAACCCTCGCTCAGCAGCACCACCGGCGCGGCGCCAATCTCGTCTTCACCGGCGGCGAACGTTCGACCCAGGAGCGGCTTCACGCCGAGCACGGTAAAGAAGTCGGAGGAGATGAAATCGTTGTCCACCTGCTCCGCCTCGCCAACGCCGGTGAGGCTGACGGCATAGGGCCGGGAAACAGCGATGGCGGAAAAAGTGTGATTGTCCTTCTGCCAGTCGCGACAGTTGGGATAGGAGATGGAGCCCTGGTCGAAGTTGGGCTTGCTTTCGTGCAGAGTGACCAACTGGTCGGGCTGCGGGAAAGGAAGCGGATTGAGCAGGACGCCGTTGATCACCGAGAACAGCGCGGTATTGGCGCCGGTGCCGAGGGCCAAAGTCAGTACGGCGACCGCTGTAAATCCGGGTGCCTTCCGCAACTGCCGCAGCGCATAGCGCAGGTCCTGCAGAAAGATGTGCACGGTAGTCGGTTTCCTGTCCAAAGCCAAGTCGCAATCGGGTGGCCACAACCAGCGTCAGCTATGTTATTGGTCAGCAAGCCGATAGGACATGGGGCGACCAACGTGTTGCAAGAAGCGTGTTCCAGAACAGACAAGCGCGTCCGCTGCTGGACAGAACGGCGAGGTCTTCGGTCTTGCAGCGCGCTGGGTTGGGGCGCGACTCGAATATCCAAAACATAGCAATTTCTAAGAAGCGTTCACGTCGCTCGAATTCGGCATCAGATACAACAATCGTTCGTCCCGCGGGTTTGCAATAGGCGCAACTCTGGCGGGCAGCAAAGCGATTGTCCGTCGTCGATTCCGAAGCATTCCAAAGAACGATTGAGACCAGTACAACTTTGTGCGAGGTGCCGTGATGAAAAGCCTGGTGCTATTCGCGACTGCGGTATTCCTGGTGGCCACACTGTCGGCATGTGGGGGCGGCAATAATACCAACAACACTCCCATGGTCACCGTATCTCCGGCGACAGCGAACGTGCAGGAAGGCTCGACGCTGCAATTCACTGCCACGGTGGCGAACAGCACCAACACCGCGGTGAACTGGGTTGTGAACGGCATCGCGGGCGGTAATGCGACGGTTGGAACGATCAGCAGCACCGGGCTCTACACGGCGCCGTCGGTCGTTCCCAGTCCGGCCAGTGTAACCGTGACTGCGACGCTGCAGGCGAACTCCGGCGTTTCCGGCAATGCCATCGTCACCATCACGGCGGTGACGTTCAACAACTCGTCACTGAAGGGCACGTACATCTTCAGTCTCAGCGGCATCGACGCGAGCGGCTTCACCTTCTATGCGGTGGGAGCAATCAAGGCCGACGGGAACGGCAATGTTACCGGCGGCGAGGAGGACTTGAACGATGTCTCGTCCGGATACTTCCAGGCAAGCACAATCACCGGAACTTACAGTCTGGGCGCGGACGGGCGCGGCATACTGAACCTGAGCAGCTCCATCGGCAATTTTTCTTATGCTTTCGCCATGCGGGCGCTCAACAACGCCGGCCTGAACGAGATTGACAACAATGTGATCAATGCCACGGGCAACCTGGAGCAGCAGATCGCTACCGGTGTTGCTGCGCCTTCGGGCAATTACGCTTTCGGCTTCAACGGGACCGGACTCGGCTGTGGTCCGTTGAGCTCTGCGGGCATTTTTGCGCTGGGCAGCAGCAACGTTGGCGGAATCCAGGACCTGAACTGCAGTGGGAACATTACCCAGAGCCAGTCCCTGAGCGGCACATACACCGGCATCGATAGCCTGGGGCGGGGCACGGGTTTGTTCTCGGCCAGCACCGGCAATTCAGATTTCGTGTATTACGTGGTGTCGGCCAGCCACTATCGCTTTATATGTCCTGATGCAGCGACGTTCTTTCTGGGTAGCGCCGACCTGCAGACCCAGGCCTCGTTCGCCAACACGGACTTTAACGGCAGTTACGTTGTGAGCACCTCGGCAAACACGCGGGCGGGAGTCTCCTACACGCTCATTCAGCTCAATGCGTCGGGCGGAAGCGTCTCCACTGGCCACTACGATGTAAACGATACTGGGACGGTGGGGCAGGCGTCCCTGACCGGCGCTTACAGTGTGGCCTCGAACGGCCGCATCAGCGGTTCGTTCACGGTGAACTCCTCGCCGTTGCCCTTTACCATGTACCTCATTTCGCCAACCCAGGCTTACTACCTCGACTTGCGGACGATCGCGGTGGGCGGTGGCAATGTCTATGCGCAGAGTTCGGCGGTCACCACCAATGCAGCCTGGGCCGGCAGCTACGCCACCAAGCAATTTGGATACTTCCTGGTCAATGGCGTGGTCCTGCCGGCCAACAGTACGAGCGTCAGCGGGCAGATTTCTGCAGACGGCAATGGGAATTTGGCCGGAACGCTGGACTTCAACGATCCCACCAACGTCTTTACGGGACAGACTCTGCAGGGAACCTACAGCGTCGGCAACGTTGCGCCCGGCCGCACTACAGTGGCCATCACGACCTCAGTGGAGGGCACGCGCAACTATGTTGCGTACATCGTTGACCAGACCCGGGTGCTGCTGCTGGAAACCGACAGCAATCTGGTGTCAAGTGGAGATGCGATCCGGCAGTTCTGAGTCAGGTTCTAGAGGGTCGCGATTTCGTTGATCTTTCCGGCCATGCGGATGTCGCGCTGGGTGACGCCGGCGGAGTCGTGTGAGACCAGAACCAGCGTGACCTTGTTGTAGTTGATGTGAATATCGGGGTGATGATTGATGGCCTCGGCAGCCTCGGCAATCTCATTCACGAAATCCATGCCTTCGACAAAATTACCGAACTGAAAAGTGCGTTCGATGGTCTTGCCGTTCATCTTCCAGCCGGGAAGAGTTTGCAATGCCTGCTGAATCTCCGCATCGGATAGGACTGTGCTCATCGCCCGCCTCCTTGATTTGCAGTCTCGCCTGGGCTCATTTCAGTTACGCGCGGTCTTGGCAAAACCGTAGCGCTTCGAGCGCGACTGGGCTTCGATCTCATTGCGCAGGTCCTGCCAAATGTGCTCCGGGATAGAGTGAAATACTTTGACGATCTCGGGATCGAACTGCTTGCCCGCCTGGTGTTCGATCTCGCGCCGCCCGGAGGAGACGGACTGTGCAGCGCGATAAGGCCGGTCGGAAGTCATGGCATCGAAGGTATCGGCGATGGCGAAGATTCGCGCCCCCAATGGAATCTGGTCGGCCTTCAGGCCCCGGGGGTAACCGGTGCCGTCATAGCGCTCCTGATGGGAATACACGATATCGGCCGCTTCGTGCAGGAAGGGAATCTTGCGCAGCATCTGGTATCCAAGCTGAGCATGCTGCTGCATAATCGCCTGCTCCTCAGGACTGAGACGTCCAGGTTTTCGCAGGATGGCGTCGGGAATCGCCATTTTGCCGACATCGTGCAGAAACGCGCCGCGCGCAATGACGCGAACCCGTTCCTGGGGAAGTCCCATGGCGCGCGCGATAGCAATGGTGAAGGCCGTTACCCGTTTGGAGTGGCCTTCGGTTTCGGCATCCTTCAGGTCCAGGGCGTCTCCAAGAGCTTCGAGCGTGATGTCATACGAGCGCTCCAGGTCGGCCAATGCCTGACGAAGCATCTCGGTGCGGGCCGACACCAGCGACTCCAGTTTCGTCTGGTAAGCCAGATTCTCCGCCTTGAGCCGGCGGTTTTCTACCGCCCGTCGTACGCTGGCGAGCAGTTGCTCGCGTTCGAAGGGCTTTAGAAGATAGTCGTAGGCGCCGTTGCGAATGGCCGCAAGGGCGACGGAAATATCGTGAACAGCGGTGACCATGACTACGGGAATATCCGGATAGTCCAGCCGGACCTTGGACAGCAGCGTCAGGCCATCCATGCCGTCCATGATCACGTCAGACACGAGCACAGCGAAATTGCTGTCGGATTGCAGGGTTGTCAGCGCCGCGGCTCCCGAGGTGACCGGATGACATATAAAACCTGCCTGTTTCAATACGGAGCAGATAATCTCCCGGATCAGGGTCTCATCGTCAACAACCAGGATGCGTTCGTCGGCCATAATAATCGGAAAGCTCACGCGGCGGCTGAAAACCGCGGCCTAGGCGGCTGGCTAGATTTTATCCATTCCAGCGCCATTGTGTGACAAGCAAATTCTACCTTCTAGCGCTTTGCGGCCTCTTCGGCCGGGTTGTCAATCTCCTCTTCCTCCTCGCGCTTCAGCGGACGCAGCAGCGGGAAGAGAATGACGTCGCGGATGGAGCGCGAGTCGGTCAGCAGCATGGTGAGGCGATCGATGCCCACCCCCTCGCCTGCGGTTGGCGGCAATCCATACGACAACGCGCGAATGTAATCCTCGTCCATCTGGTGGGCTTCTTCGTCGCCCCGCACGCGTTCGCTTAACTGCTGCTCGAAGCGGCGGCGTTGCTCCTCGGGATCATTCAGCTCGCTGAAGGCGTTGCCAATCTCGAGGCCGCCTACAAAGATCTCGAAGCGCTCGACCCACTCGGCGTTCTCCTCCGGCTCGCGCTTGTTCTTGGACAGAGGCGAAATGGCGAGAGGGAAGTCGTAGATGAACGTCGGCTGGATGAGGTGCGGCTCGGCGACGAACTCAAAGATATCGGCGATGGTCTTGCCATTCGGTGCCGCAGGATCGTACGGGATGTGCGGGTTGGCCGCGTTGTAGCCGTGCACCATCTCCGCAATCAGCTCCGCGCTGGAGAAGTCGCTCATCTGCGGCTTGGCGCCCGCATTGTCGGGCCAGAACTTGATGATGGCTTCGCGCATCGAGAGTCGCTGGAAGTTGGCGAAGTCGATTTCGTGGCTGTTGAAATGCGAAATGGTGGTACCGTTCACGTCGCGTGCCACCTGCGCCAGCATCTCGGCGGTAAAGTCCATCATGTCGCGGTAGTCGGCGTAGGCCATGTAGAACTCGAGCATGGTGAACTCGGGGTTGTGCTGGGTCGAGATACCTTCATTGCGAAAGTTGCGGTTGATCTCGTACACGCGGTCCATGCCCCCAACGACCAACCGCTTGAGGTAAAGCTCGGGAGCAATCCGCAGGTAGAGATCGGTGTCGAGCGTGTTGTGATGCGTAATGAAGGGTTTAGCCACCGCGCCCCCGGCGATGGGATGCATCATGGGAGTTTCGACTTCGATAAAACCGTTGCTGTCGAGGAAGCGCCGCAGCGACTGAACGACTTTCGCCCGCTTGATGAATACCTCGCGTACTTCTGGGTTCATCGTCAGGTCAACGTAGCGGCGGCGGTAGCGCGTCTCAATGTCCTGCAAGCCGTGCCACTTCTCCGGCAGGGGCAGCAGGTCTTTCACCAGGAAAGTGATCTCTTCCACGTGGACGGTAAGTTCGTTGGTCCGCGTGCGGAAGAGATAGCCCTTTACCCCGATGTAATCGCCAATGTCCAGCAGCTTGTAGAGCTGGAAGCCCTTTTCGCCGACGTTGTCGAGCCGGACGTAGATCTGCAAGCGCTTGCCGCCCTGCTGAAGGTGAGCGAAACCCGCCTTGCCCTGCACGCGGATGGACATAATGCGGCCGGCGACACTGACGTTGACGCGCGAGGCTTCCAGCTCCGGGCCGCTCTTGTCCGAGTAGCCGTCGAGAATTTGCGGAATGGCGTGCGTCACCTCGTAGCGGTAGGGATAGGCATGCTGTCCCAGCGCCTCGATCTGCTTCAGCTTTTCTCGTCTCAGTTCGTAGATTTTCTGGTCAAGGGCCACAATGATCTTCCTGGAACTGTGAACACCTCAACGGCGTCACAGCCGCCGCGCCAAGGGTGGGAATGTCAGATTATATAGGGAGCTGGCTGTGTCAAGCCTATATCCTCAGTCACCAACGACGCGCGGGATTGGCGGGCTCGATGGGGAATCGGAATCTGGAGAGAATATGGCGGAGAGGGAGGGATTCGAACCCCCGATACCCGTCAAGGTATGGCCGCTTTCGAGGCGGCTCGTTTCAACCACTCACGCACCTCTCCGCATCAAACGGCAACGAATTGCAGGTCCTTCGACTCGGTTGCGGTTGCAACCTCCGCTCAGGATTTCGGCTGTGGGCTCGAACGCCCGCAAAGCGCCTCAACTTTCGAGGCGGCTCGTTTCAACCACTCACGCACCTCTCCGCATCAAACGGCAACGAATTGCAGGTCCTTCGACTCGGTTGCGGTTGCAACCTCCGCTCAGGATTTCGGCTGTGGGCTCGAACGCCCGCAAAGCGCCTCAACTTTCGAGGCGGCTCGTTTCAACCACTCACGCACCTCTCCGCGCGGAAAAGCATGGCGAAGTTCATGATAGCAGACCGTTCACAGCGATAGCTGTGGATGGGAGTGGTCTCGTCCATCACACAAGATGAGGTTTTGTATCAGGGCACGACTGCTTGCCGGTTGGGGCAGTCGCGGCCCCGACGTGGAAGTTGACGGAGGCCGTTTTTGTTCGGATTAAAGAAACTCGCTGCCTGAGAAATCGACAAAACTAAGGTAAATACTGTATGGCACCTCACCCGGTGGATGGATAAGATGGGCGGAAATTTACTTCGGAGAACCGTGGGCAACCGAACGCCAGAGGAGGGAGTTATGGGCAATGCCGATTTTCAATCAAACAGGGCCCCCAATATTCTGGGGCGAGATCGCTCCTTGTGAACATATTGCTCAATTCTACGAACACGATGGCGTACTGCTCGACACGCTGGCGGGATTCATCGGTGGAGGCCTCAAGGCGGGCGAGAGTACGATTGTCATCGCCACGGCGGAACACCTTAAAGCTCTGGAAGAACGATTGGTTGCCTCTGGCGTGGATGTCGCCACCGCCCGATCGCACGATCGGTATATTACCCTGCTCGCCGAAGAGTCTCTGGCCAGGTTCATGGTGAAACAGTGGCCAGACAATCAGTTGTTTGCCGATTTCGTCACGGAGCTGATCAATCGCGCGCGAGGGGATGGCCAGCGCGTGCGCGCGTTTGGTGAGATGGTCGCGCTGCTCTGGGCGAGGGGTGATACGGCGGCTACCATTCGCCTCGAGTACCTATGGCATCAGATCTGCCAGAGTCAGGTATTTTCGCTTTTCTGTGCGTATCCGAAGACGGGATTTACCGAGGACCCTTCAGAATCGATAGCCGAAATCTGTGCAGCGCACTCCAGGATCATTTGACCAGGCGATCACACAACCGATTCCGGTGGGGACGAAGCAGAAAAGATCGGGTTCGGCGCGCCTGAAGGCGCCCCTTCCGGGAAGAGTGACCAGTACTCTCGCCGCATCGAATGACACATTAACAACCTAGGCGGAGGTCTCCGCCTTGCGCCTGTCGCGAAAGAATTTCTGCAACAGGTCCATGCTGCGCGCCGCCAGCACTCCAGCAGTGACTTCAACCCCGTGATTGAGCTTGGGGTGATTGAGCACTTGCAGCATGGAGTGCACTGCCCCGGCCTTCGGGTCCTCTGCCCCGTAAATCAGCCGCCGGATGCGCGCGTGGGTAATGGCTCCGGCACACATCGCGCAAGGCTCAACGGTCACGTATAGATCGCAGTCGGGCAGACGGTAGTTGCGGATGGTCTGTCCAGCTTCGCGAAGGGCAAGGATCTCGGCATGCGCTGTGGGATCGTTGTCGCTAAGCGGCCGGTTACACCCGCGGCCCACGACGCGCCCGTCGCGTACGACGATGGCTCCGACGGGCACCTCACCCAACGCGAGCGCGCGCTGCGCCTCGCGTAGCGCTTCTTCCATCCAGAGTTCGTCGGAGTGGGACACGGGGGAAGAGTAAAGCAGCAGCTAGTAACTAGCAACTAGTCAGACCGCCTTTCGCTCTTCGCTTATATCGCGGCGAGGCTGGGATGACCTTATGTTCTTGCCGAGAATGGGGCCGGCACAAAAGGTGAATTGCGAAAAGCGAAAAGCGAATGGCGATTAATTACTCCTGCCTCAGCATAATCCTCTGTATCCCCGTTGCGCGGCCGGTCCCGGCGTCGCAGTCAATCACCGTCGCGCACAAACGCACGTCGTCGGTTGCGGGTTCAAAGCGCGATGGCATGTTTGTCAGAAAGCGCTGCAGGATCAGGTCCTTCTGCACACCGATCACACCTTCGAAAGGCCCGGTCATGCCCACGTCGGTCTGCACCGCCGTGCCCCCGCGCAGCACCTGCTCGTCGGCTGTAGGGACATGAGTGTGGGTTCCGAGCACCGCGGTCACACGTCCCTCCAGATACCAGCCAAGCGACAGCTTCTCAGAGGTGGCCTCGGCGTGCATGTCGACAACGATCATTTTCGCGGTGATCTTCTTCAGCAACTCGTCGGCCACACGGAAGGGATCGTCGTTACTGGTCATAAAGACGCGTCCCTGTAGATTGATGACGCCGTAATCGACCCCGCTGCGCGTGCGGCCCTGATACCAGCCGAAGCCAGGTGATCCGGCCGGATAGTTTGCTGGTCGCAGCAGGCGCCGCGCCAGCGACGCCTCGTTGCCGTTGGCCGAGTTCATGTACTCGATGATCTCGCGCTTGTCCCAGATGTGATTGCCGGTGGTAATGACGTCGATGCCCAGCTCGAACAGTTCTTCGGCAATTTGCGGAGTGATGCCGAAGCCGCCGGCGGCGTTCTCGCCGTTGGCGATGGTGAGCTCTACACCGTGTTGCTTCTGCAGTTCGGGCAGCCGCTCGTGCACGATGGTGCGCCCGGGACGGCCGAAGATGTCTCCGACGAAAAGTATGCGCAAAGTGTTCGCGGTCCTTGACTGACGCTTATTTTTCGATGGTAACACGCGGCCAAGACGGGCGCCGCTCAGGGCGCGAGCTCCGCCGTGCGCAGAAATTCGTAATTTCCCGACGGGCTTATCTCGATGCCATGCACACGGTTGGTGTGCACCAGCACGTTGTCAAGATACCAGAGGTTGATGTAGGGCAGGTCTTCAGCCAGGATTTGCTGGATCTCATCGTAGATGGCCTTGCGTTTTTCCTGGTCAATCGTGCTGCGTCCTTCGCGGATCAGCTCATCCACGCGCGGATTGGAATAGAAGGTCCGGTTGGCGCGCTTGGGAGCGAAGCTGTTGGAGCCGAAGATGTGCTCGAAGATGTCAGGATCCAGGTTACCGCCAATCCAGCGCAGGGAGTGAAATTGGTAGGCCCCTTTGGTGATGTCGGCAAAAAACGTTGCGAACTCGAAGCTACGGATGTCGAGTGCAATGCCAACGTCGCGCAGTTGTTGCTGCAACACGGCCGCCAACAGGCGCGTGGACTCCTCCGTCGAAGTCTTCATCGTGATGTGGAGGCGGATGCCGTTCACCGGACGATATCCGGCGTCGTCGAGAATTTGTCGCGCGCGTTCGGGATCGTGCGGGTACTTGGCCACATCGCGCATCGTATGCCCAGTGCTGCGGCGGCAGCACGCTGTAGGCCGGCTGCGCCTGATCGCGCAGCAGGTAATGAATGATGGGCTCGACGTTGATGGCGTAGGCAATCGCACGTCGCACGCGGACATCCTTCAGGACGGGATCACGCAGATTCATCGCCAGGTAGGCATAGATCGTCCCCGGCGATTCCATTACGGTGAGGTCGCGATCACGCTGGAGCGCAACAACTGTATCGGCGGTCAGGGCGTTGATGGCAACGTCGGCGCTCTGCTTGCGCAACTCCAGCGCGCGGGTGGTGGCGTCGGGGATTACCTTGAACTCGACGCGCTCGAGTTTGGCTGGCGTCGCCCAGTAGTCGGGATTGCGCTCGATCACGACCTCTTTGTCCTGCTGGGCGCTGACGAAGCGGAACGGTCCCGAGCCGATGGGGCGGCGGTTGAAGTCTTCGCCACTGCCGTAAGGCACGATGCCGATAGCGCCGTCGGAGAGGTTCCACAGCAGCGGCGCGAATGGCTGTTTCAGACGGAAGATGACGGTGTAGTCGTCGGGGGCTTCGATGCGATCAACTGGAGCGTAGGTGCTGGTTTTGGCACTGCGTAGCTTGCCACTGATGAGCGAGTCAAAGGTCCACTTCACATCGCGCGCGGTCAGCGGCTGTCCGTTGTGAAAGCGGACGCCGTGATGCAGATGAAAGATGTAGGTCTGCGGATCGGGAATCTCCCAGCTTTCGGCCAGCCACGGCTTCAGGTTGAAATGTTCATCGCGGCGAACGAGTGAATCGAAGAGCAGTTCGTCGATGCGCTCTGACTGCGCGTCAACCCCCACACGAGGATCGAGGTTTGTGGGGCTGCTTTCGATGATCATGACCAGCGTGTTGGGATCGGGCTTGTGGGAGCATCCGGCGACAAACAACACTACAGAGACACAGAGACACAGAGAAAAAGAAAACAAAGCCGAGGGGGCTGGAGCGCGACTACAGAATTTGCATAACCAAGGTTTCAGATCCAAATCTTCTCGGTGTCTCTGTGCCTCTGTGGTGAGCAACGTCTCCTACCCATAGCTCACCTTGCCCAGGATCGCGGTTCTGGCGGCTCCGGTGGCTGAGGGAACATTCGACGGCATGCGGCGCCAAGTTTGATACGCCAGCAACGCGAAAGCGGCGGCTTCCTTGGCATCGGCGGGCATCCCGAACTCGTCGCTGGTGCGGACACGCATCTTCAGCGGTGAAAGCTCTTCGCGGATCATCCGCATCAGAGTTGTGTTTCTCGTTCCACCGCCGGAGACAACGAATTCGCGAAATCGCAGGGGCGGCTCTACCAGCGGCAGCACGAACTTCCGCACGGCTATCCCGATCGAACGAGCGGTGAGCGCGGTCGCAGTTGCGACGATGTCATTTTCGTCGGCGCGGCCGCACATCCGAAGAAACTCGCGCACGAACTCGCGGCCGAATTGCTCGCGGCCGGCGGTCTTGGGGGGGCTTCTGCCGGAAGAACGGGTGACGCAGCAGTTGTCGTAGCACACGTTCGATCGGCTCACCGCGTGCGGCGAGCCGTCCATTGCGATCGTAGGGGCGGCCGAAGAGGTGCTCCGTCACGGCGTCGATCACCATGTTGCCCGGGCCGGTGTCGAAGGCGACAACATTTTCTGGACGCGCGCGCGGTGGAATCGCTGTGAGATTCCCGATGCCGCCAAGGTTCTGCACGATGCGTCCATAACGGCGATGACGGTAGAGCACATAATCGAGGAAGGGAACGAGCGGCGCGCCCTTGCCGCCAACCGCCATGTCGGCGGGACGGAAATCGGAGACCACAGGCACGCCGAGCTTCGCCGCGATGATGGCTGCCTCACCCGTCTGCCAGGTGCACGCGATGCGGTGACCGAGGAACGGTTTGGCATCGCCCTGGTGATAGAGGGTCTGACCGTGACAGCCGACCAGCTCGCACTCCAGCCGCGCGCGGCGCTGTGCGGTGCGGACTGCGTCGGCATAGAGTTCGCCGAGTAGAGAGTTCAGCCGCGAGAGGTCGGCGACGCTGGCCGCTCTCGCGTTCATCGCGACAAGAACGGCGCGGCGCACATTGTCCGGGTAAGGGAACTGGTAATGCGCCAGCAACTCGAGGCGCGAGCGGAAGCCGCGCCCCTGGACGCGCACCAGCGCGACGTTGATGCCATCGGCGGAGGTGCCGCTCATGACGCCGGCGACGATCACGCGAGGCGCTCCAAGCATTTGCTTTGGAGGGGCACGCCTTTAGGCGTGCCGTAAGAGGGCGGAAGGAAGACGGCTTTAGCCCCTGAGGTTATGCCCCCTGTGCCGAGTGGCAAACGCGGGGCTCTAGGTGTCCAACTCATAAGCGTTCCCTCAGGGGCTAAAGCCCGCTGGTTACTTGCACGATACGGCACAGCTAAAGTTGTGCCCCTTCGAAAAACTCAGCGTGTGCGCGCGCACTTCTTCGCTGAACTCCCAGATGCTGCGGCGCAACCGGTCCAAGGTCTTCTGGGACGGGACTGGTGCCATGCGGACTTTCAGCGCATTCGGCTTCTTCTTCGCCGCCAGGATGTGCTGCGATTTTTCCGAGACGAGCCGGGCGAACTTCTTATCGTTCTCGGCTCGCTTGTACACCGCTTCGAAGGCCCGCCACACGCTCTCTTCCTTCTGGCAGACGAGGAACATGTCCGCGCCAGCGCAAAGAGTCTCGACCGCTGCGTCTTCGATCGGCGCTGCGGCCAGCACCCCGCCCATGTCCAGGTCGTCGGTAATGATGAGCCGGCGATAGCCGATTTTATTGCGCAGGATGTCGCTCATCCATTTCTTCGAGAGCGAAGCTGGTGTGCGGTCGCCCGTCACTTCGGGATACGCGGCGTGGGCAACCATCACGAACGGCAACTCGCCTCCGCAGTTCGCGATAGGGAAGCAGGTCTTCGCTCCACAGGGGCTTCCAGGGCTTGGTGATCGACGGCAGTTCGTTGTGCGAATCGAGATTGGCTTCGCCGAGACCGGGGAAGTGCTTGCCACAGCCAAGAACGTTGCAGTCGCGCAGTCCGCGCAGGAACTCGCGTGCGTAGGCGACAGTTTTATTCGGATCGGCGGAAACCGTGCGCGAGGTCAGGACACTCTTTGACGGTTCCAGTTGAAGGTCAAGCACCGGCGCAAAATCGGTATTGAATCCCAGGGCGCGGACTTCGTTGCCAATAATGCGTCCGTGCTTGCGGGAAAGACTCTTGGAGCCGACCGCGGCAACCTCGGCAACTGAGGGCACGGGCGCGATGACGTCTCGCAAGCGATCGACTGTGCCACCCTCCATGTCCACGCAGAGGAACATGAGCGTCGAAGCCACCTTCTGCGCCTCGCGCAGGAGTGCGTGTGTCTGCGCGGGCTCCTCGATATTGCGCTTGAACAGAATGACGCCAGCCGGACATAGTGTCGCCAGACTCATGCGCAGGCGGGTCGATAGGGTCGCCCCATCAAAGCCCATGATGAGCAACTGGCCGACCTGCTGGCGAAGTTCGATGCTGGCTTTGGATGGCATGAGGAACAGAAGAGTGTAACCCGAGAAGAATGCAGATTCAGTCATGAAGAACGGTGCGGGCGGACGAACGGATGAACCGCGGGGCTGAGGACTACTGGCCTTCCATTCGAGCCAGGCGCCGTTCGTGGGACTCAACAACAGTCGCCAACTGCGCGACTGTACCGGCTACTGTCGCCACCATTGACATTGCACGCTCTTGGGCTTCTGCGAGGCGGTCGATTCGTTCCGTTACTCGTGCGAGTTGTGCTGCGGTCTGCTGCTGTGATTCCTGCACTTTGACGATGTCATCGTACAGACGCCCTAGTGCTGCCCAGACCTCTTCGAAGTTTTGAAATGCCGCCACGTTGCTCGCCCTTCCCTTACAAGCGCTGACTCGAAGATATCCCAGGACGTGTTACATGTCTATTGGAGAAGAAATCGAGTACTGTCCTAACTTGGATTCTGGCGCTATGTGTATTTGTTGTAGTCCCAGTAATCGTCAGTGCCAGCGAAGCGTCGCAGCAATTGACCTTGCACGGTATAAGCGAATCGCGTTTCCCGATCTGGACTGAAAGCGTCTCGGTATTTAACGCAACCGTACAGGACGAGCGTTTTGCCTGCCTGAGGTGGCCCTTCACATTCCAGTAGCCATCTTGTCCTGGATTCGCCTCCGACATTCAGTGGCTCCAGAATTCTGCTCCGGAAATCCCCGTAGCCTCAACGGTAAAGTCCGGATCAACTGGCAATACGGCGACATTGCGAAAATGTAGCTGCTTTTTGGTTATCCAAGCGGGAGTGCGTCCATTGTTTCTGCAGATCAAGCATATGTCTGCGCCTATGGTCTCGCCGCCGCCACCCATTCCACAGATGATTCGCAAATTCGTGAGATCTGGCAGGTTAAGCAGGTCGGCGCTGAATGCCACCTCGGTCATGACCCATGCACGTTCCGAGTTGACCAAAGCATCCGCACTCTGTTTCGCGGCATCGGCGTGCTTTGCGGCCTGTTCGATCATTCTGTTCGTTTGCAATCCAGCAGCCTTGATTTCGGCAAGGGTATCCTCGTTAGCTTTCGCCTGCCGTTCAATCGCTTTCAAAGTTCTAATGGCATAACCCACTCCGAAAGCCCCGATAGCGACAAGAAAACCACTGAACGCCAAGGAAACAAAATCCACCCTGTCTCTTGTTACTGTCATAGACACGGTCTCACTCAATTTGCTTTTTCAGCTCGTGCAGCAGGTTCAGCGCCTCTAGCGGGCTGAGGCGGTCGAGGTCGGTGTCCTTGATGCGGTCCACGATCTTCTGCGAGAGCGGCGTGAAGATGGTCAACTGCATCGGCCCGGGCCCACGCGTTTCATCGTGCGCCAGATGGCTGACGGCGCTCTGCTCGGCGCTCTCGTGCTCGGCCAGAACCTCTCGCGCGCGATGGACGACATCGGCAGGCAGCCCGGCCAGCTTGGCGACTTCGATGCCGTAGCTCTTGTCGGCGGCGCCTTCTTCCACTTTGCGCAGGAAAACGATCCCGCCGCCGCTTTCTTTCACGCCGACATGGAAATTCTTCACCCCGCTGAGGCGGTCGGCCAGCTCGGTCAGCTCATGATAGTGCGTGGCGAACAGCGTCTTGGCGCGGGTGTTGGCGTGGATGTATTCGATGGCCGCCCAGGCGATGGCCAGCCCGTCATAGGTCGCGGTGCCGCGGCCGACCTCATCGAGCAGGATGAGCGAGCGCGGCGTCGCGGTGTTGAGGATGGCTGCTGTCTCGGTCATCTCGACCATGAAGGTTGAGCGGCCGCGCGCCAGGTTGTCGGCCGCGCCAATGCGGGTGAAGATGCGGTCCACCAGCCCCAGCCTCGCAGAGCGCGCAGGAACGAACGAGCCCATCTGGGCCATGAGCACGATCAGCGCGGCCTGGCGAAGATAGGTTGACTTGCCGCCCATGTTGGGGCCGGTGATGATCAGGATGGAATGCGTCGTGCCGTTGAGGAAGAGATCGTTGGGCACGAAGCGGTCGGCGCCGGTGATCTCCATCTGCTCGATCACGGGATGCCGGCCATCGACAATCTCGATGTCACTGCTTTGATCGAGCTCGGGGCGGCAATAGCTGCGGTTCGCGGCCAGTGCGGCGAATGCGGCGAGCACGTCGATCTCGGCCAGCGCCAGCGCGGTCTGGCGAATGCGGCGCGCCTCGGCGGCGATGGCGGAGCGCAGCTCGGCGAACAGCCGCCGCTCGATCTCGACCATCTTCTCCTGCGCGTCGAGTACCTTGGCTTCGTACTCTTTGAGCTCGGGAGTGGTGAAGCGCTCGGCATTGACCAGCGTTTGCTTACGCTCGTAATCGGCGGGCGCGAGGTGCAGGTTGGCCTTCGAGATTTCCAGGTAGTAGCCGAAGACGCTGTTGAACTTCACCTTGAGCGAGCCGATGCCGGTGCGCTGGCGCTCGCGCTGCTCAATCTGCGCGATGTACTGCTTGCTGTTGCGGCTCAGGTCGCGCAGTTCGTCGAGAGCGGGATCGACGCCCGCGCGAATCACGCCACCATCGGCCAGGGTAAGCGGCGGCTCATCTTCCAGCGAGGAGATGATGCGCGTGCGCATATCGCCCAGTTCATCGCACTGCGCGTGTAGCGCTTGCAGTCGCTCGGCAGGGAAGTGGCGATAGCGCGGATCGCACGGCCGGCAGCTTCGCCAGCGAACTGGCCAGTGCCAGCAGATCGCGCGGATTGGCGGTCTCGAGCGTTACACGGCTGAGCAGGCGCTCCAGGTCGAGGATGCCTTCCATGGAGCGGCGCAGCTCTTCGCGCCCGACCAGGTCCTTGACCATGCGTTTCGACGGCGTCGAGGCGTTGATTGATTTCGATTGAGGTCGATTGACGGTCGCAGCATCCAGGCGCGCAGCAGGCGTTTGCCCATCGGTGTGACTGTGCAGTCGAGGCAGCGGAAGAGCGTTGCGCCGTCGCCTGCGCCAGAGAACAGCGGCTCGATCAGCTCGAGGTTGCGGACGGTGACTGCATCGAGCACCAGGCAGTTCTGGCGCTCGTAGAAGCCGATGCGGTCTACATGGTCGAGCGAGCCGCGCTGCGTGGTGCGAATGTAATGCAGAATCGCACCCGCGGCGGTTGCAGCAGCGGAGCGGTTCGCCAGTCCAAAGCCCTCTAGCGACAGCACGCCGAAGTGGTTTTCGACCTGCGGAATAGCGTAGTCGGGAGAGAAGACCCAGTCCTCGAGCGGAGTCTCGGCCCAGCTCGCGTTCTCAAGCGATGCGATGCGCGGGGCCGCACCGGCTGCCCGTGTGGATGCACTCGTCGCGCGGCTGGTCGAACAACGGCAGCGACGAAGCGAACAACACTTCGCGCGGACGCAGCACCAGCAGTTCCTCGCGGACTCGCCGATCGGCGTCGTCACCCTGAAACTCTGTAGCGCGAAATTCGCCGGTGGAGAGATCGAGCGCCGCGAATCCCACTGCATTACCGGAGCGCGCCACGCAGCCGAGGAAGTTGTTCTCCTCCGAGCCGAGATGCGCGTCGGCGGCGGTCCCCGGCGTCAGCACGCGCGTGACCTCGCGCTTCACCAGCTTCTTGGCGACACGCGGGTCTTCCATCTGCTCGCAGATGGCGACCTTGAATCCCTTGCGAATGAGCTTGGCGATGTAGTTCTCAGCCGAGTGGTAGGGCACGCCGCACATCGGCACAGCGATGCCTTTTTCCTTGTTGCGCGAAGTCAGGGTAATTTGCAGCTCGCGCGAGGCGACCACGGCGTCCTCGAAGAACAGCTCGTAGAAGTCGCCGAGGCGAAAGAAGACGAGTGCGTTGGGATGGTCTTTCTTGACTGCGGCGTACTGCCGCATCAAGGGCGTGGAAGGCTCATTCATTGCAGGAACTGCGCGGATTATAGCAGTCGAAAAGTGGGTTCCGGTCGTGACCCCGATACCTCGTAGCCGATATAGGGGTCCTTCGACTCCGTCCGGCCCGACGCGCGAAAGCAGCGGGTCGGAAAAAGGAAGGCGGGTGCTGCGCTCAGCATGACAGAACTTAAAGGTTGTCGCATCCAGTTCCGGTTTATTGCCGGTCTGGGGCGCTATCTAGCGACCGCGACGGCCTCCTGGATGTTACTTACAATTTCCTCTGCAGCTTTGCAGGGGTTAGGTGCGTCAAGGATGGGGCGGCCTACCACGAGATAGGTAGCTCCTGCGGCAATCGCATCCTGGGGAGTAACGATTCGTGCCTGATCGCCAGGCGCGGATCCGGCGGAACGAATTCCAGGAGTGACGATAGCGAAGCCCTCACCCAGCTCGCCGCGCAGCTCGCGGGCTTCCTGCGCTGAGGCGACCAGGCCTCCGCAGCCGACTGAGCGCGCGAGCGCTCCCAGCCGCAGCACCTGGCTCAGCACCTTGCCCGAGAGTCCCAGCTCCTGCAAGTCAGAGTCCGACAAGCTGGTGAGCACGGTGACGGCGAGAACCAGGGGCTTTGCGTGGGACTGCGCAGCCGCCTCGACCGCCGCCTTCATCATCGCGCTGCCGCCCGAGGCATGGACGTTCAGCATGCTGACGCCCAGCTGGGCCGCTGCTTTGACAGCTGCGGCGACGGTATTCGGAATGTCGTGGAACTTGAGATCGAGAAAAACCTTCCGGCCGGAGGAGACCAGGTCACGCACAACCTGTGGCCCCTCGGCCGTGAAGAGCTGTTTCCCGATCTTGTAGGTGACTGCAGCCTCGCCGATGGTTTGTACGATTTGGCGGGCCTGGGAGGCGCTGGGAACATCCAGCGCCACAATGAGCCGATCCCGTGGTTGCAGCATCGGTTCCCAGTTTAACGCATTAGGACAGGATTACTGCAGACCTTCGTTCTCGGCCACGGTGGACGTTTCGATAAGGTCCAGCCGTACGGGGTGAACCCCGCTGTTGCCTATGTCCAGCATCTTGGCTGCACTGTAGGACAGGTCGATAATCCGGTTCTTCGGAACAGGGCCGCGGTCGTTAATGCGAACAACGACTGAGCGATCCGTCTTCAAATCGGTGACCTTAACCCAGGAACCTAGGGGTAGAGTCCGGTGCGCAGCGGTAAATTGGTACATGTCGTACGGCTCGCCGCTAGCAGTTTGCTTATGCTGAAAAATGCGGCCGTACCACGAAGCCTTTCCGACTTGGAGCTTATGGGTCTTGAAAGGCTGAATGGCTTCCTGAGTCTGTCCTGGGGTCCCTTTTCGCGAATCCGGTGTGCTATTACCGGGTGCCGCACCCAGCGCGGTGGTAAAAACAAGCACCGCCGCAGTCTGGCTGAGTACTCGTAACATTAAACACCTCTCATCGTTTAGGTTGATCCTCCCTGGTACGTCCTGTAAGTCTATTGAGGCCAAGTGGACAGAGTCAACCCCCGAAGGTCGTAGAATTATCTAAGTTTATTACTGTCAATACTTTACAGTTAGCAAATAAAGTGAGATTTCAAGAGTATTACCGCCTTGTCACGCGAATTTCCGGCTGCCAGCGAATTGGCAGATGCCGGCCAATTGGCGGAAAAGTATGCCGAGTCAAGCATTCTGCGGTACAGTCAGGGCCATGAAAGTGCCGCCGGTCGTGCTGAGTATTGCTGGGTTCGACCCCTCCTCGGGAGCCGGAATCACCGCCGACGTTAAAACGGCGGCGGCGCACGGGTGTTTTGTGGTGACTTGCATTACTGCTCTGACGGTCCAGTCCAGCCAAGGGGTGTTCGAGGTGCGGCCGCTGGAGCCTGATTTTGTACGACGGACTATGGCCATCCTAGTCCAGGATCTGGAGATCTCCGCCGTTCGAGTTGGAATGCTGGGCTCGGCGGCGATTGGGTCGGCGGTAGCTAGCACATTGAAGGCCATGGACTTACCCAACATCGTGGTCGATCCTGTGCTGCGATCCTCGTCAGGTGCCGTCTTGTTGGACGAGTTGGGCTTGGAGGTTCTCCGGCAAGAATTGGTGCCGGTGGCAGACGTTATCACGCCCAACGTCGATGAGGCAGCGGTGCTGGCTGGCATCGAGGCGGCACCGAAGAACGCTCCATGGGAGGACGTCTTGCCCGGGCTACGAACTACGGCGAGCAAACTTCGCGACCTAGGCACCCGGGCGGTTGTCATTACTGGCGGCCATCTGACGGAAGCCAACGACTACCTCAGCTACGTCCAAGACGGAGTCGTGAAAGAAGAGATTTTGCCCGGAGTTCATATTGAGTCCGGTTCTACGCATGGGACGGGGTGCGCCTTCGCCACTTCGATCGCCTGCCAACTGGCTCTAGGGCAGGAGTTGCCGTCAGCGGTCCGCGCGGCCAAGGAATACATCACGAGGGCGATCAAGACGGCGTATCCCTTGGGCAAGGGGATTGGGCCAATCAACCATAGGGTATAGGCTCGACAGCGCCTCCCCAACGGAAACGGACTTCAAGGACGGACACGATTGGCGCCGACGCATGCAGCAATCCGATCATTCTTCCTCGACGGCCCGGCGGGACGGCTGGAGGCCCTGCTCAACGTCGGCTCGCCGGCGGCGACGCATGCGGGACTGGTTTGCCATCCGCATCCGATGTTCGGCGGGACGATGCATAACAAGGTCGTCTTCCATGCCATGAAGGCATTGCATTCACTTGGCTTTCCAGTTCTGCGATTCAACTTCCGTGGAACGGGACTGAGCGCCGGGCGGCATGACGGTCTCGACGAGGTTGGGGATGTGCAAGCCGCGCTGACGTGGCTGAAGGGAGAGTTTGGACTGCCTATTGTCTTTACGGGCTTTTCCTTCGGTGCCGCCATCGGGCTGCGGGCCTGCTGTCCCGATCCTGACGTGCGTGCCCTGATCTCGCTCGGAACGCCGGTGGAGGCGGATGGACGCCTCTATTCCTATCGGTTTCTGCGCGACTGTTCCAAACCCAAGCTCTTCATCAGCGGCGACCGCGATCCATTCGGGCCCCACGAGGCGCTGGAGCAGGTTGTGGCGAATGCCGCCGATCCCAAGGAGCTGGTCTTCGTTCCTGGGGATCACTTCTTCGAGGGCCACATCGCTGAAATGCGCATGACGCTGGAGAGCTGGCTGCACGAGCAGGGGCTCTAGTAAGGGCATGCTCTGCCTAAAATACTGGTCGCTAGTAAGCCAGCAGCAGACGTTTGAAGCTTATAATCTTCACCACATGCCACACTCGTCTGTCCCTCCCGAGAAAGACGGGACGGAAGGCGCAATGCGCCACGTGCGCGAACGCGCACGAGAAATGTTCGACCGGGCACTGCTGGAGTGCAGCATTCCGCACGCCTTCTCGCGTCAGGTGCTGTACGACGGCGAGCATCTGCGTGTCGGCAAAGACCTTTACAACATGGAGTCATTCGAGCGCGTGCTGGTGGTCTCCATCGGCAAGGCCGGATATACCATGGCCGACGCCTTCAGCAACATTCTGGGCGCAGGGCTGACGGGGGTCATCGCCTGTCCCAATATGCCAGAGGCTCAACTCTTCGGCTTCCGCTATTTTGCCGGTGGACATCCTTTGCCCAACGAGGATTCGTTGCGCGCCGGCGATGCCATCCTGCAGTTGGTCGCTGGATCGTCGCCGCGCACGCTGGCGGTATTCCTCATCAGCGGGGGGGCTTCTGCCATCGCGGAGAAACCGATTAGCGACGATATCTCGTTGTCCGATGTCGTCGATACCTACAAAGCGCTGGTGCATTCGGGAGCGCCTATCGCCGAGATCAATGCGGTGCGCAAGCATCTGTCGGCTCTGAAGGGTGGACGGCTGGCGCGTGCCGCCTTTCCCGCTCGCCAGGTTTCGGTGCTGGTTTCCGATGTGCCGGAGAATGCCCTTGATGCCCTGGCATCAGGGCCAACCATGCCGGACACCACCACGGTTGCCGACTGCCAGGCTATCGTCCGGCGGTATAAGATTCTGGAGCATTTCCCGGCAAGTGTGCGTGTGCTGTTCGAGCGGGAGTTGTTAGAGGAGACTCCGAAGCAGGGCGATCCCGCGTTCGAGCAGTCGCGCTATACCACGGTGCTGTCGAACGCGACAGCCATTAAGGCCGCAGTTGAGAGCGCCGAGACCGACGGCTTTGCGGCAGAAGTAGACAACCGTTGCGACGATTGGGACTATCGCCGGGCGGCCGATCATCTGCTGGGGCGATTACGTGAGTTGCGACAGAGCGCGCCGCGCGCCTGCATTGTCTCGGGCGGAGAGGTCACGGTGCAAGTGGACGCGAAGTCCGGCGTCGGCGGGCGTAATCAGCAATTCGCGCTGTATTGCGCGCAGCAGATCGCGGGCGAGAGGATCACTGTGCTCAGTGCGGGGACCGACGGCGTCGATGGCAATAGTCTTGCGGGAGGTGCCTTGGTAGACGGCGCCACTGTGGAACGCGCCCGGCATCTGGGCTTCGACGTGGCTACCGCGCTGGCGGAGTTCGACGCCTATCCGTTGCTGAACGCGACTGGCGATGCGATCGTCACCGGCCCTACCGGCAACAATGTTCGCGACCTGAGAATCCTGCTGGCGTGTTGAATTTCTACTTACCACAGAGGCACAGAGAAGTTGCTTTGATCCAGTTATTCTCTCTGCTTCTGTGGCTCTGTGGTGAAATGACAACGTAATGATTCGCTTTGGCATTGTTGGATTCGGCCTACACGCGGCGAAGAGACTGATGCCGGGCTTCCGAGGCGCCCGACGGTGCCGTGTCGTGGCGTTGTCGCGCCGCGATTTGGGGCGGGCTGAGGTCTCCGCCCGGCAATTTCAAATTGAACACGCCTTCGCATCGACGGCCGACTTGTGTGTCTGTCCCGAAGTCGATGCGGTATTCATCTGCACTCCTGACGCCCAGCACTGCGCCGACGTCCTGGCAGCGGTGCAATACCGCAAACCGGTGCTATGCGAGAAGCCGATGGCGATGAACGCCGCGGAGGCGCAAACGATGGTGGAAGCGGCACGCGCTGCCGGAGTGACCCTCGGCGTCGCGCATGTAATGCGCTTCGAGGAGAGCGTGAAGCTGATTCGCGAGCGGTATCTGCAGGGAGCATTGGACATCCGCAGATGGCGCGCTGCGATTTCTTCGCGCCCATGCTGACCAGCGCGCGCACCTGGGTCAACGATCCCAAGCTAGCGGCCGGAGGCCCACTGGCCGATATCGGTGTGCATTGCATCGACACGCTACGTTTTGTGCTGGCCGATGAAGTGCGCGCTGTAACGGCGCGGGCGCAGTTACGACTCGCACTCGGTACTGGAAGCGTCGGCCGCGTCGGTGCTGGAATTTGAAAGCGGAATGGTTGCGACTGTCTCGGCCTCGGGACGCACGCCCTACCAGACATTTCTCGAAGTGGCTGGTGAGACCGGAGCACTGTCCGCGGTGAACGCGCTCACCATCGAGCGCCCGGTCAACGTCGAGTTGCGGCGCGGGCTTGAGGTCGCCGAGAGCAGGGAAGTATCGAACGCAGATGCCTATGCCGTTCAGGTGGACGCCTTTGCCGCGGCCATCGAGGAAGGCAGGGATTTCGAGATTCCCGGCGAAGAGGGACTAAGGAACCAGTTGATTCTGGACGCCGCATTCCGCAGCATCAAAAGCGGGAAGACGGAAATCGTGTGATTAACACAAAGGCACAGAGGAATCCGCGACATCTGTGTTCTCCGTCGTACGGGAGTTATTTTCTCTGTGTCTCTGTGGTGAACTCCTCACTCCATCGGAGGCGGCGTTGTAGCTTGACGCGGCAGCGGCTCCGGCATTTCTGAGACATTCCACGCCCAGGCCGCAAGAAACGCGGCTCCCTCGTTGATCTGGTCTGGAATCACCTTGTCGAAGGTGTCGGTCTGGCTGTGATGCGCCTGGCCGTAACCCGCCGGAAGCTGTATGCAGAAATATGCAGGCACTCCGCGGTTGAGGAAAGGCACGTGATCGGAGGCGCCGAAGTAGCGCGTGCTGAGCGGCTGCAAGTCGAAGACCTCCTGCAGCGGCTGATAGATCTCCTGCATCAGCGGCGCAGTTTCCCACAAGTTGTCGAGAGAGATGCTGAATACCTTGCCGGTGCCGGTGTCGTGCACGAGGATGGCGTCCATTTTAGGAATTTCGGCGGCGTGGTTCTTGAGAAAAGTGTCGGCGCCGACGCCGCCCTCCTCTTCGCCGGTGAACAGAATGAACGTGATGGTACGTTTGGGCTTCCACCCCAGTGCTTTCAGCGCGCGTGCCGCTTCCAGCGTCGCCATCGCGCCAGTGCCGTTATCGAGGGCCCCCTGGCCCAGGTCCCAGGAGTCGAGATGTCCGCCGACAATGACCCGCTCGTCGGGATGCTCGCTGCCTTTGATCTCGGCCACGGTGATGGAAGCCGGAACAGGTTTTTCGCTGAAGGTCTCGGGGAGGTTGGCTTTCATCGTCACGGCGCCAGCCTGCAGCAGGCGATATAGAAGGTCGTAATCCTCATGGGTAATGAACGCGATCGGGACCTCGCTGGCCGAGTAATCGCGGAAGCCGCCGGTCATGTTGAAGAGGCTGTCCACTTTTCCGCTGTCTATGAGAATCAGCGCCGGCTGCTCGGCCGAGGCCTGGCGGAACAATTGCATGCGGCCGCGATAGCCGCCATTGGGTTGAGGTATTCCGCGAGGCTGGGGGATGACCGCGTCATATGCATTTTCCGGATTGGCCTCCCGCCTGGCCATGTCAACCGGCTTGCCCAGCAGGACGATGTCGCCCTTCAGCTTGCCTTTGTACTGATCAAAGTCGGAAGGGTTCTGGATGCTGACGAGGACGACGTTGCCAGAGACTTCGCCGTTGGTTGCTTTGCTCCAACCGAAGGCGCGAATACCGACGCGTTGCTGGACGGGACTGGTGATCTCCGCCGTCTCGACACCGCGCGTCCACGAGTGAGCAATCTGCGCGGTTTCGAGGTGGGCGTTGACGCCATAGTCGTGAAAGCGCTTAAGCGTCCAGTCGCTGGCGGCCTGCATTTGGGGAGATCCGGTGAGACGCGGGCCGATCTGCGTCGTCAGATACTCCAGGTTCTTGACCAGCTCTGAGTGCGAATTCACCTCGTCGGCGATCTTCTGGTCGGCCTGTTCCATGGCGTTGCGATAGGCGGTACGCTGTTCTGCGGTCCGTTGCGGAGCGGCCTGCGCTGCTTCTTGCGGAGCGTTTTCCTGCTGGGCCGATAACAGGCTGCCGAAGACAATTACAGCAATGCACGCCCCCCAAGGGCGACGGATTCGAATCATTGCACCTTCCTCAAAGAGAAAATCGCAGGAAAGTCATCATAGCGGCTGGCAGTCGGATTGTGCCAGTTGAGGCGCAGGCGTGTTTCGCTTTCGAATATCTTGTTAATCCCGATAGGTAGCCCAAGCCTTCAATTGCGAATTGATGAAAGCGAGTTGTAAACTACTGCAGCAGCCCTCATGGAACTCTTGCTCAATCTGATTTGGCTGGCACTGGCCGTAGGCGCCTTGCTGGCGTTCGCGCGAGACCGAAACAGCTTCGTGCGGACGTTGCCGGTTTTGGAGCGAAGGTCGCTGATTGCGCTGGCGTGTGTCGTAGTGCTGCTTTTCCCTGTTGTTTCCGCCAGTGACGACCTCCATCCTACACAAGCGGTCATGGAGGATGCCTCGAAGAAAGTGCAGTTGGCGATTGCGCCTCTGCACCTGCTGCAGACGCATCGTCCGCCGTCCATGCCGCCGGCGATGCTGGCGTTCTACTTGCTTTTCGCGCTCGTTATTTTGCGGCCATCACGCCCGGCACCCTTAGCCGCGAACGCGCGTGATGGCGCAATCGTTCCGTCCGCCGGACGTGCCCCTCCTTCCTGCTGGCACTGAATCAGCGTTGAAGTGCCCCTACAGGGCACCAAGCATTTACCGATTCCTTAATACAAGTCTGGTACTCATTGGTGAGAGGAGCATTCCGCTCGCCCCAGGCTTTTCATGGGACCCGAAACGGAGTTATCGGGATGAAGAACCGCACCATTGGGCGCAGGCAAGCACTGACGCGGACAGGCGGCTTGTTCCTATTATTGCTGGCTGTTGCCCTGTTCTCCGCGTGCTCGAAGACCAAGGCCGAGCCTTCAGCCGGCAAGGTCGAGGAGACGAACACCGACCCGAACGTTTTCACCATGAAGGACCCCGGACAATTTCCTCTGACGACGGTGGAAGTTCGCAAGGTGAGCGATGAAATCCACGTCAACGGAGTGATCGCACCGGATGTCAACCGCTCCGTTCCGGTAGTTTCGCTTGGCGGGGGGCGCGTGGTCGAGATCAAGGTCAAGCTCGGCGATACCGTGCAAAAGGGACAGGTACTTCTGCTTATCAACAGTCCCGATCTGACGGCCGCGTTCTCCGACTATCAGAAGTCCAAGGCCGACCAGCAATTGGCGGACAAGCAACTGGCACGCGCCAAGCTGCTGTACGACAAGGGCGCGATCGCCCTCGCCGATCTGGAGACCGCGGAAGACGCTCATGCCAAGGCCACCGCCGATCTCAATGCTGCCACTCAACGCCTGCACGTGCTGGGTGGTGATATTAACAATCCGTCTGCGCTGCTGCCTTTGCGCGCACCCATTTCGGGGACGATCGTCGATCAACAGACTACTGGTGGCACCGGCGTGCGCTCACTCGACAATCAGCAGGCGTTGTTTACTATCGCCGACCTGTCAACGGTGTGGGTGCTCTGCGACGTGTATCAGGACATGCTGTCGCGCGTCCATGTAGGTGACATCGCTGAAATCAACGTGGCGGGCTACACCGACGAGTTTCCCGGGAAGGTCGTCAACATCGGCCAGGTGCTGGACCCCGCCACTCGAACCGCTAAAGTGCGGATAGAGTTGCCTAATCCCCACGGAATCATGCGCGCGGGCATGTTCGTAACAGCGACGTTCCGTGCCCGCCAACCCGTGGAGCGCGTTGTCGTGCCGGCGTCGGCCGTCGTCCACCTGCATGACAAGGATTGGGTGTTCCTTCCGGCGGGCGGAAATCATTTCCGCCGTGTAGCGGTGCAGCTTGGGCCGGTGGAGAAGGACGGACAACAGCAGATCATCGGTGGGTTGAAAGCAGGTGACCAGGTCGTAACCAATGCGCTGCAGTTCTCCAGCGCGGCGGAGGAGTAACGCAGTATGATCCGCTTCCTGGTTGACTTCGCCCTGCGCAATCGCATGCTCATGGTGGCGATGGGCGTGCTCCTATTGATCTGGGGGATCATCTCCTTCCACAATCTGCCCATCGAAGCCTACCCCGACGTGGCGGACAAGTATGTGTGGGTCATCACGCAGTGGCCCGGGCGAGCTGCGGAAGAGGTCGAACAGCAAGTTACGATTCCCATCGAAACGCAGTTGAACGGCGTCGGGCACCTCACGCACTTGCGTTCCGTCTCGCTGGCCGGTCTTTCCTTCATCACAGTGCTGTTCGACGATCAGTCCGACAACCTGCAAAACCGGCAGCAGGTGCTGGAAAAGCTCACGCTGGTGAATCTGCCGCCCGGGCTGAATCCACAAATCGGTCCCGACTTCAGTCCGGCGGGGCAGATCTACTTCTTCACGCTGCAAAGCACCAATCCGCAGTACGACATCATGGACTTGAAGGCGCTGCAGGACTGGGTTGTCTACAAGCACCTGATGTCAGTTCCGAATGTGGCATCGGTGTCCATCTTTGGCGGCGAGACCCGCGAATACCAGGTACAGGTCGACCCTGACAAGCTGGTTTCGTATGGGCTGTCGATGGCACAGGTAGAGCAGGCGCTGGCGGCGAACAATCTGAACGGCGGCGGCAGCTTCATCGAGAAAGGACAGCAGGCCTACAACGTGCGCGCCATCGGCCTGATGCAGAACACCGACGACATCGGCGCGACTGTAATGAAAGCGCAGAACGGTACGCCGGTGCGGGTGCGCGATATCGCCATCGTGACCCAGGGTCCGAAGATTCGTCTGGGCAAGCTGGGCAAGGCCATCCGCCACGCCGACGGCAGGGTGGTTGACAACGACGACGTCGTCGAAGGCATTGTGCAGATGCGCAAGGGCGCTGAGGCCGAGGCCGTCCTTCGCGACATTGACATCAAAGTTGAGTTCCTTAACAAGCACGTGCTCGCGCCGGGCGTGAAGATTGTCCCTCACATCGATCGCGACGACCTGGTCCACCTGACCACCCACACCGTGCTGCACAACCTGACGGAAGGGATTCTGCTGGTCGTGTTGGTGCTGTTCTTCTTCCTGGGAAACGTGCGCTCAGCCCTGATCGTCGCCATCACCATTCCGTTTTCGCTGTTCTTTGCGGCCATCCTTCTGGACCTCCGCCACATTCCCGCCAACCTGCTATCTCTGGGCGCGCTCGATTTCGGCATGATCGTGGAAGGTGCGGCGGTGATGGTGGAGAACATCCAGCGACGCCTGGAGAATCGTACGCAGTCGAGCGCCACCGTCGACGAGAACATCCGCGCGGCCGCGCATGAGGTCCAGCGCCCGGTCTTCTATGCCATTGCGATCATCATCATTACTTACCTGCCCATCTTCACGCTGCAGCGCGTAGAGGGCCGGTTGTTCAAGCCCATGGCGTGGACGGTGGCGTTCGCCCTGCTGGGCGCGCTCGTTTTTTCCATTCTGCTGGCGCCGGTGCTCGTCGAGCCTTCTTTTCCGCAAGGGCGTGAAGGCCTGGGAGAATCCGGTCGTTGCCTGGATCACGACAGGCTACGAGAAGACGCTGAAGTGGATCCTGACGCGGCGCAAGGTCGCGCTGGCCGTCGCCCTCCTTGTTTTTGCCCTGACCATGTATCTCAGTTTCGGCGGGGTAATTGGCTCGGAGTTCCTGCCCCATCTGGATGAAGGCTCCATCTGGGCGCGCGGCACGTTGTCTCCAAGCACCGGACCGACAGAAGGCCAGCGCATCATGGACCAGGCGCGGCTCATCTTCGCCAGCTTCCCGGAGGTGACGCAGGTGGTCTCGCAGGTCGGCCGCTCCGATGATGGCACCGATGCCACCGGCTTCTTCAATACGGAATACTTCGTCGACCTCAAGCCGCGCGACCAATGGCGCCCGCAGTTTCGCGGCCGGAAGGAGCTGCTGATTGACGCCATGGACAAGGAAGTGCGAAAAGATTCCGGGCGTTGAGTGGGGCTTCTCGCAGCCCATCGCCGACAACATGGAGGAGGCGGTCAGCGGCGTGAAGGGCGAGCTCGCGGTAAAGATCTTCGGCTCGGACTTGCACGACCTGGAACAGAAGGGCGAAGAGATCATGGCGGCGATGAAGGGCGTGCCCGGCGTTGCCGATCTTGGGCTGTTTCGCGTGCTCGGCCAGCCGAATGTCGACATCAAGGTGAATCGCGCCAAGGCCGACCGCTACGGCATCAACGTCTGCCGACGTACAGGATGCGATCCAAACCGCTGTCGGCGGAAATCCGGTCAGCCAGATCCTGATCGGCGAACAGCGCTTCGACCTGGTGCCGCGCTACCAGGAGCAGTTTCGCAAGAGCGTCGACGACATCGCCAATATTCGCCTGCTCGCTCCTACCGGCGAGCGGGTCTCGTTGGGCGAGGTGTGCGACATCACAGTGGACAATGGCGCCTCCATGATCTATCGCGAAGGCAACCAGCGCTACATTGCCATCAAGTACAGCGTCCGCGGCCGCGACCTCGGCAGCACCGTCGAGGAAGCGATGGCGAAGGTCAACCGCGAGGTCAAGCTGCCCCAGGGCTACACGCTGGACTGGGCCGGTGAGTACGAAAGCCAGAAGCGCGCCAATCACCGCCTGGCGATCGTGATTCCGGTTACCATCCTGGTGATCATGCTGGTGCTGTATTCCATGTTCCACTCCTTCAAGTGGGGCTTTCTGGTGCTGTTGAACCTCGGCCTGGCGCCGATCGGCGGCCTGCTCGCGCTGCTGATTACCGGGACGCACTTCAGCGTCTCCACCGGCGTCGGGTTCCTGGCACTGTTCGGAGTGTCGGTCCAGACCGGCGTGATCATGATCGAGTACATCAACCAATTGCGGGCGCGCGGACACAGCCTGCAGGATGCGGTGCTTGCTGGGCGCCACGCGCCGGTTGCGGCCCATCATGATGACCATGCTGGTGGCATCGCTGGGGCTGCTGCCGGCAGCGATGTCGCACGGCATTGGCTCCGATTCGCAGCGTCCGTTCGCCATCGTGATTGTGGGAGGATTGCTGACGGAGTTGGCGCTCAGCCTGGTGCTGTTGCCCGCTTTCTACGCGTGGATGGCCGGACCGAAGGACGTGCTGCCAGAAGAAATGGAGGAGGTCACCGAATGAGATCTTCTTCGCGCAGGGGCGCATCGCATTCCAATTGTGTTTGACTGCTGTGCTGTTGCCATTAGCTGCGCTGTGGGGACAGGTATCGAGCCCGTCGCAATCACCGCAACTCCCGGGCGGGACAACGCGGCCTTGCAACGCCGCCGTCTGCCAAGCTCCACATCACCATCGAGCAGGCCATCGAACTGGCGAAGCGTAACAATCCCACACTGCAAGCCAACAAGACGCTGATCTCGCAAAACAAGGAGCAGGAGGTCACCGCCAATCTGCGACCCAATCCGGTGTTGTCATGGGACGCGCAGTTTCTTCCGTTATTTACTCCTGATCTGTGGACGTCCAGCTACATCGACACCACGGCGCAGTTTGATCTTGGACTCGGATACCTCTTCGAGCGCGGCAAGAAGCGTCAGCACCGGCTGCAAGCAGCCAAAGACGTAACTGCCGTAACCGAGGCGCAGGTGGCGGACGCGGAGCGTACCACGGTCGAGAATGCGGCCCAGCAGTTCATTACGGCTCTGCTGGCGAAGGCCAATCTGGAGTTTGCCATTCAACTGCTCGACAGCTACCAGCACACCGTGAATATCAGCCAGGAGCAGTACAAGGCCGGGGGACTGAGCAAGGTCGATCTGCTGAAGATTCAGTTGCAGACGCTGCAATTCCAGACCGATGTGAGCGCTGCCCGGATCGCCAAGGCGCAGGCATTGGGGTCGTTGCGGCAGTTGATGGGATTCGATTCCGTTCCTCGCGACTATGACGTCGCCGGCGACCTCGCTTATCAACCTTTGTCCCTGCGGCTGGAGGACTTGCAGCCCCGCGCTCTCTCCTTGCGCCCCGACTTGCAGGCCGCTCAACGCGGCGTTGTCTGCGCCACAAGCCAGATCGGTCTGGCCAAGGCCAATGCCAGGCAAGACTTAAACGTTACCTTTGACTACTCGCATGTAAATGCCGCAAACGTAGGCTCTTTCTTCTTCAATATTCCGCTGCCCATCTTCAACCGCAACCAGGGCGAGGTGGCGCGGACCTACTTCGTGCTGACCCAGTCGCAGTTTCAGGAGAAGGCGGCCGAGCAGCAGGTTCTGACCGATGTGAGGAACGCTTACGAGGTCTTGCACAACAGTGAGGATGTGGTTCAGTTGTACGACAAAGGCTATCTGCAGCAGGCGCAGCAGTCACTCGACATCACCCAATTTTCGTATCAGCACGGGGCGGCGTCTCTGCTGGACTTCCTCGACGCCGAGCGCAGCTATCGCGCCACGGAGTTGAGCTACCGTCAAGCGCTCGCGTCCTATATGAGCGCGCTGGAACAGCTGCGGCAGGCCGTGGGAACCAGAGACCTGCAATAAGTCCGCGCAGCCGTTCTCCTGTATCCTTGAAGTTTCCACATGCAAGAGAACCGTCCACCGAAAACAAGGCGCACCCGGCGATTAACGGCGTTCGCTCTCATCCTATTTGTTGCGTTGTTGCCCGGAATCCTCTGGGGCCAGAACACGCCTGCGCAGCCGCCGGTCGCTCCCGCGCCACAATCGCCCAATCAGCCTGCGACACCGTCGCAAGCAAGCACGCCAGCACAATCTTCACCGCCGCAGACGCCCGATCAGCAGGGCGCGACGCAAGTCCCAGGCGCGGGCGTCAGCGTCCAAGACCAGCCACAGGGAAGCGCAGCTTCGCAAGCTCCTCAGCAGCCCGAACCTGAGACCCGCATCACCAAGGCGCAAGCCAAAGAGCTATTCCGCTCGGTGGATGTGATATTGCGCTTCGCCAGCCAGGACACGGGCCTGCCGATCCGGCACCAGGTGAAGCGCCATCTTATTACGCGCGAGTCGATGGAGAAGTACGTTGACAAGCGCATGCGCGACGACAAGGATGCACAGCGGCTGGAGCAATCGCGGCTGGTGCTGGAGAAGTTTGGTCTGCTGCCACCCGGCTACGATTTGCACGGCGAATTCCTTCGTTTGCTGGCCGAGCAGGTTGCAGCGTACTACGATCCCAAGACCAAGAGCGTGAACCTGCTCGATTGGGTGCCGCCTGACACTCAAAGACCGGTTCTGGCGCACGAACTGACGCATGCTTTGCAGGACCAGAAGATTGGTCTGGAGAAGTGGGAACGCGCCGGCGCCAAGGACGACAGTCCGCTTCCAGACCAGCAGGAGTACGTCGTCGAGGAAGAGCAGGCGGCGCGGCAGTGCGTCGCTGAAGGACAGGCGATGGTCGTCCTGCTCAACTACACGCTGGCGCCGATGGGCAAGGACGTTGTTTCGGCGCCGGAGATCTTCGATGCCATGCGGGCCGACATGGCCGATAACAAAGACTCACCGGTGTTTGCGGCTGCGCCCATGTTCCTGCGCGAGTCGCTCATGATGCCCTACAGCTGGGGAACGGACTTCGTGCGAACTGTACTCGCCAGTAAGGGCAAGGAAGCAGCTTATGCAGGCATGCTGGAGAACCCTCCGGTAGACACGCGCCAGGTCATGGAGCCGGAAACATATCTGGCGAACCTTGCGGTAGCGCCGCTGATCATCCCGGACCTTGACAAGCTGGTTGCCCCCGATTACAAGCGTTTCGACTTCGGCGGCATGGGCGAGTTCGACGTGTATCTGCTGGCAAAGCAGTACGGTGGGGAACCCAAGAATTACTATCCGCACTGGCGCGGTGGCTATTATTTTGCCGCCCGCGCGGCAGACGGCCCCAAAGACCACCCAGTAATTTCGATGTTGTACTTCTCCCGCTGGGATTCGCCCGAATCGGCGCGAGCCTTTGCCAAGCTCTATGGCGACTATCTCCCCAAGCGCTACACCAAGGTCAGTTGGGTTGCAGCATGTCCCGCAGGGCCCAACGCTCTGGCTTGCAGTCACAGCGAAGCGATGACGGAGCAGGGGAAAGTCGTTATGGACGTCCGCGGCAACGATCTGCTGATTATGGAGTCGTTTGACGAGCCCGTGGTGCAGCGGGCGCAAGATGTCTTGCTCGGCGGCATGTCGTTGCCCGCGCCGCCCGCCAAGAGCGGCAAATAGCGCGCTTTTTCAGTGCTCACTAGGCAGCGCAACCGCGAAGGAGTTTCTTTCCGCCCGGCGAACGACGTGTGGCGTGATGACCACCATCAACTCGTCATCCGTGGCGTTCTTGTTATGCTCTGACGCCGCATACGTCAAGCCAGGGACGGTGCTCAGGAACGGATAACCGCTGAGGCTGAGAGCGTCGGAGCGCGTCAATAACCCGGTTACGACACTCGATTCGCCATCCTTCACTGTTATGGTGCCGTTGTATTCCTTATTGTTAATGATAGGCATACCGTTATTGGTTTGCGTCCCGAGCGATCGAATG
Source organism: uncultured Acidobacteriaceae bacterium (assembly GCA_963703645.1). Lineage (GTDB taxonomy): Bacteria > Acidobacteriota > Terriglobia > Terriglobales > Acidobacteriaceae > Bog-257. Next base: position 154,514 of record CAVPFD010000046.1, read on the forward strand.
GCCAACTCCAGCTTCAGCGTCACATCGCCGTCCGCATGGATGGAAGGAGTGGCCTTCATGATCAGGCCCAGGTCTTCGAAGTAAAAGGACGGAAAAGGCGCGATGTAACTCGAGTTGCCAATGACCCGCGCAATCGCAGGCGTGTTGTAGATGGGCGAGAAGGTCGCATTGACCAGCGGATAGCGCTCGCCGATCTTCAGCGTGGCAGCGTCATTCTGCCCCGCCCGCAACGTTACGTGCTCCAGGCTCTTCAGATTGGAATCGTTCAGGCTCAAGGTGAAGCTCACGCCGGTTCCACCAGTGGTGAGACCGAAGAGCGTGAGGCCTCCTCCGAAGGTGGCAAAGGGCTGCGAAAGAAGTGAGCTGGATTGGTTGGACAACTGCGCCAGCAGTGCCTGGATGGCCGTCGAATTCGCCTGGTTGATGCCGCCCGAAGAGATGAGCTGATTGATCAGATTCTGCGCGTTTTGACCGAGCCCGGCCAGCAGCGATGGGTTGATGTTGAACATCGTGAACTGCGTCGGCAATGTCGTCCCGATTTGCCGCGCCAGCATCGAACTCACCTCGTACACCTTCATGTCCAGAAGGACTTCGGGACCGCCGGTGCTTAGGGTTTCCAGCAGGCGGGCTGCGGCCTCCACAACCGGTTGCTCAGCGCGAATGCTGATGGTGGACTGCGACTTTTGTACCGCGATGTAACGCAGGTTCAGCAGCACGCGCAGCGAGTTCATAAGCTCGTTGAGTTGTTGCTCTGAACTCACATCAGGCAGATAAAAGGTGCGCAGCGACATGCGCTCGAAGTTGCGCCGGTTCTCAACCGTATCGGCGGCGAAAAGCACTTGCCGTGACGACAGGGGTACCCAGAACGTTTTGGTTACCCGCATGGCCGCATCGATTGCCGTGCCGAAGTTCACGTCCTCGATATCGAAACGCACCCGCCGCTGCTGTATCGAGTCGTCGAATTCAGCCACGATGCCGTAGGTTTGCGCGACCTGCGTCAGCAGCGTGCGGGCGTCGCCGCGGAAGTGGAAATCGTGGTGTGCTTCCGACGGCATCAACTCAATGGGTGTGGACTGCTCCACTACGCGCATGCTCTGGCTGACCGGCTGCATCTCCTCAGGCAGGGAATCGCGCAACCGCTGGACGGCGAAGTCGTTGGTTGGGTCGTACTCGGTGGCGCGCCGGAACTCGGCCATGGCCACGATCTCTTTGTTCTCCTGCATGGCCTTGTTGCCGCGGCTTCAGGGCCTCCATCACCAGTTGCTGGCGGGTAAACTCGCGGGCCGTGATGTAATCGACATTGTACGGGTTGAGTTCGGCGGCGCGTTCGAACTTGTCGTATGCCTGGTCAAGTTTTCCCGCCGACTTGAGCTTCATGCCTTGCTTGAAAGCGCGCTGCGCCTGGGCGCGCTGTTTCGGCGACTCCATCACGACAACGGATGTTCCGGGCGGCATGGTTGACGGGATGACGCTCGTCTGTGCAGGAGGTTGCTGCGTAGCTGGGGAGGCGGGCGATGCCGCTTCGGGAGCCGGCTGAGCTGCGACAGAAGGCTGAGACGCTGGCGCCGATTGCGCTGCGGGCTGGACGGCGGACGGAGCGTTTTGCTGGCTACCCGCGGCCGCGGACGCAGCACTTTGCTGCGCAGCCAGCATCGTGGCTGCGGCAAGTAAGAACAGCATCACCGCAAGAAAGCGCATCCGTGCTGAAATTGTACTATCTCAAGACAAGAAAAAGACGGAGCGGAAACGCCCCGTCTTAGTCTGTATTTATTTTCCTCTGCGTCTCTGTGTTTCTGTGGTGACGACTACGCCGTCACGTACTTACCTGTCTCCAGCACCCGGCTGGCGACCTTCTCCTGCAGCGCGATGACGTTCAGCGGTTCGTGCTTCGCCAGGCGTCGCACAATCGCCATCTGGGTGCGCAGCATGTCGCCTTCGGCCACGGCAGCGACGACTTTCTTCGCCGCAGCTTCGAGCTTCGTGAACGCACCTTCCAGATAGACCTGCGTCATGGCGACGACGAGTGCAGCCTTGCTCTCGCCGTTGACCTCGACGTACTTGCGCGCGCGCAGCAGAGCTGAGTCCATGGCAAACGTCTCGATGACCATGTCCGCGATGGCGCCCATGATCTCCTGCTGGTCGGCCAGCTTCTGCATGTACTTCTGCGAAGCCGCGCCCGCCACCAGCATGGAAAGCTTCTTGGCGTTTTCCACCAGCTTGCGCTCGGCGGCCAGCGTGCCTTCGAGTTCTTCGCCCGACGGCCCGGCCATGACTTCGTCCATCACCTTCTTGATGGCCGGCAGCAGCGCGAGCTGTCCGCTCATGGCGCGCTTCAGCAGCCATCCAGTGATGATGAGGCGGTTGATCTCGTTGGTGCCTTCGAAGATGCGGTTCACGCGCGAATCGCGATAGGCACGCTCGGCAGGATACTCTTCGACGAAGCCGTAGCCGCCGTAGATCTGCACCGTTTCGTCCACGACGAAGTCGAGCATCTCCGACGCCGACACCTTAATGATGGAGCACTCGACCGCGTACTCCTCAATCGCCTTGCGCACGGCTTCAGGATTGTGCTCGATCATGGAGAGCGCTGTGTCCATCATGCCGACGGTGCGGTACACCATCGACTCGCACGCGTAGAGCCATGCCGCCATTTGCGCCAGCTTCTCGCGGACGAGGCCGAACTGCGAGATGCTCTTGCCGAAGGCCTTGCGCTCCTTGGCGTAGGCGATGGCGTGCTGCAGGGAAGTGCGCGCGCCGCCGACGCAACTCGCGCCCAGCTTGAAGCGGCCAACGTTCAGAATGTTGAAGGCGATGATGTGCCCTTTGCCGATTTCGCCCAGCACGTTCTCCACCGGCACTTTGCAATCGTTGAGGATGAGCGGCGCAGTCGAAGATCCGCGGATGCCCATCTTCTTTTCTTCGGCACCCACCGAGAAGCCGGGGAAATCCTTCTCCACCAGGAACGCGGTGAACTTTTCGCCATCAATTTTGGCGAAGATGGTGAACAGGTCGGCGAAGTGGGCGTTGGTGATCCACATCTTCTCGCCGTTCAGGACATAGTGCTTGCCGTCCGGCGAGAGCACGGCACGGGTGCGGCTGTTCAGCGCGTCGGAGCCGCTGGTGCTCTCCGATAGCGCATAGGCGCCGATGATTTCTGCCGGTAGCCAGCCGAGGCAGGTACTTCTTCTTCTGCGCCTCGGTGCCGAAGAAGACGATGGGGAGCGTACCGATGCCGCTGTGCGCGCCCATGCTCACCATGAAGCTGCCGTACTTGGCCATGAAGTCGGCGATGATGGCCGAGGAGACTTTGTCCATGTCGGAGCCGCCGTACTCGGCCGGGATGTCGGCGTTGGTCAGGCCCATACCGCCGGCCTTCTGGAGCAGCTCGCGCGCCACAGACCATTCCTTGTGCTCCATCTTCTCGGCGTTGGGCAGGACTTCGTTGGTCGCGAAGTCTTCCGCCAGCTTCGCGACCATCTGCTGGTCTTCGTTGAAATCTTCGGGAGTGAAAACGTTGTCCAGGTTGTGATCTTCGAGCAGAAAACTTCCGCCCGTGGTTTTGGTCTTGGGAGCTGCGGATACAGTGGTTGCCATAATGTCCTCGCTGGCCAGGGGCCTTTGGCTGCTAGCCGTCCTTGAAGGGGCACGGCTTCAGCCGTGCCGAATGATCCAGTCCATCAGCGGGCTTTAGCCCCAGCAATCAGAACGGTCAGG
>CAVPFD010000047.1:0-18295 GCA_963703645.1 uncultured Acidobacteriaceae bacterium
CCTCGATGTTCGATGCCGCGTGCACTTGCCCTTACGAGAACGAAGTGCCGCAGCCACAAGACTTCTTCGCGTTCGGGTTCTGGAATACGAAGCCCTGGTGCATCAGGGTCTCTTCGTAATCCAGGACCATGCCGTGCAGATAAATGAACGACTTCGGATCGACGAAGATGCGAACGTCGTCGAACTGAAAAACACGATCACGTTCGCGCGGTTGCGTATCAAAGCGGATGTTGTAACTCAGTCCCGAACAGCCGCCACCCTGTACGCCCAGGCGCAGCCCTCCCTCGGTTGGCGAAATATTCTCTTTCGCCAGCGCGGCACGGATGCGAGCTATCGCCTTCTCCGTCACCTGAATACCTTTGGTGGAAGGGGCGGGAGCTTCGGCCGGATTCTCGATGTTGATCGTGCTCATGGTTCCCCGTTTCCGGCGCACCTCACCAAAGGCGGGCGCACCGGTCTTCAGCAACAGTTTACGCTCGCTGTTCAACCGGAGCGCTCTGCGTCTGCGCCTGTGTCACGCCGTTCTTCTTCTTCCAGTCGCCAATCGCAGCGCGGATCGCGTCTTCCGCCAGCACCGAACAGTGGATCTTCACCGGAGGCAATGACAGCTCCTTCACGATGTCGGTGTTGCTGATGGTCAGCGCCTCGTCCACGGTCTTGCCCTTCACCCACTCGGTCGCGAGCGAGGAGGAAGCAATCGCCGAGCCGCAGCCGAAGGTCTTGAACTTGGCGTCCTCGATGATGTTGGTCGCCGGGTTCACCTTGATCTGCAGCTTCATTACGTCGCCGCACTCTGGCGCACCCACCAGGCCGGTGCCCACTTCGGAGCTGTTCTTGTCCATCGAGCCCACGTTGCGGGGATTTGTGTAATGGTCAAGGACCTTGTCGCTGTAAGCCATAGTAGTCTCCTAAATTGCAAACTTTCTGAATTTGAATCAGTGAGTCGGCTCGGCCGCCCACTGAACTTTCGTCAAATCGATTCCTTCTTTCGCCATCTCGTACAACGGCGACAATTCGCGCAGCCGCTTCACCGTGTCCACTACGCGCTCGGCCACATAATCCACTTCAGCTTCGGTGTTGAAGCGGCCGATGCCGAACCGGATTGAGCTGTGCGCCAGGTCGTCGCCGGCGCCCAGGGCCTTCAATACATAAGATGGCTCCAGCGTCGCCGAGGTGCACGCCGAACCGCTGGAAACCGCAATATCGTTGATGCCCATCAGCAGCGATTCGCCTTCCACATACGCGAAACTGATATTCAGGTTGCCGGGCAGACGGTGCTCGACCGAGCCATTGATGTAAACCTCGTCAAGCTGGCCCATGATGGCGTCCTTCAGACGATCGCGGAGGGCGGCGAGCTTCTTCGCCTCTTCCGCCATACCGTTGGTCGCAATCTCGCACGCTTTGCCCAGGCCCACGATTCCAGGAACGTTCAGCGTGCCCGAGCGCATACCGCGCTCGTGCCCGCCGCCATCAATCTGAGCCACCAGTTGCACGCGCGGATTCTTGCGCCGCACGTACAAAGCTCCGACGCCCTTCGGCCCATAGAGCTTGTGCGCCGTGATCGAGGCGAGATCGACATTGTCCTGAATCACGTTGAACGGGACCTTGCCGATGGCCTGCACCGCGTCGGTATGAAACAGCACGCCGCGCTCGTGACATAGAGCGCCAATTTCGCGGATGGGCTGCAAGGCGCCAATTTCGTTGTTGGCTGCCATGATCGTCACCAGGATGGTCTTGTCGTCCATCGACCGCTTCAGGTCGTCGAGATCGATGCGACCGTCCTTCTGCACCGGCAGATAGGTGACGCGGAAGCCGTGCTTCTCCAGGCGCTTGCAGGTATCGAGCACGGCCTTGTGCTCGATGGCCTGGGTGATGATGTGATTGCCCTTTTCCTTGTACATCTCGGCGACGCCCTTGATGGCAAGGTTGTCGCTCTCGGTCGCGCCCGAGGTGAAGATGATTTCCTTCGCCGTCGCGCCGATCAGTTTGGCGATGCGCTCACGTGCCTGCTCCACCGCCTGCTCGGCGATCCAGCCGAACTCGTGGTTGCGGCTGGCCGCGTTGCCGAAGTTCTCGGTGAAGTAGGGCAGCATCTCTTCCACTACCCGCGGATCGATCCGGGTGGTGGCATGGTTGTCCATGTAGATGGGCAGCTTCACGTCCTTATGACCATTGCCTGAAACCACATTAGTGCTCATTGCGCGTTATATCTCCTAAACTTGGTCTGCCTTGCTCGTAGTCCAGCCCAGAGTAACCAATTCCGGCGCTGACTCGTGCTCCGGTTCGGTCATCTCCCAAATCGTCAGCCGGTTCAAAACCTCTTCGATGCTGCGGCTCACCCGTCGTAGCGGCTCGCGGACGGTGCAGCGGTCGCTTTGCTCGCAGTCCTCGGTCGCCGAACTACACGAAGTGATAAACAAAGGACCATCAATTGCCCGAATAACCTCGAAGGCGCTGATGTGTCTGGGATCGCGGGCCAGGGTGTAACCTCCGTTGGTCCCGTATTGCGAAACCAGCAGCCCAGCCTTAGTGAGCTTCTGCAGGATCTTGGCTAATGCCTCCTGCGGCATCATGTACATCTCGGCCAGGTCTTTGGCACTGCACGCTCCCAAATCGGCGTGCTCGGCCAAATGCCGCATGGCGATCAATCCGTAGTCCGCTTTCTTGGTGAGCTTCAGCATCGGTACTCAGATGTATATGCGACTAAATCAGTCGCACTTTGATTCTACGATGTGGGCGGACTCCTTTGCAACCCCTTACAGCCAATGGTCAGTTACTGCATCGAGTTGTAAGTCTCAAGCAGCAAACGGTTTAGAGATTGGCGATTAAATTCGTCGGATATTCCGATGTGGCCGGCTGAACGGAGAAGCCTGTTTTAACCAGGTGAATACGGCGGTGACCTTTTTCGGCGCGCCAGGCTCCAGAAACTGGAATTTCCCTGTTTCCTACAGCATCTCAAGGATGGAAAAGAGTTCTCGCTCGCTATGGCGGCCGGCGCACCGCCAGAGGGAGAGAACGATCCTTACCGGAAGAATTAATGTTCACGCTGCGAGAAATGCTTGACAACCGATACCGCCGGGCTACAATACCGGACAATTCCCCTGCCGCTCATGGTAGCGGCGCAAGTATGAATATGAGCCAGCCGGCGCGTAGGACTTCCAACCTCTTATAGAGCGAAGCCATGGACCAGCCCTGCCGCCATCCCCGTGTCAAAGTGGTCTCCCGTGACGAAGACGCCGAATACGTCGAGTGTCTGGACTGCCGCGAGGTCTTCGAATCGAGCGAGTTTCGCGACATGGACATCGAATCGAAGATTTCCACCGAAGAAGAATAAGCGGTTCAGGTAGAGCGGACCTTGGAGGCCCGCGGCAGGATTTACCGCAGCCGCAGCGCCGCATCAGCCGAGAACTCCGGATCGGCGAATTCACCCGCTAGAAACCGCGGATAGGCCGCGGCCGCAATCATCGCTGCGTTATCGGTCGAGAGCTTGCGCGAGGGGAAATAGACGGGGATGCCTTCCTCTGCAGCTCGGGCCTCGAACGCTTTCGTAATTCACTATTCGCCGCAACCCCGCCAGTCACAAAAAGCGTGGCTACATTGTGCTCGCGCCCAGCCAGCAGCGCCTTACCGACCAGGTCGTCGACGACGGCACGCTGGAACGAAGCCACCAGGTCGAGCGTTTCCCGATCGCAAGCGGCGAGGTAGTCTGCCGGCGAGCGAGTCGCCAATCCGGCCATCGCGCTCCGGCGCTGTTCAATCTTTTCGCGTATGGCATGGGTCTCCACGTATCGCAGGACCGCGGTCTTGATTCCGCTGTAGGAAAAATCCACCCGGCCGTCATCGTCGGCATGCCGGTTCTGGGGGTTGCGGTCGCGATGCTTCATCTGCACGAAAGGAAACCTCACCGCCTCCGGATTCCCATGTTGCGCCAGAAAGTCGATGACCGGCCCGCCTGGATATCCCAGCTCCAGCAGCTTAGCCACCTTGTCGAAAGCCTCGCCCGCAGCGTCGTCCCGCGTATGTCCCACATCGTGGTACACCCAGCCGTCCCGCCTGCGCTCCGCCAGGTACAGATGAGTGTGCCCGCCGCTCACCACCAGCGCGAGCACCGGGAACTCCAGTTCGTGGTTGCTCTTCTGGCGCTCCTCCAGCAGAACCGCGTGGATGTGCCCCTCCAGATGATTCGACTCCGATGAGCGGCTTCTCCAGCGAATAGGCCAGCGCCTTGGCATAACTGAGTCCGACCAGCAGCGATCCGGCAAGCCCTGGCCCTTTGGTCACTGCGATGGCGTCTATCGTTTCGTAGGACTTGTCCGCATCCTCCAGCGCCTTGCGCACGACGGGCACGATGGCCCGCAAATGCTCGCGCGAAGCCAGCTCTGGCACTACACCACCGTACGGCGCGTGTGTTGCGAATTGCGAGTACACCACATTTGAGATCAGTTCCTCGCCCGAGCGAACTACCGCAGCCGCGGTCTCATCGCACGAGCTCTCGATGCCGAGAATATAAACGTCAGACACAGAACCATTGTACGAGCGAACGCGCATGCAAGGCTTGCGCCGTACGGCGCTTTAGCTCCGCGCTCAAGGCCTTTGTTCTTGTAGGACTTCAGGCCGCGAGGGATCTGCTGTTCTTCTGCGCTGAAGCAGCTTCCCGATACAATCAACTTTGACGCGGCTAATGCACCAACATGCCACCAACATCGTTCGCGAGCTCCGCAGCCGCGGCTTCCAGGCGTTTCTCGCCGGAGGCTGCGTGCGCGATACGCTGCTCGGCCTCACCCCAGCCGACTATGACGTCGCCACCGACGCCACGCCGGCCGAGGTCATGCGCATCTTTCCCGACACGTACGCCGTAGGGGCACAGTTCGGTGTGGTGCTCGTGCCCTTGAGACCTCCGGCCCAAACTCCCACCCAAGCAAACGAGGATTGGGCGGGACACCCGGTTCGGATGGAACACCCCGATTCCGACGACACTCCCTCCGAGCACCCCAACTACGTCGAGGTTGCTACCTTCCGCAACGATGGCACTTACACCGACGGCCGCCATCCCGACCGCGTCAGCTACTCCAAAGATCCGCAAGAGGATGTGCAGCGCCGCGACTTCACTATCAACGGCCTGCTGATGGATCCGCTGGACGGCAACCGCGTTCTCGATTTCGTCGGCGGCCGCGATGACCTGCAGGCCGGCCTCATCCGCGCCATTGGCGATCCCGAACACCGCTTCGCCGAAGACAAGCTGCGTATGTTGCGCGCGGTGCGCTTCGCCGCGCGCTTCGGCTACACCATCGAGCCGGCAACCTTCGCCGCCATCCAACGGCTGGCGCCGGGAATTCAACAGGTAAGCCGCGAGCGGGTCCGCGACGAGCTGACCAAGATGCTCACCGAAGGCCACGCCCGCCGCGCCTTCGAGCTACTTGACGTGACGGGCCTGCTGCGCGAGGTGCTGCCCGAGGTGGACCGCATGCACGGCGTCGAGCAGCCGCCCGAGTTCCATCCCGAAGGCGATGTCTGGATTCACACTCTGCTGCTGCTGGAAAAGCTGCCACCGCGATGTTCGCGCGCGCTGGCTTGGGGCGCGCTGCTGCACGATGTCGGCAAGCCGCCGACCTTCCGCGTTGCGCCCGACCGCATCCGCTTCGACGGCCACGTCGAGGTCGGCGTGCGCATGGCCGAAGAAATCTGTCACCGCCTGCACTTCTCCAACGAAGACACCCGGCAGATCGCCGCGCTGGTCGCCAACCACATGCGCTTTGCCGACGCCGAGCGCATGAAGGAATCGACCCTGAAGCGCTTCCTGCGGCTGCCCCGCTTCGACGAGCACCTCGAGCTGCACCGCATCGACTGCCTCAGCAGCCACGGCAATCTGGAGCTATATGACTTCGTGCGCGAGCGTCTGCAGCAAACTCCGGAGGAGGAGATCAGGCCCAAGCCGCTACTGACCGGCGAAGACCTGATCAGCCTCGGCTACCAGCCCGGCCCACAGTTCCGCCAGATTCTCTCCGCCGTCGAGGACGCGCAGTTGGAAGGCACGCTGCACAGCAAGGATGACGCTGTGGACTTCGTGCGCCACGGATTTCCGCAGGCGAGCTGACAGCCGCAAACGCAGTTCACTTCAGCTTGTTCTGCAATCAGATCTTCTCCAACTTCCCCTTGCGCAGCCTGAACCGCTCGCCGCGCCATTCGATTTCGTCCCCTGAGAAGCTCACCATCCAGACCGCGAGCGCAACCAGATCGCGAAGCGGAACCAGCCACAGGTCGCGCAGCACCCGCGAATCTCCGAGCACGCCCCGGCCCACCACGACTGCCGCCGTCAGCCGCGCAACCGCTGCTAGAAAGAGGATGAGCCATGTCCACCAGGCATGAGGCGCGGCGAGCACACCCAAGATCGCCCAGATAAGCGCGAAGGTCACAATCAATCCGCAGTTCTGCGCCGGGCGACGGTCCTTGACGTTGCGCGCCCAACGGATTTGGTGCGCCCAGAAATCGCGGAAGCCGTAATCGGGCAGAGCGGTTTCCACTACGATATCGGCCAACTCGACCCGGTATCCCGCCGCGGCGGCGCGCGCTCCGAGCTCGTAGTCGTCGCCGAGGTAGTCGGCAAGTGGCTGCAGGCCGCCAATTGCAGCCAGAACTGTCTTGGTGGTCGCGATAGTCGCCCCTAGTCCGAAGCGAAGGCCACCGTCCAAAGCCCGCGCTACCAGCACGCCGCCCGCGAAGTCGGTGCTCAGGCCCAGCGCCTCCAGCCGGGAGCCGAGGGTCTTGCCCGCAATGCCACGGTACAACGTGGTGACCATGCCCACGTCAGTCGTCGCCATTGGCGCCAGCATGTGCTGCAGATAATCGCGCGGAACCAGGATGTCGCTGTCATTAATGACGATGTGCTCGTAGCGCGCTTGCGGTAGCATCTGCGCCAGGTTACTGACCTTGCCGTTGGATCCGAGCGCCTTCGGACAATGCACGACCCTCAGTTGCCGCAGCGGGAACTCCTCCTGCAACTTTGTCACCAGCTCCAGGGCCGGCTCGTTGGGATCGCTTACTCCGAACAACACTTCGTATTCGCCATAGTCGAGGAGGCAGTGGCTGCGGAACGCCAGGTACATATGCGGATCGACGCCCTTCAGCGAGCGCAAAATGCTGACCGGCGGAGTGAATGCCGCCCGCGTTCTCTCGCGACGCTCACGCTGCCAACGCTTCGCCGCCCAGATACACATCACGAAGTACGCCGTGCCGGCCACGGCCAGCCCAGCGCAAACCGCCCCGAGTACAGTAAAGATTGACGGCATGGAGAGCTGTTCAGATTAGCAGAAGGAGAACCGGCCCGGTCGCTGCTGCGGTAACTCCGCTCCACGCCACCGCGTTATCAGGGGTGGGTGTTGCGAGTGGACTTGACGAGAGCGAACCGATGATCAACGGGAAGCGCGTAGCCGTCGTCATGCCGGCCTACAACGCGGAGCACACGCTGGAGGCAACGGTACGGGAGATCCCCGACCTGGTGGACATTCGCATCCTGGTGGACGACTACAGCAAAGACAAGACTGTGGAAGTGGCCAAGCGGTTGGGGCTGACCGTGTTTGTGCACGATCACAACCTGGGCTACGGCGGAAACCAGCAGACCTGTTACCGCGAAGCCCTGGCCGCCGGCGCCGACGTGGTCGTTATGGTCCATCCGGATTACCAGTACACGCCGCTGCTCATCACCGCTCTGGCCAGCATGGTGGCCTACGATGTTTACGATGTAGTGCTGGGCTCGCGTATTATCGGCGGACAGGCGCTCCATGGCGGCATGCCGCTCTACAAGTACATTTCCAACCGCTTTCTGACGGCCTTCGAGAATCTGTTCCTGCGCGTGAAGCTCTCCGAATACCACACCGGCTATCGGGCCTTTAGCAGCAAGGTGTTGACGACCCTGCCTCTGATGGAGAACTCGCAGGACTTTGTCTTCGACAACCAGATGCTGGCCCAATGCGTGTATTTCGGCTTCCGCATCGGCGAGGTGTCGTGCCCAACGAAATACTTCGAAGAGGCGTCCTCGATCAACTTCCGGCGCAGCGTGAAGTATGGCCTCGGAGTCCTGCTGACCAGTCTGCAGTTCGCGTTCAGCAAGTGGGGCCTGACTCGCCTGCCCAGGTTCAGCCCGCAGGGGAAAAAGCTGGTGCTCGGGCCAAAGTATGCCGGGCCCGTCGAAGAGCAACTTAGCCGCGCCGAGTAAGACGCTTCGATTTCCGCCCACCCGCGAATTACCAACCAATGGACGAAAGAGTCAATTGTTCGGCAAGCGGCCCTTCCTCCGAAGGCTGTCTTGCTGGAGTCAGAATCAGTGGGCACCGAAGTCCCATTGCGAGGTCCTCGGTAAGCCGGCTAAGGTCGCGATTTATGCGGGCGACTACCGCGCGGAGGTCGGCGAGCTTGTTGGTCCGGTCTTCGAGATTGGCGATTGAGAGCTTGAGAGGAGCTGTGTTGCTGGTGATCAGTGCGGGGCTTAGCCCGCTGTTGTCCCCCCAGGTACTTATCAATTCCTGACCCCGACCCCACTCCTCAGCCGGGTTAAGGTAGTTGTTGATGACAGGGTCGTATAGGCTATGGAACCACCACGTCTTTGCGGCCTCCAGGTCCTTCCCAGACTCGGAGTAGAGGGCCTCCTCGGCCTTCTTAGCCTCAACAGGACAAAGGAGCTGGTAGAGCATGCGAGGAGAGCATCCTGTGGCCCGAGGCGGGGATTTGCAAGAATCTTTCGCGTAAAGCTCTGTCTCGTATTCCGCTAGGTTCGCCTTGCAGTCAAGTTTAGCTTTCTTGTCTAGCTTGCCGCACTTCTTCTCGTCCTTCGTTGGGTTCTCCTGCCCACCGGGTGATGAGTTTGCTTGTGTGTTGCGCGTTTTGGTTTCCTCGACGTCGGGAAAACATCCCTTAGGACCCCGCTGCTCAAAGAAGCCCACGAAACCCAGGATCGCCCCAACTCCTCCGGATACTGCCCCCAAATAACTACCTGCAGTGCTGGCAGTATTGCCCAAGAGGGCGAGGGTTGAGCCAATCGCGCCGCCCCCAGACGCAACTGCGCTCCCAAAGGTGCTCTTCTGGACGGCTTTATCCCGGCGGCCGGTCAGCCCATCGTGAACCGCCCGGATCTCTGCAGTTTCGCTGTCAACCTCGGCCAGGAAACCATCAACCTGCAGCGACGCGGTCAAGACCATCTCACTGATCTCCTGGCGCAAAATTAAAGCTTCAGGAGCGCGCGCAACGCACCGGTCACTCACTTTCATCCTGCCCAGCTCCCCGATCAGACTGCTCAAGCAAATCTTCTGGTCAGTCGGGTCAGGTCTTGAGCAGACCTTTTCTGCAATATCCGCGGAAGTCTTGCTCAAACAAAGGTTGTCCCCGTTGAGTGTGTATCCGTCAGGGCATTGACTTAAACAACGGCTTCCGAAACGTATCGGTGAATCTTTGGGACACTGACCCGCCCGAGCGTCTTCGGCAACCTGAGCTTTGCCCGCAAGTGCACACAGTAGGAAAACAACAAGCGCACACAGCCCGAATTGATGGTGTCGTCGAGAGTACTGCATCGTCGGCCTCCTTCTTCTGGTACCAACTTGTCAGCGTTGACCAAATTTACACCAGAGATGGGCGGGGGCCGAGTATTCCCAGCTTTGGAATGCCTTTGCGCACCACTTCCTTTGGCGTATTTCGGTAACGCCCTGAAGCGGTTCGGGTAGAGCGGCGCTTTAGCGCCGCGTTAAGACCGCGACTCTGATTGTGTAGACTCAACCCACTGCGTTGCATTGGGTTCAGTCAACGGTCTTTAGGAAGGAGCGCCAAAACGCGGGCCTGAAGGCCGCTCTGCCACCCGCCTTTGCCTTGGTGACTTTCTAAAACGCAGGCTACGGCTCAGCGCCCTGAGGCGTTTCCTCGACCCACCTTGGCGCGGGCTTCCTGGCAGGAGTGGTGGTAATCACGACGACGCTGACCAATATCAACACCATCCCCAGCAAGGTTCGGGGGCCCACCGTCTCGCCGGCACAGAAATAGCCCAGCGCCACGGCCACCACGGGATTGACGTAGGCATACGTCCCGACCTTGGTTGGAGACTCATGGTGAATCAACCAGACATACGCCGTGAAAGCAATGATGGAGCCGGCAACAACGAGATAGGCAAGTGCCATCCACGCGGTGCGGGACACTGCGTGCAGATGAAAGCCGCGAAACTCTCCCACTGCGCCCGCTGTCAACATAAGGAATACGCCGCCGCAGAGCATCTGCGCAGCCGAGCTCACCGGCTTGGAAGCGGGCAGCGGCAACTTGCGAGTGAGGGCGGAACCCACTGACCAACCGACCGCCGCCACCAGCAGCGCGACGGCGCCGGCAGTCTCGATCGGGACCTCGCCAAAGCTCAGGCTGTGGCTCACCAATACGGCCACCCCGCCAATCCCGACCAGCAGCGCGCCTCCCAGGCGGACAGTGAGCCTTTGCGTCCCGAGAATGAAAATCTCCGAGAGGGCCATAAACACGGGAATGGTAGCCATCATGACGGCGGTGATTCCGGACGGCACCCGCTGTTCCGCCCAGAAGACGAGCCCATAATCGAGTACGAAAATCAAAACGGCCAGCAGCGACGCTGACACCCACTCACGGCCGGTTGGAGAAGCCGCGCCTCTGGCGCGCATCCATGCATACAGCGCGCCTCCTGCCAGAAGGAATCGGATTCCGGCCAGCAGAAAGGGCGGGACTTCTCTTACGCCAATGCGTATTGCCAGGAATGTAGAGCCCCAGACGAAATAGATAATGCTGAATGCCAGCAGTACTTTCCAGGTCGGCGGGCGGTTGGTGGCATCCATTGGAAACCTCGGTTTGGACTGGTCTTTGGGCAGCCGTGTGTTTAGATCAGCGCAGCGCGCCTTCCGGCGCAGGTTTCGGCCATAAAAAGTCCTTTATGGCCGCATAACAATTGTTTATCGGCTGCCGTAGACGGAATTCAGGTTCCGGCTTTAGTCCCGAAGCGCAGCTAATAAGGCGTCCATCAAATGCGGATGCTGGAACTGGTATCCCGCAGCCTTCAGCCTGACTGGTTCGACGCGCGCTGAGCCCAGTAGTGCCGCCTCGCCCATCTCTCCCATCAGCGTACGCACAGCGAACGCAGGCAATGGAAAGATCGTGGGCCGGTGCAATGCTTCGCCCAAAGCGCGAACGAATTCCCCATTGCGGGCCGGCTCGGGGCTGACAGCGTTGACCGGTCCTCGCAAGTTGTCATTCTGCAGAACAAACACAATGATTCCCACCACGTCATCGATCGCAATCCAGCTCCAGTACTGCTGCCCGCTGGCAATCCGCCCGCCCAGGCCCAGCCGGAAGGGCGGCAGCATGGACTTCAACGCGCCGCCATTGCGGGCCAGCACGACGCCAATGCGCAGGTTCACCACCCGTACGCCCGCTTCGCGCGCTGGAGCTGTCGCCGCCTCCCATTGCTGGCTGACTTCAGGGAGAAATCCCTTGCCGGGCGTACTGTCTTCGGTTAGTACCTCGTCGCCACGGTCGCCATAGTAGCCAATCGCAGACGCGGAGAGGAATACACGTGGCTGTCCGCTGTGGCGATAGGATTCTGCAATCGCCCTCGCCAGCATCTGCGTGCCCTGCACCCGGCTGTCCCGCACTTCCCGCTTGAACCTCGCAGTCCAATATCCCGCAATGTTTTTGCCCGCGAGATGTACGACCGCATCGCAGCCGGCAAGTTTGGCCGGATCCAGCGGCTCATTTGGGTTCCATTGCACTTCGCCCTCGCGCGCCGGCCGTCGAACCAGGGCAACGGGCTTATGACCCGACGCTTGCAGCGCGCGAGTCAGCGCCGATCCAACCAATCCCGATGCACCGCTGATGAGTACACGCATAAGTTTCTTCTTTGCAATGACTAGCACTACCACAATTTGCGGATTCGATTTCGTAAATTTGCAGCTCGTCCCCGATGTCGGCGCGCACACTCATCGTATAATCGGACATGGCGACTTTGCGCCAACAGATCGCGACCAACGTTCTTGCCGTTACCCGCTTCCGCGATCTCCTGCGCAAGATTCGCTCCTACCGCCCCGAAGAAGACCTGGTTCTCATCCGCAAGGCCTACGATTTCTCCGAGCAACACCACAAAGGACAGCTCCGCCAGTCGGGTGAACCCTACGTCGCGCATCCGCTCGAGGTCGCCATTCTGCTGGCCGAGATGCGACTCGACTCCACCGCCATCGCCGCCGGACTACTGCACGACGCCGTGGAAGACACCTCGGTGACCGTGGACGAGATCAAGGCCGAATTCGGCGAGCAGGTCGCCCACATCGTCGAAGGCGTCACCAAGATCAGCAAAATCGACTTCGCCTCGTCGGAAGAGGCGCAGGCCGAAAACGTGCGCAAGATGGTGCTGGCTATGATGGATGACATCCGCGTGGTGCTCATCAAGCTGGCCGACCGTCTGCACAACATGCGCACGCTGAAGTATCTGTCCGAAGACCGCCAGCAGAAGATCGCGCGCGAGACCCTGGACATCTACGCGCCCATCGCCCACCGCCTCGGCATGGGCAAGATTCGCGGCGAGCTGGAAGACCTGGCCTTCCAATATGTCGATCCCATCTCCTACAACCAGGTGAAGGGCGCCATCGAGTCGCGCCGCAAGGAAGGCGAGGCGTTTCTGGCCGATGTGCAGAAGGTCATCGAGCAGAAGCTGCGCGACAACAAAATCCAGGCGCGGGTGGAAGCGCGCATCAAGCGCATCTACAGCATCTGGCAGAAGCTGCAGCGACAGCGCATTTCGGTGGACCAGATTTACGACATGCTGGCGCTGCGCATCATTACGCAATCGGAATCGGATTGCTACGCGGTGCTGGGCATTCTTCACGGCCAGTGGCGGCCGGTGCCGGGACGCATCAAGGACTTCATCGCCATCCCGCGCAACAACTTCTACAAATCGCTGCACACCACCGTCATCTCCGAGAAAGGCCACGCCTTCGAGGTGCAGATCCGCACCGAAGAGATGCACAAGATGGCCGAGGAAGGCATCGCGGCGCACTGGAAGTACAAGGACGGCCCGATCTCGGCGCGCGATGAGCAGCGCCTGGCCTGGCTGCGCGAGGTGGTGGACCGCCATCGCGACGAGAAGAACTCCGGCGACTTCCTCGCCAGCCTCAAGATCGACCTCTATCCGGAAGAGGTTTACACCTTCACGCCCAAGGGCAAGATCGTCGTGCTACCGCGCGATTCCACTCCGATTGACTTCGCCTATACGGTGCACACCGAAGTCGGACATACCTGCGTCGGCGCGAAAGTCAACGGACGCATCGTGCCCTTGCGCTACAAGCTGCACTCCGGCGACATCGTCGAGATCCTGACCCAGCCCGGGCACAATCCCAGCCGCGACTGGCTGCAACTGGCGAAGTCGTCGCGCGCGCGCCAGAAAATCAAGCACTGGCTCAACGTGCATCAGCGCGAGCGCGCCATCGAAATCGGCCGCAAGCTGATCGAGAAGGAAGCGCGCAAGTACCACATCGCACTGAAGAGCATCAGCGAGGCCGAGCTGACCCGTGTGGCCAGCGAAAATGGCCTGGCCAAGCCCGACGACCTGCTCGCCGCCCTGGGCTACGGCAAGTTTTCCGCCCGCAGCATTCTGGCCCGCGCGCTGCCCGACGAAGCGCAGTTGGGCGGACGCGCGCCCACTGACGGAGACGGCGATGTTGACCCAAGCACGGGGCTCACCAGCGTGGTGCGCCGCGTCTTTGGCGGCGAGACCTCAGCCATCAAGGTAACCGGTCACGACGACCTGCTGGTCTATCGTGCGCACTGTTGCAATCCCATTCGCGGCGAGGAGATTGTCGGTTACGTGACCCGCGGCAAGGGCGTGGCCGTGCACTCCAAGTCGTGTACTAACGTCCTGAACCTGATGTTCGAGCCGGAACGGCAGATCGCCGTGGAATGGGGGCGCGACACGGCAGCGACAGGCAATATAGCCGGGTATCCCGTCAAGCTCAGCGTTCTCTGCGACAACCGCCCCGGCATGTTAAAAGAGATCGCAACCGTCATCAGCGACGCCAAAACCAACATCCGCAACGCCGAAGCCAATACTTCGGAAGACCACGCCACCGTGGACATCGTCGCCGACATCGCCGACCTCAAGCACCTGGAGCGCATCCTGGTCGGCGTGCGCAAAATCCCCGGCGTCCGCGACGTGCAGCGGGTGCAGAAGCTGTAGGAGCTGTCAGCGCTGGGGTGCCCCACCCTTGTCGCTCGCTTTTGGCGACAGGGTGGGATGAACGATTGTCGTTCTTCGTTTCTCGCCCAAGAAATTAAACAGAGTTGTCATTCCGACCGAGGACTTTAGTCCGAGTGGAGGGACCTGCTTTTGATCCCTGCGCCGTAACATTGCGAACCGCAGAGTCGAGTCGCGGTTCGTGCTGGCACAACACAAGGGCGAACCTGGAGCACCAGGCTATTTGCGACGCAGTTGCCGCCTTCCCTCTTCGATGCGCCTCTTAGCTTCAGCGGGGCCCCTTATTCCAACAATCTTGTATTTTTCGCCTGATAACTGGTGATAGTTCACAAAGAAGTCCTCCAACTCATGGAGGAACTGTTTGCCCAGATCATCAATGTGCTTGATGTCGGCGAAGCTGTGATTGTCTTTTTCAATTGCGACCACGCGGTCATTTCTCACTTTGCCCTTCTTGTCGCCTTGCTCGCCTTCGATGATGCCGATGATCCGGCACTTCAGAACACAGCCGGCAAATGCAGGTTCATCCATCAGCACGAGCACATCAACCGGATCACCATCCTCCGCCTTAGTAGACGGCACAAAACCGAAATCGTAGGGAAACGCCATACCGGCCGGCAGAACCTTGTTGAGTTCAAACACCTTGTCCTCAAGATCAAACGCGTATTTGTTGCGACTGCCTTTGGGCGTCTCAACGACAACTTCGATGAGCTGCTTATCGTCCTCGTCCCGCGAAGGGAGCCGTGAAGGATCTGCGAGTGAGTTTCTCCCAGTTTCTTTCTTACTCATCTGACCTCCTGTCTCTTGATGGCCTATGAAGCCTGATAGTGCCTCCGGACCGTCTTGCACGGGCAACCAGCTTGATCCGCAGGCGCCTCCAGATTGTTTGGCGAACTTCCCATGTCAATATCGCCGCCAGCAACCAAGCCAATGTGGCAACACCCAGCACGAAAGCGACCGGGTAGTTGAATATCCAGTGCCAGACAATGAACGCAAATACTATGAGTCCAATGCTTCCCATGGCAGTTCCGGCTGCATCGACGCTCGCTATTTCCCTTGCGCGAAGCGTCCCCGCTCTTCCAACTCGCTGCTTTTTCAGTTGTTCATGCTTCTCCAGAAGGGTGGCAGTCGCGGGGAAGATGGCGGGAAATGCTAGGAACAGTCCGCCAATCTCAGGGCCCCAGCGCTTAGCGACGATTCCTGCAAACGCCGTAACCATACCTCCGAAGGCGAAGCGGACGAGATACTCGTACCACTTCGAACGTCCGAGAGCCGCGATATTGATTTCTACTTTCATGACATCAGCTAAGTAGGCCATACCACAGCCCCAACGCAGCGCCGAGCCAGAGGAGCAGTGCCACGCCAGTGACCGGCAATGCACCCCATTTCTGACGCATCATCACTCGGCTTACAAGCGACGCGTAAAGGAAGAAAGCGACAGCACCCATAATCATGGAGCGGGCCTCCACGCCCGCATACGTTCTGCCATGCTGAATGACCGCTAGGCTCAATGTTGCCAGCGCCACCGAAGGGGCTGCACCAAACAGCCCGGCGAAGCTTTTGGGTTTCAACAGGTCGCCCGAGATGGCAAAGGCGGATACGACAACACCGCCTAAAACTGCCCGCCAAAGAATCTCCATAGTTCCTCCCTATTGCGTAACGGGCTATTTCCATGTCGCAAATACAATCGACGCCGCGGTTGCGGTCCACCCAACGACTTGCAAATACAATGGGATCGTAAGTTTCTCCCTCCCCTTCCGGCTTGCTGGCATATACATAATTACGGCCCTTAAGAGCGCGACCAGTAAACCGCCCAAGACGGCGGCCCACAACAAAGCACCTTAATGAAAGCCGGATGATTCGACATTCGCCCGATCTTGCAAGCGGGAAATCACGCGCGAAGTACGAAGTGAGATGCGGGGCGGAACGGAGAAGGTGCCTCGAATCCTGCAATACCCGAGCGCGCCCGGCACTATTACGGAATGGGTTTCACAGAGCGATTTCGGGCGTTATCTTCTCTGTTTTCCATCAGGCTTCCCCTCAACTCTGTTTGCGCATCTTAACTACGGAGTAGCTGTATTCCGTCGATAGGAGCAAAACGCAATGGCAACAGGTGGGAGGAAGATTCAATACGCCGTGATCGGATTGGGATACATATCTCAGGTCGCCGTACTACCCGCTTTTGCCCATGCCCGATCGAATTCAACACTTACGGCATTAGTATCCGGCGATCCCAGAAAGCTCAAGAGCCTTTCCCGTAAATACGGCACCAAGCACAACTATTCGTATGAACAATATGCGGATTGCCTCGCGAGCGGGGAAGTCGACGCAGTGTATATTGCGTTGCCCAATCATCTACATCGTGCCTACGCCGAAGCGGCCGCACGGGCGGGCATCCACATCTTGTGTGAAAAGCCGATGGCTTTGGAAGAAGTTGATTGCCAAGCCATGATCATGGAAGCGGAGAAGGCAAACGTCAAATTAATGATTGCCTATCGTCTCCATTTCGAGCGCGGCAATCTTCACGCCATCGAGTATGTGAAGTCGGGCAAAATGGGAGAGCCCAGGATCCTCGCATCCGTTTTTTCCCAGCAGGTGAAGGCGGGAAACTCGCGACTGAAGAAGAATGTGGGAGGCGGCGCGGTGTACGACATGGGTGTGTACTGTATCAACGCCGCCCGCTATCTGTTCAGGGATGAGCCGGAGGAAGTTTTTGCTTGGAATTTCGGACGTGACGGCGGCCGATTCCATGAAGTGCCGGCGACCACTACCGGTTTGCTCAAGTTTCCCCATGATCGTTTCGCGTCCTTCACCTGCAGCTTCGGCGTCGCTGACCGCTCCGTGTTTGAGGTCGTCGGGACGAAGGGCATCCTTAAAATGGATCCGGCTTACGAAATGACGGAAGCGTTGAAATCGGAGATCCTCATGGGCGATAAGAAGCTGAGGAAAACCTTCCCAAAACGCGATCAGTTTGCGGCAGAGATCGCCTACTTTTCCGAGTGTGTCTTGAAAGACAAAGAGCCGGAGCCTTCGGGTTGGGACGGCCTGGCAGACGTTCGGATCATCCAGGCACTGTTGAAATCGGCAGAGACTAATCGACCGGTGAAGCTCAACCCGGCAGCGATCGTTCGTCGACCCAATCTGAAGCAAGAAATTGCCAAGCCTGCCCTGAAGAGGCCGCCGCGGCTGGTAAACGCGCAGCCGCCAGGCCGGGAATAAATTGGTTGTAATGGCGTCAGGGTTTTGTGCACGAATCGGCAAAAGCAAGCGAGGAGAAATGCAATGGCAAAATACGGAAAGGCGGCAGGCAAGAGCGTTAAGAGTGCGATGCATCGCAAGAAGCAAGGGAGCCTTCGCTCCGGCAAAGGCGGCAAGGGCGGAGCAGTAAAAAGCAAGAAGCAGGCAATCGCCATTGGACTTTCGGAGGCCCGGAAGAAGGGCGCAAAGGTCCCGAAGAAAAAATCCAGCTAAACGCTGATCTTGGAGGATAGAGTCATGCTAGGGACCATTCTTATCGTGGTCTTGATCTTGATGCTCATCGGATCACTTCCGTCCTGGCCATACAGCAGCGGTTGGGGATACTATCCCAGCGGCGGTCTTGGTCTAGTTCTCGTAATTGTGATCATTTTGCTGCTACTGGGCCGTATCTAACGAAACGAATCGCTGTCGCCTGCTGCCCCAGAGGAAGATTCGGGATGGCCGCGCGACTACTGGATAACAGCCAAGGGCGAAGGCGCCGTGCCTTCAGCCGCAAACTGCAGGACAACCTTTAGGTGTTGCAGCGTGAGTGCGAATACCTCGGCAATTTCCTGAAGGGGGTGGCTCTCGGCAGACGCTCCTGAGGATGGCAGCCAGCGGCACCCGAGTTCCGCGGACGACCCAGAGGTCACTGGTTTTTCTCGGTTACGCTCTCCGCCGCTGGACATTTTGCCCAACCCAACTGCGCGCCGGGGGTTTGCAGCGTCACTCAGACCAAGGGTCGACTACCCGAATCCCGCAGTCTGCGAAAGCGGCCATGTCGCGCGTGGCGAGCGCAGCGCCGTGCAGTTGAGCAGTGGCCGCGAT
>CAVPFD010000048.1:0-76247 GCA_963703645.1 uncultured Acidobacteriaceae bacterium
TGACGACGATTGTGTTCAATACCTTCCCACAATGTGGGATAGGATGCGGAACCGACAACGGGCGCTAACCGCTAAATCTAAGGCACGAACTCGAAGATGACGCCTTGGCCCGATTGCCCGCCGACAGAGGCCGTGCCATAGAAATTTCCTGACGCATCCATAACCAGGTTGCTGTACGGGGCTCCGCCGTCGGCGCCACCGGCAAAGTCGTAGAGCTCGGTGTAGGTCCAACTACCGTTCGACGGCGAAAGCTTGAAGATGGTGCCGCATCCATAGGAACCGCAACCCACATTTCCGCCGGTAACGGTGGTGCCATAGAGATTTCCGGCCTTGTCCATCACCAGCGCTCCTGCCGGTCCCCCACCGTATTCAGAGAAGGTGTAGATAACCGAATAGCTCCACCCCCCGTTGGAAGGGGTCAACATGAAGGCCGAGCCGCGTTGACTCCCGTAGCCGGGATAGGCGCCCGGCGTAGCACCATACATATTGCCAGCCGCGTCAATGATCAGGCTGGAGGAGGGCTTGGCCCCATCGGTTCCACCGCAAAAATGGTGCAGGATATTCTCCGTCCACTGAGAGCCGGAGAACGTCAGCTGGAAAACGGTGCCAAATGCGCATTCGCCGTAGTTTGTGTTTGTGCCATAAAGGTTTCCGTCTTTGCCGAAAATCACTCCTCCGATGGGGTATGCGCCATCAACCCCCAACTGATATCCGGTGAAGGCGTAGACGACCTTCTCAGTCCAACTGCCACTGGAGGGCACTAATTCGTAAACGTTCCCGCACGGATAGCAACTGCCACCGCCGCCGTCTTCGAGGAAGCCCCCTTCGTAGGTGGTGCCGTAGAGATTGCCCTCGCTATCGAAGACGACTTCGCTCTGAGGAAAATCTCCACCAGTGGTGAAGCGGCGAAGTATGGTTTCAACCCAGGGGCAAAGTGCGGTCTTGCAGGCGGTCGGTGTGGGCTTGAGATTAAAAACCGTGCCGCAACCTCCGGTGCAGTATCCTGTTGCCCCTCCGTATTCGGTCGTGCCGTACAGACTGTGGTCTGGCCCGAAAACCACCCTGGCAACCGGGTTGGCCCCGTCTGGTTCTCCCCCGAAGCTATACAAGGGAGTCAACGTCCAGCCCGAGTTTGAATGCGACAGCTTGAACACCGTGCCATAACCCGCACCCCCGTTTTCAGTCGTTCCATAAAGGTTTCCAGTGGCATCCATCGTCAAGCCGGCGGCAGGATTGGCTCCATCCCGAGCGCCCGTGAAGCTATGAAGTACGGTGAGCGTCTGGGCCTGGGCGGAATGGCTGGCCGTCACGGTCAGCGCAAAGATAATGGCTAACGCCAGAGCGACGGCGCACCGGTTGATTGTGAGGCTTCGAACACGATCATCGTTTGGGCGCATCATGATCTCTCCTCTTTTCGCAAAAGCTCTTCTTAAAGCTCGACGCTGATCTTGCATCCCACATTGTGGGACGAACTCGGGCGCTTCCTCCTGACCACCAGTCCACGGACGACGATTTACTGCGAGATCTGGAAGACGACACCCAGACCATTTGCACCGCCTATGCTGGTTGTGCCGTAGATGTTGCCGGCACTGTCGAACGCCAGACGGCAACGCGGAGCGGCTCCGTCCAGTCCGCCGGTAAAATCATGCAATGAGGTGTAGGTCCAACTGCCGCCCGATGGTGACAGCTTAAAGACCGAGCCCCAACCGTAGCGGCCATCCAAGTAGGTCGTTCCGTACAGGTTCCCCGCGCTGTCTAGAACGAGGCTGTCATAGGGACCAACCTGTGAACCCGCCGTCCCGGCAAAGCTGTATATGGTTTGAAACGTCCAACCGCCATTGGAAGGAGATATCTCGAAGACCGTGCCGCCACCGTTAGCACCGTCCGTCGTGGTGGCCCCGTAGAGGTTGCCCGTGGCATCCTGGATTACGCCCGCGTAGGGCGTGCTCCCGTCGTTTCCGTCCTGAAAGTCGTAAAGCGTGTTCTCGGTCCATCCACCACCTGAGGGGACCAACTGAAAGACGGCTCCGCAGCAACCGTTCTCCGAGTGGCCGTATTCCGAGCTCGTGCCATACAAGTTACCGTCTGAACCGAAGACCACGCCACTCTCCGGCGCACCGCCGTCAGTGCCATCCAGGCCAGTGAAAGTGTGAATGGCCTTCTCGGTCCAGCCACCGCCGCCGGTGGGGGACAACTCCCAAACCACGCCAAACACCGTGCCGCCATTCGACCCCGTCCCGTAAAGATTGCCGGCGTTGTCCACCGCGATGTTGTTTCGCGGATAAGCTCCATCCGGATCAAAAGTGAAAAGATAAAGCAGGTCCTTCACCCACGGCGTCAATGGCGTGGCGGGAAATGTCGGTGGGGGCTTCAGATTAAAGACTGTGCCGCAGCCGTAATAGCCGCCGAAAATATGGCAGTAAGGATCCTGATTGCCACCTCCTGAGAGCGTGGCGCCGTAAAGGCTGCCGTCTTTGGCGATGACAAGGCTGGAGTCGGGACCGGCGCCGTCATTGGCCCCCTTTCCCCTAAAACTGTACAGCGGGTTTAGCACCCAGCCCGAACCCCTATGCGTCAACTTAAAGGCAGTGCCGTACCCTCCGCCGCCCGCGTATGCCGTCCCGTAGAGGTTGCCTGCGCCGTCGATGGTCACGCCGACATGCGGGTTTGCCCCATCCGCACCGCCGGTAAAGTTGTAAATGACGTTGTACGGCTGCGCCTGTGCCGCCGGCGGGGCGACAAAGCTCAGCACAACTAACAGGGTCAAAATTAGAGTAACTCTTGCAGTCTGGAGGTTGGTTGCAACGCTCCTAATGCAATTCTCTTTTGGGCGCGCCATTTGATTCCTCGTTCTTTCTGGGGCGACTCCCATGCTCCCACATTGTGAGACACCGCCATCGCCTGACAGCTGACTAGTGGCTACTGTCCTATGGTGTGATCTCCCACACTGTGCCATCCCCATTCGTCCCGCCTTCGAACGCAGTGCCGTACACATTGCCACTGGCGTCCAATATCGCGCCGCCCGTGGGGAATGCGCCGTCATATTGGTTGAAGCTGTGAAGAAGGGTGTAGGTCCAGCCGCCGCCTCCGGGCGCCAGCTGGAAAACCGAGCCGCTCGCGCCGACTGGATCCTCAGGCGCTGTGCCGTAGAGATTACCGGCTGCGTCTATCGTCAAGCTGGAGTTCGGCCCCTGCGCTCCGCTCAGACTGTAAAGCACGGTGAATGTCCAGGAACCGTTTGAGGGGGTCAGCTCGAACACCGCACCACCGCCTCCGGAGCCGCCAAATGCACTAGCGCCGTAAAGATTGCCTGCCTGGTCGCCTACCACGCCAGCCAAAGGATTGCCCCCGTCATTCAGCCCTTGGAAGATGTATAGGATTTGTTCTGTCCATCCTGCCCCAGAAGGTGTCAACTCAAAGATGGTGCCGCATCCGAAACCGTTGCAACCCCCGCCGCCCTGGTAGGTCGTGCCATAGAGATTGCCGGCGCTGTCAAAGATCACACCGCTCCAGGGTAGCGAGCCGTCAGTTGCTCCGGCGAAGCTATACAGCACGCTCACAGTCCATCCGCCGTTCGAGGGCGATAATTCGTAAACAGTGCCGACACCGAAAGTGCCGCCGTTGCCGGTCGTTCCGTAAAGATTACCGGCTTTGTCGAAAACCACGTTCCCATACACTGGATTTGCGCCGTCGCTTCCCCCGGCAAATCGGTAAATGACCGTCTCCGTCCATGGACAAAGCGCGGCCTTGCAGGCGCTGGCCGCAGGCCTCAGGTTGTACACCGTTCCGCAGCCTCGATTGGATAGCGCACATCCACCGCCTCCCTCGTAGGTTGTGCCAAAGAAACTGCCATCGGGACCTGCGGTCAAGCCGGCCAAAGGACGGGCGCCATCATTCGTCGAGTTCCCATTGAAGGTGTAGATAGGGGTCGCGACCCACCCCGAACCCTTCCGGGCGAGCTGAAAAACGGTCCCGAGATGAATGTTGCCCCCGTATTGAGTCGTCCCGTAAAGACGGCCGGCCCGATCCATGGTCAATCCTGCAACTGGGGACGCGCCGTCAGAACCAGTGAACGTGTGGAGCAGGGTGAACGTCTGGGCGTGCAACTGGGTCGCCAGAAAAATCATCAGGAACGCGAGCACGTAGGCTGCGATCACTGCCCACACATCAATTCCGAAAATCCAACCGCGATCGTATTTGCGCGCCTCGCGTTGCCGGTCCTTTACCACAACCGTGACACGCACTATAACAGGCTGTCCCACGTTGTCAGATACATTGGGCAATGAACGGCCTGGTAGTTGTTCCGCGCAGATCCCTTGCTTTCTGCTATCCCACATTGTGCGATACCCTCAACAAGGCAAGTGGCCACTGACAACTTCAAGGCGTAATCACAAAGATAACTCCGCAACCGCTTGGACAAGATCCCGCTCCGCCGACCGATGCTGTTCCGTAAAGGTTGCCGCTGGCATCAAAAACCAGGTTGCTGTAAGGATTCCCACCGTCGCTCCCGCCGGTGAAATCGTGCAGCGGCGTGTACGTCCAGCCGCCATTCCCGGGCGTCAGTTTGAAAGCAGCGCCATATCCATAAGCGCCACCGGCGAAGGTCGTGCCGTAAAGAGCGCCGGCGCTGTCCATGACCAAGCTGCCGACTGGTCCCACGACGAACCTTCCGTCGCTGGACCCCGTAAAGTCGTACAGCGTGTTGAGGGTCCATGTGCCGTTAGAGTTCACCAATTGGAAGACTGTGCCAGCGCGCCCGGAGCCACCCGATGTGGTCGCTCCATAGAGATTCCCGGATGGATCGAGTATCAGGCCAGCCCACGGATATCCTCCGTCGCTGCCATTGGTGAAATCGTAGAGATTGGTTTCTATCCAGCCGGTACCCGAAGGGGACAGCCGATAAATGGATCCCTGCCCATTGCCGCCTATAAAAGCGGGGCCATAAAGATTGCCTGAGCTGTCGAAGACCAGGCCGCCTCGCGGGTATCCATAAGGGCTGTACAGCACCTGGTTGGTCCACTTACCACCCATCTGCTGTAACTTGAAGACCGTTCCGCCGTTGAGAAGACCTCCGTTGGAGGTGGCGCCGAAGACATTGCCCCCCTGGTCGAGGACAACTGCTCCTACTGGCCCGATGCCATCCTTGCCTGAAAAGCTATGAAGGACATCCTCCGTCCAAGGACAGAGCGCAGCTTTGCAAGCCGATGCCGGTGGTCTCAGGCTGAAGATCGTGCCACAGCCGTTACCATCGCATGGGCCTCCGCCGACATATGTACTACCGTACAGCGTGCCATCGGAGCCGATCACGACGTTGGCTTCTGGATTTGCTCCGTCGCTCCCGCCCGCAAAACTGTAGAGAGGGCTCAGGATCCAGCCTGAGTTTCGGTTTGCCAGACGGAAGACCGTTCCACAACCGCCGGTGCCGCATTGTCCGCCGACCTCGCCGCCAAAGGCCGCTGTACCGTAGAAATTCCCGGCTCTATCGCTCGCCAGGCCGGCCATCGGAGTGGCCCCGTCCTGGCCTCCGGTGAAGCTGTGTATAACTGTGAAGCTCTGGGCCAGCGCGGAGTGGGACGCAACAATCGTCAGCCCAAATAGGGCTATGAGGGCCAGTCCGGCTGCCAACCTTCGCGCTCGACCGGCGAAGGTCCAATTCCAGCGTAGAGATGTGGGCAACATGAAGATTCTCCCTTCCAAGCGAAGGCAAAATTGCCTATTGCTTCAAATTTGATCACACCCCAGACGAATGTGGTGTATGTTATTTGCTCCCTTTCTGTTCACAAGTCAACTGAATTGCACATTACGGTCTAAGCTATTGCATTAGCGGGAAATAGGTCTCCTGCTTTCCGCGCTCGACACAGTTTTGTGATACTATTTCGCGCATCTGTTATGGCGCGAACTCTGCAGGCCAGCCCTTCGGTTCGCTTCGGGCCCTACGAAGTGAACTTGGATTCAGGAGATCTGCGCAAGCTTGGCTACCGAATCAGGCTGCAACCCAAATCATTTCTGGTCCTTCGTGCTCTGCTGGAAAATCCTGGCGAGCTGGTCACCCGCGACGAGCTGAAAGCACAACTTTGGCCTGAAAATACATTCGTCGAATTCGAGTCCAGCCTGAATGTCGCGGTCAGGCGGCTGCGGGAGGCGTTGAGCGATCAGGCACATGACCCGGTTTACATCGAAACCGTGCCGCGTCATGGCTACCGGTTCATCGGCATGCTGGAACCGCTGTCCGGCTCGTCCCCAGCCGACGGTCTCGTTTCCGGGGCATCTTCCCCGGTGTCCATAGATCAGGCACCCACCGCGATTTCTGTAACGATTCCCATTCTCGGTTCTGCGCTGCGCATTCCGACTGCTTCCTCCGTAAAAACGAGCTGGAGATTCTCCTGGACACTGGTCCTGCCGGCGCTGGCGCTGCTCCTCGCGGTAATGACCGGCACCTTATTCCTGAAGCGCGTTGCTGCCCGCCATTTGTCAGCTCCCGCTACGCCGTCGATCGCCGTAATGCCGTTTGTGGATACGAGTCCGGGAAAGACGCAGGAGTACTTTTCTGATGGGCTGGCGGAGGAATTGCTAAGCGAGCTGGCCAAGACACCGGGACTTCGTGTGGCGGCGCGAACCTCCTCGTTCCAATTCAAGAGTCAGGACGCCGACCTGCGCACGATTGGACAAAAGCTGAATGTTGCGACCGTGCTCGAGGGTAGCGTCAGCACCGATGGGAACCGTGTCCGGATCGCGGCAGACCTGATCAATGTGGAGAACGGATTCCAGCTCTGGTCTGGCAGCTACGAGCGCAATCTCAACGACGTCTTCGCGGTGCAGGATGAAATTGCGCACTCCGTCGCCTCTGAATTGAAGGTCAAGCTGTTGAGCAATGGGGCGCCTGCCGCCGTTGCACGCAGCATGAACTCCGATGCCTACAGTGACTACCTGCAAGGGCGGTTCTTCTACGAGCGGCGAACCGAGAGCGACCTCGAAAAGGCAGCGTCGTATTTCGAGCAGGCCATCAAGCTGGACCCGACTTACGCGCGCGCCTGGTCAGGGCTGGCCTGGGCCCGCATGAGTCAGGCGGACTCCGCGTATGGCGTTTCCTTCGAGCAGGGTTACCGCCTGGCCAGGGAGGCTGCAGAGAAGGCTTTGCAGTTGGACCCTAACCTTGCCGAAGCTTACGCTGCCATCGGCCGAATCAAGCGGACCCATGACTGGAACTGGGTTGGAGCGGACGCATCCTTTCAACAGGCAATCGCGCTGGAACCACAAAATGCAACGGCTCTGATGGGAGCTTCCAGTCTGGCGGCCAGTCTCGGCCGGTTTGGCGATGCCGTCGAACTCGGCCGCCGGGCCGTCTCATTAGACCCGCTCAGTGTCATTGCTCACGTCGCGTTGGGAATGCGTGCCTATTACGCCGGAGAGCAGGAACTGGCCATCTCGTCCTATCAAAAGGCGCTGGAACTCAACCCCGGGGACCCAACGGCGCACTACCTGTTGAGCCTGGTTTACCTGGCGCAATCCAAGCCACAGGAAGCCCTCGCCGAAGCTCAGCAGCAGCCCCACGGCGCTGTACGATACGTGGGTGAGGCTCTCGCCTACGCCGCTCTGGGACGTAAACAGCAGGCCGATGCTGCACTTCGAACGCTGGTGCGCAACTACCAGAACGAAGCTGCGTACCAGATCGCCGAACTGTACGCCGCGCGCGGCGAATTGGATCCCGCGTTTGCGTGGCTGAAACTGGCCCGTGCGCAGCGAGACGCCGGATTATCTGCCATTACTGGTGATCCGCTGCTCAGAAACTTGCACGCCGATCCCCGCTATGCGGCTTTTCTGAAAGAGATGGGCCTCGTCTGAGTGCCGAATTCTGATTGCTGACTCCCGCGATGGTACAATCTCGCCGCATCTTTCTCCCATTTGGAATTATCTGTTTCAAGGAGAGCCCATGAGTTCTGCTAGCGCCGCCATGCCTCCGGAAACCCAGTCTCTATCTGAGGTCGAACGCGTCATCGATACGTTTGTCGCGCCCAGCAAAACCTTCACCGACATCCGTCGCAACGCCAGTTGGTGGATGCCGTGGGTGCTGCTGTCGCTCTTCGGCTTGGCCCTGGTATTCACGGTTGACAAGAAGGTGGGCATGGAGAAGGTGGCTGAGAACTCAATACAGCTATCCCCTAAGCGGGCGGCCAAGGTCGATCAACTGCCGCCCGATCAACGTGCCTCGCAGCTGGAAACCGCTGCCAAGCTGACTCGGATCATTGCTTATAGCACCCCGGTAGTTACGGTGATCATTGCCGCAATCATGGCCGCTGTCCTTTTAGCCACCTTCAACTTCGGATTTGGCGCTGAGCTCAAGTTCATGCAGTGCATGGCGATCACGATGTACGCCTTCCTCCCCGGGATTATCAAAACGCTGCTTGTGATCCTGACCATCATCATCGGTGGCGGCGAAGGCTTTACCTTCGAGCAGCAGCTCGCCAGTAACCTGGGACCTCTGGTCGACCCCAGCTCGACTTTCCTTCATTCCATCGCAGCGTCACTCGACCTGTTCAACATCTGGTCGCTCATCCTGACCGGCATCGGCTACTCCTGTGTGACCCGGGTCAAGCGCGGCACCTGCATGGCTGTCGTGTTTGGTTGGTGGGCGATCGTTGTCCTGGTCGGAGGGGCAATCGCGGCTCTGTTTTCGTGAGGCGGCGCGTTCAGATCTGACGGCATTCGTCTCGCCCGAATCGGAACTGCACGCGGTTCTATGTTGCGGGGCGCGGAACGGATTCCCAAAACTGGTATATACTTCGGCTACGGCGTTTATAGTTCCGCCTATTTTGGCGGATAGGGGCGCAGTTTATCTTCATAGGCCCCGAAGATAGTTACTTGTTGCGAATAGAAGTGAGACGAGTCGAGCCCGCCCGTGCGTCTTGGGAACGGGAATGAATCGCCGGCATAATTTTCATATCCCCGGCGCTCGTTGAATCCGGCCGTAGACGCCAGGACAGGCAGGGAGGTGCGCCTTGGACCTGGTTCTTATACGTGTTTTATTCGTCTTCATTACAGCCCTTGCCAGCTACGAACTTCAGCCGCTCGGGCTGGATCGCTGGTTTTCCGCAGGCGTCGGAGTACTCTTCGGCGTTGCTGTTATTCTCTTCGAAATTCGCCTTCGTCAAGTCAGCCTGAAGCGGCTGATCGGCGCCGTCATCGGCAGCATCCTGGGAATTATCGGGGCTTACCTCTTCAGCCTTGTCATCCGCAACAGTATCCGTCCCGGACCGACCCAGAGCTTTCTGCAGCTGTTCGTGATGCTCCTGATGGCTTATGTCGGCCTGATCGTCGGCGCCGGCAAGGGCGACCTGCTGAACCTGGCCGCGCTGGGAGGAATATTCGGCGGCGAGAAGCAGTCCAAGAGAAGCTACAAGATTCTCGATACCAGCGTCATCATCGACGGCCGCATCGCTGACATCGCAGAGACCGGCTTTCTCGACGGCGTGATAGTGATTCCTCAGTTCGTGCTGAGGGAGCTGCAGTTGGTCGCCGACTCCGCTGATTCCATGAAGCGCAATCGCGGCCGGCGGGGTCTCGATGTCCTGCAGCGCATTCAGAAGATGGCGACTCTGCACATCCAGATCGTGGAAGATGATTTTCCCGCCGTGCGCGAAGTTGACCTGAAGCTGATCGAGCTGGCCAAGCTATACGAAGGCAAGATCGTCACCAACGATTTCAACCTCAACAAGGTGGCGCAGTTGCAGGGCGTCGAGGTGCTTAACATTAACGAACTGGCCAACTCACTGAAGCCGATCGTGCTGCCCGGCGAAATCATGAAGGTCTTCATCCTGAAAGAAGGCAAGGAATACAACCAGGGCGTGGCCTATCTTGACGACGGGACCATGGTCGTCGTGGACAATGCGCGAAAGATGATCGGCAAGAACGTTGAGATTTCGGTCACCTCGGTTCTCCAGACAACGGCGGGCAAAATGATCTTCGGCAAATTCGACGAGCGTGCCGGATATGGCCCCCGCTCCGTCGAGTCCCGGTCGGATTTTCGCAAGCCAGTGATTCCGCCCGGTCCGCCGCCGTCGACTCCGCCGGCAGTGATTCCCGAGGTTCCAAAACCGGAATAGCCTGCGAAGGGACGAAGTTGTGGCCGCCGGCAGCGGTTCTGGATTTGAATTGAGCAGCACCTGACGTTATACTGCGCTCCCCAAGATGAAGGTCATCGCCATCATTCCCGCTGCCGGCCTGGGCACGCGCATGTCGGCCGCGCACGGAGCTCCCAGGAACAAAAGCAAACAGTTCTTCGAGCTGCAGGGAACCCCCATTCTCGTCCACACTCTGCGCAAGTTTGCGCAATGTGACGGCATAAGTGAGATCGTGGTGGCGCTGCGGAAGAACGAGGCAGCCGGCTTTCAGCAACAGATCGAGGCGGAAGGTTTCAAGAAGCCGATCCTGATTGTCGAGGGCGGAGAGCATCGGCAGAATTCCGTGGCCAACGCGCTGGCTGCCATCAAGGCCAATGACGACGATATTGTGCTGGTGCACGACGCGGTGCGTCCCTTCGTGGACCAGGAAACGATTTTGGGCGTGATCGAAGCGGTCAAGAAATACGAGGCGGCGATTGCCGGTGTCCCGGCGATTGACACGGTGAAGCAGGTGGACCGGACGGCAGACGGAGCGGTCGTCATCGCCACAGTTCCGCGCGAGCGTATGGTACTGGCGCAGACGCCGCAAGGATTTCGCTTTGGCCTGCTGAAGAAGGCCTTCGACGAAGCGATGGCTGACGGGTTCATGGGGACCGACGAGGCTTCACTGATCGAACGCAGCGGAGGCGCCGTGCACGTCGTTATGGGCTCGCCGCGAAATATGAAGATCACGACGCCGGCCGATCTGGAGCTGGCTGAATTCTTCCTGTCGCAGGAAAACCGTCGCCAGGCGAGTCTGGGCGGGTAATCGCAAATCTTGCCTTCCAACTCTCAAATGTCGCCTGTTCCGCGAATCGGCTTTGGTTGGGACTCGCACGAGTTCAAGCCGGGCCTCCCACTGAAGGTTGGCGGAGTCCTGATTCCTCACGAAAGCGGCCTCGCGGGCCACTCCGACGGAGATGTCCTGCTGCATGCGTTAACCGACGCGCTCCTGGGCGCGATTGCCGCTGGGGACATCGGAACATATTTCGCGCCTGCCGATCCCAAGTGGAAGGGGGCTGACTCCGCCCTGTTCGTGCGCGAGGCGATGAAGCGAATTCAGGAAGCGGGCTACGTTGTGGGCAACGTCGACAGCACGCTGATTCTGGCCGCGCCGAAGATCGGTCCTCACGCCAAAGAGATCCAGAAGCATGTTGCAGAGCTTTTAAGCATTGATGTTTCACAGGTGGGGATTAAAGCTAAAACCCCCGAAGGGATGGGCACCGACAACGCTGCCATCGCCCAGGTCGTGGTGCTGTTGACCGACATCAGTTGGCCGTGACGCTCACGGACTTGTGTGCGGCCCACAACTGGCGATTCTTCGCCCAGGCGGGTTCGCCTGGCGAGATGTGACATCGGTCACCGGCTAAGGTGACGTGGGACGTCCGCCAGCAGAACTTTGCAGACTAGGCTATTCTTATACGAGGAGTTGTCGCCATGCTTGACAATCTGTTCCAGCCTACGCACCTGCTGGTGATCCTGTTCATCGCCCTGCTCGTCTTCGGTCCCAAGAAGCTGCCGGAACTCGGCAAAGGATTGGGCGAAGGAATCCGGAGTTTCAAGGAGTCGATGAACGCAAAGGACGAGAGCACCACCAAGGCTGAGGAAAAGAAGCCCTAAGGCTTTCTCCGTAACGTATATTCTGTCTTGACCGCGTCTCGAGCATTCGCTCAACAAAACCTAGAGCTTGAAGAACGACGGTGGTAAAGTGTCTCCTAAACTGCAGGGAGGAAGTGCATGTCACTGTCTGTGGACGCACGTCACTGCGGAAGCGTGTATGTGATCCGGTGCACCGGGCGAATCGTCGCCGGCGAAGAGGTCGGGGTGCTGGAGGCGTCCATCAATCGCGGCTTGCGTGAGTTCATCCGCTTCGTTGTTGACGTCTCCGATGTCACCCGGGTTGACAGCACAGGCATGGGCCTGCTGGTCCGTTTTCTGACTCACTTGCGAAATCGAGGCGGCGATTTTCGGCTGGCCGCTCCTCCGCCGTTTTTCAGCAACCTGCTCCAACTAACCAAACTCGCCGGCATCTTCCGGATCTATGACTCCGAGGAACAGGCGATCGTGTCGTTCCTCAAAGAACCCAAGGTTGCGGCCGCCGGCGACGCCAGCGTTGGCCCCATGGTCTTATTCGTCGATCAGTCTCCCGACTTATGTGCCTTTGTGCGGGTGCTGCTGCACCATCATGGGTTCGAAGTATTGTCCACCTGCCGCGTCCACGATGCCAAGATGCTGCTCGCCGCGACCAGGTTTGATTATGTTGTGCTCGGGCCGGACAGCTCGCACCTGCCGTCCGACAATGTGGTAGCTGCACTGAAATCCCTGGCGCCGGCGGCGGCGATCGTTCCGCTTCGCGGCGAGTTCAAATATGACGACCCGGAGCGCGCGGGAGTCGAGTTGCTGCGGGCGCTGGAGAGCACTGCGAAGTCGTGAGATCAGCTCTTCCTATGTGCAGTCTCTCGCAACTTTGGGTGTGCTCATTGGACTCTTGTTGCCGGGGCGGGCCAGGGCAGAGAGCTGTCACATATATTCGCCCCCTGGGAGGGATTGAGTGACCGCGGTGAGCCCCGAGAAGCAGGTCTCATCCCCTCCCCGCCCAGGCCTATTCCGCCCGCCAGGAGCGGGGGCGCTCGCTCTCGGCTGTGCGCTGGTCTTCGCGGTCCTCGTACTGTATTACCCGGTCAACCACTATCCATTTGCCAGTGCCGACGACGACTCTTACGTCAGCGACAACCTTCATGTGAAATACGGCTTTGAACCGGACACAGTCCAGTGGGCGTTCACCACCTTCCGCGATGCGAATTGGCATCCCGTGACCTGGCTTTCTCATGCGCTGGATTCTCATCTTTATTCCCTTGATGCCGGCAAGCACCACCGGACCAACGTTCTGCTGCACGCAGCCAGTGCTGTTCTGCTGTTCTGGGTCCTGCTGCAAGCCACCGGCTACGTGGGCCGCAGTGCGATGGCGGCCGCCCTCTTCGCTCTGCATCCGATCAACGTCGAATCCGTGGTTTGGATTTCGGAACGCAAGAACGTGCTGAGTATGGTGTTTTTTCTGCTCGCCCTGGGCGCTTACCGATGGTATGTCCTCAAGCCCCGGGCCGGCCGCTACACCCTGGTCGCGCTCCTGTTCGCATTGGGTTTGATGTGCAAGCCGCAGATAGTCACGTTTCCATTTGTTCTCCTGCTCTGGGACTACTGGCCCTTGCAGCGACTGGTTGGTCCCGCGGAGGAGGGTTCCGGCCCACGGCCAGCCAACTTCGTAGCGGGGAGAAGTTTTTCCTGGTTGGTGGTGGAGAAGTTACCGCTGTTTGCGCTCTCTGCGGCAAGCGCTTTCCTCACCCTCAAAGCGCAGCGGACCGGAGGCGCGATGAGTGGGCCGCTGAATACTTATCCATTTTTCCTCCGCCTTGAAAACGCCATTGTTTCCTATGTTCGATACATCGGCAAGGCAATCTGGCCATCGCGCCTTGCCTTGTTGTACCCGCATTCGTCGTTCCTCGGCTGGCAAGTCGCCGCAGCGTTTCTATTGTTGGCCGCCATAACGGGCATGGTCATCGCGGCGCGCCACCGTCGCTACCTGATGGTCGGATGGCTATGGTTCCTGGGAACGCTGGTGCCCATGATCGGGCTGGTGCAGGTGGGATCGCAGGCCATGGCTGACCGCTACGCTTATCTTCCCTTCATCGGTCTGTTCATCATGGTCTGTTGGGGCGTGCCCGATTGGGCCGAAAGCCGGAGATTTTCCCCGGCATGGCTGGCCGTTCCCGGCGTCGGAGTCCTGTTGGTCCTGACGGTGGTAACACATCGCCAGATCGCCTATTGGAGCGACAACATCTCCCTGTGGGCGCACACCGTTCAGGTCACGAAAAGGAATTGGATTGCCGAGGATAATCTGGGCGCAGCCTTGATGGACCAGAAACGACTGGATGACGCCATCGTTCATTTCCGCTCGGCGGAAGCCATTTATCCCAATGATCCGCGGACGTTTTTATTCATCGGCTATTACCAGCAACAACGTGGTGATCTGCGGTCGGCCATCGAGGAATACAAGCGGGTCCTGAGTGTCACCCAGAATGACGTTTGGAACAATGCCAAGCTACGAGATGACGCTTTGGTGAACATGGGCTATGCCTATCGTGATCTGGGAGATCCGGTCCGTGCCGCAGAAAGTTTTGCAGCCGCCGAGAATCAGCGCCGTGAATACCTCCGCAACAAGGCGGAGGGTAACCTGCGATGATCGCTTGCTGGAATTTATGATCCGGCGGCGGCCATCTTGGCCATGGCTTGCTCCGCGGCCGCTTTCATCTCATCCGGCGTCAAGTCCTTCACGTGAGTTGCGATTGACCACCGATGCCCGAAAGGATCGAGCAGTTGTCCGTAACGGTCGCCCCAGAATTGCGTCGTCACAGGCATCACGACCTGCGCCCCGGCCTGCACGGCGGATTCGAATACCTTGTCCGCGTCTTCGACGTAGAGATGCAAGCGTACACACGTGTCCGCCTTAGTCGTAGAGGGCGCCGGAGAGTTCCACTCCGGGTACTCGTCGGCAAACATCAGGATGGAGTCGCCGATCCTGACTTGAGCGTGCATCACCTTCCCGTCGGGCCCAAAGCTGAGCCCCATCACTTCGGCGCCGAAAGCACGATGGTAAAAGTCGGCCGCCGCTTTGGCGTCGTTCACGACGATATGCGGGGTCAGAGTGTGAAATCCTTTAGGGATTGGGGACACGCTACTGCTCATCCGAGTGCTCCTTTTTTGAATTCTTGCTTTGCGAATATGGCTAGCGGGTGGGGAACGTGGTCTCCCCGAAGGCAGAAAAGTTATCTTAGCACCCCGGATGCCGAAGCATAGTTGTGCCAACAAATCCCGGAAACTCCATGCGATGTGGCCAGCCCCTGACTCAAGCAGAGGGAAGGAAGCAGAGGTCGCTCCTAGCAATAGTAGTTACGCTATGACTTAATAATAAACATGTCCAAAATCTGAGGGAAATTGCGTAGAACATAATCGCAAACGACTGCACACATTGGTGCCGAACGCTAAGTGTTTGTGGAGCTTACAATGGCATCACAATTGCCTCATCCAGTGTAGTTCCCCCTAGCACTAGGGGTATGTGGGTTAGTTCGCGAATTGAACCTAAAGGAGGGTTTAACCCTTGAAACTGCGTATCGCTTCGCTCGCAATTCTGTGTCTGGCGCTGGCAGCTATTCCAGCCTGGGCGCAGTATGACAACGGTCCCATCAACGGCACAACCGATGCTTGGACCATCAACTTCGGCTATATCGTCAGTGACACGTTCACCGCCGGTAGCAACACGACGGGCTTTCAGTTCGGCACTTGGGAATTCCCCGGTGACACGCTGAGCTCGGTGGATTGGTCCATCACCACTCAGGAAAACGGCGGCAACACGCTTGCCTCGGGCACCGCCAGCGGCGCCAACCTGACCGACAAATTCATCTCCACCAACCAGTACGGCTATGACATTGATCTGATTAGTGTCACAGCGTCGGCGGCCTTGACCTCCGGCAGCAGCTACTGGCTCAACCTGCAGAACGCGGCCGTCCCCAGCGGCGACCCGGTCTTTTGGGATGAGAACAGCGGCGTCGGCTGCGGCGGCTCCGGCTGCCCGTCGAAGGCATCCGAGAGTGCCGTAGGCACGATTGCTTCGGAAGCTTTCACGATCACCGGCAGCGGCACGGGAACGGTTCCTGAGCCCAGCAGCATCATGCTGTTCGGTTCTGGAATCCTCGGCCTTGCTGGCGTTCTGCGCCGCAAGCTGTTCTAAAGCCAACGGACCCTTCCCCCAGGTCTATTGAAAAGCCGGAGCTTCAAGCTCCGGCTTTCTTATTGTTGGGCTTGGAATCGCGGCCTCAGAAAGACGACTCCTTCTCGAAAAGTCCTCCGAGACGGCTTTGAATCAAGTCTGTATCGGATCCTGCTCGGCACGTTAAGCTGCACTACTGGGCGAGCAGGCGATTGGCCTCGCGTTGGGCATCATCGAAGTCTCCCCCAAGGCTTCTGGCTTGCTGAATAGCGGCTTGAGCATCGGCGTTGTGGCCGCTTAGCTCAAGGGCCCGGGCTAGCAGGAGATATCCAAAGCCCGAGGGCTCAATTTGCAGAGCTCGAGAATACGATTGCACCGCAAGCTCGAGGTTTCCCGATTTCTGCGCCACCAGACCTAAGCTGATCCACGCTCCAACGAACTCCGGGTTGACACTAACGGCCGCCTGCAAGCTTTGCTGGGCATCGGCAAAATCCCCGATGTCCTTGTAGGCATACCCCAGGTTGTTGTAAGCCTTCGCCTTGAGCGCGGGATCTCGAGTCAGTCGAATGGCTTTCTTGTACTGCTCGATGGCCAGGGGCGCATTCCCACGTGATTGCTCGAGGATACCAACATTAAGATTGCTTACGGCAATGGAGGGGTCGATAGCGAGCGCGGCCCGGAAGTGCGGAAAGGCTTCATCCATCCGTTCCTGGCGGAACAGCGCCATTGCCAGGTTATTCTCGGCCTCCCAGTTGCCGCTGGTGACCTGCAGGGTGTGCGTCCACAGCGTGACATTGTCGCCCCAGTAGGCGATCTGACGATGCGCCACCACTGCCAGGGCCAGCAACGCTGCGATGCCGGGAGCAAGTAGCCATGCCGGGGAGAGTCTTCGGCGTTCGGCCAAGTCAGCGCAGCCCCAGCACACCATAATGAACAGACCAATGAAGGGCAAATAAGCATAGCGGTCAGCCATCGCCTGTGACCCCACTTGCTTCAGTCCCAACATCGGAACCAGCGTCCCCAGAAACCAAAACCATCCCACCGGGAGATAGCGATAATTCCGTCCGGCGAGCACCAGTCCAGTGATGGCCAGCAACACAACAAGAGCCGCAGCCGCTTGCCAGTAGTGCAGAGAATAGCCGGGATGAGGGTACATAGGCGAGAGGCGCGTGGGCCAGAAAGCCTTTCGCAGGTAGCTCGCATACGAGATCACCGCGTTTCCTATCCGAATGGAAAGGGGATACCAGCCGGTTGCGCCACCGGATCCCTGCGCTTTGACCGTGATATAGGCGCTTACGCCGGAAAGGGCAAACAGCGGCAGCTTCTCCCAAACCAGGTCGTAGAAAGTTTTGGCCGGAAACACCGCCGCAACGGCTTCCTGGCTGTCGGGAAACATACGGCCCAGTGGCCAGTAGTCCCAAAGCAGCAGAACGCAGGGAAGAGTAATTACCTGCGGCTTGCACATGAGCCCCAAGGCATACAGGGAGGCGACGGCGACATATCGTTCAACCTGAGGCTTAAGCGCATACCAACGGTATGCGCCCAGGGCGAGCAGAAAAAACAACATGCTGAGCAGGTTCTTGCGTTCGGCAATCCATGCTACCGATTCGACATTGATGGGATGCAGCGCGAACAGGGCGGCCACCATTGCGCTGCGGCCAACATAGCCGGTGGCCCGCTGCAGCACCCAGAACAGCAGAACCGCGTTCAATATGTGGAGGACCAGATTGACATCATGGTGCCGTGCGGGATTGAGCTGAAAAAACTGGACATCGGCAGCGTGAGAAAGCCACGTCAGGGGGTGCCAGTTGGCGGCGGCAAAGGTAGTGAACGCCCATCTCACCGTGCTCCAGTGCAGGCCAGACCTTACATGGTAATTGTCGAACACGTAGTCTGCGTCATCGTAATTGGCAAATGGATGGCTATCGACGGGGTAGTAGAGCGCGACGGTCGCAGCCACGAGAAGGAGGCTGAGGGCGAATATCTGGCTGCGTCGGGATCTCAACAGGCCGCTACCGGCTCGAGAGCGCGTGTGCGGGGCGGGCTGTAATTCGACGGCCTTCACTCGTTCTCCCGGCAGGCGACCCTCATGTGCATTGCGTCATTGCGTGAGAAGGCGGTCAGCGGTCCGCTGAGTCTCCGCGAAGTTCCCCGATAGACGCCTGGCTTGCTGAGCCGCTGCCAGGGCCTCATTTTTGCGACCGCTTTGCTCCAGGGCCTTGGACAGCAGCGTGTAGCCGAGGTCGGAAGGCTGGATTTCCACGGCACGAGAGTATGCCTGAACCGCAGCGTTGAGGTCCCCTGTCCTCTGAGCTGCTAATCCCAAACCGACCCACGCTCCGACGTAGCGCGGGCTCAAGTCAACCGCCTGTTGAAACTTGGCCCGGGCGGCAGCATAATCGCCCAGGTCGCGATCGATGAGGGCCAGATTGTTATACGCCTCGGCCCGAAGCCTGGCGTTGGGGGTGAGCTTCAGCACCTCTTGATACTGCTCCATGGCCTGGGGCAAGTTCTTGTGCTCTTGCTCGTAAAAGCCAATGTCCAGGTGGCTGACGGGGTCTGCGGGATAGATGGCTGCGGCTGCGCGAAAATGAGAGATCGCCGAATCCGTCTTTCCCTGTTCCAGCAGCGCCCCACCCAGGTTGTCTTCAGCGACCCAGTTGTTTTGTGTGACCTGCAAGGTATGCGTCCACAGGGTGATGTTGTCTTCCCAATAACCGATCTGCTGGTGAGCAACCCAGGCCAGTGCCGCCAACGCTATTACAGCAACACTTGCCGCCCAAGCCGGGGAGAGTCGCCGTTGGTCTGCCGAGTCCCCGACGCTCCAGCACACCATGATGAATAGGCCGATCAAAGGCAGATATGCATAGCGATCGGCCATGGCTTGGGTCCCGACCTGCACCAGCCCGATCATGGGCACAAGAGTCCCTACGAACCACAACCATCCGACAGCCATATAACGCCGGCGCCATTCTGCAGCGGCAAAGCCCGTTACGGCGAGCAACAACAGCACGGCCATCGATACCTGCCACTTGGCGATGGCGTCGCCAGGATGGGGGTACATCGGCGCAAGATCGACCGGCCAGATCGCCTTCTTTACATAGCTGGCATAGGCAACAAAAGCGTTCTCCAGCCGAACCGAGAGCGGATACAGCCTGAATGCGTGCCCTGCGCGTTGCGCCTTCACGGTAATGACAGCGCTGATCGCAGAGAGAGCGAACAGAGGGACCTTCTCCAGCACAAGCTGGGCAAACGTTTTTCCGGCGCTCGCGGCGCTTTCTCCGTCTGCGAGAGATTCCTGGCCGCCGAAAGGCATTCGCCGCAAAGGCCAGTAATCCCATAACAGCAGAACAAACGGAAAAGTGATGACCTGAGGCTTCGCCATTAGTCCCAGTGCATACAAGAATGCGACGAGGACATACCGGCCGACATCAGGTTTGAGCGCATATCGCCGATAGGCGCCCAGGGCCAGCAGGAAAAACGTCATGCTGAGCAGGTTCTTGCGCTCGGCAATCCAAACCACCGTTTCAACATTGATGGGATGCAACGCGAACAAGGCGGCGACCATCGCGCTGCGGCCGATGTAGCCGGTTGCCTGCTGCAGTATCCAGAACAACAGGAAAACATTCAGCGCGTGCAGGACCAGGTTTGTGTCATGATGGCCGGCGGGATTGAGTCCGTAATACCTGTAATCGGCAGCATGCGAAAGCCAGGTCAGGGGATGCCAGTTCCCCTCATCGAAGGTGGTGAACGCCCACTTCACCGTCTCCCAGCGCAGGCCCGAGGTAACATGAACGTTCTCAGTTACATAGAGGTTGTCGTCATAGTTGACGAAGGGATGGCCATCGGCGGGGTAGTAAAGCACCACTGTTGCAACAACCAGTAGGACGCTGAGAACGAACTTTTGCTTCTGCGGGGAAGCGAACCACCCAGTTCTGGCATTCGATTGAATATCGTTCCCAGGGCTTACGCCAACCGAGGTCACTTATCCCCCAAGTTTCGAGATTATATCCGATACATTTCCGCGCGCTTTGAGAATCGAGATTCTGCGCGGACGCGCTACAATGTCGCGATGGCGGACTCGCTGTATCTCAGCATCTGGTTTCCCAGCTTCCGCGAAAGCGAGATGATGTCGCGCACCGTCTCGGTGCTGCGGCAGTTCCCCTACTCCAAGTTGCGCGAAGGCATCACGTATCTCTCGGTGCATCCGGTTGCGTGGGCCGAGCCGACCGTACTGGAGCGCCGCTTCAATCCTGGCATCTCGCCCGAAGAAGCCGCCGACCTGGCCAGCGAATTCGCGCATGATGATTTCGCTATCGTCTTCGAAGCGTTCTGGGACCTCTGGCTTCCCAGCGACGATGAGCACGGCGACAGTTGGGTGCAACGCCCGGTCGCGGTGCGCTTTCTGGTGCACGGAGTGCAGTTCGATGACGGCATCTATAGCGAGGACGGCCACGTCGAAGTGGAT
This sequence comes from uncultured Acidobacteriaceae bacterium, assembly GCA_963703645.1. Taxonomy (GTDB): domain Bacteria; phylum Acidobacteriota; class Terriglobia; order Terriglobales; family Acidobacteriaceae; genus Bog-257. The sequence continues at coordinate 20,390 of CAVPFD010000048.1, forward strand.
TTTGGGCTTGATAGCTCGTTCGTTTACGAAGGCTCGCGCCTGACGAGCGCCATCGAAGCGCATCTCCGCTCCAACATTGCCAAGCTGGTCGCGTTCTCCAACGCGGTGGAGAAGAACTGCGCCATCAGCGGCCGCGTGCTGTGGTCGGAATCGGAAGAGAGCCTCGCCCAGAAGCTGATCGCCAAACTGCAACAGACACAATAGTGAAACCTCAGCTCTCAGTCCCGATGTCATCCTGACTGACCGTGGGCCTGCGGCCCACCTGTGCGGATGAAAATTAGAATTGTCATTCCCGAGCAAGCGCCCGCCTTTTTTGCCCGACCCGCTTCGGGTCGGGCGGGCGCGAGTCGAGGGACCTGCTGTTTGCTAGTACCGCCATCGTCCATGTTTTTCGGCAGAGCGAAGTCGAAGGGCGCGTTTTACTGGAAGGAAGCTATCACGGCGTCCCTTCCACTCCAGGGGTCCTCGACTCTCGCACACCACAGCGACCTAGTTGACAGAATCTGTAACGCATTTATGGCTTCATTTCCGGACAAATCGGCTAAGATGTGAACTCCGTAAGCTTTCTGCGCCCGGAGATCGCCCTTGCCACAAGACGCGCCAACGGCTTTTTTCAGCTATAGCCGCGACGATTCCGAATTCGCTCTGCGGCTGGCCGAAGATCTGAAGGCCGCCGGAGCCAGGGTCTGGCTGGACCAATTGGACATCCAGCCCGGTCAGCGCTGGGCGCGGGCCGTCCAGGACGCTTTGAACAACTCTCCTCGCGTGCTGGTGATCCTGTCTCCCTCTTCCGTCAGCTCAACGAACGTCGATGACGAGGTCAACTTCGCTCTCGAGGAACATAAGACGATCATTCCGGTCCTTTATCGTGATTGCAATGTCCCCTTCCAACTGCGCCCCTTTCAATATGTCGATTTCCGGAACGACTATGCTCGCGGACTCAAAGTAATGCTCAAGACCCTGGGGGTGGAGCAGCAAGCAGCAGTGAGTGTGGCGGCCGCCGCAGTGCCGGAGGAGAGACAACCGGTTGTCTCGAATGCCGTCGAACAGGCGCGCCTGGAAGAGGGGCGCAAGCAGGCCGCTGTGGAGAAGGCGCGGCTCGAACGACAGGAACGAGAGCGGCTAGTTGCTGCTGAGAAAGCCCGTCTGGAGCAACAAGAACGCGAACGGCGGGTGGCTGCGGAACAGGCATCGCTTCAGCTACCGGCCGCTCGCGTTCGTGCGGAACAGGCGCGGCTTGAAGAAGAGCGCCGAAAGGCTGCGGAGCAACGATTGGAAGAAGAGCGCCAGCAGGCCGCGGAACAAGCACGATTAGATGAGGAGCGCAAGCGAGCTGCGGCGGAGAAGGCGCGGCTGGAGCAAGAGCGCGAGCGGATCGAACGAGAACGCGGCGGCGCCGTAGCGCCATCGCTTGCGATTGGCCAGCCAGCTCTCAAGATCGCGCTCGCAGCTTGCGGGATTCTGGTCGTAGCTTTGGTCGTGTACTGGGCGACGCGCCCAAAGCAGCAGGAACAGGGGACTCAGGTTTCTGAGGTTCAAACCCACCCGTCCACTCCCCCACCATCGACCGAAGTCTCATCTGGCAGCGCCGCTGCGCCGGATAAAACCGCTGCAGATGGAGCGACTGCCGGAAAGGCAGCCGTCGACAAGACAATGGTATCGTTGAGTGTCGAGGCAATGTGCGAAAAGGGTGACGATTATTACTACGGAAGACGAGGAGTGCCCAAGGACTACCAGCAAGCCGTCAGTTGGTATCGCAAAGCCGCCGAGGCCGGGAATGCAGAGGGGATGGACAAGCTCGGCTGGATGTACAAACACGGCTGGGGAGTGGCTCTAGACTACCAGCAAGCCGTCGGTTGGTATCGCAAGGCCGCTGAAGCAGCCAATCCGTGGGGAATGTTTCACCTCGGCGGGATGTACGAAAACGGGGACGGGGTGGGCAAGGATTACCAGCAAGCTGTCACTCTGTATCGCAAAGCGGCGCAACTCGGGAATCAGTACGCAAAGGACGCACTTAAGCGTCTGGGCGAAAGTACACAGTGACCCGCATTCCAGTAAACCGACCGATTCGCGGAGTGCTACCCTGCGGATCGCACGAACAAATAGGACCCTACTCGCGACTCTCGCTCGAATTTCTGTAAGTGTCTGCCAACGTCTGGCGCGGATTCCCATTTTGGGAATCGCCCTGTTAAGTTTTGTTACGGCGCCCGCTTTTGGCTTGACGGCAAACCGTGCTGGAGTAGCCTCAATGTTTGGACTCAGGTCCACACGCATCTGCATCTGTGGCGCAGGTCTGCGGAATGTTCTTTGACAAGTCACTGGATAGTGGCCAAATGCTGCTTGCTATTCGACACTAGGGTGAGAGAGCGCCACGATCCGGATTTTCGCAAGCAAGCGGCAAGTGGCCAAGCCTCCGGGAACCAAGACTGTGTTTCGGTGTAGATTGTGGCAAGTATTGCTGGCAGATGCGGATGTTTTGAAAAAAGGCCGCCCCTCCCCCAAAACCCAAACGGCGCGGCCTTCTAGCGAGTCTAACGCTTGGGGACAATCTACGGTTCTACACGGTATCAGTCAATCCCTATGGCTTGATAATTCCGCGAGTAAGTCCTTTTGAATGGAATATTTTACATATAACTCTTTTCGATGGAATATTTTTGCTAGGCATGATTTTTTCTGATCCCGTGTTTTCAGTATTTTGCGCAATTAGGGGGAGGGGTTGGGGTGGCGCTGGCGAAGCAAACATTGGGACTGGACAGCCTAACCATTTGCGAATCAAGATTATGCAGTAAGTGTTTATGAATCTATATTTTGCGTGGAAAATCTGCGCAATCCGTTGATTTCAAAGAATAACGCTGGAGGGGGGTGGCGGGTGGTTCAGTTATCTTGAAATGGGAAGACTGCTGAACTCCAACCGCCGCCCTCCTATAATCGCCGCAGCCATGTCCTCTTTGAGCAGCGGCGATATCAAGCGGCTTGCGTCCGAGGTTGGTTTCGAGCTCGCGGGCGTAGCTGGTGTCGCTGAAACTTCGGAGCACCGCTTCTTCCCCCAGTGGCTCGCCGAAGGTTACGCCGGCGAGATGAGCTACCTGGAGAAGCGCAACGAGGCCGGCCAGTTGAAGCGGGCCTCGCTGGCTAACGCCGCTCCCTGGGCGCGCTCGGTTGTGGTCTGCGCATTGAACTACAACTGCGATGGGCCTTACTCCACGCACGCGGGTACGACCTCACAAGGCTGGATCTCACGCTATGCGTGGAGCGAATGCGACTACCACAATGTGGTACTTGAAAAATTGCGCGCGGTCGAAACGCGGCTGCTGGAATTTTGCACGCTGCAGGAAATCGCCGCTCCGCGCACTTGGTGTTACGTTGACACCGGACCGGTGATCGAGCGCATCTTCGCGAAGCATGCAGGTATTGGCTGGATTGGCAAGAACACGTGCATCCTGAATCAGCAGTTGGGTTCGTGGCTGTTTCTGGGCGTGATGCTGACGTCGCTCGACCTGACGCCCGACTTCCCAGCTCACTGACCGCTGCGGTTCGTGCACCCGCTGTCTCGATGCCTGCCCGACTAACGCGTTTCCCGCTCCGTATCAGCTCGACGCCACCAAGTGCATTTCGTATCTCACCATCGAGAAGCGCGGCGCGATACCGGAAGAATTGCGCGCAGGACATCGGACGTCAAGTCTTCGGCTGCGACATCTGCCAGGACGTTTGCCCGTGGAATCGCAAAGCGCCGACGACAAAGACGCCGAAACTCGAAGCGCGGCCGCAACTAGTCAATCCTGATCTGGAATGGCTGGCGCGACTGAGCGTAGATGAGTTTCGCCATGTGTTTCGCGGCTCGCCGGTGAAGCGCGCACGATTCAATGGGCTTCGCCGCAACGTGGCAATCGCGATGGGCAACAGCGGCGACGAGCGCTTTCTGCCTGTCCTGGAAGAACTCAGCCGCGACGAGGATGCCGTTGTCGCCGAGCACGCACGTTGGGCTTTGCGGCGCTTGCAGCCAGCCGCAATAAAAAACCCTCCCGATGCGGAAGGGTTCTAGTGGTTTGGCCGCACTCGGAAGCGCAGGGAGCGAAGTAACGCTTGGGCTTCCGCGTGGCGGAGACGCCTTATACGCGTTGGACGTTGGCGGCCTGGAAGCCCTTCGGTCCCTTGGTGAGGTCGAACTCAACCGTTTCGCCCTCGTTCAGACTGCGATATCCGTTCTCCTGGATCGCCGAGAAATGCACGAACACATCCTCGCCTGTGGACCGCTGGATGAATCCGTAACCTTTGGCTCCATTAAACCACTTGACTGTCCCTTTCTCTCTCACAACCCTACTCCTTTCGCCTGGTTTACTTTGAATGACCCCTGCTTCGCGAACGTTTCCGCGCTCAACCCTGAGGAAAGAGTCTTGGAAGTCGTGTCGACGTTGCCGGGAAACAAGAGTTGCCGCTCAGTTCGCAGTTGTGTGCAAAACAAAAGGCCCACGGATTTGCCTGACGATGAATGCGGCGTCGTCAAAGCAGATCCCTGGAGCCCGTGCAATGCGTCAACTGCTGACAGAAACATCAACCCAAATCCGCGTTTCGGTTCGACCGAAAGCTCACCTTTCGCCCAATCCAAGGCGAGCAAACGATAATTGCAGGAACTCTGGATTCTGGCAAGTGTTTTCTTCACAAGAGCTTTGAGGTCCCAAACCGGAATCAGGCACCTTCGCGCCAGTGCATCGGGGCGTTCGACGCTCTGCTACGATTGCAGTCATGAGCAGCGACTCTGAATCCGCCGGCAAGGAACGAGAATTGGGAGCCAACGGGTTCTCCCAATCCTCGACGCTGGTGGTTGCGCCGTCGCCTAAGCCCAGCGGAACCGCGGAGTTGCACGCTACGCCGTTGCGTCCCGGCGCGGCAGCGCGACGTTTGCTCGCCGAGGATGAGAGAGAAGAGAAAGACGAACTCTTTCGTCATCTGCCGGAAACCTACGGTTTGTCGCATCGCCTGCGCCGTCACGGCTGGTCCACGTTGCGCTATCTGATGCAAACTGAGGTGCATACTTACGCGTTCTCGGTGGCAGCGAATTCCATCCTGTCTCTGTTTCCGTTCATGGTCCTGCTGCTGACGGTGATCCGCCGCGTCTTTCATTCTGCTGCAATGTACAACGTCGTGCTGGAGCTGCTGCGCGACTACCTGCCCAGCAACAAAGACTTCGTTATCCGCAACCTGCAATTCCTGGCCAGCGTGAAAGGTCGCGGTCAGGCGTTGTCGTTGGTGATGCTGCTGATTACCTCGACGGGCATTTTCCTTCCGCTGGAAGTTGCGCTCAACGGCATTTGGGGTTTCAAGAAAAACCGTTCCTACGTGATGAACCTGGCGGTTTCGCTTGGATTGGCGCTGGCATGCGGCTGCCTGGCCATGCTCTCAATCGCACTGACGGCGCAGAACCTGAAGATGCTGGGCCTGGCTATCGGCGATCAGAACATCGTCTTCCGCGGTTTGGGATTCATCGTGATGAAGGCTTCGGCGATACTGGCTACCATCGGAATCTACTTCCTCATCTATTGGCTGCTGCCGCACGGAAAAGTTCCGGTGAGAGCCGTGTTGCCGGCAGCGATCGTAACTGGCCTGGTTTCAGAGGCTGCCAAATACATCTACATCCTCGCTCTTCCGTGGCTTAATTTTCAGGAAGTGTACGGACCGTTCGCCGTCTCGGTGACGCTGATTTTCTGGGGCTTCTGGAGCGGAATGCTGCTGCTAGGCGGGGCGTACCTGTCGGCCGCGGAACACGCCGACCGTGTTGTGGCGCGGCGCGAAACGGCCGCTGCAGGGGGTTAGCGTGGAGAAGATTGGATTACTCGATCGCAGTCGCGGCTATGGCCGCAGGCGACGAAGCTTTGCGGCTGCGATGGGCGAAGCGAATGGCCGAGGACATCTCCTGCGAGGGCTTTTCGATCGCCTGGTACATCATCCAGGCTGCCAGCCCGCTAGCTGCCAGTCCGACGACGTCCAGCGCGCCAATGTAGCTGCCGGAATACGGCAGCCAATGCGACAGACATCCAATCAGGGCGACACCGATGGGCAAATGCAACAAGTAGAGCGAATAGCTTGCGTCTCCAACGCGATCCATGTGTCGGCTGTGAAACGCGGAGAAGGCGATCAGCATTCCGGTAGTCACCGATACCCCGGCGACGATCCAGCCAATTGGACCGATCATCGCGAGGACCATGACGGCGATCAGCCCCAGCATCTCGCGAACCTCAATCAAGTTCACGCGATACTGAAAGACGAAGACCCCAACCAGGAAAATCGGGAGGCTGTGAAAGATAAGCCGATCGTGACCGACCGTGAAGTAGGCCACCATCATTCCTGCCAGACCAGCGAACCTCGCCAGCCGGTTGTGAGTTACCAACAAGGGGAACATCAACCCGACCAGCAAATACCACTGAAATTCAATGGCCAGTGTCCAGTATGCGACGTTGACCCAGGGCACGTTGATGAGGTCGTTCAGGTACAAGAAATGGGCCAGCAGATTCGGTCCGGTAACGTCCACCCGCGGCAGACCGAACTTCGGCGCCATGATGAAATTAGTCGCCAGTATCGTGACAGCAATGGAGGCTAGATAAGGCGGATACAAACGCACGTTGCGCTTCAGCAGGAAACGCAGATAATCGCGCAGTACATAACGAGAGCGATACAGGCTCCAGGGGATTACGAATCCGGAGATGACGAAGAAGATGTGTACGCCGAGGTAGCCGTACTTGCCCGAGAGGCCAAGGTACTTCCCCTGACCGGCGACAAAGTGCCCCCAGGCGACAAAGACTGCCGCAAAACCCCGTAGCGCATTAATGACGCCGATGCGTTGATTTTTCCCTTGTTCCTGCACGTGTCAGCTAGTTTAAATGCGACCTGTTATGAGACGTCAATCACGAATCACCGATGCATGTGATGCACAACCCGGCTTCATTGGCTTCTTGTCGGCCTTAGCGCGTCGTGCCGGAGCGAACGCACCTTAATGTCGAAGCGGTTAAGTCCAGCGAGCGTTGACTGGTACACTCATTCCTTGTTATTGTGCAGCAACATTGCATCATAACAGGGGACGGTTTGACGTGCCCCTTGGCGCACGCAGAGAAGATCTTCAGGGATGAGCAGCCAGGCACTCCTCTACGTCATCGTCCTCCCGGTTGCATGGTTGCTGCTTTGGCCGCTGAAGAGTGCCCGCTCCCGTCAGGCCCTTCTGCTGGTGACGAGCTACGCGCTCTATGCGAGTTGGGGTCTCAAGTTCCTCGCGCTTCTGGTTTGTAGCTCACTCCTGAATTATGGATTGGGGATGCTGCTTCAGCAGAAGCCATCAACAGCCAGACTGTGGCTGGGCATCGCTCTGAATGTTGCGCTGCTCGGAACATTCAAGTACCTTCCGGCAATCGCACTCCTGCTGCCACCCTTTTCTCTGGGCAGTACTCTTGCGAATATTGTTTTGCCGGTTGGCATTTCCTTCTGGACATTTCAGGCCCTCTCGTACCTGTTCGATGTGTACCGGGAAGAAGAGCTGGATCCATCGCTGTTGGAATTTCTGCTTTACATGGCTTTCTGGCCGACGGTCCTTTCCGGCCCAATTTGCCGGTTGCCCAGCTTGCTTCCTCAGTTTCGAGCTCCCTTCAAACCGGCTGCGGAGGATGTCCGCCGCGGGCTGGACCGCATCTGCATCGGCTTGTTCATGACAGCCCTGGGGCAGATTTTAGGGAGCGGACTTTATCCAGGACAAGGCATTGACGGCATCTTCGACAGCTCCAGGCAAAGATTTACCGGTCCTGATATTTGGTGCCTGGCTATAGGATATGGCTTCGAACTGTTCTTCAACTTTGCAGGCTACACTCACATCGTTATTGGGGCCGCCCGTTTGTTTGGCTTTCGTTTGGACGAGAATTTCGACCGGCCTTATCTCTCGACTACTCCTTCCGAATTCTGGACGCGATGGCACATGTCGCTTTCATTTTGGATTCGGGATTATCTTTTCCTGCCTTTGGTGATGCTACGGCGCGATGTGTGGTGGCGAAGCTTTGTGCTGGTGCTTTCGATGGTCGTGTTCGGTCTGTGGCACAAGGGCGCAGTGCTTTTCTTGCTATGGGGGCTCTATCAGGGGATCCTGCTCGTCTTACACCGGCAATGGCAACAGCTAAACCTTCGTCATGATTGGCAATTCCCCAAGTCTGTCATGGGGCCGCTGTCGTGGTTTGTGACGTTTTTCGCGATCTGCTTAGGGTGGACTTTTTTCCGCGCAAATAGCCTGACTCAGGCGTTCACCATGTTGCACGCCACTGGTAATCTGGCTAGCTATGCGGGCTATACCTTGCCAGGCAGTCTGTTTCTATTAGTTTGCATTCTGGCGACAGGCTACTTCGCAACGATTGGAAGCCAGCAGCTCATTCGAAAGCATTCGCAGAAGCTGACCGTGCCACTAGAACTGCGCTTTGCACTATACGCGGCGGCGGTGTACGTCGGGGTCCTTCACGCAGCTCAAACCCAGGCTTTCATTTACTTCCAATTCTGATGCAATCTTTATCAAACACGTTTCGGTGGTGTTTAGGACTGGTTGTTTTTGTTGTAGTTCTCGAAGTCTGTGCCAGGGTTGATGATGTCGTGACCTATGGGGCACCTTTTTGGGGACCTTATAACGACGAGATGCTCTTGCAACGAGACAGCATCGGCAAGTGGGGCAAGCCGGGCGCACGATATGCAAAGTGGCAACTGAATAGCCTTGGCTATAGAGGCCCGGAGCTCCGCGCAGGAAGTGTACGAATCCTAACTATGGGTGCCTCCGAAACCTTCGGACTCTATGAAGCTCCCGGCGAGGAATATCCCCGTCAACTGGAACGTGACCTTAACGCATGGGCGGGAAAAGACTTGTTTCAGGTCGTTAATGTCGCCTTCGCAGGCGAAACCCTGCCCACGTCCATTCTCCGAGTACCTCAGATTATTGGAGAGATACACCCATCCTACGCTTTAATTTATCCAGACCTTTCTTCATACATATGGATGTCCATTAAAGCTGAGAAATCGACTGCGAAGCCTACTACTGCGGATGCCACTCAGAATGAGAGAAGATTCGATTCCAGGTTGTCGGGCCGGGTAGAAAACCTGCTGAAACAGACGCTCCCAATTGCCATCCAGGACGAGCTGCGGAAGATCTCAATGCGGCGGGAAATTGCTTCGCGTCATTACGTCATTCTGGATCGGCTGCCAGAGGACCGCATCGACCACTTTCGCCGCGACCTGCAGGCGTTGCTTGCCGCATTGCGCGAGCACGACGTGCAGCCGGTGTTGCTCACGCATGCCACAATCTTCTCCAACCCACTTACAGAAAGCGATCGCATTTCGCTGACCCATTGGCGGAAAATCTATCCCATGCTTAAGGAAGAAGGCTTCCTCGACATGGAACGCCGTATGAATGATGTAATTCGCCAGACCGCAGCCGAAGAACAACTCCCCTTGATTGACGTCGAGAACGAAATTCCGCATGGACCGAAATACTTCGCCGATTTTGTGCACTTCACAACGTACGGGGCCGGAGTGATGGCCTCAATCCTGGCCAATGGCATGGAACCGCTGCTCGAACCTGAGTTGCAGCATGCCGGTAATGGCGTGCCTCAAGCCCGGTCTGCCGTACAACGCAATCCGGGCGGCTCATCTCCCCCGCAGTAGTACTTTGCGGCCTCACTCGTCTTCCTCGTCATCACGACCTCGTAGCCTACCCTGGTAATAGTCGAAGTCAGTCAAGCTTGCGATCGCAACGTTGGCCAGTGCCTCGAACTCGAAGAACCGGGCCTCCGGCTCGTCACCAAAACCTACGAAACGCGGCATGGCAGCCGTCATACCCGCGATTCCTTCGTCTATAACGCCATGGGTCTTGTAGTCGATGACTTGGCGCGAGCCCCCGGGATAGTCCGTCAGCAGGATGTTGGCGGCGGCCGCTCCGGCGCACAACAGCGAACTGGCGGCAGCTCGTTTGTTCCGTTTCAGGAACAGAACTCCCATCAGCAGGAAGGATCCGGCAACGGCGTAGTCGAGCATAGCGTGCGTCGTAGGATTAATGACCTTGGGGAGCCTTCGCGCAGCCATTCGCAGACCCTTTTGCAAAAGCGTCATGTTCAATCTCCACTTTCCTTTCGCTGTCTTTGCGCACCGTCAACGGGCGATTGTACGCTGGCGAACGTCAAGGTAAAAGCCTCAGTTCCCGCCTGACTATGTTCTAATACTTCCCAGGAAGGATGAGGCCACACGGGCGAGTGGCAAAGGAGAACGTGATGGACGAGCGCGATTTCTTCGACGAGCGGCAAGAGACCCGCAAGGCCACGCTGAACTGCCCTCATTGCCATCAACCCGCCGAATACGATCTTGGCTGGTTCGTTCGTACCAAGAAGCGTCAGTTGCCGGGGCGCGCTGACGAACGCGACCGCGCCAAATTTGCCAAGGCCCGCTCGTATATGGTCCGTCGCGACGACCTCGTTGCCTGCAAGAATATCCGCTGCCGCAAGCGCTTCGAGGTTTCCGGAGTGCAATCGGTCGCATTTCTGGATGAACAGGTCCAACCGGAACGGCGCCAGTAATTGGCGCTCGGCCCGGCCTGCTTCCACCTGACCTATAATCCTGATGCACCTCGATGAGTTCCAACGTCCAACGCGCCGGCCCTGCGCCACCGCCGCGCGATCCCCACACAACGCGCGCTGAACCCTTCAGGACGCGGCTGGAACGATTCTGGCAGCGCGTCACCGACGGCATGAGGCTCAATGAGCTTTGGAAGCAGTTCCGGGTTGACGCTCGCTCCAGCTACCAACTCTACTCGCAAGAAGTTGATTCCACCTGGACACCAGGGGTTGGCCGGGCCAAACACTTCTTCAACGTTGCCACCCAGTTTTTCTGGGCCATCGTTGAGAAACTGACTCCCGCGCGGCGCGTCCTCCTGCTGGTTGCCCTGGTGCTGGTATTTCTCCCCAGCGGTGAGGCCACATGGCAAACCGGTGGCGGCGAGGTCAAGATTCTCGCCTTCGACAACCATTTCTGGGGCGGTCTGCTTCTGCTCGCGCTGCTGGTTCTCGAAGTCGCTGATCGCGTGGTCATGAAGCGCGACCTGCAGATCGCCAAGGAAATCCAGACGTGGCTACTTCCGGCGAACCCGCCGCCTGTCCCGGGGCTTGAGATCGCGTTCGCCACGCGTCCGGCAAACACGGTCGCCGGAGATTACTACGATGTTTTTTCCCGTCCATCTTCTGGTTCGCCGGGCGGCACTTTCCTGATTGCCATTGCGGATGTAGCTGGCAAGAGCATTCCTGCCGCGATGTTGATGGCGACCTTCCAGGCCAGCTTGAGGACCCTGAGCGCCATCGCGGGCTCGCTGACCGAACTGGTCAGCCGCATGAATACTTACGCATGTAGCAACAGTCAGAATGGCCGCCGATTCACCACAACATTCCTCGGCGAGTACGATCCCGCGTCGCGCAGCCTGACTTACGTCAACGCTGGACATAACGCACCGATCCTGCGCCGTCAGACCGGAGTGATCGAGCGCTTGGAAGCGGGTGGGATTCCGCTCGGCATTCAGGAGAACGTGCCTTACGAATCAGCCACGATCACCCTGCAAAGCGGCGACTGGCTGGTTGTTTTCACCGACGGCGTCGTCGAGGCTGAGAACGACCGCGCCGAGGAGTACGGAGAAGCACGCCTGCTGACCATGCTGCATGCCAACACAGCCGTGTCCCCCTCGGTACTGGTTAACATAATCTTGCTCGACCTCGATCGCTTTGTGGGCAGCGCGCCGCAGCACGATGATGTCACGCTGATGCTGCTGAAAGCGAGCTGACCACCACGCGGATGATTGTGGTTGCGAAGTGCGTCGATCGCTTTCTATTGCTTGGTGTCAAAGATCCACAGCGCGTGGTCAAGCACCTGTCGCGGCTGATAAGGCCACAACCAGTGATAGCCTTCGGGCTTATCCAGTGTCTGCCCGGAAAGACAGGTTGCGCCTGCGATGACTGTGCCGCTGACGCGCTCGTCGGGCGCCAAGGGTGTCGCACGCACGCCGTACAGAGAGGGATCGACTGAGCCGAAGTAGGCGAGGCGCAAGGCCTCCCCGGGATGCTGCTGCTCGTAGCCGCGCAGCGCCAGCAGGCCTTGTCCCCAATCGAGGTTGCTGTCGGTCAGCAGGCGCCAACTATTCTCCGGTTTCACGAAGATGTTGAAGTACGAGAGATAGTCCGGGGCGTAGCGCAGCGCGTCAGCGGCATTCAAGCCCAGGGCCAGAATCACGATGGCCGCGCCAGCACGATGTTTTCGTACGTGTTCCCAGATACCGCCGGTGACGAGCAATGCGAAAGGATACAGCGGCAGGATATGGCGCTCGCCGATGTCGAACCTGGACTGCAGTGCGAACCCCAGGAAAACCAACGCGAGCAGGCACATCACCAGCAGGTCACCAGGCGTGCGACAACTCTTGCGGACTCCCAGAATCAGGCTGGCGACAAACAGCAACAACAGAATCGTCGGCCACTTGAGTCCGATGACAACTGGATAGTACGTCTTGATCCCGCCCTTGGGATAGACTTGCCCCAGAAACCACGCCGGGCGTCCACGGCGATTGCTGAGCGCCACCTCGCGCAAGCCCTCGAAGTACTCTCCCGCAGGCACCAGAAGATTGAGCTGGGTTGTTGACTTGGTCTTCCACACCTTAACGGGCCGGTTGGGAAAGCTCGCAACCACTTGCCCATCGCCGACCTTCAAGTGCGAGACGTGGAAGAAGTATCCCGCCCACCACGTCAGTAGCGCGATACCGAGCGCAGCCAGCATCGGCTTCCAGTTCCAGTCTCGAATCGTATTCATGCCTCCATCGCGGCGCAGCACCAGCATGAGGATGAGAGCCAGCAGCAGCTCCGGAGGCGTGTAAAGCTTGGCCAGCAGCAGGCCGCCGAGCACCAATCCCATCAGCAGTGTCTGAGCGCGGCTCGGATTGCCGCGCCAGCGCGCCAGTTGGAATGCAGTCAGGAAAACGAACAGCGCGCCGATGCCATCAGTGGTCACGAGCGAGAAATGCGCGATGAGCGAAGGAGTGAAGGCGAATAGCGCGAGGGCCACATTTGCCGCACCTTCGGAGAAGAGCCTGCGAGTCGCGAACCACAACGACAGCCCTAGCGCCATGCCCAGCAGTGTGGCCATGGGACGCGTGCGCCATGCTAGCCACTCGGGGCCGGGTTGCATGGCAGTGACACGATATCCGCTGGGCAATTGCTCAGTGGTGATCTCGACGTGCGTTCGTGCGAGCGGGAGAGTCAACCAGAGGCGGCCCAGCGGAGGGTGGTCGGTCCAGACCTCGAATCGCCCTTGCTGCCACGCCTGTACCCCGGCATTGATGTGGCCGGGCTCGTCGTAAGTGAATGACTGGGTCCGAATGAACCACAGCGACTGTAATGCAAACAGAACCAGCAGGACGGCGGGAATCCAGGGTCGAGCGGTGCTATGGTTAGCGGCAGCCTTCACGCGTTCCTTTCACAAGCACTTCTACTGGACGTTGATCGCGTCTGGCTCCTGCAACATGCGATCAATTGCCACTACCAGCCCGTAAAAGAAGAACAACCCCATGACCAGCGTCTCCTCGCCGAGGTTGTAATGCAGCGCCCCGGGAACGAGAAATGCGACAAAGCTTGACATGATACCAACCACCACTCCGGAGCCAAAGCGACTGGGTTTCGCCCTTCGCGCTGACCGGAAGAGGAACACGAGATAGCCCACGACAAACCACAGCCATGCCACCAACGCCGGCAGCCCGCGTTCCACCGCGATTTGAATCATGTCCGAGTGGAAGTGGCTTTGGTCGTGATACAGAGAGAAGGCGCGGATGTCCCACTCCATCCAATGAGTGCGAATCGTTTCCATTCCGACCCCGAACCATGGATGCTGTCGAATAAGCCGAACTCCGTCCTCCCACATCAGCGTGCGGAAGTGCGTCCCGGGATCGTGTGCGCCCGTCCATCCCTTGCCGCGTGTGTGCTGGATCCAAAGTCCCGCTCCCATCATGAGCAGCAACAATGCCGCGGTCGCCCAGATGCGCATTCGCCTGCCCGTCAGCATCAGCACTGCAAGCAGGCAACCCGCCGCCAGTCCGCCTAGGGCGGCGCGGGTTTCGGTGACGAAGATGGCAGCCGTCAGGGCAATAAACGTCAACGCAAGAAAAGTCCGCAGGCCGGTTTGGCGCCGCGAGGTTATGAGCAGCAGCGCCCAGGTCAGGCAGCCGATCTGCATCAGCATCTCGGCGAAGGCGACGTAGTGGCCGAGTGTTCCCTGAGCGCGGAAGGGATGTGCTCGCACTAATTGCAGGTCGGGCGTGCCCAGTCCGCTGGCTAGGAAGGCTTCGCGGCTGATGACGGTCTCATGCCTGTGGAATGGGAAACCACGCGCATAAGCTACGCGAATTATGCCGCCGGGTGGACTTTCACTCACCGCCCGCTCAAGCTGCGCCGGCGTATGCACGACGTGTCCGTTGATGTGGGTGATGATGTAGTCGGTGTGCACGTAAGCGTTGTTCTCAAGCGGTGACCCCGGAGGTATATGCGCGACGCGCACGCCAACTCCGTAGGTGTACTGCCAGCCAGTGAACGCGGCGGCGGCCAGCCCGGACAGGATCAGCAGGAGAACGATGACGCGAACCTGGCTGAGGCGCTTCAGGTTCTGCGCAAAAACGATTCCCACCAGCACCAGGCAGACGAGCTTCATGCGGTCCCAACTCAGATATGGATCGGGGCTGAGCATGGTCGAGATCGCGCTGAGAACGACGTAAGCGAACAGTGGTGCGATGAGGGGCTGCGACACGGGGCGCTTGCGTTCGAGCGCCAGCTTCAGCAGCCACAGGACAAACGCGATCTGCCAGGCGTGCTGCGCTCCCTTGATGGAATGTGGCCAGAGAACGGCGAACAGACAGAGGAAGAAAAAGATACCGCCACCGAGCCAACGACCCCAGCGCCTCGAGGCGTCACTTGGGAAAACAGCCATGTCCGAAGGTGAGGCAGTCGGCGCCACTCGCGAGTCAGAGGTTGATGGTTGCAGCATCAGATTGACTTAGTAGCCTACATCACTGGCGCAAAGCAGAAAAAGGCTGCTACAGTAATCAGTGGAGTCAGTGTTCCACCGTCAGGGCCATGTATTCCTTGCGCCAACTTCGCTGACGTTTTTCAGGCGGGAACCGCTCTCGCTGGGCTGCCAGCCAGAACTCAGGACCAAAAGTAAAGATTGTGTTTGATCGACGCTCCAAGCTTCTTAGTACGGTCACCTTGCTGCACGACCTTGGGGTGACGTGTGTCGCCTTCGTGGTCGCCTACTTTCTGCGCAGCCTGTTGGTGCATTTCGAGTTCTTCCGCCACATCTTCGCCGGCCATCTATCCCTTCAGTCATTATGTGCCGCTGCTGGTCGCTTTTCTCATGGTCTGGGCGGTGGTGGGCTATTTCTCCAGCTTCTATCGCGATCTGGAGCTGAGCAACCCGATCCAGTTGATCCTGAACATCGTGAGCCAGCTCGGCATCGTGCTGGTGGTCATCTACGCCGGCCTGTATCTGTTTCGCCGCGTGGACATCAGCCGCAGTTACGTGCTGCTGATTGGGGCGACGTGGATTTCGTGCTGCTGCTGACTGGGCCGCGCGATCTCGTACTCCGGCGTTTCCTGGATGCGCGACCGGCTGGAGCGCTATCACTACCTGCTCATTGTGGGTTGCGGACCGCGCGCCCGCGAGATGGCGGCGCTCATCGAAGAGAGCCGCGGCATGGGACTGCGGCTGATCGGCTTTGTCGATCCCGACTTCGGCGACGCTCCGGCGGAGAATCTCGGCGGCTACGACGGTGTTTCCGCTTGGATCGCTGTCCGGCATTCTGCAGAAGCAGGTCGGTCGATGAAGTCATTTTCGCCGTGAATATGCAGGAACTGGCCCAGCTTGAGCCGGTGATGCAGCACTGCGCCGACGTCGGCATGAAGACTCGGGTGCAACTCGAATTCCTGCCCCGCGGCGTATTCGCGAATCTACCTGGAGAATTTCCGCGATGTACCGCTGCTCAGCCTCTCCAGCGCGCCCGACAGCGAGTTGCGCCTGTTCTTCAAGCGTGTCTTCGATGTCGCTGGTTCCGGCGGTTTCGCTGGTCGTGCTGTCGCCGCTGCTGGCCTGCATCGCCGCCATGATCCGGATCACCTCGCCCGGGCCGGTGCTGTTTCAGCAGACGCGCTGCGGGCTCGGCGGACGGCGCTTCACGCTGTACAAGTTTCGCTCGATGATCAACAACGCCGAGCAGCTGCGGGCCGAACTTCACCAGTTGAACGAACTCGACGGCCCGGTGTTCAAGATCAGCGACGATCCGCGCATCACACCGGTGGGACGCTGGCTGCGCCGCTTCAGCCTCGACGAGTTGCCGCAGCTGTGGAACATCCTGCGCGGCGACATGTCGTTCGTCGGCCCGCGTCCGGCCATTCCGGAGGAAGTGGACCAGTACGAGGACTGGCAGCGGCGCCGGCTGCGCATGCGTCCCGGTCTGACCTGCACCTGGGTGCTGGAAGGCCGCAACCACGTCGACTTCAACCGCTGGATGCAGCTCGACCTCACCTACATTGACAACTGGTCGCTGTGGCTCGACACCAAGATTTTCCTGCGCACCATTCCCATCGTTCTCTCCGGCCGCGGTGCATACTAGAGACCGATGGTCTCAGTCACCATCGTTACCTGGAACTCGGAGCAGTACCTGAGCGAGTGCTTCGCGTCGCTCGAGGAGCAGGACTATCCGCGAGCTCGAAGTGATCGTCGTGGACAATGCGTCCAGCGACGGTACGCGCGCGTTGCTGCGCGAAGTCGAGTCGCACTGGCGGGTGATCTACAACGAGTCGAACGTTGGCTTTGCCGCCGGACAGAACCAGGCGATGCAGGCTTCGACAGGCGACTGGGTGCTGTGCCTCAATCCCGACGTGGTGCTCAGCCCCGACTTCGTGAGCCGGTTGGTTGCAGCGGGAGAAGCGCATCCCGAGGCAGGCAGCATTTGCGGCAAGCTGCTGCGCTGGGATCCTGCGGCCGAACCGCATAGAGACGAACATCATCGATTCCACGGGCATTTATTTCACGCGCAACATGCGCCACCTCGATCGCGGCGCGGAGGAGAAACGACCACGGCCAATACGACCGCGTGCAGTATGTTTTCGGCGCGAGCGGCGCGGCGGCAATGTTCCGTCGCGAGTTCATCGAGGCTGTTTCGGTGGAGGGCGAGTTCTTCGACGAGGAGTTCTTCGCCTTTCGCGAAGACGGCGACCTGGCCTGGCGCGCGCAGGTCATGGGCTGGAAGTGCCTGTACACGCCGGCGGCGGTCGCGTGGCATGTGCGGCGGGTCACGCCGGAACGGCGCGCGGATTTGCCGCTGGTCATCAACTGGCATTCGGTGAAGAACCGGTTTCTGATGCGCGGCAAGAACGCGTCAGGCTGGCTCTGCTGGCGGCTCTTCTTCCCGGTAGCATGGCGCGATCTGATGACGCTCGGCTACGCGCTGTTGCGCGACTGGCGCATGATATCGGCGGTGTTCTATCCTTTACGCGCCTTCAACAGCATTCGCCGCAAAAGGGCGATCATCCAGTCGCGCCGCAAAGTTTCTGACCGCGATTTGCTATGGTGGTTCTGCAATACGCCGCGAGCGATAGACGCCGCGAGCGAACAGCGCCCATGAAGATCGCCATCGTCGGCACGCGCGGCATTCCCAATCGCTATGGCGGTTTCGAGCGCTTTGCCGAGCAAATCAGCTCACGCTTCGCCGATCGCGGCCACCGTGTAACGGTCTATTGCCGCAGGGCGTTCACACGTCCGGACGACATTTACGACCTCCGCGTGCGCCGCGTCATCGTGCCCAGCCTGCATCAGAAGCATCTCGATACCTGGGTGAGTACCAAGCTCGCCGCGCTGCATGTCGCCTTCAGCGACAACGATGTTGTCCTGCTCTGCAACGTCGCCAACAGCCCATTTGCCTACATCCCGCGGCTTTTCGGCAAGCCGGTCGTGCTCAACGTCGACGGCCTCGACCGCAAGCGCGAGAAGTGGAGAGGCCTGGGCGCGCAGGTGCTTCATTTCTGCGAGTGGATGTCATCGTTCAGCTCCAACCAGCTCGTGACCGACGCCCAAGCCATTCACGACTACTACCTCAGCAAATATGGCAGCGAGTCGGCCGTGATCGGCTACGGCTCAGAGGCGCCGGTGGGCGACGCCAGCTCGGAGGGTTCGGACAGCGACCACAGCTTCAACGGCTTCAATCTCGAAGCCGGCCGCTACGTGCTTTATGTCAGCCGGCTGGAGCCGGAGAACAATCCCGACCTCGTGCTGCGCAGCCTGGCGCAAGGTGCGCAGCGACTGGCCGCTGGTCATGGTAGGCGACAATCCCTACAAGCCGAACTACGCTGTGCAGCTCAAGTTGCTCGGCGATGATCGCGTGCGCTTCCTGGGCGCGGTCTACGGCGATGGCTACTGGGCGTTGCAGAAGCACGCTGGCGTCTTCGTCTTCGCTTGCGAAATTGGCGGAGTGCATCCCGCGCTCATCGAGGCCATGGCCGCCGGCAACCCGGTGCTTTATCTTGACACGCCTGAAAATGCCGAGACTGCGGGCGATGCCGCGATGAAGTTTGCGAAGACCGAGGAAGACCTCGCCGCCAAGCTGCAGTCGCTGCTCGACGACCAATCGGCCCGTGAGCAGTTGGCCCAGCGCGCCAAACAGCGCGCCGATGCGCTTTATCGCTGGGACGTGATCGCGGAGAAGTACGAAGCGCTGTTTGAGCGATTGCTGAAGCAAGAAGCCATCAGCCATCAGCCATAATCCCTTCTACCCCTATAACATAAGAATCAACAACTTAGCCAGGCAATGGTCTGTACATAATAGATTCCAGATGGTTTATACGTACGTAATAGATTTGCAAGGACTTAGGTTGTGTAAAGTGCTGGAACCGGTCCCCACACCTGGCGCTCCCTGACTCGGCACCCTCCCCGCCATGTTCTTTAGAATCATCGGATTACGGACTTTTTCCCGGCAAGCTCTTGATCGCCAATGGTTTATGCGTATCTTCTTATGCCGCAGTGACTTACATCGGGCAAAAGTGGTGGCAAGAGTCGGACCTTCTTGTCTTCTTGAAGTCATGTTAACATGACAGCATCAGCCACAGTGTCCCCCCAAATCCGAAGAACATGGCTGTGAGCTGACGGCTGACTCTTCAAAGAGCCTGTTTACGACGTGCTCCTGGGAGCCGTCGCGGCGCGCCAGCATTAAGCTCCAACGTTGCACGCCAAAAAACAAAAGGGCACGAGCGCCGAGCCCGGCTGCATCCCGCCCTTACATTTTCAACCTAGGCCGAAGCGCGTTTCCGACGCAAGAAAATTTGGTGCTGGGGCGTTAAGAAGTGTGAAGTGGTTCCAGAACGGGAATGGCGTCACAGGGTCGTCTAAGACTCCCCTGCTACATTCGCGCGGCTTGCTTCTGGCGAAACACCCCCTGAAGCTTAGCGTCTTGACGTTTCTCCACCTCCTCTAACCTCACAGAGACGACTTATATCACTGGGTCATATCGATTAATAACGTATAGAATCATTAGGCTTTGCCTTGCCCAACTTGCTCGCACTGAGCACGGGTGAGCCCACACACATCATCGACGTTGATTGAACATCCCGGAGGGTTAGAGTTGAAAAACCATCGTCTCCCAGCGGTAGTCCTCTTGCTGCTCTGCTTTGTTCCGCTGCACTCTCTCGCGCAGGTGTCGGCAAGCTTATCCGGATGGGTGACGGACCAAACCGGCGCTGCGGTCTCCGGAGCGACGGTAACGGCAACCGACCTGGACACGGGACTGGCCCGCACGACCGTCACGAATCCATCCGGCATGTATCAATTACTCAGCCTCCCTATTGGGCACTACGAGTTGCGCGTCAAGAAAGAGGGTTTCGCGGAAGAGGTCCGCACAGGAATTGTCCTGGTCGTGGGTCAGGACGCGGCCGCAGATATGAGTTTAAGAATCGGCCAGGTCACGGAGCAAGTGAAAGTGGAGTCGGATGTTCCGATGGTGAATGCGACCACGCAGGATATCTCGGGCCTGGTGGGCGAGAAGGAGGTCAAAGCTCTTCCCCTCAATGGCCGCAGCTATGACTTGCTGGTCACTCTCAACCCCGGAATTGTAAATTTCACCTGGGAGAAGACCGGCGGAATCGGGGTTTCCAATTCCACCACGGGCAACAATTTTTCGGTGACAGGCAATCGCCCACAGCAAAACCTGTTTCTACTGAACGGAATCGAGTTTACCGGCGCCGCTGAGAACAACATGCAGCCGGGAGGCCCGAGTCAGAACCTGCTGGGCGTTGAAGCGGTACGCGAGTTCAATGTCCTGCGCGACTCCTATGGTGCCGAATACGGCAAACGCCCCGGCGCACAAGTGACCATCGTCACGCAGTCAGGGACCAACCAGTGGCACGGTGCGCTCTATGAGTACATCCGCAACAATGACCTTGATGCTCCCAACTATTTTGACGTGGGTTCCGCGCCACCCTTCCAACGCAACCAGTTTGGGGCCGCGTTGGGAGGGCCAATCCAGAAGGACAAAACTTTCGTTTTCGTGAACTACGAAGGGTTTCGCCAGAACCTGCATCAGACGTCGGCAGCGTTCGTGCCCGACCTTGCGTCGCGTGCGGCAGCCGTCCCGAGCGTGAAGCCGTTGCTGAATCTATGGCCGACTCCGCCGGCGAACGCTCCCGACTTCAACGGAATCGCCGAGGTGTTCAGCAGTCCGATACAGACCATTCGCGAAGACTTTGGGACGGTTCGGATGGACCACGTTTTTTCATCCAAAGACAACTTCTCGGCGGTTTACACGATCGATGATGGCGCCGACAACACGGCGACGATCGCCAACCCCTACAGCACCGACATCTTGACTCTGCGCGAGCAAGTCGCCAGCCTGGAGGAGACGCACGTCTTTTCGCCCACGCTGTTGAACACAGCGCGCTTTGGCTATTCGCGCGCCGGCTATTTCTTCACCGGAGAACCCACTCCCGACACCCCCGCCGCCAGCGTGCCCGGCTTTCTGGTGGGACACCAGGTCGGCGCGGTCGTGGTGGGCGGAAGCGCGGCCTCGAATCCACAAGCGCAGGTCGGCTTAGCCGGCAGCAACAACGGAAGCAACCTGACGCTGGCCCGCAATCTGTACACCTATGAAGATCGTGTCTCGCTGACCCACGGACGGCATCAGTTCGATTTCGGCGTGTGGCTGCAGCAGTTTCAATCCAACGAAACGCTCGCCCTCAGCCAGTATGGGCAGGCAACATTTACCAGCCTGCAGACATTTCTGGCGGGGGTCACGAGCTCGTTCCTCTACGATCCCGCGCCGACGGAGATGAACTGGCGCTCGCTATTTGCGGCGTTCTATGCACAGGACACAATTCGAATGACCCCCAATCTGACCCTCACCCTCGGCTTCCGAGGCGAATCCTCCACCGGATGGAATGAGGCGCATGGCCGGGCCGCCAACTACACCTTCAACGATGGTGTGATATCCAACCAGCCGCGCATCGCAAGCAACGCCTTTACGACTAACAACGCAGCGTTCCTGCCGGAGCCGCGAATTGGTATTGCGTGGAGTCCTTATCCCTCGCAGACTGTGATCCGCGCCGGTTTTGGCATTTACAACGATCTGCAGGATGCTTTGGGCTACCGCATGGACCAGAACGCCCCGTTCAATCCCACGTACAGTATCGCCTCGTTGCCGGTCTCCAAGTTGCCGATTAATCCCAATCTTCCGCCGCCGTCGAATGCGTTGCTGGTGCCGGGCGGAGTGCAGCCCAACCTGAAGATGCCGACCCTCATCTCGTACTCGCTGCGAGTGGAGCAATCATTGACGCCAGACACTTCGCTGACTATCGGCTATGTGGGCTCGCATGGTTACCACGAAGTAGTCGGCCTCGACGCCAACACGCCATTCCCGACCATCTGTCCGGCATCGCCTTGTCCGGCGACCTATCCCGCCAGCTTTCCAGTGGGGCTGGCGGGTACGCCGGTGCCGGCCGGTTCTTACTACATTAAAGCGGGTACGCCCAAGGCCAATCCCACGCTGGCCAACACCTGGACCTACTTTTCTTATGGCGATAGCAGCTATAACGCACTGCAAGTGGACTTCAACCGTCGCTTCAGTCATGGCCTTTCGCTGCGCGGCGTTTACACATGGTCGAAGGCGCTCGACGACGGCGATTCTTTGAACGCCACCACGACGGCCAATGAGCCGGGTCTGGTATCGAATCCGTTCAATATCCGCGCCGATTGGGGTCCGGCGGCCTGGGATGTCAGAAACGTAGGCGTCATCAGTGGCGTCTATACGTTGCCCTTCGGTAGAGGTCAGGCGTATGCAAGCGGTATGCAGGGCTTTGCCAACGGACTGGTGAGCGGCTGGTCGGTGGAGAGCGTTCTCACCCTGCAAGGTGGATTTCCGTTTACCCCGCAGCTCAGCTACAACCCATCCAACGATGGGGACACGCGCAATCCTGTCCGGCCGTTCGCCAATCCGAATTTCACCGGCAACCCGACTCTCGGCACGCCTACTCAGTGGTTCAATCCGGCTGCGTTCCTGCAACCGCCAGCTAATAGTGGCTTCTGGGGAAACCTCAACCGGAACAACCTGACCGGTCCCGGCTTGGCCACGTGGGACTTTTCGACGATCAAGAACACCACGATTCATGAGCGCCTGAGTCTGCAGTTTCGTGCGGAAATTTTCAACCTGCTGAATCGCGCCAATTTCAATACTCCCAATCTGATTGTCTTTACGCCTTCAGGGGTATCGGGCACAGCGGGAGCAATCACGAGCACGTCCACCACCGCACGGCAGGTACAGTTTGCATTGAAGCTGCTCTGGTAGTGAGATGATTTCACCGGCTCGTTGCACGCTTCTCAGTCACGCGGCTGACGGCTGCTCATCAACATGCGAGAGCGAGGAGTCTGCAGTGCAGACATCAATATGGATTGTCACGGTGATTCTTGCGGTGGCGATGGCTGCGGTCGGCCAGACGCCGGCGCCCGTTCACCAGGCGACGGTGGTCGTGAAAAATATCAGTGGCCAGACCGTGACGTTGGGAGCCCAAGACTTCGCCAAGCTGCCGCAGGTAAAGGTGAATGCGAAGGACCACGACGGAAAAGCCCGTGAATACGCGGGAGTGAGATTGCGCGATCTTCTTACCCAGGCCGGCGTCGGAGCCAGCGATAGCCTGCGCGGCAAAGAGCTGGCTGATTACGTCCTTGTAGAGGCGGCCGATAGCTACCGCGCGGTTTTCTCGCTCGCAGAACTCGATCCGGACTTCGGCAACACGCAAGTCATTGTGGCGGAGAGTGTAGACGGCCAGCCGCTGGGCACGAAAGAAGGGCCCATGCGGCTGGTGGTGCCGGGAGATAAACGTCCGGCACGGTGGGTGCGGATGGTGACGAGCGTCTCCGTGATGAGAGCGCAATAACTGACAGCTCCGCCGTCAGTCTTTTTGCAGCATGACCTCGGTTGACTTGATCACGACTTTGACGGCATCGCCCTTCTTGAGCGCCATCTCCTCGGCACTCTTGCGGGTGATCACGCTTTCGATCAGGTTTTCTCCGACGCGCACTGCAACATGCGCCATCACACCGCCAAGCTGCAGTTCCTCGATGGTTCCTTTGAGTTGATTGCGAGCAGAAAGTGTCATGGCACCAGCTTAATTCAAGGGGCGCTCTCTCTGGAAATTCCAGCTCTCAAATGCGCGTTACGGTTACGGATTGGAGCACCACATCCTTCTGCGGCTTGTCCTGGCGGCCGCGCGGGACCTTGGTGATTTTGTCCACTATGTCCTGGCCTTCGACGACCTCGCCGAAGATAGTGTGCTTGCCGGTAAGCCATGGCGTCGGCACTACGGTAATGAAGAACTGTGAGCCGTTGGTGTTGGGGCCGGAGTTGGCCATGGCCAGCTTGCCCGGCTTGTCGAACTTGTGCGGCGAGCCTTTGGTCTCGTCCTGGAACTGGTAGCCAGGGCCGCCCATGCCGGTGCCCGCCGGGTCGCCGCCCTGGATCATGAAGTCAGGAATGACGCGATGAAAGATGGTGCCGTGGTAAAGCGGCGACTTACTCTTGGCGCGGGTGTGCGGGTGCGTCCACTCGCGCGAACCTTCAGCAAGCTCGATGAAGTTCTTGACCGTGATGGGCGCTTCCTGCTCGAAGAGGCGGCAGACAATGGTTCCTTCGCTGGTGTCGAACGTCGCGTAAACGCCGGGTTGGCGGGGCATGAATATTCCTTTCGTCGAACGTAAGTTAGGTAAGGCTCCTGCCGAAGCAGGTGAATGACTGACAACATTCTAGCCCGTGCAGCGGCCGCCCGGGCGAGACGCACCTCGGTGCCATAGCCTTGGCGCGAATCATCATGTACCGTTTATGGGGAACGGGAGGGCGAACGTGGACAAGACTTCTGAAGGCCGGCTGAAATTGGTGCACCCACTGCTGGCAAGCAAAGTCCAGCAGATGGCCGCGACTCTGCTGGCAGAAGGAATTGAGATTCGCGTGGTGCAAGGCTTGCGCACCTATCAGGAGCAGGCGGCGCTATACGCGAAAGGCCGCACAACGCGCGGCCCCATCGTAACCAAAGCCAAACCCGGGTACAGTTTCCACAACGCTGGCCTGGCGGTAGATTGCATACCGGGAGTCCGGGGCTCGAAACCGTGGCAGCCAAACTGGACGGACCGGGTCCACGGCGCTTTAAGCCCTGACTACGCCCGGATGGTGGCAGTGGGAAAGTCGCTGGGCCTGGTTTCCGGTTCGGATTTCGAGTCTCTCATTGACGACCCGCATTTTCAAATGACGGGATCGTTCCCCATAGGCTGCCCGCCGGAACCAGCCAGAGAGCTTATGGCGAAGGGTGACCTGAAGGGCGTTTGGGCAATGGCCGGACTGCCGGCAGATGATACGACAGCGGCTGCACCAGCCGCCGGATAGAATTGCTCTTTTGCAATTCGCCCATGCCCTTGACGTGGATCTTCTGGCTGGTCTTCAACCTGTTCGTGCTGGCGATGCTGGCTCTGGACTTGGGCCTGTTCCATCGTGAGAAGCACATCGTTGAACTGCGCGAGGCCATCAGCTGGACGCTGGTCTGGATTGCGCTGGCCGGCTGTTTCGCCGTGCTCCTGTATTTCTTCGGGCACACGATGGTCGGGCACGCGCGGCCGAACTCCGTGCTTTCGCTGGAGTTTGTCACCGGCTATCTGATCGAACTCTCACTCAGCGTTGACAACCTGTTCGTCTTCCTGCTGATCTTCCGCTACTTCCGCGTTCCCCGAGCTTTTCAGCATGATGTGCTGTTTTGGGGAGTGATTGGCGCGCTGGTGATGCGCGTCATCTTCATCGTTGCGGGCATCTCGCTGCTGAACCGCTTCCATTGGTTCATTTACGTCTTCGGGGCGATTCTTATCTACAGCGGCATCAAACTGCTGGGGCAGAAAGACAAAGACATTCACCCCGAGGCGAATCCCTTGCTGCGCGGCTTTCGCAAGCTGTTTCCCGTGACCGACGACTACAAGGGCGGCAAGTTCTTTGTGCGGCGCGGAGGTGTGCGATATGCCACCCCGCTGGCGGTGGTGCTGCTGCTGGTGGAGACCACGGACGTGCTGTTTGCCACCGATTCCATTCCTGCCGTGCTGGCAGTGACTCGCGAGCCGTTCATTGTGTACACCTCAAACGTCTTTGCCATCCTCGGACTGCGCTCGCTGTATTTCGCGCTGGCCGGCATGATCGAGAAGTTTCACTTCCTGCATTATGGGCTGTCGCTGATTCTCATCTTCATTGGCGTGAAGATGCTGGCGTCGAACTACGTTCAGATTCCAACCGAGATTGCGCTCGGCGCAGTCGCAGGAGTGCTGGCAGTGTCGGTGGGGTTGTCGATTATTTTCCCGAGAGCCGCTAGCGACTAGCAGACGGGTAGAGCGGGCCCTTCAGCGCCGCGTCCGCCAGCAAGAAAGAAAACGCATCCACCGCTGAGGTCACAGACCTCAGCGGCGGAGCAAGTGGCGATTGCGAACGCGCGTCTGAAAGGCCCGCTCTACCGGTGCGCCGATTGCTAGCTGCTAGTTGCCCGGTCACGACCCCACATACCTGGCGTATAGACTCCGCGCCACGGCGGTATCAGTCGTGCCCTTGATAATGGCGCGGCCGTCGGGGAACAAAGTCAGCTCATAAGGTTCGCGCCAGAACTTGAGGACGAACTCATTGTGCCGCACCGCGCCGTGGGGCGTCAGGCGGCGGGTGACTTCGTCGAAGTCGATGGGCCGCTGGCGCTCGTGGATCTGTACCGAATTGCGCCCGCAGAGGGTGATGTGCGGACGACCTTCACCCGCGAGGTGTATGTAATCGTGCTCGCCACAGGCGCGGCAATCCAGATTCCGCTTCGCGGTGCTGATCTCGGCGAAATCGTTGGTCCACACATCGTAGGAGAGAAGCGTACGCCGCAGCTTGTCGCGCGCGCCAACCAGCAACTTCATGGCTTCCGTGCACGCGACCGACGCAACGAAGGTCACTGCCGAATTCAGAATGCCGGAGGTGTCGCAGGTCTCGACCATGCCGCGAGGGGAATCAGGAAAGACACAGGCCAGACAGGCGGTTTCTCCGGGAACGATGTTCATCGTAACCGCGTAGCTGGCGACGGCCGCGGCGTAGATCCACGGAATTTCCCGGCTGACCGCGAAATCGTTGATCAAGTAGCGGGTTTCGAAATTGTCGGTGCCGTCTAGCAGCAGGTCAACGGCATCCAGCAACTCTTCTGCGTTTTGCGGAGTTAAGTCCGCGGCATGTGGCTCGACGACAATCCCTGAGTTGAAGGCCCCAATTTTGCGCGCCGCGGCAATCGCTTTGGGAAGCGATTCGGCAGCGTCGGACTCGTCGAACAGCACCTGCCGCTGCAGGTTGCTGGCTTCGACGTAATCGCGATCGACGATGCGCAAGTAGCCGACGCCCGCCCGAGCCAGCAACGATGCCAGCGCTGAACCCGTGGCGCCGCAACCCACGATGGCAACCCGCGCAGCGGCGAGCAGCTTCTGCCCCTCGGCGCCAATGGGCGGGAAGAGAATTTGGCGGGAATACCGCTCAGCGAAATCCAACGACTCCTTCCTCCGGTGGAAGGTTTCCTTGTTTATTATAGAAACTCCACATCATCTCCGCCCTCAGGGCCGGGCAGGAGTCGGCGCGTTTGAACGGCAGCAGACGCAGGCACGTGGGTTTTGCGGGAAGAGGTCTGCGAGCTGGTACGGTGGAAGGTCAACGTTTGAGGGAGTTACTCACGCCATCGCTGCACAAGCTAGCGTCGTTCATTGCCCTATCGACGCTATTGGTGTCTCCTGGGTGGCCGCAGAATGTTCCGCCGGCAGGGACCAGCAGCGGCACTTCGAAGCCCTCCCAAACGAACGCCGTGAACGGCTTGAATGCCCTGGGCAAGTACCAGGGTCAGATCGTGCGCAGCATCGAGTTCCGCGGCATCACCGGCGCCAACCCCTCTGTACTGCGCCAGTTGCTGACACAACGTGAGGGCGAGCCCCTGGACCGCGACAAGCTGCACGCCAGCATGGAGGCGCTCTACGCTACGGGCCGCTTCGCCACCCTGGAGGTGGAAGTAGAAAACGTGCAGGAGAACGGCCTTTCCCTGATTTTCGCCGCCACCGAGAACTACTTCTACGGCGACATCAACGTGGATGGCACGCCCAAGAAAAATCCCAGGCCGCATCAGTTGATCGATGCCAGCAAACTTGACCTTGGGGCCCCATTCTCACGTGGGGAAGTCGATCGTGCAGTGGAGCGCATGCAGAAGGTGCTGGCTGACGGCGGGTACTACCAATCGAAGATCACCTACGAATTGAAGCCAAACGACCAGACACGGCAGATGGAGGTCGATTTCCATGTCGTGCCCGGCCCCCCGGCGCGCGTGGGCGAGGTCCTCATCGAAGGCGACACCGGGATTCCGCCGGACAAGATTCGTGCTCTGACCAAACTGAAGGCCGGGGCCGTCGTGAAGCAGGGAAACGTCTCGCGGGCACTTGGACGGCTTCGGGCGCATTATCAGAAGAACAACCACCTGGAAGCACAGGTTTCGCTGACCGAACGGAAATATCTGCAGGACACCAACCGGCTGAATTACGTGTTCAAGGTCGAAGAAGGCCCTACCGTTGCCATCGCTACGGAAGGCGCAAAGATCAGTAAGGGACAACTAAAGAAGCTGGTGCCGGTATACCAGGAGAACTCGGTGGATGACGACCTGCTGAACGAGGGCCGCCGCAACCTGCGCGATTACCTGCAGATTAAAGGATATTTCGACGCCAGCGTCGAGGTCGAACGGCGCCCGACCCCGGCCGAGAATCACGTCAATATTCTCTATGTCATCGATCCCGGCGAGCGGCATAAGTTGGCAGCGGTGAAGGTGGAAGGCAACCGGTACTTCGACAAAGACATAATTACCGAACGCATGACGGTGCAGCCATCCAGCCTGATGTTCAAGAATGGCCGCTTCAGCCAGCGGCTGCTGGCTGACGATGTGACAGCCATCAAGTACCTCTACCAGTCAAACGGCTTTCTGAACGTCAAGGTGAACCCCGACATCCAGGAGAAATATGAGGGGCGCGAGGACGAGATCGCGGTCATCATCAAGATCGAGGAAGGTCCGCAGACGCTGGTGAACTCACTGCAGATTGTGGGAAACAACCGTTACCCCCAGGAACAGTTGGAGCGGCTGTTGAGCAGCGTTCCCAACCAGCCATATAGCGAGGCCTACGTCGGAGCTGATCGGGACAACATCACGCTCTTCTACTATAACCACGGCTATCCGAATGTGCAGTTCGAAGCCGCGGCAACGCCGGCTTCCGACCCGCACCGCATGAACGTGGTCTACACCATAACCGAGGGGCAGCAGGTCTTTGTCGATCGCGTGCTGGTGAGCGGGCTGGAATTCACGCGTCCGTTCATCGTTGATAAGCAAATGCGCATTCAGGATGGCGATCCCTTAAGCCAGAGCCGGATGGTGGACTCGCAGCGGCGGCTATACGCTCTGGGCCTGTTCAACCAGGTGGATATGGCTGTCCAGAACCCGGACGGGCAGGAACCTGCGAAGGATGTTCTGTTTAATCTGCAGGAAGCGAAGCGCTGGACCTTCCGCTATGGCGGCGGAATTGAATTCGCCACGGGTAACATTCCTACTACCAGCAATCCACAAGGAAGCACCGGGGTTAGCCCAACCGGAACGCTGGAAATCACTCGCTTGAACATGTTCGGCCGCGACCAGACCCTTACCTTTCGCGTCCGAATAGGCTTGCTGGTTCGTCGTGGTTTGATCAGCTACGATGCGCCACGGCTGTTTCACCGGGAGCGATGGCGCTTCAACGTTACTGCGTTTTACGACAATGCCGCCGATGTGAACACCTTTACTTCGGAGCGGCTTTCCGGAACGCTCTCAGCCGAGCAGAAGTACAGCCGTTCCACAACCCTGATTTACCGCATGAGCTGGCAGCGCGTATCCATCGATCCTAATAGCCTGGTGATCGATCCCACGCTGATTCCGCTATATTCCAAACCGGTGCGGCTGGCCATTCCGAGCTTTACTTATCTGCGCGATACGCGTGACAACCCCATTGATTCACACAAGGGGAGTTACACCATTGCCGACTTGGGCCTGGCAACCAGTGCGCTGGGCTCGGAGGCAAACTTTGGCAAGGTGCTCCTGCAGAATGCAACGTACTACACCTTTAAGAAGCACTGGGTGCTGGCACGGAACACGCAGATTGGTATCCTGCATCCCTACGGCACTAACAACTTTCTGGGCATGACGCCGAGCGGGACCTTGCCTTCGGAAGCCACCTCCGTCCCCTTGCCGGAATTGTTTTTCGCTGGCGGCGGCAACTCTCTTCGCGGTTTTTCCATTAACCAGGCAGGACCTCGCGACTTGCAAACTGGCTACCCCATTGGTGGCCAGGGATTGTTCGTCAATAATCTGGAAGTTCGGACCCCTCCCGTGATGCTCCCCTACGTGGGCGACAACCTAAGCCTGGTTTTCTTCCACGATATGGGCAACGTGTTCGCCACGGCGAGCGAGATTGCAAGTGGGATGCTGCGCCTTCATCAGCCTTCGATTACCGCTTGTTCGCGGCCGGGCAGCCCAGTGCAGTGTAACTTCAGCTACAACCCGCAAGCCGTCGGAGTGGGCGTACGCTACAAGACGCCAGTAGGCCCTGTCCGCTTCGATCTCGGCTACAACTTCAACCCGACGCGGTATCCCGTCCAGGAGAAGGACACAGTGGAGTCGCTGCGTCGCATCAACGTATTTTTCAGCATTGGGCAAACATTCTGATGAGACGAGTTCTTCATTTCACGATGTGCATGCTGTTGCTGCTGCCGGTTGGCGCTGTGCTGGCGGTTGCTGGCGAAGTCATCGACAGCGTGGTAGTTACGGTGAATCATAAGCCGATTTTTCGCAGCGACTGGGACGAAGCCGTCTGCTACGAGATGTTCATGCAGCGGAAATCGCTGGCCCGGGTGACCGACGCCGATCGGGGGACAGCGTTGCAGCGGCTCATTGATCGCCAGTTGCTCAAGGCGCAGATGAGCGGCGCCCACGCCCTGCAGCCATCGGAAGACGATTTGCGAAACGACTTGGCGAAGCTTCGAGCGCAGGTGCCGGAAGGCAAGGACGAGCAGAGCTGGCAGAAGTTACTGGGCAGCTATGGCCTCAGTGAAGAGGTGCTCAAGCAACACCTGCGCACGGAGGTGCAGGTGATGAACTTCGTGGAGGTTCGCCTGCGTCCCAACGTCCATGTTCAGCCGGAGGAGGTCGAGGCGTATTACAGGAACCAACTGCTGCCAGACCTGGAGAAGACTGGTGGAAAGGTAGTCGCGTTCGAAGATGTTGAGCCGAGAATTCGGGAACTGCTGACTCAGCAACACATGGACGAACTGCTGGATGCATGGCTGCATAACCTGCGGCAGCAGGCCGAGATTCAAACCAGTGTCCCGATTCCCGCGCTGAGTCTTCCGGCCGAACCGTCGGGGGCCCCAGGCGCTCATTGAAGATGCCTGACGAAACCACAAACCGGCACTCACACACCCGCCTCTGGATTGGGCTTGGGATTGGCGTTGTGTTGCTGTCGATCGTCGTCAGCCTCGCCTGGTACCTGCGGAGCCCAGGTTTCGAGGACTTGGTGCGCGGGAAGGTGATCGCCGCTTTGGAAGACATCAGCGGCGGCCGGGTTGAGTTGCGGTCCTTTCACTGGAACCTGGCAAAGCTGGAATTTGAAGCGGACGACCTTACCGTCCACGGCCACGAGGCAGCGGACCAACTGCCCTACGCACACGCCGACCGCGCCGTGATCCGGCTGCGCATCATCTCCGTTCTGCAAGCGCGGGTCCACCTCAAGTATGTCGGGTTTGAGCGTCCGGTCATCCATCTCGTTGTCTATCCCGATGGAACGACCAATGCGCCCGAGCCGAAGGTGAAGCCGGGCAGCGCCAAACCCGTGCAGCAGCTCTTCGACCTGGCCATCAGCCGCGCCGATCTTCACAACGGCATGCTCTTGCTGAATGATCGCGAGTTGCCTCTGGACTTCACCGCTGACGATGTTGATGCCGAGATGACCTATGACCGGCGCGACCGCCATTACGACGGGACCGTCCGCGTCGGCAAGATTGACGTGAAATACCGGGACTTTCGTGATGTGCCCGCTCAGGCGGAGATGGAGTTCGCTCTCCTGGCGCGACACAGCGGAGATCAAGTCTCTGAAGCTCGACTTCGCAGAAGTCATCGCTGCGAGGCGCAGGGAAAGGTGAGCCATTTCGACAGCCCGCGGGCCGAATTCACCTACAGCACTACGCTGGACATGGGACAGCTCGGAGCGATCGTCCGAACTTACGAACTACGCAGCCGGAACGCTGACCGCCAGTGGCTCGGGCAACTATTCAGAGATCGCCCACACTTCGCGCGGCAAATTGGCAATTCGCGGATTCGATTATCTGCAGGAAGGCGTCGTCCTGCGCAACGCAAGTGTGAGCGCTGATTACGCTTTGGACAACAACCGCCTCGCACTCACTCGCATTGCCGGACGCCTGCTGGGCGGCGCGATCAACGGCGACGCGACGGTCGATAACCTGCTGGCGTCAAGTTCGGGCGCTCGCGCTGCGCAAAGGCCGGGGAAGGTCTCCTCGAAGGAAGGGAAGAGCAAGCTCGGTAGCGGCGAATCTCTTGCTGCGACCGAACAGATCAGCGGCCCCGGGCCGCAGCATGGAACGGCTCGCTTGCGGGTGAGCGCAGTATCGCTGGCGGAGTTGACGCGCACCATCTCGACCCGGTCGCTGCCCTTGGAGTCGTTGAAGCCGGCCGGCAGTGTCGCCGGAACCGTTGGCCTGGCGTGGATGGGCTCCTTGTCGGCCGCGCAGGGAGAACTCGCGCTCGACATCGTTGCGCCGTCCCAACCTGCGGATGGAGAACTGCCGGTAAGCGGAAGCCTGCGCAGCCATTACTATCTGCGGCCTCAGGTAATGGACATTGCAACGCTCGACCTTAAGACCCCGCACGCTGACCTGAGCGCAGCGGGCACCGTTGGTACGACTTCCGAAAGTCTCAAGGTAAATTTCGCCGCGACCAGCCTGAAGGAGTTCGAGCCTTTTGTACTTGCCCTCGGCTATGCCCCGTCGCCAGTCGAACTGGAAGGCGAGGCGACCTTCACCGGAACAGTCAGCGGCAGGCTGTCGGATTCCCAGGTTGCGGGACATGTGCAGGCTTCGAACTTCACCTACGTTTACACCGCGCCGGCGAAGGCCGCAGCGCACCCGGTCCACCCTCCGTCGAAGCGAGGATTCTCCTTGCATCCGGCGTCCGCGCCAACGTCCGAACCTGTATCGCCGCTCGCACCGGCGAGACGTATTCATATTGATCAATTCAAAGCGGATGTTCAGTACTCGCTTTCCAAAGTCGCAGTGCACAATGCCGTCATTCAGGAGGGAAGTGGACGTCTCAATGTGGATTGGACAGCCGCACTGGAGAAAGGAAGCTTTACCGACGACTCGCTTTTCCAGCTTCAGCTTGCCGTGCACAATGCAGATGTGACTGAGCTTCAGCGTGCCGTGGGTCTCGACTATCCGGTGACTGGCATGCTGAACACAAGTTTGCAGGCCTCTGGCACGGAAGGAAATCCCAACGGCACGGGCCAGTTCACGTTGACTGCGGCGCAGGTCTATGGCCGGCCCATCAAGTCTGCCGGCGCGGATCTCCGGTTCGTCAACCATGAAGCGCAGCTCGATCACATCCGGGTGCAGGCTGCCGGTGGAGTCATGGCAGGCACCGCCGCCTACAACTTCAGCAACAAGAACATGCGTTTCGACGTGAGCGGCATAAGTTTGAACTTGGCTGACATTACCGAACTGCAAACCGCTCGTCTGCAAGCGGGAGGAGTTGTCAGGTTCGACGGCGAAAGGTTCCGGCACTCTCGAAGAGCCGATTATCAATGGCCATCTTGAAGTAAACAACCTGGTGCTGAACGGTGAGCCTGTCGGCGGTTTGGCCGCCGACGCTGTAACTCGTGGCAGGCAACTTCAGCTTACGGCGCGCTCGAACTTCTCCACGGCTAGCTTCACCCTCGACGGTAACGTGGAGCTGAGTGGCAACATGCCCGGCAGCCTGAACATGCACTTCTCCAACCTGGACATCGATCCTTTCCTGCGCACCGAGGTCAAAGGCAGGATCACCGGACACTCATCCATGGCCGGACAAGCGACGTTCTCCGGACCGCTGAAGCAGCCACGGCTTCTGAGCGGCGATTTCAAGATCAACGAATTCAAGGTCGAAGTGGAGAAGGTCCCCATCGCCAGCGACGGGCCCGTGGAGATACGTCTGGCCAACGGAGTGGTTGCGGTGCAGAAGTGTGCGCTGGTCAGCGGAGACTCGCATCTCGCTTTGAGCGGCAGCGTCAGTGTCAAGGACAACCGTCCACTTGACCTGCGAGCTGATGGCAGCGTGAACCTGAAGCTGGTGCACACCCTCGATCCCGAAGTTACTTCTTACGGCACGGTGAACCTCGGCGTTACCGTCACCGGCGACACGGCAAATCCGCTGATGAACGGGCGCATTGAGATCGTTCATGCCGGCTTGTCCATGATCGATCTGCCGACCGGTCTCGGCGATGTCAACGGCAGTTTCGTGTTTAACCAGGACCGACTTCAAGTGGAGCACCTGACAGCCCGTATGGGCGGAGGCCTGGTGACCTTCAGCGGTTTCGTCACCTATGGCCGCACCGTCGGCTTTGACCTTACGACCAGCGGAAGCGAGATCCGCTTCCGTTACGCGGGCATCAGCGTTACCTCCGATCAGTCACTGCACCTGGTCGGCAACCTGCAGAATTCCTCGCTGAGCGGCGATGTGACGGTCACACGCTTTGCGCAGATTCCGTCCACCGACCTGGCGTTCGCGCTGGCACAGGCAAGCCAGTCGTCGCCTGTGCCCAACACGAATTCGCCGCTCAACGGTTTACGCCTGGACGTGCGCATACTTTCAGCGCCGGAATTGACGGTGCAAACCTCGATCGCCAAGCTGTCCGGCGATGTGGACCTGCGCCTGCGCGGCACAGCGGCGCGGCCGGTACTGTTAGGCCGTATCAACATCGCCGAGGGCGACCTCAAAATCGAAGGCACGAAGTACCATTTGGAGCGCGGCGACATCACGTTTATCGACCCGCTACGGATTGACCCGGTGCTCGACGTCGAAGCCACCACCCGGGTTCGCGATTACGACATCACGGTTGGCCTGCACGGAACGCTGGAACGGCTGACGACAACCTATCGCTCCGATCCTCCGCTCTCCAGCGAGGACATCGTGGCTCTGCTCGCCTTTGGGCGCACTCAATCTGACACCACGGGTACGGCCGCTCCACAGTTTGGATTCGCCGAGAGCGCATCCAACGCGGTGCTAGGGCAGGCCCTAAACCAGTCGGTCTCAAACCGAATGTCGAGACTGTTTGGCGTGAGCTCCATCCGAATCAATCCCGCGGTTGGAGGTCCAGACAACAATCCCAATGCGCGCCTCACGGTCGAGCAGCAGGTCTCCAACAATGTGACCTTGACCTACATCACCAACCTTACGCGTTCGGCCCAGCAGGTCATTCAGTTCGAATACAACATCAATACCGAATACACGCTGCAGGGTATCCGGGATGAAAATGGCGTGGTCAGCTTCGATCTACTGATACGGAAGCGGAAGAGGTAAGAAGTAACCAACAACTGGCAATTAGTCAACGGAACAGAATTAGAAGGGCTCCTGCCTTTTCTTGGGTAAAATTCCACTAGTTGTTGATTGCTAGCTGCTAGTTGCTATGCGAATCGCTTCCTCCGGCAACGGCTCTAACCCCCTCGCGCAAGCGCGCGCCCGCATGGTTGAGGAACAATTGCGCTCGCGCGGCATTCGCGATCCCCGCCTGCTGGAGGCCATGGGCAAAGTCCCGCGCGAAGAGTTCATCGCCGGCGAGGACTTTAGGGACGCCTATGGCGACCATCCCCTGCCTATCGGTGCGGGCCAGACGGTATCGCAGCCGTACATCGTCGCCGCCATGGTCGAGGCGCTGGAGCTGCGGTCAACAGACCACGTGTTGGAAGTCGGTACAGGCACCGGATACGAAGCGGCGATCCTGGCAGAATTAGCCGCCGAAGTGTGGACCATCGAACGACACGAAGAGTTGGCCAACAAGGCGCGCGAGATATTGGCGCGGCTTGGCTATGCGAATGTCCACGTTGTTCATGGTGATGGCAGCCTCGGCCTGCCCGAGCAGGCTCCATTCGACAGGATCCTGGTCGCTGCCGCGGCACCGCGAATTCCCGAGAGTTTGGTGGAGCAGCTTGGCGATGGCGGCCGGCTGGTGGTGCCGGTCGGGACGCGCTACGAGCAGCAGGTGCACATCGTCCGCAAAGAGGGCGGAGAAATCATCGTCACCACTCACGACCAATGCCGCTTCGTGCCGCTGGTGGGCGCGGAGGGCTGGCAATCGTAGGCCCACCGCTCGTCTTGTTACACAGCCCGCCTCAAACGGGCTGCCGCGAGCATGCTAAGATGTGTTCATGGCGAACACAAAGAGTGCAACCCTAAGCATCCGGCTGAAACCGGAGACGAAGAGACGGCTTGCGAAGCTGGCGAAGACATCGGGGCGCAGCTCGAACTTCCTGATTGCCGATGCCGTGGAGTCGTACGTCGCCGACCAGGAACGGATGCTGGCGGAGCTCCGGCAGGCAGACCGGCAGATTAAGTCCGGTCATTATATTAAGCACCAGGACGTGAAGGCCTGGCTGCTCTCCTGGGGCACCGACCACGAGCTGCCCCCGCCCAAGTGCGTTTGCGGCAAGGTCCACGACGATGAGGCACTGTGCCAGTAGAGATCGTATGGTCTCCGCTAGCCCGGGCTCGTCTTCAAGAAATTCGGGCCTACGTCGCTCGCGATAAGCCGGAGGCGGCAGAACGCCTGGCGACGCGGATTATCGCCGTCGTTGAACTCCTCAGAGATCATCCTCACCTCGGCAGAGCTGGGGGCGACCCAGGTTTTCGCGAACTAGTCATAGGAGGTACGCCGTACGTTGTTCTGTACCGCTCGCAGGGCAGGCGCGTTACGATCAATACAATTTGGCACGGTGCGCAACGGAAAGAGACCCGGTGAGCGCTTCGCCTCAGTGCACCAGGAAGCCACTGCCCGCTGCCACCAGGCCAACCACGGCCAGCACTATCCCCATGTACCAGTAGCGGCGATTATCGGTTAGCAGGGTGATGGAAGTTATCACCAGCGCAATCTCCAGAAATACCTCGCCCAGGTCAAAGCGGTCGGCGCGATGGGTCGCGCGCAACACTTCTGCCTCCAGCCCGCGAGCCTCCGCCTGGATGTCCTTTTGCTGATCGCGGTACTTATCAATCTCCTCGTGGAAGTGCTTTTGCACCTCCTGGGCGCGTTCGGCCTTGGTGTTCTCCAGCGCCGTCATGACCTCATCCAGCGCTTCGAGATTGTTGCGGCGCATGTTCTTCGCCTGGTAATACGCCCACTGGTCGGTGGCGCGGGTCTGCATCAGAATCTCTTCCGTGTGCGCCCGATGTCCGAGTAGAGACACGATGGCCACAAATACGGCCAGCGTTGCAATCGTAATGCTGACGGGAGCGAGATGCCGTCTTTCCTTGGCTTCTTCCGCCGCCTCTTTCGCTTTGTCCATCGCTTCCATTTCCGAACTCATGGGCCCTCCGGTAAGCAACCAGCAATTAGCAATTCGCAATTGCTAAAACCGAGATGTTCCAGACTAATTGAGAAATCACAAATACGAAACACAAACGTCAACACCGGATGCCGAAGGAAGAGTACTAGATGTCAATTGCTAACTGCTAGTTGCTGTCTTTCCCAAAATGCCGCAGGATCGCGCTTGCCTGCGGTCGGCTCACGACCGATGCCAGTGCCGCTGCGTCGGCTTCCTTCACTGCCTGCAGGCTGCCGAAGTGTTGCCAGGAGACGCTTGGTGGTGCGTGCTCCAACGCCTGGAATGTCGAGCAGTTCGGTCTTGCGGTCGCGCATCTGGCGGCGCTTGCGATGGAAGGTGACGGCGAAGCGGTGTGCTTCGTCGCGCACCTGCTGCACCAGATGCAGCACCGGCGAATGGCGGTCGAGCACAATCGGCTCGTCTTCTTGACCATGTACGTAGATGATCTCTTCGCGCTTGGCGATAGCGGCCAGCGGCTGGTTGGTGATGCCCAGCGACTCCAGCGCTTCGGCGGCGGAGTGCAGTTGACCGATGCCGCCGTCGATGAGCACCAGGCTCGGCATCTTCTGCTTTTCTTCCTGCACACGCTTGTAGCGGCGCGTGACCACCTCGCGCATGGAGGCGAAGTCGTCCACTCCGGTGATGCCCTTGATGATGAACTTGCGGTAGTCGGACTTCTTCATCTTGCCGTCTTCCCAGACCACCATCGAGGCGACCGTCTCCGCGCCTTGGATGTGCGAGATATCGAAGCACTCGATGCGCTTGGGCAACTCCGGCAGCATGAGCGCGTCCTGCAGCGCCTCCTGGATGGCCTTGGCCGCCGGCTTCATCACGCGGAAGCGCTGGTCGTAAGCCTGCTTGGCGTTCTGCCCGACCAGGTCAACCAGCGAGCGCTTCTCGCCGCGCTGCGGCACGTGGATCTGCACCCTTGCGCTTGTGGCCTTCGGAGAGCACTTCTTCCAGCGTGGCGCGGTCTTCGAAATCCACCGGAACGTAAATCGTGTGCGGCACATACTGCTGATCGAGATAGACCTGCTTCAGCAGGGCGGAGAAGAACTCGCCCGGCTCGAATCCTGCTCTGCCGACGGTTTCGCTGCAGGTCCTCCCAGAAGAACTCGCGCTTGTCCACGATCTTGCCGCCGCGCATGTGGAAGAGGTTCACCGCCAGCATCTCGTTCTCGTAGTGATAGCCGAAGACGTCGGCATCGTCGCCTTCGACGGCGGCGATACGCTGCTTCTGCTCGAGCAAGGTCGACGGTCGAGATCAGGTCGCGATACTTGGCGGCCAGCTCGAACTGCTCGCGCTCGGCGGCGGCCATCATGCGCTGCTGCAGCGAACGCGACAGATCGGCGCCGCGGCCTTCGAGAAACAGCTTCACGTCGTGCACCGCCTCGGCGTAGCGCTCCGGCGTGGTGAGTCCTTCCACGCACGGCCCAAGGCAGCGGCCGATGTAGTACTGCAGGCACGGCCGCGGATAGTAGCGGTTCAGGTCGAGCTTGCACGACGGAATCAGGAAGTGGCGATGGATGAGATCGACGATGCGGTACGCCAGGCTGGTGGGAAAGAACGGCCCGTAATAGAGCGAGCCGTCTTTGCGCAGGCGGCGCGTCGGATAGACGCGCGGATAGCGCTCGCCGATGGTGAGCTTGATGTAGGGATACGTCTTGTCGTCGCGCAGAAGGATGTTGTAGCGCGGCTTCTTCTGCTTGATGAGGTTGTTCTCGAGCGCCAGGGCTTCCTTCTCGTTGTCGACCACGATGTAGTCGAGGTCAACCGCCTCGCGCAGCAGCGTTCCGGTCTTGGCGTTCTCGGCCGCGCCTTCCAGGAAATACGAACGCACGCGAGCGCGCAGGCTGTTGGCCTTGCCGACGTAGATGATCTCGCCATCGGCGTTCTTGTACAGATACACGCCGGGCGAAGTCGGTAGAGTCCGGATTTTCTGGTGAAGGTCCATCAACTCAAAAGCCAGAGTAGCGGTGCCGACACACCGCCGCCAACTCTAAGATCTGTGTGGATTGGGCGCACTCGGCGAGCTTTACTACTCTGTAAAAATTCTACTCCTCACGTCAGGTTTATCTACCGCGGCTGGACGAGAATGCTGGCGCCGACTCGCACAGCTCTCAACTCGCTGAAAACAAGGCTAAATTTTACCTCCATCGTTCCCCTCGCAAAGGCACCCTGCTTGCTACTTCACCCTTAGGCCAACGGCCCTTAACATCGTTGTACCGAGCTTTTTACAGGAGTACTGTTCATGAACCGATTCTCCTTGCTGGCAGCGTTGGTGATTGGCAGCCTGCCTTTCACGGTGGGTTGCGCCACCAAGAATTACGTGCGCAACGAAGTCACTCCCACCATCAACAAGGTCAATGAATTAGATGATCTGACCGCGAAGAATACTCGCGACATCAAGGATGTTGACGCGCGCTCTCAGCAGGGCATCCAGCAGGTGAACTCCAAGGCGGCAGCCGCCGACCAGAAAGCGCTGGCAGCCGGACAGGCCGCCGATCAGGCTAACCAGAATGCGACGAAAGCCGGCAACCGCGTGACCAGCCTGGCGGGTACGGTGGAGAATCTGGACAATTACAAGCCGGTGAACGAACGCACGGTGCTGTTCGGCTTCGACAAGGCCAACCTGACGCGCAAGGACAAGCAGACGCTGGACGACTTCGCGCAGCAGATCGCAGGGGCAGAAGCACTACATCGTCCAGGTCGAGGGCTACACGGATTCGACCGGCCCGGCTGATTACAACTATCAGCTCAGCCAGCGCCGCGCCGACGCGGTCATCCAGTACCTGGCGCAGAAGTACAGTGTTCCCGCCCTACAAGATTTTCCTGATCGGACTCGGCAAGGACAATCCGGTGGCTCAGAACACCAACGCCGCAGGACGCGCCAAGAACCGGCGTGTGGATGTCCGGCTGATGACGAACAGCTTGACCGAGTCGGCGTCGGTACAAACTCCGTAGTGCAACGCACCTGATTTGCCGCCAGACATCCTCCCCCAACGCCCAGCCAAACGAAGGCCGCCCGGAAAGGGCGGCCTTCTTCTTCCCGTTGGGTCTCGTAGGGCAGGGGATCAGGCGACCTTGCCGAGCCGGTACTTGCTGCGGATCTCCTGCTCAGCTTGAATCCAGTCCTCCATCTGATGCCCATCTTGGCGACCGCGCGCTTCGTACAATTCATAGGCGCGCTGCCGGATGTGGGTCTGCATGTCTCCCGCTTCGCGATCCGAACGACCCCGTAGGTTCTTAGAAATCGGCGAAATCGGCGTTACATCCCTCAGTGAAGCTTGCGGCATCAATAACCTCCTTGTTGTTATGTCTTCGGTTTTGGTTGCATACGTTCCAGACTCGGTCTTACCGTTCTGCCACGTGTTATTGGCTACCGTAACTGCCCTCATAGCCGACATTTACTGGTGCAAATCTCAAGCCAGCAATATCGGTCCGGAGTTCCGTCAGCCTGGGTTCGCCTTCCGCATTGTTAAAAGTCAGTACAGACTTGCCGTTGAGTTCCGGGCTGGCGGGCATTCCACTCAGGAAAATCGAATGACCCGTCGCCACCTGGACGACGATGACGCTGTGATTTACAGGGTCAACATCGAACAAGTATTCCCCGGCTGGCAAGCTCGTAGAACCCGCGTAGAAATCGAAAGGGATGTTCACGCGGGCACTGGGCTGCGGTTCCATCTGGGCTACCGCAGCCGTCCCCAGCATCAGCATTAGAATCAAGCTTCCTACTGCAATGAATGAACCACAGTACTTCTTCACTGGTCACCTCCATGCTTACATTGTCAGACGTTGTGGCCTTAATGTCTTTGACGATTCAAGCAGTGAGGAGGAGCGCAGTTGATATTGAATTCCTGCGGATATTCGCGAGTTCGGAGTAGTATGACTCCCTTACGGACATGAGATGCGACGTCTGATCGAACGCGAAGATCGGCGCTCAACTAGAATGTCTGTTTTGTCTGATCGGAGATCTCGGCACTGATGGCCACCGGACTGCAACGCTTCATGCTGCGAGCAATCAACATCTGGCCCCCGTTGCTGGGC
This sequence comes from uncultured Acidobacteriaceae bacterium, assembly GCA_963703645.1. GTDB lineage: Bacteria > Acidobacteriota > Terriglobia > Terriglobales > Acidobacteriaceae > Bog-257. The sequence goes on from CAVPFD010000048.1 coordinate 61,726, forward strand.
GCTGGCATTCGTGTGCGCTGGCGTTCCAACCGGGTGGTCGATGTCGAGATGAAGTTGCATCCGTGGAACCGCAACTACGTCGGCACCCACTACGGCGGCTCGCTCTACTCCATGACCGATCCTTTCTACATGCTGATGCTGATGGAGAATCTCGGCCGCGATTACATCGTGTGGGACAAAGCCGCTAGCATTCGCTTCCGCAAACCGGGGAAGGGAAAAGTCAAAGCCGAGTTTCGGCTCAACGATGCGCAGCTCGACGAGATTCGCGACAAGCTGGCCACGCAACCGAAGTATGAGCCGACGTTTCTGGTCGAAGTCAAAGATGAAGCGGGAGAGGTCGTCGCCGAGGTACAAAAGGTACTGCACGTAAGGAAGAAATAGAAGATGGACTATCGCAAACGATTCCGAGTAAAGCCGGGAGCCAGGGTCAAGCTGAGCGAGATCGACCCCGGCTACAAAGGCGAGCATGTGTCGGAGAGCCACGCCAAGGCTGAGCTTGAAAAATACCGCGTCAGCCTTGCCAGGCAGCAGTATCTTCTGTACGCACAGAGGCGGCGTTCGTTGCTGATCGTCTTGCAAGGGCTCGATGCTGCAGGCAAAGACGGCACGGTCAACCACGTGATGAGCGTGATGAACCCGCAAGGCACGACGGTTACGTCATTCAAAACTCCGACGGCAATCGAGCTCGACCACGATTTCCTATGGCGCGTTCACCCACACGTGCCCGGCAAGGGCGCTGTTGCCATCTTTAACCGCTCGCACTACGAGGACGTGCTGGTGGTACGTGTGCACAAGCTGGTTCCGCGGGACGTCTGGTCGGGACGATATGAACTGATCAACGACTTCGAAAAACTGCTGCGGGAGCAGAACAACACGCACATCATCAAATTCTTTTTGCACATCAGCAAAGACGAACAACTGGCGCGCTTCAAACAGCGGCTCGACGACCCCGCGCGCAACTGGAAGATCAGCGAGAGCGACTACCATGAACGCGAGCTCTGGGACGACTACACCCGGGCCTTCGAGGACGTGTTTGCCGAAACCAGCAAGAAGGAGGCGCCGTGGTACGTCATCCCTTCCAACCATAAGTGGTTTCGCAATCTGGCGGTTTCGCAGATTGTCGCTTCCACCATGGAAGACCTGGGAATGCAATTGCCCAAGCCGCAGGTTGATCTGGAAGCGATCCGCAAGGAATACCATCAAGCTGTCGAGGAGGAGAGCCACCCCAAGCGGAAGAAGAAAAAGTAGTGGCCTCCATGGTTCAGGAAATGATTCAGCTCCATGGCTAGACTCTCTCTGTTTCAGGGCATAAGGCCCGTCACTCGAGCAGGAGCGCTTCGCGACGCACTGGCCGGCATCCAGCTCGCCGCGATGAACATCCCGCAGGCATTAGGCTACGCCCGGATCGCGGGAATGCCGGTTGTCACCGGCTTCTACACCCTGCTGTTGCCGCTCGTGGCGTTTGCGGTGTTCGGCTCGTCGCGCTACCTGGTGGTGGCGGCCGACTCTGCGACCGCCGCCATTCTGGCCGGCGGAATTGGCAGCATGGCGCCGCTGGCCAGCGCGCGATACGTAGCGCTGGCCGGCATGGTCGCGCTACTAACGGCTGGATTTCTGCTGATTGCGCGGATACTCAAGCTGGGCTTCCTCGCGGACTTTCTCTCGCAGACCGTGCTGGTCGGATTCCTTACCGGCGTTGGCTTCCAGGTTGGAATCGCGGTTCTGGGCACGATGCTGGGGATCGATGTTCACTCCCGCCGCTCCCTCATGCAACTCCTGGAGGTCTTGCGCGGCGTGCCGCAGGTCCGCTGGCTGGCTGTGTTCATCTCGGCCCTGGTTGTAGCGGGCATCATGACCTTGCGCTGGATATCCCCCAAGATTCCCGGCCCCCTCATTGCCGTGGTGGGCGCAATCGCGGCGAGCGGATTCTGGAACTTTGCCGGACGCGGCATCCCCGTTGTCGGCCCGGTAACCAGCGGCCTGCCGCATCTCGGCTTGCCCGATGTGCCGTGGAAGGACGCGCTGTCACTGGTGGGCGTCTCCGCGTCATGCTTTGTGATGATCCTCGCCCAGAGCGCGGCCACTGCGCGTTTCTACGCCTCGCGCCATCATCAGAAGCTCGACGAAAATGCCGACCTCGTGGGCCTTTCGGCGGCCAACGCAGTCGCCGCATGCAGCGGGACCTTTGTAGTGGATGGCAGTCCCACGCAGACGGCGATGGTCGAAAGCTCTGGCGGGCAGAGCCAGCTGGCGCAGATTGCCACCGCGGCTGTCGTTGCCGTCGTCCTGCTGTTTCTGACCAAGCCATTGCAATATCTTCCGCGCTGCGTGCTGGGCGCCGTCGTATTCGTCATTGCCGTGCGGCTCATCGATCTGCGCGGCCTGCGCGAGATCCGCCGCGAGAGTCCGGGTGAATATGGACTGGCCCTGATTACCGCGGCCGTCGTTATATTGGTCGGCGTTGAACAGGGAATTCTGCTGGCCATGGTGCTCTCTCTGCTGCGGGTGGTTCGGCACAGTTATCAGCCTCACACCGGCGTGCTGGTCAAAGGCGAAGGGGAGATCTGGCAGTTGGCTCCGCCGGTTACAAGAACAGTCACGGAGCCGGGACTCGTGATGTACCGATTCGGCGCGTCCCTTTTCTATGCCAATGCCGGCCGTTTTGCAGACGAGATCCGCGACCTGATTGGTCCGGCCCCTTCTCCGGTGCGCTGGCTGGTGGTGGATGCGGAAGCCATCTCCAACATTGATTACACCGCAGCCCGCATCGTGCGGGAACTTCACCAGGACCTGACGCAGTGTCATGTGGTGGTGGCGTTGGCTCGCACTCCGTTCTCTCTTAAGGCGGACTTGGATCGGCATCACGTGACGGAGATTATCGGCCCGGAACACTTCTACAGCCATTTGCACGACGCCATCCGTGCCTATGAGCGAGCCGCCTAGGCTGGACGCAGGAAAGAAAAACGCCCAGCGACGGTCGCTGGGCGAATCAAGCAAACGGCTACGAAGTGGTTATGTCTGCCACAGCCGGCGACGAACGACAAGACCGCAGAGCGCGATCGTGCCGCTACCGAAGAGCAGCAGCATGGGGTGTGGTTCCGGTACGTCCACCTGGAACTCAGCGACGTTGCTGATCGGGTCCAGTCCGGAAGGATCGCTTCCGCCCAGGATTTGGAAGTACCCGTCATACTCTCCGACGGGAGTACCCGCCGGGATCGTGATACTGAACAGCAATCCGCTGTAGTTCTGGCCTGGATTCAGAGACAGCGGAAAGTTGAGCAGGAAGGGGCTGTCATCGAGCGACAGCGGTGAGCCCACGGTGAAAGCATCGCCATTCAGAGCAGACAGGAAACGGTCGGAAGCTATGACCTCGTTCGCGGCCGTTTCGGACAAGTGATGAAGTGCCGTTTCAATCTTCGGAGGCGGTTGCGCGGCCTAAGAACCCGACTAAGTTGCTTGGTCGAACAACTTCACCGCGAGTGCACCGTGCATGACCGCGGCTCCCGCCCGAAGCGCCGCCGCCAACATAGCCGCTTCGGTGACTTCTTCGCGAGTGGCGCCGGCGCGCTTGGCTGCGCGAGTATGCACATCGAGACAATAAGGGCATTGGGTTGTGCTTGCCACCGCGATCGCGATCAGCTCGCGATACTTCCTCGGAATGGCGCCGTCGTCGCGTCCGACAGTCTTGTCGAATTCTACGAAGGCAGAGAATTCCTTAGGCGCCAGTTGCTTGAGTTCACCCATGCGTTTCAGATCGTCAGAATCGTGGTAGTGCATCGCCCCTCCTGTGGTTAACAACCCCTGCGGCGTTCATCATTTCATGGGATAATTCCTGACTGGCGAGAAGTCGCGAGGTGGTTATGAAATTCGCTTTCGCATGGTCGGCACGATTGCCGAGAGTCCGCTCGCGGAAGATCGGAATGGATGTGTTGTCGCAAGTGCTGAACGTGGTTAAGTACGATTTTCGCATATCGTGCGCGTGAGGCACGGCAATCGCAAGTAACTGTCCAAACTCACAGGTCCACCACGACCTCCTCCCGAGGTTGGCTGCAGCAGATTAAGACATTGCCGTCGGCCGGCGCCTGTAGCGGTTCGGGCCGGTATCTTACCGTGCCGGAGACCAGACCGCTTTCGCAGGTGTGGCAGACGCCCGTCCGGCACGACCATCTCACCGCAACATCGCAGGCCTCAGCCAGCTCGAGCAGACTTTGGTATTTCGGGTCCCACGCGACAGCGATGCCGCTGCGCGCAAAGGAAACCCGCGGTCCTGCACCTGCCGCTCCCGAGGGTTGGTGGGGCGACCGAGAGGCCACAGTAGCCACGCCCGGCGTTATCGACTCGCCAGGCCCAAAGATCTCCGTATGCACCCGATTGGCACCGACGCCCCAAGCCGAAAGGCCCGCCGTCAGGTCGTGCAAGAATGTGGGCGGTCCGCACAGGTAGAAATCAGCGTCACGCGGGACGCCAAGCTGCTCGATCACGGCCAGGTCAAGGTGGCCGGGAGCATCAAAGTCGGAGCCAAGCCGGTCTTGCGGACCAGGCCTGCTGTACCTTATATAACTTCGCCCATGTGGCAGTCCTCGGAGCAAGCCATGTGACTCCTGCAGGAACGGGTGATCATCACGATTGCGCGCTCCGTATAACCACCAGACCTCGCGCGCCGAAGACTCGGCAGCCAATGCGTGCAACATCGCCAGCACCGGCGTCGCTCCGACGCCCGCGCTAAGCAGGACCACGGGGCCGTCACCGGGCCGTAGGGTAAAGCTACCGCGAGGAGCGCTTACGTCCAGTACGTCACTGCGCCGGACTTGCGTGTGCAAGTAGGTGCTGGCTGCTCCATTCACTTCCTGCTTCACACTGATGCGGTAGTGCTCGGCACTGGGAGCATCTGACAGGGAATAGTTGCGCAGCAGCGGCGGCGCGTCCGGCTTCGGACGCATTCGCAGGATGACGAACTGGCCCGGTAACGCAGGGCTAAGTGGTTTCCCGTCTGCCGCGTCCAGCACCAGCGAAAGCACGCTGCTGCTTTCTCGCTTGAGCTCCGCCACCCTCAGCGGGCGGAACCCCGGCCACGCCGGTGGTGGTTCGCTCGCCGGCCCCAAGCCCGGATTTCCGGTCGCCGGTCCTCCTCGCTCCTCCTCCTCTTGAAGAATGGCCTTAAAGGAAGCCAGCCAGCCGGGACTCAAAGCCGGGATGCTCAGCGCGCGCAGCAGTTGATCGCGGGAATGGCCCGGCAGATAGAGCAACGCATCGACCTCGGCCACGGTCATGCGAGCAGGAGCCTCGCCGACCTTGACGACTTCATCTCCGCCTCCTACTTCGCCTTCCTCCAGCACACGGAAGTAAAAGCCGGGTCTGTGGTGCGATACCAGCAGCGCCGGCATGCGAGGCTCATTCATCCGAACGCCAACCCGGTAGCAGGTAACGCGGGGCTGCGTCACCTCAAAGAGCGCGCTCCCGATGTGATAGCGATCGCCAATGCAAACTTCGTCATCCGCAAGGCCATCCACGGTAAAGTTCTCACCGAATTGCCCCCAGGTGAAGTCGTTTCGCCCGAGCTGTTTTTCCCAATAGCGATAGGAGTCAGTCTGGTATACGAAAACTGCACGGTGCTCTCCTCCGTGACCGGCCAGATCACCCTGGCCATCTCCGTCAATGTTGAGCCGACGAACCATACGCCGGCCCTGGACCGCGCTCTTCCACACCGCGGTGTGTACAGTCTTTCCCTCCCAGGAAATGTCGCGCGGGAGGCCTACATTGACTGACAACAGCCGAGCCATGACTCCTACCTTCTTCAGATGCGGTCTGATACCAAACCTCAACCTGCCGAGGCGGCTGGGGGGACATTAGACCCTAAGTCCCATAAGACCGCAAACGAGCCGGCGTGCGAACTACTCCGTGCCCTCCCACGGAGGTACGACCGCATCCCTGAACGTCGGCAGCGAATCTGGCTGCGCGACCGGATTACAGGATGACAGTCACCCGGATTTCCGGCTGACCGGCGGCGCCGCAAACACGGCCTTGTGCGGAAGCCTTGCGGCCACCTCGGGGCTGAGCCCAAGGTTGGTTGCAAGCAGGTCGACGGGATTGCCGGCAAGCCACTCGCTGAGGTCCATCGCCTGATAGTGCGGGCTGTTAAAGCCGACCAGGATGCGACATACCTCGTTGCCGGTGTTCTTAATATAGTGGCCCGCTCCCATGGGAGCGTAGCCAACGTCGCCGGCTGCGAACTGCTCGATGACCGCGTTTCCCTGCGCAAGAAACACACCCATTTCTGCCGTGCCGCTCATGTAGTACTGCCACTCGTCCGCATTCGGATGCCAGTGCAATTCGCGCAGAGCTCCGGGCTGAAGCTCAATGACCGACCCCGCCATAGTGGTTGAAATAGGAAATTCATTTACCGTTACCGTTCGCTGCGTGCCACCTCCCGGGACACGCCGGGGCTGTTGAGCGTCCAGAGGGTAGCGATGCATGGTCGCCAGCTCTGGAACTTTGCGCGGTGTTGAAAGGAGTGAGCTGTCGTCAGGCACAGGTCCGCGAACGAAGTAGGCTTCGTGATCGGGCAGCGGCGCAAGCTCCGCGATGGACAGACCCAGGTTTTGCGCCACTACTTCGCGCGGCGTCTGCGCCAGAAAGTCGGTGATACTGAAGGTGTGATCCTCTGAGAAGTCGCCGTTATCAAAGATCAGAATAAAGTGGCACTCTCCGGGGCCGAGTCCCTGGATCGAATGACCATACCCTCGCGGGAAGTACCAGACATCGCCCGCATCGAACGTGTCGACATAAGCCGCTCCATCTGGATGGAGAATCGTGGTTCGGCAGGAGCCGCTGACAACATAGGCCCACTCGGCGGCATTGGCATGCCAGTGCAACTCGCGAATTGTGCCGGGGCCCAGCCTCATGGAGACACCGGCGATGCCAGTCGAAACAGGAAACTCACGCACGGACGCGCCGCGCGTGACGCCCCCGTTTCCTACTCGTGGCTCCTCTTGCTCAAGGCGGTAGCGGAACGATGGCAATGTCATTGATCTGATCTCCGGCTCCGAGTTGCATTGCATGGGCTGGAAGCGATTCCCGGTCAGGTTGTCCGATTGTAATCAACCCATTGAATTTGGAAGGAGCGCGCTTCCCGCCCCAAAGCGGGAAGCGGTCATCAGTCGGGTCTTTGCATTCAGCTTTCGCTATTGCTTTTCGTCAACGTACGTCGAGACTCTTCCCGTTCGTTTGTTGTCGGCGACGGTAGTCATTGTCTTTCCGTCGGACGAGACCGTGACCTTCTCCACGCTCCACAGTTTGCCATCGCGCTTGTAAGTCACTTCGACGGAGCGGTCCCCCAGCGGCTTCACCGACACAGTCTCATTCGCATAGGTGCCCTTTACCGGGTACTCTTTGCCATCAAGCTTGGCTTCCCAGCTCGTGCCGGCCGGAGTGGACATGCTGAGCGAATCGCCCCCACCCTTCCAGGTGCTGGTGAGCCCGGCGGCGTCCTCATTCACGTTCTGGATACGCCAGGAACCAGATGTGCCATTGGAACCGGCCGTTCCCTTCGAAACCCGCGTCCACTTGCTTTCCGCCTTGAAGGACGGGCTGCCATCGGCGGGATAGTTGGTGCTCGAAACCGTAAGCATCTTCCCGTCCGCCGAAGCGCTCCGGGTCTGGTCGAATTCGGTCTTGCCGGCTTTTTTCGCCGTGACGTGAATCGTGTTCGCGTCGACAACCTGCACCGCGAGCGTGTCATACGCCTGGCCGGTGACCGACTGGTCCTGACCGTCAGCCTTCAGGTTCTTGATTTTGGGGGCGCAGCTTTCGCAGTCATACATCCCTTTGTTCACCGAAAACTCGTAGGGCTTTTGCGACAGCTTGGATTCCGCCATGTTGGTCTTCCAGGTGCCATCGAACGGACTTTGTGCAAACAACATCACGGGGAGGAACCACAAAACAACGCACAGCATCTTCTTCATGCTTATCTCCTGATTCTTAATAGTGGTGAGGGATTTCAGGTTATGCTCGCCTTCCAGGTTTGTCAAAACGCGGGTAGACGACACTAACGTCAGAGCCTCGACCCATCACATAGCAGCACCTGGATCTGTCGCCACAGCTTCCATGATGGGCGAAGCCCAACTTTTCAAGAATTTCCCGCTCTTGCTCCTTAGTGAGGCTTCCACGCCCGACTTCGTCTTAGTACGGCGGGCAACTGGCACATCATGAGCGTGCCTTCCGCGGTTAACGCGTCGTTGAGCGCAAGATGAATTTGATCGGGTCCGCCAGCAACTTCTCCAACCGCACGCACCGGGGCATGCACCATGACGGTATCGCCGGACCGAACGCCCAGCCTGCGAAGGTCGCCAGCCGTTCCCTTGAATGTATATGCGCCGCCTGCGCTCCAGATTCTAACGGTATTCGGCAGACTTTAGCGGCGAACAGCCCAAGCCAGGCCGTCGGGCTGACCGCCTGCCTTTATATGGCCGGCGACGTCAAGCGAGCGCAGGTCGATCACTGCGACATAGTCGTCCGGGGTGCAGGCGACGAAGGCGCGAGAGCCGTCGGGCTGCATAACGATCCCAGCTGCGCCGTGACCGACGGGCACACGCTTGACCACTTGGCGCGTCTCGGCATCAAGAATGACCACGTCGGGCCCGCGAAGCGTGGAGACCACGACCAGTTTGCCATCAGGGGTGAACTTGAGACGGTTTGCGCTTTGAACCTTGGCGGCAAGGGTCTGAATCACTTTCTTGCCGAGAAGATCGATGATGGAGATGGTCCCATCTTGCGCGTTCGCGACCCATGCCTCTTTGCGGTCGGGGGAAACGTCAAAGCCCTCCGAACCGTTGCCCACCCGAATCACGGTCTCATCCCAGTCGGTGCGGGACTTGGGCAAACCCGGCCCACCGGGCGGAGGAGGCATCCCGGGCGGCGGTGTCATGTTAACGGTGACTTGTTCGATGATGCTTACCGTGCCGGAGCTGACGTTCGTGGTGATGATGAGACGTTCGTCATCGGAGACGTAAATCATGTGCGTGCGATTCTGGCCGGTGCCCAGAATCCAGTCCACTTTCTGGGTAGCCGGGTCGTAGCGCCCTATGGCTTTGGAAGTTTCGACTGTAAACCAGGTCTTCCCTCCGACGAAGGTGAGACCATGGGGGCCTCGAAGTGGGCCCAGGTCGATAGAGGGAAGCGCTTTCTGAGCAATCAGGTCGATGACGGCGAGGGTGTTATAAGCGCCGAAACCATAGTTCGAGACGTACGCTGTCGTACCGTCAGCCGAGGCGATGACCTCATGTGGATCGTTGCCAACGGGCATCTTGGCGACGACTTGCAGGCTGGAAGGATCCACGATGGCAAGGGTGTGGTCCTGCTTGGAGAGCACCAGCAGCGATGCAGAAGGTCCGCTTTGCGCGAGGACAACAACGGGAACACAGAGGCTGACGAACAGGGCGACGGCAGGGAGCGGAATTTTCATGGATTCAGGATACTTCACATTGGGCACGTCTCGCCCTTAGGGCCGCTCAGCGGCCAGTCATTTGCTCCAGTCTTTCCGGATACCGCGCCCCTTCCAGCTTGATCTTTGAAGAAGCACTATCGATCTCGCGGAGATCGTCGGAGGTGAGTTCGACGGAAGCCGCTCCGAGATTCTCCTCCAGGCGATGAAGCTTCGTTGTCCCTGGAATCGGAACAATCCACTCCTTTTGGGCAAGCAGCCAGGCGAGGGCTATCTGAGCAGGTGTTGCCTGCTTTCGTTCTGCGACCTTGCTCAGCAAATCGACCAACGCCTGATTCGCTTTTCGAGCTTCTGGGGCAAAGCGAGGGACGATGTTACGGAAATCGGTACTATCGAACTTCGTATTTTCGTCGATCTTGCCCGTGAGGAAGCCCTTACCGAGAGGGCTAAATGGAACAAATCCGATCCCGAGTTCTTCGAGGGCCGGCAACACCTCCTCTTCAGGGCGTCTCCACCATAGCGAGTATTCGCTCTGAACTGCCGTGACCGGCTGAACCGCGTGTGCACGGCGGATCGTCTGCACTCCTGGTTCAGAAAGGCCGAAGTGCTTCACCTTGCCTGCTTGAATCAGTTCCTTCACCGCTCCCGCGACGTCTTCGATGGGCACGTTCGGGTCAACCCGGTGCTGATAGAACAGATCGATGACATCGGTCTTGAGTCGCTTGAGCGAGCCTTCGACGGCCTCCTTGATGTGCTCTGGCCGGCTATCCAGGGCGGTCCACTTACCGCCGTCGTCGGGATTAGGAGCAAAGCCGAACTTCGTTGCGATCACCACCTGACTGCGGAACGGAGCAAGCGCCTCGCCCACAAGTTCTTCGTTTGTGAAAGGACCGTAAACTTCAGCGGTGTCGAAGAATGTGACACCGCGTTCGACTGCCGTCCGGATCAGCGAAATCATTTCCTGCGTGTCTGCTGCCGGACCATAGCCAAAGCTCATTCCCATGCAGCCGAGTCCGATGGCCGATACTTCCAGATTGCTTTTTCCAAGTTTGCGCTTGCATCACTCTTCCTTCTATGAATGGCGGCTGTTTACGACGCTGCCGTCGCCTGGTGCCCCGCTAAACTTTCCTTTGGTGGGGTGGGAGACTTCATCGGCCGATTTTCCGTCGAGTTCCAGTGTAATTCCTTATTACACCCGCTCGTTCGCAAACAGCGTTGACCATGTATTGACAACGAAAAACGCATGAAATGACGCGAAGTATCTATACTTCTGCTCATGCAACCTGACCAAGCAGTGATCAACCGATGGGGCGCTTCCGCTCCGTTCTGGGAAAAGCACAGCGAAATCATTCGGCAAATGTTCGCGCCAATTACCCAAGCTCTGATTGAGGATGCGCAGATTGCCAGCGAACAGGTGGTTCTGGATATTGCCATGGGTCCCGGAGAGCCCGCATTGAGCGTGGCTGCCTTAGTCGGTCCTAAGGGCAAGGTCTATGGGATCGATCCGATTCCCGAGATGGTGGAAGCCGCTCGTCGCGCAGCAGACCGTCTTGGGGTAATGAACGCACAGTTTGACGTCGCCTTTGCAGACCAGCTGCCGTTTCCAGCCGAAACCTTCGATGCCGTGATCAGCCGCTTCGGCGTGATGTTCTTTCCCTCCCCGGTGGACGCGGTCCGCGAGATGTTGAGAGTGCTCAAGCCGGGGCGGAAACTGGCCTTGGCGGTCTGGCATTTCGCCGAAAGGAATCCTTTCCACTACACGCTGTCAAGAATCGTCGACCAGTACGTCGATCCGCTACCGGTTGCGCCGGATGCTCCCGACGCATTCCGCTTTGCCCGTCCCGGCAAGTTAACGGAAGTTCTTGTGGAGGCGGGCGTGAGGGCCGTATCGGAGCGCCTGTTTCATTTCGACATTCAAGCGCCGGTCTCGGTGGAGGACTATTGGGCTCTGCGACTCGAAATGTCTGAGAAGCTTCGCGAAAAGATCGCCAAGCTTTCCAGAGAGCAGGTGACTGAAGCGGGGGGCCGGGCGCTTGAAGCTCTTGGCGAGTATTCCACAGACCGGGGAATGAGTTTCCCGGCTGAGATTCTTATCGTGAGTGGCGCCAAGCGCGGTCCGGCATAGCGGAACCGTCAATTTAAGTCAGGGGGCTGGATCCCGCCGCATCGCAGTCGCAACGAAAGATATGGCGGGAGTTGAACCCTTCTGCCGCATTGAAAACAAACAAGTTATTGATAAATAACGGTTCGCCACAAACGCTGAGGACGCAGAAGTGGGCATTTCGTTGCACGTGTGTTGGCACACAGGAAATTGGCCGCCAACAAAGGATAACTTCCTGCTTTTCGTGATGCGGGTGGTAACCCGGGGCCGCCGCGACCACTTCTACGACATGCCGACTTACATGGAGGTCAGCAACTCGTGGAAGTACCTGGTCGTCAGGAAACTCCCCGGATGGGCCCTTCTAGGGAGATACCCTGACGATCAACGCGCCGAATACGCAGACAACCGGTTAGGTTTTCAGATTTTCGCTATTTGTTCGGGTCATGAACTATAGACGATTTTGTGATGGTTGCGCCTCCAAACTTCACCAGATTTTGATAGGTTTCAACAAGGCGCCGCCAAGCTATTCTTTGGTTTCTTTGTTGCTCGTGTAGTTGACGACTGGCAGGTCAAGACTCAGTCCCTTGTCGATATCTCGAACACCCGACTTTGTGAGACCTCGCTGGGCAAGAGTTTTCGATTCTCCAGTGCGGATGAAGTGCTTGAGGGCCTTTTCAAGTTCGTCTTTGCGCAGCCTGTTGACCGACGGAATCCCGACTTTGACTGCGAATTTTTTCAGTTCAGCGGCATACCAGTAGCCGTTGTCGAACTCTGTCTCTGTCATGGAGTCCGATAGCGTAGTCTTTCTGCCATTTCGATCTTGAACTAACTTGGCCGGTAACGGATGGAGTCTCTTACAGAAGTGTTCATGAGCGGATCATAACACCGCTCTTTTGAAGTGGAAATTATAGCTAGCAAAACATATTAACATAACTTCTGATACGGACCACTAGTTTTCACCACCCGGATGACACAAGGGATGTCGTTGCGCCAGTGCCCCAAGACGGTTGCTGACGTTATGACGCTGCTCAACTTCGGCCCAAATGGCTTCAAAGGCCATGGGCGGCACCGTATCGCATCTCGTCCCCGGAAATGGCCAAGCGCGTCTTGATCAAAACGCGATCAACAACCTCTTCCGCGTAATCGCCGTACAAGGTGTGTAGGGTGCTGCGCCAGCCTGCAAGGCTGCCACGGAGGAACTCAGCATGGAAGCTTGCCGGATCTGCATCGTACTCGGTATGGTAGGTTTTCAAAAGGAGTCCGCCCTGTTTTACCAGGCGATCGATAGTTTATGCGTTTTGGATTAAATGCATGGTTGTCAACCTTCGTGCGCGAGTGATGGCATGTCTACGTCAATCACGCCCTTACAACCAAGATGCGACAAGCCGGAAGGCGTGTCGGCAGTCGTGAGGTTCTTCAGATAAGGTGTAGTCCGCGAAAGCACGATTGACTGCCTTTGCGGATTACAGATTTGCCGGAATTACACGGCTACGGCGACGCTATGGTAGGTCGAGATTACCGTCTCAAAGGTCTGAACCTTGGGCATTCCATCGATCACGCTTGCCAAGCTCTTCAACACCTGCGGATAGGCATTGGTGTTGTACTCGTCTGCATTGGCCTTGCTCTCCCACAGACTGATTACGACCGCATCCTGGCTGCCGGGATTCGACAGTGTGATTTCGTCCTTGAAACCCTTCTGTTTGCGCAGTAAAGGAAGAATCTGGTTCTCGAATGTGCGGGTGTACTCAGAATGAGTGTTGGATTTCAGGCGAAACGAGACATTACGTGCGTACATATTCAACCTCCTAAAGGTTGCGTCGCATATAAGATGAAGGTAACTTCAGATGGGCTGACTTATGTTCAGGGAACCTGAAAGAGGAGAAGGTAGAAGCCGCCTCGAATTCAACTATATCTGCTTGCCTGATGAATGTCAAATCAAGAGCGATGATCGTTACTCTAGCTGGCTCATTACAGTCAACTTCGTAACTATGCGAAGCTAACATGGGTTTCAGCGCAACAAGCAAAAATGGAAGGTTGGACATTGCCAGTTAATCAGTGTAGGATGAAAGGTGAGAGAGATTTCCTACCTCTCATTCAGACCCCCTGAACTAGGTCAGCTGTTCTGGAGTATTCTCCCCTTAGTTGTGGCACTCATAGGAGTTAAAGTGTCTAATCCCAAAGTCGAAGTTAGCCAGACGTTTGACCCTTCCGAACAGGAAGAGACCTTAACCAAAGATCCAGCGAGCACCTTCTCGGAAGACCAGATACGAACCCGCGCTTACCAAATCTACGAGTCTCGCGACAGAACCGACAACAGTCCTGACGAGGATTGGAGCCAGGCGGAGACCGAGCTAATGGAACTCGTGCGCGGCAAATAGCCGAAGAGCGTCACGATCGGAGCCCAGTCTCCGCGGTTGCCATCCTGAGCGGAGTCGAAGGCCTGCACTGAGCGCAGTCGAGAGGATTTGTTTTTTCGCTTTCCACCGCCGCGGCTTGCTCTCTGATGTGGCGTCTTCGCAGTACAGCTGGGATTGCGCTTCCGCCGTTGCCAGATCTTTATCGCATAAACCCGGGTTCAGGCTTGCGCTCACCGCAAACCCCAATGAAGCCTTGCAATCCGTCGTTGCTCTTCTTGTCACGCAGCAAGGTCAACAAGCTCTCTTTGTGTGGTGGTGGTGCAGTTTGATCCCGGTTAGTGCAAAATTGACCAGACATCCTAACGTTTAGCGGAATACCGTCACAGCGAATCCTCTTCTTAGGGGATGATTTAAGTAGCACAGAAGCCACCCTGGCGGAGTTCCGGGTGGCTTCTCCTTTTGCAGAAACCTGCACCGAGCAACCTTGGCGACTGTAGCGACGGGCTACGCAGAAGTAATTCGAGGATAGATCCTGAGAATCTGACGAGCGTTTTTCGCTATCGGATTGTCGAGGTAAGCGAGAGGACTCTTCACGAGCATTTCATGTTCGCTCGTTCTTCGTCTC